>NZ_QSCM01000017.1:0-59862 GCF_003463065.1 Blautia sp. OF03-15BH
TGAACTTTCAAGGATATGTCACTGTTCAGTTATCAAGGTTCTTGGTTTGTTGCTGTTCAGCAGCAACTTCTTTATTATATCAGGCTTTGTTTTGTTTGTCAAGAACTTTTTTAAACTTTTTTCAAAAGTTTTTTTGATGTTCTTTTTTCAAACTTGCTCAGCGAGTATTGATTCTATCATTGATTTTCGCTATTGTCAAGAACTTTTTTATTTTTTTGAATTTTTTATTTTATTCAAGCGATTCAAAAAAATACGGAGAAGGAGGGATTTGAACCCTCGCACCGCGCGAACGGTCTACACCCTTAGCAGGGGCGCCTCTTCAGCCACTTGAGTACTTCTCCAGATACATTGCATTCAGTTTTGAATAGCGTTCATCAGTGACGCATTTGAAATTATACTTTATGAATTTACTTTTGTCAATGCTTTTTTTCATTTTTTTCAATTATTTATTTTGTATCTCACTTGGCTCACGGAAACACTGTTTTTTCTCTCTCCTGTTTTTCTTTTAATTTTGAAAAAACCCGGAAGACTTCTGCTGCTTCCGGGCCTTTCTTATTCTGCATTTTTTACAAAGCGGTTATAAATGTAGTCATTTGCTTCTTTTTCTTCACTGTCATCCAGAACTTTTAACTCCATTGGGCGATTATATCTTCTCTCCAGTGCTTTCTGTATAAGATAATCTGCCACCTGGGGATTTTTAGGAAGAAGCGGTCCATGAAGATAGGTTCCAATGACATTTTTATAGACCACGCCTTCATATCCGGATTCTCCATCATTACCATTACCGTAAAGTACCTTCCCAAAGGGCTTATTTGCCCCAATAAAGGTTCTTCCGCCATGATTCTCGAATCCTACTACCGGAAATTCAAAAAGATCGCTCTTTAAGACGATATTTGAAATCAGACGTCCTTCCTTCTGCTCCGTGTAAAGATCCACCAGATCCAGTCCCTCGATAAGACCGTCATCTGTCTGATAATATTTTCCCAGGAGCTGATAACCGCCGCAGACAGCAATCACAACGCCATTGGATTCCACATAAGCCTTGAAATCCTCCCGGATCGCCTTCAGCTTATTGCAGACGATCATCTGCTCCCTGTCAGATCCTCCGCCCAGAAGTACAATATCAAGTTCCTGAAAATCAATCTTATCTCCGGAACGGAATTCTTTCACTTCTGCCCGGATTCCTCTCCATTCACAGCGTTTACGGAGACACTGGATATTTCCTCTGTCTCCGTAAAGATTCAGAAGATCCGGATAAAGATGGCCGATGGTAATATTCATTTCTGCTCTCCCTCCAGTTTCTTCAGAATATTATGCGTCTTATAAAGACCTGTGTAATTCACCAGTACATAGAGATTTTTTACACCGTCCTTGATGCGGTCCTGGATGGCCTTTTCAATATCCGGCTCCAGAATGGACGGGATATCCACGTATTTGAGACGAAGCTGCATATCACGGCAGCGGATACCGCTTACCGTAATGGAATGGATTCCGGCATCCTGAAAACGATCAAAGTCTACATCCCAAAGCCAGGAAACATCAATACCGTCCTGGCTGTTGTCATTGATGAGGATGATCAGGTCTTTTTCCTTCGTATCCTCCATGACAGCGGAAATATTCTGATTAAAGCCCGCCGGATTTTTGGCAAGATTAAGGATAATATCCGTCCCGTTGATGTGGAACGCCTCATTCCGGCCGTTTTCCGGACTGTATTTTCTCAGAACCCGGTTATAAGCAGTCAGTTTCAGTCCTGCCTCTTTTCCGGCAGCATAAGCCGCCAAGATGTTATAGATATTGTAAAAACCTCTGTAATTGGCCTCAATGGCAGTCCCGTTCACTTCAAAGGACAGATTCTCTCCAGCATGCACATGCAGGGCATTATAGGTGAGCTCCGGACGCTTAAAGCCGCAGTCCGGGCAATAATAATCTCCCAGCTGACTGTAATGATAAAAATGATACTCCATTTTGGAACCGCATTTTTTACAGAAAGTTCCTTCTCTGATCTCTCCGGAATCTTTCTGATCTTTGAAATACTGCTCTCCAATGCCAAACGTCACATAAGGATTTCCACTCTCCATTGCAAGATAAGTAGACAGAGAATCGTCTCCGTTTACAATAACTTCCATTTCCGGTGCCATCTGCATTGCCTTTTTCAGAAGATTCATGGTAATGTCTATCTCACCATACCGGTCCAGCTGATCACGGAACAGATTGGTCAATACCATATAATCCGGCTTAAAATGAGGAAAAATACGGACAGTAGATGCCTCATCCACCTCGATGCAGGCATAATCAGCCTTCAGGTTACCGCTAAGAGAGGCGCTCTGTGCAAAGGCTGCTGCCACACCGTTGAGCATATTGGAACCCGTATGGTTGCAGACTACCTTTTTTCCCTCTGCTTCAATGGCAGAACAGAGAAGATTGTTTGTGGTAGTCTTCCCGTTGGTTCCGCAGGTAACGAAAATCTTCTCTTTTACTTGGCTGGAAAGTTCTTTTAAAATGTCCGGATCGATCTTTAAAGCAATCTGTCCGGCCAGGGTCACGCCCTGTTTACCGGTGATCCGGCAGGCAAAGCCAGTGGCTTTTGCCGCCCACACCGCAAGGATTCTTCTTAATCTGCTCATTTATTTTGATTCTTCTTCCAGTTCAGTTTCCATGGTCTTCAGCATGTCCTCATCGGATTTCTTGGATTCTTCCTTAACCCTGGCAATACTGGCCACCTTGATATTTTCTCCTACATCCATAAGTTTTACACCAGAAGTTACCCGGCCCAGGATCGAAATATCCTCACACTCAATACGGATCACGATGCCTTCCGTGTTGATGAGAAGGATCTCGTTTTCTTTATTCAGGATCTTCACTCCTACTACATTTCCGGTCTTCTCCATGATCTTATAGCACTTCACACCTTTACCACCGCGGATCTGGGCTGTAAACTCTTCAAGGTCCGTCAGTTTTCCCATACCTTTTTCCGATACTGTCAGAAGATATTTTCCCTGCGTGTCAAGCTGCATACCTACCACTTCATCACCGTCAGAAAGATTCATGCCGATAACTCCCATGGAAACACGACCGGTGCTTCTGACATCTGTCTCGTGGAAACGGATACACATGCCATATTTGGTCACAAGGAAGATATCTTTCTCATCGTTGGTACGTTTTACCTCGATCAGTTCATCATCCTCTCTGAGTGTCATGGCAGCCAGACCGCCCTTCCGCACGTTGACATAATCCGTCACCGGCGTTTTCTTCACGATACCTTTTTTGGTTGCCATAAAAAGATACTGACCTTCCGCAAATTCCTTGATGGAGATCGTAGCTGTGATCTTTTCTTCCGGAGCCAGCTGCAGAAGATTTACAATAGCCGTTCCTCTTGCTGTACGGCTTGCTTCCGGAATCTCGTATCCTTTCAGACGGTATACCCGACCGGTATTCGTAAAGAACATGATATAGCTGTGAGTATTCATCATGAGAAGTTCTGTAATATAGTCATCATCCAGAGTCTGCATGCCCTTGATACCTTTTCCGCCACGGTTCTGGCTCTTGAAATTGTCCACGGTCATACGTTTGATATAACCAAGCTTCGTCATGGCAATGACCACATTTTCCTTCGGGATCAGATCCTCTGTGGAAATATCAAACTCGTCAAATCCGATGCTGGTTCTTCTCTCATCGCCGTACTTATCAGCGATCTCTGAGATCTCCTTGCGGATCACACCAAGCAGAAGATTTTCATCCGCCAGAATCGCTTTCAACTCACCGATGCGTTTCATAAGCTCTGCATACTCGTTTTCCAGCTTCTCCCGTTCCAGACCGGTGAGCGTACGAAGACGCATATCCACAATCGCCTGAGCCTGGGCATCAGAAAGAGCAAAGCGCTCCATCAAAGCAGCTTTCGCCGCCTGCGTGTTGACAGAACCGCGGATGATCTTAATGACTTCATCGATATGATCAAGTGCAATGAGCAGTCCCTGTAAAATATGGGCTCTCTCTTCCGCTTTGTTCAGATCATATTTCGTTCTTCTGGTGACTACATCCTCCTGATGGCGGATATAATACTGCAGGATCTCCAGGATATTCATAACCTTGGGCTGCAGGCTGGTCGGACCGTCTCCTGCCAGAGCCAGCATGATCACACCATACGTATCCTGAAGCTGTGTATGCTTAAAGAGCTGGTTCAGTACCACATTGGCATTGGCATCTCTCCTGAGCTCAATGTTGATGCGCATGCCTTCACGGCTGGATTCATCCGTAATGCCGGTAATTCCATCGATTTTTTTGTCACGGACAAGCTCAGCGATCTTCTCAATGAGCCGTGCCTTATTTACCATGTACGGAAGCTCATGTACCAGGATCCGGCTCTTTCCGTTAGGCATGGCTTCAATCTCTGTTACTGCACGCACACGGATCTTTCCGCGTCCTGTACGGTATGCTTCCTCAATTCCTCTGGTTCCAAGGATCATCGCTCCTGTCGGAAAATCCGGGCCTTTGATGATCTTTAAAATTTCATCGATTTCCGTATCCCTGTTCTCCTGGACCCGATTATCGATGATCTTCACCACTGCAGAAACAACTTCCCGAAGGTTATGAGGCGGGATATTGGTCGCCATTCCGACTGCAATACCGGTCGTTCCATTTACCAGAAGGTTTGGGATCCGGCTGGGCAGTACCGTAGGCTCTTTCTCCGTTTCATCGAAGTTCGGCTGGAAATCAACGGTATCCTTGTTGATATCTGCAAGCATCTCCATAGAGATCTTACTGAGTCTTGCCTCCGTGTATCGCATGGCTGCTGCGCCGTCTCCATCCACAGAACCGAAGTTTCCATGGCCGTCTACCAGCGGATAACGGGTAGACCATTCCTGAGCCATATTTACCAGAGCTCCGTAAATGGAACTATCTCCATGGGGATGATATTTACCCATGGTATCACCGACGATACGCGCACATTTTCGATGTGGCTTATCCGGTCCATTGTTCAGCTCGATCATGGAATACAGCACTCGCCTCTGTACGGGTTTCAATCCATCCCGTACATCCGGAAGAGCCCTGGAAGCGATCACGCTCATGGCATAATCGATATAAAACTTCTCCATGGTCTTTTTCAGATCCCTCTCATGGATCTTGTCAAAAATATTGTCTTCCACGGTTTCTCCTCCTAAATGTCAAGATTTTCTACAAATTTCGCGTTTTCCTCGATGAATTCTCTTCTGGGTTCCACCTGATCACCCATCAGTGTGGTAAAGGTCACATCCAGTTCAGAAGAAGCTTCTTCATCCATGTTCACGCGAAGAAGAATCCTGCGCTCCGGATCCATGGTAGTCTCCCAGAGCTGCTCCGGATCCATCTCTCCAAGTCCTTTATAACGCTGAATCTTATTATTCTGGTCACGGCCTACCTCATTGAGGATCTTCGCCAGCTCCTCATCACTGTAGGCATACCAGACTTTTTTATTTTTTTCAAGCTTGTAAAGAGGCGGCTGTGCCAGATATACATGTCCCTGACGGATCAGCTCCGGCATAAACCGGTACAAAAACGTCAGAAGCAGTGTACTGATATGAGCACCATCCACATCGGCATCTGTCATGATAATGATCTTGTCATAACGCAGCTTGCTGATGTCAAAATCCTCATGGATACCGGTTCCGAAAGCAGTGATCATTGCTTTGATCTCCGCGTTTCCATAAATCCGGTCAAGTCTCGCTTTTTCCACGTTCAGGATTTTTCCACGAAGAGGAAGGATCGCCTGCGTCGCACGGCTTCTGGCTGTTTTTGCAGAACCGCCCGCAGAGTCTCCCTCTACGATGTAGATCTCACAGTTTTTCGGATCCTTATCTGAACAGTCTGCCAGTTTTCCCGGCAGAGCCATGCCGTCCAGGGCAGATTTTCTCCTTGTCAGTTCTCTTGCCTTTCTTGCTGCCTCACGGGCCCTCTGAGCCATGATGGATTTCTCCAGAACGATCTTCGCCACCTGCGGATGCTGTTCCAGATAAATGGTCAGCTGCTCGGTCACCAGATTGTCTACCGCTCCTCTTGCTTCACTGTTTCCCAGCTTCTGCTTTGTCTGACCTTCAAACTGAGGCTCCTCAAGTTTCACACTGACGATCGCAGTCAGCCCCTCACGGATATCTTCTCCGGAAAGACTGTCCGTCTCCTTGATCAGCTTATTTGCTTTGGCATACGTATTAAACGTCTTTGTCAGGGCATTCCGGAAACCGGTGAGATGTGTTCCGCCTTCCGGTGTCGTAATGTTATTTACGAAACTGTAAACGCCTTCGTTGTATCCATCGTTATGCTGAAGTGCCACCTCAACAGAAACGCCGTCACGGTTTCCTTCACAGTAGACGATTTCCGGATAAAGCGGTGTCTTTCCCCTGTTCAGATAGCTGACAAATTCTTTGATGCCTCCCTCGTAATGAAAGACCTTCTGTACGGGCTCCTCTTCTCTGTCATCCCGAAGGACGATACGGATTCCCTTAGTGAGAAAAGCCATCTCCCGAAGACGGTGCTTCAGGGTATTGAAATCATACTCTGTCTCCTCAAAAATCTCCGGATCCGGCTGGAAATCTACCTGCGTTCCCGTCTTCTCCAGAGGACATTCACCAATCACCTTCAAGGGATAGCAGACCTTCCCCCGCTCATAACGCTGCTGATAAACTTTTCCTTCATGGCAGATACGAACCTCCAGCCAGGTGGAAAGTGCGTTTACAACAGAGGCTCCCACACCATGAAGACCACCGGATACCTTATATCCGCCGCCGCCAAATTTTCCGCCGGCATGAAGGATCGTAAATACCACCTCTACAGCCGGAAGACCGGATTTATGGTTGATTCCTACAGGAATCCCACGACCGTTATCGATAACGGTGATGCTGTTTCCCTTGTTGATGACGACCTGTATTTCCGTACAGAAACCGGCCAGTGCCTCGTCCACTGCATTATCTACGATCTCATACACCAGATGATGAAGTCCACGTACGGAAGTGCTTCCGATGTACATTCCCGGTCTTTTGCGGACTGCCTCCAGGCCCTCCAGGATCTGGATCTGGTCTGCGCCATATTCTGCATTTTGTTGTTCTGTACCCATTATCTAACCTCCTTAAGTTACTACTCCATCGCTTACCTGAAATACTTTATTTATTTCAAAACGGTTCTCAACAAACTCATCAAGTCCCGTACAAGTGATCAATGTCTGTATATCATGAATACCGTCCAGAAGATATTTCTGCCTGTTGCTGTCCAGCTCGGAAAGCACATCATCCAGAAGAAGCACCGGCGTATCCTTGATCTCCTGTTTTACCAGCTCGATCTCGGAAAGCTTCAGAGAAAGTGCCGCCGTACGCTGCTGCCCCTGAGAACCAAACTTACGGATATCCATTCCGCCAATATCAAAGCAGAGATCATCTCTGTGAGGACCATTCTGGGTCGTACGGAGTTTTAAGTCCCGTTCCCGGCTATTTTTCAGTTTCTGTTCAAAATCCCCGATCTCCACATTTTTCTCATAATGGATCACCAGGGTCTCCCGGCCTCCGGAGAGGCGCTGATGGATTCCGCCTATGATTTCATTGAGGCGACTGACAAAAAGTTCTCTCTCCTGAATGACTCTCTGCCCGTACTGAACCAGCTGACTGTCCCATACATCCAGCGTATCCAGATATTCCGGCCGAAAGGAGATCTCCTTCAGCAGTTTGTTTCGCTGGTTCAGGATTTTGTTGTAATTAGACAGCTGAAAAAGATAGACTTTTGAAAGCTGGCAAAGCTCCAGATCCACAAAACGTCTCCGTTCTCCCGGGCCGCTTTTGATGATATTCAGATCTTCGGGAGAAAAAAACACAAAATTACCAAGCCCAAGAAGTTCTCCCGCCTTCCGTATGGGGACACCGTTTATGGCGATCCCCTTGGGTCTGTTTTTTTTAAGATGCATATCGATGCTGTAAGAACTTCCGGCCCGGTCAAGTTTCATACGGATATGTGCTTCTTCCTGGTCAAAGCGGATCATCTCCCGGTCTCTGCTCCCTTTGTGGGACTTGGTCGTCCCGCAGAGGTAGACCGACTCCAGAATATTCGTCTTTCCCTGGGCATTTTCTCCGTAAAAAATATTGGTTCCCGGATCCAGCTGAAGTTCCAGCGTCTCATAATTCCTGAAATTTTCCAGTTTGATCGATTCGATTACCATTCGGCACCAGCCTTACTTTTTTTCCAGAACCGTTACTGTCTGTCCTTCGTAGGTAAAAGTATCTCCCGGATGAAGTTTCTTTCCTCGCTGGGTCTCTGTTACGCCATTAACCAGTACCTGTCCCTCCTGTACGGCGAATTTTGCTTCTACGCCGGACTCACATAAACCGGCCAGCTTCAGTGCCTGTCCCAGCTTGATAAATTCATCTTTGATTGCAATTGTATTCATGATTTTCCTCCCTTAAGCTGTAAAGTTTACCGGCAGAATGAGATAGGTGTAAGTTTCTTTGTCATCCCGGATAAAGCAGGGCGCTTTGGGATTTACCAGATAAACATCAACGGTCTCATCGTCAATTACCCGCAAAGCATCCATCAGGAACCGGGGGTTGAAGCCAATAAGAATATCTTTACCCTCTTTCTCAATATCAATATCCTCTTTCATAGAACCGATCTGAGAATTGATCTTAAGTTCCATGGAAGCATCTGTGATATGGATGATAATGGGTTTTTTATCTCCTTCCTTGACCAGCAGCGTTGCACGGTCGATACAGCTTAGAAGCTCTTTCTTGTTTACCGTGATCTTTGTTTCATAATCACTGGAAAGCATCTGATCAATACGGTAATACTCTCCTTCGATCAGGCGGGAAACAACAACGGTTTCATCAAATTCAAAAACAATATGGTTGTTTGTAAAGAAAATACGGACATCGTCGTCTGTTTCGCCGGATAAAATCTTGCTCACTTCTGTGAGTGTCTTTCCGGGAACGACAACTTTAATATTGCCAAAGTTTTCTTTTAATTCCACTTTTCTGATCGAAATCCTGTGTCCGTCCAGGGAAACCACTTTTAGTAAACTTCCGTTTACTTCAAAAAGCTCACCGGTCATCATTTTATTATTTTCATTTACAGCAATCGAAAAGATGGTCTGACGGATCACTTCTTTCAGCGTAAACTGAGTAAGAGTGATGCTTTCATTTTTTTCAACAACAGGAAGTCCTGTGAAATCGTCACCGGACTGACCCGGTATATTAAATTTTGCTTTTTCACAGGTGATGGTCGTGTTCAGTCTGGCATCTGTTTCGATAGTCACTTCATTTTCCGGAAGTTTTCGTACGATTTCAGAAAAAATCTTTGCATCCAGAGCAACAATACCTTTTTCCTGGATGGAACCGTCAACTGTAGTTTCAATGCCAAGTTCCATATCATTTGCAGTAAATTTAATTTTTCCAAGAGTTGCATCGATCAGAATGCATTCCAGGATCGGCATGGTCGTTTTGGAGGGTACCGCTTTCAGTACGGTGTTTACACCCTTTAACAGACTTGTTTTGGAACAGATAATTTTCATAGGTGTGTACTCCTTCTGGCCGAAAAAGGCTTTGAATATATTTTTTATAGAAAATCAGTAGTCATATTCTTAGGGGCTGTGGATTTGTGAATAACCGTACGAAAGGCAGTAAAATCAAGAGGTTCCTGTGTGGAATACTTTTGTGGAACTCTCGTACGGAGCCTGTGGATGACTGTTAATTCGGTGTGATTTTCTTCTTGATGATCTCTACTGTATTGCGTGTAGATTCGGATTTTTCCATGTCAGCAACGATCGTGTTGCAGGCGTGGATAACTGTCGTGTGGTCTTTTTTCCCCATTATGGTTCCGATGGACTTTAAGGGGATACCGATGATCTCTCTGCAGAGATACATGGCTATCTGTCTGGGAAAGACAATTTCGGAATTTCGTTTCTTTCCTTTGATGTCTTCCGGACGGATCCCGAAATGTTCTGCTACCGTATTGATGATCAGTTCCGGAGTGACTTCCCGTTTTTCATCAGGAGAGATGATGTCGCGGAGCTCCTGCTCAGCCATTTCAATCGTGATTTCCTTTTTTTCCAGGCGGCTGCAGGCCATAAGTTTATTGAGGGCACCTTCCAGCTCACGGATGTTGGATTTGATATTGGTAGCGATATATTTGATGACGTCATCATTTACCTGATAACCGTCAAGTTCTTCTTTTTTCCGGAGGATTGCCATACGTGTTTCGTAGTCGGGAGAGGAGATGTCTGCAATAAGACCCCATTCAAAGCGGGAACGGAGACGTCCTTCCAGAGTCTGCATTTCTTTAGGAGGTTTATCCGAAGAAATAATGATCTGCTTTTTATTGCTGTGCAGATCATTAAAAGTATGGAAAAATTCTTCCTGCGTGGATTCTTTTCCTATAATGAACTGGATATCATCAATAAGAAGTACGTCAATATTGCGGTATTTCTCACGAAAACGGGCAGTTGCAGTGTTGTTGTTGTTACGGATGGCTTCGATCAGTTCATTCGTAAAGGATTCACTGGTCACATAAAGTACCTTTGTTTCCGGATTTCTTTCTAATATAAAGTGAGCAATGGAATGCATCAGGTGTGTTTTGCCAAGTCCGACTCCTCCGTAGATAAAGAGCGGATTGTACATTTCTCCCGGAGATTCGGCCACTGCGAGAGAGGCAGCATGGGCAAAATTGTTGTTGCTGCCGACCACAAAAGTATCGAAGGTGTACTTTGGATTCAGATTGGCTTTTTCAATGCATTCATTCAGATTAGAAGTAACGGTTGCCTTTTCAGCTTCCAGTTTTTGTGCTTCTTCGGGAAGGATAAATTCCAGGGAACAGTCCAGGCCGGTGATTTCCGCAATGGCAACCCGAAGCGGAAGGGCGTACTTCTTCTTAATATAACCGAAAGCAGGCTGCTGCTCAGCCGGGATCAGGATATACAGCATATTTGCAGATCCGTTTTTTTCGAAACTATGTACCTTCAGTGGTTTCAGCCACGTATCGAAGGATACGTCTGTAAGTTCATGTTCCAGCTTTACGGTATATAGAATTTCCTCCCATTTTTCTTTGATGATGTCCATTCAGATAACTCCTTACATTGGTTATAAGCATACGAAAAAAAGACTATGGAGACCTCCACAATCATGAAAAGAACGTATGGTGTATGTCCGTACGGGACGAGCATAAAAAATCATCCCACTATACTCAACAATTTTAAACTAAAACGGTGAAATTATCAATGCTTAATTCTTGTGAAAAAGAGAAAAAAACTTGTTCACAGTGAAAAACCATGTAAAATACGGGCTTTTTAGGCAACTATGTGGATGTTTGAGGCTCTTTCCACAAGTTATTCTGGAGTTATGCACAAGTTATCCCCAATATGTGGATAACTTGTGGATTGGCCGTGGATGGACTGGGGATGGGATGTGGATCAGGGGAAAAAGCGAAAAATTTCCACATATCCACAAACCGGAGCAAAAAAGGGCTGGAAAGAAGAGTTTCTTCTTATTATATTATAAGGGAATCCAAAACGGGATCCCCGGAAAGTAAGAGGCCGAAAAGGCGGTTTAAGCCCGTAAATAAGGGAAAAAACCCCTTGACTTTCTGGTTTTTTGTGAATATAATGGGAAATGATGTTTTGCATCGTATAAAAATAGAAAACCAGCCTGTTTCGCAGGGCAGAAGTGGTAGATTGGCTGCTGTTTTTGTCCTTCCGTATCAGGGAAACCGGTTTCGGAGTATGGACGGAAATGGCAGGATAGAAGAAGGAGGTGCCAAAACTTATGAAAATGACATTTCAGCCGAAGAAAAGATCCAGAGCGAAAGTTCACGGATTCAGAGCAAGAATGAGCACAGCAAACGGAAGAAAAGTTCTTGCTGCTAGAAGAGCAAAAGGAAGAAAAGTATTGTCAGCATAGGCCGCATATTTGTGGCCTTTTCTTCTCTTTAATAGAAACGTATGGAGTTTTTATGATATTTTCAGAGTCATTGAAGAAAAATCAGGATTTTCAGAGCGTCTATCGGGCAGCAGATTCCAAGGCGAACCGGTACCTGGTGCTGTATCGGCTGGATAATGGCTTGTCCAAAAACCGCATCGGGATTTCTGTCAGTAAAAAGGTGGGGAACAGTGTTGTTCGCCATCATATGTGTCGTTTAATTAGAGAGAGTTATCGTTTGAACGAAAAATCAATAAAACCTGGATATGACCTTGTGGTTGTGGTAAGACCACTGGCAAAGGGGAGGAGCTATCGGGAGATCGAGAGCGCACTCCTGCATCTCATGAAGCTTCAGGATCTGTACCAGGAGCTTTCGTCGGAGAATCAAGATGAAAAAGATCTTAATCGGAATGATTAAATTATATAGAAAATACCTTTCACCGTTAAAGAGTACCAAGTGTCCGTATTTTCCCACCTGTTCCCAGTATGGACTGGAGGCGATTGAAAAATACGGGGCTTTGAAGGGTTCCCTTTTGGCCGTGTGGCGTATCTTAAGGTGTAATCCTTTTTCTCATGGAGGGTATGATCCTGTTCCCTGAACGGTAACGGCCGTTTGATCAGGAAGACGAAAAACAAGAAGCAATGCAGCATGCGGCAAAGGGAGCCGGAAAGGCTGCACATCCAGGAGGAAAAGCATGTTATTAACCAAGACCAATACGTTCATTATTGGACCGGTAGCCACACTGCTTGGATTCATTATGAATGCCATCTTTATCTTTTTGAGCAGTGTGTTCCATGTGGAAAATATCGGTTTATGTATCATCCTGTTCACGATCATCATCTACGGGATCATGACTCCGCTGACCTACAAGCAGCAGAAGTTCTCCAAACTTTCCGCAAGAATGAACCCGGAACTGCAGAAGATCCAGAAAAAATACAAGGGCAAGCAGGACCAGGCTTCCATGATGAAGATGAACGAGGAAACCAAAGAGGTATACGCAAAATACGGCGTATCCCCGACCGGAAGCTGTATACAGATGTTGATCCAGCTGCCGATCCTGTTCGCTTTGTACCGGGTTATCTGGAATGTTCCCGCTTATGTAGGCAGCGTGAAAAATGCATTCATGCCGCTGGTTGAGAAGATTTTAGCAACAAGCGGAAGCCAGGAGATTCTTACTGAAATTGCAAAAGTAAATAATATCAGTTTTGAAAAACTGGGCTATGCAGCCGATTCTATCGTAGATACACTTTATAAATGCAAACCGACAGACTGGGCAACTCTTGCCGAGAAATTCCCGGATTTTGCTGATCTGGTAACCAAGACACAGGGCGAAATGGACCGGATGAATTATTTCCTCGGTCTGAATATTGCGGATTCTCCGTTCAATATCATCAAGAGCGGTCTGGAGAGCGGAGCCATCCTTCTGGTGATCGGAGCTCTTCTGATCCCGATCCTTTCCGGTCTGACCCAGTGGTTCAGTGTAAAAATCTCCACTGCTGCAACACCTTCTTCAAATCAGACAGAGGGCGGAAGCATGGAAGCATCCATGAAAATGATGAACAACGTAATGCCGCTGATGTCTGTGGTATTCTGTTTTACCCTGCCGACCGGTCTCGGTATCTACTGGGTAGCCAGTGCTGTTGTCCGTATCATTCAGCAGCTTATTGTAAACAAACAGATTGATAAGATCGATCTGGATGCTATGATCCAGAAAAACGTGGAGAAAAACAACGAGAAACGTAAAAAAATGGGTCTTCCGCCTCAGACGATCTCCAAACAGGCCATGATGGCCGCTTCTAAACAGGCAGATCCGGAAGAGGATGAGAAGGTTCAGAAACAGAAAGAAGAAGCCCGTAAGAAACAGATGGAGAAATCCACGGAATACTATAAAAATCATACGGCAAAACCGGGAAGCATCGCGGCAAAGGCCCGTATGGTAGAACAGTATAACGAAAAGTCAGGAAAGAAAAAATAAGCAGCAGTTCAGCAAAACAGGAGGGGTACTATGGAATACATCAGGATCTCAGCCAAAACAGTGGATGATGCGCTCATGGAAGCTTCCATTCAGTTTGGCACAAGCAGCGATAACATCGAGTATGAAGTAGTAGAAAAAGGAAGCTCCGGATTCTTAGGATTCGGAAGTAAGCCCGCAGTGATCATGGCCCGTAAAAAAGAAGAGATTCCGGAGGAGAGCTTTGAAGAAGCTGCAGAAGAACCGGTGAAAAAAGCAGAAAAAAAACCGGTACAGAAAGCAGAAGAAAAAGTCATTGTAAAGGAAACCGTGCGGGAAGAGACAAGAGCAGAGAAAGAGCCCGTTCATAAAGAAGCTGTACCGGTGAAGGAAGCAGCAGCTGAGAAGCCGGGAAAAGCTCCTCTGGATAAAGAGGCAGCCATCAGAAGAGCGGAAGAATTCCTGAAGGGAACTTTGAACGCCATGAATATGCAGGTGGAGATCAAAGCCGCTTTTGATGAAGAAGGCACCCTGAACATTGACCTCAATGGAGATGAGATGGGCGTTCTGATCGGAAAGAGAGGACAGACTCTGGATTCTGTTCAGTATTTGACCAGCCTTGTAGTAAATAAGGGAAACGGACCGTATGTGCGTGTTAAGGTAGATACCGAAGATTACCGCAGACGGAGAAAAGAAACACTGGAAAATCTGGCAAGAAACATTGCTTCCAAAGTAAAACGGACCAGAAAACCGGTATTTCTGGAGCCTATGAATCCGTATGAAAGAAGGATCATCCATTCTGCACTGCAGAACAATCCTTATGTGGCGACTCACAGTGAAGGAGAAGAGCCTTACCGTAAAGTCGTAGTGACATTGAAAAATAATAACAGCAGCAACAGAGAAAGATAAATCTGCTGCCGGGAGAAGAAGGGGATGCAGGCAGCATCCCCTTCTTGTTTACGTGAGCATCGAACCGGGCAGTAGGAACTGCCTGGAAGGAGAATGAAAGAAATGAACAGTGATACGATAGCTGCGGTCTCCACGGCCATGAGTCCGGCGGGGATCGGTATTGTAAGAATCAGCGGAACACACGCTTTTGAGATTGCGGACCGGATCTATGATTCCGGGACAAAGAAGAAAAAGAAGCTTTCGGAGCAGCCTTCCCATACCATCCATTATGGTTTTCTTGTAGACGGGGAGGAAGTCATAGATGAAGTGCTTGTAACGCTCCTTAAAGGCCCCAGAAGCTACACGGCAGAAGATACGGTGGAGATCAATTGCCATGGAGGCGTATTTGCCGTGAAACGGGTTCTGGAGACGGTATTAAAAAATGGAGCCAGGGCAGCAGAACCGGGTGAATTTACCAAGAGGGCATTTTTGAACGGCAGGATCGATCTTTCCCAGGCAGAAGCCGTTATGGACGTTATAGAGGCTCAGAATGAGTATGCCCTGAGAAGCTCCGTCAAACAGCTGAAAGGGGCTGTACAGGCCCGTATAAAGGCTCTGAGAGCAGGTATTCTTTATGAGATCGCACATATCGAGTCTGCACTGGATGATCCGGAGCATATTTCTCTGGAGGGGTATCCGGAAGAATTGGAAGAAAAGAATGAGAGCTGGAAAAAAGAAACGGAAATACTTCTGAAAAATTCTGAGGACGGGAAGATCATGACAGAGGGGATAAGGACTGTGATCCTGGGAAAACCGAACGCAGGAAAATCCTCACTTTTAAATGTACTGACAGGGGAAGAGAGAGCCATTGTCACAGATATTGCAGGAACGACCAGGGATACGTTGGAAGAGAAGGTAAACTTAAGCGGCGTTACCCTGGTGCTGGTAGATACGGCAGGGATCCGTCAGACGGAGGATGTGGTGGAGAAGATCGGCGTAAAACGGAGCCGGGAGTCGGTGCGTGATGCAGATCTTATCCTCTACGTGGTGGATTCTTCTACCGAGCTGGACGGAAATGATCAGGAGATCATGGGATTTCTGAAAGAGAAAAAAGCGGTGGTGCTTCTGAATAAGACCGATCTCGAGGCTGTGACGACAGAGGAGATCCTGAGAGAGAAGATGCAGCAGGCCGGCATCGGGGAGATTGAGGTCATACCGATCTCTGCTTTAGAAAATAAAGGACTGGACCGGCTTTCAGAAAAGGTGAAAGAGATGTTTTTCGGAGGAGAACTGTCCTTTAATGATCAGGTTTACATTACCAATGCCAGACAGAAACAGGCCCTTCTGGAAGCGCACAGAAGCCTCATACAGGTAGGGGAAAGCATTCAGGCAGGGATGCCTGAGGATTTCTTCTCCATTGACCTTATGAGCGCTTATGAGGCTTTCGGAAGGATTCTTGGAGAAAGCCTCGGGGAAGATCTGGTGAACGAGATCTTCAGCAAGTTCTGTACGGGAAAATAGAAGGCGATTTTGCTTTGCAGAACAGAAGGATCTACGGTAAAATCGGATCGGAAAGTCCCGAAATTCCCGGACAGAACAAGGAGAAAGATACAGTGATTTCAAGTGAAAAAGCACTGTATTGGCATATTGTATACAAAATGAGAGGAAAATTGCATTATGAATACAATCACAGAAAATGTAGATGTAGTTGTAGTAGGAGCAGGTCATGCAGGCTGTGAAGCAGCACTGGCCTGTGCGAGACTGGGGCTTAAGACACAGCTTTTTACAGTGAGTGTGGAAAGTATTGCCATGATGCCCTGTAATCCGAATATTGGGGGAACCTCGAAGGGACATCTGGTAAGGGAGCTAGATGCTTTAGGCGGAGAAATGGGCAAGAATATTGATAAAACCTTTATTCAGTCCAAGATGCTGAACCAGTCCAAGGGACCTGCAGTCCATTCTTTGAGAGCACAGGCAGATAAAGCCGATTACAGCAGAGAAATGAGGAAGGTTCTGGAGAATACGGAGAATCTGACGATCCGGCAGCAGGAAGTAACAGAGATCCTGACAGATGAAGAAGGAAAATTAACAGGGATAAAGACGTATTCAGGAGCTGTATACAATTGTAAGGCCTGTATCTTATGCACGGGAACGTATTTACGGGCCAGATGTATTTATGGAGATGTAAGTACCTATACGGGACCTAATGGTCTGCAGGCAGCCAATTACCTGACAGATTCCCTGAAGTCACATGGCATCGAAATGCGTCGCTTTAAGACCGGAACACCGGCCAGGATCGATAAGCGTTCTATTGATTTTTCAAAAATGGAAGAACAGTTCGGTGATGAGAGAGTCGTACCTTTTTCTTTTACAACAGATCCGGAAAGCGTGCAGATCGACCAGATATCCTGCTGGCTGACCTATACGAATGAAAAAACACATGAGATCATCCGGGAAAATCTGGATCGTTCACCGTTGTATTCCGGTATGATCGAAGGGACCGGTCCCAGATATTGTCCGTCCATAGAAGATAAAGTGGTACGTTTTGCCGATAAGAATCGGCATCAGGTTTTCATTGAGCCGGAAGGACGGAACACCAATGAAATGTATGTGGGAGGGATGTCCAGTTCTTTGCCGGAGGATGTTCAGTATGCCATGTACCGTACGGTGCCGGGGTTGGAACATGCGATTATCGTACGGAATGCCTATGCGATCGAATATGACTGCATCAATCCAAGAGAACTGGATGCTTCTCTGGAATTTAAAAAGATCCCGGGGCTCTTCAGCGGCGGGCAGTTTAACGGAAGTTCCGGATATGAAGAGGCGGCTGCCCAAGGGCTGGTTGCAGGTATCAATGCGGCTATGAAAGTACTGGGAAGAGAGCCGCTGCTTCTGGATCGCTCCGAAAGTTATATCGGTGTCCTCATTGATGATCTTGTGACAAAAGAGAACCGGGAGCCTTACCGTATGATGACTTCAAGAGCCGAATACCGTCTGCTTTTAAGACAGGATAATGCGGATCTGCGTCTGACGAAAAAAGGCTATGAAGTGGGACTGATCTCAGAAGAGCGATACCAGGATCTGCTGAAAAAGGAGAAGGAGATCGAAGAAGAGATCAAACGGGTGGAGCATACCAATATCGGAGCCAATGAGAAAGTACAGGCTTTTCTGGAGCGTCACGGAAGTACGCTCTTAAAATCAGGAACGACGTTGGGCGAACTGATCCGCAGACCGGAGCTTAACTATGAAGAACTGGCTGAGATCGATGAGGCTCGTCCGAAACTTCGGGAAGATGTACAGGAGCAGGTAAATATTGAGATCAAATATGAGGGCTATATCCAGCGGCAGAAGCGGCAGGTTGAACAGTTTAAAAAACTGGAGACGAAAAAGATCCCGAAAGATCTTGATTATGATGATGTGTACAGCCTGCGCCTGGAGGCAAAACAGAAACTGAAGGAATATGGACCGACTTCCATCGGACAGGCTTCCAGGATCTCAGGAGTTTCACCGGCAGATATTTCTGTCCTGCTGGTATATCTGGAAAGCCACAGAAGCTGAAATCAGATATTTTTGAGACAGAAACATAGAAATTTACGAAGAATCACAGAAAAGAGCTGTATGAGGCGCAGAAGGCGTTGATAAGGCGGAAGCATCTCCATGCAGTCTGAACGCAGATAAGCATTCCCCCGCTTCAAGTGCGCGGAGAACTAAGCGGCGGGTGAGGGGGGATGCTTATGTCAGTGGGAGTTGAAAGCTCCCACTGACAGATCGCGAAGCGACTGCGTTCATGAGCAAGTAGCGAAGCGGATTGCGAATGTCCGCTTTACAAAGAAAGGAAACGGGTGAAAAAGTGGCAGATACGGAAATTTTGACAAAGGGATGCCAGGCTTTTGGCATTTCTGTTACAGAGAGACAGACAGAGCAGTTCCTGGCGTATTATGATCTCCTGATCGAGTGGAATAAAGTCATGAATCTGACGGCCATCACAGAGTTTGAAGAGGTCATGAGCAAACATTTTGTAGATAGCTGTGCTCTGGGAAAAGCAGTTGAACTGGATGGAAAAAAACGTCTTCTGGATGTGGGAACAGGAGCCGGTTTCCCGGGAATCCCTTTGAAGATCATCTATCCGGAACTGGAAGTAGTACTTCTGGATTCTCTTAATAAACGGGTAAAATTCCTGAATGAAGTCATTGAAAGACTGGGGCTTACGGGAATTACGGCAATTCACGGAAGAGCGGAGGATATCGCAAAACAGAAAGAATACCGGGGAAGCTTTGATCTTGTGGTGTCCAGAGCGGTGGCGAATCTTTCCTCTCTCAGTGAGTATTGTCTCCCCTTTGTAAAGACGGGCGGTTTGTTTGTACCGTATAAGTCCGGAAGTGTGGACCTGGAGCTTTCAGAGGCAGAAAAAGCCATTAAAGTCCTGGGAGGAGAGTATCGGGATACCGTACGGTTCACGCTCCCTGATACAGATATTGACCGTACGCTGGTGGTGATCGGAAAGGTAAAAGAAACACCGAAGAAATATCCGAGAAAGGCGGGAACGCCATCCAAAGAGCCGATCAGATAGAAGTCCGTGCGGACAGAAAAAGAGGCTGTCACAGAAGCAGGAAAGCTTGCTGTGGACAGCCTTTTTCTGTTAGTATGCGGTTTTACGGAATCAGAAGAAAACTTTCATGGTCTGATAGAAAGCTTCCGGACATTCCAGCTGAGGAAGGTAAGCCGCTTTTTCTACAAGGGCACTTTCAATGGCCGGATTCAAGGTTTCATAACTCTTAATGATACTGTCAATATTTGGCGTAGAATCTCCACTGATGATGTAAATGCTGTTGTCCAGGTTCCGAAGTGCATGAGAAATATCAATATTTACAAAGTTGCCTTTGATGCTGGACAGCAGGTATTTTCCGCCGTTTCCTTTTCTGTGGGCACATTCATGATAAATATCTACGGTCCGTCTGGAAAGATGGAACGGATTATGAAAATAATTTTCTGTGAAGAGATATTCTATATTTGTATGGTTGCTCAGAATGTAATAAAGCGTAGTTCCCAATACGGGGCAGTTGAGTATATGTTTCGCGATCCGTGATCTGGGATTCGGGATCTGGTTCAGGGAAGAAATGCTCTTCGGACTGATCAGGAAGATCTTATCGAAAAGCTCCTCATTGTTGTTTGCGGCCATGATCACGAAGGATCCGGAAAGACCGGTAGCAGCCACATTGGTTTTCTTTCGGATGACGTTTTCGGTAAAATCATTCAACAGCTGAACATAAAAGTAGTTGGTATAGATCATGTTGGATTTATCAGATCGGCCACAGCCGGGCAGGTCGATAGAATAGACCGTAAAATCCTTTGCCAGCTGCTGCTCCAGCTGATTCCATTCGTAGGCGGAAGCGGAAGGATCCAGATCATGGATCAGAAGAAGCGGTTTTCCGGAACCGAATTTTCTGTAATAAACTCTTCCGTGCCTCCAGTCAAAATATTTTCCAGGACGTATCGGGAGGAGGTTTTTAACCGTGGCAGCAGAGGAAATAAACTGGTTGATTATATGAAGAGATCCAATACAGACTGAGGTCAAAATAAGGGCATTTTTAAGTTTATGCTTCATAACAGCGACTCCTTTTAAACAAAGTGATAATGAATGGTTACTGGTATTTGGGCATGCGTAAACCTGTCTTTATTATAATCCAAAATCATCTTTGATACAATCTTTTTCTCACCTGTATTGTGCAGGATAAAAAAATCTGTTACAATGAAAAAATGGCTGGAGACTTGCAGAAGCTGTATGGCAGCGGAGCAGTCTACAGATATGGAATGCCGATACCGGAAGGGAGGAGACGGCAATGGTACGGGAATATTTTGAGTCTGTCCTGCAGGAAAACGGAGGGCAGATTGCAGAGTATGCGGCTAAAATAGAGGAACAGCAACTGGAACTTGAGAGTGTGGAAAAAAAGATCGTGAAGATCCAGTCCAAAAAAGAATTTGATGTGGGATATTTTTCACCAAGAAGAAGCGAAAATTCTTTGAGAGAACAGCTGGGAGAACTGCTGAAAAACCGGGAACATTTAAAAGCAGAACTCCAGAAATTTGAAGAAGAAAAGCAGATGCTGGAAGAAAAACAGGAAAACTTTCAAAAAATGTTGGATGAAGTTCTTGATATGGAGAAAAAAGCGAATGTTTCACGTGAAACCTAAAATATTAGGAACAGTTCAGAACATCAGCAAAATAAAAAATCAGACTATGCAAACTTGTTTGCAATAGGATGAAATTTTTATTTTGGAATGGGCGGAATACCCATTAGCCTCAGACAGAAGCTGCGAATGCAGCGAGAGCGCATGTAATGCGCGGGGGGCTGAGGCCCAGTGGGACTCGTTTAGCACCGACCGAAGCAACGCGTAGACCTGTGGCCTGTTGTTTTGAATGTCCTGAATAGTTACAAACATTGTTTGTTTCACGTGAAACATTTCCAGTGGACAATCAGCAGACAGGTGTTATAATAGGAGACACCGGAATTGTGAGAGACGTGAGAAAAGAAACCATTCATGGATCTGGAACATCCGAAACAAGTCACAGATATCGTGTGATACATACAGGAATCACAGAGAAAGGGGAATATACATAGATATGGGAAGAACAATCGTAATCGCAAATCAGAAGGGCGGAGTTGGAAAGACCACTACGGCAATCAACTTATCCGCATCTCTTGCAGATCTTGGCAAGAAAATTCTGGTTATTGATACAGATCCCCAGGGAAATACCAGCAGCGGCTTGGGAGTAGAAAAGAATGAAGTGGAAAATACCGTTTATGAGCTGCTGATCGGCGAATCAAAAATAGAAGAGTGCATTCAGAAAGAAGTGATCGAGAATCTGGACATCATTTCTTCCAATATCAATCTGGCAGCAGCAGAAATCGAACTGACCGGTTTTGAGGAAAAAGAATTTATTCTGAAAAAAGCAGTGGATCAGGTGCGGGAAAATTACAATTTTATCATTATTGACTGTCCGCCATCTTTGAATACTCTGACGATCAATGCCATGTGTGCAGCCGACACAGTGCTGGTGCCGATCCAGTGTGAATATTATGCACTGGAAGGACTTTCCCAGCTGATGAATACTGTGGAGCTGGTAAGAGACCGACTCAATCCGAATCTGGAGATCGAGGGTGTAGTGTTCACCATGTACGATGCAAGAACCAATCTGTCTCTTCAGGTTGTGGAAAATGTAAAGGCAAATCTGGATCAGAGAATTTACAAGACCATTATCCCAAGAAACGTGCGTCTGGCCGAGGCACCCAGCTATGGAATGCCTATCACAAAATATGATGCAAGATCAACAGGAGCCGAGAGTTATCGCCTTTTGGCAGAAGAAGTGATCAACAGGGGGAATGAGGAAGAATGGTAAAGAAGAGTGGATTAGGAAAAGGTCTGGACAGCCTGATTCCTTCAGCAGGAGCAAAGAAAAGTAATCCCGCCAAGTCGGAAGTAAAAAAAGAAGTAGTTGTAGAGAAAGTTGTTAAAAAAGAAGAAGTGATGCTTAAGATCACAGAAGTGGAGCCCAGCAGGGAACAGCCTCGTAAAAATTTTAATGAGGATGCACTTCTGGAACTGGCAGATTCCATCAAACAGTTTGGAATCATCCAGCCGCTGATCGTTCAGAAACAAGATGATTATTATGAGATCATTGCAGGTGAGCGCAGATGGCGGGCTGCAAAACTGGCTGGCTTAAAAGAAGTTCCTGTTATCATTAAAAATTACACGGAGCAGGAAAGAGTTGAGATCGCACTGATTGAAAATATTCAGCGGGAAGATCTGAACCCGATCGAGGAAGCTCTGGCATTCAGACGTCTTCTGACAGAATTCGAGCTGAAACAGGATGAACTGGCAGAACGGGTTTCCAAAAGCCGTACGGCTGTGACAAACTCCATGCGTCTTCTCAAACTGGATGAACGGGTGCAGCAGATGGTGGTGGATGAGAAGATTTCTACCGGTCATGCAAGAGCGCTGCTGGCTGTGGAAGACAAGGAGCAGCAGTATACGCTGGCAAACAAAATCTTTGATGAAAAACTCAGTGTCCGGGAAACCGAACGCCTGATGAAAAATTTTCAGAAGGAGAAAGAAAACAAAAAAAGCCAGAAAACAGAGAATGAATTTATTTATAAAGGAATCGAAGAGAAGATCAAAATGATCCTGGGAACAAAAGTTACAGTAAATCATAAAAAGAATAATAAAGGAAGAATTGAGATCGAATATTATTCCAATGAAGAACTGGAACGGATCATGGATCTTCTGGAGTCTATTCACCAGGAAGCCTGACAGGCAGAACAGAAGAAAAAGGGGACAATAAATGGAAAGCAGTATTTTTGATGCAATCGGTATCGACCCGGGGATCATCCTTATTTTTGTACTGGGCGTTCTTCTGATCGTCTTGGTCTATATGATAAAGATCTCCATGAAAATGAGCCGTTTTATAAAAAAGTATAAGATGTTTATGCGTGGAATGGATGGAGCATCTCTGGAACGGGCATTTGCAGCCCGCTTCAACCAGATGGATCTTCTGGAAGAAAACAGCCGGAATCACATGGAAGAAATCCGGAAGATCAAGGAAGTACAGAATATTACATTGAATAAAGTGGCAATTGTCAAATACGATGCTTTTAAGGAAATGGGCGGAAAACTCAGTTTTGCCCTTGCCATGCTGGATAAGGAAAACAATGGCTTTGTCATGAATGCCATTCACAGCAGCGACGGCTGTTATACCTATGTAAAGGAAATCGTAAAAGGAGAATCTTATGTGGTTCTCGGCGAAGAAGAGAAAGAAGCTCTTCGACAGGCAGTAAATTCACACAATGAACTGGAGCAGTAGAGCGAAGATACTTCTACACGGACCTTCCTAAAAGGGCAGAAAGACCGGAAAATAAGGAAAAAGGTGCTTTACGCGAACTGAAAAATAGAGTATGATAGAACTCGGCGGATATTTGATTCGCCGAGTTTTCATTTACAGAGGAGACTTTCTCCGATTGGATTTTAGAAAGGAATAAGTAGAAAATGCTGGATATTAAATTTGTCCGGGAAAATCCGGAAATCGTAAAACAGAATATTCGTAATAAATTTCAGGATAAAAAGCTTCATCTGGTAGATGAAGTGATCGAGTTGGATAAAAAGAACCGTGAGATCAAACAGGAGGTAGAGGCACTTCGTGCTTCCAGAAACAAACTTTCCAAAGAAATCGGAGCTCTGATGGCTCAGAAGAAAAAAGAAGAGGCAGAAGAGGTCAAAAAGCAGGTTGCCAGCCAGGCAGATCGTATGAATGAACTCTCTGAAGAAGAGAAGAAGGTAGAGGAAGAGATCCGTACCAGAATGATGGTGATCCCGAATATCATCGATCCTTCCGTTCCCATCGGAAAAGATGACAGTGAGAACGTGGAAATCCAGAAATATGGAGAGCCGGTTGTTCCGGATTTTGAAGTACCCTATCATACAGAGATCATGGAGAAATTTGACGGCATCGATCTGGACAGTGCCAGAAAAGTGGCAGGAAATGGTTTCTATTACCTGATGGGAGATATCGCACGTCTTCACTCAGCTGTCATTGCTTACGCAAGAGATTTCATGATCAACAGAGGCTTTACTTACTGTGTACCGCCTTTCATGATCCGCAGCAACGTTGTTACCGGTGTTATGAGCTTTGAAGAGATGGATGCCATGATGTACAAGATCGAGGGCGAGGATCTCTACCTCATCGGTACCAGTGAGCACTCCATGATCGGTAAATTCATCGATACCATTATTCCGGAGGAAGAGCTGCCGAAGACTCTGACCAGTTATTCTCCCTGCTTCCGTAAAGAGAAAGGTGCTCATGGCATCGAGGAGAGAGGCGTTTACCGCATCCATCAGTTTGAGAAACAGGAGATGATCGTTGTCTGCAAGCCGGAAGAGAGTAAGATGTGGTTTGATAAGCTGTGGCAGAATACCGTAGATCTGTTCCGCAGTCTGGATGTTCCGGTTCGTACGCTGGAGTGCTGTTCCGGGGATCTGGCAGATCTGAAAGTAAAATCTCTGGATGTTGAGGCATGGTCTCCGAGACAGAAAAAATATTTTGAGGTAGGAAGCTGCTCCAATTTAGGAGACGCACAGGCAAGAAGACTGAAGATCCGTGTAAACGGACCGGATGGTAAGAAATATCTGGCACATACACTGAATAATACGGTAGTAGCACCGCCGCGTATGCTGATCGCATTTCTGGAGAACAACCTGAATGCAGATGGAAGTGTAAACATTCCGGAGGCATTAAGACCGTATATGGGCGGAATGGAAAAAATCGAGGTTAAAAAGAAATAAGTTTGATCAGAAGAGGTAAGAAATACCGTATGATCTGGAAGAGGAGGTGAATGTAGTGCATAGTTATCTGAAATCAATTGGCTTTGGCGGTTTGAAAACGGAAGAGGAACTGGAAACGATCCTGGATGAGGTTTTCCGGAAATATACAGACCGTCAGGCGGTAAAAGAAGAAAATGGAAATGCGTTTGTGGAATATTCCAAAGCGTTCGGACCGGATTTTGGTATCACGCTCTGCGGAGAAATGGACAAAAACGGGTTTCATCAGGAATATTATGTTCCATATTTCCGGGGAACCGGTGTGACATCCAAGGAAGATCTGATGGTGGAGAAGCATGGCAGTCGCGAGTCCTATGCAGGAGTCATGGAGGATCCAAGAGTAGGTGTTTCACTGATCTTCTATGTACAGAATGTGGTGGCTTATAAGAAGGCCTGTGTTGATCAGATGCTTTTGAACCAGCCGGTAAGTACTACATTCTCCGGACTTTCCGATAAGGGAGAAATCCTTCTCCCCATCTGCAAAAGTGAAGAACAGCTGCAGAGTGACCGGGAAGCGGTTTCCAAGAGAAACAAACTCATTGCTGCGGCCAAGAAAGGTGATGAAGAGGCGATCGAGAGCCTGACACTGGAGGATATGGATACGTATTCCATGATTTCCCAGAGAATCCAGGAAGAGGATCTTTTCACGGTGATCGATACGTTTATGATGCCCTATGGCGTGGAATGTGACCAGTACCAGATCATGGGTGAAATCAAAAATGTGGAAGAGGCAGTCAATGAATATACGGATGAAAAATTGTATTTTATGACTCTTTCCTGCAACGATATGATCTTTGATATCTGTATCAATCAGAAGGATCTTCTGGGTGAACCGGAAGAAGGCAGACGGTTCAAGGGAAATATCTGGATGCAGGGCCACATAAATTTTGAAAAAGGGCTGGATTAACAGCTTTCGGTATGCTATAATAAATATCTATGGAGTGGTTTCCGATGAAAAAAGGCAAACCATTCCAGTTAGGTTTTTGTGGCTCAGCTGGATAGAGCACTCGCCTCCTAAGCGGTGACCAGAGTTATCGCCTCGGTGTATAACAGAAAAATGAATTTAAGTTCGATTCTGTTATGTGATGTCACAATTAAGAGGACATGCGTTTTGGAAAATGGCGATAGCTTCATACCAAAAAATTTCATCATATAAGATTGATTCAGCTGACGTAAGTCAGTTTTAAATCATAAAATCCAATGCCGTTGAAATGGCTGAAAACCTTGATTTTAAGCCAAAAATCCGGTATTTGTCCTGTTAGTTTAATGGATAGAACAAGTGCCTCCTAAGCACTAGATGTGGGTTCGATTCCCGCACGGGACGTCCTATCAAAAGCGGAATGTATTAGAAAAATTTCTAATATAATTTCCGCTTTTTTGTTTTTTCAAGTGGAAAATGGAATGGAATATCAGCTAATACGGAAAGAATCCTATTAGCCGCTGTCTAATAAAACGCACTGCTGGTATAATAGCTGGAAATAAATCGAAATTCTAATAAAAGAGAAAAGCCAGCTGTTTATTTGAGAAAGTGGATGTAAATTCAAGCTCAGATAAGAAAAAAGAGGAAGGGAAATATCCGGCGGTAAGTTATTAGGCGTGAATACAATAAAATCTTTGCTTAGTGAAAACTAAGGTCAACAGTAAGCCTGTTTGGATCAGATTTCAAAAAGAAATCTATCTGGACAGGCTTTTTCTGTTGCAGATAAGGAATGGAGGAAAGATATGGATACAGTGGCATCAGTTCCAGAAGATGGCGAAAAAATTATAGAGATTCAGCTGGAACGTCTGCGGACCTTTAAGAACCATCCGTTTAAGGTTCGGATGGATCAGGAAATGATTCGGCTCAGTGCGAGTGTTGAGAAATACGGAATCATAAATCCACTGATTGTACGACCGATTCCAGATGGTGTTTATGAGATTATCTCCGGACACAGAAGAAAGGCAGCTGCTGAAAAGTTTGGTTACAGGAAGGTACCGGTCATTATCAGAGTCATGTCAGATGACGAAGCAGTAATTAATATGGTGGATTCCAATTTACAGAGGCAGCAGATAACATTCAGTGAAAAGGCTTTTGCTTATAAGATGAAGAATGAAGCTATGAAGCGAACCGGAGGAAGAAGAAAAAGTAGCCAGTCTGACTACCCGTTGAAAGGAAAAAAGACAGTAGAAATCATTGGTGAAGAATTTGGTGACAGCGCAAAACAGGTACAGCGGTATCTGAAGTTGACGGATCTTATTCCTGAGTTACTGGAAAAGCTGGATAACGGTGAACTTTCATTTAACCCGGCTGTGGAACTTTCGTATTTAACGATAGAGGAACAAAAGGAATTTATAGATGCTATGGAGTATACACAGGCAGTTCCATCCATTTCCCAGGCACAGAGAATGAAGAAATTAAGCCGTGAGAAAAAGCTGACGGGAACAAAAATGAGAGAGATCATGGGTGAGATCAAAAAAGGGGAAATTACCAGAGTGATGTTTAACAACGAACAACTGTATCGGTATTTCCCAAAATCATATACCCCGGCAGAAATGAAAGAAGAGATACTGAGCATGTTAAACCAATGGAAACCGCAGAAAACGGTAGCAAAATAGGAGGAAAATTATGTGTAGAGTAATCGCAATATCAAACCAGAAAGGTGGAGTTGGAAAAACCACCACAACCGTAAATCTTGGAATTGGACTTGCCAGACAGGGAAAGAAAGTGTTGCTGATTGATGCAGATCCACAGGGGAGTCTTACAGCAAGTCTTGGTTATGTAGAACCGGACGAAATAGGAACTACACTTGCCACAATTATGATGGCTATCATCAATGAAAAAGAATTTGAGATCACAGATGGCATTCTGCATCATAAAGAAAATGTAGATCTGCTTCCGGCAAATATTGAATTATCTGCATTGGAAGTAACAATGGGGAACGTGATGAGCAGAGAACTGATTATGAAGGAATATATTGAGGCTGTGAGAACAGAGTATGACTATATCTTGATTGACTGTATGCCAAGCCTGGGACTAATGACAATCAATGCACTGGTAGCTGCGGATTCCGTGTTGATTCCAGTACAGGCAGCTTACCTTCCGGTGAAAGGGCTTCAGCAGCTGATACATACGATTGCAATGGTGAAGAAGCGGCTGAACAGGCAGCTGATATTTGAAGGGATTCTTCTTACAATGGTGGACTTTCGCACAAACTATGCAAAGGATGTGGCTGGCAAAGTGCGTGAAGCCTATGGTGAGAAAATAGAGATTTTTGATACAGTGATTCCTATGTCAGTGAAAGCAGCTGAAACAAGTGCAGAAGGCGTCAGTATCTTTTCCCATTGCCTGAATGGAAAAGTAGCGAAAGCATATGAGACGATTGCAAAGGAGGTATTGAGAAATGAAGAGTAAAAGCGCAGACAAAATAAAGATGCCCAGCATAGATGAACTGCTGGGAGTATCCGGCGAAGAAAGTGCAACAGATATTGAGATTAGCAGAATACACAGCTTTGCAAATCATCCATTTAAAGTTTTGGATGATGATAAGATGGATGACCTGGTAGAGAGTATTAAACAGAATGGTGTGCTGACACCTGTTTTAGTAAGACCAGATAAGAATAACAGCTATAAGCCATCTTTTCCAGAAACGGAAGAGTAGATTTGAAAGAGCCTGATGGAATCTCCCCTTTCCATCAGGCTTATATATAATGGAATACTCCCCTATTCCTCTTATTATTCCGCAGATTCTTCAGCTGCAGCTTCTTTCTTTTTTCTGGATTTGCCAGAAATCATTTTATGACCTGAGTAAATGGCCATAGCCATGCAGATCAGTGAACTGAATGCAAAATATTTATGTGCTGATTTCATATCCTTATAGCCGGTGTAGCAAGTTCCGATCATGGAAACCAGCGCACCGATGGACCAGTATTTATGTGATTTCATTTGAACCTCCTGAGCTTTTTTATATCATACATCTTTTTAAGAAATATGCAAACTGGAATTTTCAAATTAGTCTTTGCAAATAACCTTTGAACCTTCACCGTCAATTACAATTCCCTGACGGTTGTTAATTGGGCATAGATTCAAATCCGAAAACTCAGTCATTATTTTCTCGGTAACTTTCTTAAATGGTGCTGTAAGATAATGCGGAAGAACATAGAAATCAATCAAATCAAGCCCTGCATCATCTTCTTGTGAGTAGTCCTCTGGCTTTTCATCCATTTGCTCGATATATTGGATGCTTGGAGCGCATATAATTGCGCCTGCCGACTCGCCGATCATCAATTTTCCATTTGCCAATTCCTTTTTCAGCAGCCCATCAGTTCCCGTTTTACGGAGCTGGTCCATAAGAAAGAAAGAATTTCCGCCGGTAAAATATATCATATCTGCTTCTTCAAAAACAGACTGTATCGTTGAATAAGCCTCCGTTGAAATATCAATTTCAGTTACGATTACTCCCAACTTTTTGAATAATTTTCGAGCTGAGCCGACATAACCGGTGTAGCCTTCATGCAGTGAAGCTGTTGGAATAAATGCGACTTTCTTATTTTCAATTTCTTCCTTTATCAGACTTCCTACACTTGAAAAGTGCGAACATAAAAATAGTTTCATCAATATTCTCCTTTATAAATTTCGATTTATCTTTGCCTTATGTTATCATAATTCGGTTTAAATTGCTATAAATAGTCTTATCCCAATAATAGAAAACGCCAGAAATCATTAAGATTCCGAGGCCTTATGTTTGAACATATTTACCTTTTAATTTATGTAAGACAGATGTGGAAGTACAGCAGGAGTTAGGAATAGGCAGGACTTCTTTTTATAAAATGAAGAAGCAGGCACTTGGATATTTAGGATTTTATTTTTATGAGATCGTGGTACCGCAGGCAAAGGATAAAAGATTTAAACCGTCACTGGGCGTTGAGGAAGAGTAGGTGAGTAATATGAGATACGAAGATTCGATGAAAGGTGTAGCTGATCAGATAATCAAAGAACAGCAGCGAGTCAGTAAAATTAAAAACAATCCAGAAGAGTTCCATTGGCATGACGAATATGCAACGTTGAATTTCTTTCGGTTTATCTGCAAAAATATCGGTAACTTGAGAAATGGAGAAATTGAAAAAATGGTCACACGTTTAAAGAACATAGATCAGAAAGCAGTGGAAAACCATGTGAATGGTGCTGTTTGGGCATTTGATTATGATAAGATGTTCTGTGTATTGATGGAAAATGAAATTTGCCGAAAGGTGTGTGAAAAGAATAAATATAACAGTTGGATGAATCTGATTGGACAGTATTGTGTTTTAAGGACTTAAAGACGAAGAAAGTTGTTGGAGAGAAATAATTTCCGGCAACTCTGTCTTTAATGAATAGAGTTCATTTTTTTATTCAACTATTCCCATGATATATACAGTGTGTAAATGTGCAATTCAAATATCAGTTTATGCTAAGTACAAAAAATAATAATAATTACTATTATTGACAAAAGAATAATTATCATGTATAATACAGATATACAAGAAACAAAGTGTTAGAAAAATTGCTAGGAACTTGGTAACAAAAATAAATCGACATTGAAAAGGGAAAATGACTATGATAAAATATGAATGTGAACCATGTGGATATATTTATGATCCGGCAGTAGGGGATATAGACGCCGGTATCGATCCAGAAACTGCATTTGAGGATATTCCAGATGACTGGACATGCCCAATCTGCGGATTAGGAAAAGATGTTTTCGTTCCTGTAGAAGACTAAGCAGAAAATGCAGGTACGAAACTGCCAGACATTAAAAGAGCCTAAGAGAACATATAAAAGAAATGGAGGTCAAATTATGACTTACGATTTAAACATTACCTTTGATGACAATTTAGTAACAGGAAATAAAACAATCGATACACAGCACAAAGAATTGATTGACCGTATTCAGAACTTTGTAATTGCCTGTCAAAATGGCGACAGCAAGGTAAAGGCGATCAAACTTCTGGATTATCTTAACGAGTATACTGACTTTCATTTTAAAGAAGAAGAAGCACTTCAGGAAAAAGCCGGTTATCCAGAGCGTGAAAAACATTATGAAAAACATGAAGAGTTTAAAAAGACAATTCAGGAACTGTATGAATACCTTCAGGAGTATGAAGGACCAACAGATCGGTTCAGTGAACTTGTACAGAAAAATGTAATCGACTGGCTGTTTGGACACATTAAAACATACGACCGCTCTGTGGCAAAATTTATCTTTATGAAACAAAATCCAGACCGATGCTAAAATAAACCAGGGAACGAGTTCACTCAGAATGTAGACAACGTGATGAAGTAAACTAGGGGCTGTCACAATGCAGCCCCTTTCCTGTTATAGCGATATTCTAGGTAATATATTGCGCTGGCATGACATATTATTTTACTACTACTATATGGGAAGAGCAAGCAGCTCTTCTTTTTTTGTCCTTTTTATCCAATTTTAAGTTGTAAAGTCTCTTTTCATTCGACAAAATTCTCCACAGACAGAGGATATGCGACGAGCATTGATATGAACATCTATTTATGGAAAGAGGATATTGAAGACGGGGAATCGGTAATGACAGCCGAATATAGACCTGTAGAATACGGAAAGGACTATGATGTTGTCAATAATCCTGATAAATTTCAACTATATATAGATGGAAAAGAGATTAAATAGTAATCTCCTGAAAACAAGCTTTTTGTCAATTATTTCAAAGAAAAATTAAAGGATAACAATACATAGTTTTGACAATGATATTTTGAAAAAATTTATAGGAATGCTCTATTATCAAATTGACATAGGAATATGGTAGCGTATAATTAGAATTGAATACACTGAAAAATGGAGGAATTACATGAAAGCACATAAATATTGGTCAGTAGGAGCATTGATCACAATGCTTGGGACTTTTTACACTGGATATAAAAAGCAAAAATCAAGTCACAAATACTTTGCTTTAAGTTCTATGTTATGTATGGTAATGGCGATATATACAGGTCATAAAATGATTACCGGGAATAGGAAGAAAAAGGCGAATAAAGAGAAAGATACAGAAAGGGAGGGATAAATAATGTTGGAAGTAGGGGTTAAGGCACCGGATTTTGAGTTGCCAGATCAAAATGGGAAAATACATAGATTATCGGATTATACAGGAAAAAAAGTGATTTTATATTTCTATCCCAAGGATAATACAGCGGGATGCACGAAACAGGCATGTGGGTTTTCTGAGCGATACCCTCAGTTTACCGAAAAAGGAGCAGTTATTCTTGGAGTCAGTAAGGATTCTGTATCCTCTCATAAGAGATTTGAGGAAAAATATGGATTGACATTTACACTTTTAGCAGATCCAGAGCGGAAAGTTATTGAAGCATATGATGTATGGAAAGAAAAGAAAAATTATGGCAAAGTCTCTATGGGAGTAGTAAGAACCACATATCTTATTGATGAACAGGGGATTATTATAAAGGCAAATGATAAAGTCAAGGCTGCAGATGATCCTGAAAATATGCTCAAGGAATTAGATTAATGAAGATAATATTATCCCCTGCTAAAAAGATGATTACAGATACTGACAGCATAGCGCCGGATGGATTGCCTGAATTTATTGAAAAGACGACAGAGATACAAAGTTGGTTGAAAAGTAAGTCAAAAGAAGAACTGAAGACTATCTGGAAATGTAATGACAAAATTACAGAACAGAACTTCAATAGATTGGAAAACATGGATCTTTATCATTTACTTACCCCAGCTGTCTTATCATATGAAGGAATTGCTTTTCAATATATGGCTCCATCCGTGTTTGAGGACAGTCAGTTCGAGTATGTACAAAATCATTTGAGAATAATATCTGCATTTTATGGTGTGCTAAAACCAAGGGATGGTGTGACACCTTATCGTTTGGAAATGCAGGCGAAGGTTGGAATAGGAGAAACAAAAAATCTGTATGAGTACTGGGGAGATTTATTATACCGCTCAGTGATTGATAACAGCAGGATTATAATCAATCTGGCATCGAAAGAATACTCTAAGTGCATAGAAAAATATCTGACACGACAGGATAGATACATTACGATTACATTTTGTGAGTTATCAGGAGATAAACTGGTGACAAAAGGTACATATGCTAAGATGGCCCGTGGTGAAATGGTTAGGTTCATGGCTGAAAACAGAATTGAAAATCCTGAGGATATTAAGAAATTTGATAGACTAGGCTATTCATTCTGCTCTGATTTATCATCAGATGCAGAATATGTTTTTGAACGGAAAAAATGATGATTGAATGATTATTTTAAATAAAAGGTAATCAGTAATATTGATTATTATAATAATAGTAATTACTACTATTATTTATTGATAATAAACAGATTGAGAAGCACCACGAAGAGAGATATCGTGCACTTCTTAAGAATATTGAAACTGCACAGGTGTTTGAAAAGAGTGAAGTTAAGGTATGGGAATGCCGTAACTGTGGACATGTTGTGGTAGGAACAAAGGCACCTGAGATATGTCCAGTATGTAACCATCCACAGAGTTATTTCGAAGTATGTGAAGAGAACTATTAAAGAGAAGGAGATTATTACAAAGAAGAAAGTGATTATTAAAAAAAGCAGTAATGATAGGCTGTGGCTTTGTTGGTTCTGCATCAGTTGGTAAAGAAGCATTAAAGTTTAAGAAATCGGCGGATGCTTTGAAAAAAGTTATAGAAACAATTGGATTTTAAATTTTAAACATAGGAAGATAAAAAAGATGGAAGTAAAATATTATGTATGCAATCATTGTGGAAACATTATTGAAATGGTAAAGGATCAAGGCGTACCAGTAATGTGCTGCGGAGAGGCTATACATGAGTTAAAAGCTGGAGTGACAGATGCTGCTGTTGAGAAGCATGTACCTGTATATACAGTGGACAAACAGCATGTACATGTTGTGGTCGGTGAAACAAAACATCCAATGCTTGATAATCATTTCATTGAATGGATTACACTAAATACAAATCAGGGTATTTATAGAAAACAGCTAATTCCAGGACAGGAACCTATTGCGGATTTCTGCCTCTGTGATGGAGAATATGTAGAAGAAGTATACGCATACTGCAATCTTCATGGACTCTGGAAATGCTAAAAACACTTGACTTTCGTGCTAAGATTACAAAATAATTCAGATACAACAGTAATATATGCTGTGTATTAATATATTTATAAGGAGGAACAAACTAATGAAATATGTATGTGACGTTTGCGGATGGGAATATGATGAAGAGGAAGGTTATCCTGAAGGTGGTATTGCACCAGGAACAAAGTGGGAGGACGTTCCAGAAGATTTTGAATGCCCATTATGTAATGTTGGAAAAGATCAGTTTTCAGAAGTTGAATAAAATTCTGATTATTTAAATACGGATAGATAAACAAAAACCCTGGTGCGTGTGAGCAACAGGGTTTTTTATTGCGATAGTTTGTGATGATATCACAGAAAATGATTTACCTTTTGCTTATAATGTAACTACAAACAAAGTAAGGAGGTAGTCTAAATGAGATTAAAAGATAAAGTTGCAATCATTACGGGTGGAAGCCGTGGTATAGGATTTGCTACAGCTGATAAATTCTTGAAGGAAGGTGCTTCAGTTGTGTTTGCAGCAAGTTCACAGGAATCGGCAGATGTTGCTGTAGATAAATTAAAAGAAAAATATCCCAATGCAATAGTTGCTGGAATTAGTCCAAATCTAGCAAGCATGGAGTCTGTCAGAAAGGCTTTTAAAGAGGCAACTGAAAAATATGGATGTGTCGACATACTGGTAAATAATGCAGGGATTTCAGAAAACACCTCATTTATGGATTATACAGAGGAGACTTTTGATAAAGTCATGGATCTAAATGTAAAAGGAGTATTTAATACTACTCGTGTAGCAGCAGAATGTATGGTGGCAAGAGGCAAGGGGGTCATTCTCTCAACTTCTTCCATGGTGAGTATTTCGGGACAGCCAAGTGGGTTTGCTTATCCGGCATCGAAGTTTGCAGTAAACGGATTGACTGTATCATTAGCAAGAGAACTAGGACCTAAAGGTATTCGTGTTAATGCTGTTGCACCTGGGATTACAGAAACTGATATGATGAAGGCCGTGCCAAAGGAAGTTATCGAACCTATGATTGAAAGAATTTCATTGCGTCGTCTTGGACAGCCGGAAGATATTGCCAATGCGTTTGTGTTTCTTGCTTCAGATGAGGCGAGTTACATTACAGGTGTTATATTAAGTGTAGATGGTATGGCAAGAAGTTAAGTTAATGAGGTATGGTGATGTAATCACGGAAAATAAATGAAATTAAGACTATAATAAATCTACAAAAAGAAAAAGATAAGGAGGACTGTAAAATGTCTGCTATTAATATCAATAAAAATAATTTTCAGAACGAAGTACTGAATTCCGATAAACCCGTTCTTTTAGATTTTTGGGCATCTTGGTGTGCGCCTTGCCGTATGGTAGTACCTATTGTAGAGGAGATTGCAAGTGAGCGTAGAGATATTAAAGTTGGAAAGATTAATGTAGATGAAGAGCCTGAACTGGCAAATAAGTTCAGTATTATGAGCATTCCAACTTTAGTGGTTATGAAGAATGGGAAGATTGTACAGCAGGTTTCAGGTGCGAGATCTAAGAATGCAATTTTAGAAATGCTTTAAGGAGGTGCGCTAATGATATTTTTTGATTTCCTTAAACAGGCGAATATTAATCAAGGGATAGAGGAATATAAAAGGACTGCTGGTGCAGTTCTGCTGGATGTACGTACTCCGCAGGAATATCAGGAAGGGCATATACCAGAAAGTAAAAATGTACCGTTACAACAACTTAACAATATTGCTTCTGTAGCGAAGAATAAGGATATCCCACTGTTTGTATACTGTTATTCCGGTTCACGAAGCCGCCAGGCAACTGGGATACTGCAACGAATGGGATATTCTAAAGTAAATAATATCGGTGGCATTGTAGCTTACTCAGGAAAGGTGGAAAAATAAGATGAAGGTAATAATTGTAGGAGGTGTAGCCGGAGGAGCTACAGCTGCAGCAAGAATACGCAGACTGAATGAACATGCTGAAATTACTGTGTTTGAAAGATCCGGATACATATCCTATGCAAATTGTGGACTTCCATATTATATTGGAGACGTGATCACAGACCCGGAAGAACTTACACTACAGACACCAGAGAGTTTTTTTAAACGCTTCCGTATTAACATGAAAATTCATCATGAAGTTATCTCCATACATCCGGAACGTAAAACGGTTTCAGTGAAAAATTTAGAGAATGGTGGGATATTTGAAGAAAAGTATGATAAGCTGATCCTCTCTCCAGGTGCAAAGCCAACACAGCCGAGACTTCCCGGAGTAGGTATTGATAAACTTTTTACACTTCGTACTGTAGAAGACACTTTTCGGATAAAGGAATATATAAATAAGAATCATCCAAAATCGGCTGTATTGGCAGGTGGCGGTTTTATTGGTCTGGAACTGGCAGAAAATTTGAGGGAGCTTGGCATGGATGTTACGATTGTCCAGAGGCCTAAGCAGCTGATGAACCCTTTTGACCCGGATATGGCATCCATGATCCATAATGAAATGAGAAAGCATGGGATAAAACTGGTACTGGGCTATACAGTAGAAGGATTTAAAGAAAAAGACAACGGAGTGGAGGTCCTGTTGAAAGATAATCCATCCCTTCAGGCTGATATGGTAGTTCTGGCAATCGGAGTCACACCAGACACAGTATTAGCAAAAGAAGCCGGCCTGGAACTTGGCATCAAGGAAAGTATTGTAGTGAATGACAGAATGGAAACCTCTGTACCGGATATTTATGCTGCAGGTGATGCAGTTCAGGTAAAACATTATGTTACGGGTAATGATGCGCTGATTTCTTTGGCAGGACCAGCCAATAAACAGGGCAGAATCATCGCTGATAATATTTGTGGCGGTGATAGTCGTTACCTGGGCAGTCAGGGAAGCTCCGTTATCAAAGTATTTGATATGACAGCAGCTACTACAGGTATCAATGAAACCAATGCCAAAAAGTCAGGGTTAGAGGTAGATACAGTAATTCTTTCTCCTATGAGTCATGCCGGTTACTATCCTGGTGGAAAAGTGATGACCATGAAGGTGGTTTTTGAAAAAGAGACCTATCGTTTGCTTGGCGCTCAGATTATTGGATATGAAGGAGTTGATAAACGTATTGATGTGCTGGCAACAGCAATTCATGTAGGGCTGAAGGCAACCCAGCTGAAGGATTTGGATCTCGCATATGCACCGCCTTATTCCTCTGCCAAAGATCCTGTAAATATGGCAGGATTCATGATAGACAATATAGCAAAAGGTACCTTAAAACAATGGCATCTGGAAGATATGGATAAGATTTCTAGAGATAAAAGTGTTGTGTTGCTGGATGTGAGAACAGTAGGTGAATTTAGCAGGGGCCATATTAATGGATTTAAAAACATTCCTGTAGATGAACTGAGGGAACGTATCAATGAAGTTGAGAAGGGAAAGCCTGTTTACCTGATATGCCAGAGTGGGCTACGCAGTTATATTGCAAGCCGTATTTTGGAAGGAAATGGATATGAAACATACAACTTTTCAGGTGGATTCCGCTTTTATGATGCAGTGGCTAATGACCATGCACTGATTGAAAGATCATATGCATGTGGTATGGATTATTAGAAATAAATAAAATATTTTTATAGTTTGATTGTAGTATAAAAAGATCCCCCATTTATTAGAATGACTTTCATAATTCTGATAAATGGAGGATTCTTTAGAGAAAAAAACGTTTTATGATCTTTGTAGTGTTTCCAGTCTTTTCGAATCAAGGATTGTTATTTTGCCGCGAGAGAGTCTGACGAGTCCTTCGCCTTGAAAGTATCGAAGCATTCGAGTAATAACTTCCCTGTGGGAACCAAGATGGTTTGCGATAGTTTCGTGAGTGATTTTCAGTTCATTTGTTCCTTCAATGGATGTTTCTTCTAAAAGAAATGAAGCAACACGCTTATCCAAACTCTTCCACATAATCTGTTCAATCAGCCACATGACATCAGAAAAACGGGTAGCCATTAACTCATTGGTATAGTTTGCGACAGGAGCAGATTCTTTTATGATGCCCTTATAGATTTCAGCAGGGATGATCCAAAGATCCGTATCTTTTTCTGCTTCAATGGTTACTTCAAATTGAATAGACCGCATGATACATGAGGCGGATAAAAGACACATATCCATATCGAACAGACGGTAAAGTGTAATCTCCCGTCCTTCATCTGAAAGTATGTAAGTTCGAAGCTGCCCGGATTTAACCAGCAATAATCCAGTACAGTCCAGGTTTCCATTGTGAATGATTGTCCCTTTTTTTACATACTGTGTGATTAAATTGTCTGAAATTATTTTTTTCTGTGCTGTATTTAAGTCATTCCATAGTGGAAAACAATTTTCGAAGTTCATAACCGTTATCTCCTTTACGAACATAGTATACTTGCTTTTTTTAGATGCGTCAATTATATAACTGGCATACGCCATAAATAGAAATAAAAAGAAGTGTAATAAAGTAAATTATCTTTTCTGTGATATCATCACGGAAGCAAGCACTTATTTGGGGTATATTAAGTTCAAATAGGAGAAGGAGTTGAAAAATATGACATCTATAAATATAAATAAAGAAAAGTTTGGACAATTAATTCATAAGGAAAAACCGGTTTTGGTTGATTTCTGGGCACCTTGGTGTGGTTATTGCCGTAGAATTGGAGCGGCTTATGAAAAAATAAGTGAAGAATACAGCGATATTCTTATTGCTGGAAAAGTAAATATTGATGAAGAACCACAGATTGCAGAAGCTGAAAAGATTGAGATAATTCCTACGCTGGTTTTATATCGAGATGGAAAGGCAATAGATTCTATTGTTGCACCTGAATCAAAAATAATGATAGAGAATTTTATTAATGAAGCATTGGAAAAAATAAAAGGAGGACTGCTGTATGAATGAAAATCATGTTTACGATATGATTATCGTGGGGGGAGGACCTGGAGGGTATACTTCAGCATTATACGCAGCCAGAGCAGGATTTGATACCATTGTTTTAGAAAAATTATCTGCAGGTGGTCAGATGTCATTGACCTGGCAGATTGATAACTATCCTGGTTTTGAAAATGGAATTGACGGATTTTCATTGGCAGAGAAAATGCAAAAACAGGCGGAAAAATTTGGCGCTAAAAGTGAATATGCTGAAGTTTTTAATATGGATTTAACAGGAAAGCTTAAGAGAGTAGAAACTAGTTCGGGAATTTATATTGGGAAAACAGTAGTGATTGCTACTGGAGCAAATCCAAGAGAACTTGGTCTCGCTAAAGAAAAAGAATTGATAGGTCATGGGGTTGCTTATTGTGCCTCCTGTGATGGTATGTTTTATAAAGATAAGATCGTGGTGGTTGTTGGTGGTGGAAATTCTGCTGTATCAGATGCTGTTCTTTTAAGTCGAATTGCTAAGAAAGTCATCATTGTTCATCGAAGAGATACATTACGTGCAACGAAAATCTACCATGACCAGCTGATGAAAACTGAAAATATAGAGTTTCGATGGAACAATACAGTAAATGAACTGATTTATGGAGAACGATTGACTGGTGTGCGGTTGAAAGATACAGTTACAGGAGAAGAAAACATTATAGAATGTGACGGCCTGTTTGTGAGTATAGGAAGAAAACCGACAACAGATTTTTTAGATAATCAGATAGAACTGGATAATAAAGGATATATTGTGGCAGGTGAAAACACTGAAACGAGTATTCCGGGTGTTTATGCTGTAGGAGATGTCAGAACAAAGTTACTTCGTCAGATAGTAACAGCAGTGGCAGATGGTGCTATGGCAGTACATATGGCAGAAGAGTATGTGGAGAAATAATAATCAGAATTTGAATGGTGAACTTTTCATACTGAAATATGTACAATTTCAATAATGACATGAACTTATGGGAATGTATTGCGGATACTTTGTGAACTTTATCCTGATACAATGATTCCGGTGTATTTTTATGTCAATTTAAAAAGTATCAAATGATGATACTTTTATAGGAATCAGTGATACTTTACGGCAGGTATTTGAGATACCCCTGATACTTTGAACTGTTATACTGATTATGCTGGAAATAAAAGAACAGCAGGAAAACTTCATATGATTATTAGAAAAGCTCTTTCGGGTTAGCACCCCGGAGGGGCTTTTTTTGTTGCCCTGAAATTTTGATTTCCGGCCAATAAGCCACAGGTCTGCCTGATCTGGTGGCCTGAAAGGAAATCAGTACGCATGATCAGAGGCATCAGAAGGAGCCGGTCCCCTCCGCTCTTGAATTTGGAACACGAAACAGATTTCAAATTCAGGAGGAACGGACGATGTATGTAGAGCATCCATATAAATTCAATGACAAATTTTATGCAAAAGTTGATGGGAAATTTTATGAAATAACCAGAGAGGTAGCCAAGGCAATGCTTTCCGCTTACCGTAATGAAGTTTACAGAAGTAAAAAGTGGCAGCCAGAAGATCCGGAAACCATGACAAGAAAAACAAAGTGGACGGAGCTGTTGGATTGTGTTTTCAGTGAGAATAGATTATAAAGAACCAAAACTATATGATGTTGTTCAAAAAGAAGAAATTGCTGAATTTGAAGAGGTCATGCGTAAAACTATAGCTGACATTGTATCAGAAGCCAGTGGTGCTGCCTGCTGGGTATATGTGCAGAAATATGTGAAGCATAAGACTTTGGATGAGATGTTGCAAGAATGGTCGGGAGCAAGCAAGTTCATCCTTGCTATGGATACTTGGTTTGAAAGACTGATGGCGGAATAATATGATTTTACAAAGTGTTTGAGTGTAATCTTTTGAAGGCATTCAAACACTTTTTTTAATTCGATTATTAGTGAATTTGAAACAAAATAACAGAATTGTGCTATACTATTGTTTGACAAAAATTTATTGACATATTTCAAAATATTTAGGAGGATAAACAATCATGTGTACAGCAGCAACTTATAAATCAAAAGATTTTTACTTTGGAAGAACCCTCGATTATGAATTCTCTTATGGTGATCAAATTGTAATTACACCACGTAATTATTCGTTTCATTTTCGTTATATTGGAGATAAAAAAAGCATTATGCAATGATTGGAATGGCTCATGTTGCAGAAAACTATCCGTTGTATTATGATGCGATGAATGAAAAAGGAGTGGCGATTGCTGGACTGAATTTTGTCGGAAATGCTGTTTATTCCGAGGTTCAGTCAGATGTAGAAAATATTGCACAGTTTGAATTCATTCCTTGGATATTGAGTCAGTGTGCTTCTTTGGCAGAAGTTCGGGAGCTTCTTGATCGAATTAATATTGTGAATACTCCTTTTAGTGAACAATTGCCATTAGCGCAATTACATTGGATAATTTCTGATGAAAACGAATCAATTACGGTAGAATCTATGTCACATGGTTTGCATATTTACGATAACCCGGTAGGAGTGCTTACGAATAATCCGCCATTTCCACAGCAGATGTTTCAATTAAACAACTATATGCATTTGTCCCCAAAACAGCCAGAGAACACTTTTGGCGAAAATTTGGCTCTTGATGCATATAGTAGAGGTATGGGAGGAATAGGTCTTCCGGGAGATCTCTCATCTTCCTCTCGATTTGTGCGTGTTGCTTTTACAAAGATACATGCAATTTCAGGTGAATCAGAGAAAGAGAGTGTTAGCCAGTTCTTTCACATTCTCGGATCCGTGGATCAGCAACGTGGATGTTGCGAGGTGGCTGATGGAAAATATGAAATTACATTATATACATCTTGTTGTAATGTTACAAAAGGCATTTATTATTACAATACTTATGAAAATCATCAGATAAGTGCGGTAGATATGTATGCGGAAGATTTGGATGGTAATAACTTGATCTGTTATCCTGTAATTCAAGGAGAACAAATCAATTATCAAAATAAATAGTATTTATAAATAAGAAGTAGGAAGGAAATTATCATGACAAAGGAAGAAGTAGAAAAACTCTGGATGGATAATCCGGAATCAATGCAGTTTTTAAAGAATGCTACAAAGTTTTATAATTTAATGATGATGTACCGTTGTGCTATCCGGGAAATTCAAACCAAACTTGAGGTTTTAGATGATGAATTTTCAGTTGAGAACAATCGAAATCCTATTTCATTTATAAAGACAAGAATTAAGAAACCCAATAGTATTTATAATAAACTGCAGAAAATGGGACATGATTTTACAACAGAGAATATACAAATATATCTAAATGATGTAGCAGGTGTTCGAATAGTTTGTGCATTTATTGATGATATTTATATGATATCTGATTTGATCACACAACAAGATGATATCAAAGTTATTGAAGTAAAGGATTATATAAAAAATCCCAAACCAAATGGCTATCGAAGCTATCACATGATTGTTGAGATTCCTGTATTTTTTGCTAAGGGTAAAACACCTATGCGTGTAGAACTTCAAATCCGAACTAATGGGATGGATTTCTGGGCAACGTTGGAACATCAGCTTCGTTATAAAAAAGGCATTGAAGAAATGCCTGGATATGAAGAGATCAGTGAAGAATTACTTCATTCTGCAAGAGTTGTCATTGAAGCAGATAATGAAATGCAGAGAATAAAAGACAAAATTGGTATGTTCCACGAAATTTAAGCAGAAATTTGATTGAGTAGAAAGGTTGGAATATATATGAAACAAGATACTTTAGAAGGAAAAGCGAAAACAAAAAACGGAGTAAAACGATTGTGTTTTTCCATAATCTGCATTCTTCTAGAAGTAGTTTTTATTATTACTATTGTAACACGCTTAAATGAATATGCAGAAATCATAAATCTATTTACAAGGATTTTAAGTGGAATTTTAGTTTTGAGATTGTATGCATCAGATAAGACATCTTCCATGAAAATGCCTTGGGTTATATTAATTTTAATTTTCCCAATTATGGGTGTAGGCCTATATTTATTGATTGGTTTGAATGGTGGCACACATAAAATGCGTGAGCGATATGCAGAAATTGATAGCAAATTGTTACCAATGCTTTCCGATAATCAGGAGTGTTTAAGCAGAATAAACGAAACGATTCCAAAGGCAGGAAATATTGCAAGTTATATACAAAGAAATTCGCAGTATCCAATCTATCAGAATACGGATGTGATGTATTTCGATGAAGCAGTAAAGGGATTAGAGACCCAGCTTGAAGATCTTGCAAAGGCACAGAAGTTTATCTTCATGGAGTATCATGCTATAGAAGATGCAGAGGCGTGGCATAAGATCCAAAAGATTCTGGAAGAACGAGTAAAAGTTGGAGTGGAAGTACGCATATTTTATGATGATATGGGTTCTATAGGATTTATTAATACTGATTTTGTAAAAAAAATGGAGTGCGTAGGAATTCATTGCCGTGTATTCAATCCGTTTGTACCAGGTTTAAATTTGTTCTTGAATAATCGTGATCATAGAAAAATAACGGTTATTGACGGGAAAGTTGGGTTTACCGGTGGATACAACCTCGCAAATGAATATTTTAATTATACACATCCTTATGGACAATGGAAAGATACAGGTATTCGTTTAGAAGGAGATGCTGTTCGGTCACTCACAGTGACATTTTTGGAAATGTGGAATGCGGTTAGTGATAAAGATGCGAATGATCCTGATTTTGGTAAATATATTTTTCATTATGATTACAAGGCGCAGCAAACGGGGTTTATTCAGCCTTATGCAGACAGTCCTATGGATAATGAACAGGTTGGAGAAGAAGTTTATATTAGTATGATAAATAAAGCTGAAAAATACTGTTGGTTCATGACTCCATATCTGATTATAACAGACGAAATGACACATGCGTTATGTTTGGCTGCTAAGCGAGGAGTGGATGTCAGAATTATTACACCGGGTATTCCAGACAAAAAATTTATTTATAATATCACTCGTTCTTTTTATCATGGATTGGTTAAACATGGTGTGCGTGTTTATGAATGGACTCCTGGTTTCTGCCATGCAAAAATGAGTGTGGTGGATGACTGTATGGCAACTTGTGGAACAATTAATCTGGATTATCGAAGTTTATACCATCATTTTGAAAATGGATGTTTTATGATAGATTGTCAGTCTGTTTTAGATATAAAGAGTGATTTGATAAAAACCATGGGTGAATGTCGTGATGTGACAGAACAATATTGTACCGGACGCAGTGCATATTTACGATTAGGACAATTATTTATGAGATTATTTGCTGGATTGCTATAAGAATCTGATGTAACGATCTCTCAAAGAACAGTTAATTTAAAAGTCGACTGTTTTTGAGAGGTCGTTTTGTTATATCGAATGATTTGTACAGAATTTCCGTTTAGTTGAAAAAAATAAATTTTGTTGAGGTTGAATTGAGATTGACATTGTATTATATAAGCATGGAAAAAAGGAATCAGGTGATATACAATGAAAAAGCATAAAATATGTAAAATTCTTCTTGTTATACTGGTAGTTCTTCTGTTTATGGCTTGTTATGAATTACTTGGAATCTGCATTGCATATAAAAAACAACCAGAAATGTCCGAAAAAACCATAAAAGAAATACATAATGAGTCGTGGAACGAATGCAGTGAGAATCCAGAACGGGCAGTGATTATAGAAAAGAATTCGGAAGCTCTTTTACAAAGAGTGCGATTGATTAAGAATGCAAAAGAGGAAATTATTCTTTCTACGTTTGCATTCAAATCCGATGAAAGTGGGAAATTGATCTTAGGAGCTCTTCGTGATGCGGCAGACAGAGGTGTACATGTTCGCTTGCTGGTAGATGGAATGGAGAGTTGGATTGATATGGAAGGTAATCCGTATTTTTATGGATTATCTTCCCATGAGAATGTTGAAATCAAATTGTACAATAAGGCCAATCCGTTGAAACCATGGAAAATGATGGGAAGAATGCATGATAAATATTTGATTGCAGATGGTAAGAACTATATTCTTGGAGGAAGAAATACATATAATTATTTCCTGGGCGATTTTCCAGGACACAAGAACTATGACAGAGATGTGTTGGTTATTTGCGATGAACCAAGGAAAGAAAATTCAGTCAACCAGTTGTTAGATTATTTTGAAACGATATGGGAACAAGAAGATAGTGGCTATTTTCATAATGATAAGAAACTTGCAAATAGAAAATCTGTAAAGAAGGCAGTATTAGAACTGCAGGAAGAATATCAGCAATATTATAATGAAAACAAGGGAATGATTTTCGATACGGATTATACAGATGAAACGTTTGAGACAGAAAAGATTGCATTGGTATCAAATCCTATTCACACAGGTTCCAAGGAACCAGTAATCTGGTATCAGCTGGGAGAATTGATGAAAAGTGCGAAGAATCGTGTAAAGATTCATACACCATATATTATCTGTAATGATATGATGTACAATACATGGGAGGAGATTGCAGAGAATGTTCCAAATTTTTCAATCATGACAAATTCGGTTGCAAATAATGGCAATCCATTCGGGTCTGCTGATTATGCAAAAAATAGAAATAAGATTTTAAATACAGGAATTGACATCTGGGAATATGAAGGCGGTTATTCTTACCATGGAAAAAGCATCCTGATCGATGATGATTTATCTGTGATTGGTTCCTTTAACATGGATATGAGAAGTACGTATCTGGATACGGAACTGATGCTTGTAATACGTAGCAAAGAAATCAATAAACAGTTGGAAGAAGGAATGATGGAATATGAAAAAGTATCCCGACAGGCATTAGAAGATGGCACGTATCATGATCCGTATCATGTAAAACCGATTGAATTAACAAAAAAACGTCAGAGGAATGTGTTTTTGGTACAGCATCTGCTTGGATGGGTAAGATATCTGTTTTAATAGATAACAGGGAGGAAGGAAAACGTGTTTCAGATATTAATTGTAGAAGATGATAAAGAATTAAGCCAGCTATTTCAGAAAGTGCTCGAGAAGAATGGTTATCAGGTTAAAAGTGCACCGGATGGAGCTCAGGCATTAGAAGTATTGGATAAGGAATATATTGATCTGATTATTTCCGATATCATGATGCCGGTTATGGATGGTTATGAGCTGGTGTCGGAACTTCGTTCAGCAGGATACCAGATACCGGTACTTATGATCACTGCAAAAGGAAACTTTGATGACATGCGCCAGGGATTTCTTTCTGGAAGTGATGATTATATGGTAAAACCGGTAAATGTGAATGAAATGGTTTTAAGAGTAGGTGCATTGCTCCGTCGTGCACAGATCCTGAATGAACATAAAATTGTGATTGGTTCAACAGAGTTTGATTATGATGCAATGACCGTTACAACGGATAAGGAAAGCCTTGTTTTACCGAAAAAAGAATTTCTGCTTTTATATAAGCTGGCAGCTTCGCCGGGAAGAACATTTACAAAACAGCAGTTAATGGATGAAGTTTGGGGATATGAGACAGAGGCAGACCCACATACGATAGAGGTGCATATAGGAAGAATTAGGGAGCGTTTTAAAGATAATCCCAATTTCGAAATTGTAACCATGCGTGGAATTGGATATAAGGTGGTGAAAAAATAATGAATCAGAAGAAAGAAAAAAGATTGAAGATTCGGTCCTGTCTGACTGGTGCAATCTGGCTGTCTCTCGTATTTTCAACAGTGATATCTGCTTTATTATTTGCATTTTTAAATCATTTCTTTAAGCTACCGGGGAGTATACCTGTGCTTGGCTGGCTTTTGATTTTTAATACACTGATCGCAGGGCTCATTACTTCTTTTATTAATGCAAAGTTACTGGAGCCAATTACCAGACTCAGTAAAGCAATGAAGGAAGTTTCTCAAGGAGATTTTGAACAGCATTTGGAAACGAACAGTCGTATAGCAGAGGTTGGTGAATCCTATCAAAGTTTCAACGTGATGACAAAAGAGCTTCGTGCAACAGAAGTGCTGCAGATGGATTTCGTATCTAATGTTTCTCATGAGTTTAAGACCCCTATCAATGCCATTGAAGGTTATACAATGCTTCTTCAGGGAGAAGAATTATCGCAGGAGCAAGAGGGATATGTAGAAAAAATCTTATTTAACACGAAGAGGCTTTCTGGGTTGGTTGGAAATATTTTGTTGTTGTCTAAATTGGAGAATCAGAATATACCAATGAAAAAAACGAAATATCGACTGGATGAACAGATTCGTCAGGCATTTCTTTCTTTGGAATCAAAATGGACAGAAAAAGAAATTGGCTTCCAGGTAGAATTGGAGGAAGTCAAATATACTGGAAATGAAGGACTTCTTATGCATATCTGGATGAATCTTTTAGATAATGCAATCAAGTTTAGTCCGGCAAAGGGAACAATTACGATGTTTCTGAAACAGGAAAAGAATTCTGTGAAGTTCATTGTGGAGGATGAAGGACCAGGAATCGAGGAAGATGTAAAGACTAGAATATTCGACAAGTTTTATCAGGTAGATGGTTCTCATAAGGCAGAAGGAAACGGTCTTGGTCTTGCACTTGTAAAGCGGATTGTAGATAGTGCGGGAGGAACGATCAAAGCAGAAAACCGGGAATATGGCGGATGTAGATTTGTTGTAGAACTTCCGATACAGACAAATGAGAATATAATATAAAAGTAGAAGATGGGAGGATTTATATGACATTTTATCAGGAATTACAGTTAAATCAGGCAGGATCGAAAAACCTGTTGAAAAAGAGTGAAACCACGAAAGAAAAAATGTATCATATACTGGTATATCTGATTAAGATAGCTGTTACAATGGTTTTTTGTTTTTTATTTGTTACTGTTTTCAGCATCCTGTTTGGAAATGAAAACAGTATTGTTGGTGTGGTAGTTTTATTATGTCTTATGGTATTTCGAAATGCGGATTTGGGAATCCACACTGGACAATCTACGATGCTTTTGGCTATGTTTTTTGTAATAATGGCCGTATGTCCGCATCTTGCAAATCAGCTTTCACCGGTACTGGGAATGCTGTTAAATATTGCTGCACTGGCAGTGTTGATATTTTTTGGATGTCATAATCCATTCATGTTTAACCAATCTACATTGGTTCTTGGCTATCTGCTATTATATGGATATGATGTTACAGGAACAAGCTATCAGATGCGATTGGCCGGAATGATTTTAGGCGCAGTTCTTACCTGTTTTGTATTTTATCGAAATCATAAAAATAGAACTTTTAAAAGAAATTTGAAAGATCTAATCCAGGAATTTGATATCACTTCATCGAGAACAAAATGGCAGTTATGCCAGATTATATGTGTACCAATTGTCATTTGCATTGCAGAACTTTGCAATATGCCACGTGCAATGTGGGCTGGTATTGCGGCTATGTCAGCAATTTTGCCGTTTGTGGAAGACATGCAATACAGAGTCCGTAAAAGGATTGTCGGAAATATTGTAGGTGTTATATGCTTCACCGTATTATATTTTCTGCTTCCATCATCCATCTATGCTTATATAGGAATTCTTGGTGGAATTGGTGTAGGATTTTCAGCGCAATACGGCTGGCAGGCTGTATTTAATACCTTTGGCGCTCTCGCAATTGCTGCGGAAAGTTATGGATTAAAAGGAGCAGTTAGTCTTAGAGTGATTCAGAATGTTTTTGGTGTTGTATTTGCATTGGCATTTTGTGCTGTATTTTATTGGTTTATGTCGAAACAAAAGGAAAGTGATGTGACCGTACATGCAGAGTGAAGGAAGTCAGAAAGAAAATTTGAATAGAATTATTACAGTACAGAAGTATATTCGCATATCATAGATGAAGACAGACGGCGCAATGCGACACTGTTGGAAGATTCCTTTTATAACAGGAAGAATCTGAATCCGCAGATCCATGATACAGAAAAGAGGACGATGATGGAAGTTCCAGAAGGAGTGGACGCAGAGTTACTTGCAAAAGTTCTCAGCAATCCGGAAATGGCTGTGTTGCTGACATCATTAGCAAAATCAATGCAAGGGGAACATAATTAGGATAAAAGCAGACCGGTGGAGAGCAAATTCTCTGCCGGTTTTATTTATGAGATCAAATCAGAGCATGTGAGAAAAAAGAGGTAAAATAGTGGTCAAAGCATCTTGCGTAAATGGCGGTATCTGATGTATAATTTAGAAGAAATCTGACAAAGAAAATAGTGTATCACACATTTCATTTCCCGCTTTTAAATGGGCAGGATAGTTGGATTTTATGATTTGAAAAATTATAGATGGAGTTGGCGCTTTATATTTAGAAGCGTACAATCATTTTCTCAGAAAATGTAAAAATCCGGAATAATTTTCAATGATCTTATATGAACAGAAATAGTCCGGGAAGGCGCTTTTTTACTGGACTTATAAGTGAATAGGTTGTCCCGGTTGGACTAGTCTGAACCTGCATAAAAGTTGCTCCTAAGCGAGGGGTCGGAGGTTCAAATCCTCTTGGCGACGGGCTTCAAAGCGTTCGAAAATGTTAGCTGGATTAGCTGACAGCGAACGCTTTTGCTATTTTCTAATCACGTTCGTGACATGAGATTCCATTCAAAATGATTAATTTCCAGCTAACGCAATCCGATTTTTGTTAGCTGACAGCTAATCAAAATTACCGGTTTGCAAACATGGGTTTTAGGAAGTCCAGCTAACATTTGGGTTCCGCTCTGTTGTCACCCCTTATTCGGGGATGTAAATCAGAGAAAAGGCGGGAAAAGAAACAATCTCTCCCAAACCTGCAAACATAAATTAGCTGAAATAGTACTCAATTCTATTAGCTACAGCTAATGGTCAAACAGCAATGTCTGTTTGGAACTTTACTATCTATAAAAGTTCCAGGCAGGCATTTTTTATTTCCTGAATCCTGGAGGAAAGGAGTCAAGATGACTGAGCCAAACAGACAATCAGAAGAAAACGAAGAAAGAATCATAGAAATTGAGATTGAGCGTCTTCGTCCATTCAAAGAGCATCCGTTTCAAGTGAAAGATGATAAGGAAATGTTTCTTCTGCAGGAAAGCATTGAGAAGTATGGCATTTTAAATCCGCTGATCGTCAGACCAGTACCGGATGGCTACTATGAGATCATATCCGGCCACAGAAGAAAACATGCTGCGGAGAAACTAGGATACCGTAAAGTACCGGTAATCATCCGGGTATTAAGTGAAGATGATTCCATTTTAAGTATGGTAGATTCCAATCTTCACAGAGAACGGATCAGTTACAGTGAAAAAGCTTTTGCTTACAAACTGAAGAATGATGTATTGAAAAGAAAAAGTGGTCGAAAAAAGAGCCAAGTTGACCACAAAACACCAAGAAAGCGGGCAATAGAAATCATCAGTGAATGGTATTTGCCATTTGCTGCAGGTTAGAAAGTTTTACCCGACGAGCATAAGCCGGGCTCTGCATTGCTTTCACATTTGTCTGGAGATTTATAACCAGACGCAGGTGAGATCTGACATAGAGAATGGCCAATGGATCCTTGCGTAAGAACGCTCAGAGGCTGTTTTACAGTGGGGGAAAAGAAAAAATATCAAAAAATGATGATTAATGGTGAGCTTGTGCTAGAATGGAAAAAAGAGAAAAGCATAAAGGATGTAGTTGTGGAGAATATTTGTTATGATTAGAAAGTTGCTGAACGGAGATATCGATAGAGTCGCTGACATATGGTTAAAGACAAATCTGAAAGCACATTATTTTATTTCCAATCAATACTGGAAAAGTAATTATGAATTAGTGAAAGAAATGATGTCACAATCCGAAGTCTATGTGTTTGAAGTGGATAAAATGATACAAGGATTTGTAGGACTAAATGATGAATATATCGAAGGTATTTTTGTCTCTGATGAAATGCAGTCATGTGGCATAGGTAAACTTTTATTGGATTATATTAAGGATAAAAAAGTTAGCTTACGATTAAATGTATACCAGAAGAATGCCAGAGCAATTTCTTTTTACCAAAGGGAAGGGTTCATTATTCAATGTGAAGATTTGGATGAAGATACTGGTGAAAAAGAGTACACTATGATATGGAAACAAAAATAGAAATCGGGATTTGTGGAGAGATTTCCTGAACTTTCCTTATTTTACAGGCTTTTCAGCCCATTAAATAGTGAAATGATATGTATTTTCCCTTATTTTTGCCCTTATGCGGAATCCGCAAGGGAAATAAGGGAAATTTTTAGTTAAGCATTGCTCGCTACTTTATCAAGAAGTCTTGCGGAATCCCGTTTTGCTTTTCTTGTTGAGTGAGCGTAAATATTCATTGTGGTACTGACATCAGAGTGTCCTAACAGTTCCTGTACATCTTTCGGTGCAGCTCCATTGGAAAGCAGATTGCTGGTATAAGTGTGACGCAACTGGTGAAAATGGAAATCTTCAAATCCTTCCAGCTTCTTTGCCACTGATCTGCATACAATGCTGAGTGTACTCGGCAGTTCCAAAGAGCCATCTGGTCGCAGGCAGACAAAGGAGATTTCTTTGTAATCTGTCGGGACTTCCTGTGTTCCGTCAAGATGATAGTATTCATAATATACCCTGTTTTTCACATGCACTTCTTTGTAGTAATTGCGGTGATATAATTCGCCATACTGCATCCGGTTTTTGAGCTGTTCTTTTCTGGCAGCTTTCAGTATTTCAGTCAGCGTATCTCCAAAATCAACAATCCTTACTTTTTTCCGTTTCGTTGGTCCGATAATATTTTTGTGTTTCATGCCGTCGTAGCGGATACTGCGTTTTATGGTCAGGCATTGTTCCTCAAGGTTAATGTCCTGCCATGTAAGACCACAGGTTTCCCCGATACGGAGCCCGGCATAATACGCAATTTGAATCGGAAGAATAGCAGGTGGATTTTTCTTTTCCAGATATTGGATAAGCCGTTCATAATCCTCATGTGAAATCGGCTGTGTACCTTCTTCCACTTCATCATCGGAAAAGAGGTCAACTTCCTCTGCCTGCTTTTTCAGCTTAATATACTGCATCGGATTGAAACTGATTAACTGTTTTGGAAATACTGCAAAACGGAATGACTGCTGTAACACTGCGGAAAAAGAATGGATATAATCTTTGCTGTATCCCTTTTTTACTTTCCCGTCTGGAAACTCACCACCGAATGTAAGCAGATCAAGAAATGCCTGTAAATGTTCGGCAGTAACTGTTTTCAGTTTGCGGTCTGCAATCGGGTGTTTTTTGATACATCGGATTGCACCAAGATAATTTTCCACTGTACCGTTGCTGAGTGTCCCAGTTTTCAGTTCTTCTTCTGCCCACATATCCAGAAGTTCCCCTACGGTAAGATTATCTGCCTTTGCAACAAACTTCTTATCTTCGTAGTCTTCCAGTGCCTTGCGGAGAAGCTTTTCCGTCTCACTTTTACTTTCGGTTCCGGCGTATTCTTTCTGAACCATTTTACCGCTTGCATCTTCTACATAGAAACGATAGTACCATTTTTTTCCTTTTTTTCTAACAGATCCTTTTGCCATAATCGTATGTCTCCTTTCGATATCAGACAATCGGAACTGCTGAAATGCTTCTTGCGTGTAGGCATCTTATGGACAAGTCCATAAGCCAATTCGCCGCTCGTCAAATCTGTAAACAGCTTGACTCGCTTGCGCTCATTGTATCATAACTCCGATTATCTTACTATACCGATTCAGAATCGTCATACATAACTTCGGATAAAAGATTTGCAAGCCTTTGTTCTGCCGCTTCCGGTTTCTTTGAATAGAGCCTTACAACATCTGCCATATCATTAAATGCGTTGACAGTATGTGTGATCTCCCTGAGAAACATAATCTCATTATATTCATCTTTCGATTCAAATCCCATTACTTTGGCAATGTCCGCATCTTTGGTACTGCCTTTGTAATTTTTACAGGCGAACTGAAACGAATCCAGAAACAGTTCATATTGCTTTAACATTAACAGCAGTAAGTCTTTAGAAAAAGCGTCTTCTGTTTTATTGAGGTCAAGAGGAAACTGTTTGAGAATGTCGCCCATCGCATCACGAATCTGCAATTCTTTCTTATCCGTAATATCAGTTTCATATTCATCGGTTTCCCCTTTGAGCCATTCAATCGATACATGAAGTGCTTCCGAAAGACCTTCCAGTACCATCTTTTTGGTATTGTCAATCGAACCATTCTCATAACGCAGGATTGTGGAAGCGGTAACTCCCATCTTCTCTGCGACATAAGGCTGTGTCAGATTTAATTCCAGACGGCGCTGTTTTGCCCTGCTGCCAATCAGCTTGCGTAGTTCTTTATCTTTCATGCTGATGTGCCTCCTTTTTCGGTATGTCATTACTATACCACGCAACAAAATATATTGCAATATGCAATTTTAAGAAAAGCAGAAAAATTTCATAATGCTTGACAAAGCAATATAAACACGCTATACTGACAGCACAAATGAAATTGCATAATGCAATTCGAAAGGAGGTGGTCATATGACGCAAAGAAAGATTGCCTTATCTATTGAGGAAGCTGCTGATTATACGGGAATTGGCAGGAACACCCTGCGAAAGTTGGTAGAGTGGAAGAAACTTCCGGTATTGAAGGTTGGGAGAAAAGTCCTGATCAAAACGGATATGCTGGAACTTTTTATGGAAGCCAACGAGGGCAGGGACTTGAGGGATAAGGGAAATGTGAAAGCAGTCACAAGAAACGGTTCAACTTAAAAAAGCGGTTCCCGAAGAAACCGCCAAAGGTTCTATCAGACCGGAGTCATGATATACCTACACGCAAGCAGATTATACCATGTACTTCGTCTGACAGACAACAGGAAACTTATGTTTGGAAAAAAAGAAAGGACGATGATATTTATGGCAAGATCAACAAAGAGTTATGAGGAGCGTATGCTCCAGTTGGAAAAGAAAGAACAGGAAAGCCTTGAGAAAGCAAAACAGTATGCAGCACAGAAACGGGAACTGAAGAAACGTCAGAAAGATGTGGAAACCAAAAAACGGACACACAGGCTCTGCCAGATTGGCGGTGCAGTGGAATCGGTACTGGGTTCTGCGATTGAGGAAGATGATATCCCAAAGCTGATCGGCTTCTTAAAAAGGCAGGAAGCAAATGGGAAATTCTTCTCAAAGGCAATGCAGAAAGAGCCAGTTGCAAATACGGAGGAAGTGTAATGCCGGAGGGAGTGGAGTTTCCATTCCCTTCATTGCTTTTTTATGAAGGGCGCACTTATGGACAACCAGAGGTCGTCCGTATAAGTTTGCCACAGGTGGCAACCGGTCTGCGCTTACGCTTGCCGGGCTCGTTCCGTCGGCGGGGCTTTCAGCCAGACCTGCTCATGCCGCAGGAGGCACTCTTCGCCAGAGGGGCACATTCCATGCAGGCTGTTATGCACAGGGCACTCTTACGCAGAGGGTGCTCCGGCAGATACCATTTTCTTTTAGGAAAAACGTTACCTGCCGGAAATCAAAGCCGGATACGGCAGAATGGGGGAAACGGAGCATGGCGATTTTTCATTATACAGTAAAGATTGTTGGACGCAGCAAAGGAAAATCCATCATATCGGCGTCTGCTTATCTCAATGGCGATGTGATGAAAAATGAAGAAACAGGCAGGATCAGCTACTATACTTCAAAAAAAGAAGTCGTTTATACCAGCCTGCTGATGTGTGAAAATGCACCACAGGAATGGCAGAATGTACCTGCTGAAAATATCAGACGGTTCCAGAAATCTGTCCGATATAAAAGGGCAGATAACCAAAATGCTGCACTGGAAAAATTCAAACTTACTTTTCAGAAGCAGCGTTTATGGAATGAAGTCTTGAGGATAGAAAAAAGTTCAGATGCACAACTCGGCAGGTCATTTGAGTTCTCACTTCCGAAAGAATGGAGCCGACAGGAACAGATTGATTATACAACTGAATATATTCAAAAGACCTTTGTAGATAAGGGAATGTGTGCGGATTGGAGTATCCACGATAAAGGAGATGGTAATCCCCATGTGCATTTATTGGTGACGTTGCGACCATTCAATTCAGACCACTCATGGGGTAACAAAGAAATCAAGGATTGGGAGTTTGTCAGAGATGAAAATGGAAATATTGTGGTGGATGAATCCCATCCGGACTGGTGGCAGGATAAAAAGAACCCTGACCGTCATGGAATCCGAATCCCCGTACTTGATGAAAATGGAGTCCAGAAAGTCGGGACAAGGAACCGCAAACAGTGGAAACGTGTATTAACCGATGCTACCGGGTGGAACAATCCGAAAAATTGTGAGCTATGGCGGAGCGAATGGGCAAACGTCTGTAATGCACATTTGAAAACGGAAAATCACATTGACCATCGTTCTTATGCAAGGCAGGGAAAATTAGAGATACCGACGATCCATGAGGGCGCAGATGCCAGAAAAATTGACGAGAAATTTCAAAACGGACAGACATCCTCTACTTCATGGAAAGTAGAGGAAAACCAGATCATAAAAAGACAAAATGCACTGCTGGATAAAATACAGATTTCTTTTGGAAAAGTATCCAGTGCATTAACACAATGGAAGGAGCGATTGCGTGACATTAGAAGAAAGCCGGGAAGTCATTCCCATGATGGAGACAATGATAAACCAGATCGAGGAACAGCAGAATCTTATGGCAGAGATGGTACAGGAATTGCAGGAACGGGACAGGCAGCTCCTGTCTTTTCAGGAGCAGAACCAGAGTTTAAAAAGCTTAAACAGCGAATTATCCAGGCTGCTAAATCTTTTGCCAGATACAGAAGAACTGCTCTCACAGATCGAGCAACAGAAAACCAGAATCGAACAGTTGGAAAACGAGAATCAGCAATGGCAGGAATTAACGCAGAAGCTGAACAACGAGAACAGCTTATTGCAGAAACAGAACAGCGAATTGCTGACCTTAAACAGCAGATAGAGAAAGCGAGGGAGATCGATGAGCGAATGCAGAAACTTAGAGAACGTCGGGCAGGTGGAAGAACTTCTGCTGATGACCGAACAGATGCAGGACGAACTGGATCAGAAAGACCAGACAATCCAGGAACTAAACAGGCAGCTAAGCGAATCGCTGACCTTGAACGAGAAATTGAACAGCGAAAACAGAGCCGAGAATATCGAAGCATTGCGGACAAGATTAAGGCAAACAGAGGAACGATTGACCAGCGAGACAGACAGCAGGAAAAGAGCCGACGCAGAAGCCGTGGCATGGAAATTTAAGTATGAAAAAGCAGAGCAGGAAAAACTTTATGCACAGACACACCAAAAGACGGTAGAGGTAGCTGTTGAGAAAAAAGTGCCTTATGAGAAATGTGAAAAATGTGACCGTACTGCTTACCGGAAAGCAAAAGAAAAATGCGATAGCCGTAAAAGCCAGTTAGAAAAGAAATATAAAAATATGACGATTGGTTATGAAAGTATCTTGTTTCTACTGGCATGGTACAGCATAACAACAACACTGTTTACTGCGATTCTTTCGCCGGTTTTCCTTAACGACTGTGTCGTCTTTTTCGGTGCGTTAGGAAAAGGAATGGGAAGTTTATTTCGGGAGTTTGTGACAGGTGCAGACTCTTTCGGACAGTTAAGCAGTGGAATACCTAACAGTATTCTTTCCGGGATTGTGTACTGGCTGATTGCCGGTACTGTCATGGCAATTTTATTCGTAATAACCGGGTGGCTGATAATCGGGATTGGTTATCAGGTAGGAAAAATCTACCGGAAATATTGTTGGGATATCATCAGTATCGTGGTAGCGATAACGAGTACAGCTGTTGTAATTTACTTTGGAGAATGGATTAAAAACGCTAATCCGATAAATCTTATTGTATTGCTATTACTGTCGCATATTATTTATATTGGAATCAGATGTTATGTGAAAGACTGGATGGAAGAACGAGGATATTATTAAAAGAGGACAGGGAAATTTCATAATCTTCCTGTCCTTAGTAAGGGACTATTGATTGTTTATATAAAGAAAAAGTATATAAATAAATCTTGACAATTAGTACGAACTCGGATTATAATACAAAAGTCCGGATTCGTACTAATTTAAGGAGGAAAAAGATGAGAAAAGATAATAATATGATAATACAGTTGCAACGATATTATGCTTTATGGAAAGAATGTACAGCAATGTATGAGGAATGGTCAAAGGATCAGGGACTGTCTTCAAATGGAGTTTTTGTTTTGCATTCATTTTATGAAAGTAATGGAAGATGCACGCAGAAAATGATAAGTGAAAAATGGAATATACCTAAGCAAACGGTAAATACGATACTAAAAGATTTTCAGAAAAAAGGATACATCAATATGGTATCTGATGATTCAGACAAGAGAAATAAGCTGATATGCCTCACAGAATCAGGAATGGAATATACGAAAGATATCATAGAAAAACTGCACTCAAAAGAAATATATGTAATCGAAAAAATGGGATTAGAGAATATAGAAAGTCTTAATGATAATACAGAGCTGTTTATCAGACTTTTCAAGGAAGGAGATTGTAAGAAAAATGAATCATAAATCATTATTTTTTAAATATGTTATTCCATCTATTATAGCATTTGCATTATCAGGAATATATGCGATAGTGGATGGATATTTTGTAGGCAATACCATAGGAGATGCTGGACTTTCGGCTATTAATATTGTATATCCGATTGAGGCTTTGATTCAGGCTCTTGGAACAGGAATTGGTATGGGAGGAGCTGTTTATTACTCAATTAATGCAGCAGAAAAGAAAGGAAAACGGGCAGAAGAATTTATTGCTACAAGCTGGTGGCTTCTTGTAATAGTAAGTGTTATCAGTACCATAATTATTTACTCCTTTTCGTCTAAAATTTTAGGATTGCTTGGAGCAGATGGAATTATATTAACAAATGCGACAGATTATATCAAAATTATAGCACTTGGAGCAATATTGCAGATTCTTGGAACTGGAATGATGCCATTCATTAGAAATTATGGAAACTCTTTCTGGTCAATGTTTGCGATGGTTGGTGGATTCATAACCAATATTGTTCTGGATTTTATCTTTGTATGGATATATGAAATGGGCATGAAAGGTGCAGCCACAGCTACAATAGCCGGACAGGGTGTGACTGCAGCAATTGCAATCATATACGCATTATATAATAAAAAGTTTTATGTGTATGTATCCTTAAAAAATGTAAAAGAAATGTGTGGCGCTATATTCAGAGTAGGTCTTGCACCATTTGGGCTAGCATTGACTCCTAATATTTCATTGGTGTTTATAAACCGATTCTCCGCTTCTTATGGGGGAGAAAAAGCTATTGCAACTTATGCATGTGTATCCTATATTATCTGTATCATATATCTCATATTGCAGGGCGTAGGTGATGGAAGTCAACCTTTAATGAGCCGTTTTTATGGTGAGAAGGATCAAGAAAGCCTGAGAGGAGTTCAGAGAATGGCATACATTTTTGCAATAATTCTTGCTGTTTGTGGTGGAATTATCATGTATGTAAACAGAGCAAATATTGGAGGGGTTTTCGGAGCTTCTTATGAAGTAAGTATTGAGATTTCTAAAATTGTACCTATATTTTTAGTGTCATTACCATTTGTTGCGATTACCAGAATAGCGACAGCTGGATTTTATGCTACTGAAAAAAGTGGATTGTCATACATTCTTACATTCATTGAACCAGTATTGATGCTGATATTTATGCTTGTTTTACCACCTTTATTTGGTGGACAGATTATGATATGGTGGAGTACGGTATTGGCACGTGTTTTTTCAGCGATTCTGGCATTCATACTAATAAAATATTGCGAAAAGGGAGATTTGCAATATGGAATACAGAAAATTTAACAATCAGATAGTAGCAAGAATAATCTAGGTTTATCTATTGTATTTTTAAGGACAGCCTCATAGCAATAGGGCTGTCCTTTTAAAATTATGAAGCTAATTTTTAATAAATTCTAGTAGATTTTGATTGGAATAATCATAACTCTAATGAATCTTCAGCATCTACCCACATCTGTAAATTCCCATCAAGATATAACCTTGCATATTCTAATGGCTCATCGATTGCAAGCGATGTCAAAGCACAATCAGATCCAGGTGTGGTTCTTAAATTTTTTTCTGCTTCCCAACAATCAATACGGAGTATATAGCCCGTATTAGTATATACATCAATGCTGTTGCACTGTGGATTGTATTCTGCAAATATTGTTCTCATCGTATCCCATCTCCTTATCATTTAATCAATCAGTAGTAGCAAAAATTAAGAAGCATTTCAATCAGTTCACCATGTCACTTTTATTTTGTGTTATACTGTCTTATAGATTTTTCTTGCCCTTGTATTTGCCCTTATCAGAGTGCATAAACACTGATGGGACGATATAACACAAGGGAAATAATAAGGGAAAGCTCACCTGCGACAAATCCAGTGTTTTCAAGGGGTTGCGAAGAATTTAATAATAAAATATAACAGTTATTAAATTTCTTAAAACAGGTGAAATCTCAATCGGAATTTATCAGAAAATGAGGAATAGTTGAAATGGAGGCGCTATAATAACATGAAGATTGAAGGGAACCAGAAAGAACTGGATGCAATGGTAGAATTTCATAAGGGAAACCGTGTCGAGGGACTGAGACTGCAAGAAGAATTTGCAGCGGAATTTCGTAAGGAGTATAAAGACAAAGATCACTGTCCTTGCCTGAAAGCCTGTCGTTATCACGGAAACTGTAAGGAATGTGTAGCAATCCACAGAGCGCATCAGGAACATGTTCCTAATT
>NZ_QSCM01000017.1:59872-61761 GCF_003463065.1 Blautia sp. OF03-15BH
GTTCCTAATTGTATGCGACCATTGATTAATAAAAAATTGAAATTGATGTCAGAATTAACTAAAACATTCCCAGTCTGTCGGACTATAGAAGTCCGACAGACGGATTAGTATCCTTTCTTGGACGCCCTCTTGGGCGTTTGGTTTTTGACACTTCGGGTTCTTTTTTCTTACGTCCCCGCTTCTTTGGTTCAGGCTTAGGGACGGGTTCTGAAAGACCGAGTGCCTCGAGTTCTTCAAAAACGATCTGCAGTGTATGAACCCAGTAGCCATCATCTGTTTTTGGCTTCTGAGGTGCATCGGCCTTTCGCCATGCACTTGACAGATCATCCATCAGATCGCCGTAGCTCATCTTATTTAGGAGACCGGCCCTGGTGGCTTTACGGATAATCCGGCACGTCATTACTGTAGTGATGAAATTTACGAATTCTGACCCGATAACAGAGAAATCACCCTGGACATTTGTCTTGTCAAAACAGTCATCACTTTTGTATCGGTTAAATACAAGTTCAAGCAGCCATCTGTCATCGTAACACTGGTATGCGGTTTTAGGATCAAGATTCTGATCGCTCTCAAAAACGATCACGCCGAATAATGAAGACTTTTTGCTGTATTTCTTGGGCTCAAAGGTTTTTTGGTTTTCAGCCTTTGTCAGGTAATCAGCTTCTTCAATGGCTGCTTTTCTGGCATCTCTGTAGGAGTAGAGAAAACGCCCACCCTTGATCTGTTTTTTCTTATAAACGACATGACCTTCGATGCCTTCAAGAACACCCTCGAAAGACAGCATGTTATTATCGGAAATCCGAAGATCATTTCTTTTGATCGGTGTCAGGAAGTGGAGTTCCGGTCGTTCGGCCAGTTCCTCTTTGATCTTGCTGGGGGGAAATCCCTTATCGGCAACGATGATTCCTTTTCGGATATCATTATCACGGATAAATGCAGAATACGAACTCGCATCGATGCTGTTACCCGGAAAGACTTCGGCACACACAGGTTCCATCTGTTCGATATCATAAGCATACAATACGGATACTTCACTGCAGCCTCGGGTTCTGGCCTTGTAAGAATATGCAGAAAGATCATTCACGATACTGGTATTCTGTTTTAACGTTCCATCGATGGCGATATGATGATCTTCGGCAACAGATGAAATACGCAGCTGATAGAAGTCCTTCCGCTTGTTTCCGTCCTGTCCGATACGCTGAAGCAGATTTCCCAGAGTATTCTTTGACATGGCAGCGCCGGGATAATCCTTGCAGACGAATGTTCTACGGTAATGGGTAGCCATTCTTCCAAGAGTGATCTTGGGCCTGATGACACGAAGAGTCGCAATGGACATGATGCTGTATGCTTCGTTTGCCGGATAGATATTCAAAAGATCCGAGAGCAGATCAGCCGAAACTGATTTTACGAGAGCCGAAGCTCCGTAAGAAAGCATATCCGGTCCATCTGAGGCTGTGCTGTCAGTCAAAGGCACATATTTGTAATCAATGATGTGTCCGATGACTTTTCCGTTTTTGGGTTGTGGGTTACCACCCGGAATATATTTTGAAGATGCCCGCTGGCGGACTGCATAACGCTTCGGGCTGTTGGTTCCACTGTCATCAACAATCGTATTGACAGGTCTTGGAACTGCTCTGATTTCTGCCGGAACTGCCATAAAAATACCTCCTATATATAGTCCTATTATAACATATTCGGACTATATAGTACATATTTTTATGATAAATTTTGCAAAGAAATATGCCTGCAGAAACGATGTAACTCGCCAGGAATAGCTTAAAATGGGGCTTCTTCTCCTGATGAAAAGCAAAAATCTGGTATAAATCAAAGGAAACTGTATTTTCGGACTATCTTGCTATAGTCCGAAATGTTGGGAATGTTTTAATTAA
>NZ_QSCM01000018.1 GCF_003463065.1 Blautia sp. OF03-15BH
GTAAGGCAGGAAGAAAGTTACACCAGTCAGTGTAGTCCGCTGTCACCGGAGGTGGGAAGGAAATATGCAGAGCCGTGCAAGCGAAAACAGAGGGGGCTATACAGAGATGGAAACCAGAATTATAATGCGGATGCTGTCGGTGCATATAATATCCTGAGAAAATATCTCTCCCGCATCCGGAGTAAAAAAAGAACTGTCCGTAACCGGACTGAAAACACCGGAAATCATAAAAGTAGCTGTATAACTCGAAAGAGTAAACAGTAGTGGTGTCATGGACGCACCCTGAAAAAGGCGGTATCCCGCCTCTATTCAGATGCTCTGGTAACTCAGTTACCGAGTAGTTCACGAAATGCATTGTATGGAATCGGATTGGCCTTTTATGGCTCATTGCTTTTTGCTTCCACTGCGGATGTGGCAGATCATATTAATCTTACCACAAAGACAGATGTTTCCGGCCTTTCTACCAGTATTGCCCAGCTTGGAATGCGCGTAGGAATGCTTCTCGGCAGTGTAGGTGTCTCGGTTATTTTGTCTCTTGGTAAATATGACGCTCAGGCTGCAAATAATAGCATTGCATAATCTTCTGTCACCCTGTTTGCTGAAAGATGCGGATATGCAGTCGTTCCTTTGGTCTGTAGCATTTTGTTAGTTTTGATTAGTAACTTTATAAATGCAGATGAAAAAGTTATAAAATTGAGAAATACTCAATAAAGGAGAGAATTCTGATGACACAATTATTCAATAAATTTTATATTCCTGAAGATGTAGGCATTTCCTCTGTAGCTATTGCCCAGTTTCTGAAAGAATGTGATGAAATAAATTATAAATTGCGGACTCTTCATATTGTTCGCCATGATAAAGCGATAGCAGAAGTTTCCAAATATCCGTTTTGTGCACTTGATAAAAGATTGGTATATTCCGTAAGCAAAACATTTACATCCACGGCTATAGGGATTGCGGTAAAAGAAGGTTTGTTGCGGGTAGATGATTTCCTTCTTGATTATTTTCCGGAATGTCGAGATTTGGACATGGATGATGCAGCCCGTACCATAAAAATTTGCCATCTTTTGACTATGAGTACGGGTCATGGCGTGGATACAGTGGGAGATATGTGCAATGGCATAAGACCCTGGCCGGAAATCTTTTTTACCAGAAAAATAGTATATGAGCCAGGAACTCATTTTGTCTATAATTCCGGAGGAACTTATATGCTGTCAGAACTTATCAGCCGTGTGACTGGCATGTGCCTGAAAGATTGGCTACAGAAGCATCTATTTGATCCTCTGGAGATTACAGATGTCAGTTGGGATAAACATGGAGATGTTAACACTGGAGCATGGGGGCTTTTGATTGCTCCACGTGATCTCACAAAGCTGGGACTTTTGTACTTACATAAAGGTGTTTACAATGGCATACGCATTCTCACGGAAGAATGGGTTACGGAGGCATCATACCCCCACATTTCCACAAACAGGCAGGGATGTGCCGGATGGGGCCGCCACTATGGATATCAAATTTGGGAGAACAGTCCGGGGAGCTATCGTGCTGATGGAGCATTTGGCCAGTATTGCATGGTATTTCCGAAAATGGATATGGTTATTACAACTACTGCTGAAGAAACGGATGGAAGCAGAATTTTCCCTCTGATTGAAAAGTATATCCTTAATAACATAACTGAGCAGCCGAAACCTCGTGATGCATGGTGTTACCAATACATGAAAAACGTAATGAACCAGTGGGAAACTCCTGTTGTATATTCGCCGAGTGCTTCTTATCTAATGCATATGCTTCAGGGAAAAGAATTTGATTTACGCAGTCGTACATCAGATGAAAAACATACTCTTCGCTTTGAAATTGGCAACAGCCGTATGGAGTTTGTAATCGATGAAATGCAGACTATTCACAGTTCCTGTACTGTTGATTTGTTTGGAGAAACCACATATGCAATTGAAATTCCGTCAAATAGCCCACTTATTGGAGACGAACAGAGAAACCGTATTTGGAAATATGCTGCCCATCACAGTTGGGTAGACCAGAGTACCCTTATTTTGACTATATGCTGGCAGGAAACCGGGCATTCACAAACATGGAAATTCTATTTTCATGAAAATACCTTGACTTTGATTGTCACAGATGGTACTAAAGGAATGTTTGAATTGTCTGGTGCGGTGAGTGACCGGAATGTAAGATTTGCTGATATGATTTTTGATGGTGCTTTTAGATAGAAACACGTAAAAATACTCCGGGGATTTTTCGGCAAATTTTACAGTTACGTTGTATTGACTCATATAATATCCTGAGAAAATATCTCTCCGTATCCGGAGTAAAAAAAGAACTGTCCGTGACCGGACTGAAAACACCGGAAATCATAAAAGTAGCTGTATAGCTCGAAAGAGTAAACAGTAGTGGTGTCATGGACGCACCCTGAAAAATGCGGTATCCCGCCTCTATTCAGATGCTCTGGTAACTCAGTTGCCGAGCAGTTCACCTGTGCTAACATTCTTCCATAAGAGAATGTCATTATCTGTCCAGCAAGATAATAGTATTCATATTCGAATATTGTCATCTCATCCTTTGTCTCGATGTATTTATGCAAGGCTTTGTGATCTTCCGGTGTTAACACTATACCTTCCATACTATTTATCAATATCCGCAGTGCTGGATTTTCTTCCACAATTCTCATTGCTTTCACCTGGAGTTCACGATATTCTGAGTGACTCTTTTTCAAATACTTAGTCACCCATTTCTCCACCGATTCCCATAGTGTACTTTGTTCCCACATGATGTCCTGTTTTTTTCTCATATTGCATTTCTCCCTTCTGAAGTTCTCTTTTCAGTTACATGACTATACCAGAAGTCGGGGAAATAGCAATTCATCAGATGTACCGAAAATACGTGGAGGAAGTTGGGGATAGTAGACAATATAGGGATATCAGAGCAAAAGAAAAGCCATGGTTCGTGCCATGACTTTTCAAAGGAGCCTATTTAATTTCCATTGGATGCAATACCTGCCAAACGTAAAGTAACACTATAAGTTGCCTCATCTTCTGTGGCACTATTATTTACACAATCTGCATCTGTGCCTTCCATCCAAATGTAAGTTCTAAGCAGGATACCATTATATCCGACATTCTTTGCAATTGCTTCACTGTTATTTTCTGTATATCCAGTCGGGAATACGTAATCCTCATCTTCCTTTATAACAGACCAATTTTTTCCGTCTTGATCGGAATAATGAGTGTCATAGATATAGGAATACGGTACAGAAGTCAGCTTTGCTGCCTGATCTACAGTAGCAATACAGGTCATTCCATTTTCTGCAGTAGCATCATTTCCTTTTCTGGTTTCTTCTGTAGGTGCATATACAACTCTTAGTGTTTCCGTTCCAGTAGGAGTTTTTCCATCAGCGGCTAGTGGTTGAGTTGTAAGAGCAATTCGCATAGAATCCGGAATTGTGGTCGAGGATGCCGTCTTCCCATTATCAATAGCAACGGTAATCGGTTTTCCTTCATTCGAATCCAAATATACATCTGCCAAACCTGTTTCTGTCATAGTATAAAGAATATATTCACTTTTAAGATATGCATAATGCGATTCACCACCTGCTTCATATTCACCAGGTTTTGAATCTGTTTTTGTGTTGAACGTAGGCTGTGTATATGTTGTAACATTACCATGTGAGTCCCACCCGAGGCAAATATACCAATCCTTTAAATCACTTGTAGAGGAAGGGGTTATTTTACCGCCAAGCGTTGTGGCAGACAGCGACTGATCATTTCCACCGTGCTGTGCACCTTTGTCAGCTTCTGCAATCTGCAAAATGAAACCATTCGTAGTCGCACTGATTGTAGTCGTGTTTGCTGTTACGGAATTATTTGATACATACCATGCATATGTGGCTGAGGTTAATGCAACACCAGATATTAAAACTGATGCAGCAGTTGCCACCAACTGCATTTTCATTTTCTTTATATTCATACGCTTACATCACCTCTCTGCTTCTACATACCAAAAAGTAAAAATTACTTTTTGCTCTTTGGTATGTACCCCACGCCACAACCGTGGGGTATAAATATGATTTTTGATTAATATTCCTATTTTGGTAAGAATTACTTAGTATATGTACCAGTAGAACCAGTAGATCCACCTGCTGCTGTATTGTCAGCGGTAAAGGATACTGTCAGACCATGTTCTGTCTGAAGCTTGTCAAGGTTCTTGGTAAATACCTGTGTGTCATCACCATCATAATATACATACATATCAACAGTGACCTGATTAGCAGTACCTACACCCTTGAATCCCTCTGTCTTTAAAACATACTGATCAGAAGCGTTTTTGGTAATATTTGTAGTTTTAACAGTACCATCTTTGTCATAAACAACCCAGTTATTACCGCAAATAACAAGTACACGCATTGCATTTGTTAAGTCATTTGTTGTACTGTCTCCTGTCATAGTAACGCCACTGACACGAAGATTTTTCAGTTCAGTAGTACCTGTTTTCTCACCAATGTAAAATGTCTGTTTAATTGCAAATCCAGACTGAACAGCAGCATCAGCTGTTCCAGTAGCAGCTGTTCCAGTGATTCCATTTGCGTCTGCAGTACCAGTGATATCAAACAGAGTTCCTGTTTTCATAGTAGTTGCACCAGCATCAGATGCAAACGCGGACTGCATAACATATCCCTTAGTAGTATCACCATTACCGTTTGTGACAGCTTTGTCTATTTTATCTACTTTTGCAGGATAAAGTTTTGTAGCAGTTCCTGTGTAAGAATCTTCTGTACCAGAATTTTCTGAAGTTACAGTTTTGTCAATTACCATAAATGCAGCATTTGACTGTGCACTGATATTTGTGGTTGTACCTTTAACGGTATTATTACTTACAAACCAAGCATATGTACTTGATCCCAGCGCTACAGCGGCAACGCATACCATGGCAATGGCTGCTGCCAGCTGTTTTTTCAGCGCTTTTACGCTTTTCGTTTCTGTCATTCTTTTCCCTCCTGGTTTCCCGGTTTTGTGGGAAACGCTTTCTTCTTCCCGCTTTGTTTTCACAACAGATCTGACGGGAAATTTATCTTGTCTATATAATCAGTGGCTGTGGCACTGTTTATAGCTGAAACTTTTTTACTGATTTCTCCGGTTCTCCCAGGTCACTTCCTTATCCGGATAATAGCTGTCATTCGGTGCTTCATTACCGGCCGCATTGATCGGCTTATCACCGGTCAGGGTGTCTTTGATATCCTCGACAAACTTCATAATAAGACTGGAATCATCCTCATAATCAGAATTGATATGCATGGTAAACTGTACGCTTCCTCCGATGATAGAATCCACGCACTCCGGGTCATCGCCCTCCATCCACACCACAATCGTATATTTGTCAACATTTCCTACAAGGAAATTCTTTTCTTCATATTTACAGATCACACGGCTGGTCAGGAAATTTTCACATCCCTCTTCCGGTGTGCCATCCTTAGACGGTTCCGCATAAACCACACGCTCCCCGTTTTTCCAGACTGCGATCCGGACAGCCTCCTCAGCTCCCTTGGAACAGGAATCCAGCGTGATGCTAGCGACATAGCCCAGATCCTCTTTTCCGGCATTCCGGACAAAATAGGTATAGGCCATATAGTTTTTTCCGTTGTGGCCTCCTTCTGCCTCATCCAGATTTTCCGGAAGATCACGGATGGAAATGTTCGTGGCATCCTGCACGGTAGCCGCCTTTAGACGGGCCGTTGCATTCTTGAACTCTCCGTTATCGGCGATGCTGATGCCTCGCCGGTAGAGCTCCAGACGGTCCAGATTGATGGTGAAGTTTCCCATTTTCTCCTGCATGAAAGCCGCAATAAAAAGAACAGCGACCAGAAGAAGCAGGCTCAAAAGAAGCAGCTGCAGGCGATCCAGACGGAGCAGGGCGGCTCCGAGCTTCCGCCTTTTCCTGTGAGGCAGATACATACTAACTATGGTTTCAGGATCTACTTCGTCCCCGTGTTTGCTTAAAAGTTCTTCCAGTTCCTCGATCCGGACAAGCTCTTCCTTTTCTCTCCGGCGTTTCCGCCTGGATTTTGTCTGCTTTTCTTCCAAATCTTTTTTCCTGTTTCTCATAGCTTATACCTTTTCTTTACATAAGCCACGTAATCCTGCATTTCTGCCCGCTCCTCCGGATCTCCGAAACGGAGCTGGATGCCGGCTACATACCTGAAAACGCTGCCCTTCGGCATTTCACGCGTCCAACAGACCACACCGACCACTTCATGGGCTGCATGGCCGTCCGAAGCCGTACCAAGACGCGGCAGAGTAAATATACAGATCTCTCCCACCGGAAACCAGCGGTTCATACAGACAGCCAGACCTCCATTGGAAATATCCAGCGTTTCTCCCTTTTCCCTGTCGATCTCTCCATCGGAATTCAATGCCCAGGTATCCTGCATGTACTGAATTGGAAGAGCGACTTTCATACGGATATCCGCACGTTTGACCAGCTGACGCTGCTCTGCCACCCGGCGGATCTTCCAGTAATGGCGAATCCCCTCCTTCACCTCATCATCTGCATAGCCTGCAAGAATACAGGTTTCTTCACCTTCTCCATATTTAAAGAGTAATTTCTGGTTTTCATCCAGTGGAAGAGACTTCCCTCCCACCATGGGAATGGATACCAGAAATGCCGACTCATCCAATGCCTTGTTAAAGGTACAGACCATATGAAACTGTGGCTCCTGACTGAGCGGTGCATCAAAGGCGAGACGCATTTTCGTCCCGTGTTTTATCTGTAAAGCTCCTGCCATTCTGTTTGTCTCCTATAAATTCACTTCAAATTAGGGCTTTTGCCCCAGTATCATCATTTTATATGATGCCTGTCAGAAATTCAATACTTTCATCTTCTTAAAAATGACATTTTTTTGTCTTAAAACGAAAGATTTTTTGCAAAAAAAACGGCTTTCGAAGCTTTTTTCTCCGAAAACCGTTTTTTATATCCTTATTTCTTTTCTTCTGTTTCTTCAGAAGCTGCCACATACCGGTAGGGGCCTGTCGTGCTCAATTCCGCCTGGGACACCAGGATCTGTGTTCCATCCTCCGGTGCCGCTTCCGGAACAACCAGGGTCTCAGGATCCAGATAGAGTGTTTCCAGTTTTTCATCTCCCATATGTACCACGCTGTAACGGGTGAAGTTTTCCCCGCTTACTTTCATGACATGATCATAGGTCACATTCACGGCATTGAGTTTCACCGGAGACAGCCCCATAGTCATATTGGAAGGATAATAGGGTGTATCACCTCCATAACAAATGCGGTCTCCATAGAGGATATCATATTCCAGCTCTTTCAGTTTTTCCAGATACTCCTCTTCTTCCAGCTCTCCGTTTTTCATCTGCTTCCAGCCGTTCTGATGGTAGGAATTGACCACACCGTCGGTGATGCCAAGGGCGGAAAGGATTTCGGAACCAACTTCATAAGCCTGCAGATCACCGCCCTCAAAGGAGAGTCCTGTATTATCCCAGATAAAATAGCAGGTATCATAAATCGTTCCTGATTTCAGCTTATCATCGGAAAGATCCAGACTGGGGCAGTGGTCCCCGTACATGACCAGGATCGTAGGCTCTTTTCTTTTCCGAAGCATGTTCCAGAGGTCTCCCACAAACTGATCCACCTCATAGATCTGGTTGGCATAATAGTTGATCTGATTCAGATAATCTTCATCCTCTATGACACTGCTTGCCGCAGTCAGATGATGTTCATATTCTGTTTCCGGATCGGAAGGATAGCTTCCGTGAGACTGAACGGCCACCGTGAAGATAAAATCTTTTTCCGCTGTGGAATCCAGCGCCTTTTCCACCTCTCCCGTCAGCACGGAATCCTTTGCCCAGTCCATAGCGGTATAAGCTTCCGGCCACATATATTCCACAGAGTCAAATACATCGAAGCCCAGATTCGGATAGACCAGATTCCGCTCGTAAAAGCTTCCTTCGTGATCATGAATGGCAAAGGATTTATATCCGTAAGGCTTCAGATTGTAGGCCAGGGATTCACATGTTTTTTCCTTCAGGACTGTTTTATAAGGATATTCGCCGATCCCGAAATCATCGATATTCATACCTGTGAGCATCTCAAACTCCGAGTTTACGGTTCCTGCACCTATGACCGGCATACTTAAAAAGCCGGAAGCACATTTTTCCGAAAGACGTGTGAAGTTCGGCAGCGGATTTTCGGAAAATTCAACATCCTTCAGCCGGTTTACATCAAAGAAAGATTCCAGCTGGACCACAACAATGTTCGGACGTTTGGAATCAAACTGTTCTCCGTTATACGCGGAATCATCGGTCAGGTCTTCAATGGCCTCTGTGGAATATTCTTCCGGCCGGCTGATCCCTACATCGATGAGACTGGCCCCAAAGCAGTAAAGAAAGCCGTTTTTCTTATAAGACTGGGAAAGCTCCCGGAATTTTGTCTCCAGAAGTTCTGTTTTCTGTCCTGCAAGAATCAGTCCCCAGGCGGCCAGAAACGTACAGAGGATTGCCGTCACCGACCAGGAAAGCTTTCTTCTTTTCTTCACTGCCGGGATCCGAAAAGCGAGTACCGCAAAGACCAGGATCACAAGCACCAGAAGGATCACAAGCGCTGCCAGAGCCATCAGACTCAGATATTTGGAAGCCACATTGACACCGTCTTTTAAAAGCAGAAGATCGCTGCTGGTAAAAGGGGTCACACGGAAGGTCAGGATCACACCGTTGATGATTCCAAGAGTCAGCCAGAAAATGGTAAAAAGAAGCAGAATACTCTTCTGTTTCCTGAAAAGCAGTGCCAGAGAATAACTGCTTCCCACGATCAGCACATTGACCAGAAAGGCATACGGATGCTGAAAAAGGAACTGAAAGCCGCCGATCAGAGAATGACGGCAGATGCTCTCGATGACCAGGATCGTCACCACTGCCAACAGTGGAAGCAGGATTGCCGGATTTTCCGGCAGCTGCACTTTTTTTAAAGACAACTTCTTATCTATTTTTTTCATAACAGGTATCTTATTTTTCCTCCAGAACAATCTTCCGTGCCGTCACATCCATGATCGCTTCGCCATCGCTTTCAAAGAAAATCCCGTCTGACTCCGCTTCCGTATAGAGCAGGGCAGAAAACACCTCTGCGCCTCCGTCGGCAAAGATCTCCACCGTATAACGGTCCAGCAGGATCCGGAGCGAAAGTTCCTCTTCTTCTCCTTTTACATACATGCTCCTGCTGTGGACAAGATTCCAGTGAACACCTGAGTGCGTCCGGTCAAATGTAAGGATCTTCTGTTTTCTGTCGTATGTGACTGTCGTATCGTGCTTTTCTCCTGCTGCAAGAGAAAGCGTCCATCTGTCGTAAGCGGTTCCCTTTAAGGTAATGGCAAGCTCCAGCATTCTGCCACGGATACCGGAAAGTGCCTGTTTTTCCTTCACGGAAATGTCTGTATACACAGCCTTTTCTTTCAGATAAGCTTCCAGTTCCCTGACCGGGCGCTGGCAGAGACGGCCGTTTTCCATGAAAAGTTCTCTCGGGATGCTCATGATCCCGCACCAGGGAAAGCCTTCCGGCAGAAAAGCCTTTTCACAGGACTGCATCCAGCCGATGATGACTCTCCGGCCATCTGCTGTCTCCATCGTCTGAGGTGCATAAAAATCCAGACCATAATCCAGGCTGCGGACATTTTCCCGCTGAAACTTCATCGTCTCCGGATCGTAAGTCCCTGTCAGGACAATGCAGTTATTTCCCGGATGAAACTCCAGTCCTTCCGCTTCCATCCGGATCGGAGAAACGGTCAGCGCCCATTTCTCTCCCACCGGAAAGAAATCCGGACATTCCCACATGATGCCAAGTTTTCCGAAGCTCTTGTCCAGAATGGTCTCAAACTTCCAGTTTTTAAGATCCGGGGAACTGAAAAGAGCCGCCTCACCGCCGTTTTCCTCGCTCCGGCAGCCCACTACTACATAATAGATGTCTCCGTCCTTCCAGATCTTGGGATCACGGAAATCCTTCCGGTCATAGCCTGCCGGAAGAAGTGAAGCAGGGATCACCGGATTTTCCGGTGCTTTTTCATAGTTCAGGCCGTCTCCCACTGCCAGACACTGCGCCTGATAGCCTTCTCCATCGACATTTTTCACACCTGTATAGACCAGCACCTGTTTTTCGTCCCTGACCAGAGCACTTCCGGAAAAAACGCCCAGTTCATCATACGGCTGATCCGGTGCCATCGCTGCCGGAAGATATTCCCAGCGGATAAAATCGCTGCTTTTTGCATGGCCCCAGTGCATGCTGTCCCATCTGGTATCGTAAGGATAATACTGAAAAAAAAGATGATGCTCTCCTTTGTAGTCCGAAAAACCATTCGGGTCGTTCATCCATCCCACGGGATTTGTAAAATGGACCGCCGGGCGCGGGATGCCGCCTTTCTTTTCTTTTTCCAGGGCATTTTTTTCGTGTTGTCTCGCTTTTTCTAATAATGTATCCATATGCCTTTTCCTCCAGAAAACGGCAGCGTCCCCCTTCTCGGACACGCCGCCTGCTGGTATCAATATAATGGATGTTTTTTCAAGAGTCAAGACCTCGAAGAAGGAATATTTTTCAGGATGAGGAGCCTGGTTCCGGGAAGCGCTTCCTCCGTTCCCAGCTGATTCCATTCCCGGATCTTCTCCGGTGTGGTAAGGCAGTCCCTGGCAATGTCCCAGAGGGTATCCCCTTCCTGTACCAGATATCCCACGATGCCCGGCATTTCCTGGATCCTGGCAAGATCCAGTTCTTTTTCCCGGATGTCCGTAAGAAAAGAACCGTTCTGTTCTCTGGCCGCAAAGGCATTCAGGTCGATCCCTGCTTTCACTTCGATCTCCTCACTGTCAACCATGGCTGCGGAGAGCTGCTCCAACCCGGCATGGAGGCTGAACCTGCAGTGTTCTCCCGGATCTTCTATTTCAATGAGATGAGAAAACGGCACATCCCCTTCCATGACTGCAAAAGGCATGCTGTCATCCGAGGTCACATAAAGAATGGAAACTTCCACGGCTCCTTCCACCTGGATCCCCTGCTCTGTCATCCGTGCCTCATCGATACGGACCTCCCCTTTGCTGTGACAAAACTGAAGCATCCGCGGTGCTTCCGGATTCATCCGCACCCGGTCAGAAGCACGGCACTTGGAAAAATTCCGGCCTGCCAGGCTCTCATAACCTTCCTCCCGGCAGACCGGGATCAGTTCTTTTTCCGGCGTGTAAACATCGCTCAGGATCTCTACCGTTTCTTCTTCATAAAGGCGGATGTTGACATTCAGGACCGCCTCTGCCTGGATCATACGCTCCTCCCCGTCAGGATCCGGCACGGTTTCCAGCCGTACACCGGAAAGAGTGACCTCCACATCCGGGATCTGACCGGAACCGGAACCGGAACACTCCAGACTCTGCTGGAACGGAAGCGACGTTTCGATCCATTCCCGTGATTTTTTCTCCCCTTCTGTCTCATATAAGACAAAAAGGAACAATTCTCCCCGGATGTCGAGACTTTCTTCCTGGATCCGTACATCGACTCCTCTCAGTTCCACACTGTCCCACAGAAGTTCTCCGATATTTGGCTTGCTGGAGGGCAGCGCCAGTTCTTCTTTTACCCGGACGATATCCTTCTTGCGGACTGCCAGGGAAAGGGGTGTTATTTTTCTGCTTCTGGTACTGACCGAAGCTTCCCCGTGAAGCTCCACACCTGCCTGCACATCGTAGAGTTCTTCCAGCTCCGCTTCAAAGGAGACCAGCGCCTGCACGCTGAATTTCCGGGAATTGATCAGGCGTACCTTCAGATCCTCCAGTTCCGGCCGCACATCCACACTGTCACCTGCTGCCGCCCCCGGAAGCGCCAGTTTCTCTTCAAAAGGAAATTCTGCCCGGATACGGCAGAGTCTCCGCTCTTCTCCTTCGGATACATACAGGATATGTACCTCCAGCGTACCGGAAAGCTGCACCTGTCCTTCTACTGTCCTCGTCTCCTCCAGCCTCACTTCTCCACGCTTCTGGATCAGCCCGGCTGCATCCGGCCTTTTATCCGGAATGTTAAAATCTTCCGAAAGCGTCATCCGGCTCTCTCCGTACGCCTTCCTGCGGCTCATATGAATGTTTTTCTTCAAAAGTTCCACAAAAAAACCTCCCCTGCATCTTCGATTCGAAGTTCCTGCCGGTCCGGAAAAGATTTCCGGAAACCGTTACAGTGTATGCAGAAAAGGTTTTTCGTATGCCTTCAGTCAAAAAATACTTCCTGTTCCAGCCAGGGAAGTTTGATCACCACATACGGACAGGAGGATTCCTTCGGAATCTCTTCTCCTGCGTCCGGTCCCATGAGCGTGGAGGAAAAATGGATACCGTCCTCCGCAAGGAGCACCTGGTCCACAGCAATGCTGCAGCCTCCCGTTTCCTGTTTTCCGTACCCCCGGATGATATAAAGATATTCCCCTATCCGGTAGCTGATCATCATCTCGGACTCCTTGTTGGCATCCAGGATGCTCTTCAGTTCACCCGGAATCTCCTCCGGCGGGACCACGGTAAAATCAAGCTTTTCCCCCGTCACTTCTTTTTCTTCTGTCCGTACACAGCCTGCCAGAAAAAGCGAAAGAGCCAGGCTCAGTGTAAAAAGCCGGATAAGCCATTTTTTCAATGCTGCTGCCGCCTTGTCTTATCTTCCTTTCAGCATATGCAGGGCGGGAAGCTCTTATGAATGCTGTACTACAGCTTTCTCATAACGCTCCATCCAGCCTTCCGTTATGTTCCGGCTCTGGAATTTCACATCCTCCAGTGCGCTCACTGGCATGATGCCCAGAAGGGAATTGGTCACAAAACATTCCTCGAATGATTTTACCTCTTCCGGCCGTATCCGTCTCTCCACCACCGGCAAGCCCTCTTTTTTTCCGGTTTCCAGCACCCACCGGCGCAGGATCCCCGGTAAAATCCCGGAAGAAATCTCCGGTGTATGCAGCGTCCCGTCTTTTACAAAGAACAGGTTCGAGGTGGCGCCTTCCGCGATCTCCCCTCTGGTATTGAGAAAAACAGGTTCCTGAATATCGCTTCCCCGGACCGCCCTTTTTTCCAGAATGCAGTCTCCGTAGTTCAGCGATTTCCGGTAGGTGAGAGGCGAAGTCTCGTTCCGCCGCACCTTCGTATAGGCCAGATGAAAGCCTTTCTCATAATCTGCGGGACCGTAATGGTTCTCTCTGGTGAGAAAAAGGATATTTTCCTCAGATGCCACGATCTTCAGCACTCCGTTTTCCGGGCAGTTTTTTTCTGCCAGGAGTTTTTCCACAGCCGCAGCGCTGTAGGGAAAAGTTATCCCCAAAAAGCGGCAGGAATCCACCAGGCGTTCCAGATGCCAGTCCAGAAGGAGCGGCCGTCCTTTTTTCACGGCAATGGTCTCAAAAAAACCCAGACCGAAAAAATAGCCCTCATCCACAGTAAACGTTTCTTTTTTTTCCATCCTTTTACTCCATGGCCCGAAGAAGGGCTTTCGCCTTCTGAAGGGTCTCCTCATATTCAAATTCCAGGTCGGATTCGCAGGTAATGCCGCCTCCGACACCCAGATGATACACGCCATCCTGATAAACTGCCGTCCGGATCACGATGTTCAGATCACAGTCACCGGAAAGAGAAAGATATCCCATGGATCCCGTATAAAGATTTCTGCTGCTGTGCTCCAGTTCATCGATGATCTCCATGGCTCTGAGCTTCGGCGCCCCCGTAATGGAGCCGCCCGGAAAGGCCGCTTCGATCAGATCCATGACCGTAAGCTCCGGTCTCAGATCGCCTTCCACGTTGGAAATGAGATGAAAGACGGTGGCATATTCTTCCACAGAAAAAAGCTCCGTCACCTTTACTGACCCCGGCACACAGACCCGGTTCAGATCGTTCCTCTCCAGATCTACGATCATGAGAAGCTCGCTTTTGTCTTTTTCCGAAGCCGCAAGCTCTGCCCTGAGAAGTGCATCCTCTTCCAGTGTCTCGCCCCGTTTTCTGGTTCCCTTGATGGGACGGGTGACCACATGATGATCCTTTACCTTCAGAAAACGTTCCGGTGAAGCTGCCACTACCTGAAAGTCTCCGTAATGGAAAAAGCCGCCGAACGGAGAGGGATTATTTTTCCGCAGGCTTTTAAAAACGTCATAGGGCGCTTTGTCACTCCGGATCGCAAGCTGCCTGGTCATATTTGCAATGTAAATGTCACCTTCGATGATATGGCGGATCATCCGGTCAATGGCTGCCTTGTACTCCTCGTGCGTAAAGTCTGGAGTGATGGTAAGCGCTGCTTTCTCAAAGGTATCCTGATACGGTCTGACAGTTTCCCGTATCAAAGTTTCCACTTCTTCAACCGCCTTCTCCGGTTCCATGGTCTCCCCGTTGGCAGCTATATACACGATCTTTTTCTTTGTATCTTCGATCAAAAAAACATCATAAAACACCAGCACGGCATCCGGCATGTCCACACCGTTTTCGTGCCGGGTCTTCACCCCTTCTTTTTTTCTGCCGTATTCATAGGAAAAGTAACCGATGGCTCCCGCAGTCAGGGGAAGCTCTGTCTGATTTTCCCGGCGGTGTTCTTTCAGATAGTTCCGCACATACGCTTCAAAGCCGGTCTTATTTTCCACCCCGTTGACGGTAAAGGTTTCTCCTTTTACCAGCTTCAGATAGGGCTTCAGTCCAAGAATCGAATACCGTCCCAGTTCATTTTCCAGGGAAGAATCCAGAAAAGCGATATCTTCTTTTTCATAAAAATTTCCACGTTCAAAAATCTCAGCAAGAGGTATGTATGGTTCAAGCGGTCTGATCAGCTGCATGTCTTTCCCTCCATTCCTCTGAGATCTTTACAAAATTTTCCAGAAGCTCATGCCCGTATTCACTGAGCACTGCCTCCGGATGAAACTGCACTCCGTACACGGGAAAGCTCTGATGTTCCACTGCCATGACTGCTCCATCCTGAGAACGGGCGGTCACTTTCAGGCAGGCGGGGAGTTCTCCCTTTGCCGCAAGGGAATGATATCTGGTCACAGAGAAGGTTTCCGGAAGCCCGCGAAAGATCCCTTCCCCCGTATGGGTGATGGGTGTCACCTTTCCGTGCATGGGACGGGTTCCTTTTTCCACCCGGCCATGGTATTTCTCCACGATGACCTGATGGCCCAGACAAACACCTAAAATAGGGATTTCTCCGGCAAAGCGCTCCAGCAGCGCATGAGAGAGATGTGCCTCTGAGGGTTTCCCCGGTCCCGGGGAAATAATGATCCCCTCCGGCTGCAGCTCCTCCACCTCTGCCACTGTGATCTGGTCGGCTCTCTTTACCAGGATCTTCTGTCCCAGCTCTTCAAAATAAGCAGACAGATTGTATACAAACGAATCATAATTATCCAGCATAAAATACATGGCTTTCCTCCTTTTCTGGCTTAAACACTTGTTTTTTCCGAGTCGTTTATCCTTCAAGAAGGTCCGTAACTGGAAGTCTCTCTTAGCATACCTTTTTTGCCTTTTTCTGTCAACGCTTTCCGTCTTTTCCCTTGAATCCCGCTGTCCCATACGGTATACTGGAAGGGATAAAATATTTTTACCTTGTGCGGGCAGCGCCTGCACGGAAACGGAGGAAACATGATTCGTTTAATTCTGGTCCTGATCACTGTGGTGGCCTTTCTCATCCTATCCATTCCGATCCTTGTGGTGGAATGGCTCATCGGAAAAAAGAACCCGAAGCTTCGTGACGAAAGCTCTCTTCATATCGTTCAGTTCATATTCCGGCTGCTCCAGTGGCTGGCAGGAATAAAAGTAACGGTCATCGGCGAGGAACATGTGCCGAAGGACATTCCGGTCCTTTATATCGGAAACCACCGGAGCTTCTTCGACATCGTCATCACCTACGCCCGCTGTCCCCGGCTCACCGGCTATGTGGCAAAGGACAGTCTGAAAAAAATCCCGCTTCTTTCCACCTGGATGGAACGTCTTTACTGTCTTTTCCTGAACCGGACAGACATCAAGGAAGGACTTAAGACCATCCTCACCGGCATTGAGCAGATCAAAGGAGGAATTTCCATGTGTATCTTCCCGGAAGGCACACGGAACAAAAACGAGGATGAGACCAAGCTTCTCCCCTTCAAGGAGGGCAGCTTTAAAATGGCCGAGAAAACCGGCTGTCCCATCATCCTCATGGGCATGAACAACACATCCTCCATCCTGGAGGATCATTTCCCCTTCATCCGCTCCACCCATGTGGTGCTGGAATACAGCAAGCCCATTTATCCCAAAGAGCTTTCCAAAGAAGACCGGAAGTTTCTGGGTGCCTACTGTGAACGGCAGCTGACCGAGATAGTGACTCGCAATCAGAAACTAGTGTAAATCGGAATGCTCTTTCTACAGGCAGTTATCTTGTGAAAAAACGGGCCCGCCGCCCGTTTTTTTCTTACCAAACAGGGAGGTTTTTATGAAAAATGCAAGAAATCTCATTCTGATCGTCGAGGACGATGAGAAGCTCCGGCGGACACTGGAGGATTTTCTCACCGCCAATCAGTTCGCCGTTCTCTCTGCCGAAGACGGAGAACAGGCCCTCACCCTCTATTATGCCAACAACCACCTCATCGATCTGGTCCTTCTGGACGGCATGCTTCCCGGACTGGACGGCTTCGAGGTCCTGAAAAATATCCGTCAGTATTCGGATGTGCCGATCATCATGCTCACAGCCCGGGAATCGGAGGAAGATCAGCTGACCGGTCTTACCAACGGTGCAGATAATTATATCACCAAGCCATTCCGTCTCCGCATCCTGAAGGCGCATATCGATGTTCTCTTAAAACGGAACAAACGGGACGCCCTGGGAGAACTTTCTGCCGGAAAGCTCCGGCTGGAGCAGGCTTCTCAGCGCGCTTTTGCCGAAGAGCTTCCTTTAAATCTTACACCAAAGGAATTTTCTCTTCTTCTCTATTTTATACAAAACCAGGATCTGGTCCTCACCCGTGAGGCCATTCTGGATGCCGTCTGGGGATACGACTATCAGGGAGATATCCGTACCGTAGATACGCTAGTCAAGCAGCTTAGGAAAAAGCTTCCGGATTCCTGCCCCTACATCCAGTCCATTTACGGCGTCGGCTATCGTTTTGAGGTGAATTATGAGTAAACTGCGTGGACAGATCATCCTTTTCATTGACCTTTTTCTGGTTCTCTTTCTTGGCGGAGCCCTGCTTTTCTACAGTCTTTTTGCAGAGGATCATTACCTGCTCCGCAAGAAAAGACAGATCAACGAAGCGTTTGCCTTTATCCGGAGCCTGGATCTCAACGACCTGGGAAACGAAGACGAGGAAGCCTTTCTTCCTCTGGAAGGTTCCTTTTCTGTCATCAACATCTGCGACAGTGATTTCCAGCTGGTCTATGCCTCCGGCTCCCAAAGCGGCAATTCCATCGTTCCGGACCGGATCCGCAAACAGGCTGCTCTCTATACGGAAGATGCCTCTGCTGTTTACTATCCCGAAGAAAATGGAAAGCCCGTTACTCTTCACGGCCTGATTCGCCAGGATCAGCATCTTTTTTATGTCCTGATCTATGAGAATACCCGGATGCTCCACAGCGGCATCCGCTATACCAGACAGGTACTGGGTGATCTGCTCCTGCTGGCTATTTTCCTCGGCACCCTTTTTGCCCTGCTTCTTTCCGAATGGATCACGCGGCCGCTGGCCAGGATCCGGCAGCTGATCCAGCGCATGATGCAAAATGACTTTTCCCGACGGCTTCCGGAACAATGCCGCTTCAACGAACTGGGAAAACTTTCCAGCGAGATCAATCTCATGGAGGGCAAGATCCAGCAGAACATCAATGACCTGAACAACTACAATTATCTTCTGCTCCGACAGAACCGGGATATGGCCGAGTTTGAGGACATGCGGAAAAAACTGGTGAGCAACATCACACATGAACTGAAAACGCCTCTGGCCATCATCTCCAGTCAGGTGGAGCTTCTGCAGTATGAGTATGACGAGACCAAAAAGGATTACTATTTTTCTTCCATTCTGGACGAGATCGACAAGATGAGTCTTCTTATCAGTTCCATCCTCCAGAATTCCCGGATGGAAAACCGGATCCAGCAGGCTTCCCTTCACTGGACCAGCCTTTCGGATCTTCTGCAGGAGCTCACTCCAAAGTACGAAAGCTGGCTGTCTTCCATGAAGATCCATTTCACGGCCTCCATTGAGGAGGACTGCATGGCTTACCTGGATCCGCTGCAGATCGAACAGGCCGTCAATAACTATATGATGAATGCCACCCGTTACACGAAACCGGGCCGTTCCGTCAGACTGAGCCTTTCTTCCACAGAAGACAGCTTTTATCTCTCCGTATATAACGACGGTCCGCGGCTTCCGGAAGCGGAGCTTTCCCAGATCTGGACCGGCTTTTATCAGGCCGGAGAAAAACGGAAAAACGGCTCCACGGAGATTGGGCTCGGCCTCTACATCGTTAAAGACATCATGAATCATCATCAGGGCTCCTGCGGTGCGCTCAACCGCGATGCCGGTGTGGAATTCTGGATGCGTTTTCCAAGGAATCCCCTGTGATCCTCACAATTCTCTCACAAAGCTTCTCTATAATCGACTTGTTTGGATAAAGGCAGGTATTTCCTGCATATCCGACGGATCAGAAACGGATACAGGCATGACTTTCGCTTTCGGCTGAAGCTCTGCCTGTTTGTGAATTGTTATAATTTGAGGTGCTTTTTATATGATCACAAATGTTTTGGAATATCTTGAAAATTCTGCTGCAAAATATCCGGAAAAGACGGCCTTTGCCGATCCGGCTTCTCATTGCTCTTACCAGGAAGCTCTCCAGGCCTCCCGCTCCATCGGAAGCGCGCTTCTTCCGTTCGGTCAGCGCCGAAGGCCTGCGGCCGTTCTCATTGACCGGGATGTTTGCAGCGTACTGGCCTTTTTCGGCATTGTATTCAGCGGTAATTTCTATGTACCCGTTGACCCGAAGCTTCCGGCAGAGCGGATCCGTCAGATCCTGAAGACTCTGGAGCCTTTCTGTATCCTCGGAAGCGAAAAACAGCTTTCCGCCCTCACTTCTTCCCTGGGAGAGACCGGAAACTACCCGCTGCTTTCCATTGAAACAGCTTTACAAACAGAGCCGGATGAAGCTGCTCTCGAAAAGATCCGCAAGACCCATCTGGACACAGATCCTCTCTATACGATCTTTACTTCCGGCTCCACCGGTGTTCCCAAAGGGGTCGTCATCACCCACCGCTCTGTCATCGACCTGGTGGAACAGTTTGCAGTGGCTTTCGACTTCCAAAGTGAAGAAGTGTTTGCCGGTCAGGCTCCCTTTGACTTTGATGTATCTGTAAAAGACATTTATAATGTGATTCGGAACGGCTGCACGCTTGAAATCCTGCCACAGTCCTTCTTCGTTATGCCGAAAAAGCTTCTGGCTTATCTGAAGGAACGGCAGGTAACGACTCTGATCTGGGCCGTATCTGCCTTAAGTGTTCTTGCCACCCTCAAGGTTCTGGACAAAGGAGTGGAGGCTCCGCTTCGGAAAATCCTGTTTTCCGGTGAAGTCATGCCCATGAAAGTGCTCTCCTACTGGAGAAAACATCTGCCGGAAGCCATGTACGTCAACCTTTACGGTCCTACAGAGATCACCTGCAACTGTACTTACTATATTGTGGACCGGGAATTTACTGAGCTTGAAACCCTTCCCATCGGAAAGCCTTTCCCGAATACTGAGATCCTTCTTCTTACAGAAAAGCGAACGGAAGCCGCCCCCGGCGAAACAGGCGAGATCTGCGTCCGCGGTACCTCTCTGGCTCCCGGCTACTACAACAACCCGGAGAACACAGAAAAAGCCTTCATCCAGAATCCCCTGAACCCTTATTTCCCAGAAAAGCTCTACTGCACCGGAGATATGGGCTGGTTTGACAAGGACGGACTGCTTCACTTCGCTTCCCGCCGGGATTCTCAGATCAAGCATATGGGCCACCGCATTGAGCTCGGTGAGATCGAGACGGTCCTTCAGTCTCTTCCGTTTGTAGAAAACGGCTGCTGCATTTATGATACAGCTGCCGGAAAGATCGTCCTTTTCTATCAGAGCCGTGAAAATGAGGATAAATCCATCCTCCAGGGACTTCAGAAGCATCTTCCCAAATACATGTGCCCTAACCGGCTGATCCATTTTGACCGGATTCCTATGAACAGCCATGGAAAGATCGACCGGGCAAGGCTGAAACGTGAATTTCTGACAGGAGGTGAGACTCTGTGACCTTTTCCTCTGCAGTCATTCTGGGGACAGGCTCCCTTCCACTGACCGTGGCCGCTGCACTGAAAACGGCAGGACTTTCTCCAGTGATCTTTGACACCGGGGAAAAACCATCCGCTTTCCTGGAACGACGCTGTGAAAACCTTTCTCTTCCTTATGAAACTCCGGAGATCCAGGCACTTTTTCAACAGCTTTCCGGGATCTCTGAGCCGACACTTCTCATAAGTGCCATCAATCCAAGGATCCTTCCTGCCATAGTCCTTTCCAATCCCTTCCTCACTGCCATCAACTGCCATCAGGCTCTTCTTCCCCGGCACCCCGGCCGGAATGCTGAAATGTGGGCCATTTTTGAGGGTGACAAGGAGACCGGCATCACCTGGCATAGGCTTACTGCCGAAGTAGACAGTGGTGAGATCCTGATCCAGAAAAGCTTTCCTCTGACGGAAAAGCACACCGCTTATCTGGTTTTTCAGGAACAGATCCGTCTGGCAGGAAAAGCGTTCAAAGAACTTCTGCCTGGACTTCTTAACGGAACCGTAAAATGGTGGCCGCAGCCTCTGATCCGTGACCGGAAGCTTCACTTTTCCAGAGAACTTCCTGCCGGAGGCTTTTTAAACCCGGACTGGGATGCCAAGAAGATCAGCGCTTTTCTCCGGTCCATGGACTATCAGATCCTGTCTGTTGTCCCGAAACCGAAGCTTCTTCTTGACGCAACCTGTTTTACCTGGAAAAAATACCGGATCACAGAAGAACAACGCTTTCCGGAGGGTATTTCTTTTGAGGACACCTCCCTCTGGATTCAGAAAGAAAACCATTTATTTGAACTTTGCAATTACAAAAAGGAGAATGTGTGAAATGAAAGAAAAAGTAATGGAAATTTTAAAAGAACTGAGACCGGACGTGGATTTTGAAAGCAGCCAGACACTCATTGATGATGGCATTCTGGATTCCTTCGACCTGGTCTCCCTGATCGGAGAGCTCACAGACGCTTTTGGCGTAGATATTTCTTTTGATGACATTGAACCGGAAAACTTCAACTCCGCCGATCAGATCGCTGCCCTTGTAAAAAGGTTGGAGGATGAGGATTAACGCTTTATGAATATGACCGTAAACTCACTGCCGTTTCTGGTATTTTTTACCCTGACGGCAGTGATCTATTACCTGTTTCCCAGACTGCAATGGGTAGTGCTTCTTCTGGCCAGTCTTGTCTTTTATTCTCTGGCCGGGGCACGTACCTTTCTCTGGCTGATCCTCACCATACTCACCACATATGGTGCCGTGCGCTGGATGGAGACAATGGACGATCAGCTGAAAAAACGCCAGGCCGGAGAACTGAAAGAGGCTTCCCATGAGATCAAAAAAGCAGAAAAAGCCCGTACCAAGAAGAAAAAACGTCATGTGGCCGCTCTTTTTATCATTGTCAACATCGGGATCCTGGCTCTTTTAAAATATGGAAATTTCCTTATTGACAATGCCAACTATGTGCTGGGACTTTTCGGCATCTCCCCGGTAAACCGCCTTGGGCTTGCAGCTCCTCTCGGAATCTCCTACTATACTCTCCAGAGCATCGGCTACGTGCTGGATGTCTATAAAGGAAAATGCAAACCGGAACACAATATCTTAAAAACTGCCCTTTTTGTCTGCTTTTTCCCGCAGATGACGCAAGGTCCGATTGGTCGTTTTCCCGATCTGGCTCCTCAGCTTTTTGCAGTACATAAATTTTCATATGAAAATCTCTCCTTCGGACTCCAGCGTGTCCTCTGGGGTTTTTTCAAAAAATGCGTGATCGCCGACCGGATGAAGCCCTCCGTGGACGCCATTTTCCGCTCTGCCGACTGCAGCGGCATGACGCTTTTCCTCGGCTGTGTCTATATGGCCATCCAGATCTATGCGGATTTCTCCGGCTATATGGATATCGTAGCCGGCTTTTCCGAGGTGCTTGGTATCCATCTGATGGAAAACTTCAAGCGCCCCTTCCTCTCCCGTTCTCTCGGAGAATACTGGAGGCGCTGGCATCTGTCCTTAAGCTTCTGGTTCCGTGATTATCTTTTTTATCCGCTTTCCATCTCCAAACCGGCTGTCCGGTTCGGAAAATGGGGAAAGAAATGCTTCGGTATCCGTATCGGCAAGATTTTTCCTGCCATGTTTGCTCTTTTCATCGTGTGGTTTTCCACCGGTCTCTGGCATGATTCCAGCTGGAAATACATTCTCTGGGGTGTTGCCAACGGTGTGATCCTTATGTCTTCCCTCTTTCTGGAACCTTATTTCCAGAAATGGAAAGCCTTTTTCCACATCCATGAAGAGTCTGGTGCCTGGAGATTTTTCTGTCTGCTCCGCACTTTCTTCCTTGTAGCGGCCCTGAAGGTCTTTCCGGGCTCTCCCACCACCCAGGGAGTATTTGATACCGTCCGCCGGATCTTCACGGATTTCCGTCCTTCCCTGGCCTTTGAGGCCTGGTTCCCGAAGCTGGTGCCTCAGGATCTGATCTTTCTTGCCATCGGTCTCACTGCCATGCTGGCTGTGGACCTGGTACAGGAAAAACAGCCGGTCCGCGCACTCATCGCCAGGCAGAATACGGCGCTTCGCTGGCTTCTCTATCTGGGAGCCCTGGCCGGTATCCTTATCATGGGCACCTTTTCTATTTCCATGACAGGAGGTTTCGCTTATGCACAATTTTAAGAAGATCCTCCCAAGGGTGGCAGTGCTTCTTGCTTTTGTTTTTCTTCTGGAAGCCGGGATCCGCTTCCTCTATGAACCTTATACCCAGTACAGCATCTATGCCCGCCAGGAATACCAGTCTATGAAGGAGGACGTAGACACCCTGTTCTGCGGCACCTCAAAGACCTATTCCGGCTATGATCCGGCAGTCTACGATTCCACTACCGGTGCTGTGAGTTTTAACCTGGGAACAGGCTCTCAGCCGCTTGTGACAACAAAAGAACTTCTGGAGGATGCCTTTCGCGTCAGCCCTATCAAAACCGTTTATCTGGAGGTTTCTTTATCCACCCTGCAAAGGGGACGGAACGATTCTGCCCGTATTGGAGCCAGCGACCGCTTTGTGACACTCTTTGGAAAGCTTTCTTCTATTTTTCATGAGACCAGCTCCGGAGTACAGATCCGGAAATTGCTTTACAGCACCCGTGTCACAGACTATTTTGATTTTTCCGCCGTGGCAGCCAATGTCTCCTACAAGCTTTCCGCGGAAAGCGGACAGGCTCCTGTCATGCCGGACAAGGAACCCCAGTATCTGGGACGTGGTTTTCTTAACAATGACAACGTGTACAGCGGCAAACGCTACACCGATACCAACATCACGATCCATTCCTGGAAGCCCCATATCCACACACAGGAAAACAAAGCTCTTCTGGATGAGATCATCACCCTCTGCCAGGAAAAGGGAGTCGAGATCATTCTGGTATCACCGCCCCTTCCCGAGGTTCTGCTCTCCCATGCCGGAGATATGAACAACATGCATGCCACTTATCAGGCCATTGCCGACAGCCACGGGATTCCTTTCTATGACATGAATTTCTATACCGAAAAAAATACGGTTTTCAACCGGGAGCTTTTCCGTGATATCGTCCATCTGAACCAGAACGGAGCAGAGATCTACACCGGACTCATCGCCGAGATCCACGAGAGCGGTGATGCTTACCCGACGTATTTTACCGAAGAATATATGGGTGAGGTCGCAGAGCCTGCTGCCTGAGACCAGTCTCATCTTCCGGTTCTGCCGATCCGGCTTGCCATAAAAAAGTCCACTGCCTGCTTTTCAAATAGCAGACAATGGACTTTTTTAATCTTATAAAGTCTGAAGCTTCTCCACAACCTTCTCAAAATGCATGCCATGGGAGGCTTTTACAAGGATCGTATCACCGGACTGTACCAGCCTTGGCAAAGTTTCAAGAAGCGCATCCAGCGTCGGAATGGAAAGCACTTCGCCGCAGCCGCCGCCCTCAAAAGCAGCTTCTGCCATATGGCGGCATCGCTCGCCCACACAGATCAAAAGATCAATGGCATTTCTGGAGGCATGAGTGCCGACTCCTGCATGAAGTTCCAGTTCATTTTCTCCCAGCTCAAACATATCGCCCAAAATGGCAACCTTCCGTCCTTCTGCATCCATGAGGATGTCCAGAGATGCCATCATGGCCACAGGACTCGCATTGTAACAGTCATCCACGATCAGCATGCCGTTATGCTCGATCATATGGAAACGGCCGTTCAGAGCCTCTACCTTTTCAATCCCCCGCCGGATCTCTTCCAGAGAAAGACCCAACTCCAGTCCTACAGCGGTTCCTGCCAGGGCATTCATGACCATATGGCGGCCCGGAAGAGGCACATGCACCTCTGTCTCACCTTCCGGTGTATGGATCCTGCAGACCGTGCCCCGAAGGCCTTTGGAGACCAGCTCATCCGCATAGATCTCTCTTCCGGATTCCAGACCGAAGAAAACAGGCGTAATGCCTTTCACCTCATGGAGCGTGGAGAGTTTATCATCGTCTCCATTGAGAACGATTTTCCCATCTTCCGCAATAAAATCAAAGATCTCTGATTTCGCCCGGAGGATGCCGTCCCGGTCATGCAGAAATTCCAGATGACACTGGCCGATATTCGTCATGACACAGATATCCGGTCTTGCGATCTTGCTTAAGCGGTGCATCTCACCGAAATCACTGATCCCCATTTCCAGCACAGCCACCTCATCTTCCTCGGTAAGACGGAAGACCGTAAGCGGCAGTCCCAGTTCATTATTGAAATTTCCAAGTGTCTTTAAAACCTTGTATTTCTCGGAGAGTACTGAGGCGATCATCTCTTTCGTACTGGTCTTTCCCACACTTCCGGTAATGCCAACAACGCGGACAGACAGCTGCTGACGGTAAAATTCCGCGAGGTCCTTGATCGCCTGCAGGGTGGATGCGGTAAGGATATAGTTTCCTTCCGCCTCCGGAAGCTCCTGCTCAGACAGCACGCAGAGTGCACCTTTTTCAAAGACACTGTCCACAAAATCGTGACCGTCCACCCGTTCTCCCCGGATGGCAATGAAAAGACTTCCCGGCTCTGCCTTCCGGCTGTCTGTGGTGATGGAAAGAACCTCTTTGTTCCGGTCCTCTTCTTTTCCGTGATAGATTCCGCCGCAGGCAGCAGCGATGTTGGCAAGGGTCATGTTTTTCATGGGATTTTCCTCCTGCTTTTTTTGCAAATATCTGTTTTTATCGCCTTACTGACGTCTTACGCGTAAAGATACCTCAATGAGTTTTTCACAGAGTTCGCCAAAATCCATACCAAGGACTGCTGCCTCCTGCGGAAGCAGACTGGTAGGTGTCATTCCGGGAAGGGTATTTGCCTCCAGACAATACATGCTGTGATCTTCATTCATCATGAAATCCATCCGTGCATAATTCTCCAGCTGAAGTGCATGGAAAGCCTTCACGGCATACTCCTGCATTTTTGCGGTATCCGTCTCGGAAAGCTCCGCCGGACAGGTCTCAATGGTGCTTCCCGCCTGATATTTATTCTTATAATCATAGAAGCCCTGGATCGGTGCGATCTCAATGATCGGATAAGCGACTCCATCCACAACGCCTACGGAGAACTCACGACCCTTAATATACTGCTCCAGAACCACCACGTCATCGTAGGTGAAGGCTTCCTTTAAAGCTTCTTCATATGCTTCCTGCGTATGAACGATATAAACACCGACGCTGGAACCGCCGCAGCTTGCCTTTACCACACAGGGAAGGGAGAGTCCATACTCCCAGAGCTCTTTCACCGGCTCACCTTTTTTCAGGATCGCGCCTGCCGGAGTCGGAACGCCGCTCTCCAGAAACAGCTTTTTGGAAAGTCCTTTGTCCATGGCGATGGCACTTCCAAGGTATCCGCTTCCAGTATAAATGATACCCAGAAGATCAAAAGCGGCCTGTACCTTTCCGTCCTCTCCGTTCTTTCCGTGAAGTCCAAGGAATACCACGTCTGCAGCCTTGCAAAGCTCCAGAACCTTCGGACCGAAAAACTCCTTTCCGGATGCCTGCATCTCTTTGATCTTCGAATCAAAGCTTCTCATATAAGCAGCTGCGGCATCTACATCGTATTCACCGTCAAAAGCCGTCGCAGGATCCAGGGTCTCATTTCCGCAGTAAACATCCACCAGAATTGCCTGATGACCTCTCTCCCTTAAAGCCTTACAGATTCCGGTTCCAGATACGATAGAAATCTCTCTTTCTGTACTGGTTCCTCCTGCTAAAACTACAATCTTCATAATTTTTTCTGTCCTCCTGATTTTTTAGCAACCGTTCAGAACATCCGCATGCAGATCTGTGGCCTGTTGTTTTGAACTGTTACCTTTTATATGTTTTATACGGATCATGCAGGGGCATATGCGGCTGCCGGTTCCTTTCATACAGACACTCAGCCGGAAGTGAGACACCTCCGGCTGTCATTTCTTGTCTGTCAGTTGATGGTCACCACACCGTCCCCGTTGGAATCATAGCTTCCTGTGCTTTCATCCCAGGTCGTACCGTCCCCGGAAGCTGTCGCATCACCTGTTCCGGTACTGTCTGCCGTACCATCTGTGCTGCCGGATGAAGCATCGGCTGTTCCTGCCAGCTCCGCTTCCACATTCCGTGTCTCTGCCGGCTGTTCATAAGCCTGCGCACCCTGCCCCAGGTTCGTTCCTGCATTATAGCACACAATAGGCGTTCCTGCATCAATATTTTCATAAATGGCCTTTGCGTTGGCCCAGGGTGTGTTGATGCAGCCATGGGAACCGCTGCTCTGATAAAGATTTCCTCCGAAAGAGGATCTCCATTTCGCATCATGGATCCCCACTCCGCCATAGAAGGGCATCCAGAAATCCACCGGCGTCTTATAATCCTCCCCTTTCAGGATCGCATGAGTCTCCTTATAATACAGAGCAAAGATCCCCACCGGAGATCCCATATCCTTGCTGGTATTTCCGGTTACCACCTGCGTGTCTACCAGAAGCTGTCCATCCTTATAGAACCACATGCGCTGATTTGTATAATCAATCTCCACGTACGTATCTCCGACGCCGTTGGCTGTTCTGGCCACTCCCATTTTCAGCCATAACGGCTCTCTCACCATGGATTCACCCTTCAGTAAATATTCCTTCAGCTTGGCCACCTCGGAAGCCTGATCCAGCTGCCAGCCGTAATCACAGCTGTTTACCGTGACCGTCTCTCCCAGAGCTGTCGTAAAGGCCACATCTTTTCCAAAGGTATCGTATTTTTCTGCAAGCCCTGCCACATAGTCCTCGATCTGCTCATCGCTGAAAGAGGCTTCTCCGCTCTCCGATACGGTCATCCAGCTGCGGATCGTCGTGGAATCCAGCACTTCCCGGCTGTCTCCGAACGCATACGTCACAGACATTTTAGAATATTTCACCAGTGTCTGGTAACGGGCTACCAGGTCTTTATTTTCAGAGGTGATCGAAGGCTTCTCGTAGCAGTCTTCCGCTTCCAGATCTACCTCTTTCAGTCCCTGGCCGGCCGCTTCCGAAAGAAGCGTCAGTACTTTTTCTTTATTGAGGCGGTTTCCTTCCACCTCCGGAACCAGTTCATAGCCGGTGCCGTTTTCTTTGATATAAGCATCCTCCGGATCTGTAATACCGGACTCTTGAAAGCACTGGAGCTTATCCATGGCCATCTTCAGAAAATCTGCATCATAAGAAGTTTCCACTGCCATGGCATGATCCTCCGGATGAAAAAATGCATACATCCAGTTGAAGGAATTCTGCTCTTCCTGAAGTTCCTGCACTGCCCCTGTGGATACATAGGAAAAATCAATGGCAGAGCCGTCAATCACCTCTTCCTTTCCACCACGTTCGGCAATGGTGATCTGATAATCGGTGACTGAATCCGCGATCCTTTTTTCCACTTCATCCACCGTCATCCCGGAACAGTCCTCTCCATTGATATAGGAGCCTGGGAAAAACCGGTCCTTATAATATACGCCTACGGCCAGATAAGCCGCGGCCATGATCAGTAAAAAAATACTGACGATCAGAATAAATACACTGGATCTTCTGGATCTCCTTGTTCGTCTGGCTGATCTTGTCATATGCCCTTCTTATACCCCTTTTCTTTGGAATCTTCCCCTCATCTCTTTTATCCCCTACAGATGCCTGCGGATTGCTCCGCCGCAAAGTAACTTCCGCAATTCTACATTTCTCTATTGTAACATGTATCCAAAAAATGTAAATAAGCCTGCAACAAATTTCAGATTTTCTTAAGTAAACAAAAAGCCCGGAAAACCGGGCTTTTTGTTTACTCTTATTTTTCTTCGAGAAGCTTGTCAACGCTGACCAACTTGACGCAGAGGACGAAGATCTCCACTGCCACTGCCAGCTCTTCCGGTGTCGGGTAGGACGGTGCGATACGGATATTGCTGTCCTGCGGATCCTTGCCGTACGGGAAGGTGGCTCCTGCCGGAGTCATGACAAGACCTGCCTCTTTTGCTTTTGCCACAATGGCCTTCGCACAACCAGGGAGCGCATCAAAGGAAATAAAATAACCTCCGCGCGGCTCCATCCAGGAACCGATCTCCAGATCACCAAGCTCTCTCTTCAGACCATTTAATACGGTCTCAAACTTCGGTCTTAAGATATCGGCATGCTTTCTCATGTGGAGCACCATGCCGTGGATATCTTTGAAGAAACGCACATGACGAAGCTGATTCAGCTTGTCGTGACCGATGGTCTGGATGGTCATCTGCTGTTTGATGAAATCAATATTCTTCTTGGATGCGCCGATCGCAGCCACACCGGAGCCAGGAAAGCTTACCTTGGATGTGGAACAGAATTTGAATACCATATCCGGGTTTCCTTCCTGCTTGCAGGCCATAAGGATCTCGATGAGGTTGTCCTGCTTATCTGCATAGAGGTGATGGATACCGTAAGCATTATCCCAGTAGATACGGAAATCTTCTGCAGCCGGTTTCAGTCTTGCAAAGCGAAGCACCGTCTCGTCTGAGTAAGTGATACCCTGCGGGTTGGAATATTTCGGTACACACCAGATACCCTTTACTGCCGGATCATTGTTGACATACTGCTCTACCAGATCCATATCTGGACCGGTTTCCGTCATGGGGATATTGATCATCTTGATGCCAAAATGCTCGGTAATGGCAAAATGACGGTCATATCCCGGAACCGGACAGAGGAATTTTACCTCATCCAGCTTACACCAGGGAGTGCTTCCACACACACCATGGGTCATAGAACGGGCCACTGTATCATACATCACGTTCAGACTGGAGTTACCGTAAATGATGATATTATCCGGGGAAACCTCTGTCATATCTGCCAAGAGTTCTTTTGCTTCCGGAATACCGTCCAGCACACCATAGTTCCGGCAGTCTACACCAACCGAACATTTTAAATCTGTTGTGCTGTTCAGCACGTCCATCATACCCATGGACAGATCCAGCTGAGCTGCAGAAGGCTTACCACGGGACATATCCAGTTTCAGTCCTTTTCCCTTGATCTCCTGGAACTTTGCCTCCAGAAGCTCTTTTTCCTGTAACAGTTCTTCTCTTGACCGGTCTTTATATGCTGTCATTTTCGTCCTCCTCTATCGTTCTTCTGTGTCGTCATGCAAAATACAGTTGTGTGGTTCTCGCGTACTTTCCAGACACTCACTAGGTGCTATTTTAGTACGTTACCGTATTCACGTCAAGGTTTTTGTACCTCTCCAGACGAAATTTCAGCATTTTTTATAATGAGAAGGAACTTTTCCAAAGACATCTGGTCCTTTTTACATATCCGGTCAGAAAACTTTCTCAGATATAATCCTCTACCACGGACAGGCGGTTCTGAGCCGGAAAATACAGAAGGAAGAGTTCCTTTGCACTTCCTCTGTTTGTCAGAGTGAAATACTGATACTCCCCGTTAAAATTCACCTCATACCCTTTTGTGATCTCCATATCCCGGAGCAGTGCGTCTACTTTCCGTTCCACCAGCATATTCCTTCCCCTGTGCCAGGATACTGCTTTCTGGAGCGCTGCCGCATCCTGATAACGAAATACATGGTAACGGACTCCCTTTCCGGCAAAGCTGGAACCTGCCGCTTCATTATAGATCTCCCATTCTGCAGTAGGAAGAGTGATCCCCCACTCTTCACGGATCCCCCTGATATACGTTTCCTTCGGGCTGTATGCCTCAGAAAGTACTGCCATTGCCAGTATCAGGATCACACAGACTCTCAGCATAAAAATTCTTCGTCCCCTTATTATCATCATAACGCACGCCCCCTTTCCGTGGCTTTCCTGTTCCATCATTATCATAAAAGATTTCCCACACAAAAATCCGCACCGGCGTGTAAACAAGCTGTAAACAAAATCTTAGCTTTTTCCAAAGTGTATTCTTTTCGTCAAAATGCACGCAGACGGTGGCTTTTTCCACAAATATGTATTATAATGGCGCAGGGGGAAATACATTTTTCATTTCTTTTACAAAATAGAAAAGAGAGGGTATCTGTTATGTTCAAGCAACATTCCAAAGTGTGGGCTGCTGTCTGTGAGTACGGCCTTATCACCATCGCGACTCTGATCATGGTGGTCGGTATTTATGTTTTCAAATTTCCAAACAACTTTTCCTTTGGCGGTGTTTCCGGTATGGCCGTTCTTCTCGCCAAACTGACTTCCATCACCGCCGGAGACTGGACGTTTCTTCTGAATATGGTGCTTCTGGTGCTGGGCTTTTTCTTCCTTGGAAGATCCTTCGGTATCAAGACGGTCTACGTCAGTGTCCTTATGTCCGTGGCGTTAAGCGGTATGGAAAAACTCTTTCCCATGACGCATCCGCTGACCACACAGCCGGTCCTGGAGCTGATCTTTGCCATCTTTCTTCCGTCTCTGAGTGCTGCCATTCTTTTTAATATCGGTGCTTCCGGCGGCGGTACGGATATCCTGGCCATGATCCTGAAAAAATATACCAGCTTCAATATCGGTTCTGCCCTGTTTGTGGTAGATCTTCTGATCACTGTGGCAGCCTGCTTCGTCTTTGATCCCACCACCGGACTTTTCTCCTTTACCGGCCTTATGGCAAAATCCCTTGTCATCGACGGTGTCATCGAGAATATCAACCTTTGCAAATACTTCACGATCGTCTGCGACGAACCGGATCCCATCTGCGATTTCATCCATGATGAACTGAAACGGAGTGCCACCATTTTTAAGGGTGAGGGAACCTACACGCACCAGCAGAAATTCATCATTCTGACGGTTATGAAGAGAAGCCAGGCCGTCCAGCTTCGAAATTTCTTAAAGCAAAACGAACCGGGTGCATTCATGATGATCACCAACAGCAGCGAGATCATCGGAAAAGGCTTCCGCGGTTTCAACTGAAAAAAAGAACAGCATTTCCGTTCAGAACGGATCTGCTGTTCTTTTTTACGTGGTCAGATTGTTTTTGATTTTCCCCAGAAGGAACAGAAGCTGTTCCACCTCTTCTTCGGTCATTCCTTTTACAAGAAATGTTTCCGTCTCATGAATGTGGTCCCGGACCTTATAGTAAAGCTTCTCTCCCTTTTCCGTGAGAAGAATCTTCTTCAGTCTGGCGTCCGTCGGGACAGAAACCCGAAGAATATAGCCCTTCTTCTCCATGATCTGAAGGATTCCCGTCACCGTTGAACGAGTCACATTAAAATCCCGTTCCAGATCCCGCTGGCAGATTTCTTCTCCCTTATGCTCATGAAGATAACGGACGACCCAGATCTGCACCGGACTCACATCTGCCATGTTCCGCTGACGCTTCTCTTCATCGATCTTTCTTCCGATCATATTGCTGAGGACATGGATTTCATGACCCACTTCTTTTTTTCTCCCCATGAAATCACCCTCCCTGTCTGTTTGGTCACAAACAATATAATGCGGAACCGGAAGAATGTCAAGCCTTTTTTGGCTGAAGATCGGCACTTCCAAAACCAAGAGGTAAAAGCTCCTTCAAAGTATAGATCTCATATTTTTCCGGAGTCCCCAGAAAAATCTCAAAGGTTTCCGGATCACAGAATTCCATCATCACCTGACGGCAGATGCCGCACGGGGCACAGACGGCACAGTCCGGTCCTTTTATGGCTTCCGGGCCGCCCATAATGGCGATCGCCTGAAACTCCCGCTCTCCTTCATAGACAGCCTTGAAAAATGCCGTCCGCTCTGCGCACACGCTGGGGCTGTAGGCTGCATTCTCGATGTTGCAGCCCTGATAGACCTTTCCTGCTTTCGTGAGAAGAGCCGCTCCCACATGAAAATGAGAATAAGGTGTATAAGCATGCTCCCTGGCCTCCATGGCGCCTTTGAGAAGCTCCACTGCCTCTTCCGAACGAAGTTTTGATTTTTCTCTCTCCATAAGTGATCCTCATCTTTCTCTTTAATCGGTTTCCTGCCGGTTGAAGAAGCCTTCCTGTCCAAGCTCTCCGACTTTTCCGGAACGGTTTTTGAACTGAAGCTCCGGATTTTTGATGCTGACTCTCATGTTCGCCGGCACAGAAGAGGTGATAAAAGCGTTACTTCCGATGACGGCTCCCTGACCGATCACAGTCTCACCCCCCAGGATCGAGGCTCCGGAGTAAACCGTTACATTATCCTCCAGAGTCGGATGACGTCTGGCATGGCGGAGACTCTGACCGCCTCTTGTGGAAAGCGCTCCTAGGGTTACGCCTTGATAGATTTTTACGTTTTTTCCGATCCTTGTGGTCTCACCTACAACTACACCGGTTCCATGGTCGATAAAGAAGTATTCTCCGATGGTGGCACCCGGATGGATATCAATACCGGTAAGGCTGTGCGCATACTCTGTCATCATACGGGGAATCAGAGGAACTCCCATAAGATAGAGTTCATGCGCCAGACGGTTGACAAAGATAGCGTAAAGCCCCGGATAGGAAAGAATGATCTCATCCGTATTATAAGCTGCCGGGTCACCGTCATAGCCCGCCTGCACATCTGTCATCAGGATTTCACGTACTGCCGGGATCCTTGCCAGAAAGCGTTCCACGATGACCGTTGCCTCCAAAAGAGCTGCTTCCTTGTTTTCCGGTGCATTTTCTTCCCGGTGCTGCAAAGCCCGGATGGTTTGTTTGATCAGATTGTAATGAATGTCCTCAAGAACTTCTCCCACATGATAGGAGAGCGAATTCTGCTTTAAATTCCGCGTCTCAAAATATCCCGGAAAAATGATCTTCCGGAGATTCTCCAGAATATCCAGAACGATGGCACGGTTGATACGGTTGGAAGAATCGATATTCCGGATCAGCGGATATTTGTCATAGCTGTCCAGTATCCCTTCCACAAGACTGTTTAGGGAATGATCTAAAATTTCCTCGGTCATAGAGCTTACTCCTTTTCTTTCTGCTTAATCCCCACCCATTGCTTATTGCTTTTGCATCTTTAAAAGGTCAATGTTCCAAGTCCAAAAGCCTCATCGTGCAGGCACGAGCGGCTTTTTGAACTTTTGACTTCAACTGATACCTGCGAATTGCTCCGCTGCAAAGCAGCTCCCGCAATTCTACAAACATTCAAAATCCGCTGATTTACTGCGTAAATCGCTGCTTTTTCATGTTTGGCGGGTCCCAAGTTCAAAAGCCTTATCATGCAAGCATGAGCGGCTTTTTGAACTTTTGACCCTGGTATCATCATTATATGAAAAACCATGCGACTTATCAACTCTTTTCTGCGGTGAAGGAAAAAAGCCATCTTCCGATCATCGAAAAATGGCTTACATACAGGAAATTTCAGATTTTAAAGCGGTAACCGACTCCCCAGATCGTCTCAATATACTGTGGTTTTGCGGTGTTCTGCTCGATCTTCTCACGAATCTTCTTGATATGTACCGTAACAGTAGCGATATCACCGACGGATTCCATGTCCCAGATCTCACGGAAGAGCTCTTCTTTGGTAAAAACATGATTGGGATTCTCGGCCAGGAACGTCAGAAGATCAAACTCCTTGGTGGTGAAGTTTCTCTCCTCACCGTTCACCCAGACCCGCCGGGCGGTCTTGTCGATCTTGATCCCCCGGATCTCAATGATGTCGTTTTTCTGCGCATTGCTTCCTACCAGCCGGTCATACCGGGCCATATGGGCTTTCACCCGGGCTACCAGTTCACTGGGGCTGAAGGGCTTCGTCATATAATCATCGGCGCCAAGCCCAAGGCCCCGGATCTTGTCTATGTCGTCTTTCTTCGCTGAAACCATGATAATAGGCGTGTTCTTATGGTTCCGTATCTCCTTGCAGATCTCAAAACCATCCATCTCCGGCAGCATCAGATCCAGGATAAACAGGTCGTACTCGGACTCCAGCGCCCTCTTCAGACCGACATCTCCCCGGGTCTCGGTCTCCACTTCAAAACCGCTCAGCTCCAGATAATCTTTCTCCAGATCCGCGATCGCTTCTTCATCTTCTATGATCAGTATTTTACTCATTGATAGGTACCTCCTGATATTTTCTAAGTACAAAATACATTACCGTCCCGGCTCCAAGCTTGCTGTTGGCCCAGATTTTTCCACCGTGATCCTCGATGATTTTTTTTACGATGGAAAGGCCGATACCGCTTCCCCCCTTGGAAGAATTCCGGGAAGAATCCGTCCGGTAAAAACGGTCAAAAATATTCGGCAGATCCTTGGCCGCAATGCCTTTTCCATTGTCCTCGATCTCTACCTGGATAAAATCACCCACGTCCCGCACACGGATACTCAGATAACCCTTGGGTTTATCCAGATATTTGATGGAATTGCCGATGATGTTATTGATGACACGCTTGATCTGCTCTGCATCCGCAATGACCAGCGTGTCCTTGTCTACATAATTAAAATAGGAAAGCTCGATATTCTTTGACTCCAGCTCCAGCCCGACATCCTCCACACAGTCATCAAAGTAGTCGGATACATTGATCTTGCTGAAATTATAGGGGATGCGGTTCGTGTCGATCTTGGAATAGAAGGTCAGCTCGTTGATGAGCCGGTCCATATCATTGGCTTTATTATAGACCGTCCGGATGTATTTGTCCATTTTCTCCGGCGTGTCAGCCACACCGTCCATGATCCCTTCCATATAACCTTTGATGGCTGTGATCGGCGTTTTCAGGTCATGGGAAATATTACTGATGAGCTCTTTGTTTTCTTTATCATAGGCTTCTTTCTCTGTGTTGGAATCCCGCAGACGCTGGCGCATCTCCTCAAAATCCCGACAAAGCTCACTGAACTCGTCCTTGCCATCCACCTTCAGCTCAAAGTCCAGATCTCCGTCCTTAATATGCCGTGTGGCTTCCCGGAGCTTCTGCAGCGGCGTATTGATCCCACGATAGATCCAGGCCGACAGACAGGCTCCCGTCAGTACCAGGATCACCAGAACGGCAAAGACCATATCCCATACCAGTCTTCGAAGCTCCGGCATGGTATTGCTCACGGAAGAAATGATGAAGGCACTTCCCTTGTCTCCGTCAGAAAAAACCAGATCCACCTGTTTTACATAAGCCTGTACATCCTGTGCGATGTAGGTTCCATCGGCCTTGTAAACGGAGGCGCCGTAGGAAGGAAGCTCCCTAAACAGCCTCAGATTGCTTTCCGCGCTTCCGCAATAATAAAGACTCTTATCTTTCCTCACGATCAGATAGGAAGATTTGTCTTCCAGCTCCTGATTCAGCGTCTCCAGATAAGATTGATCCAGATAGGCATCCGGATCTTCTTCTGCCTTGATGGACATTTGATCAAAAACATCCTCTGTGGCCTCATTGAGTACCTGCAGGGTATTTGCCAGATTTTCATAACTGATATCCGTGATCCCCAGCTTGGTTTTCAGTGCATTCACCTGTACGTAACTGAAGCCGGCAAAAGCGATCACTGCCAGCATCAGCGGAACACAGGCAATCACAAAAAAAGCGGTGATCAGTCTTGTCTTCAGCTTCATTTTTCTGCCCCTTTCCAGTCTGCTATTCTCTTTGTTCATTTTAGCATACCTCTGCCTGTATTTCACCTAAACAAAAAGGATGAATTATGAAATTTTTATAAAACAAAGCCCCCTCTGTTCCACTTTTTAGCAAAAACAGAGAGGGCGATCATTCTTTTGTCTTACAGATATTTTTTCAGATCATCAACCTTGTCCAGTTTCTCCCAGGGCAGGTCCAGATCATGACGGCCAAAGTGACCATATGCTGCAGTCTGATGATAGATCGGACGGCGAAGATCAAGCATCTTGATGATTCCGGCCGGACGCAGATCAAAGTTCTCACGAACGATGTCGGTGAGACGCTCGTCGGAAAGTTTACCGGTACCAAAGGTGTCTACCATGATGGAAGTCGGACGGGCAACTCCGATGGCATAAGACAGCTGAATCTCACACTTGTCAGCCAGGCCTGCGGCAACGATGTTCTTTGCCACATAACGGGCTGCGTAAGCTGCGGAACGGTCAACCTTGGTGCAGTCTTTTCCGGAGAAAGCGCCGCCGCCGTGACGGGCATATCCGCCGTAGGTGTCTACGATGATCTTTCTTCCGGTCAGTCCGCTGTCACCGTGCGGTCCGCCGATCACGAAACGACCGGTCGGATTGATATAGAATTTTGTATTCTCATCCACCATCTCTTTGGGAAGGATCGGATCAAAGACATATTTTCTGATGTCCTCGTGGATCTGCTCCTGTGTCACATCCGGGTCATGCTGTGTGGAAAGTACCACTGCATCCAGACGGACCGCTTTGTCATTCTCATCGTACTCTACGGTAACCTGGCTCTTTCCATCCGGACGGAGGTAGCTCAGAGTTCCGTCTTTCCGGACCTTGGTCAGCTGACGGGTCAGTTTATGAGCCAGCATAATGGGGTACGGCATATACTCCTCTGTCTCATTCGTTGCATAACCAAACATCATACCCTGGTCGCCTGCACCGATGGCTTCGATCTCTTCGTCGCTCATCCGATTCTCTTTTGCTTCCAGCGCCTTATCAACGCCCATAGCGATATCCGCGGACTGCTCATCAATGGCAGTGATCACACCACAGGTATCTGCATCAAAACCGTATTTTCCTCTGGTATAACCGATCTCGCGAACGGTATCACGAACGATCTTCTGAATATCAACATAAGCTTTGGTGGTGATCTCACCCATTACCAGAACCAGACCGGTAGTGGTTGCAGTCTCGCAGGCTACACGGCTCATGGGATCCTGCTCCAGAAGAGCATCCAGGATCGCATCGGAAATAGCATCGCACATTTTATCCGGATGTCCTTCAGTTACGGACTCGGATGTAAATAATCTTTTTTCCATCTTAACCTCCTTGGAAAAATGTTTGTTTATATTTTCTCTTCTGTCCTGTTTTTGCTTCTATCATGAACTTCTACAGCAAAAAAATGGTCCGCATAAGCGGACCACCTCATCTATGACAGGTTAATCCTCTTATTGTTCGATATTACTCGCTCAGGTTGGCACCTTCCTTCGAGGGGTTGCCGTGACTTCACAGATCCTATGTATCTCCATCACTCTGAATAAGAGAAAATATAAAGGTTTCTTCAGTTGTTTTGTCTCTTGCGTCTATTACCATACACCATTTCTGACCGGCAGTCAAGAAATATTTACGGTGACTGTTCATTTATATTTCCGGTCGAGAGTAAATCCCCGTCCACGGACTTCACTGATGTTCGAAATGCTGATAAATGCTCTGGGATCGATGCTCTGGATCGCCAGATTCGCCCCGTAAAGCTTCCGTGCTGTGGTCACGCAGAGGACTGCCATCTGCTCTTTGCGCAGATATCCGGTCTCCACATGAACGAGCGTCACGCCAAGATCCATATCCAGCAACAGTTCTTTCCGGATCTCTTCATATTTATCAGAGATGACAAGAAGCTGTACCTTCCGTGCCCCCATTACCGTCACATAATTGACCATCATGGAGGAAAGAAATACATTCAGGATTCCATAGAGTACCTGATCACTGGTGGAAAAGAAGGCCTGCATAATCAGTACACTGAAATCGCAGATATAAAGAGTAATGCCAACCGGGATCCCGAATTTTTTCTGAAGGATCAGCGGCGGGATATCCAGCCCTCCTGTAGAGGCACCCTGACGTACCACAAGACCGATCCCAAGCCCGATAAAAACACCTCCGTAGATGTCAGCCAGCAGAAGATTGTCTGTCAGATGCATAAGCCCGGGGACCCGCTCCAGTATATTCAGACATAAAGGATAGAAAAAAGTGCTCAGAATAATGGACATGGCAAAAGCCTTTCCCATAAAAAACAGGCCCAGAAAAAACAAGATACAGTTTAACACCCAGACCGCATAACTCAGACTGATCCCTGTAAATTTATGAATGGTCAGTCCGATACCAGTGGCTCCGCCCATAATGATCCCGTTTGGCAGCATAAAGCAGTTTACACCAAAGGCCAGGATAAAATTTCCCAGAAGGATCATGAAGAGCTTTTTCATCAACATTCGGTTCATTTTTTTCTCTCCTTTTTTTCGTTACTCCCGATTATATGTTATTTTTCAGACCTTTGCAAACGACTGCAATAACGCGTTTTTGCGTTTTTGCAGTATTGTTCTACCTTATTAAAGTGCTTTCCCGGTTGCTTTTTCCGTGCACATCCCGTATACTGAAATCATAAAATGATGATGCTAGGGTCAAAAAGCCGTTCATGCTTGCATGATAAGGCTTTTGAACCTGGGACCCGCCAAGCATTCGAAATCCGCTGATTTACAACAAGGAGGAAAACCATGGATGTCCATGAGATCAGTATGAACTGTAAAAGAACAGAATTTGTCGGTACAGCGGTACTGGATACCATTGGTTTATGTATTGCCGGTGTGGACGATACTCTTTTGCAAACCATGGATATCGGAACCCGGTATCATGCCCTGGGTCTTTTCAGTTCCCGTACCGGTGCAGCCGGCCAGCTTACCGCCATGGATGAAGCGGTAAAATCGACCGGAACAGAAATCCTCTCCATTGATTTTCCAAGAGACACCAAGGGCTGGGGCGGACACGGAAACTACATGGTCATTGGAGGAGACAGTGTCTCCGATGTGCGGGATGCCATCCGGATCGCTCTGGAGCTTACCAATAAATATGCCGGAGAGCTTTATATCAGTGAAGCCGGCCACCTGGAATTTGCCTATTCAGCCAGTGCCGGAAGGGTTCTGGAAAAAGCTTTTCAGGCGAAACGCGGACAGGCTTTCGGCTTTATGGCCGGCTCTCCTGCCGCCATTGGTCTTGTCATGGCCGATACGGCACTGAAGGCGGCTGATGTCCGGATCGCCCGTTACATGACCCCCAGTCTTGGCACCAGTCATTCCAATGAAGTGATCCTGGCCCTTTCCGGCAGTGCAGATGCCGCAAAAGAAGCGGTCCTTTCTGCCCGTCAGATCGGTCTGGAGCTTCTCATCGCCATGGGCAGCTATCCTGAGATCCCGGGAACCCCTTATCTGTGATTTCTGTTCCTGCTTTTCTATCTGAGATGATGACGGCAAAAGCTCTTTTGCCCCGATCGGTTATGAGGAATTTTTATGAAAAAAATACAGCGTTCTCTCTTTCTTATATTCCTTCTCCTGCTTCTGGCCGGAGGAGGCCTTTATTTTTCCATACAAAATGCAAAACAGACTCCGATCTCTGTGCAGGAGATCCATCTCAATACTCTGGTCACGGTAACTCTTTATGGCACAGACCGGACAGAGCTTCTGGCCGGAGCCATGCAGCTCTGTGACCATTATGAGAAGCTTTTCAGCCGTACACTTCCGGAAAGCGAGATCTACCGGCTGAATCACGGCGAGATTTCAGAGGTCTCTTCCGAGACTGCAGACCTCATCCGGACAGGACTTTCCTACGGCGAGCTTTCTGACGGCGCTTTTGATATCTCCATTGAGCCCGTTTCTTCCCTCTGGGATTTTACCTCCGGAAGCGGCCGGATTCCTGGACAGAAGGAGCTTGACGCAGCCATAGCCCTTGTAGATTACCGCAAAGTCCATGTAGACGGTCAGACAGTCACCTTCGATACACCGGGGATGGGACTGGATCTTGGCGCCATCGCCAAAGGGTATATTGCCGACCGTATTAAGGATTATCTGAAAAAAGAAGGCGTCCGGCACGCGCTCATCAATCTTGGCGGAAACGTACTCTGCCTCGGTTCCAGACCGGACGGAACGGATTTCCGGATCGGGGTACAGAAGCCCTTCGGAGAAACTACGGAAACTCTCACCATCTGTCCCATCCGCGACCAGTCTCTGGTCTCCTCCGGCACTTATGAACGTTTTTTCCGTAAAGACGGTCATCTCTATCATCATATTTTAAATCCCAGGACCGGTTATCCCTATGACAACGGTCTCACCGCTGTCACCATCCGTTCTGACAGTTCACTCACCGGAGATGCCTTAAGCACCACCGTTTTCGCCCTGGGGGAAGAAAAAGGCCTGGAGCTTTTGAACCGCCTCCCCGACGTGGAAGGTTTCATGGTACGGGAGGATCTTTCGATCCATCCATCAAAAAATTTTTCATAACAAAAAAAGGAGCTTCTGCCGCACCCGGCGGTAAAGCTCCTCTTTTTTCATCCAACTCTTAATTTAAATTTCTGAATCTCTTTCTCGGAAGAAACTCTCTCGATCTCAGCTCCGAGGCTTCTCAGCTTCTCTTCGAAGCACTCATATCCTCTCTGAATATAAACAATATCATCGACAACCGTGATTCCTTCTGCTGCCAGTCCTGCGATCACAAGAGCTGCTCCTGCTCTGAGATCCGGTGCGCTGACACGGGCTCCGGTAAATTTCTCCACACCAGTGATGATGGCACTGTTTCCTTCCACCTTCACATTGGCTCCCATGCGGGTAAGCTCATCAATATATTTGAAACGGTTTTCAAAGATACTCTCTGTTACAATACTGGTTCCTGCAGCAAGTGCCAGTGTCACGCCGATCTGCGGCTGCATGTCTGTCGGATAGCCGGGATACGGCTGCGTCTTCACATGGGTATTTCTGAGACGCTTGGATGCAACCACGCGAACCGCATCATCAAACTCTTCCACCTCGCAGCCGATCTCTTCCAGCTTCGCGGTTGTCGCTTCCAGATGCTTCGGGATCACATTTTTCACCATAATGTCACCCTTGGTAGCTGCTGCCGCAAACATGAATGTTCCTGCCTCGATCTGATCCGGAATGATGGAATATTCCGTGCGGTGAAGCTTCTCCACACCACGGATACGGATCACATCGGTACCTGCACCCTTAATGTTCGCTCCCATGCTGTTCAGGAAGTTTGCCACATCAACCACATGCGGCTCACGCGCAGAGTTCTCAATGATGGTATACCCCTCTGCCATAGAAGCTGCCATCATGATGTTAATGGTCGCTCCTACCGATACGGTATCCAGGAAAATATGGCTTCCTCTCAGCCGTTCTGCCTTGGCAACAATGGCTCCGTGGCGGATCTCCACCTCAGCCCCCAGAGACTTAAAGCCCTTCAGATGAAGGTCGATGGGACGGCTTCCGATGTTGCAGCCGCCTGGAAGGGGAACTTCTGCTCTTTTGTACTTTCCAAGCAGGGCTCCCAGAAGATAATAGGAAGCTCTGATCTTTTTGATATACTCATAATCAACACTGCAATCACCGATCAGAGAACCGTTGATCGCAACTTTGTGACGATCCAGCCTTTCCACTTTCGCACCGATTCCGGCGATAGCTTCCAGTAATACGTTGATGTCCTGAACATCCGGAAGATTATCGATCACAACTGTCTCATCTGTCATGATCGCTGCTGCCAGGATACCCAGTGCTGCATTTTTCGCACCACCGATCTCCACTTCACCAACCAACGGGTTGCCACCTTTAATTATATATTGATCCATAAAGACACCTCAAATATTCTTTATACTATTCAGAGTCAGGCAGATCCTCCCTGCCATTTACCGATAAAAGCCACCGCATGTAAAGAAAGCTTCTTCCTGTGTTTTCAGGACTCCTCTTCTCATCTTCGGTGGCACCCTTATCTCTGCTTACGCATTGAAACTAATGCTTATTATAGTCTTTTTCACCCTGTTTGTAAACAAAAATTAAGATTTCGTTGATTTTCGCTTGAAATCATAATATTTTCTTAAATTTTTGAGCCGCTTTTTGTGCATATCTTCCTGTTTTGAAACGACCAGCCCGCAATTTTATAGGCATATTATACTTATTGTTTGTCTTATCAAGAAATCTGTTAAGTTTTTAAATAATCAGATATCACACCTCTTTCAAGGCCTGTACCACCAGTTCCACCGTTTCCCGGATTCCTGCTTTTTCTTCATCCACTGTCAGATGCGCATATTTTTCATAAAGCGGGGTACGCTCTTCATAAAGGCTTTTCAGGGTCTGCCCTTCCTTCAGCACCACTCCTCTGTCCTTTAAGTTTCCAAGACGCCGGACCAGACTGGCATAAGGAAGCTTCAGATAGACGACCGTTCCGATCCTGCTTAAATGCTCCATTGCTTCTTTTCCATAGACAACGCTGCCGCCGGTGGCGATCACACTATGTTCCGGCTCCAATTCGCTGTTGATCTTATTTTCTACCGCCAGAAAGCCATCGATTCCTTTTTCTGAAATAATCTCATGTAAAAGTTTTCCTTCTGCCTCCTGGATTACCAGATCCGAATCAATAAAACGGTACCCGAGCACCTTTGCCAGAACTACACCAACGGTACTTTTGCCGGATCCCGGCATTCCAATAAGAACGACATTTTTCATAAAGATCTCCTCCTGATTTAGTTTCCGATGATACTTCCATCGGTGGCATTGATGGTCATATAGCTGATCCTTGTCCCTTCATTTACACCATAAGCCTCCGCTATCGCTCCGGTGGCAGTCCCGATAAAGCTCCAGGCCGGCACCAGAACGCCTGTATACACATCCTGCCCGTTCTCCGTCGTGACATTGGTATCCTCCTGCAGAAGTTCCTTACTGATGACACGGACATAGCCAAGCCGGACCTCAGAGATATTCAGTTCTCCTGCCAGGAGCCCGGTTTCTATGGTAAGACTGCCTTCCAGCATTTCCTCGAAAATCTGAGAAATTTCTGAAAAAGGCAAAAGGAACACATAATCATCCTGCCAGTCCTCGATTTCCACCGGCGCCATCCAGGAAAAGGAAAGAAGACCATCTTTCCCATAGACTGCACGGATCTCCTCTTCCGGCCACTTCATCAGGCCGTCCTCCTGGATCTCACAGTATGCCTGATCGGAAAGCCGGATCACCGGAACACCATCCACCATTCTACAGTAAGAAAACTGCTTCGCCGGCTCTGCTTCGGACTGCTGGCAGGTCTCATCCAGATAATTCCACCAGAAAACCGTTTCATCCTGGACTTCCCAGAGTTCCGTCTGGTTCAGTCCAAGCGCTTTCATCAGCTCTTTTCCCTGCTTCTGAAGATCCACCTCTGCCAGGTTGTATTCATGAAATCTGGTCCCTGACAAAAATTCATCACTCTCCATAAGCAGCTTTTGCCGGTCCTGCATGGAAAAAATATCGCCATACGCAGAATCCAGACGAAAAGCGATCGGATTTCCCTCATCCATATAGTTCTGCAGATTGTAAGAATACATGCCGTCTTCTTCCGCAGCCATGCCATAAAACTCCTTCTGTCCGCCAAGCTCCTGTAATTCTTTTTTTTCCAGAGTCAGATAATTCCTGATGCTTGCAGAAAGCTCCTCACAGACCATGGAAAGTCCCGCTATCTTCGCCTGTTCTTTCCAGTCTGTTTCCTTCTCCACTGCTGCACGAAACAGCTCTTTCAGGGTTGAAAAATCCTCTGTGCTGTTAAAATAGAAGGTTTTCTTTCCATCTATAAAATCCAGAAAAAGAGTTTTACAGACTTCATATCCATCCGGTACTTCCGGCTCCACCATCTGCGTCTGCCCGGAATAAAGCTCCTCACAGGAGCTTTTCCTTTCTTCCTTTTGCGCTTCCGTGAAGTCGGCCTGACGGTCTTCTGCGGTTTCCATGGTAAGTTCCACTTCTTTTTTCTGCAGTTTTGCCTGCTCAGCATTCTGTTCGACACTGCTGTTCTCCGGAACTTCTATTTCTGTTTCGTCATAGCCTTCTTCCTCATACGTTTCCTGCTTCAGCTCATAGAGCGTACTGTCTTTTAAAAATGTGTTCTGAAAATGCTGCAGATCCTCCGTTGAAAACACCCGGCTCCTGATTTTTTTCATACGGATCCCTTCTACATCGGGCACAATGACTCTGGCATTGGCTACCAGGCGGAAATTGCTGAAATCCGTATCACAGAGATACCGTACCGGTGCCTGCACCTGTTCCTGTACGCTCGTCTCATCTCCCTGGCTTAAAAGCACACTGTCCTGCTCCTTTTTCGGAACCACCACCTGGAGTGCGGAATTCCGGCTGCAGCCACTCAGCAGGAGACTCCCCATAAGAAGACCCGTCAAAAACATTCTTCCTTTTCTCATTTAGTTCTCCTCCTGAAATATCACACAGATCCTGGTTCCTACTCCTACCGTACTCTCTATCAAAAGCCTCGCCCCGTGGATCTCGGCGATCTTCTGGCAGAGCGCCAGTCCCATACCGATGCCCCCTGCCTTCCGGCTCCTGGATTTATCTACCATATAAAAAGCTTCTGTGATCTTCGGTATTTCTTCTTTCGGGATCCCTTTTCCGTGATCCTGGACCCAGATGCAGCCTTTCTCCCCGTGAAGTTCAATGACAGAGCCTTCTTCGGATGCCTTGATGGCATTATCCAGAAGATTCACCAGGAGGCTTTCCATCAGATCCACATCCATACGGTATTCCCAGCTTTCGGAATAGATCTGAAGTTCCATCCCGGAATCCTGCATATGGTACCGCTCCAGGTCAGCCACCTCCTGGATCAGCTTTTCCACCGGATACGGTTCCTTATGGATCCGGTCCTCATCATAAAGACCAATGAGTGTCATCATCTTTCCGGAAAGGCGTTCCAGCCTGCGGCACTCGGAATTGATATGTTCCAGTGCTTTTTTTTGCTGTTCTTCAGAGATCTTCACATGAAGCAGCGTATCGGAATAACCGATGATAGAAGTCATCGGCGTCTTCAGTTCATGCGTCAGGCTTCCCAGAAGCTGACGGCGGTGTTCCGAAACGGTTTCCAGTTCCTCCATCTGCTCTTCCATTTTATCTGCCATCCGGTTAAAGGCCACGCTCACCTTTCCGATCTCATCATTCCTGCGCACCCGGCAGCGCCGCTGCCAGTCGCCCCGGCTGATGGCACCAGCCGTATTTTCCAGTTCGGTCAGCGGTTTTAAAACCATCCGTACCAGCCAGAATACAATATCCACGGCAAAAAAGATCACCACCAGATAGACCAGGATAAAAAGCCACATCTGTTTTGCCATTTCCTCATAAATACCGGAAATATCTTTTACCAGGATCAGCTGAAACTTCAGATTTCCCTTTTTTTCTGTTTTCAGGACCTGTCCCATGACAAGAAGGTGACGGTTCTCCGTCTTCTGGAGCACATATTCCGGGTCGCTCCCGGAAAATCGCTTTTCTTCCCCGCTTACCAGCATATATCCGGTCAGATTCACCACTTCTTTTCCGTTTTTCAGCAGGATATAGTCTGTTCCGCCGTATTTCTGCACGGTATAGTTCAGAAATGATTTTCTTGTCACCTCACTGAACCTGGAAAGCGGGTTGTTGTTGATCTCCTGCGCGATCACATAGGCATTGACCTTTATCTGCTGCTGGTAGCTGCTCACAGTCTGGTTCAGATTGTATTTCCAGGTTTCATAAAGCATACCGCCTCCGAAAATCCCCATGGCCAGAAAAAGCACAACGGCCGTCAGAAGGGAAATTTTCTTCCATAACTTCATTTTAATCCTCCAGACGGTATCCGATCTTCGGAATCGTCTTGATCACATCAAAAAGTTCCAGTTTCTTTCTGAGCTGACCGATATGGACATCCACCGTTCTGGTCTCCCCAAGATAATCGCTGCCCCACACCTGATTTAAAAGCTGCTCTCTGGTAAAGGCCATGTTTTTATTTTTCGCCAGAAGCACCAGAAGATCGTATTCCAGCGGTTTCAGGCTCACCTCCTGTCCGTCCCTGGTCACCTGATGCTCGTTCAGATTGATCTCCACCGTTCCGACCGTGATCCGGCTGATCTGCCGTCCGGTCCGCTCCAGTACTTTTTCCACCCGTACAAGAAGCTCCAGCACCTCAAAGGGTTTTACAATATAATCCTCCGCACCGGAGCGGAGACCTTTGATCTTGGATCCTACATCGCTCTTTGCCGTAAGATAAATCACCGGGATCTTCGCTTCCTTCATAAGCTCCATCAGTTCAAAGCCGTCTTTTCCGGGAAGCATCACATCCAGAAGAGCCAGATCAAACTCCCGGTCTGTTTTCAGAAGCGCTTCCACTTCCTTTCCATCAAAAAGTGCCTCCGTATCATAGCCCGCCACTGTCAGATTCATGCAGATCAGCTCGGAAATGGCAGTGTCATCCTCTACGACTAAAATCCTGTTTTTCAAAACATTCCCTCTTTTCTATTTTGCTCCACTCCAGTTTTTCAGTTCCTGATAAAGCCGTGCAATGGGAAGTCCCACAACATTGTTATAGTCTCCCTTTATCTCTTTTACAAAAACTGCCGCCTTTCCCTGGATCCCGTAAGCCCCCGCCTTGTCCATGGGTTCACCGGTAGCTATGTATGACCGGATCTCTTCCTTTGTCAGAGGATAAAATGAAACGTCCGTCCCTTCGGAAAACGTTCTGCTTTCCTGCAAAATACTGCCATTTTCTGCTTTTCTCAGCCGGATCAGCGTTACTCCTGTATACACCTGATGCGTTCTGCCGGAAAGTTCCTCCAGCATCTCTTCCGCTCCCTTTTCATCTTTCGGCTTTCCAAGCTTCTTCCCATCGATGGCCACCATGGTATCTGCTCCAACAAGGAGGACCGATTCCTCTGCAAAGCCCTGTCTCTTTATCTCTTCTGCCACAGCTGCTGCTTTTCTCTCTGATAATACTTCCACCATCTCGCCTGGTGTTTCCGTTTCTATCGTCTCATCGGCCTCACTTACCAGAACTTCAAAAGCAAAGCCGGCCTGAGCCATAAGCTCCCGTCTTCTCGGAGAAGAAGAAGCCAGTATGATCTTTTCCATATTTCAAACACTCCATTTTCTTTCTGTCAAAATTTTCCTGCGACTTTTCTCCGTCCATACGAAGCTTCGCAAGGTCTACATCATTTTATCATGCTGCGCTTTTTTTCACAAGACAGATGTTTGTCTTACTGCTGCGGACATACTGATTCTGTCTTCCGTAAAGCGGACATTCGCAATCCGCTTCGCTACTTGCTCATGAACGCAGTCGCTTCGCGATCTGTCAGTGAGAGCTTTCAACTCCCACTGACATAAGCATCCCCCCCTCACCCGCCGCTTAGTGCTCCGCGCACTTGAAGCGGGGGAATGCTTATCTGCGTTCATACAAAAATCCGGCTGCCGGAATCTTTCACTCCAACAGCCGGAACCTCTTATTCTTTTTACGATCTTCTGGACACCTTCTGGCGTATGGTCTGACGGTCAAAATTATTCATGCTTTTACGGACCATCTCGGAATCTGTCGGACAGTCATACGTCAGATTGCCAAAACGCTGCCGTCCCTCGCTTCCTTTTCCGAGAACCAGAACCACCGTCTTTTTCTCTCCCGCATCCTGGATCGCCCGATGGATCGCCAGGGCTCTGTCCTCGATACACTCGCAGGGACAACCTGCCATTTCCACATAATGACCGGTCTCCTCGGAGATCCTGCTTACAGATTCCGTACCCGGATCATCCGTGGTCAGATAGACCCTGTTTGAAAAAAGACCGGAGACCAGCCCCAGATCCCTCCGGCGGTTCAATGCCTTGTCCCCCGGACAGCCAAAAACCGTATAGATCTCATAACCCGGATATTCCTTGTATACCGAATCATAAAGCTTCTCAAAACTCAGACGGTTGTGTGCGTAATCCACGATGGCCACCAGATTCCGGTCCTTGCTCTCAAACTCTTCCATCCGTCCCTTCACCTGAACACTGGCAAGCGCTTCTTTCATGCTCTCCACATCCACTCCGTAGGCATAGGCTGCCGCAATGGCTGCAAGCGCATTTTCCACATTAAAAAGACCATGCATCCGGAGATGGAACTTTTCATGGAACCGGTCACAGCGTACCCGGAAAGAAATCTTTCCGTTATGCATCTCGATGTCATGTCCCCAGATATCCGGTGCTCCCGTCGTACCAAACGTCACTACACGTTCTGCGATCCGGGAGGCAGAAAGGATCCGTTCCTTCTCCGCACTGTCCAGATTCACACAGGCCACTCTCGTCTGTTTAAACAGAGAAAGCTTTGAAGTAAAATAATCCTCAAAATTCTCATGCTCACAGGGACTGATATGATCCTCGGAAATATTGAGAAAAACACCTACGTCAAATTTCAGTCCCCGGACTCTTTTATATTTCAGTGCCTGACTGGAAACCTCCATCGTCAGATACCGGATTCCTGCATCCGCAGCATTCCGTATGTGACGGTGGATCTCAATGGCCTCCGGTGTGGTCATTTTCGCCGGCTCCTGCTCCTTCCCGTCATAAATATCCACCGAAGAAAGGATCCCCGTCTCCTCTTTCTGCTGTTTCCTCTCCCAGACATCCAGGATCGCCTTGATATAATAAGCAGTCGTGGTTTTCCCCTTGGTTCCTGTAATACCGGTCAGATGGACCGGCTGCTGCTCCGTTTCATAAAAAACAGCCGCCAGCACAGGCATGGCCTTCCGGATGTCCCTTACCTGGATCCAGGAAGCACCCTCAGAGAGCTCGTAATGCTTTTCACTCACATAGCAGAGACAGCCCCGCTGCAGTGCTTCCTTCAGATACTCCACACGGAAATTTTTTCCCTTACATACAAAGATCCCACCTGGCACCGCTGCCTTGGAATCAAAGGTAAGCCCCTGTACTTCCATTTCCTCCTGTCCGTCTATACAAAAAGCCGCCACCAGACCGGCTGCCTTCATTTTCCCCAGATATTCCTTTAAATGTTTCATTTTTTATCCTGCCCCTCGTTCATTTTCCCCGTAACAGATTCCTATCTTCGCTGCTGCGTATCAAAAGCCAATAAAAAAGACAGCAGCTCTGACATAAACGAACTGCTGCCGTAAAGCCTAACAAAATTATACTGCTGTGGATCACAAAAGTATACAAGGTTTTGTAATCAAAATGTAAACACCTTGAGTGCTCTTCTTCACTGATCCACAGGAACTGTCTGTTTCTGCAGGATCGAACGAAGGTTTTTCTCTTTTAAATTGCCCAGCTTTTCAAGTCCCGCCGGACAATTAAAGACATTTCCGTCAGCTGATATCCGGTAAACCTCTGATTTTTCAAAAGGCCTTCCAAAAAATCTGCCGCTTCTGGACAGGGTATAGAGTACCATATCATGATAATCTTCCCAAAGCTCCTTTAAGGTCCTCTTTACTTCTTCTTTTTCTTCTTCATTCAGAAGCAGACTTCCATCCCAGAACAGATTTTCCGTACCGGCGGTGTTTTCTTCTGCCTCATCCTTAATCAGGTAAAGAACACCATTACATTTTCTGCGGTTCAGCCCGTCCAGAAAACCTCTGGTCAGAACACGGTGTCTGTTTTCTGATGTCAGTGTAACACTGGTTCCATACACAATATCCCTGCGGCTTAAGGCGTCCATGGCATACATCAGATTCTCATAAAGATAGGAGCTCTTTCCACCTTTTACCAGATTGATATTCGAGCAGGCATCCAGACAGAGCATCGGGACCAGATTCCGATGGTCACTGAAAAACTGATTATACTTCTCATTTAAAAGTGTTCCCTTGGTAAAAACCAGAAACCAACAATTCTGATATCTGGAAGCCCGTTCCAGGATTTCCCTTTCCATCAGAGGTTCTCCGCCGGTAAGAAAAATAACCCGTACTCCCAGCTGTTCGGCTTCCCGGAATAATCCATCCCATTGCTCCAGCTCCAGAAGTTCTTCCTGATGTTTTGTACGAACGCAGCCATTCTCACAACCCGGACAGGACAGATTGCAGCGCGCAGAAATATCCGCCTGCAAAAATACCGGCACATGAATCCCGGCTTTTTCGGCTTCCCGACGTCTTGCCGCCGCCTGGGTTCCTGAAATTCTCAGATACGAATAAAAGTCAAAAATCTCTTTTTTCATACAAAACACCCTCTTTCGCCTTTTACCGATTCCTTGGTTTGCATTTATTATAACGTAATTGTGAGATATGTCCAGTTCTTTTTGTCTGATCGCAAAAACGACTGCGTTTCCGCAGCCGCTTTTCGCTTTATTTCAATGCATCCATCTCTTCTGCTACCTGTTTGAGGTTTTCACGAATGGAAAGGCTCTGAGGACAGACCTTCTCACATTTTCCGCAGGACTTACATTTATCAGCCCGCTCACTCTCCGGCAGATACTGGAAATAATTCTGTCTGGTGATCTCTTTGTTTCCATACATGGAGAAATCATTCCAGATCCGGAAGTTCTTCGGAATATTGACACCGTGCGGACAAGGCATACAATAAGCACAGCCGGTACAGCCATTCTTGGTCCGTGCCTTGATGGCTGCTGCCGTTTCCTCTACGGCCTTTTCCTCTTTCTCATTTAACGGTTCAAAGTTTCCAAAGGTCTTTAAGTTATCTTCTACCTGCTCCATGGTAGACATACCGCTCAATACCACATGGACATTGGGATGAGAAGCCACCCAGCGCAGTGCCCAGGAAGAGGTGCTCGCATCCGGACGCAGTGCCTTGAGCGGAGCTTCCACTTCCTCCGGAAGTGCTGCCAGAGAACCACCTTTGACCGGCTCCATGATCACCATTGGAACACCCAGCTTCTCAGCCAGTGCATACCCCTTATCACCTGCCTGGATGTCACGGTCTATGTAGTTATACTGGATCTGGCAGAAATCCCATGGACGGCTTGTCAGGATCTCTTCAAATACTTCATAATCGTCGTGGAAGGAGAAACCGATATAGCGGATCTTTCCTTCCTCCCGCATAGCCTCTACAAAGGGAAGGATATCCAGATCTTTTACTGTCTGCCATCTTTCTTTATCCAGAGAATGCAGAAGATAAAAATCCACATGATCCACACCCAGACGCTCCAGCTGATCATCAAAAATCCTCTTTACATCTTCTTTTTTCTTCAGTTCCCAGATCGGCAGCTTGGTTGCCAGATAGAAAGAATCTCTGTCATACTTTTTCAGCACCCGGCCGACAAAAGGCTCGCTGTCGCCATTATGATACGGGTAAGCTGTATCAATATAGGTAACGCCTGCCTGGATGGCTGTATCCAGCATTTTCTCTGCTTCCACCTCATCGATCTTTCCATCCGGTGTCTGCGGAAAACGCATGCATCCAAAACCTAAAAGTGACGTAGAAATTCCCAGTTTTTCAAACTTGCTGTACTTCATTTTTCTACCTCCATACACTTGATCAGACTTTCTCTGTACTTAACAGTATAGCAGTTTTTCTGCCATTTGCAAGCAAAGCGGAAATATAAGCGCTTCTGTCTTGCATTCCCTTCTTCTTCATGATACACTGGGCACATTGTGTCATCTGTCGCTTTTCCGGCCGTATGTTTCATGTATTCCGTGACAGATAACCAGAAAGCCCTACCCGTATGGATTGCTGGCTGCCGGAGCGGAAATCTTAAACTTTACCAGAAGGAGGATTTTTATGACTTCAGCTTCATCTGCCAAAAAGGAATCCGCCGGAGCCCTTTTTGCAAAATACGTTTCCCAGAACATTCTGGGCATGATCGGTGTGTCCGCCTATGTACTGGCAGATACTTTTTTTATTTCCCTGGCGGAGGGTGCAGACGGCATTACGGCCTTGAACCTGGTCCTGCCTCTCTACAGCCTGATCTTTGCCATCGGCTCCATGATCGGTGTCGGCTCTGCCACCCGTTTCAAGATCTACCAGGCGAGAGGCGACAAGGAAGCCGGTTTCTATTTTACCAACTCCATCCTTTTTGCCTTTATTTTCGGTCTGCTCTTTTCCCTGGCCGGTCTTTTTGTTCCCGGGGCGATCGTCAGACTTCTTGGCGGAACCGATGAGATCGTTGCCATCGGGATTCCCTATACACGGATCTTTTTGCTTTTTGCTCCGTTTTTCATGATGAACTATATCTGTAATGCCTTTGTCCGCAATGACGGTAACCCCTCTCTTGCGATGGCGGCAACCTTTTCCAGCAGTATTTTCAATATCATCATGGATTATGTCCTGATGTTCCCTCTGAAAATGGGAATGGCCGGTGCGGCTCTTGCCACCGCCTTTTCTCCCATTGTCGGGATCTCCATCTGCAGCATCCATCTTTTTTCCGGAAAAAGTTCCGTTCATCTTCAGCGGCAGTATCCCTCTCTGAGACGTCTGGGACGGGCCTGTCAGCTTGGCGTTGCAGCCTTTATGGGCGAGATTTCTTCCGGCGTGACCACCATGGTCTTTAATTTTCTGATCCTTGGTCTTGCCGGAAATACCGGTATTGCTGCCTATGGTGTGGTTGCCAATGTAGCGATCGTAGGTACCGCAGTCTTTAACGGTATCTCCCAGGGTTCCCAGCCGCTCCTCAGTGATTATTACGGAAGAAACGACGGGAGATCGGTCCGGAAGATCCTGCGCCTTTCCATGATCACCGGTATTACTGCAGCGGTTCTGATCATTCTTTTCACCAACCTGGCTCCGGAACAGATCGTTGCCGCCTTCAACAGTGAAAACAATGCGGAGATGGCATCCTATGCCGTCTTCGGTGTCCGACTCTATTTCACGGGCTTTCTCTTCGCCGGCTTTAACATCATCGGTACCGGTTTCTTAAGTGCCACAGAAAGCGCCGCCTGGGCCTTTCTCACTTCCGTACTGCGTGGTTTTGTGGCGATCAGCCTCTGTGCCGTTATCCTGGCTGCCCTTTTTGGTATGACAGGTGTCTGGCTGGCCTTTCCGGTGGCAGAGCTTCTCACTACTCTTCTTATGGTCATCGCCATCGTACGGAGTGTCCGGAAAATGCCTGCAAAAGAAAGGCTTTGAGCAGCTTCTTGCTCAATAACTCCTGTAAAAACAAAAAGCAGGAAATAACAGATCACATGGATCTCATCATTTCCTGCTTCTTTGTATTCTCTGATTTTCTGCAATAAAAAAGCTCCTGATTCATCAAGAGCTTTCCAGAGGCGCAGACCGGATTTGAACCGGTGCGTACTGGTGTTGCAGACCATTGCCTTACCGCTTGGCTACTGCGCCATACTCCCCGAGTTGGGCTCGAACCAACAACCCTTCGGTTAACAGCCGAATGCTCTGCCAT
>NZ_QSCM01000019.1 GCF_003463065.1 Blautia sp. OF03-15BH
ATTGAGCAAGAAGCCCCCACTTCAAAATCAGTGATTTAAGTGGTGGGAGCATGTCACAATGAAACTTTATGAAGGACAGGAAGCAGAATACGAAAAACGCCATAATCAGCTCTGACCGGAAATGGTGGGATTTCATGGCTGACATTATGGAAACCAACCCGGATAACAGCCCGGTGAGCATCGATCTCCAGACCGTTTTCCATCTGGATTAGTAACTGCTCTGAACTGTTACAAAAAAATAATGATTGCAATTTCTTCCAAATTATATTATAATTCTGTGTGTAGAAGAATTTCCCCTTCAAAAATTCTTCTTACAACCCCTTATTAATTATTTATACTCCCCTCGAAAGGCCTGACAGCTCCCCTGTCAGGTCTTTCTTTTTGCCAGTATTTATGCGGCTTCCGGGACTTTTTGGGTCTAGGAAAGTGTCTGTTTATTTGTTACAGAAAATGACTTTTTTGGACGGTTGTACTCAGTTTTGTACTCAGGTGGCTGAAAATTGGAAAATGGTGGTTTTCGGACAGTTTTGTTTATTGACATGTCACAAAAAGTGGGATAAAGTAGGATGAAGTAAAAAGAGAAAATGGTGGGAGTACTTATGAAAAACTATTATGAAATATTAGAAGTTACGCCAGAAGCATCGGAAGAAGTAATAAAGGCCGCATATAAGGCCTTGGTAAAAAGGATGCATCCAGATAACGGCGGTACAGGAACTTGGAACGGAAAGACCATTGAAGATGTTAATGAAGCATATGAGGTTCTGTCTGATAAGAACAAGAGGGAAAGGTATGATTTAGAACAAAATAACTTCAAAGCAAATACAACGACCAATAGTCAGTGGGAAAGAAAAGAAGAAAAAGCGCAAGAGAATAAGAATGAGCATAAAACAGAAAATAGAGCAGAATATAAAAGAGAAGAACGACCCCAGCAAAGTGTGAAAGAAGATAATAAGTTAGAAGTATTTGAATTATTGAAGGAAAATGCTTCGGGCATTATCGGGGCAATAATTTTGGGGATTATATTTAAAAAATTAGGTTTGGCAGAGTGGCTTTTTATCGCGGCGATTTGCTGTGGAGCATATTGTGTGGTTGGTCTTGGTTCTGTTCTAATGGTTGGAGTATTGAATTTGTTTTTGCCTAAAAAACGCAAATGGGGAGAAGATGATAATACGACACTTCAAGCTTTAATAGCGTTGGTCGTATGGAAAAAATATATATTTCCACTTTTCAAGATAAGTAAGGTCGTTGATATAATATGTATGGTTTGTCTTATATGTTTCGGTATTATGTTAGCAGAAAAAATAGTAAAAACTGTTTTTGGAAGTGGAAAATCCTGTTGAGAGAAGTTTTAGAAGGGAAGAATCTAAAACTTCTCTTTTTTTACTTTACTATGAAGGACTGTGCTTAGATTTGTTAGGAAGAGAATCTTTGCTTCTTATGTAGTCTTTTAAAATGAGATTTACATATTGACTGAAAGAACGATCATCTTCTTCTGCTTCCTTTTTAAGAACTTCAATAATGTCTGAATCCAGAGTGATACTGATTTTACTTTTTAATGGCTTCATACAATACTCCTTTTTGTATCACTATAGCAGTTTGTCCGAAATAATATTGACATGTAAGATAAAGTAGGATAAAGTGGGACTTAGTAGGATTATATAAAAAAGGGGGAATTGGTGGATTCAAGTTAAGGAAAAAAGTAACATGGTAAAGATGAAAAAGAGTGAAAAAAGGAGGATAATATGTTACAGAAATTAAAGAAGATGCAGATATTGTGGATGATAATTTTTGTTATGGGGATTTTCATCTTTGGAAAAGGTACAATGAAGGCAATGGCATCTGGTGCTTTGCAGCTTAATAAGGAATATAAAATAAGCGAATTGATTGAAATGGCAAGTTATACAGGTTACTCAAGTTATTGGTTTCATAATATTGCGTTTCCGAGTGCGGGAAGAGTCCGGGTTGTATTCAAAAGTACGACAAAAGAGATTATGACTTATTGTAAATTAGGTGATAGAGGACAAATTTTTTATGATGGAATAGAAAATACAAGAAGTCAATGGTTTTCTGTTACACAAGGTCAGCAAAGTTTATATATGGAATTGAATGAAGCATATAACGTCAATAGTGAAGCTAGATTTATCTTGCAATATCAAACAAGCAATCAATATGTAGGTGAAATAGAAAGCAATGATACATTTGATACTGCTAATATGATTCAGCCAGGTATTACATATGAGGGTAATTTGACTTCAGAAGATGCGGATGTGTATAAGTTTGTTATGGCGCAGAATGGACTTGTGTTAATAAAAGCAAGTGATTTAGCAAGTCATAATGAAGTTTACTTATATAAAGAAGATGCAAATAGAAATACTAAAAAAATTAAAAAAGGCCCTGATTTTGGACGGATACGATTAAAAAAAGGAAGTTATTTCATAAGATGTGCGGGAAGAGAAAACTGGGAAGGAATTCCAGACGGAGATCCTCAAGAATACAGGTTAAAAGTTGATATAAGTTATGAGTCTGAAAAAAGTTATGAACAAGAAGAGAATAATGTAATCAATGATGCTAATGTAAAAAATGTAAATGTAAAATATACAGGCAATCTAAACGATGATGAAGATATTGACTGGTATAAATTTACTATTGATAGGAAAAGTGTGATAGCATTGGAGTCTTGGGTTCCGCGAGAAAGTTCAGATTGGGTTAAATTTGAATTATATAAGGGAACTGATAAGTTACAGGAAAATAAAACTACAACAAATCCATATAATAAGGCAGAGGGCATAATTGTAGATCCTGGAACTTATTTGCTTAGAGTAACAGGAACTTTGAATGAAGATTATGCATTTAATCTAAATTGTCGTGATTACATTTATGTCTCAAAAATTGATTTAGATTCCTCTATTGAAATTATAGTAGGTGACGAGAAAACTTTAATTGAAAAAATTTCGCCAGATAATGCGGATAATAAGACTTTAACATGGAGTAGCAGTAATCCTTCTGTTGCTGTAGTTGATTATCATGGTACGGTATCGACGAAGAAAGTAGGAACGGCAGTAATTACAGCAAAAGCCACAGATGGAAGCGGCGTTGTTGGAAGCTGTAATTTGAAGGTAAAAGCAAAGCCAGTAAAAGCTACAGGAATTGCTTTAATAGCAGAAATGACAATACAGGCAGGTTCATCTGCAAAATTGACTGCACAGGTGTTGCCAAATGAGGCCACTAATAAATCCGTTACCTGGATTAGTGATGATGAGTCCATTGCAACGGTCGATGCCTCTGGAAGAGTATTTGGTAGAAAAGCTGGTGAGACATATGTTGTTGCCGCTGTAACGGAAAGTATTGAAGACAGTGATTCCGATGATCCGGAAAACTGGATTTATGAAATCTGCTATATCACAGTAAAACCGAAACCAGTTCCGAAGTTAAATAAGAAGGCCGTTAGTGTAACGATTGGAAAGAACTACAAATTATCCTTAAAATCTGCGAAGGGTAAAGTTACTTGGAAGAGTAAATCGCCATCTATAGCAACAGTTACAAGCAGTGGTGTTGTAAAAGGTAAAAAGCCAGGAAAAGCTACAATCGTTGCAAAATGCGGCAATAAATCATATACCTGTACGGTTACGGTCAATGGATATTTTGGAAAAGGTACCTGGTATACAGCAACAGAGGGAGATTTTCATTTGATTATTCATTCTGTAGCAGGTAATAAAATGAAATATAGCATAAGGATGCCAGGCTTTTCACTGAGTCATAAGACCGCAATAATAGGAAGAAATGGAAAAGTAGCAACTGCAAGTTTCAAGTGCCGTTATGGTAAAAAACATAGTTTGACGTTTACTTATGTGAATGGAAACAGAATAAAAATTAAAGAAACTTCTTCTTGCTCAAGTAAGCTGCTGGCATGGAGTGGCAAATACTCAAAGAAAACGTTAGGACGTAGTTTTTATAAAGAAAAATACATCTATGCTCACTTTAATACAATTTCTTTTAAATATTGATTAGAAGATATAATCGTTTAATAGGGTCTAAATAACGAATGTATAAGGATCTCCCTTACCAGGAACATAAAATCTTGGTAAGGGAGATTTTTTATTTATGTGCCAAAATAAACATCAGCAGGCGGTCTTTGGGAATCCGCCAGCGGTTCTTGATTTTCATTCCTTCCAGCTCTTGTGAGTGAAGAAGGTCTAACAAAGAATTTTTTCCAATCTGTAAAATTTCTCTACATTGGTCGAAAGATAAGAGATCCGGATATTGCTCGAACATAAAAACTCCTTTCGTGAGAATGGCTTATCTGAGTTTCACTGGGTTGTATAAAGTTTATGACAGTGCTTCTTATAAGGTAGTTCGTTTAAAAAATAGAAAATAATAAGAGTCATTTTTTTGAAGAAAAGAATTAGGTTTTTTAAACTGATATAAACAGTAACGCCCGTTTTGTACAGATTTTCATTGATATATTATCCTTCTGAATCCATAGAAAAAGAAAGAAGGTGAAGAAATGAAAAAGAAATCTTTTGTACAGCAGTTAGTGGAAACCGTAGTTCTGATTTGCGAAGTGGTACAGTTCGTAAATGGTAAGCAGGAATCAAAGCAGAAAAAAGAAAACAAGAAATGATGAGAGGAGAAGATCAAGATGGCAGCAGAAGTAGAAACAATGTTCAGTGTAAGAGAAAGACCGTGGCATGGACTTGGAACAATCGTAGAGGAGGCTCCGGATTCTGAGACAGCATTAAAACTGGCGGGACTCGACTGGATGGTCGAACAGAGACAGTTATATACAGAATTTGGAAAAAATGTTCCCGGATATAAGGTAAATATCCGGGATAAAGACGAGGAAATTTTGGGAATTGTTACAGACAGGTATAAGGTGGTACAGAACACGGAAGCTTTTGCTTTTACGGATGAATTACTTGGAAAAGGCGTTCATTATGAAACTGCCGGAAGTCTGCAAAACGGAAAGAAAACGTGGATTTTGGCAAAATTACCGGAACCTTATGTGATAACCGGAGAAGAGGTAAATTCCTATCTGGTTTTCAGCAATTCTCATGATGGATTGGGAGCTATCCGGGTAGCAATTACGCCAATACGGGTTGTTTGTCAGAATACCTTAAATCTGGCTCTTAATACAGCATCCAGAAGCTGGGCATCTAAGCATATGGGAAATATTCAGGAAAAGATAGAAGAGGCAGAAGAAACCTTATTTCTGGCAGATAAGTATATGAAAGAATTTGGTAAGGAGGCAGAGAAACTTCAAAAGATAAAAATGCCGGATAAAAAAGTAGAAGAATACATAGAACTTCTTTTGCCAATCCGGGATGATATTACTTTGAGGAAGAAAAAGAATATCCATTACCTTAGAGAAGAATTAAAAATGCGCTATTTTGAAGCACCGGACTTACAGCATATGGGAAAAAATGCTTTTCGCTTTATCAATGCGGTATCTGATTTTAGTACTCATTCGACTCCTCTACGGACAACGCACCAGTACAGAGAACAGATTTTTGATAAGACGATCAAGGGGAATCCGCTGATTGATAAAGCGTATGAAATGGTGAAGGAAATCGCATAACGACGCAGAAAGGACAGAATATGAAAAAACTTGTATCAACAACAGGATTATCAGAAGAGGAATGGCTTGCTTACAGAAAAAGAGGAATCGGCGGTTCTGATGCGGGGGCGGTATGTGGATTGAATCCATATAGCTCGCCAATGAATATTTACCAAGATAAAATCAGTGATGAGATAGAGAAAAAAGATAATGAAGCAATGCGTCTGGGAAGAGATCTGGAGGATTATGTTGCCCAGCGATTTATGGAAGAGACAGGCTTGAAAGTCCGTAAAGCAAATGCCATGTTTTATGATGAAGAGAATCCATTTATGCTGGCAGATGTAGACCGTTTAATTGTAGGAGAGAAAGCAGGGCTTGAGTGTAAGACAGTAAATGCCTACAGTGCCGATAAGTGGGAGAATGGGAATATACCGCCGCATTATCAGATTCAGTGTTATCATTACATGGCGGTTTTAGGATTGGATGCCTGGTATATTGCTGCTTTGATCTTTGGAAAGGGACTGGTATATCACAAGATTCTTCGGGATGAAAGTGTGATTAAAAACCTACGTTCCATCGAAAAAGATTTTTGGCAGAATCATGTGGAAAAGAAAAATCCACCAGAAGCAGATGGTTCAGATGCCTTTGACGCTTGGATTAAAGGTGCTTTTCCAAAGGCAGACTCAGAAAAAGCAGTTCATCTTCAAGGCTTTGATGAAGGACTGAAAAGGAGAATGGAAGTGGCAGAGCTTATCAAGAAGCTGACCAAGGAAAAGAATGAAATCGAGCAGAAAATTAAAGTGTATATGGGAAATGCAGAATCAGCTGAGAATGAGAATTTCCGTGTATATTGGAAAAATATTGAAAGTAATACGCTGGACACTGCAAGGCTGAAAGAAGAAATGCCAGATGTCTATAAGAAGTACAGCAAGATAAGTTTAAGCAGAAGATTTACTGTGAAAGCGGCATGAAAAGTTTAGGGAAAGGGTGATGATTCCGTCATTCTTTCCCTGTTTATTTTTGGAGGAAAAACAGATGAATGTGAAAGAAGAACTGGCTCAGAAAGCGGAGATTACTCAGAAGGAAGTGAAATTAAAAAAGTCAATGAGTATTTCTGATATGATTCGGGCTTTACAGCCGGAAATAAAGAAAGCATTGCCCTCTGTGGTAACACCGGAAAGATTTATCAGAATGGCATTGTCAGCCCTTAATACAACGCCGAAGCTGGCAGAGTGCAGTCAGATCTCGGTATTGGCGGCCTTAATGAACGCGGCCCAGTTAGGCTTGGAGCCAAATACACCTATGGGACAGGCGTATTTGATTCCATTCAATAATAAAGGAAAGATGGAGTGTCAGTTTCAGATCGGCTACAAAGGACTTTTGGAACTGGTGTACAGAAATCCGGCTATTCAGATTATACAGGCGCAGACGGTCTATGAGAATGATTATTTTGAGTATGAGCTGGGCTTAAATTCAAGATTGATACATCGGCCGGAATTAGAGGACAGAGGAGAGATCAGATTGTTTTATGGACTCTTTAAAATGGTGAATGGCGGATATGGATTTGAGGTCATGAGCAGGCAGGAGATGGATCAGTATGCGGCCAGATATTCAAAGTCTTTTGCATCGGGTTTCAGCCCTTGGGAAAATAATTATGAAGATATGGCGAAAAAGACCATGATAAAAAGAGTTTTAAAGTATGCTCCGGTGAAGATTGAAACGGCCAGAGCGCTGATAAACGATGAATCTATAAAACTTCATTTATCAGAAGATATGAGCGAAGTGGAAAATGAAACGGTAGTAGACGGGCAGGCCGAAGAAAAGGCGGCATGAAACCATCCAAAAAAGTACACATTTTTGGACATTGAAAAAAGAAAAGAAAAAGTATCCGAAAAAGTCATATTTGTATTTATGGACATATCCAGAAATACAGAGGCTTTTTCGGACAGAGAAAGGATTTCAGCATGGGAAAATTTTTTTATGCAAGGGTTTCCAGCAAAGACCAAAACCTTGCTAGGCAAATAGAAGCATTTAAGAAAATGGGAGCAGCAGATGAGCAGATCGTATGTGACAAAGAATCTGGGAAAAATTTTAACCGAGAAAATTATAAGGCTTTGAAGTCTGCTTTGGGCCTGCGGGCGGGGGATGTTCTGATCGTGAAGGAACTGGATCGCTTCGGAAGAAATAAGCAGGAAATATTAAAGGAGCTGGAATATTGGAAGAAGAGAGAAATAAGGGTCATGGTAATAGATATTCCAACGACGATGATTGATATTCCCAAAGGGCAGGAGTGGATTATGGAAATGATAAATAATATTCTGATTGAGGTATTAAGTTCCATTGCAGAGCAGGAACGAGATAAAATCCGCCAGCGTCAAAGAGAAGGAATCGACTGTATGCCTGTCAAAAATGGAAAGAAGGTTTCAACGAAGACCGGGCGGCCTGTTGGCAGGCCTGAAATCAAAAAGCCGAATAATTGGTCAGAGAACTACGAAAAGTGGGTAAAAGGGGAGATTACAGCTAAGAAAGCAATGGAGAACTGCAAGCTAAAAAGGAGCAGTTTTTATAAACTGGTGAATGAAGAGTAGGGGGGAGAGATAAAAATAGACTGATAGATACAAAAAGAGAAATGGTATCTATCAGTTTATTTTTTATAATAATATTTGTATTATGGAAATAATCAGATAAATGTGGTAGTATATAGAAAAAATGCGGTGGGAGGAAAAATAATGGAACAGGAGAAAAATTTGAAAAAAGATAAGATTTTGATTGGTTGGAAGAAAGGTTGTTTTCGTCCAATAGAAAAAATGCAGGAGGAGAAAAAGTTAGAATCTATCGCCAAGAAGTTTCTGGGTGGTAAAATGCCAGAAGAATTGTCTTTCGGAAAAATATTTCATATACTCTGTTTAGAAGACATAGAAGAAATAAAAAAAGCTTTGGAGTTGATGGAAGAATATCCAGTGTTAATGGGTGTGTTTTCACATACCTTATATTCAGCATTTGCTTATTATTATTCCAATAAAAATAATCAAGATCGTGTATCGCTGTGCTTAGTTGCAAAGGATATAAGCATAGCGGAAGATGTTGCAGATATTTTTTGCCATGTATTATCGAATAGTTTTCAAGATAGTCCGTTAGTGTTGGATGTTAAATCGAAAAATTTGGGGAATTATTTGAAAGAATTGAAGGTGTGTTCTGATGTTCCAGTTATTTTTATAAAAAATGGGGAAATAAGATCAGAGGATAAAAAGAAAATAGATCGTATTCTGCAAAAAGAAGAGATAAAATTAGTTCCAATATATGTAAATAAAACTAAGCTAAAAGGTACATGGGGGGCTGAGTTAAATAAAGTAGAGTTACCCAGAACTATAGCTGAAAAAAAACGACTAAAAAGTGCTATACATACTATGATGTATCTTTTTTTGTGGAATTTGGAATCTGATATGAGCAATAAAAATGGCATAATAGAGCGTTTGGAACAATGCGGAAGACGTGAATTAGAAGAGGAATTTTGTCAAATATGTTATGTAACGTTTTCTTATCTTTTAAAATATATAGAAAATGCAGCAAAATCTATACTTACAGATGATGATGAGGCTTTATTAGAAAGAATAAAAGAAAAGGCCCAATATTTACTACTTAATGAGAATGGGGATGGAGAAAAAGTAGAAGAATTAACAGATAAAGAATATATTTCAAACCTGTATGATTTTATTCAAAAAGAATTGAAAAAGAATGAAAGTCTCATAAATGAAGCAGAAGCAGTCGTTCTTTGTCAGCCAGGTACAGGAAAACAATTTGAAGAAAATGAAGAATACTACTGGTTAAAAACTAAAACATATGCAGGAGCTTTCCTGGAATATATGAAAAAGGAAAAAGAGTATTCAGGAAAAGTGGGAGAACTTGCCGAATCTGTACGAGAGGCGCTAAAAAGTAATGAATTGATAAAATGGGATAAAAATAATATCAGTTGGTCGCGATGGGTAGGCGGAGAAAAAAACAGTTATATTATGATGAATAAAGAAAAGTTTGATAAGTTTGTAGCTAAAGAAAATCAATAAGAGAGAGTCATTTTATCTATTAGAAGGGGCTGATGAACAGTAATCTGTTCACGGCCCCTTTTTTAGATTATGCGTCATAACCGCATAAAATCAGGCTTTATGACACACGACCGCTTCAAAAATAGGTGGTCAGCGTGTAGGTTTCAATAAAGTTTTTCAAGGAATAGAAGGAAGTCTCATTCCAAACCATTTTTTTACCAGTTCTGAAATTCACGGTATTCACGGCAAAATGTAAATGAAGATGTTTGCTGTCTTCATGCAGAGCGAAAATTATTTGATATTCCCCGTTAAAATATTCTGCAATTTGATAGCCGATGCTTTGAAATTGCCGCAGAGAATATAGTTTTTCTTCTCCCTCAGAAAAGGAAACGATGAAGTGTTGAAGCGGTATACCTCTGGTTTTCCGGAAACTTTTTTTGACTTGTTTAAATTGCTTAATGACATCAGAGGCACTTGTGAGGCTTACTCCAATGCCGCCAGTTATGTTATGTGGGATTTTTGAAGGGCGAAGTATGTAACTGATGATATTATTTACAACGTCATTTTTTTCGCTATTGTTTTTATATTGTGAGGATGGGACTATTTTAAAATTTGGCATAAACGGTGAAGCTCCTTTCTGACAGTGTGAAAATTGAGGTATCGTGGAGAAGATGCAAGCAGATTGTCAAGAGTTTGGAGCGTACAAAAAACTTCCTGTTTATGGGTATCCCATTCGGAAGATTCAGGATCTTGGTCTTGAGATAGGCAAAGTGAAATAATAAAGTTGCTGACACTTTTTCCTTTGGATTCTGCGAGAGCAGTCAGATGTTCTTTTTCCTCTTTTGTACAGCGGAAAGTGATTTTTTGATCTTTGGTCTGGGGCATAAGAGTGTCTCCTTTCTTGAAATTGGAATTCCTAAAGCTAAAAGTATATTATAAATTTAATATTAAAAAATATTAACAGTAAAATTTTATTATAAAAATATCTATATTTTTATTCTGTCATATGTCATAACGTCATAAGATATTCTTTATTACAGGAATAGTAAAAGGTCAGACATGATTCTGAGGCCTGTAAATAATCAGCCAATAGGATATTTTGAAATTTGTACGGCATTTTCCTATATCGTGAGCGTAAAGGCTCTTTTTTTGTATATATATTATCTTCAAGTAACAGAGAGTGTTTCTCTTTATCTTATTGTATAGGCGAAATATAAAAAAATATTTTTCGATAACAGTAGGGTAAAAAAAGACAAAAGGAGATGCCACTATGAGAAAATTAAAAATTGAAAAGAAATCATTTATCCATCCTATTAGCATTGGAAAAGATGACGCAAAACAACGATATGGAATTGGCGAAAGCAGCCTCAACAAAATAGCCAGGGAGATCGGCGCAGAGATAAGAGTGGGCAGGCGGAAATTATATCTCACATCAAAGATGGACGCTTACTTTGAGAATTTGCCAAAATAGAAAACTGGAGGAAGAACCATGGCTATGAAACAGAAAAAAGTGTTACCACAGGGAATACGATATAGAGAAGACCGTGATGATTATATGGGACGTTTTCAATATGAAGGAGAAACGTACTGGGTTTATGGCAAAACGGTTGATGAAACATTAAAAAAATTAAATGACCGACGTTATGAAGTGACACATGATATGTATTTCAAGGAAACAGAGGTTACAGTAAATTCTTGGTTTGCAACTTGGATTAAGGAATATAAGCGCATGGAAGTTAAAAAAGGAACCATAATCAACTATACAGAAACTTATAAATCCTACATAGAAAAGGAATTGGGAAAAAGAAAACTGAAAGATATACGTCCAGATCAAATACAGCATTTATTTAATGAGATGGCCGAGCAATATGCAAAGCAGACAATAAAACTGGTAAAGGCTGTTTTGAATGGAATGTATAGACAGGCAATTATCAACAGGCTTGTTAGGGACAATCCTGTTTCTGTTACAAGAATACCAAAAACGAAAACCAAGGAGAAGAAAAAAGCAATGACGCAAGAGGAACAGGAAATTTTTATGAAATATGCGGAAGGAACAGTATGTGAAAATATTATTTCCTTTGCGCTGGGAACTGGAATGAGAATCGGAGAGATTCGTGCGTTGCAATGGCAGGATGTAGATTTTAATGAAAAAATCATTAGAGTTCGACATACCTTAAAGACCAGTAAAGGAGAGGGGTATTGGTTAGATACCGCTAAGAGTGAATCAAGTGTAAGAGAAATCTTTATGCTTGAAAGAATCTATTACCTATTAAAAGAAGAAAAGAGAGAACAAAATAAAAGAAAACTGAGGGCTGGAATTTATTGGCAACCAGATGAAGGATTGGAGAATCTGGTTTTTACTACAGATGAGGGAAGACCTTATAGTCATACAAAAGTAAATACTGAAATAAAGAAGATTCAGGAGAGAATGACAGAAGACGGAATCATAATGTTTAAAATTACACCGCATATTTTCCGGCATACGTTTGCTACCCGAGCGCTTGAAAATGGTCTTCCGGTAAAAGCAGTGCAGGAGTTTCTGGGGCATAGTTCAAGTGCCATTACCTTAGATACTTATTCTCATGTATCAGATAAATGGAAGAGAAAAGAAATGCAAAAGATGGAGAAAATTATATAAGGAAAATAAAAGTGTACTCAACTTGTACTCAGGGCGGAGTTTTATTGTAATTGATCGGCGGTTAGAATATTATGAAAAACGATATATTCGCCAATATATTGATTACTCTCATTGTATTTAAAATAATGACATAGCCCCTTATTAATTATTTATACTCCCCTCGAAAGACCTGACAGCTCCCCTGTCAGGCCTTTCTTTTTCCCAGTATTTATGCGGGTTGCGGGACTTTGGGTGTCTCAGAAAGCGTCTGTTTATTCGAGTCAGAAAATGACTTTTTTGGACGGTTGTACTCAGTTTTGTACTCAGGTGGCTGAAAATTGGGGAATGGTGTTTTTCGGACAGTTTTGCTTGTTGACACGTCACAAAAAGTAGGATAAAGCAGGATAAAATAAAAAGAAAAAGAAAAATAGTGGGAGTACTTATGAAAAATTATTATGAAATATTAGAAGTTACGCCGGAAGCATCGGAAGAAGTCATAAAGGCCGCATATAAAGCTTTGGTAAAAAGGATGCATCCAGATAACGGCGGTACAGGAACCTGGAACGGAAAGATAAGATACTTTATCCCTATTCCAGACAGGTACGCAGAGCATGACACTCACAAAGCAGTGTCCATTCAGATAGTTGGAACCGTTGTGTACAGCATGGTCAAACAGTTTTGAAACATTTTCAAATTTTGTGCCAAATTTAGATACCATCGTATCATCCACGCACAGAAATACAGGCTGCGTCTGCAATGAATCCGGTATCAGCTTCAAAGTAATCCTGACAGTGGTATTCATAAATCTGGAATAATTAACCTTTGCATAGGAACATGCATAATAAAATACATTCAGTGATTTCTCCGCGGCTTTTCTTCCAGGATGGGAGAGTGCCGCGGAGAATTTTTTGCGAAGAAAGAATTGTTATAGCTTTTGTAATTCCGGGAAAACCTTTATCTAAGAAAAAAATACAATATTAACATGAATATCATGAATATAATATTGGAGGCTGTGAATATTCCCAAATACTTCCCTTTCAGATTCCTGTTTTCTTTTGCAATATATTTGAAACTTATCAGGCTTGCCATGGATGCAATCAGAGTGCCGAGACCTCCAATATTGGTTCCGACAATTAAAGCCCGGTAATTATCTGTAAAGCCGGATAAAAGAAGCGCAGCGGGAACATTGCTCATAATCTGACTGGCAAGAACAGCAGTAAGTGTTTCCCTTCCTGCCATGATTCTTTCCAGAAAACTGCTGAATTGCGGAATCCTTCCAAGGTTGCCGATAAAAATAAATAATGCGATAAAGGTGGCAAGCAGGGAGTAATCCACCCTGCTTATATTTTCCCTGTTTCTTAGCAGCATATATATAAGAACCAATACAAGAGGAATCTGGTATGGAATGATACGTGCAACAGTGAGCAGGCAGATTGTAAATAAGATCAGGTAAGCGGCCAGGTATTCCATGTTAAGTTCTTTTCTGTCAGAGAATCCCAAAAGAGTTTTATCTTTTTCGGAACCGCATACGTGAGGTGCTTTGGCAGCGGCTACCTGTATCCATATCAGAAGAAGGATAAGTGCTGTGGTGGAATAGGGAAGCATCAGGGTTATTAATTCTGCCGCGGACATCCCTGCTCTGGCATATAGATAAAGGTTCTGCGGATTTCCGATTGGTGTGAGCATGCTTCCGAGATTAGCAGCGATTGTCTGCATGGCTACTATTTTAAGAAGCCAGTAATTGCCCAGTTCCTTTGGCAGTTTATGCACAATGATCAGTGCAAGAGGAACAAAAGTAATCAATGCCACATCATTGGTGATCACCATTGACAGGAAGAAACATAAGAGTACCAACAGCCTGATCACACCCACAGTTCCCGATGTTCCCATCAGCAATTTTTTGGCAAGTATATCAAAAACACCAACAGCCTTCAAACCAGCTACAATTGCCATCAAACAAAAGAGGAGCCCGAGAGTCCTGAAATCGATATAAGTAAAATAAGCCTTATCCGGTCTGACCCAGAACATAGAAAGAAGCGCCAGGATCACTGCAATTGACAAAACGGTTTCTTTCCTGAAAAAAACATATAATTTTTGTAACATAATATTTCCTTTCCGGTCTGATACGACCGCGTATAAGTATATCACAGAAACATCCAGAAAAAAAGAATATCATTTTGTATTGTGGATTGTGTTTGTGATTACCGCCTCATTCCTGTATAATAAAAATGTTATCAATGGCGACATCATTTCAAAAGTTCAGAATATGAAAAGGAAAATGTTTTGGAAGAACTATGCAGAAAATATCAGGGAAAAACAATAAAAGATGACTATGGGAAAAATTCCAAGGAATTAAGATTCTGCCCTATCAGAACGAACATTCTTCTGAGTACCGTACAAAAAGCGTACAGGAATTTCGTTTTGAATTAAGTCAGGGCATTCGCAGTCAGATATTTTTTGCCACTTTCGTGAAAAATATCGAAACACATATAAAATCAAATGCCATGACAAAGGCCTTAAAACAGCTGATTCATCAACAAGTCTATCATTTATAAAGTTGTAAACTGGTGTTAAACCTATATTATTCACGGCAAAGCCGTGAAAGTGGCTGAAAGCCACATAGTTACTGTGCTTTAACTGAACATTGCTTTTCACCTATCAAGTGAATGAAAAAAGAGCATCCACTTGTGATAAGATTAAGGTGTCGAATCTCAAATAATACCAACAAAAGGAGCCCTTTATGAGTATTGTAAACACCTTATCATTAGAAAGCAATAGGCAGATTAAAATAAATTTCGATGGAGGAGATTTATCCTCCGATGCAGGCTTGCTTCTCACATAGTCCTGCATCACCGGATATGGTGGCAATGGTCATGTACCAGAAAAGCTGTCTGTACCTTCCCTTCTACCGCCAGGAAAAAGACTGGTCTCAGAAAGGAGTCCCTCTTCCAAGGGAGACAGAAGCATACTGGTACAACTACTGTGCTCTGGAATACCTTGCCCCTGTATATGAAGCACTTCATCAGAAACTTTTAGACCGGGAAGTGATCCATGCGGATGAGGTACCATGCCAGGTCCTTCATGAAGAAGGGAAGGAAGCCACCTCAAAATCTTATATGTGGATCTATCTGAGTGGAAGCGATGGGCTTCCGGGGATCGTGCTTTACGATTACCGGCCCGTCAGAGGCGGGGAAAACCCGATCGAATTCCTGTCCGGATTCAAAGGGCTGCTGCACTGTGACGGTTATTCCGCATATGGAAGGATTGAAGATGTGGTTCTGGTATGCTGCCTGGCACACTGCCGCAGGAAGTTTTATGAAGCTGTCCCGACAGGACGTCGGAAAAAGCGGAAGCTTCTGGATATCAATTCAGAAGAGGAACTGAAAGAGCCTTCTTCCGGAATGTCAGATGACAACGGCCTTCTTCCGGCAGAAAAAGGAGTAGCTTTCTGCAACCATCTGTTTTTCCTGGAACGCTGCTATAAGGAACTTCCTGCAGAGGAACGGAAGCAGAAACGCCAGGAAAAGGAAACGGAAATATGGAATGAATTCTGGTCATGGCTGGGAAGCCTGAATCCGACGGGCGGAAGCAAACTTGAAAAAGCAGTAAACTATGCCTTCAACCACAAAGAAACACTGATGAACTATCTTCTTGATGGAAGAAGGCATAAAGCAGCTGATGCCGTGGAGTGAATTCATAAAGGAAAATTGTTTAGGAATAACAGATACAGAAAAAATACTGCCGGAAAATCGAGGGGACCTTCCTATCTGAGGTCTCATGGAAGTCGTACACGGGTGGTTATTCATCGCTTACAAAGTAACAGAAGAATAGAAGAGTAGTGAGAAAGCCCCCGGCAGTTTTTGCCGGGGGTTTTCTAAGATGAAAGTTTATTCCATTGGAAATAAAAATTTTTATATTCTGTCATGATTCCATTGTGATGATAAATTTTTTTGATAATATCCAGGGGTTACGCCTGTTATTTTTTTGAATTTTTTTATAAAGTAAAAATAATCATGGAAGCCTACAGACTCAGAAATTTCTGTCAGGGTAAGCTGAGAAGAGGTTAAAAGCCTTTTTGCCTGCGAGATCCTTAAATTTGTCAAATATTGGGAATAGGTTAATCCGGTTTCCTTTTTGATCAGGAAGCTGATATAAGAAGCATTTAAATGAAAAGAGTCAGCCAATTGCTGGAGAGAAATATCTTGCTGATAATTTTCGTTTAAATACTTTATAATTTGCATAAAGGAAGACACTTTAGCAGTATCATCCGCTATCTGAGTGTTGGAAGTACACATAAGCTTTAAAAGGCAGTTCAACATATCATGAAAATTTTTGTATTCGGTGACCAGTTGTTCATACCCGTACAACAAATATTCTTCTGTATCAAAAGCACTTTCCATTAACGGACAGTGCAGTACCATGTGATAAAATTTGTATGCTGTTCGGATATTAAAGATCATGGATGCATTGATTGTTTTTAATTCATTTAAAAGAGCTGTAAGTTCTGATTTCCTTTCAAAAGATTTTGTCAGTTTTTGAAAAAAATCATCTGTCAGAGAACCATCCACTAACTCCTCACTGTAAGTGGGATACCCGGTAAGAAAATACTGAAAAGACATAACAACAACATCTTCCACACAGTATTTCAGATTTGCAGGCGAAACCGGATCGGGGAAGACAGCAATTCCTGCAGGTTTTTTGCAATAGCAGATAAATTGTCTGGCATTATCTGTGTGAAAAGGTTCATTGGAAAAGTACAGGTATTTATGTTTTCCCAGTTTGATCGTTAATTTTGCATGGAGAGCATCGGTTATATCACTGGCGTGGATAGAAGCAGCAACGTAGTATTCTTTGCAGTTTAATCCAAACATTCGAAAGCAGCGTTGTATTTCAGCGGGAGATCCATCTTCGATTATGTCAAGCAATTCATCGTAATGTAAGGTTTTATGCTTGTTAAGTGACCGAATTGCTATGTACAGTAATTGTGACAAATCTTCAGAAACCAATGGTTTCAGACAATATCCCAGAGCATGAAGCTGAATCGCTTTCTGAGCATAGGAAAAATCAGAATAAGCGCTGATGATGATAATTTGGATTTCTGGCAATAATTCTTTTAATTTTTCACAGAGGCGGAGACCATCCATTTCAGGCATGCGGATATCTGTAATCAGGATATCTGCTTTTTTTGTCAAAGCAAGATTGTACGCGTCTTTGCCGTTGGAAGCACAACCAACGACCTGAAGCGAAAAATCCTCCCAGGGAATATAGTGGTTTAGATAATTTAAAATGTGCGGTTCATCATCCGCAATCACAACTTTATACATTTAAGAATCCTCCTTTTTGGATTCGATAATGGGAAGAGAAAGAGTAATACGTGTTCCCTCATTTTCTTCACTTTCTATGGATAATCCATATTCAGGTCCGTAGGCAAGCTGAATACGGTGATGGACATTGAATATTCCAAGATGGTTCTCTGGTGCAGGAGCATCCGGTGTGTTATTTTGCAGAAGGGAATGAATGCGATCCAATTGAGCAGAAGACATACCCTGACCATCATCTTGAATTATGATCTGCAGTTTGTTGTCGGAGCAGTGGGAAGCTATGAAAAGTATACCACTGTTTCCACGATTGGAAAATCCGTGGATGATGGAATTCTCTATGATCGGCTGAAGAAGAAATTTCATTACCATGAGTTTTTTGGTATCATCCAGAATGCTGTAAATAATCTGGAGAGATTTTCCAAAACGTATATTTTGAATATTTAAGTAAGCAGAAACAATGGAGAGTTCCTGCTCCAAAGGAACCATTTGTTTTCCCTTCACATTATATCGGAAAAGCTGTGACAGCGCCTCTGTCATGTCGGCAATGACGGGGACGTTGTGCTCTAACGCCAGATTTTTTATAGATTCCAGAGTATTATAAAGGAAGTGTGGATTTACCTGGCTGCGTAAAAATTTTAGTTCTGCCTCTTTTTTCTGAAGTCTTGTTTCGTAAAGGCTGACAGTCGTCTGGTATAACTGCTGCGTAAGCTTCTTCCGTTCTGACAGCATATTTAAAAACGCTTCATTCAGGGTGCGGATCTCCGCACAACCTTCCAGATGAAGGGTATTTTCTATGGTGGATTCTGCAGAGGATGAAAGGACATCCATATAGGATGCCATCTTTTCCAGAGGAAAGATCATATTATTTACAATCAAGTACAAGAGCAATAAAATGACTCCGCAGGAAAGCAGAATAATTAAAAACAAAAGTAGAAAAGTTTTTACAATTGTTTTTTCTAAATCGGTACGTTCAAAAGCGATGATCAGTTTGAAATTTGAATCCGTGATCATTTTTGTATCAAAGATATATTTATCTGAGATCAAAAGGTCTTTATAAGAAGAATTTTTCTGGTTTGCATATAGCTTATAGATGTCGTCCCCTTCGTTGTCATCCCCGTGTAATGTGCAGTAATGCCCGGAATCATCTGCCAGCAGAATGTAGTTATTATTTTCATAGGCGATAGAAGGGAGCAAAGAATCCGGACGTAAACAGATAAATAAAGTACCTAAATTCTTTCCATAGGTATTTGGATCGGAGATCCCATAAATATTCTGAGCAAATACAATAAAATAATCATCTGGCACAGAATGGATTGTCAGAGGATTGCGCATAAGTCCAAAGCTTTGAAGTGCTGTCGAATGAGAAATTTTATTTCGTAATTCCATGGCGGTTTTTTTATCGAAAAAATTTGACCAGGTGATCTCGTCGGAACAAACAGAGATATCAGCAACTTCCGGGAGCGTAGCAGAAAAAAATTCAAATTTTCTGTTGAGATTGTTTAAATATTTAATTGTGTCAGAACTGTAAGGAGATCTCAGTAAATCCTCCAGATCCGGGTCAATAATGATCGCATTTGTAATAGAAGAAATCTGCCTGAAGTTATGGGAAATTTCAAGCTGGGAATTATAAGAGACTTCTTTTATATAGGCGGAATTCCGTTTGATCAATGCCTGATGCACAAAATAAAGAGAAGTAGATGATAACAGGACAATCAGCAGACATATGCAAATAGTGATCAATTTGAACTGCTTTTTTATAGAAAAATCAGTAAACTTCATAATGGAGCCTCCACTGCTTTGGTAAAAATACATAAGAGAATTATAACATATGTAAAAAAAATTGGATATGTATAATCTTTAGGTAAATCATAAAGAATATCCATTTTTCAGGACAAACTCCCGTATTCTATCCATACAAAAGAGAAGCGTATTTTTTTATAATACAAGTATCAAACAGGAAGGAGCTGAACGCAATGAGAAATAAGGGAGGAGGAAACAGAACAAACTTTGTTCTAAAAAGTATCAAAAGCAACTGGATTTTATACGTTATGTTAATTCCGGCAATCATCTGGTATTTGATCTTCTGTTATGCCCCTATGGGTGGTGTGCTTCTGGCATTTAAAAATTATCAGTATAACCGCGGAATATTTGGAAGCCCATGGGTCGGAGTACAGCATTTTGCGCAGATGTTTTCAGATTCGGATTTTTGGAGAGCAGTTATTAATACGTTGATTTTTAGTTTTGGTAAACTGATCTTCCATTTTCCGGTACCGATTATTGTGGCTGTTCTTTTGAATGAAATGCGCAGTCCAGGAGCAAAAAAAGTATTTCAGACAATCCTTACATTTCCTCATTTTATTTCCTGGGTTGTATTGTCTGGTATTCTGATCATGATATTCTCTTCCAACGGAATCATAAACCAGGTGTTTGCGAGTCTGGGAATCTCACAAGTTGCACCGTTGATGTCTTTGAAATCTTTCAGACCGTTTATCTGGATCTCGCAGATATGGAAAGAGGCAGGCTGGGATTCCATTATATACATGGCAGCCCTGACAAATATCGATCCGCAGCTATATGAGGCGGCAGATATTGACGGAGCAGGAAGATGGCAAAAAATGTGGTATGTTACCTGGCCGGGGATCAGAAATGTGGTATGTATCATGTTGATCCTTCAGGTAGGTGGTATTATGGGTGGAGCCTGCTTTGATCAGATATTTAACTTATATTCGGCACCGGTATATGCAGTGGCTGATATCATTGATACATATGTATACAGGCTTTCCTTTATGACCGGAAGTAACTTTGGATATACAACAGCAGTGGGTCTGTTTAAATCAGTGATCGGAGTGATCCTGATTACTGCAGCAAACAAGATTGTTGTAAAATCCGGCGAGGAAGGATTATTTTAAGAGGTGACAAACGATGAGAAAGAAAAATAAAAGAGTGACAGGTTTTGATATAGGACTATACACGATATTTGGAATTCTCGGTCTGCTTACATTATATCCATTTTACTACGTATTGATCGTTTCATTTGCCAATACACAGGCAAGTGCTACCTATAGTCCGTATCTGTATCCACATGTGTTTGATTTGACAGGCTATCAGATGATCATTGGTGATATATACTTTTTCAAATCATTAATGACAACTTTGTTTGTTACAGCTGTGGGAACTTCTTTGAATATGGTTATATCTGTAATGACAGCCTATGTTTTATCAAGAAAACGACTTTTGGGAAGAAAACAGTTGATCGTACTGATAACCTTTACCATGTTGTTTTCCGGTGGATTGATTCCAACCTATCTTGTAGTCAGCAATTTAGGATTGATAAACAGTATCTGGGCAATGATTTTTCCGGGTATGATCAGTACCTATTATGTGATCATTATGAAAAATTATTTTTCAGGTCTTCCACAAAGTCTGGAAGATGCAGCAAAAATTGATGGTGCAAATGATCTGAAAGTATTATATAAAATATATTTGCCCATCTCCAAACCATTTATGGCTACCTTCGCACTGTTTTATGCAGTAGAACGATGGAATGAATGGTGGAATGCATATTTGTATATCAGTGATAAAAACATCAAACCCCTGCAGATCTATCTGAGAGATATTCTTGTGAATTTCAGTAACCAGTTATCAACCCAGGCACAGTCTGTGGTCAATTCACAGGGGAAGGTGTATGTTCAGTCGGTGCAAATGGCAACGATCGTGATTACGATGCTGCCGATTATGTGTCTGTATCCCTTCTTACAAAAATATTTTGTAAAGGGTGTTATGATTGGAGCAATTAAAGAATAAATAAATCAACCAAAAGGAAAAGGAGGATTCAAATGAAACTGAAAAAAATGGTGGCATGGTCTCTCGCAGCGGTGATGGTAACTTCATCTTTTATCGGGAGCAGTGCGGAAGAAAGCAATGAGACGACACAGGAAGATCCCATTGAGGTATCTGTGGCTATCTGGAATGCCGAGGATGGACTGAATGATCCGGAAGATCCGATTTACAAGAAACTGGTGGAAAAAACGGGAGTAAAACTGGTTCCGCAGAATATCACATGGGACGATGCCGGACAGAAAATCCAGTTGTGGGCAACCAATGGACAGTTACCGGACATTTTTGTAGGTGATTATGTAGGAACTTCATTCTTTACAAACTGGGTGGATCAGGGTGTTATCCGTGCTTTGCCGGAAAATCTGGATGAATATCCGAATCTGAAAGAATATCTTAAAATGGAAAAGGCACAGGCTGTCAAAAAAGATGGAAAATTCTACATGATTCCCAGACAGACCTATGGCGATATTACCTATAGTGTTCAGGACAGAAATGTGGTATACCGTTGGGATCTGGCTCAGAAAGCCGGTGTTACAAAAGAGCCGGAGACCTATGATGAATTCCGGGATATGATCAAAAAGATCATAGAAGCGGATCCTGAAAATAAGAATATCAGTGGTATGACGCAGGCTCTTCCAAAGCTGATCGATGGATTTATTTATCCGTATGGCGGCATCCTTACGCAGAAATGGGTGGAAAAAGACGGACAGTTTATGCCGAGTTATTTTGCAGGTGATATGCAGGCAGCAATGCAGCTTGCAAGAGACATGTATCAGGAAGGTACCATTGAAAAAGATATTGCTCTCGCAAAATTAGATACTTCAAAGGAAAAATTCCTGCAGGGACAGAATGCTGCTATGGTTTTTGCAGGCTCCGGCCCATCCTGGCTGTATCATGAGATTGGAAAAGATTATGAGCAGTTATATGGAAGAAAATTCTATGATGATATTAAAATCGCAAAATTATATCCGTGCGCAGATGGTAATAAATACTATTTTGTAGATACGGAATCCTGGTCAGAAACATACATTTCTTCAGCAGTAGATGATGAAAAAATGGCTGCCATCTGTAAACTGTTTGACTATTTATACTCAGAAGAAGGCAGAAGACTGATGTTCTGTGGTATTGAAGGAGAAGATTATGATCTGGTGGATGGAAAACCGGTGATGAAAGAGGGCGTCGTTTTGGGAGATAAATATACGTTTAAGAACCCCAGTTCCTCTATCGCCAGTCTTGCTATATGGGATCCGGCATCCTGGGATATGGAAAGCCCCAGTGCAAATCCGCAAGAGTATCGTGATCTGGATGTTCAGCGTCATCAGGATGCCGTAGAAAACGGAACTCTTCCCAAATACTATGATGAAGTGAAATATTTATCTACGCCAAAGAAGGACACCTTTGTATACGAAACTTCAGATGATCTGCTGCAGATCATGATGGGAACAGACCCTGTGGATGAGATGATAGAGGATCTGATGCAGAAATACGAGAAAAAAGGTCTTTCTGAAATGCTGGAAGAAGTAAATGCTGCTGCAAAGGATGCAGGAATTGAAATTGAATAAGTAAAACAAACCGCAGAGAGAATATTACAAAGGGATAACAGAATAGGAAGTTTGTAATATTCTCTCTCTTTTTTGAAGGAGAAGGCAATGAAAGGCATTATTACAGGCAGGGAAGAATTCCTATATCCGGACAGTACGTTGGGAGAAATAGGACAGGAATGTTCGCTTGTTATGGCGGCGAATGGAAAAAAGGGATTGCAGATCCTGGTGGAATCCGACAGCGAAAATATAGAAATACAATTGGAATTACAGGGGTTTGATGTCGAACGATATCAAATGAAAGCAATACCGGTGGAATATAATACTGGAGATGGGGTGTCTCAGGGCGGAAGCATGGTTGTGGACCAGTGGGAAGATGCAATGGGGGATTATGTGACCCGGAGAGCTCCATTTTACGTGTATGACTGTCTTGTTCCATGGGAAAAAGACAAAATGCCGGTTGTAGACAAAAAAGCAGCTGTTTACCTGTGTTTTACTCCACAACCGGGAGTCCTGGGGCGCTGTGAAGGAAGTCTTACGATCAACGATAAGGGAAAAGAGAAAAAAATACGGATCAACATTCATGTATATGATGTTGAAATTCCAGAAGGAAAATTTGAAATCAGCAACTGGTTTTCTCTGGAAGCGATTCGTAGATTACACGGAGAAAAAAATTTCTGGACTGTTTTAAGAAAATATGCGAAAGCGATGAAACGGACACATCAGACAGCATTTTATCTGGAATTGGACAGGAAATGTGTGGCGGATGAAGAAAAAAAAGAATTTGATTTTGAGTATCTGACAAGGATCATACAGATCTTCAAGGAAGAAGGAATTCCTATGCTGGAGATCGGTCCGGTTCTTAGCAGAGGCTTTCTGGAAGATGGAACACCTGATATGTATACGGAAGAGTTTCGCTGCAGTATGTTCCCGGATATCGCATTTACATCTCAGGAAGGGATGGAAATTACAGAGAACTTTGTACAGACACTGGCGTCCTATTTGAAAAAATATGGCTGGGATAAAAAGGTGCTGCTGCATATTCATGATGAACCGGATATACATTACAAAAACGACATTGCGTTGAATAAGAGGATAGAACAATACGGCATTGCCGTAAATATGGTGAAAAAGCATATTCCTGAGGCACAGATCATAGAAGCAGTGGGAACAACAACGTTCAAAGATAAAATTGATGTCCTGGTTCCTGTAACATCCAGTTATGAAAGAGACAAGACAGAGTTTGAAAGATGTCAGAAAAATGGCAAAAAGGTATGGAATTATGTGTGCTGTGGCCCGGAGGGAAAATGGCTGAACAGATTTCTTGATTTTGCAGTGCTGAAAGGAAGAGTATTGTTCTGGGGATTTGCAAAATATGGAATTACCGGATTTTTGCATTGGGGTTTTAATCAGTTTCCGGTACAGATGGATCCGTTTGTTGGAACCAGCTGCTATAATCCTACAGGCATTGGAACGAATTTTCCTTGTGGAGATGCCTTTATTGTTTATCCGGGAAAAGACGAACCCTGGCTGGGGATGCGTCTGGAGGCACAGCGGCAGGGGGCAGAAGATGTGATGCTGCTGAAGACCTTACAGGAAAAACATCCTGAAAAAGCAGAGGCATTGATCGGACAAGTCTTTGAGAGCAATACAAAATATATGGAAGAACCGGACAAATTTGAGACCGTTTATGAAGAGTTATTGAGAAGTCTTGAAGATCTGAGATAAGGCTGTGAAAAAAATTACATAAAAAGGAGAATGAAACAGTGATAGTAGAAAAAAGAATAAAAGATTTTTATGAAAAAGGACTTGGTCTTTTTATTCATTATGGTCCGTATGTTCAGTACGAACATGGAGAATGGGCTATGAAGCTGCGGAACATGGACCCGGATTTGTATGAAAAGAAAGCATTGGAGTGTTCTTATAGCAGTTTTTGTGCGGAAAATCTTGTGAAAGCGGCAAAGGCGGCAGGAGCCAGATATCTGACGTTTACGGCAAGACACCATGATGGGTTCTCCATGTATGATACCCGTGGACTTTCGGAGTATGATGTCATGCATACACCGGGAGGAAGAGATATTTTGAAAGAATGGATAGATGCCTGCCATGCAAATGACATTCTTCCATTTGTATATCATACCACGTTAGACTGGCATCACAAAGATTTTGAAAATAATTTCAAGGAGTATCTGAAGTATCTTCGCCAGTCAGTAGAAATAATCTGCAGAAATTATGGCAAGATCGGGGGATTCTGGTTTGATGGAAACTGGAGTAAACCGGAAGAAGACTGGGAACTGGATGAATTGTACCGGATCATAAGAAAATATCAGCCGGAAGCCATTATTGTGAACAATACAGGTCTGGATGAGCCGGGAGTGTTTGGGCACAGAGAAATTGACTGCGTGACATTTGAACAGGGACAGGCGGAGCGCCTTGACTGTTCGGATAAAGAAAAATACTACATGGGAGAAATGTGTTATCCGATCAATGATCATTGGGGAATTGCGGACGATATCAACTGCAAATCTGTCAGCCAGATCTTGAAATCCATGCTGCAGGCGAGAAATGCAGGAGGAAATCTTCTCCTTGGTGTGGGAACAAAACTGGATGGTTCACTGTCTATGATGCACATGGGATTTCTGGAGGAACTTGGAAAATGGACAAAGGAAAACGGAGAAGCATTTTATGAAGCCATTCCTTGTGATATAGGAAGTTTTGGACAGGATTACTGTCTGGTTTCCGGAGATACTTTGTACGCAGTAATCATAGACCCCGGAACCTGGGGAGATGACTGTGTGTTAAAAACAAAAGCAAGAACTTACAGCGCTTTTGAAAATGTGGATGCGGAAATTAAAGATATTGTATGGCTGGATACCGGAGCAGCAGTGGATTACAGCTATGATGCACAGAAAAAACGATTATTCATAAAGCCGGAACCATTTCAGTATGGCCATGGAAGAATTGCAAGAGTCGCAAAGATCCAGTGCGAAAAGCTTCAGAATGTCCGGACAATTTATGAATCATAGAGAATGAAAAGCGTGAAATAAAAAAGGAACAGGGATCCTGCAGAAGTTCGCACAGCTTCTGCAGGATTCTTTTCTGTATCCTGCTTTTTCAACGGGAAGCCTATCCATCCGTTGTTTTTCAGTATATAATGATGGTAACAGTTCAGAACATCAGCGAAATGAAAAATCAGACTATGCAAACTTGTTTGCAATAGGATGAATTTTTATTTCGGAATGGGCGGAACGCCCATTAGCCTCAGACAAAAGCTGCGAATGCAGCGAGAGCGCATGCAATGCGCGGGTCTGTGGCCTGTTGTTTTGAACGTCCTGAATAGTTACTAATGATGATAGAATCACAAACGTCCGATTAACGAAAGAAAAAGGAGAAAAACCATGAATTTATCAGCGATTCATCATGTAGCGATCATTGTATCCGATTATGAAGCATCAAAGGAGTTCTATGTAAATAAACTGGGATTTTCCATCATACGTGAAAATTATCGTCCGGAGAGGAAGGACTGGAAGCTGGATCTCCGGCTTTCAGACAGCGTGGAGCTTGAAATTTTTGCGGAAGAGAATCCGCCGAAACGTGTAAATCGTCCGGAGGCCTGTGGTCTGCGCCATCTGGCATTTCAGGTGGACTGTGTGGAAGAAACCGTGAACGAACTGGCAGCACGCGGGATCGTGTGTGAACCGGTCCGGGCAGATACCTATACAGGAAAAAGGATGACATTTTTCTTTGATCCGGATGGCTTGCCATTGGAGCTGCATGAGTAAAAAATTCATTGACTTTTGCATAGAAAATGATACAATATGGACAGATTGTATACAAAGTACCAGATGATTTCCAAGAAATAAGGGGACCAAGTGATGAAGAAGATTCGTTTGAAAGCAATGGCAAAGATCAATCTCGGCCTGGATGTGGTCGGGAAGAGAGAGGATGGGTATCATGAGGTGAAGATGATCATGCAGACCATCCGTATGTATGACCAGATCGAACTGGAGTCCACGGAAGAGCCGGGCATCCGGGTAAGTACCAACTTGAATTATCTGCCGACCAATGAGGACAACCTGGTGTATAAGGCAGCGAAGCTTCTGATGGATGAATTTGATGTGAAAAAGGGAGTCAAGATCGACCTTCGGAAATTTATCCCTGTGGCAGCAGGAATGGCCGGCGGAAGTTCGGATGCGGCTGCTGTCATGGTTGGTGTCAACCGTTTGTTCCATTTGAATCTTTCCAGAAAAGAACTGATGGAACGGGGCGTAAAAATTGGTGCAGATGTTCCGTATTGTATTCTGAGAGGAACGGCTCTTGCTGAGGGGATCGGTGAGAAACTGACACATCTGCCTCCGGCACCGTCCTGTTATGTTTTGATCGCGAAGCCGGGAATTCATGTTTCCACAAAATTTGTATATACCAATCTGAAGGTAAATGAGCTGGAAAGCCATCCGGACATCGATGGTCAGATCCGGGCGATCCGGTCCGGTGATCTGAAAAAAGTAGCGGAGCTCTGCGGCAATGTGCTGGAGACGGTAACGATCCCTGCTTATCCGGTGATCGAAGAGATCAAGAATGTCATGAAAGCCGGTGGTGCCCTGAATGCCTGCATGAGCGGCAGCGGACCGACCGTATTTGGACTTTTTGATGACAGGGAAAAGGCACAGGCTGTCTATGATACGCTTTACGGCGGAGAACTGGCAAAACAGGTGTACCTGACGACCTTTTTTAACAACCGGAAATCCGGAAGATAAACGTGCGTTGACGGATCAGAGGGACTGCGGGAGTTTTGCAGGATCCTTATCGGCACGGATGGGATGAACAGAGGAGAAGAAAACGGAGGAGATACGAAATGGCGGACAATTTTGAAATCCGTATGGATGAGTACCTGCCTTTGCGAGATGTGGTGTTCAACACCTTACGGCAGGCGATTTTAAAAGGAGAATTAAAACCGGGAGAAAGACTGATGGAGATCCAGCTGGCAAATAAGCTTGGTGTGAGCAGGACACCGGTCCGTGAGGCGATCCGGAAGCTGGAACTGGAAGGTCTGGTGCTGATGATCCCCAGAAAAGGCGCAGAGGTTGCTGAGATCACCCGTCAGGATATGGAAGATGTGCTGGAGGTGCGGACGGCACTGGAAGAGCTGGCAGTGAAGGATGCCTGTGACCACATCACAGATGCCCAGCTTTCCGAGCTGAAGAAAGCTTCCAATGAATTTAAAAAGGCACTTCTGGAAGGCAAGGATCTGGTCACCTGCGCAGATGCGGATATGCATTTTCATAATGTGATCCTGAGTGCTACCAACAATCGGCGTCTGATCCAGATGCTGAATAATCTGAGCGAGCAGATGTATCGTTACCGTATGGAGTATCTGAAGGATGAGCGGACACATAAGACTCTGATCGACGAGCATGACGCCATTCGGCGGGCACTGAAAAAGCATGATAAGACCAAAGCCGGAGCGGCCATCCGTGTTCATATCGATAACCAGAAACGTTCCATTCTGGAAAGTCTGACTGAGAAGGAAGAGGACGAAGAAATCTGAGATCATGCATGATTTTCCCATAACTGGATAAAGTAAACATAAGAGGATAGGTGGAATGCCTATCCTTTTTGTTATGCTGAAAAAGGGGGAAAACCGATGGAAAAGATCGCGGAGAAGATCTCAGAAAACAGGAAACGCATAGAAGAAAGGATCAGTGGCTGTGACGATATCCTGCTTCGACCGATGATGCTGGGGAAAGAACGGGAAACCGAGTGTTTTTTGATCTATATTGAGACAGCGGTGAGCAATCTTATGCTGGAGGATTCGGTGATCGGAAGATTTCTGAACGAACTTCGGGAACTGGAGCAGGCGAAGCTTTACGAAATACTGAAAAAGGATGCACTCGGGATCTCGGATACGGGAAAGCTTTTTGATACAGAGGCGGCTCTTGCAGCCATGCTGGCCGGGAATGCCGTGCTTTTTGTGGACGGGCTGGATTTTGCTTTGAAGATCGGTAGTAAAGGGTATCCCGGAAGCGGTGTACAGAAGGCAGAATCCGAGAAGGTTCTCAGAGGCTCCAGGGAAGCCTTTTCCGAGTCAGAGAAAATGAATACAGCTCTCATAAGAAAGCGGATACGCAATACCAGCCTCAAAGTAGAGGAGCTGCCGCTGGGAGAGATCTCACATACGATGACAGCCATTCTTTATCTGGAGGAAATCGTTTATCCGCCTTTTTTGCAGGCGATCCGGAAAAAGCTGCATGGGATACAAAGAGACGGGATTCTGGACAGCGGCATGCTGGAACAGCTGACGGAGGAGGTCTGGTATTCGCCGTTTCCGCAATATCAGGTGACTGAACGGCCGGATCGGGCGGCCCAGGCCCTGCTGGATGGCAGAGTGGTGGTGGTGACGGACAATTCACCGGAGGCGCTGATCCTGCCTGCCACATGGAATACACTTTTTCAGACCAGTGATGATACTTACCGGCATTTTGCCATCGTGTCCTTTCTGCGGCTGATCCGGTATGCAGCGGCTTTTCTCGCACTGGCACTCCCGGGGCTTTATGTGGCGGTGACAACGCTTCATCCGGGGATCCTTCCGACCAATCTTCTTCTGGCACTGAAAAACGCCAGAGAGGATGTTCCCTTTCCGAGCCTTCTGGAAGTCCTGCTCCTGGAACTGGCATTTGAACTTCTCAGAGAGGCAGGTCTTCGGATGCCGGGACCTGTCGGAAGCACCATCGGGATCGTAGGTGGACTGATCATTGGGCAGGCTGCGGTGAGTGCCAGCCTGGTGAGCCCCATGGTGGTTGTCGTTGTAGCACTGACTGCCCTGGGAGATTTTGCCATTCCATCGGAAGAACTGTCGGAAGCCATCCGTCTGGTGAAGTATCTGATGCTTTTCCTGTGTGCCTGGTTTGGAATCCTGGGATTTTTCCTTGGTCTGGTATTTCTGCTGGCGCATCTTGCCGGCCTGAAGAGTTTCGGGGTTTCTTACCTGGCACCGTATTCCGCGTGGAAGCTGAACCGGGGAGCAGACCGGAAGGACAGCCTGGTCCGTTTTCCGTTGATCTTTTTGAAACGGCGGCCGCTTTTTGCACGGGCAGACAGGCGGGTACGGAGCGGAAAGGAGCGATAAGGATGTTTTCAGAAAATGGAAAGATTTCGAGGAGGCAGCTCTGCTGCCTTCTGACACTGGATTTTTTCGGGAAAGGAGCGCTTCTTCTGCCTGCCTTTGCGGAGGGAATGAGCGGCCGGGAATTTATCCTGTGTCTTTTCCCGGTATTTCTTCTGGTGTTCGCATACGGGAGGCTGGTGGAGAAGCTTGGAGAAAGCTGTGGAGGTGATTTCCGGCTTTTTGCAGAACGGAAGCTTGGAAAAAAGACGACAGACATTTTTCTGCTTTTCTTTTTTCTGTATGCTTTCTGGGATCTGACGTATCTCCTTCATACCTTTGGAAGGATTGGGCAGACCTTTCTTCTGCCCGGTGAGTCAAAAGAGATCTTAAGTGTTATGGCTTTGCTGGCAGGAATCGCTATGGCTTACCGGGGGCTGGAGATCCGGGCGAGAACGGTGGAAGTGCTGTACCCGCTGCTTTTTTTTCCAATCCTGTTTCTGATCCTGTTCAGCGCGTTTCATCAACAGCCAGAGATCAGTGAAGCGATGCCGGTTTTCAGCGGATACAGAGGTATGTTCGGACAGGTTCTGAAAATGTTTAGTGTCTTTGGCGGACTGAGTTTTTATGTGTTTCTGGCTCCGTCCATGAACAGACAGGAAAAGGGGCTGGTACGCAAAGGCTTGTGGAGAGCTTCCGCAGCCCTGGTGACGCTGTTTCTTCTGGTGGCAGCTGCTTTTGGTGAAGAGGGGATCGGAAGGCTTCCATGGCCGGTGGTCTCTTTTATGAGCAGTGCCAGGGTTCCCGGCGGTTTTCTGGAACGGTGGGATGTGATCTTTGCAGGTCTTTTGGAAACGATGCTTCTGGCAGGTGTGGGAAGTTCACTGTTTTATCTTGGGATCATCGGTGAAATGCTGCTTCACCGGCTGAAAAAAAGCTGGCTTTGGTCTGGTGTGGCTGCAGCGGCACTCCTGGTGGTCTTCTGGTGCGGAGAAAGTGGAAAAGCAGTGGAGCTTTATGTCAGATGGAACAGTTTTGCGACCGTTCCTGTGAGTGTGGCATTTCTGGTGATCCTGCGGTGTATAGGCAGGCCATGAGAAAGCGTTCGGGCATTCACAGGAAAAGCAAAGCGGAAAGGAAGTGTGGATCCATGCAGGGGAAAAAAGAAAAACAGACAGGAAAAACAGGGAAAGAACGGAAGCTGAGGCATTTCGGAAGAGCAGGGGTTGTCGGAAGCCTGATCCTGCTGTTTCTTTCCGGCTGCTCCGGCCGGGAACTGGAAGCCCGGGACTTTGTGTCTGTACTGACGTTTTCCGGGGAAGATCCGGAAAAACTGCTGGCAGAGCAGCAGAGAACGGACAGCCGGGTTCTGGATTACAGTCATACCAGGGCGGTGCTTTTAACGGAACGTGCGGTACAGGAGCCGGAACAGCTGGATCAGGTGCTGGAGAGTCTGATCTTAAGGCCGGAATTTTCCTGGAATCTTCTGATTTTTACAGGAGGAGAAGAGGTGCTTCAGAAAGCGGAAGAAAAGAAAGAGAAGCTTGGGCTGGAACTGGCGGCTTATTACAGAAACCATCAGGAAAAACAGGGGATTTCCAGTCCGGTAACCCTTCTGGATCTGTGGAACTGGAGGCTTGGCAAGGAAGGCGGGGAACTGAAATTACCGGTGCTGGTCCTGCGGGATGGCAGCCTGCTTCCGGAAGGCGTTTTGACGGTGCAGCTGTCGGATAGGACCTGTTACAAAAAAAAGCAGGAAGCGAAACATTCACTTCCTGCGTAAAAATCGGTCTGATTTACTCGATCGGGACAAAGTCTGCAACGCCGTGTTTGCAGAGCGGGCAGATGAAATCATCCGGGAGTACATCGCCTTCGTAGATATAGCCGCATACGGTGCAGACAAAGCCTTTTTTACCCTCTGTCTGGGGCTTCGGCTTTACATTTTCCTGATAGTAGGTGTAGGTCATGGTATCTTTCTTGTTGATGACTCTGGCTTCGGTCACGGAGCAGATGAACATGCCGTGGGTACCGAGATCGACATACTGTTCTACCTTCAGGGACATGAAAGCGTTGATATATTTGGGAAGGATCACCAGCCCGTTCTCGGAGCGGGGAGTCTCCCAGCCGGCAAATTTGTCGGCTTGACGACCACTCTGGAAACCGAAGTTTTCAAATACCTGGAAGGGAGCTTCCACAGAGAGGCAGTTGACATTCATGACACCGGTCTGTTTGATCACATGATGAGAGTAGTTTTCTTTATTGATATTGACAGCTACCCGGTTTGGCTGATCGGTGAGCTGGATCACAGTATTGACGATGAGACCGTTATCCTTTTTTCCGTCGTTTGAGGTAACGACATAGAGACCGTAGCCGATACGGAACAGAGCCGTGGGATCTACTTTTTTCTCTACTTCACCTGCACGGGCAATGTACTCTTCGCAGAGCTCGTTTGCCATGCCTTCCAGTTCGTCCATGTTTTCCGCACTTAAAGAGGAGAGAATGCGGACGGTATTTTCCAGCCAGGTGATCTTTTTGCTCTTTTCAAACATGCCTTTCATGATCTTGGCAGCCAGAGGAGCCCAGCTTCCATTCTCGATGAGACCGATGGTGCGGTTCTGGTAGTTACGCTCGGTGAGGTGCTCGATAAAGGTACGCATGAAGGGATAGATCTCTGCGTTGTAGGTGGTGGTAGCCAGGATCAGTTTGCCATAGCGGAAAGCATCGGCAACCGCCTGAGACATATCGCATCTTGCCAGATCGTAGACAACGACCTTCGGACATCCTTTGTCGCGGAGCTTGTCAGCCAGGATCTCAACGGCTTTCTTTGTGTTTCCGTAAACGGAGGTATAGGCGATCATAATGCCCTCTTCCTCAACGGAATAGGAGGACCAGATATCATATTTTTCAATATAGTGACCCAGGTTTTCTTTCAGAACGGGACCATGGAGAGAGCAGATGGTCTGGATGTCCAGAGTAGCGGCAACCTTCAGAAGCTTCTGCACCTGCATGCCGTATTTTCCGACGATACCGATGAAATAGCGGCGTGCTTCATCATCCCAGGGTTCGTCAGCATCCAGAGCACCGAATTTTCCGAAACCGTCAGCTGCAAAGAGAACCTTGTCGGTGCTGTCGTAAGTCACCATAACCTCCGGCCAGTGTACCATGGGAGCAAAAACGAAGGTCAGTGTGTGTCTGCCGAGAGAAAGGGTACCGCCGTTCTCTACTTCCAGTTTTCTGCCCTCGAGAGGCATATCACGGAAGAAGTTTTCCATCATGCCGAAGGTCTTGGCATTGGCGACGATGGTGGTGTCCGGATAAACTTTCATAAAGTTGTGGATGTTTGCGGAATGATCCGGCTCCATGTGCTGGATGATGAGGTAATCGGGTTTGGCTCCGTTCAGGACCGCTGCGATGTTATCCAGCCATTCATGGGTGAAATTTGCATCAACGGTGTCCATGACGGCAATTTTCTCATCCTTGATAACATAAGAATTGTAAGCCATTCCATTGGGAACCACATACTGTCCCTCAAACAAGTCTACCTTGTGATCATTGACACCTACATAAAGGATATCGTCGGTTATTTTCATAGCAAGAACCCCTTTTCTAAAAGATTTATTTTCATAATAGTTACTGTTATTGATTTCTTGATATTATTATAACACAAGATACGGGAATGTCAATGAGGGATGTGAAAAAAGATCTGTTTTTTTAACGGTTTTTTAGCGGGGAAATGCAAAGAATGACAGGTTTTGCGGTTTGTGATCCAAAACCTATTGATTTTTACTTTGACTGCGGTATGATAGAATTACGAGATGCTTTTCATGAACGCAGATCGCGAAGCGACCGCGTTCATGAGAAAGTAGCGAAGCGGATTGCGAATGTCCGCTTTACTGAGCATCTGTGAAACGGGAAAGGAAGAAAAGAATGTGAAGAAAAACAAATATGAAATTGATATGTGCAACGGATCGATCATGGATAAACTGATCTCCTTTTCGCTGCCATTGATGCTGTCCGGGATTTTGCAGCTGATGTTCAATGCGGTGGACATTGTTGTGGTTGGACGGTTTTCAGGAAGTGAGGCTCTGGCGGCGGTGGGTTCCACGACGGCCCTGATCAATATGTTTACCAACCTTTTTATCGGTGTGTCGCTGGGAACCAGTGTATTGACCGCCCGATTTTATGCGGCCGGCCGGGACCGGGAGGTTTCAGAAACGGTTCATACCTCGATCACGCTGGCGCTTCTGAGCGGGATCCTCATGATTTTTGTAGGGCTCTTTTTTTCACGGGGAGCGCTGGAGCTGATGGATACGCCGGATGATGTCATTGATCTTTCTACTTTATATATGAAGATTTATTTTATGGGCATGCCCTTTTTTATGCTCTATAACTATGGAGCAGCGGTGCTCCGGGCAGTCGGGGATACGAAACGGCCGCTCTTATTCCTGATCATCTCCGGTATTCTCAATGCAGGACTGAACCTGTTTCTTGTGGTAGTCTTTCACATGGGAGTGGCTGGTGTCGGGATCGCCACAGTGGTCTCTCAGATGCTTTCCTGTGTCCTGGTGCTGATCTGTCTTTATCAGGCGGAGAGCAGTTATCAGCTCAGATTTTCCAGACTGATGCTGAAGTGGACTTATCTGAAACAGATTTTTCAGGTGGGAGTACCGGCAGGCATCCAGAGTACAGTCATCAATTTTTCCAATGTACTCCTCCAGTCTTCCGTAAATTCGTTTGGTTCCATTGCAATGGCAGGTTATACGGCAGCCAATAACATTCTGGGCTTTCTGTATGCTTCTGTCAATTCCGTTACCCAGGCATGTATGAGCTTTACCAGCCAGAATTACGGTGTCGGTAAATGGAAACGGATGGATCGTGTGCTTCTGGACTGTATGATTCTGACGACAGGAATCGCTCTGGTGCTGGGCGGCGGTTCTTATCTGTTCGGACCGGAGATCCTGAAAATCTATACGGACAATGAAGAGGTCGTGCGGAGCGGCATGGAGATCCTGTCCTTTACTACAGTCACCTATTTCCTCTGTGGCCTGATGGATCTTTTCCCGGGAGCATTAAGAGGGATGGGGCGTTCCGGTGTACCGATGATCCTTTCTATCCTTGGAACCGTTGGAACCCGTATCGTCTGGATCTTCTGGATCTTTCCGGCTCACCGGTCACTGGATATTCTCTTTATTTCCTATCCGGTATCCTGGATTCTGACGATCCTCATGCAGGTAATCTGTTTCTGGTTTGTGAGAAGGAAAGTACATGAAAGTATCCGTTCACGGGCATGAGGCGTGAGCCTTCCTGTATTCGCCGGGAGTGCAGTGCATGTATTTTCGGAAAGTCCGGTTGAAATAGCTGATGTTGCTGTAGCCGCAGCCGGTGGCGATGGTGCTGACCGGTTCCGAATCGGTGAGAAGCTGATCACAGGCGATGCCGATCCGGTAATAATTGATGTATTCGATGAGTGTCATATGAACCTGGGATTTAAAAAAGCGGCAGAATTGCCCTTCGCTCATATGAAATGCCGAGGAAAGTCCTTCGAGTGTCAGGACAGAGCTGTAGTGCTCCTGAATGAACCGGAGGATTTTTTTTGTGAGCAGGACACGGGAATCATCCCTTTGATAAACGCGGAGCGCTTCTGTGGCGGGATAGCGGCAGAGATAGTGCCAGATCCGGAGAAGTTCCGCTTTGATGAGGAGTTCGTGAGAGGAAAAATCCTTCTGATACAGAGAGCGGATGGCTTCCAGAGAGGAGCAAAGCTCTTGATAGGGAGGAGCATCCCGAGAAAAAAAGGTCTGAAAAAGCAGTTCTCCGGTGGTCTGCCGGTGGATGTATTTCTGCTGGATGTCATCGTTTCCGTAGCTGCTGATCAGTTCCAGGCCGAAGACCACGGCATAGAAGGTCAGAGGAAGACCGGGAGGAGCGGAGATGGAATGTACCTCTCCGGAACTGAAAAAAAGGATATCTCCGGCGGAGACAGGAAGGGAGCGGCCATTGACATGGGCAGTTCCCGTTCCCTCGGTAAGATAAAGCAGTTCGTATTCTTCATGCCAGTGTGAAGTCACCCGTTCGGAACGGGAAGGATCGGATGTATATTCATGTACCATGAGATGAAAGCGCAGATCTCCGTGGAGAACTGTTTCGTGGATCGTGCGGATATCCGTTTTCTTCATGAAAGTCTCCTTTTCTCTATTGGTCAAATTTGTGTTAGAATCTGTGAAAAAACATCAAGTATTTTCCTCTTGGGATTAGTATAATACAACTATCAGAAAAGTGCCACTGCGTTTTGACAGGGCGGAAATGACAGGTTCCGGAAGGCGGAATGGCTTTCCGGAAGAAAAGGAGGAGCTTATGCAGTTTTGTGGAGAAAATGGAGTATTGACGGCCTGCCTGGGCGGAGAAACTCTGTGTATTGAGCCATGGGGAAAGGATTCCCTTCGTGTGCGTGCAACCAGATGTTCCAGATTTACCGATCAGGACTGGGCATTGACAGAGGAGCCGGAAGCAAGCCAGGCAGTGGTGGAGATCGGTGAAGAGGATCACTGGGTCGGAGACGGTACCATTGACAAGAAGGAAATCGCATCCATCACAAACGGACGGATCAAGGCCGTGGTAAACTTCCGTGGAGTGATCACCTATTATCGTGACGGAAAACAGTTCCTGCGTGAGTATTTCCGTTTTTATGACGGAACGCTCTGTAAAGAAAGCCGCTGCCTGAAGGTGGTAAACCGTGAGTGGAAGGGCGTGATCGGCGGCAGCGAGTATCAGCTGAATGTGAAATTTGAAAGCAATGACGGAGAGAAGATCTTCGGAATGGGTCAGTACCAGCAGCCGTATATGGATCTCAAGGGCTGTGTGCTGGAGCTGGCACAGAGAAACTCTCAGATCTCCGTTCCCTTTGCCGTATCCAGCCTTGGCTATGGTATGCTCTGGAACAACCCGGCGATCGGTGAAGCAACCTTCGGAAAGAACTATACGGAGTGGACGGCCCGTTCTACCAGACAGATGGATTACTGGCTCACGGTTGCGGACAGTCCGAAAAAAATCGTAGAAAACTACACAGCTGTGACCGGGCGTGCCCCCATGTTCCCGGAGGACCGCATGGGTCTGTGGCAGTGCAAACTCCGTTACCGCACACAGGAGGAAGTGCTTTCTGTGGCAAGACAGTATCAGAAGGAAGGCATCAAGATTGATCAGATCGTCATTGATTTCTTCCACTGGACTGTGCAGGGAGACTGGAAATTTGACAAGACCTACTGGCCGGATCCGAAAGCCATGGTGGACGAGCTGCATTCCATGGGGATCAAAGTGATCGTTTCCGTATGGCCTTCGGTAGACCGCAGAAGTGAAAACTTCCAGCCCATGATGGACAGAGGACTTCTGATCCGCACGGAGCGCGGCGCTGACCAGACGTATGATTATCAGGGAGACTGCGTGGAGATCGATGTATTCAACCCGGAAACAAGAAAATATGTCTGGGAGGTCTGCAAGAAGAACTATTACGATCTCGGTATCGATGCGTTCTGGCTGGATAATTCCGAACCGGATTACGGTGTTTATGATTTTGACAATTACCGCTATGCAGAAGGACCGGCGCTTTCCTGCAGCAATATCTATCCGCAGCTTTACAGCCGTGTCTTCTATGATGAAATGAAGAATTTAGGAGATGGAACTGTGGTAAATCTGCTCCGCTGTGCCTGGGCAGGAAGCCAGAAATACGGCAACGTGGTATGGTCCGGTGATGTTCCCAGTACCTTTGAGGCATTTTATGACCAGCTGCAGGCAGGACTGAACATGGGACTTGCCGGAATTCCCTGGTGGACGACCGATATCGGCGGTTTCATGACGGATGATGTAAACGATCCGGATTTCCGACAGCTTCTGATCCGCTGGTATGAGTTTGCTGTTTACTCCGCAGTGCTCCGTATGCACGGCGACCGAGGTCCCTACAACATTCCGGCTCTGGATGACCGTGACTGGGGCGGCGGATATCTGCATACCGGTCAGCCCAATGAGCTCTGGAGCTATGGCGAGGAGAATTACCGGATCATGAAGAAATATTATGATATCCGTATCTCCATGCACGATTACATCCGTGATCTTTACAAAGAAGCTTCCGAGAATGGTTCTCCGCTGATCCGTACCATGTTCTATGAATTCCCGGAGGATCAGAAATGCTGGGAGCTTCAGGATCAGTATATGTTCGGAAGCGAGTATCTGGCAGCACCGATTTTCCATCTGAACCAGTTTGAGAGAGAGGTTTATCTTCCGTCCGGATGCCGTTGGACGGACACCAGAGACGGAAAGGTTTATGAGGGCGGACAGACGATCCTGGCTGACGCTCCGCTGGATTCCATGCCGGTATTCAGGAAAACAGAATAAAAAAAGATATCCGTAGAACAGGAAAGCTGTCTTGCATGACTTCCGGAAGTATGGTATGATGGACTACAGTAACGTGATGCAGTGCATCCGAGTGTAGGAAGGAGAGCAGACGAATATGTATATTACCTGTCTGGATGTAGAAGGAGTGCTGGTACCGGAGATCTGGGTTGCTTTTGCAGAAGCGAGAAATCTCCCGGAACTGAAGAAAACCACCCGGGAAGAGCCGGATTATGATAAGCTGATGAAGTATCGGCTGGATATTCTGAAAGAACATGGTCTTGGTCTGAAGGAGATCCAGGAAACCATTGAGACGATCGAACCGCTTCCGGGAGCCAGAGCATTTCTGGATGAGCTTCGGACGTTTTCCCAGGTGATCCTGATCAGTGACACCTTTACGGAGTTTGCAGCACCGCTGATGAAGAAGCTTGGATGGCCGACGCTATTCTGTAATTCTCTTGAAGTGGCGGAAAATGGTGTGATCACAGGCCATAAAATGCGGGTGCAGCAGACCAAGCTGACGACTGTAAAGGCTCTGCAGTCGATTGGTTTTGAAACCATTGCCAGCGGCGATTCCTATAACGATCTTGGTATGATCCGGGCAAGCAAAGCCGGTTTCCTTTTCCGAAGCACCGATAAGATCAAGGCGGAAAATCCGGATATTCCGGCCTATGAGACCTACGGGGAACTTCTGGATGCGATTAAAAAAGCAATGAAAGACTGATAAGTACAAAAAAAGGCATTGCCTCCACATACAGGGGGCAATGCCTTTTTCTCAGCTATGGATGATTTCGTAAGCGTACAGCTCGTGAAGTGCACGGGTAGCGGCGATGTATCTCGCCTGACGGACCAGCGGACGCTGGTCTTTTTCCGGGAAAATGGAGAATACCTGGTCAAATTCCAGGCCTTTCGCCAGATAGAAGGTGGTGACGGTGAGGCCTTTGCGGAACGTGGTGCTGTCCCGGTGAAGAAGGGAGAGGGCATTTTTTACATCAAAGTCTCTGGCGGTAAGCTTTTCACGAAGGATCGCATAAGCCTGCTCGGCCTCGGCGGCGGTGCGTAAAATGACAGCCGCAGTCTCGAAAATGGGTGCGTTGTCAGCAACCGGTTCGCCCGGGGTGTCAGAATCGTGCCTGTCTGCATTCCGGACAACAGGACTTTCACCGGAAGCATTTTCGGGAAATCCTTCCGGTGATGCAGCCACCAGCTCCGGATCGAGCCGAAGTTCCCGAACAGCGGCATCAAGCGCCTGATCCAGGGAAGAAAAAGTCTTTTCTGTCACCGGTTTTCCGTGGCGGTCGAAGAGCTCCACATCGTCCACGCCGGTGAGCGCATTGGCGTAGGAAGAGATTTCGACGGTGTTCCGGTAGCTCTTGTTCATAACGATGCGGCGGATGTCTTTCCCGAAAATTTTCGGCAGGAAGGAGAGGGCGTCCTGTTTTTCATCAGCCATGGTCTGCGCACGGTCTCCCAGGATCGTCATGCGGCAGGAGAACATTTCCTTGAGGATGAGATACTGAAGGCGGGAGTAATCCTGCATTTCGTCTACGACCAGGTGTTTGATATCCTGTCGTCCCTTCCGCTTCTGAAGCCGGTATTTGAGATAAAGGACGGGATACACATCTTCATAAGCCAGTTTCCGTTCCTCGGGGGGAAGATCCGGCAGCAGCGGCAGCCCTTCCTCCTCCAGAAAACGGTTGTACAGGACATAGAAATCACGGGTATCGTACATCTGACGGAAACGGGAGATGAGCTCTTGCTTTTCCTCTTCGGGAAGATCTTTGTTTTTCAGGGTTTCCACTTCATCAATGAAGGTATCTGCCACAGCATCCATACGGGAGAGAAGAGGGATCTCCCCAAATTTGTTATAGAAAAGATCCAGGAGCCTGCTTTCTGTCAAGGTCACGTTTTTGTATTCTACCGGGGCAAAATTCATCAGTTCATCCTCCAGGCGGAGCAGGAAGCCTTCCATATGGGTGATGAAGCGCTGAGACTGTTTTTCAAGAGCTATCGGATCCTCTTTGTCAGCCAGAAGATTCCGCTCGATCTGATCACAGCGGTCCTCACAGTCGGCAGCTGTTCCCTTGAGCTGGCGGTAGGCAAAAAGATCAAAGCTCATTTCCTGTATGTTTTCCTCACCCAGCTCCGGAAGAATGTGGGAAATGTAGTCGGAAAAGACGCCGTTTGGGGATAAGATCAGGATATTCGAGGATTTCAGATGCTTCCGGTCATGGTAAAGGAGATAAGCGATCCGATGGAGCGCCACAGAGGTTTTTCCGCTTCCGGCAGCACCCTGGATTACAAGAATCTTATCACTGGTGTTGCGGATGATAGCGTTCTGTTCCTTCTGGATTGTGCGGATGATATTTTTCAGCTGGATCTCACCGTGACTGCCGAGCTCTGCTTTCAGGATTTCATCATCGATCTTGGTGTCGCTTTCAAAAGCGTAGACCAGTTTTCCCCGGCGGATCTTATACTGCCATTTGGCTGTGATCTCGCCGGAAAATTCACCCATGGGAGCCTGATAAGAAGCAGGACCCTTATCATAATCATAGAAAAGACCGCTTACCGGAGAACGCCAGTCATATATCAGAGGCAGGGCACCGGTTTTCTCAGCAAAATTTCCGATGCCGATGTAAAAAATCTCCGGTTCCTCATCTCCTTCGTAGCAGAAATCCACCCGTCCGAAAAACGGAGAATCCAGCATTTTCCGAAAACGGTGTTTCAGCTTCAGCTGCTCCTGATTGGCGTTGATCTGATGAAGCAGAGCCTGCTGGTTGTCAAAATTTTCATAGCCGTACTCGTCCATCTCCGTGTAGTTTTGCCAGTAATACTCATGCATTTCATCAATTTCTTTCTGACCTTCCAGAAGGGATTCGTCAATGGAAAGGATCCGCTGCCGTATTTTTTCCAGAACTGCGTCCAGATAAATCCGTCCGTCTCTGTTATCTATCATAAAAACCTCCAGTTTGTCGTAATAAAAGGATAACGGTCCAGAAACATTTCTGAACCGTTATCAGTATAACAAAGATCGTCTGCCTTCACAAGGTAGTTTCTTTTTCGTTTTGTGCGATCAGTTTTCTGGCATAGGCAACAAGATGACCGCGATCCTTCTGATCCAGCTTCAGATAGATGCTCATCAGTTCCTTTTCTTCTGTAGGAAGTTTTTCCAGAAAAGAAGAGCGGTCAAAAAACTGTGGAATGGTAAGTCCCAGACCTTCGCACATTTTTAACAGGGTGCGGTAGGTCGGAGTGGTGCCTTTCTGAAACATGTTCCGGACGGAGCTTTCCTGAAGTCCGGAACGCTTGGCAAGCTCGTAAGAAGTGATATTGCGTTCCTCGCAGAGCCGGCTGATCTCTTCTGCAATTTCTGATTTTTTCACGTCCATGCTCTGTATGCTCCTTTCGACAGTTTCCTTCTTTTCTGACGTTAACTGTCATAAGTATATCCAGAGCCGCTACTTTTCATAAGTACGTAAAAATAAGAGCAAGTGCAACTAAAAAGAGATGGTAAAAAAGCCGGGAAGCTTAAGAATCTTCCCGGCTTTTGCGTTCATCGTAATCATCGAGGAAACAGTAAGCTTCCTTATCTTTATGATAACCGATGATGGTACGCAGATTGACATTCTGTACACTGTTGAAAATATTGGATTCAATAAAGGGGCTGATCTTGCGGAACTGGGCGATGAGTTCTTTCATTTCATCGCGTTTGGAGCCCCGGCCGCCGCCGCAGGAAGTACAGTTTTCCGTGAAACGGCAGGCACACTGGATAAAATGAAGATCGTTGGAATCTCTCCAGGCCTTGATATCTGCTTCTTTTACCAGGTAAAGGGGGCGGATCAGTTCCATACCTTCAAAGTTCTGGCTGTGAAGCTTTGGCATCATGGTCTCAATTTTGGCACCATAGAGCATTCCCATAAGGATGGTCTCGATGACATCATCAAAATGGTGACCGAGAGCGATCTTGTTGCAGCCCAGTTCTTTTGCATGGGAATAAAGGTAGCCACGGCGCATTCTCGCACAGAGATAGCAGGGGTTTTTATCAATCTCGGCTACCACATCGAAAATCTCCGTTTCGAAAACAGTGAGAGGGATTCCGAGGATCCGGGCATTGTTCTGGATGATCTTCCAGTTGTCGGCGTTATAACCGGGGTTCATTACCAGAAAGACTAACTCAAAAGAAACAGGGCCATGCTTCTGAATCTCCTGCATGAGCTTGGCCAGAAGCATGGAATCCTTGCCTCCGGAGATACAGACAGCAATCCGGTCACCATCCTGAATGAGCTGATAATCCCGGATAGCTCTGGTAAATGGACGCCAGATGGATTTCCGGAATTTTTTGATCAGAGTCCGCTCGATCTCTCTGGTCCGTTCGGTTACAGAATCATTGGAAACCATGCGTTCCAAGGAAAGGCGGAGCCAAGAACGGTAGCCGCCTTCAATATTTACGGCCTGATAGCCGAGTCCGGTCAGAATCTTGACGGCTTCCTGACTCTGATTTCCGGTGTGACAGAATACGTAGACAGGGCGGTTTGTAGGAATCGCGTTTTCTACTGCTTTGACGGATTCCGGTTCAAAAAAGCCTTCCTCCGAACGGTCTTCGTCCAGATTTTTTTTCATAGGGACATGGATGGCTCCGGGCAAAGATCCCCTGCGGAAATCGTCCTCGGAGCGGATGTCCAAAATCGTAATATTGGAACGGTCGAGGTTTTCCAGTTCTTCGACACTGATGGTATGCATAAAATCCTCCGTGAAAATAGGTATAGAAAGGTTTATTTTTGCCTCTACCATCATAAGGATTCACTTTTTAAAAGTCAACTGTTTTTTGTATCCGCTTTTTCATAAGCAGGTTTCAGCTCAAAAAGCCGGGCCATGACCGGTTTTGGAAGTGCAGCCTTTACTGCCTTTTGGACAGGATCGTAAACCGCATCGGCACTTTCCCGGTCAGGATAAATGCAGGTAACGGAAAGCTCTTCACCGCCGAGAGCATTTCGTACCGCAGCAGAGACGGGAAGTGTCACGCAGTCAGCTTTGCCGCCTCGTTTCCACACAGCCAGATAGGCCTTTCCTTCTACGAAAAGACCAAGGCTTACGATCTCATCAGAGTAGCCGGCGAGACCGAGAGGCCAGAAGGGACGGGAAATGCGGATATCCTGGCGGATGGTCTTATAAATATCCAGTGCCTGTTTTACGAGGGCTTTCCGTTCCGCATCCAGCTTTGCCAGATGGCCGCTCTGATGAATCCTGAGAAGCATGGCACTGACCATGTTGAAAATCACTTCTTCCCGGAGGGCATCCGGCGAAATAGCTTCTTCATGATTCATGGGATATGCCCAGACAGCAGCCTGTTCCGGGGTAACGCCGGTAGGCGCATTGGCTGCAATGACGGCATACTGAAGATAATTCTCCTGATCACTGGTGGACTGGATGCTGCAGCGGGAGAGCATACCGTAATCCATGCGGAGACCGCCGCTGGAGCAGTTTTCAATGATCAGCTCCGGGTGGCGTCTGAACAGACCGTCCAGCCAGGAAAGATAAGCACGCTCATGTTCCAGCATGCCGTCACCGACGCTGTCCGCATAGAGTTCTGTTCCGATGCCGGGTTCGATGTTATAATCGGTCTTTATATAACCGACACCGTAATCACGGACAAGCTTGTCCACGACCTCATTCATATGGGCGCGGACGGCAGGATTGCGGTAATCCAGCTGGAAACGGCTCCGGTCATAGACACGTTTTCCATGGCGGACAAAGAACCAGTCATCGGGAAGCTTTCCGGCAAGGCCGCAGTGGATGCCCATGACTTCCGGTTCCAGCCAGACACCCGGGATCAGACCCTTGCTTCGGATGTAATCCGTGACCTTTTTGACACCTTCCGGAAAGCGTTTCCGGCTTTCTTCCCATTCGCCTACGCTGTCCCACCAGTCGCCGTCTGCATACCAGCCGGCATCGATGCAGAAGTATTCACAGCCGGCTTCTGCAGCCGCATCCACCAGCGGATATTCTTCCTCTGCTGTCGGGTGGCCCCAGAGACAGTTCATATAGTCGTTGAAAATGACAGGCAGCTTTTCATTATCCTGATTTTTTCTGCGGATCTTCCGGCGGTATTCGGTAAGCGTACCCATCGCATCGTCAAAACCGGTGCCGGTGACACCGACTGCGGCCGGTACGGTGGTGAAACGATCGCCCGGATTCAGATTCTTGAACCAGTGTGAATAGAGCTCATTGGGGCCGCCCAGTGCCAGATAGAAATGTCCATTCTGGTCGCCGATCTCCCAGTGCCAGGAACCGTTGTGATCGATCTCCCAGAAAATACCCGTATGTACTTCTGTATTTTCCAGATAAGCCATGGGAAGGTATTCCTTGGCAGACCAGTTTCCGGTGTTGGAAATATGGAGGTGGTTGGAGGAGCGCTGAATGGAGGGCTCCTGGACCAGTTCCATGCCAAGTTCCGGGAAAGTATAGGCTTTCCAGTTCAGTTCCCGCTGCCAGCCGTTGTGCGGGATCCGGATCTTCAGCTTTTCATCTCTGGAAAGGTGGCCTTCTTTTTCAATTCCTTCATAATGGAAGTTGGCAATATACTCCAGAGTCTGTGCTTCCGTGCCATTATTTGTCACGGTATGCCAGGTGCGGATCACGGGAAGTCCATCATAAAACTGCCAGAAGGAGTCGGCAGTGACACCGCTTTCTTCATCTTTCGTGTGGAAGGTGATAAGCCGGCCAAATTCGTTTCGCTCATCGGAATGAGAAAGATATTTCATCCGGTAACCGGGAGCGGTCACGATGTATTTGTTGCCATGGCGTTCATAGGGGCGGTCAAAACCGGAGAGATTTATACTGAGGAAGGGGAAGCCTTCCGGAATGGCCTCAGCGACGAGGTCTTCTTCTTTGAGAGGAAGTGCAGAAAAGTGGAGAAGTTTCAGATCCCGATTGTCGGTGACGGCGAGACGGATGTAGATCTGATTTTCGTGAAGATCAATGAAATGCATAGTAGAAAGCTCCTTTCCTGAAAGGTGTGATTCATATAGTAAGTTCAGGTATCATCCAAATATTCAAAATCCGCTGATTTACTGCGTAAATCGCTACTTTTTCATATTTGGCGTGTCCCAAGTTCAAAAGCCTTATCGTGCAAGCACGAACAGCTTTTTGACCTTTTGACACTGGTATCATTATATCATAACGGAAAGAAAAACAGAAACTGTTATAAAAAATTATTCGGATGCGGGAAAAAGACTTGTATAATCAGAAGGTATGACGTAAACTGATAGAATAATAAAAAAAGGAGGAAGAGAAATGGGATTTACAGGAGGTTATTACACAGGAAGAGGAAGTGATTCTTCAGCAGCGTTTATGGCAGTTTTTCTTGTTCTGGCAGTGGTACTGACGGTACTGGCTTTTATTTTTATCGTACCGGAGAACCGCCGGGCAAAGCTGAATGCATTTGGAAAATTTCTGCATGATACATGCAATTTCAATTATCTTCTCATTGAGAAGCTTCTGCAGGCACTCTATATTTTTCTGACTGTTTTTTCAATCCTTACAGGTGTTTATACACTGTTCCAAAGCTTTGGAATGGGACTGCTGATGATGATCGGGCTTCCGCTTCTGATCCGTCTGATCTATGAATTCCTGATGATGACGGTACTGCTTCTGAAGCATGTGATCATGATCGACAACAAGCTGAAAAATCAGAACACCGGTGATAAAAAACAGCAGCCGGAGGCTTCTGTTTTTGCGAGCCGCGAACGGAAAAAGCCTGCTCCTGCACCGGCAAAAGAGCCTGTAAAGAAAGCCGCTCCGGCAGCGAAGCCGGTGGCAAAACCTGCAGCGGAGAGACCGGCTCAGCCAGCGAAGCCAGCGGCAGAAAAAACGGTTCCTGCAGCAGAGAGACCGGTTCAGCCGGTAAAACCCGCAGCAAAGCCGGCTCCTGTCAGCACAACACCGGAAGCATCCGAGGCAGCGGTTACGGAAAAGCCGGCGCCTGTGAAAACGTCACCGGAAGCACCGGCCAGACCCAAAGCAGTTTTCTGTACAGAGTGTGGTTCCAGACTGGATGAAAACGGCAAGTGTCCGAATTGTGGGAAATAAAACCGGACACGGAAGAGTTATGAAATCTGGTAAAAACAACATGGTGTGGTTTCCTATGGAAGCCGCACCGTTTTGTTTCTGACGAAGAAAGGCGTCTCTATGACAAAAGAAGAAGTTTTAAAGAAATATTTTGGTTATGACAGCTTCCGGGCAGGGCAGGAAACGTTGGTAAACGGGATCCTTTCCGGCAGGGATACACTGGGGATCATGCCGACAGGAGCCGGAAAATCGCTCTGTTACCAGATCCCGGCTCTTCTCATGTCCGGCATTACCCTTGTTGTTTCGCCACTGATCTCTCTGATGAAGGATCAGGTCACAGCACTCAATCAGGCAGGGATCCATGCTGCTTATTTAAACAGTTCTCTTACGCCCGGGCAGTATCAGACTGCCTTGCGGAATCTGGTCCAGGGACGTTACAAGATCGTCTATGTGGCACCGGAGCGTCTTTTGACAGACAGCTTTCTCTGGGCGGCTTTTCAGATAGAAATTTCCATGGTCAGTGTCGATGAGGCTCATTGTATTTCTCAGTGGGGACAGGATTTTCGCCCGAGCTATCTGAAGATCCCGGATTTTGTGGAGCAGCTGCCGGTAAGGCCTGTGGTCAGTGCTTTTACGGCGACAGCAACAGCAGAAGTAAGAGAGGATATTGCAGCGATCCTGGGGCTGCAGGATCCGGTCACCCTGGTCACCGGTTTTGACCGGAAAAACCTGTTCTTTTCCGTAAAGCAGCCAAAAGATAAGCTTTCTTCCACACTGGCATATCTGACGGAGCACAGTGGCGAATGCGGGATCATCTACTGTCTGACCAGAAAGACGGTGGAGGAAGTGCACAATGCCCTGGTAGGCAGAGGCTTTTCGGCAACCCGTTACCATGCGGGCTTAAGCGATGAAGAGCGGAGGAAAAATCAGGAGGATTTTATTTTTGACCGTAAGGAGATCATGGTGGCGACCAATGCTTTTGGCATGGGAATCGATAAATCCAACGTCCGTTATGTTCTCCATTATAATATGCCCAAAAATATGGAGAGCTATTATCAGGAAGCAGGAAGAGCCGGAAGAGACGGCCTTCCGTCAGAATGTATCCTTTTTTACTCCGGACAGGATGTGGTGACGAATCAGTTTTTCATTGATCGGATGGAAGCGGCGGAAGGGATGGATGAGGAGACAGCGGCTCTGGTTCAAGAACGGGAGCGGGAACGGTTGAAAAAGATGACCTTTTACTGCTTCACCAATGAGTGTCTCCGAGCCTATATTCTCCGGTATTTTGGGGAGTACGGGGATAATTACTGCGGAAATTGCTCGAATTGTCTCACACAATTTGAAGAAAAAGACGTGTCGGAGACGGCGAGAAATCTCATCGGCTGTGTGAAGACAGCCAGACGGAGTTACGGAATGACGCTGATTGTGGATACGGTCCACGGCAGCAAAAACAGCCGGCTCCTCCAGGTGGGCATGGACCAGAATCCCTACTACGGCACCTGCGAGGAAGAGCCAATCTACCGCCTTCGCCAGATCCTGAACCATCTTCTGGTGGAAGGTTATCTTTTTCTCACAGATGACAAATATCCGGTGCTGGAGCTCACGGAGAAATCAGAAGAAATCCTGAATGGCAGCACGCTTCTCATGAAGACCGCCAAAGAACAGCCGAAAAAAATCAAAGAGAAAAAGCCGAAGAAACGCCTGCTGGCCGAGGAGGGAGAGGTGGACTACGACCTCTTTGAAAAACTCAGAGGGCTTCGCATGGAGCTTGCGAAAAAAGACCGGGTGCCGCCTTATCTTGTTTTCACGGATAAGACTCTGACACAGATGTGTCAGCTCCGCCCGAAGTCAAAAGAAGAAATGCTCATGGTAAGCGGCGTGGGCGAGAATAAATTCAGAAAATACGGGGAAGCGTTCCTTGCGCTTCTCAACGAAGAAAGGCAGGACTAAGAAATGTCATTAGTAAAAGCGGAAGAAGATCTCAAAAAGAAAGGAATGCTGGATCGCGTAATCCATCTGGCAGCTTCCACGGCGACGGTGGCGGAGGCCGCCGAAGCCCTCGGCGTGGAACCCGGAATGATCGCTAAGACCCTTTCCTTTCTCCAGGAAGAGAAGCCGGTTCTGATTCTGACCGAAGGAACCGCAAAGATCGACAACCGGAAATACAAAGATACCTTCCATATCAAAGCCAAAATGATTCCCTTCGAGGAAGTGGAAACTCAGGTCGGCCATGCCCCCGGCGGCGTCTGCCCCTTCGGCATCAACGAAAATGTCACGGTCTACCTGGACGAAAGCCTGCGGCAGTTTGAAACCGTCTACCCCGCCGCCGGCGACGACCACAGCGCCGTGAAACTCACCGTGGACGAACTGGAAAAGATTGCCGGAGCCACGGGCTGGGTGGATGTGTGCAAATAAAAAGAATATACACTGTACTAGAAAGGAAAAAATAGTGAATGGAAATACAACGAATTGATACATACGCGGATAGCAGATTTTCTGAATGTGCGTTGTTTCAGCATGGATGTTTCCTTGTAGAGGGAAGACCTTATGAAATAGAAATTATTTCTGATTTTGAAGCGGTAGTTCGAGGAGAAGAAAAAGAAGTATATTTGAAAATCATCGAAGAATTTAGATTTTACGCTCCTCACATTACAAAATTTTATAATAGCCGGGGAAATATAATAAAAGAATATTCAACTGTTTTTATAAAAACAATTTCACTTGAAGAAATTCAGCCTTCACAGTTTTATGTAGATGAGGAAAAGGTTTTTGCAATTCAAAAATTTGTTCATAGCGCAAATGATATTATAATTCCGGTAATGTCATATAAAGGGCGCTATATCTCTCTAGATGGTCATACACGTTTATATTATGCAGTGTTAAATGAATGGAAAGCCGTCCGGGCCGTTGTGGAAAGTTCAGACGTGTATATTTTTGATTTTGTGAAAGAGGCGCAAAAGCGCGAGATTTATACGCCACAAGACATAAAAATGGTAAGTCATAGTGAGTATGAGAAAAAGTGGTATCAGTTTTGCGATGAGTATTTCAAGACACATTAAAATAGCTATCCTACACTGTCAAAAATGCGTCAATTTCCCTAATGAGCCCAATGGGCTCTTTGGAAAATTGACGTATTCACCAGCGCCATCTACATGGGCTACCATGCAGGACTTGATGCATAAATTATAAAAAAGAAATGCGCTCCGGGCGAAAAAAATCCGGGACGCATTTTTTTATGATAAACTATAGTCAGAAAGAAGGATAAGAGAAGGAGGAGAGGGGAAATGTTTTTTCAATCAACTGCAATCGTGATTCAAAGCGACCGAACTTACCATGAAAGTGGCAACCATCCTGGTTCCCTTAACAGAAGTGCTGAGCATTTACCGAAACACTTCCCTGTTATCCGGAGGAGAAAAAATGGACTTTACAGTTTCTCTGCCTTTTTGAGTGATGCCATTGCGAAGTTCTATGAGTGATAAAACCAACAAGTGAACTACTCGGTAACTGAGTTACCAGAGCATCTGAATAGAGGCGGGATACCGCCTTT
>NZ_QSCM01000002.1:0-216751 GCF_003463065.1 Blautia sp. OF03-15BH
TCGTTGAAGTAGGAATGAAACATGGAAGTTTATAACTTTTTATAAGTTTTCAGTAACGGTATGGGAAATGGAGAATTTGAAAGTTTGTATTTTTGCTGTATTTCTCATTTTTGGATTTATAATTGCATCTGAGAGCGGAACGTTTTGGTTCGTTTTGTATTTGCTTGCGGCCGGAATTATTTTTGGAGCATACAAGCTGATCAGATGGTTGATTCGATACATGAAAGATCCAATTCACATTTATATATACGATAATTCAAAGAGAAAATAACAAACGAGCGTCTGCCAAAAAAAGGTAGACGCTTCTTTTTATGTGTGGGAGACAGAATATGGCAGGAAAAAATGATATTGTAGCGGGGATCCGGCTGGAAGGTGAGCGGCAGTTTCGAAGCAGCGTAACCAGCATAAATAAAAGTGTCACTTCTTTGAAATCAGAATTGAACCTTATCAAAGCACAATATGATGGCAATCAGAACAGCATGGAGGCTTTGACCAAGAAAGGCGAGGTTTTAAATAAGATCCTGGAGCAGCAGAAACAGAAAGTGGAAGCTACGAAGCAGGGGCTGGAAAACGCCACCAGGGCTTATGAGAGCGGCGGAAAAAAGATTCAGGAAATGGAAAAGGCCTGTAGTGCCCAGGAAGAGAAGCTGGAAGAGTTGAATAAAACCTACCAGCAGGCCAGGCAGAAGCTGGAAGAGCTGGAGAAGGCCAACGGTTCCTCAAGTGATGCCGTAAAAGAGCAGCAGGAAGCGGTCAAAAAGCTGGAAGAAGAACTGAATGACCAAAATACAGCAGTCACAAAAGCTAAAACCGAACTGAGTCGGTGTCAGACAGAATACCAGAAGACGGGAAACAAAGTTGAGGATTGGAAAACAAAACTGAATACCGCAGAGGCTCAGGTCATCAAAGCAAACAATGCGGTAGCCGAAAATGCCCGCTACATGGATGAAGCCGCGGCATCGGCGGACAAGTGTGCAAAAAGCATTGATGAGTACGGGAAAGCTGTAAAAGGACCAGCAATGGCGACGATAGACAAGAAGGATGCGTGGTTCGCCGCCGGAGCAGCGAAAGCAGCGGATGTGGCAGTAAATGCGCTGGGACAAGTTGTGGATAAAGCAGCGCAGGCCATTCAATACGCTGCCAACGTAGGCAGTTCATTCGAAGCAGGAATGAGTGAGGTAGCTGCCATTTCAGGGGCAACCGGGACACAGCTGCAGGCATTGACACAAAAAGCAAAAGAACTCGGAAATTCAACAAAATTCTCCGCGACGGAAGCGGCATCTGCGTTTACAAATATGTCCCTGGCAGGCTGGACGGTGGAACAGTCCATATCTGGAATCGATGGCGTTTTGCAATTGGCAGCAGCTTCCGGAATGGGGCTGGCTGATGCGTCCCAGGCGGTGACAGATAATATTTCTGCGTTCAACCTGCAGGCGTCAGATGCTTCCAAGATCGCCGATATGATGGCATTCGCACAGGCGAACAGTTCCACAACAGCGGCAGAACTGGCACAATCTTATAAGAACTGTGCGGCAAATATGCACTCAGCTGGGCAAGATATCGAAACAACTACTTCCATTTTGGAAATACTTGCGAATAATGGCCTCCGCGGAGCAGAAGCCGGAACTGCTGTGGCTGCTATGATGCGTGATATGACCTCAAAGATGGAGGACGGTTCAATTGCTATCGGCGATGCAAATGTCAAAGTCATGGACAGCAATGGTAACTTCCGTGATATGACGGATGTCCTCAAAGATGTGGAAAAAGCTACAAAAGGCATGGGAGATGCCGAAAAACAGGCGGCATTGCTTTCTACTTTCACGTCTGACAGTATCAAAGGTCTGAACATGATCTTGAATACCGGAGCAGATACAACGGCGGAGTATGAGGAAAAACTCCGAAGTTGTTCCGGGGCTGCAGAGGACATGGCGGATGTCATGCAGGACAATCTGAAAGGTAAAATGACGGAGTTGGAATCCGCAACGGAAGGCCTTGGAATTGCGGCATATGAATACGTCAGTGGTCCCTTGACAAATGCCGTTGAAGGATTGACTACAGTTATATCCGGAATAACAGATTCAATCACACCTCAACAGACGACGCTAAGAAAATTTCTAAACGATGTTGAAAAAACCACAGACGAGGTTTCAAAATTAACGAAAAATTCATCAAAGACCGTTGATACAGCGAAGATAGATGTATCGGGTCTGGAAGATTATAAAAGCAAACTTTTGGAACTGAACGGGGTAGAAAATAAAAATGAATATCAGAAATATCAATTAAAAAGTATTGTAGAAGAACTTTCGGCAAGCATTCCAGAGTTAAAAGAACGTTTTAATGAAGAAAAAAATTCATTAGATTTGACAAATCAGCAAATCGAGGATTTGATAAGCAATCAGGAACGCCTGGTTATGCAAAACGCAGCAATGGAGGCGAGAGAAGAAGCTTATAAAGCCCTGTTTGATGCACAGCTAAATGTGGTCAAAGCTGAGAATGCGGCGACGGCCGCACAGGAAGAATATGACGAAGCACTAAAAAAAGGAAACTATGATGCAACATGGTATGAAAAACTCACTGGTGCTTACGGAAAAAACCTGAGAACCGCAGGAAATAATCTCATGAGTGCCAAAGATACTCAAGAAGCTGCAAATAAAGTGCTGGAAGATGCCAAAGGGAACATCGAAGATTTAATTCCGTCTTTGAATGAACTAACAAAAGAATATGGATTCTATTTTAACGAAAACGGAGAAATCGTAGAAGTCCAGGAAGAAACAAATAAAAAAATATTGACTGGCGCAAAGGGCTTTGACCGTTTAGGAAGCAGCATTGGAGAAAATGCCGATGTGCTGAATAGTTGGATTCCGAAAGCAGTAGAAGTAAAAGAAAACACGGAAGAGCTCGGGGATACAGCAACAGATTCAGCTGAGAAGCAAAAAGAAGCCCAGCAGAAAGCCGCTGATGCCGCAAAGGAAGCCGCCGAAGCCCAGCGGACAGCCGCACAGGAAATCCTTGATGCCTACAATTCTACGAGAGAGAGCATCGAATCAAGCCTGCAGAACAAGATCAGCCTGTTTGATCTCTTCGAGAAGGACGACGGCGGGGCGGATGTCACCACCGAGGCGATGAACAAGAACCTCAACAGCCAGATCGAGGCTATTAAGAAATACAAGGAGAATCTCCAGAAGCTCCGGGAAATGACAGATGAGGAAGGAAAGAGTCTGGTATCGCCGGAATTTATCCAGTACATCGAAAGCATGGGAATGGAAGGAGCAAATGCCCTAGAACACATGGTCTGGACGTGGGAGAATCAGGGGGAGTATGGAGCAGAGCAGGTCAAGGGAATTTCGGATAATTACATGGAAGCAATGGACCTGACTGGTGAAATCGGAAAAACCGCAGCAGCAAACACAATCGCATACAAAGCAGGAATGAAAGAGTTTGCTTCATCCGCAGAAGATTTCTCAGACCTGCGGGATGCGTTCGACTATGCAGTGCAGTACGGCGGAGAAGCCTGGGAAAAGCTGACGGAAGACACAAAAACGGCCTGGAATGAGGTAGTAGATACTGCGGTTGCCTGCGGCGTACAGATTCCGGAAGGCCTGGCGGACAGTATTTCATCTGGAGCCACATCACCGGAACAGGCAATAGCAATGATGAACGAAGCAATCAAAGGTCAGTTCGAGGGCCTGGCGGAAATCGCAGAGAGTTGTGGTATTAAAGGAGTAGACGAATTGCGTAAAGGAATCGAAGCCGGCGGACAGGATGCGGTAGATGCTTATTCGGATCTGATCGAACTCTTAGCGGCAAACAACATAGATCTGGAGATAGCCGGAAAAGAAGGCGGAGCCGCACTCGGAAAAGGAACCGCTTCCGGAATCCAGGGTGAATCCGACAACACGAAATCCACCGCTCAACAGGTCGTGGAAACCGCACAAAAAGCAATCAACGATAATGCCGGAGCGTACAGCACTGCCGGAAAAATGTTGATCACCGCAATGGCAGCCGGCATGACGTTCTTTTCCTACCAGGTCAGCAATGCTGCTGGATCAGCTGCCGGAAACGGAGCCAGTGCGGCTGCAGGATATGAAGAAAATTTCCGGGCGGCCGGTAATCAGCTGGCCATCGGACTGGCTCGTGGAATTGCACAGGGAAAAAGCCAGGCAATCAATGAAGCTGTCAGTATGGCCGTTGAAGCTCTCAATGCGGTAAAAAGGGCTATGGGTATTCACTCGCCATCAAAAGTGTTTGAAAAAGAGGTTGGCGCCCAGGTTGCAAAAGGTATGGCGTGGGGCATCAAATCAAACGCAGTTCTTGCGAAAAACGCTTCCACCAAAATGTCACAGGACGTTTTAAATTCTGCCACGGCTTGGCTGGATAAGTACAAAGAACGCCAGTTCACTTCTCTTGACGATGAAAAATATTTCTGGCAAAAAGTAGCTGCAAACACGAAAAAAGGAACTGCGGCATATAAAAAAGCCCAGCAGGAAATTGCCGGAATCAACAAAAAGATTCTGAATATGCAGACAGCGGCAAACAAAACAGCCGGCAGCGTGTCCAGGACAAAGACACAGGGAAGTGGAAGCAATCAAAAAACTGTCAATAAGACGGATTCAGAGTATTATTCAGAAATTTACAGTGCCGCAAACAAACATCTGTCAAACATGAAAGTCTACTACAATATCAGCATACAGGAAGAAGAAAAATACTGGGCAGCAGTGCTGAAAAAGGTAAAAAAAGGCACACAAGCCTATACGGATGCATATGAGCAGTGGAAAAACGCAAAGAAAAGTGGAAAGAGCGCGAATACTGCGGCAGCAGAAGAGAAGAAAGATTACGCCCTGGGCGGCGGGGCCTTGGATACATATAAACAGTACTTCAAAGTATCTGAGCGAGCCGAGGTAGATTACTGGAACACGGTGCGGAAAAAGTTCAAACGCGGAACAAAAGAACGGGAAGAGGCGGACAAAAAATACTTCCAGGCAAGAAAAACGCTGAACGAATCACTGAAGAATCTGGAAGACGATTACCTGGACAAAGTTACGGATATCAATTCGAAGTTGAAGGATGATATACAGGACGTTACGGATGATCTGAAGGATTCTATTGCTGATGTAACGAAAGAAACGCAGGAAAAAATAGATGAACTGAACAAGACATATGCTGATTCCGTGAAGAGCCGACAGGAAACCATCTACAATTCCATGAGGCTGACCGATAAATTTCAGTCAGAGTCAGAAAGCGGAAAAACACTTCTTTACAATCTGAAAACACAGGTAGTCGGCTATGACGACTGGAAGGAACAGCTGCAGAAACTCCGTGACAAAGGCATAGACAAAGACCTCATCAAAGAGTTAGAAGACATGGGACCGGAAGCTTCCGCAATGCTTCATGTACTGAATAACGATCTTCCAGAAGGCATGGAAGGCAAAGGCATGACGGATGCCGAGCTGAACGAATACGTTGCGCTCTGGCGGAAAAAGCATGAAATTTCCAAGAACGAAGCTGAAAAAGAGAATGAGGATCTGAAAAAGCAGACGGAAAAAGGTATCGCAGATGCCAAAGCCGCCGGTGATGCCCAGATTGCACAGCTGAATAAGAACAGCGAACAGAAAATTGCTGTTCTCAAGGCAAACGCAAAGAAGGAAATTCAAACCGCTACAGAAGAGTATCTGAACGGCGTAAACGAACTGGAAAAGCCAATGAACACATCTCTTGAAAATCTGGCGAACAAAGCCGGAAAAATCGGCGAGAACACGGTCACGAAGTATGTGCAGGGATTATACACGAAGGTTTCCGGTAAGAATGCAAAATCATCCCTTTTGAACACTACAACAACGATCGCTACGAATCTGTCCACATTGTCAAAAGACGGCGAAAAGATTGGCAAAGACACTCTCGACGGAATTTTGAACGCCATGAACGATTCAAAGAAGATCAAGAAATATACGACCGCAATGGTTAAAAAGATCGTTTCTGAAACGAAGAAAGCGGCAAAGATCAAATCCCCGTCACGACTGTTCGAGGATGAAGTCGGGGAATTCATTCCGGCAGGAGTCGGGGTCGGAATCGAGAAGAACACGGAAGCGGCAGTGAAACCGGCACAGGAGATGATCCGTGAACTGGTGGAAAGCACTACTGGAAAGAGCATGGGAAACATCACACTAGAACAGTACCTGCGGCAAATTGATGCCGGGGCGGCAAAAGCAGTCAGCACGGCGGCTGAGGTGCAAGCACAGGTTCCGGGAATAAATGTAAACGTAGACACCGGGAACACATACAATCTTCTGAGTCAGCTGATCAGTGAGATGCAAAAAGTTGTAGCAAACACTTCCGGATCTACGCAGATTGTGCTTGACACCGGCAAACTGGTGGGCGAGGTGGCTAAACCGATATCACAGGAACTGGCCTTACAGTCCCGGGCACAGAATAGGGGAAGATTCTAAGGAGGCAAAAAAATGCAGATCAACGGAATAGACATTTCCAGGTGGCATGCCAGGCAATGGGCTGTGACAATCGGGAATCATGCGATCACAAACAGCAGTGAATGGGACCGGGGTTCTCCGGATCCATTCCTGATCGGCGGCACGGTTGGGTTCAAAACCATCAAAGTAACATTACTGATCAAGGATTCCACCAGGGAGGTTATGACCATGGATCGTTCCAATATCGTGGCTGCCCTGCTGGAACCGGCGGATATCACTTTGGACGGATTCACACACAAATTCAGAGTAGTATTGTCCAAGGATGCCAGTTTTGAAGAGACGGTAAACTACCGTCAGGACCGCTGGCACAAACTGACCTTGGAGCTCCAGGGATATGAGTATGGACCGGAGCTTTCAGCGACCGGGGCAAATGCTCTGTCAATCAATAATCCAGGCAATATCATTACCCCGGCTACTCTGGAAATCAACCCGGTTATCGGTTCAGCATCGATTACCGTGTCGGGCTTCTGCCGGGATCCGGACAGTAAAAATGATTATCCTGTCACAATCAGAAATCTGGTGGCAGGAAAAAAAGTTGTGATCGATGGGGAAAGCGGCCTGGTGACACAGGATGGCACTTTGAAAGCCGGAGATACGGATTTTTGGGAAGCCCCGGTATTATTTCCGGGAGTAAATACGATTACCTGTAATAATTCAAACATGACAATGACCGTGAAATTCAAGCCGCGGTTTATGTAAGAAAGGAGAAAAATTATGACAAACAGAGATATGATTGCAAATTATAACGGTCTGGATTACATTCAGAGTCTGGAAAATGCACATTACAAACGGACGGGGGAGAAACTTTTTAAAGGCCGGGTGAAAATCACCTATGCCATTAAGAAGAATATGAGAGGATTTCTGGAGAAATTGAAACCCTACAACGATGCCAGAGATGAGGTTTTTACAGAATACCGTGACCAGGATGCTGAGGAAAAAGCAGCTGAGAATCTGAAAAAGAAAATGGTTACAAGTCCTGAAGGAACAGCGGAATATGAACAGGAAATGAAGGATTACAACAAGAAAGCCGGAAACCTTTCAATCATCATGAAGCCCGGAAAAAAACAGGCGGAATACGAAGCAAAAATCCAGGAGTTACTGGATATTGATGTGGCAGACGTAAATATCCACACAATTGCCCTGGAGCAGCTGGATGGCATTGAACTGGACAGTAACCAGCTGGGGCTGCTCCTGTTCATGATCGAGGAATAAACGAAGGAGGTTTTCCTTCATGCTGAAAATATTTAACCAGTCCCACGAGGCTGTGGGATATATAAAAAAATGCCGGGATTGCAAGATTGAGAGCGTTCTTTCTACTGCGGAAAAGACGCTCTCTTTTACATATCTGGGAAAAGCCGGAAAGATCGATTATGAGTATTATATCCAGACCTCTGATGATGAATATGTGGTGAAAGCTATTCGGATCACATCAGACGGTTATCCGGAATATACCGCTACACTGAACACGGAGGAGCTGGAGGCCAAGACCTGGGAAACCTTCCTGGCGAAAGATTCCAGCCTGCGGGATACTGCAAATCTGGCACTGGCTGGAACCGGATGGCGTGTGGCAGAGTGTACCGTAGGCAAGAAAAGGAGCATGGGTTTACAGAACGTCACAAGTAAAGTTGTATTGCAGAAAATCTGCACAGTGTTCATGTGCGAGATGCAAGTTGACAGCAAGGCGAAGACGGTTTCTTTTAAAGAGAAATTTGGCGAGGACAAAGGCGTCTATTTCCTTCAGGGATTAAACCTCCGTAAACTGACATTGTCTGGTGATACCTACGATTTTTACACCCGCATTATTCCAGTCGGAAAAGACGGATTAAAGATCACTGCGGTGAATGGCGGAAAGGAATATATCGACAATTTCCAGTATTCGAAGAAGATTATCCCGTACATCTGGCAGGACGCCAGCTACGAGGATGCTACCGCGCTGATGGAAGATGCAACCGAAAAGCTGAAAGACCTGTCAATCCCGAAGAAATCCTATACGGCAGACGTCCGCGATCTGGCGTACCGGAGTGCTGAGTACAGCATTTTAGAGTACAATTTAGGCGACACAATCACGCTGATTGACCGCAAGACCGGAATACGTGACACGCAGCGGATTACAAAAATTGTAGAATATCCGGGCGATCCAGATAAAAACACATGCGATATTGCGAATACACGGGAAACGTTCGATGAGATCCAGTCCCGACTGAAAGAGGCGGCAAGCATTATAGAAGCTGTGAAAAATCTGGATGGAAGCATTAACGGAAATACGGTTGATAAAGTAACGACAGATCAGATTCTGGGATTCAAAGAGGGTGTGGAGTCTGGAATCCAGACAAGCAACACCATTTCCGGGATCAAGACTGATATCAAGGAAGTAACGGCAGACATCGGAACTATTCGGAGTACCTATCTGAAAACGACTGATGCAGATATCAAATTTGCTACTATCGAAAATCTGAACGCCACAACCGCAACAGTTCATGATTTGAACGCCGATTATGCCAAATTCAAAACTGCCACCGCCAACGAGTTTTCCACCCAGACCGCCCAGATCAAAAAACTTTCTGGAGATTTCGCATCCTTCAAAACCGGCGACTTTGAGAGCCTCAAAGCCAAGCAAGCCGATTTCGAAACTGCCACGGCAAAAAACTTCACCGCCACCTCTGCCCGAATTGACGCAGTAACCGGTGATCTGGCAAGCTACAAGAATGTTGTGGCTGAGAACTTTTCAGCAGCAAACGGCAAAATCGAGAACCTGGAAACCACCACTCTCAAAGCCGCAGATGCGAAGCTGACATACGCAACAATCGAATCGCTGAACGCTCTCAAGGGTGATATTACTGATCTCAACGTGGGGAGTCTTACAGCCCGAGTAGCAACAATCGAGGGAGCCTATATCAGCAAGACTGAAACGAAACAGCTTCTTGCCGGATATGCAGACATTAGCCTGGCAAATGTGAAAGCCGGAACAATTGATTCCGCACTGATCAGGGATGGTGCGATCACAGACGCCAAGATTGCGTCGGTATCAGCGAATAAGCTGACCGCCGGAACCATCGATGCAAGTAAGATCAATGTTACAAATATAAACGCGGACAACCTCACTGTCGGAACCATCAACGGGCAGCGGATTGGTGATAAATCTATTGATCTGACAAAGCTGTCAAAAGAAGTTCCAACGAAGGAGTATCTGGACAATATTCAAAATGGATTGCAGAGCCAGATTGATTCAGCCATTCAGACATATACGTCCGATACCATCCCGACACTCAAGAACTCCCCTGCGGTATCATGGACAGATAATTCCATCAGAGCAAAGCACGTCGGTGATATCTGCTACGTGACCAATGCCGGCGGAAATGCAGATGGGTATTGCTACCGGTTCACAAACACTGGGACAAGTGCAGCACCGGTCTATGAGTGGGTTCTCATTAAGGATTCCGATGTGAACAAAGCATTGCAGGAACTGGTTACGGTGAACGGAGACTTGACCGGACTGAAAACATTCCAGAGCGAAACATCATCCTGGAGGACTTCTATGGATTCGGAGTTGAGTTCGGTCAAAACCCGCACAACCACGATTGAGACCACCTACAGCACAAAAGAAGAGACAAAGACAGCGGCTGATTCAGCGAAGAGTAGTGCGATTGCAAGTGCAAAAGGGTATACCGATACTGCGAAAACTGCGGCTATTGCAAGTTCAAAGTCCTATACAGACACCGCCACAAAGGATATGGCTACCAGTACCGCCGTGGCAAATGCGAAGAAAGAAGCAATAGATACTGCGGCGAAGGATGCGACAAACAAAGCAGATGCGGCAAAGAGTTCTGCGATATCGGCGGCGGCTACAGATGCCACTACCAAGGCAAATACCGCAAAGTCCGAAGCGATTTCCACTGCGGCATCTGACGCAACGTCGAAAGCTAACGCAGCGAAAAGTGCGGCTATTTCAGCGGCTTCATCTGACGCCACGAAGAAAGCCAATACTGCTAAATCTGAAGCTATTTCAGCGGCGGCTTCCGATGCTACAACAAAGGCGAATGCGGCATTGAATAGTGCGAAGGGGTATGCGGATGATGCGGTGGATAATATCGCAGTTGGCGGAAGGAATCTTCTTGTAAAAACTAATCAAGGTGCAACATACTGGTCGAATAGCCATGCAAACGGAGAATATTCTTGTGAATCAATCAATTGGCTTGGTGTTAATGCTGTAAAAATGGGTTGCGATAAGAGAGCAACCAGCTGGAAGATGTTCACTTACCGCATTACAGTTGGACAGTTCAATAAATTGAAACCGGGTGGCTCTTATGTTCTATCATACGATACGGATGGAGGTTCATCTGCTAATTTTATGGATCTGATGAACTCAGATACTAGCGGACCTATAGTAAAAACCTTTACTCAGACAGCTATAAAAACAAACTACGGATATCATTACACAATTAAAATTGTTTTGAAAGATACTCTGGTATGGGGCAACCAAGTTGTGTATCTTGAAAACAATTTATATCCTGGCATATCCGTCATTATAGCAAATATTAAACTTGAAGAAGGTAATAAGGCAACTCCATGGACTCCTGCACCCGAAGACATTGACGCCGCCATCAACACCAAAGTCAGTACGACCGTATTCAACGAAGTCAAGCAGACCGTGGATACCAACTCAGCGACCATCACGAAGCTGTCTGAGACTGTCAGCAAAAAAGCGGACGGTTCAAGCGTAACCACCCTGTCGAACACAGTCAACAGCATTAAGCAGACCGCAGATGCGAATACTGCTTCAATCAGTTCGCTTACCACCACGGTCAGCAAAAAGGCAGACGGAAGTACGGTTGATACAATCAGCAAGACACTGAACACCGTGAAGCAGACAGCAGATGCGAACAGTGCGAGCATTTCGGGATTGCAAACCACGGTCAGCAAAAAAGCGGACGGAAGTACAGTAGAGACACTGACAAACCGGGTATCAACCGCCGAACAGAATCTGGACGGGTTCAAAACGACTGTCAGCAAGACATACGTTACCAGTCAGGCCTACAATGAGAAAGTGGGTAGTCTTGAATCCGGCATCAGTGCGGCGAAGTCTACAGCGAATACAGCAAAAAGTACAGCTGATGCAGCGACCAAAACAGCGAATACCGCCAAGTCAACCGCTGACACCGCAAGCAAGACAGCCAGTGCGGCGAAGAGTACCGCTGAGGGAGCAGTCAGCACAGCCGATACTGCGAAAAGTACAGCAGATTCCGCAAGCAAGACGGCAAGCAGTGCAAAGTCCACAGCTGATTCCGCAGTGAACACCGCCAATACCGCGAAGAGTACGGCAGATGCGGCGAAGAGTAGTGTGGATAGTCTGGAGATTGGTGGAAGGAATCTAGCGAGATGGACGTCATCAGAATGGTCTGACTGGATAAGACCGGGTACCGGAGAAAACCAAAATAGAACTTTTACAAGAATAACAGTTCCGGGTGATACACAAGTAGGCGATGTATTCACAACCACAATCGAATTCGAATGGAGCGATTTCGCTTCACAATCGGGTCATACGTTTTCAATGTGGTTCCAAGGGTCACAAGATGGTGGATGGCGCCTCGCAAATCCATTTGCTAATAATCTTGGTATCATAGAAACTTCAAGTGGGAAAAAAGTTTTTCGGGTCACAAATAAGTGGAGAGGGGACGCAACAGTTTATGGGTTTGGTATACGTGCTAATTATTCAGACGGTAATGGTAAATACCGATACAGATTTATAAAAGCTGAACGAGGCAACAAAGCAACTGACTGGACACCTGCACCGGAAGACGCTGTAGATCATCAGTACACACAATATTACCGTTCGACGTCCACCATGACTCCGACCGGCGGCACATGGCAGAACACAGTTCCCGAACTGACGGAAAACACCTGCATCTGGACACGGCAGGCTATTGTCCACGTAGGCGGTGACATTGAATATTCAAACCCTGTGATGGATTCTGTCACGAAAAAAGTCGTCAGCATGGATGCGGAAGTCACCAAGACCGCCGAAGGGCTGACCAGTACTGCGAACAAGGTAACCACCCTTACGAACGACCTTGCAGGTATGACGACCCGACTTGGAACGGCAGAAAGCAAAATCACCCAGAACGCCGATAGCATCAGTGCGAAGGTGTCAACTACGGATTTCAACACGTTCAAGACAAACAATACCACGGCTATCAACGATGCAAAGAGTTCTGCAATATCCACAGCGGCTTCTGATGCAACAAAGAAAGCCGACAATGCCAAATCGGCGGCTATTTCCACTGCGGCATCTGACGCTACCACCAAAGCCAATAATGCTTTGAGTTCCGCCAAGACCTACTCCGATGGTCAAATCAAAACCGTCAATGCGGCAATCACCCAGACCAATACCGAAATTTCAGCAATGAAAGGGCAGATTGCGTTGAAGGTGGAACAGACGGATATCAACAAGGCGATTGATGGAGTGATCGTTGGTGGGAGGAATCTAGCTACAAAAACCAACCGAGGCACTACAAATTGGTGGTGGTCCATGCAAAAAGGTGATTATACTGCAACCGAAGTGGTAGAAAATGGAGTAAGATGCTGTAAATTAACGCGAGGTTCAACTGCTCAATCTGGATGGAGCATTATCTCATATAGTGGTATTGGACGTAACAAATGGGAACCGAACACTACTTATACTGTTTCCGTAGAAGTAAAAGCTTCCAACATTGGTGATATTTTCCCTAAATTTCTTTGTGGTGATGGGACAAATGGTATTATACAATACTGTAAATCTATAAAAAGTAAAACCGTAACAAACGCTTGGACAAAACTTATTTGGATTGTCCAGTCATCTAATGAGTTGCCAACACGAACCGACCAAAACACATACTTTGTTGGTATGCACAGTTCCCCAGGAGCCTGGTACCAATTCAGAAATTTAAAAATCGAAAAAGGCAATAAACCCACCGACTGGACGCCGGCTCCCGAGGATGACGAAGAGCGCTTATCTAGCTTGGAATCCTGGAAATCCGAGGCATCACTGAAGATCACAAAAGACGGCATCATTGGCACGGTAGGTTCCTACTACGCAACCGGAGCGGATGTTATAAATCTGACCGGAAGAGTAACCGCCGCCGAGTCCACAATCAAACAGCAGTCCGACAGCATTGCATTGACGGTAAAAAAAGATGGCGTAATTTCGGCAATCAACCAGACAAGTGAATCTGTGAAGATTTCTGCAAACAAGATTTCTCTCACAGCGGCAGGACTGGTGAATATCATTAACAAAGGAACCACAAAGATTGAAGCGTCGAAGCTGAATCTGAGTGCGACCGATGTGGTGAATATCATCAACAAAGGAACTACAAAGATTGAAGCGTCGAAGCTGAACCTGTCCGGTTATGTGACAATCAGCTCCCTTTCCAGTTCCGGAACCACCACAATTGACGCGTCAAACATCAAAACCGGTAAGATTTCTACGGACCGGCTAGATGTGAATGGTATATTTGCAAAAGAAGTAAGTGCGACAAAGCTTCATGTGACTGGAAATAGCAAGATCGACGGAAACCTTGTAACATCCGGCATCAACGCATCAAACATCACTACCGGAACCATATCGGCAGACCGGTTGGATGTGAATGGGATTTTTGCGAAGGATGTGACGGCAACCGGTACAATTACGGGTGTGACGTTGGCAGGTAGTAGCATTACAACAAAAACCGGTAATAAAGGAAGCGTCAATATAGCCGGAGATACCATATCGGCAAAATACAGCTATGCGAGCAACAAAACGCAAGAAATGGGTCTTTGTGCTGATGGCTTGTCATTCGGCGAAACGGTCAAAAATGGCAATTCAGCATCGACATACAGTTATGTGAGCATTGACCAGAACGGGCTGTACATACAAGACATCGTTCACTTGTCACGTTCCGCCGCACAGGCTACATTTTCGTGCAGTGTCGTAGCACCGGGACTGGGTGTGCATGGTTCTGCGGACATCAGTAATGATCTGAGGGTGTACGGAGCAGCCACGATCGATACAGGACTTACAGTCAAAAATGCGGGGCTGGAATTGTATGCTGCAAAACCGTTTATTGATTTTCATTTCGGCGATTCGAGTGCAGATTACACATCGAGAATTATCGAACTGGAATCCGGAAAGTTGAATATCAATGGCGTTGTTTGCAATAGAGGCGCTATTTGGGGGACAAATATTGCGATTGACGGTCCTGGAACATTTACAAAAGGCATCACTTCAAAATCCGAATCCGTCTTTCATACCGGTTCCTATGCAGACCCATATCCCGGTAAATCCTGCACAATCAAATCCTGGGGGACTGTGGCGTCCTTACGGTTTGCGGCAAAGGGTGTGAGCAACACCTGGCTCGGCGCCGCAAAGCCGGACGGAGCGGCATACGATACAATTAACACAGATGCCGGGGCTTTGGTTCCTGGCTGGCGTGTCCGGACAGCAGACGGTGCCTGGGTGGGTGCTTCTTATGCACAGGATCCTGGATTTAGGATCTATTATTGTAATGCTTCCAGACTTGCAGGTAGTTCAAATGGCACAGACGCCATTTACACGTTCGGTTCATCGGGTACATTCTACGCAAAATCGGTATCCCAGACCTCCGACGAGCGAGAAAAGAATATCATATCTGGCATCACGGAAAAGTATGAGAATCTTTTTATGCGTCTGAAACCGGTATTATTCAACTGGAAAACCGGCACTGACGGCATTCACATGGGATTCGGAGCACAGACTACCTTGGATCTGGCTGAAAAGTGCGGTATCAGTGCGAATGAACTGGCTGCCGTACACCGGAGTGAGACAGAGGAACCGTGGTCGATGAGTTACACGGAGATCGTTCCGCTTGCGGTGCAAATGGTACAGAAAGCTATCACCTCTATTGATTCCACCAGAAAGGAGGTGAGCACCCTTGGACAGAATATGACCGCCCGGATGGAATCCCTGCAGTATCAGCTTGCACAGGCTTTTGACCGGATTGCGGCGTTAGAGAAAGAGAGCAAATCACTCCGGCAGGCACTGAGCTGACAGGAGCCTTGCCGGAACACCACTAATTTGAACAGTCAAAAAATCATGGTCCCGGAACATACCGGGACCACATACAAAAAAAGGAGAATACACTATGTTAAGTGAAATCAAAAAGAACGTAACCCTTACCGCAACTTCCACCATCGACGGCGCGGAAGTCGAAAACTATCAGGCAACTATCAACAGCGACAACCCGGATGACATGAACCTTTCAAGCTGGCAGGCGGATAAGGCCCTGTACAAGGCAAACCGTGTTCAGTGCCGGAAAGATGCCGCTGCGTTTGAGGATGCTGCCTATGCTGTGCAGGATGCCATGATCGCAGAGAAAGAGAAGCAGGCGTGATGCTGAAAGGAGAGCGACGTGGAAGGAATATCTAGAGAAGAACATGAAGAGTTCCGCCGCCGGATGGAAGAAGAGGACAAACGTCAGAACCGGCGGATTGAGCTGGTGGAAAAATCCATTCATCAGATTGGTGACATCGCTATGTCAGTAGAAAAAATGGCTGTGAGCCTGCAGAGCATGGTGAAAGAGCAGGAACAGCAGGGGAAACGGCTGGAAGCACTGGAATCCCGTGATGGGGAGATGTGGCGGAAGGCTGTAGGTTATGCAGTCACGGCACTGGTCGGAGCGGTGCTGGGATTCATGTTGAAACAGGTTGGGCTTTGAAACAACAATACATATCTGGTGGAATAGAATATAGCAATAGCTGTTCCACCAGGACAGAAAGAGAGGTAGAAAAATGGATCTGAGTTTTTTGACTGATTATTACATTCCGGTAGTGCTGGTGGCCTGCCTGATCGTGGGCTACTGCATCAAACATATTACCTGGTTGGAAAAAGTATCAAATGAATACATTCCTGCCATTCTGGCGATTCTGGGAGCCGCTCTGGCGTGCATTTCAACCGCATCTGGTGGAAATTCTATCACGCTGGAAACGATTGTCTACGGGGCGTTCACAGGACTGGCAAGCACCGGTTTGCACCAGGCGTTCAAGCAGATTATCGATAAAAACAATTCATAAAAATGAGGGGGCGAGTGATCGTCCTCTTTGTTTTTTGACGGAACCATTCCGCCGGAAAGGAGAAACAAATGAGATTATCTGACACAATAGATCTGATGAACAGCCCGGATTACCGGGACCGCATGAAAGCAGAGTACCTGCAGACGAAGATCCGTCGTGATGCACTGCATGAGATGTGCGTGAAATACGAGGCCGGCACGCTCAAATTCGAGCCAACCTGTTCCCTAGATTTACTGAAAAAACAGGAAACGATCATGAGTCAGTATCTGTACCTGCTGGAAATCCGGGCATCTCTGGAAGGAATCTGCCTGGAGGAAGGAGACGAAAAATGAGCGAGTTACACATCAAACAGAATTACCTCACGAACAATCGTTGCTATCAGACAGGGGCCATCTGTGAGAAAGTCGGTATCCAGATTCACACAATTGGCACGGGCCAGGGGACTGCACAGAGCGTGGCAGATTACTGGAATCAGGAAAAGGTAGCGGCATGTGTACACTACATCTGTGATGCAGATGTTTCCGGCAATGCGCTGCAGCTCCTCCCGGAAGAACTGCGTTCTTGGGCAGATGCCGGCTGGGGGAACAATAACCTGATTTCGATTGAGATTTGCGAGTCAGATTATATTTCCTACACCAGTGGAGCAAATTATGACGTCAATAATGAAGAAAAATTTAAAGCAGATATCCTGCGCGGCTACAACACTGCAATCCTGCTCTGCGCGAAGATCTGTAAGGAACGCGGATGGGATCCGCTTGCGAAGCTCGGCAACGGAATGCATCTGATCTCTTCTCACAACGAAGGACGCCTGGCTGGCTTGTCCTCCGCGCACGTTGACCCTGATCACGTTTGGAGCCGCTTCAATTTGACGATGGACGGCTTCCGGAAAGCCGTAAAAGCGGCGATGAACTCCGAGGGCGGCCCGTATTACGTCCGGAAGGCATGGGGTAGAGCAGACACCCAGATTGGAAGCTACACATACATCGACAATGCAAAGAAAGCCTGCCGGGCCGGCTACCACGTCTATGACGTCAACGGTAAGCTGATCTACAGCGCACCGGTCTTCCAGAAAGGCATCCGCTACCGCATGCAGACAGACCTTGCCCTGCGGACGGAACCGAAAGCATCTGCACCGCTGGTTCAGTACGACACCATCCCCGCGGCGAAGAGAAAGTACTTCAAGTGCGGCGGCTCCGGCGAAGCACTGATCCGGAAAGGTACCGTGGACAAGTGCCAGGGAGAGAAGCAGATCAGCGGACGGGGCGTGTATATGAAGCTCAATTGGGGCTGGATTCTGGCCCAGTACAAGTGTAGAAACAGGGTCTTAAAGGTATAAAAAATGATAGTTTTGTACAAACATCTAAACCAGAAAAACCCCGGAAAAGCTCCGGGGTGCTACCACAATCCAAATTTTAAAAATGCCAGAAACGGCGAAAATATAAGGAAAAACAGGATTTTTATGTACCATAGGTTACTGCTATCCGGTCCCCCGTACTGACTCATGATGATCTGAGCCAGTTTGGCATTTGGCTCTTTGATGTTGACTGGATGCTGCAGTCGTTTTTCATAATTCCACATAAATTATTTCAACCTCCCTTCCCAGGGCCAGGGGGTATTGACCCATTCCCAGCATTCGCTGGATGCGTCATCGGCGGTGTCGATGGTAATAGGTCCGTAAAGAACAGCATATTCTTTTAAGGCTTTATTTCTCATGGCAATATGGTCTTCACAATAAGCAAGCGCTTCTCTGTCTGTCGGGTGAGTGTCCAGATAAAGGAGCATATCAGAGACAACAAAGCTGACCTGATTGATATAAGCAAGAAGCTGTTCCTGATTCATATTTCTGAGATCCAGAGAATATTTTGGCGGAACTGGCCGGTTTTGCGGAGGCGTGCAATAATTTGGACGGCCGGGGCAGGTCTGCGTTCTGTTTCCGTAAGCATTGCAGCTGGTTCTGTTCACAGGCAGGCACCTCCTTTTCCGCAGAATGGCAGGCAGAGCTCCGGGAATACAGTTCCAAGAGAGAGGGCAGTGGCAGGGTCATAAGCTTTGTGGAACGTCTGCCATGGAACATAAGCCATGGCAAGAGGAAGAGAATCAACCCCGGAATGATCCGGATGATCGGACTTCTGACAGCAATCTATATGATCTGACATAAAAACTCCTTTCGAAAACGGGTTTACTTTTAATATATGAATGCATGGAAATTCTGTGAAAAATCACTTGCATTTTGCAGATGTATAAGATATAATCAAAACTTGTAAGGGGCATTAGCGCAGCTGGGAGCGCGTCTGAATGGCATTCAGGAGGTCACGGGTTCGAATCCCGTATGCTCCATTTTTTTGTGCATAAAATTCTTCTTTTTCAGCTATCAATCTTGCGTACTGCTTCCGGAGGAACCTCTTCCTGACAGACCCATTTGCCATTGATTTTCAGCTTGCTTATGATCGTGGGATTTTTCAAATCTTTCACCTCCTGATTCACCATATGTGATTGATCAATGAACGGTTACCAGTATAAAAATTGCATTTGCTTCCAGTAACAAAGGAGAAAACGAGATGAATTATTCAGGATATGAACTTTTATGGCTGTTTTTTGTGTATTCTTTTCTTGGGTGGCTGATCGAAACGGCAGTGGCATCCGGAAAGCACCGGAAGTTTATCAACCGCGGCGTTTTTACCGGACCGGTCTGTTTTGTCTACGGATTTTCTGCCGTATTTATGACGCTGGCATTTTGGGAACTGAAAGACAATCCGTTGTTTCTGTTCCTTGGCTGTATGATCGTGGCGACAGTTGTGGAATGGTTTACGGGAAAAGCACTGGAACGGATGAATCACCGGAAATGGTGGGATTATTCCGGAAAACGATGGAATTTTGACGGTTACATCTGTCTTCCATATTCCCTGCTCTGGGGAATACTCGGAGTGTTCTGTATTTATTATGGAAATGAGTTTTTCACAATCCTTTATAAACTGCTGCCTAAGCTGATCGCCGGGATTCTGGTATGGACAGCTCTTGGTATTGGAATCCTGGACGCTGTGGTCTCTTATGCGGCTTTTTTTCATAATCAGAAAAAGATGCCAGACAAGGTACAGGATTTTGACCGGGAGCTGAGGCGTTGGACCAGAAGACTGGGAGAGTGGATCTTTGATCATATGGAGATCCGAATCGAGAAGGCTTATCCGGCAGTGGGACAGGAGAATAGCTGCGAAGAAGAGGAAGAGGGCTTTGCGGATGGCTGTGGTTTTTATAAACTTTTCTGGCTCTTTTTCATAAGCGCCTTTCTGGGCGATCTGGTGGAAACGGTCTTTTGCCGTTATTCCATGGGACGCTGGATGAGCCGAAGCAGTCTGGTCTGGGGACCCTTCAGTATTGTGTGGGGGCTTGCGATCGCGGGAGCAACGGCACTTCTTTACCGTGATCAGCAGAGACCGGACCGTCATCTGTTTTTGGCAGGCACTTTTTTGGGCGGAGCGTACGAATATATCTGCAGTGTTTTCACTCAGCTGGTCTTCGGAAAAATATTCTGGGATTACAGCAAGCTTCCTTTTAACCTGGGAGGAAGGATCAATCTGTTGTTCTGCTTCTTCTGGGGGATCGCGGCTGTGGTCTGGATCAAGTTTTTCTATCCGAAGATTTCCGCAGTGATCGGAAAAATACCGCCGACGATCGGAAAGATCCTCACCTGGATCCTGGTGGTCTTTATGGCAGTCAATATGGTGGTTTCCGCTATGGCCCTGGTCCGTTATAACAGCAGAGAGGATGGAAAGCAGGCAAAGTATAAATGGGAAAAAGTCATGGATGAAAACTTTGGTAACGCACGGATGGAAAGGATCTATCCGAGTGCAAAAAAAAGATGAACAGACTTTGACCTTTACAGGGAAATGTGCTATGATACTCGGGATGATGCGGAGATAAGCTCCGCCGGACGGCAATTTCCGAGACGGGAGAGTTTCCCGTTGTGAAAAAAGAGGTAGTTTATGGCTTCAAAAAGAAAGAAAAAGAAACAAAATGTTTTACAACGGTTTTTCAGTGGGATTTTTCCGGACAGGAAAAGCTGGAGTGGAGAACCGTATTATGATTATAATCTGTTGGCCTGTGTGATCCTGCTGGTTTCTTTTGGTCTGGTCATGCTGTACAGTACCAGTGCCTATACGGCGAAAGTGAACTATGGATCCGATATGACGTTCTTTGCAAAGCAGGCAGGGCTCAGTGCAGCCTGTATTCTGGGAATGCTGTTCATTTCCAGAGTGGATTATCATTGGATCGCTAACTGGGGAGCCTGGCTTTATCTCATTTCTAATATTCTTCTGATCCTGACGAGATTTGTAGGGCGAAATGTAAAAGGTGCTACCAGGTGGATCCGGATCGGACCGGTTCAGTTCCAGACCGCAGAGATCGCCAAGCTGGCAATCATTCTTTTTCTTCCGTCCGTTATCGTAAAGCTCGGACGGAATATAAAGGGCTGGAAAGCACCGGCAATGCTGGTTTTCCTTGGGGCGATCACATCCGTGCTCACATGGAAGTTTACCAATAACCTGAGTTCTGCCATGATCATTGCCGGAATGACATTGGTCCTGGTCATTGTCGCACATCCCTGGGGGACAAAAATTGCTCTTTTTGGCGGTATCGCGGCAGTGCCGGCTGTTTTGATCATCCGTAGTGTGGCAGTTCAGATCGCTCAGAGCAGTGACAGCTTCCGGTGGCAGCGTATCCGAGCCTGGCTGAATCCGGAAAGTGAGAGCTCGGGCACGGGTTATCAGATCATGCAGGGACTCTATGCTCTGGGCTCCGGCGGTCTCTTCGGAAAAGGACTTGGAAACAGTGCCCAGAAGCTGGGAGCCGTACCAGAGGCTCAGAATGATATGATCTTTACAATCGTCTGTGAAGAACTGGGGGTCTTTGGAGCCGCTCTTTTGACGATGCTTTTTGTCTTCTTGCTTTATCGTTTGTTTTTCATTGCCCAGAATGCACCGGATCTGTTAGGCTCACTGATCGTGACAGGGATCTTTGCCCAGGTTGCGTTACAGGTGATCTTAAATATTGCCGTTGTGCTTAATGTGATCCCGGCTACGGGAATCACGCTTCCGTTTATCAGTTATGGAGGAACATCCATCGTATTCCTGATGATGGAGATGGGGATTGCCTTGAGTGTGGCGGATAAGATACGGTTAAAAGACGAATATACCATATGATGATGATACTAGGGTCAAAAGGTCATGCGTTTCATGCTTGCATGAAAAAGCATGACTTCTTGACCCGCAAAACACCGAAAAGTAGCCATTTTTCGTAGAAAAATGAGCGGATTTGAGGTGTTTCAGGATTGCGAGAGCATGAAATGCGGAGCAATCTGTGTATCATTGGGGTCAAAATACCTTTTGACCTCAACATCACCATATAAAAGAAAAGTCTGTGAGGAAAAAGCCTTCACAGACTTTTTCTGTGCAGACATTGAAAAAATGGTTCTATACAAAACGGGAAAATCGTTATATAATTAAACGATGTCAGTATGACATAACTTTATGTAAGTTAAAAACAAAGCCTTCACAGGCTTTTTCAGAAAAGATAAAGGAGATTGAAAAATGAGTAAAGTCAGAACACGTTTCGCACCAAGCCCCACAGGAAGAATGCATGTGGGAAATTTAAGAACCGCATTATATGCGTATCTGATTGCAAAGCATGAAGGAGGCGATTTCCTTCTTCGTATTGAGGATACGGATCAGGAGCGTTATGTGGAAGGTGCTGTAGATATCATTTACCATACGCTTGCAGAGACCGGGCTGATCCATGACGAGGGACCGGATAAAGATGGCGGCTGTGGCCCCTATGTACAGAGCGAGCGCCAGGCAGCCGGCATTTATATGAAATATGCCAAAGAGCTGGTAAAGAAAGGCAAGGCATACTACTGCTTTTGTGACAAGGAACGTCTGGAGTCTTTAAAACAGGAGGTTGCCGGAAAAGAGATCATTGTTTACGATAAACACTGTCTGCATCTTTCCAAAGAAGAGGTAGAGGCAAATCTGGCAGCAGGAAAGCCCTTCGTGATCCGTCAGAATACACCGACAGAGGGAACCACCCGTTTTGAGGATGAGATCTATGGTGTTATTGAAGTACCGAACGCTGAGCTGGATGATATGATCCTGATCAAATCGGACGGTTATCCCACCTATAACTTTGCAAATGTTGTGGATGACCATCTCATGGGGATCACTCATGTAGTACGCGGAAACGAGTATCTTTCCTCCGCACCGAAGTATAACCTTCTTTATGAGGCCTTCGGCTGGGACATTCCGGTATACGTACATTGTCCGCTGATCACCAACGAGGAGCACAAGAAGCTTTCCAAGAGAAGCGGTCATTCTTCTTATGAAGACCTCATCGATCAGGGCTTTCTGACAGAGGCTGTAGTAAACTATGTGGCTCTGCTTGGCTGGTGTCCCACAGATAACCGCGAGATCTTCTCTCTTCCGGAGCTGGTAGAGGCGTTTGATTATCATCATATGAGCAAATCTCCGGCAGTTTTTGATATCAATAAACTGAAATGGATGAATGGTGAGTATATCAAAGCCATGGATTTCGATAAATTTTATGAGAGAGCGCTTCCATATCTGAAAGAGGTCATTAGCCGTGAGCTGGATCTGAAGAAGATCGCTGAAATGGTGAAGACCCGTATTGAAGTATTCCCGGATATCAGAGATCTGGTGGATTTCTTCCAGGAAGTTCCGGAGTATGACAGCGCTATGTATGTACATAAAAAAATGAAGACTACAGAAGAGTCTTCTCTTACCGTTCTGCAGGAGATCCTGCCGGTTCTGGAAAAACAGGACGAATACACCAACGATGCTCTTTATGAGACACTCGTAACGTTTGCAAAAGAAAAAGGATATAAGAATGGCTATGTACTCTGGCCGATCCGTACAGCTCTTTCCGGTAAACAGATGACTCCGGCCGGAGCTACAGAGATCCTCGAGGTACTTGGAAAAGAGGAATCCGTTAAGAGGATACAGGCAGCCATTGAGAAACTTGGTGGAAAATAAATATGGCATTAAGTGAAAGCCAGAAGAGGGCTGTCTCTCATGTAAAAGGGCCGCTTCTGTGTCTGGCAGGTCCGGGTTCGGGAAAAACAACGGTGATCACCGCCCGGACCCGCTTCCTTATCGAAGAGAAAAAGATTTCTCCAATGGCGATCCTTGTCATTACCTTTACAAAAGCAGCCGCTCTGGAAATGAAAGAGCGGTTTCAGGTCCTGATGGGCGGACATTCCTGTCCGGTGACCTTCGGGACTTTTCATTCTGTTTTTTTCTGGATCCTCCGTCAGGCATACGGGCTCAGCGCAGCCAATATCATACGGGAAGAGCAGAAATATCAGTTCTTGCGGGAGCTTCTCTCCCAACATCACCTGGAGATCGAAGATGAAAATGAATTTCTCGCCGGCATCATCGGGGAGATCAGTCTGGTAAAAAATGACCGGATCCCTCTGGAGAATTATTACTCTAAGAATTGTTCCGAGGAGCTGTTCCGTAAATTTTTTAACGGATATCAGGAAAAACTTCAGAATGAACGCCTGCTGGATTTCGATGATATGCTGGTGATGTGTTATGAGCTTCTTTCCCAGCGGCCGGATATCCTGGCCGGCTGGCAGAGACGTTTTCGTTATATTCTTATCGATGAGTTTCAGGATATCAATCAGATCCAGTACGATACGATCCGTCTGCTGGCAGCTCCGGAGAACAATCTTTTTATTGTCGGAGATGATGATCAGTCCATTTACCGGTTTCGGGGAGCACGGCCGGAGATCATGCTGAATTTTCAGAAGGACTATCCGGAAGCGGAGACGGTACTTTTGTCGGAAAATTACCGGTCTGTGGAAAATATCATACGGGCAGCGGGGAAAGTGATCCAGAATAACCATGCCCGCTATCCAAAGGATATCCATGGTGTCCGGGAAAAGGGCGAACCCATCGAGCTCCACGGGTTTGTGAACCAGGGGCAGGAGAATGCATTTGTACTGGAAAAGGTGCGGGAATATCAGAAAAAAGGTGTGTCATTCAAAGATATGGCTGTTCTTTTCCGGACCAATACGGCGGCACGTCCTCTGGTGGAAAAATTTATGGAATACAATATTCCGTTTCAGATGCGTGACAGTCTGCCGAATATCTATGAACATTGGATCGCGGAGGATATCATCACTTATATCCATATGGCTCAGGGCAGCCGGAAAAGACAGGATTTTCTGAAGATCGCCAACAGACCCAAACGTTACCTGAGCCGGGACGTGCTACAGGACAGTGAAATTTCTTTCCTTGCCCTTCGGAGGGCCTATGAGGATAAGGACTGGATGTTGGACCGTCTAGATAAACTGGAAAGTGATCTGACCGTGATCAGCCGGTTGAAACCTTACGCAGCAGTAAACTACATTCGAAACGGCGTAGGATATGAAGAATATCTTACGGAATATGCAGAATACCGTCATATCCGGGTGGATGAGCTTCTGGAGGTTTTGAATGAGCTTCAGGAGGCGGCGAAGGGGTTTGATTCTTTTGAAGACTGGTTTCATCATATGGAAGAGTACAAGGAAACTCTGAAGGCTCAGAACCGGGAGAAAAACAGAGAAGAGGATGCAGTGACGCTGACAACACTTCACAGCTCGAAGGGACTGGAATTTCCCGTTGTGTTTATCGTAGATATCAATGAAGGAACCATTCCACACAGGAAAGCGACTCTGGAAGCAGACCTGGAGGAAGAACGGCGGATGTTCTATGTGGGGATGACCCGTGCCAGGGAACGGCTTCATCTCTATTACGCCAAAGAACGGTACGGGAAAAAACAGGATATTTCCAGGTTCTTGGATGAGCTGCGGGCAAAACCGCCCGTTAAAAGTTCCTGCTGACAGTCGCGAAGCGGATGCGAATGTCCGCTTTCCCTTTCCAAGACGTAAAAAAACTGGCAGATGAAAGAAATCTCACATCTGCCAGTTTTTTCTTTGTGATTTAGTTTTCGTCGTCTGCGTCAACCAGCTCGTCATACTCAGAATCATCAAGAAGCTCATCGAAAGCATCTGCAACTCTTTCGTACTCGTCATCGTCCATAATGTTGTCCAGACTGGGCTCGCCGTTGATCTCCTGGAAACGGTAGATATAAACTTCTCCGTCATCGTTCTCGCCGTTCTCATCAAGCGGAAGAAGAGCAATGTACTGTTTGTCATCAACCGGGAAAATGGTAAGTACAGCACACTCCTGAACGGTTCCATCGTCCAGAGTCAGGGTAACGGTAGCTTCTCCGTCAGTTCCGCAGCCGTCGCAGCCGCTGCAGTCTTCGCCAGTGCAGGCAGTTAAATCCTTATTTTCAAAATCGCTCATATTTGGATACCTCATTTTCTTTAGATTCACGTTTGTGTGTAGATTCACTTTAGCAGATGCCCATGAAAAAAGCAAGCCCTATTCTATATAAATATACAACTATTCGGAAAACCGGTCTGAAGATAAAAAACTGTACAAACGTCAGCGGGTCAGCTATAATGAAGGATAATGAAAAGAAGATAAAGGAGTCTGTATAAATGAAGTTGATATCCTGGAATGTAAACGGTCTGCGTGCCTGTCTGACCAAAGGATTTATGGATGCGTTTGACCATCTGGATGCGGATATTTTCTGCCTGCAGGAGACGAAGCTTTCCGAAGGACAGCTGGAGCTTGAACTGCCGGGCTACTATCAGTTCTGGAATTATGCGGAGAAAAAAGGATATTCCGGAACTGCTGTTTTTACGAAAGAGGAGCCCGTCTGTGTATCTTATGGGATCGGGATACCGGAGCACGATCATGAGGGCCGTGTCATCACACTGGAATATGAGAAGTTTTATTTTGTCACAGTTTATACGCCCAATTCCCAGGACGGGCTGAAGCGTCTGGATTACCGGATGGAATGGGAAAAAGCATTTCTGGCTTATCTTAAAAAACTGGAGGAGAAAAAGCCGGTGATCTTTTGCGGAGATCTGAATGTGGCGCATCAGGAGATCGATCTGAAGAACCCGAAGACTAACCGGAAAAATGCCGGCTTCACAGATGAAGAGAGAGCCAGGTTTTCTGAGCTTCTCAAAGAGGGCTTTGTGGATACTTTCCGGTACTTTTATCCGGAAGAAATGGGTGTTTATTCCTGGTGGTCCTATCGTTTCCATGCCAGGGAGAAGAACGCCGGCTGGCGTATCGACTATTTTCTCGTGTCTGAAGCACTGAAAACCGAGTTGAAAGACGCAAAAATCCACACGGAGATCTTTGGTTCCGATCATTGCCCGGTGGAACTTGAGATTTTTTAAATGCAAAGAAAGCATTGCCCTGCTTTCATTGGGAAGAGCACGGAGCAGCTGCGTTTCAGGAGTAAGCAGTGAAAGCGGACCGGAAAGGTCTGTACGACAGATAGGAGCCAAAACAGAATGAATTTACTTACAATAGAAAATCTTTCCAAAGTATTTACCGAGAGACAGATTTTTGATCATGCAGATTTTTCTGTCAACGAAGGAGAAAAGATTGGTGTCATCGGTGTCAACGGAACCGGGAAAAGTACCCTTCTTAAGATCATTGCAGGTCTGGAGGAGCCGGATGAAGGAAAAGTGACGCTTGGAAACAACCTGGTTCTTGGATATCTTCCGCAGAAACCGGAGTTTGAGGAAGGTATGACGGTCCTTCAGGCAGCTTTGGCAGGAAACAGAAATAAGATCAACGAGTGGAGTATTGAAAGTGAAGCGAAGACGATGCTCCAGTCTCTTGGCATTGATGAATTTGAAAAACTGGTGTGTCATCTTTCCGGAGGCCAGAAGAAGAGAGTGGCACTGGCCAATGTTCTTTTAAAGGAGCCTGATATCCTGATCCTTGATGAGCCAACCAACCATCTGGATGGTCAGATGGCTCAGTGGCTGGAGGATTTTCTCATCCGTTTCCGCGGTGCTCTGGTGATGGTGACGCATGACCGTTATTTTCTGGACCGTGTAGCGACCAGGATCGTGGAAGTGGATCAGGGAAAAATCTACAGTTATCCAGGCAGCTATTCGGAGTTTGTCCGTTTGAAGGAAGAACGTCAGAACATGGAGATCGCTACGGAGCGGAAACGTCGGAGCATCCTTCGAAAAGAACTGGAATGGCTGATGCGGGGGGCAAGAGCCCGTTCTACCAAGCAGAAAGCTCATATCCAGCGGATCGAAGCCATGCAGGAAAAGGAGGGGCCGCAGGAAGAAGGTCAGGTACAGATGAGCTCTTTAAGCTCACGGCTTGGCAGAAAGACCGTGGAGGTCGAAGGACTTTCAAAAGCCTATGGAGACCATCTTCTGATCCGGGATTTCTCCTATATTTTTCTGAAAGGAGACAGAGTCGGGATCACAGGCTGCAATGGCTGCGGGAAGAGTACGCTGTTAAAAATGATCGTGGGAGAGGTGGAGCCGGATGCCGGAAGCATCGAGATCGGTCAGACCGTAAAAATCGGTTATTTTTCACAGGAGAGTGAATCTCTGGATGATTCCATGCGTGTCATTGATTATATCAAAGAAGCCGGAGAATATGTTCAGACTACGGATGGAACCATTACAGCAGCTCAGATGCTGGAACGTTTTCTCTTTGACGGAACCATGCAGTGGAGTCTCATTGGAAAGCTTTCCGGCGGAGAAAAGCGGAGGCTGTACCTGCTTCGTATCCTTATGACAGCACCCAATGTACTGATCCTGGATGAGCCCACCAATGATCTGGATATCCGGACGCTGACGATCCTGGAGGACTATCTTGACGGTTTTGACGGGATCGTGATCACGGTATCTCATGACCGGTATTTTCTGGACCGTGTGGTACGGCGGATGTTTGCTTTTGAAGACAATGGAAAGGTGCGTCAGTATGAGGGTGGTTTTTCTGATTACCAGGCAGCTTCAGCAGCAAGAATGGAAGAAAGCGGAAGTCAGCAGAAGGCAGAGGAAACAGAGGTCTTCAAAGAAAAGACAGAAAAGCCAAGAACCAGAAAACTGAAATTCACCTATAATGAAGAGAAGGAATATGCAGTCATTGACGAGGAGATCGAGAATCTGGAGAATAAGATCAAAGAGCTGGATCAGGAGATTGTCCGGAATGCCACAGATTATCCGAAACTGAACGCTCTTACCAAAGAAAAGGAAGAGACAGAAGAAAAACTGATGGAGAAGATGGAACGCTGGGAGTATCTGACCGAGCTTGCGGAACGGATCGAACAGGAACGGGGGAAATGACGATGGAAAAACAATGGATAACAGAACCGGGCGACTGGACAAAAGCCGGAGTGACGAAAAACGGCCAGGGCGTCAATTTTACTCTGGAACTTCCGGAAGGAGAGACGGCGGAGCTTCTTCTCTTCCGAAAAGGAGCTCCGGAACCGGAGGCAGTGATCCCAATGGGGGAAAAAGTGATGGGAGATCTTTGTTCTGTCTTTCTGAAAGGTTTCCATCCGGAACGCTACGAGTATGCTTATCGGGTAAAAGAGGAGGTATTTGTTGATCCAAGGGCAGAAAGGGTTCTCGGGCGAAAGCATTTCGGAGAATGGGATCCGGAAACCGGCAGTCCTGTGCTTCGCGGCGGTTTTTCTTTTGATCGTTATGACTGGGGAAATGACAGAAATCCCGGACTGCCCTATGAGGAAGGAATCCTGTATCATCTTCATGTCCGCGGTTTTACAAAAAATCCGGACTCCAAAGTGCGCCACAAGGGAACCTTTATGGGAGTGGTAGAAAAGATCCCATACCTGAAAGAGCTGGGGGTCAATCAGCTTCTTCTGATGCCCATTTATGATTTTGATGAGCGGATCCTGCCGGAAAAAGAAAAAAATCTTCCCTATCAGAAGAACGGACAGGAAGCGAAGCGGAATTACTGGGGCTATGGAAAGTCCCGTTACTTTGCACCGAAGAGTACGTATGCGGTAAAGGACCCGGTAAAGGAATGCAAGGATCTGGTGAAAGCACTTCATGCGGAAGGGATTGAAATGCTTATGGAGGTTTATTTCCCGGAAGGAACGCAGGAACGTCTGATCTTTGACTGCCTCAAGCATTGGGTGCGGGAGTACCATGTGGATGGCTTCTATCTTATGGGGGATGCCTCCATGAACCGCTTCCTTGCAAGAGATCCCATGTTTGCCGGAACCAAGCTTCTCTCTTCCTGGTTTGATACGGAGAACATTTACGGAAGAAAAAAAACACCTGCTTTCCGGAATCTGGCTGAGCATAACGATGGTTTTCTTGTGAATGCCCGCCGTTTCCTTAAGGGTGACGAGGATCAGCTTCCGTCTTTTATCCGCAGAGTACGGAAAAATTCTGACAGATGTGCCGTCATCAACTATATCACGCATCATGACGGTTTTACGCTGATGGATCTGGTTTCTTACGAGGAGCGTCATAATGAGGCAAACGGTGAAGGCGGTCAGGACGGACCAGCCTATAATTTCAGCTGGAACTGCGGCGTAGAAGGACCCAGCCGGAAGAAGAAGGTTCAGGAGCTTCGTCTTCAGCAGATGAAAAATGCATTTCTGCTCCTGCTTTTCTCACAGGGAACACCCATGATCCTGGCGGGAGATGAGTTCGGTAACAGCCAGAGGGGAAATAACAATCCTTACTGTCAGGATAATGAGATCTCCTGGCTGGAATGGAACGGTCTGAAAAAACAGGCAGAATTGTTTGCTTTTGTCAAAACAGCCATTGCTTTTCGGAAATCACATCCGCTCCTTCATCAGGCCAGAGAACTTCAGGGAACAAGCGGTTCCAGTCTCGGATATCCGGATGTCTCCTGCCATGGCAGGCAGGCCTGGTACGAAAATTTTGAAGCTGCCAGCCGTCATTTTGGAATGATGTACTGCGGACAGGAAGCAAAAGAAGGAAAATATCTTTATGTAGCGTATAATCTTCATTGGAATGAGCAGGATTTTGCCCTGCCCAGGCTTCCGGATAGTTTATCCTGGCAGCTTGTTTTTGACACGGAAGACGGTATTCCATCACCGGAAAAAGAGATCAGGTGGATCGATCAGAAATCCTTTGAGGTACCGCCAAGAAGCATTCTGGTTCTTGAAGGAAGGAAGTAAAAAGAAATGGAATTTCATGCGATCAGACATTTTAAAACCATTACTTATCATAAGCTCCTTGTGGCGGAGGGTTGCTTTCGGGTGGGGCTGTACCGTCAGGGGCTTCTCCATGATATGAGTAAGTATTCTCCGACCGAATTCCTGGTTGGCTGTAAGTATTATCAGGGGTTTCAGAGCCCCAACAATGCAGAACGGCTGAACAGAGGGTATTCTTCTGCATGGCTTCATCACAAGGGGAGGAACAAGCATCACTTTGAATACTGGACCGATTACAGCATCCGTAAACCGGGGCATCCGATCGAAGGAATGCGGATGCCGCGGCGCTATGTGGCTGAGATGCTGATGGACCGGATCGCCGCCTCCAAGGTTTACAACGGAGAAAACTATACGGATCATGATCCTCTGGAATATTTCCTGAAAGGGAAAGCTCACTACATGCTTCATCCGAAGACGGAGCGGGAGATCGAAGGACTTCTCAGAATGCTGGATCAGCGGGGAGAGGAATATCTTTACGGTTATGTGAAGAATGTTTATCTGGCCCCGCTCCATCGGGATTTCAGGAAGCCGCTTCCGAAGAAAAAACGAAAACAGGCATAAAAGTACCCCGGTTCCGGAAGTGACAGACGGAGCCGGGGTGTTTTTTCACTGGAAATAGCTTATTCCGGATAAACGAGACGATCCGGGGTGATCGGATAGAGGACCTGATCCAAAAAGCGTTTGGCAAGATAATTTGCCATGCCAAGGTTCATATCCAGATAGTTGCCGCAGTCTTTGGCAGAGGCACCTGGAACCTCACCCTGGTAATCGCGGATAAATTCGAACATTTCTTTCATCAGGGGAAGGATCTCTTCCGAAGAGTGATCTCCGATGAGAAGAAGATAGAAACCGGTGCGGCAGCCCATGGGACCGAAGTAAAGGACGTTTGATTTCCAGGTCTCATGGTTTCTTAAGAAGGTGGCGCCCAGATGCTCAATGGTATGTACTTCCGCAGTGTTCATGACGGGCTCTTCGTTAGGGCTGGTCATACGGATGTCAAAGGTGGTGACGGGAGTTTCTCCTGCCAGATCTTTTCTTGATACGTAGACTCCGGGCTGGAGCAGGATATGGTTTATGGTGAAACTTGTGATTTTTTCCATGAAAAATCTCCTTTCCTCAATTGGACGGTTTATGATTCTATTTTAGTAACTGTTCAGGACGTTCAAAACAACAGGCCACAGACCCATCCTATTGCAAACAAGTTTGCATAGTCTGATTTTTCATTTCGCTGATGTTCTGAACTGTTACCTATTTTATCAGAAAACGGAGCAGCAGACAACCTTGACTTTGCTCATGGGCAGTGTTAATATGAGGATACCAGAGTCAAAAGGTCAAAAAGCCGTTCATGCCTGCATGATAAGGCTTTTGAACTTGGGACCCGCCAAACATGAGAAAGTGGCGATTTACGCAGTAAATCAGAGACTTTCGAATGTTTGCAGAATTGCTCTAAGTAGCAAAGATAAGCAGGAGGTTTTACAGACATGAGTTACGATAAGCTGAATGAGAAAATCATGGAGATGCAGGAGGAGATCATCAAAGCCGTACAGGGCTGCGTACAGATCGACAGTGTAAAGACTGCTCCGGAAGAGGGCGCTCCTTATGGAAAAGGCTGCCGTGAAGCTCTGGATTATGCATTGAAGCTTGGTGAAAGCTTGGGCTTTAAGACCGGAAACGTGGGAGACCGCGTAGGTTATGTAGAGTTTGGCGAGGGAGAGGAAATGGTTGGCGTTCTGGGTCATCTGGATGTAGTTCCGGTGGGAGAAGGCTGGACATATCCTCCGTTTGGAGCAGAGATCCATGATGGAAAGCTTTATGGCCGTGGAGTACAGGACGATAAGGGACCGACCATTGGAGCTATTTACGGACTGAAAGCCATCCGTGAGCTGGGACTGCCGGTCAGCCGCCGGATCCGTGTCCTTTTCGGTACCGATGAGGAAAATGGTTCTTCCTGTGTTCGTTATTATATTGAGAATGGTGGAGAGCTTCCGACCTTAGGCTTTACACCGGACGGTGATTATCCGCTGATCTTCTGTGAGAAAGGTGCCCATAACATGCTGGTCGGCAAAAAGATCACAGACCAGGGCAAGATCAAAGTAAAATCCTTCCATGGAGGTATTGCTGCCAATGTGGTGACTCCTTACTGCAAACTTGTGGTAGAGGGTGATATTCCGGTAGCGGAAGTAGAAGGTGTCCGCGTACATAAAGAGGGAAATGATACGATTGTAGAGGCAGATGGTTTCGGTGCTCACGGAAGTACACCGGAAAAAGGAATCAATGCGGCAGAGCGTCTCTTTGAGGCGGTGAAAGACGTTGATTTCGGCGGTGATTTCCAGCATATGATCAATTTTGTGAGAAATGAGCTCAACGGTGAGACCAACGGTAAGACACTTGGTATTTACTATCAGGATGATGAGACCGGTGAGACAACCGTAAACCTTGGTGTGGTAAATTACGATGGCGAGGAGATGAGCCTGACTCTGGATATCCGTTACCCGAAGAATGCAGTGGTAGAAGAGGTCAGTGCCAACGTGGAGGCAGCTCTTAAGAAAGAAGACATGGGCGTTTTCCGCTGCACGATCACTCCCATCCTTTATATTTCCAAAGAGACTCCGCTGATCAAGAAGCTTTGCAAGGTATATGCAGAGGAGACCGGTGAGTACCTGGAGCCGCTGGCGATCGGCGGCGGTACTTACGCAAAAGCCTTCAAGAACATGGTAGCCTTCGGACCGGAGTTCCCGGGACAGGGCAGTGCCATCCATCAGCCCAATGAATTTGTGGAGATCGATAAGATGATGAAATCCTGTCAGATTGTGGCAGCGGCTATGTATGAGCTGGCTCAGAAGGACTGATAATAAATAAAAAATACAAATCTGACAGACAGACCGTAAGGGATAACGATACGCCGTGGCATTCTGATATTCAGTGTGCCGCGGCGGATCTGTTTTATTCCTGGAAAAATTCATAAACAAAAGAAAGGAATTGGAATGATCAGACGGATATTTTCCTATATTGGCCCTTATAAAAAATATGGGGTTCTGGCAGCTGTCTGCATTGTGGCAGAGACCTTTTTTGAACTCATTGTTCCTTTCATCATGGCGGACATGGTGGATATGGGCGTGGCAAATGGTGACAAAGCCTATATCTTTCAGCGTGGAGCTCTTATGGCATTCTGTGCTCTTGCAGCTCTTGCCATCGGTATCGCCAGCGCCAGGTTTTCTGCTCTCTGCGGTCAGGGGCTTGGAGCGGAGCTGAGAAAGGCAGAATATCAGAAACTTCAGGAATTTTCTTTTGGAAATATGGATCATTTCCGGGTTTCTTCCCTCATTACGAGACTGACCGGGGATGTGACGACGATACAGAATTCTGTCTCTACAGGTATGCGGCCTGCCTGCCGGGCCCCTTTTATGATGGTGCTGGCTCTGGGACTGTCTTTTTTTATCAACCGTTCTCTGGCAGTTGTTTTCTTTGTGGCCCTGCCGATACTGGCGGTGCTGCTTTTTCAGATCATCCGTCATGTGCGCCCTTTATATGAGAAAATGCAGGGGGCCATGGATCTGGTAAACCGGATCGTGCAGGAGAATCTGACAGCTGTGCGTGTTGTGAAATCTTATGTCCGGGGAGATTATGAGATTGAAAAATTTGAGGAAGTTAATGGCAATTTAGAGACAGTTTCTGAGAAGGCTTTCCGGCTGGCTGTTTTAAACATGCCTGCCATGCAGTTAGTCATGTATTCCACGATCCTGGCGATCCTCTGGTTTGGAGGAAAGCAGATCCGTATTGGAAATATGAAAGTGGGAGAACTCACAGGTTTTTTGAGCTATGTGCTTCAGGTACTGAACTCTCTTATGATGATTTCCAATGTATTCATGATGCTTACCCGTTCTCTGGCTTCCGGACGCCGTATCCTTGAGGTTATCGATGAAGAGCCGGAGATCAAAGACCGGGGGGCGGAGGGGAAAAAAGTAACGGATGGAAGCATTGTCTTTGATCATGTCTGGTTTAAATACCGGAAGGAAGCAAAAGAATACGTGCTTTCCGATGTGAGCTTTGAGATCCCAGCCGGGAAAACCGTGGGGATCGTAGGTCAGACCGGAGCAGCAAAAACCACTCTGGTTCAGCTGATTCCCAGGCTTTATGAGGCGACAAAGGGAACGGTGAAAGTGGATGGTTTTCCGGTAGAAGCATACCGTCTTTCCCATCTTCGGGATGCTGTTGCCATGGTACTCCAGAAAAACACTCTGTTTTCCGGCAGTTTAAGGGAGAATCTTCTTTGGGGAGATCCGGAAGCATCGGATGAAGAGCTGCTAAAAGCCTGCCGTATCGCACGGGTAGACGAGTTTTTGAACCGGCTTGAAAAAGGTCTGGATACGGAGATGGGGCAGGGCGGAAGCAATGTTTCCGGCGGACAGAAACAGAGGATCTGCATTGCCAGAGCTATCTTAAAGAAGCCCAGGATCCTGATCCTGGATGATTCTACCAGTGCTGTGGATACGGCCACAGAGGCGGAAATCCAGAAAAGACTTCGGGAGGAACTTCCATATATGACAAGGATCATCATTGCTCAACGGATTTCTTCTGTGGAGCAGGCAGATCTCATTCTGGTGCTGGATGACGGGAAACTGGCGGCTTCCGGCACGCATGAAGAGCTGATGGACTCCTGTGAGATCTACCGGGAGATTGCGGAATCTCAGAGAAAGGGGGCGCTCTGATGGCAAAGTATGTAGGATACAAGCGACCGAAGGATACGAAAAAAACGCTGAAACGGATGCTTCATTATATCGGGATACACAAATGGTCTATGGCCCTGGTAGCAGTGCTGATCTGCATCAGCAGTTTTGCCAATATTTTTGGTACATATCTGGTGAAACCGGTGGTCAACCGATACATTTTGTCCGGAGATGTGCCCGGGCTGATCCGAATGCTGTTTCTTATGGGAATCATGTATGCGGCGGGGGTGGCGGCTAACTTTGGTTATGGTCAGCTGATGTCCAGGACTGCTCAGAAGGTGGTGGCAGAAATCCGGTCTGATCTTTTCCGCCATGTACAGAAGCTCCCGCTCACCTATTTTGATGCCCACACGCATGGGGAGATGATGAGCCGTTTTACCAATGATGTAGATACGATCCAGGAAGCTTTAAACAACAGCTTCTCCATGATGATCCAGAGCTTTCTGGTGCTGACAGGAACCGTCACCATGCTGATGATTTTAAATGTGCCGTTATCTCTTATCGTGTTGTTTTTCTTAAGCTGCATGTTTGCTTTTATCAAATATAACAGCAAACGGAGCAAACGTTATTTTAACGAGCAGCAGGCAGCCATGGGAGAACTGAACGGTTTTGTGGAAGAGATGGTGAGCGGACAGAAAGTGGAGAAGGTTTTCAATCATGAAGCTGTTAATTTTGAAACCTTTTGTGAGAAAAATGAAAAGCTTCGGAAGGCATCCACAGCGGCACTCTCTTATTCCGGTATGACAGTTCCTGTCATTGTGGCACTTTCTTACTTTAACTATGCGGTCTCTGCATGCATGGGCGGTCTGTTTGCCATTGCCGGCCAGATGGATATGGGCAGCCTGGCATCCTATCTGGTCTATGTGCGTCAGAGTGCCATGCCCATCAACCAGTTTACCCAGCAGCTGAACTTTATTCTTTCTGCCCTTTCCGGTGCAGAACGGATCTTTGAGGTTATGGACGAAAAACCGGAAATCGATGAAGGAAAAGTGACACTCTGCGAGGTAATAAAGGCTCCGGACGGAAGGCTTACGGAAACCGCTTCCTATAGCGGTTTTTATGCCTGGAAAAAGGAAGATGGAGAACTGGTGCCTTTGAAGGGGGATGTGCGTTTTCAGGATGTGGTCTTTGGATACACGGTGAAGCAACGGATTCTGGACGACATCAGTCTCTTTGCAAAGCCAGGGCAGAAGATTGCATTTGTGGGTTCTACAGGAGCCGGCAAAACCACGATCATCAATCTGGTGAATCGTTTTTATGAGATCCAGTCTGGAGAGATCACCTACGATGGCATTGATATCAGGAAGATCCGCAAAGATGATCTTCGCCGCTCACTCTCCATGGTCATTCAGGATACGCATCTGTTTACAGGGACCATCATGGAAAACATCCGTTATGGCCGGCTGGATGCCACAGATGAGGAAGTACATGAGGCGGCGAAGCTGGCCAGCGCAGATTCTTTTATCCGCCGTCTGCCTATGGGGTATGATACCATGCTCTATGCGGACGGAAGCAATCTTTCCCAGGGACAGCGTCAGCTGCTGGCCATTGCCCGGGCAGCCATTTCCCGCCCACCGGTACTGATCCTGGACGAGGCCACCAGTTCCATTGATACCCGTACGGAATATCTCATTGAAAAGGGTATGGATGCCCTTATGGAAAACAGGACCGTCTTTGTCATCGCCCATCGCCTTTCCACTGTGAAAAATGCGCAGGCGATCCTGGTTCTTGAAAAAGGAAAGATCATTGAAAGAGGCGATCACAGAGAACTTTTGGAAGAAAAAGGGCGTTATTATCAGTTATATACAGGAAAAACAGAACTGGATTAAAACGAAGGCAAAGGGTTCACTTATGTAAATATGGCTCTGAATAGTGCCAGAACAGAAGATTCAGGCTTGTATATTCAGAAGAAAAAGTGTACACTGGAAATGACAGAAAAAGCCGGTATCGGCGAGCAGGTAACTGGGAGGAATGGATATGACAGTAGAAGAATTGATCGCAATGCTCGAAATGCAGGAAGAAATCCTGCAGTTTAATCATTTTACCAATGAAGATGCCTGGGAACTTGGAAATATCATGGTGGCAGAAGCCAGACGGAGAAAAATGCCTGTGGCCATCAGCATCCGTCTGAATAACGGATATACGGTATTCCAGTATGCAGGAGACGGAACCAATCTTCACAATGAAAACTGGCTTCGCAGAAAATACAATACGGTGAAAACACTGGAGAGGAGCAGCCTTTACACTTACATGCTGCTTCGGAAGAATGAGGAGACCATGGAAAATCTTTTCCTGGATGAGAAAGACTATGCCTGCTGCGGCGGCGGTTTCCCGGTCCGGGTAGAGGAAGTGGGAGTGGTCGGAGCCATTCTGGTATCCGGTCTGGATCATGTCTCCGACCATGATTTTATTGTGAAATGTGTAAGCAGATATCTGCATATTGATGAAGTGCCCAGGATCAGAGGAGATATCCTCTCCTGAAGCAGGTCAGGATCGAAAGGCCCTTTCCATATCCTCCGGAAGCGGAGCGGTAAAGGAAAGGGCTTTTCCTGTTATGGGATGAAGAAAAGAAAGCCGATAGGAGTGGAGTGCCTGGCGGTTGATCCTGGTATGGTCAGGGTAGTAAAGGTAGTCTCCGATGAGGGGACAGCCGATGTAAGCCATATGCACCCGGATCTGGTGGGTTCTGCCGGTTTCCAGTTTCAGGGAGACCAGAGAAAGCCCGTTTCGCGTCTCCAGGCGGGTGAAATGGGTCCGTGCGGGCTCACCGGTTTCAAAGTTGACCTCTCTTAGAATGGCAGAGCCTTCTTTTCGCCCGATGGGAGCGGAAATGGTGCCTTTTTCAGGAGGGATTCCCTCTACGATGGCCAGGTATTCCCGATGGATCTCTCTTTTTCGGACCATATCTGAAAGGATCGAAGCGGAGAGTTGGTGTCTGGCGACAATGAGAAGTCCGGTGGTGTCACGGTCCAGCCGGTTGATGCAGCGGTAGACAAACTCTTTTCCCTGCTGCTGATAATGCCAGGTGAGAGCATCCGCCAGCGTGTTGCCGTGATTTTGAAAAGAAGGGTGAATGGGCATATCAGCTGGTTTGTTGATCACCAGCAGGTCTTCATCTTCATAAACGATCTCAAAAGGAAGAGGAGCGGGCATGATCGCCTCGCTCCCTTCTGCTTTTTCCAGAAGACGGACCCGGATCCGGTCGCCGTTTTTTAATGCAATGGTCATAAAGGTCGGCTGACCGTTTCTTAAGAGGCCGTTTTCCGTTTCTTTCAGCTGTCGCAGCAGCTGTCTGGAATATCCCTTCTCCCGGAGAAAATCTCCAAGCTTTCTGCCTTCTTCGCCAGAACTTATCTGATATTCAAAAATTCGTTCCATGTCAGTATGCTTTTACCTCATTCCAGAGCTCATTGTATTCAAAGTCCATATCGGAACCAAGATACGTGTAGGTTTCGCAGTTTTTCAGCATTTCACCGGTTGGGAAAGCAATGGTGCTGTTACGGATGTCATCATCTTCGATGAGGGCTCTGGCTGCTTTGTTCGGTGTGGAATAGGTGATGTATTCAAAGTTTTTCAATGCGATGTCCGGTCGGCAGAGAAAATCAAGGAATTTCAGGGCATTTTCCTTGTGGTGCGCATTTTTGGGGATGACCCAGCCATCGATCCAGACATTGGAGCCCTCCTTGGGGATCACATATTCCAGATCGGGATTTTCTCTCTGTGTGTAAATGGCTTCCCCGGAATAGATAACACCGAGAGCGGCCTCGTTGCCGATCATTTTGTCACGGACCTGATCGACCACATAAGCCTGAACCAGGGGCTTCTGCTCCTTCAGAGAATCAGCAGCCTCCTGAAGCTCCGTGCTGTCCGTGGAATTCAGAGAGTAGCCAAGCCGTTTCAAGGCTACGGCAAAGGCGTCACGGACACTGTCCTGCATGAGGATCTCATCTTTATATTTCTCATCCCAGAGAATATCCCAGCTGTCTACCGTTTCATGCACCATGGTCTTATTGTAGAGGATACCTACAGTACCCCAGCAATAGGGGACACAATAGCGGTTTCCGGGGTCAAACTGTTCTGCAGACTTCAGATAATCCGGGTCAATGTTGGAGAAATTCGAGATCTTGTCATAGTCCAGAGGTTCCAGAAGATCGTTTTCGATCATTTTCTGGATCATATAATCGGAGGGACAGATGACGTCATAGACAACGGCTCCGGTCTCTACCTTCGGGTACATGATCTCGTTGGTCTCAAATTCATCGTAAATAATGGAGATGCCGGTTTCTTCCTCAAACTGATCCAGAATATCCGGATCAATGTATTCTCCCCAGTTGTAGACTACCAGGGAGTTGGAGTTGGCGGCAGCTGCCGGGTCTTCTTTTTTACAGCCGGAAACCGTAAGAACGGCGAGAAGGAGTGTGGCTCCCAGTACAATTGAACGTTTCATGACGATGGCTCCTTTTTCGTTAGTCAGCTTTTTTTCTGCGTTTCGGACGGTAATTGGAAAGCAGAAGGAGAATCAGTACGGCAAGAAAAAGCAGAGTGGAAAGAGCGTACATTTCCGGCTTGATGCCTTTTTTGACTTCCGTGTAGATCTTGGTGGAAAGTGTGTCAAAACCGGCTCCCTTTACAAAGTGAGTGATCACGAAATCATCCAGGGACATGGTAAATGCCAGGAGAAAACCAGACAGGATCCCAGGCATCAGATCCGGAAGAGTGGTCTTGTAAAAAGCATAAAAGGGAGTGGCACCCAGATCCAGCGCTGCCTCATAGGTATAGCGGCTGGTCTGTCGAAGCTTCGGCATGATACTCAGGATCGTATAGGGAATATTAAAGGTGATGTGTCCGATGAGTACGGTCCAGAAGCCAAAGGGCAGTTCCCGGTCGAAACGGGAAAGAAAATTTCCGATGACCAGAAAGACCAGCATCAGAGAGATACCGGTAACGATCTCTGCATTCAGCATGGGGATGTTGGCAATTCCCATGAAAATGGAACGCCAGCGCTTTTTCATGTTGTTCATGGCCATGCAGGCACACAGCCCGATGAGCGTGGCAATGAGGGCAGACAGAAAAGCAATGATCATTGTATTCCGAAAGGCCAGAAGAATCTCTTCATTCTGGAAAAGCTCTGTATACCATTGTGTGGTAAAGCCGCCCCAGCGGGCACGGCTCTTGGACTGGTTAAAGGAAAGGACCATCAGGGTCAGGATGGGTGCATACAGAAGCACAAAAATAAAAACCAGATAGATGTTGGAACAAACCTTTTTCAGTGCTTTCATTTAAAAAGACGCCCCCTTTCCTTCCTTGTCGTATTTGTTCATGATCGCCATACTGATCGCGATAAAAATCATAAGGACCAGGGAAAGACCGCTTCCCATATGCCAGTTATTGACCTGTTTAAACTGCTGCTCGATGACATTTCCGATAAGAAGGATCTTGCTTCCGCCGAGCAGGTCCGAGAGTACGAACGTGGTCATGGCAGGTACGAATACCATGGTGATGCCGCTGATGACGCCTGGCAGAGTCAGCGGGAAAATGACTTTGGTGAAGGTCTGGAACTTATTGGCTCCCAGATCCTCTGCCGCCTGGATCACATCGATGTCTACCTTGATGAGGCTGTTATAAATAGGCAGCAGCATAAATGGCAGGAAGTTATAGATCATACCCAGGACAATGGCGTAGGGTGTATTGATGATCTTCAGGGAAGGCAAATGGAGAACATGCAGGACGGTGTTGATGACACCGTTTTTCTCCAGTAACGTCTGCCAGGCCATGGTCCGGAGCAAAAAGTTCATCCACATGGGGATGATGAAGATCAGGACGATGAGCTGACTCTGGTTTCCTTTTAATTTGCTTAAGATCATGGCCAGCGGATAGGACATGATCAGACAGGCAACCGTACTCACAAGAGAGAGGAGAAGTGCCAGCCATAAGGACTTCAGGTAATGGGGAGCCAGGATCCTTTTGACATTTTCCAGGGTGAAGCTGCCGTCCTCTCCGGTGAAGCCGTAATAGATCACCATGAAAAGAGGGATCACGATAAAGGCTGCGGTCCATACCAGGAAAGGACCGGAGAGGAGTGCTTTGTTTTTAGTTTTCAATATTCACAGCCTCCTCATCTTCCGATTCCGGTTTGTTCATGATCTGGATGTCGAAGGGATCTACGGAAAGCCCGACTTCTGTTCCGACAGGAAAGCAGTCGGTGCTGTGAACCAGCCATTCATAACCGTTGGCCAGAACTTCCATTTCATAATGGACACCCTTGAAGATCAGATGGGTGACAACCCCATTGATGATGCCCTGACCCGGTTTGACAAGATCGACGTCTTCCGGACGGATCACCACATCCACAGGCCGGTTCTGACCAAATCCCGTATCCACGCAACGGAACTTTGCACCAAGGATCTCCACCAGTTTATCCTCCAGCATGATGCCGTCAATGATGTTGCTGTCTCCGATGAAGTCTGCAACGAAGGCGTTTTCCGGCTCATTGTAGATGTCTACGGGTGTACCGATCTGCTGGATGTAACCCTGGTTCATGACAACGATGGTATCAGACATGGTAAGGGCTTCTTCCTGATCATGTGTGACATAAATGAAAGTGATGCCAAGTTCGTTTTTCAGGCGGATCAGCTCATACTGCATGTCCTGACGGAGCTTGAGGTCCAGAGCACCAAGCGGCTCGTCCAGAAGCAGAAGCTTCGGTTCGTTTACAATAGCGCGGGCAATAGCGATACGCTGCTGCTGACCGCCGCTTAAGGAATCTGAGGTGCGGTTTTCAAATCCATCCAGGTTTACGAGCTTTAAAGCATATTTAATCTTGTCCTGGATGTAGGCATTGCTTTTTTTCTTGATCTTCAGACCGAAAGCGATGTTTTCTGCGATGGTCATGTGAGGGAAAAGTGCGTATTTCTGGAAAACGGTATTCAGCTGCCGTTTGTTGGGCGGGAGAGAAGTGATGTCTTTTCCGTCAAAGATGACCTTTCCCTGATCCGGCGTTTCAAAACCGCCGATCAGACGGAGCGTGGTGGTCTTTCCACAGCCGCTGGGACCAAGAAGTGTGAGAAATTCATTCTCACGGATATAGAGGTTCAGATCGTCCAGGATCATCTGGCCGTCATAAGATTTGGAAATATGCTGTAAATCAATGAGATGTTTGCTCATGGTCTTTGTTTTCTCCTTCGTATTTAAAAGCTTGGGGGTGAACTGATCCAGAGAACCTGGGCCGGTGTCTTTCCGGTGTTCTCAAGAGAATGGCTTTTGTTTGGGATCAGATAGAAGGTTTCCCCTTTTTTTACTTTGTAACTTTTATTTCCGATATGGATCGTGACAACGCCTGTCAGGATATAACCGAACTCTTCTCCCTCATGAGGAAGGTCCATATAAGTGGTACCACCGGGACCCAAAGTCAGCCGGATAGGTTCCATGATGTTTTTCTGGGCATTCGGAACGATCCATTCAATGGTATTGTTCAGTTCCGGATCAGATTTGACGAAATAGTCTTCTGCTTTGAAAACAATCTGTTCCTCCGGTGCCTCATAAAAAAATTCATTGAGGCTGCTGCCCAGAACCTGCAGGATATCTGCCAGAGTTGCAATGGAAGGGGAGGTCAGATCGCGTTCCAGCTGTGAGATAAATCCCTTGGAAAGTTCGGAACGGTCGGCCAGTTCTTCCTGTGTCAGCCCCTTGGCAATCCGGAGATCCTTGATCTTCCTTCCTATCTCCATATAGTCACCTTCTTTTGTGATTATTAAACTGTAACTGTTCAGGACGTTCAAAACAACAGGCCACAGGTCTACGCGCTGCTTCGGTCGGTGCTAAACGAGTCCCACCGGGACTCAGCACCCCGCGCATTGCATGCGCTCTCGCTGCATTCGCAGCTTCTGTCTGAGGCTAATGGGCGTTCCGCCCATTACGAAATAAAAAATTCATCCTATTGCAAACAAGTTTGCATAGTCTGATTTTTCATTTCGCTGATGTTCTGAACTGTTGCGTTAAACTTCAAGTTTAGTCGCACTAAACAATGATTATACAGAATCTCCATGGAATGTCAACTGTATTTTTGTAAAAAATATACGCAGTTTCTATTAACAAAAAGAGGGCTTTATGGTAAAATAAATAAAAGTACGGAAAAAACGGAATTTCTCTGTCCGTTTTTCACAGAACCCAGAAGCAGGAGGACAACAATATGTATAACAGTAATGATAAATATGTGGCGTATGTGGGTACCTATACCCACGGAAGCAGCATTGGTATTCATGTGTATGACCTGGATGTGGAGAATGGTTATATGACTGAGCGGAATGTAGTACCGGTAAACAATGCTTCACATGTAGCCAAATCGAATAATGGAAAGTATCTTTACTCTATTGCGGATGAAGGCGTAGCCGTAATGAAGATCGAAGAGGACGGCGGACTGACTCCGATCAATAAAGTGGGTATTGACGGAATGAGAGGCTGCTTTCTTTCTACCGATAAAAAAGGAAAGTTCCTTTTTGTGGGTGGTTATCATGATGGAAAAGTTACTGTGGTACACACACACAGCGATGGAAGACTGGGAAGAGTCATGGATGGTATCTTCCACAAAGGTCTGGGAAGTGTGGCAGAGAGAAATTTCCGGCCTCACATCAGCTGCGTGATGCCGACTCCGGATAATAAATTCCTCTGTGTCGTAGACAGCGGCGTGGATCATATCAATATATATACGGTAAATCCTGCCACCGGCCGCCTGAAGCTGGTGGACATTCTTCGCTGCAAGCTGGAATCCGCTCCCCGTTGGATCCGTTTCAGCCGTGACGGCAAATTTGCATATGTGATCTGTGAACACAGCAATGAGATCCTGGTGTATACTTATGACGGTTCCGGAAAAATGCCGGAATTTGAACTGGTCCAGAAGGTTCCCACCTATATGGACAACGATGAGAATGCGAAAGCAGCCTCAGCACTGAAGATTTCCCCGAGCGGTGATTACCTTTACTGTTCCACAGCCGGAGAGGAAACTGTAGGTATCTTCAGGATCGATCATGAGACAGGAATGCTCACAAAGATCTGCATTCTTCCGATCAGCGGAAAATATCCCAAAGATCTGGCAGTCTTCCCGGATGAAAAAACACTGGTAGTTTTAAATCATGAGTCCAATGAGATCCGTTTCTTCCATATAGATTATGAAAAAGGACTGATGGTTCTGAAAGGGAAACCGATCCATATCGAAACACCGAACTGTATTCTGATCTCTAAAGTCGGAGAGTTTACAGAGTAAGAGTAATAGAAAAATGCCGTAACTGTGAAAGTACTGGACAGTTACGGCATTTTTGAATCCCTGGGATATACGAGACGAAACAGATCAGTTCTGGAAGAAACGGATCAGATTATCCATGCGGGACGGGATGCTGGCAAAGAGCATATCCAGAAGCGTGATGGCAGCCATGGCTTCTACGACTACAACCGCTCTGGGAACGATCACCGGATCATGGCGTCCTTTGATCCGGACACGGATATTTTCATTCTCTTTGTTTACGGTATCCTGTTCCATAGAGATGGAAGGAGTGGGCTTGATGGCAGCGCGGAAAATGATATCGCTGCCGTCGCTGATGCCGCCAAGGATTCCGCCGGAATGATTGGAAAGCTTCTGAAGAGAACCGTCAGGAGCATAGGCATAAGGGTCATTATTCTGACTTCCGCGGGCTCCGGCTGCTGCAAAACCGTCACCGATCTCAAAACCTTTGATGGCGCCGATGGAAAGGATCGCTTTTCCGAGATTGGCATTCAGTTTTTCAAAAGCAGGATCACCAACGCCGGGTTTCATGCCGCGGATGACACATTCGATGACACCTCCGGCAGAATCTCCTTCCTTCATGAGACCATCCAGATAGGCTTCCGCTTCCATGGCAGCTTCCTTATCCGGCATACAGAGAGGATTCTCTGTGATCTCCTCGATCCGGAAGCGTTTCGGATGGATCTTTACCGGGCCGATGGAGCGTGTATACGTAAACAGCTGGATCCCGAGAGACTCCAGAATTTTGACAGCGATGGCTCCGGCTGCGACACGGCCGATGGTTTCCCTTCCGGAGGAACGGCCGCCTCCACGATAATCGCGGAAACCGTATTTCATATCATAAGTCATATCTGCATGGCCGGGGCGATAGTACCCGGCAATCTCACTGTAATCGGAAGACCGCTGGGAAGTGTTCCGGACGAGAAGGGAGATCGGAGTTCCTGTGGTTTTTCCTTCAAAGACACCGGAGAGGATCTCTATCTGATCGCCTTCCTTCCGCGGGGTAGAGTAGCGGCTGGCCCCCGGTTTCCTTCGATCCAGAAAGCGCTGAATATCAGCCTCTGTAAGAGGCAGACCTGCCGGACAGCCATCCACGACTACGCCGACACCCGCACCGTGGGATTCGCCCCAGGTCGTAATGCGAAAAATATTGCCGTAAGTTGAACCTGACATAATCATCATCCTTATATTTTTAGTATGGAACGCAGAAAATAAAACAACTGCGTTCGTGAGCAAGAAGCAAAAGCGGATTGTGAATGTTCGCTTTACACGATTATAAAGGAAAGAAAAAGAGATTTCAAGTTTTGTTAAATCTTTTGAAAAAAATACGGGCTGCGATTGACAAAAAAGTTTGAAAAACATATAATGTCGATAGTAATGCCATGGAGAAAAGTTCGATGGATTGTCTGTTTTGTGGATGATCGAAAGGAGCTATGGAATCATGATAAAGATTTTCCGGACTATAGACGGGCATATTCATCAGTTGAATGAAGCGTCTGAGGGCTGCTGGGTGGTACTTGCCAATCCTACAGCTACAGAGATACTGGAAACAGCCAATAAATATCATATTGATCAGGATGACCTCCGGGCTCCTCTGGATGAAGAAGAGAGATCGCGTATCGAGGTGGAGGATGATTATACACTGATCCTGGTGGACATTCCCGTGATCGAGGAACGAAATGAGAAGGACTGGTTTGGTACGGTGCCTCTTGGCATTATCATTTCTGAAGATATGATCTTTACGGTCTGTCTGGAAGAAACACCGGTATTGGATGCCTTTATGGATGGAAGAGTACGGAATTTCTTTACCTATAAAAAGACACGCTTTATCCTGCAGATCCTTTACCGGAATGCCAGTATGTATCTGCATTACCTTCGTATCCTGGATAAGAAAAGTGAACTTATGGAGCAAAAACTTCACGGTTCACCGAAAAACCAGGAGATCATTGAGCTTCTTGAGATGCAGAAATCTCTGGTTTACTTTACAACATCCCTTCGTGTGAACGAGGTGGTGCTGGAGAAGCTTCTGAAGGTGGACAGCATTAAGAAATATCCGGAGGATACCGATCTTCTGGAGGATGTTATTACCGAGAATAAACAGGCGATCGAGATGGCGCATGTGTACACGGGTATTCTTAACAGTATGATGGATACCTTTTCGTCGGTGATCTCCAATAATGTAAATGGCGTTATGAAATTTCTGACAACGATAACCATCGTCATGGCGATCCCTACCATGGTATTCAGTGCTTACGGAATGAACCTTAATCTGAACGGGATTCCGTTTTCCGGCAGTCATGACGGTTTTCTGATCGTTATCCTGATCTCTCTTGCTTTAAGTCTCGTGGTAGCTTTGATCTGTTCCAAGAAAGATCTTTTCTGACCCTGAGACAAAACAGTTTTACAGAAAGGAACCGATATGAATTTTTTGAATAAAATGGAAAGAAAGTTCGGCAGATATGCGATCCATAATCTTTCTGCCTACATCATTGCCCTTTATGTGGCAGGCTATCTTTTATACTTCTTTGCCCCGGCCAGTATTTTCAGCTATCTGACGCTCGAGCCCTATTATATTCTGCACGGTCAGATCTGGAGACTAGTGACCTGGATTCTGATCCCGCCGGAGTCACCGGGTATCTTTACCATCATTATGCTGTTTTTCTATTATTCCCTGGGAACCAGCCTGGAACAGACCTGGGGAGCTTTCCGTTACAATGTCTACATTTTCATGGGAATGATCTCCACAGTTCTGGGAGCTTTCCTCCTGTATGTTATTCTGCATATGGTTTACGGCGGTAATGTGGTATTCGGCAGTGCGCTGTTCAGTACCTACTATATTAATATGTCGATTTTCCTTGCATTTGCCCTGAGTTATCCGAATATGCAAGTCATGCTGTACTTTTTCATCCCGATCAAGATGAAATGGATGGGTATTCTGTACGGCTTTTTCATCGTATATTCCTTCGTGAAGAGCAGCTGGGTCGGTAAAGTGGCGATCATTGCGTCTCTGCTGAATTTCATCGTTTTCTTCCTGATGACTCGCGATTACCGCAGAGTTTCTCCGAAGGAGATCAGGAGAAAGCAGAATTTCAAACGGCAGATGAACACCGCAAAGCCGGGGAACGGCAGACAGCCCATGCATAAATGTGCTGTGTGCGGGCGTACCGAACTGGACGGAGATGATCTGGAGTTCCGTTACTGTTCCAAATGCGATGGAAATTACGAGTATTGTCAGGATCATCTCTTTACCCATCAGCATGTCCATAAAAAACAGTGAGGTGAAAGGATTATGAAAAAAACGAAAATTGTGTGCACCATGGGACCTAACACCAGTGACAGAAATCTTCTTCGTGACATGATGCTGGCCGGAATGGATGTGGCGAGATTCAATTTTTCCCACGGTGACCACGAGGAGCACGAAAAAAGAATAGAAACGTTAAAGGAGCTCCGGGATGAACTGGATCTGCCGATCGCCATGCTTCTGGATACCAAAGGACCGGAGATCCGCACCGGACTTTTAAAGGACGGGAAAAAAGTCAATCTGGAGACAGGAAACGAATTTTCACTTTATCTGACGGAACAGGAGGGGGACGAGCATGGAACCTCCATTACATATCAGGAGCTTTCAAAAGATGTAAAACCGGGAGATATCATCCTGATCGACGACGGACTGATCGGTCTGACCGTAAAAGAGATTACAGAAACTGCTATTGTCTGTCAGGTGGCCAATGGCGGCGAGCTGGGACAGAGAAAGGGCGTTAATGTACCCAATGTCAGCGTTGGCCTGCCTGACGTGACAGAGAAAGACAAAGAAGATATCCTTTTCGGGATCACGCAGGGATTTGATTTTATCGCAGCTTCCTTTGTGCGGAGTGCAGAGTGTATCCGTACCATCCGTAATCTGTTAAAGGAAAACAATGGAACTCATATTCAGATCATTGCCAAGATCGAAAATGCAGAGGGTGTGGAAAATATCGATGAGATCCTGAAGGAAGCAGATGGCATCATGGTGGCTAGAGGTGATCTGGGTGTGGAGATTCCTGCAGATGAGGTTCCCTATATTCAGAAACAGATCATTACCAAATGCAACGAACACCTGAAACCGGTCATCACGGCGACCCAGATGCTGGATTCCATGATCCGTAATCCCAGACCTACCAGAGCGGAGGCCGGTGATGTGGCAAATGCCATTTATGACGGAACGGATGCGATCATGCTTTCCGGCGAGACCGCTATGGGTAAATATCCTCTGGAAGCGGTAAGAATGATGGCAAAGATTGCAGAAACGACAGAAGAGCATCTGGATTACGAGACTCATTTCATGAAGGCGAAAAACAAGATCAGCAACGGTATTTCAGAGGCCGTTGGTTATGCGGCAGTTTCTACAGCCATCGCTTTGAATGCAGATTGTATCATCACACCGACCTTCTATGGACAGACCGCCCGGCTGATCGCTCATTTCCGTCCGAAAATGCCGATCTACGGTGTTTCTCCGCACGACAGAGCGATGAGACGGATGCAGCTTTACTGGGGAGTCTACCCATATAAGGGCATGATGGAAGAGTCTTCATCCAAGATCATGAAGAATTCCCTGAAGGTTCTGAAAGAAAAAGGAAAAGTCCAGAAGGATGATCTGGTTGTCTTTACTGCAGGTGATGCAGCCACAAATGATGTGAGTGGCAAGAGCATGACCAATATGATGAATGTAGTTGTAGTAAAATAAGGTAACTGTCCAGAATATTCTGAAGCGTTACCAAACACGAAAAAACAAAGGCTTGAAAAATGAATAGAATATTTGATTACTCAAAGAAGAGGATTGCGGCAGCAGGGGTTGTTGCTGCAATCCTCATGATTTTGACCGGAATGGCAGTGAAAGCCGACGGTCTTACTGCCTGGAAGCTGGCTCTTGGCATTTTCATCAGTCTGCTCCTCGGAGGCAGTCTTCTGATCCGGAAGGAGCTTCGTTTTCCGAAATGGGTAAGTGCCCTTCTTATCCCACTTCTTCCGATCCTGACACTTTGTCTGACAGAATGCTTTACCCATGTTCCCCAGGATCTGACTCCGTCGATCTTTTTCCTGAATTATCTGGCGTATCTGATCCTTTGTCTGCTGGGCTGTGCAGTTTTTGGCAGCACACGGAGCGGTCTGACATTCGGAACGCTGGTACCGATGATCTTTGGTCTGGTGAATTATTATGTGGTAAGCTTCCGGTCTTCACCGATTGTCCCCTGGGATCTTTACTCGATGGGAACGGCAGCCAGTGTGGCGGCCAATTACAATCTGGATGTTCCTTTCCACCTTCTCTTTGTGATCTTCGGTTTTCTTGCCGTGATCTTTGTCGGAAGAAGGACCAGTCTGGATTTCCGGAAAAAGAAATGGAAGCTCCGTCTGGTATCAGCGGTGGCTTCGGTTGGACTTCTCTTTGGCTATGTACAGGCAGTAAAAACGGAAGAGGTAGGAGAACTTGCAGGACTGGATACCACCCTGTTTACGCCCAATGTTCTTTACCGGAATAACGGTCTTATTGCTGCTTTTGTTTCCAACCTGAAATTTATGGATGTGGAAAAACCGGATGGGTATTCCGTTTCTGCCGCAGAAAAACTGGCAGAGACCGTGGAAACAGAAACGGAAAACCAGACAGTTACAAAAGCCACAAAAGAAAGCCCGAACATTTTTGTTATCATGAATGAAGCGTTTTCAGACCTGGCTGTTTATGGTGATTTTGAGACCAGTGAAGATTATATGCCCTTTATCCATTCACTGAAAGAATCGGAGGGTGCGGAAATCGGCGAGCTTTATGTTTCTGTAAAAGGAGGTAATACCGCCAATACGGAATTTGAATTTCTTACAGGAAATTCCATGGGCTTTCTCCCGGCGGGAAGCGTGCCTTATCAGCAGTATATCAAACAGGAACAGCCTTCTCTGGCCCGTCATCTCGGAGCGCTTGGCTATGTGACCAGCGCTTTGCATCCCTATCGTGCGGCCGGCTGGTGCCGTGATAAGGTTTATCCTTGGCTCGGATTTGAAAACACGTATTTTCAGAGTGATTTTGAAAATCCGACAAAGCTTCGCGGTTATGTGGATGACGAATCCGCTTTTCGGAAGCTTACGGAGCTCTATGAGGAGCGAAAAGGTGAAAATCCGCTTTTTGCTTTTGAAGTCACCATGCAGAATCATGGAGGATACAGCAAAGAATATGCCGATCTTTTCCCGGACATCCGTCTGAACGGTTATGAAGGAAAAGAAACCACGAATACTGAAGCAACGGAGAAATACCTGACACTGATCCAGAAGACAGATGTCGCTTTCAAGGAGCTGACGGAGTATTTTGCCAGCCAGGAGGAACCCACGGTGATCTTGATGTTTGGTGATCATCAGCCCAGTGATTATATCTGCAATCCGATCTTAAGACTCATGGGACAGGATTCTTCCATCCGGGAAAGTTCTGTAGATGAACTCAGAAAAGGCTATGTGGTTCCCTATATCCTCTGGTCTAATTACGATCTGGAAAAGGAAGAAGACAATGCCATCAGTGCTAACTATCTCGGGGGCTATCTTCTGGATAAGATCGGACTTCCTCTTTCCGGCTATCAGGGCTGGCTTTCCGGACTCCGGGAAGAATATCCGGTAATAACGGCAAACTTCTATGCAGAAGGAGCAGACGATGAACTGACCTTTCATAAATGGGAGGAGCTTCCTTCTGGATCAGGAGTGCGTGATTACAATATCCTGCAATACAATAATTTAAGTGACTGGAAACACAGACTGACAAATTTTTTTGAGTGAGGAGAACGAGCGATTATGAAAAAATTACCCTTTGTGACCAACGAGCAGTTAAAAAACATTCTGGAGCAGTTTCCGACCCCCTTTCACCTCTATGACGAAAAAGGCATCCGTGAAAATGCAAAAGCCATGTATGAAGCATTTTCCTGGAATAAAGGTTTCCGTGAGTATTTTGCAGTGAAGGCAGAGCCCAATCCCTTTGTGATCGGGATCATGCAGCAGGAAGGCTGCGGGTTTGACTGTTCCTCTCTTACAGAGCTGATGCTGGCCAAGGCCATGGGCGGAAGAGGAGATGATATTATGTTTTCTTCCAATGACACGCCGGCTGAAGATTTCAAACTGGCAGACGAACTGGGCGCCATCATCAATCTGGATGACATTACGCACATCGACTTTCTGGAAAAGACCCTTGGTCACCTTCCGAAAAAAATCTGCTGCCGTTACAATCCCGGCGGGATTTTCCGTATGAGCAACGGTATCATGGACAATCCCGGGGATTCCAAATATGGAATGACCACTCCTCAGATCTTTGAGGCATATAAGATCCTGAAAGAGAAAGGTGTGGAAGAATTTGGTATCCATGCTTTCCTGGCCAGCAATACGGTCACCAATGAGTATTATCCCATGCTGGCAAAACAGCTCTTTGAACTGGCAGCGCAACTGAAAGAGAAGACAGGAGCCCACATCACCTTCATCAATCTTTCCGGTGGTGTCGGAATTCCCTACAAACCAGATCAGGAGCCGAATGATATCCGTGTTATCGGAGCCGGTGTGAAAAAAGTATATGAGGAGGTTCTGGTTCCGGCAGGTATGGATGATGTTTCCATCTTTACAGAACTGGGCCGCTTTATGACAGGACCTTATGGCGGACTGGTAACGAAAGCCATCCATGAGAAACATATCCATAAAGAGTATATCGGTGTGGATGCCTGCGCGGTAAATCTCATGCGTCCGGCCATGTACGGTGCTTATCATCACATTACGGTCATGGGAAAAGAAGATGCTCCCTGCGATCATGTGTATGATGTGGTAGGCAGCCTTTGTGAAAATAACGATAAATTTGCGGTAGACCGTTCTCTTCCGAAGATTGAGATGGGAGATATTCTCTTTATTCATGATACCGGAGCACATGGTTTTGCTATGGGATATAATTATAACGGCCGTCTGAAATCAGCAGAGATCCTTTTGAAAGAAGATGGAACTGCAAAACTGATCCGCAGGGCAGAAACACCGAAGGATTATTTTGCAACGTTTGACTGCTTCCCGATCTATGATAAGCTTTTTGAGTAATCAGGGGAGAAGATGAATAAGAAACTGGTAGTGGCCTTACTGGCCGGAGGACTGATCCTGGGATTTCCCGCTGCACCCAAGGCGGCGGGAAATGTCAGTGTGCCCGGTAGTCTCCATGAAGTGGAAAAACGCGGTGTGCAGAAGGTTGGAACAAAATATTATTATTTTGATCCCAAAACCGGTGTACGCAAAAAGGGACTTCTTTCTGTTTCAGGAAAAATGTATTACTTTACCAGTCGTTGGTATGCGGTAAAAGGGTTCCATCGTGTAAATGGGAGGCTTTTATTTACCAACGAAAGAGGATTGGTATGCCGTCCGTCAGGCCTGGTGGTCCAGGCAGGGCGGCGGTATTATTTTGACCCGAAAACAGGAAAGAAAAAGACTGGCTGGATCAGGATCGGTTCTCAGGAATATTATTTTAACCGCATAAACGGGAGAGCTCTGACCGGCTGGCGGACGGTAAAAGGAAAAAAATACTATTTTAATGCCAGGGGTATTCTTCTGTCCAACCGCTGGATCGGTCCCAATTACTATGTGGATGATGATGGTTCCATGCATAAGGGCTGGCTGCAGCTGGGAGATGAGACTTATTATCTGGATGAGAAGACGGGGCGGATGAAAAAAGGTTTTGTGACGATAAAAAACAAAACCTATTATTTTGATGAAGAAGGTCTTCTGACCAGGGGAAGTTGGGTAGAAAACTGTTATCTGGACGAGAATGGTCAGATGCAGAAAAACAGCTGGATCGGCGCCTGGTATGTGGGAGAGGACGGAAAGAAGACCGGAAAGAAGAGAACACCGGGATTCTTTACAGAAAATAATAAAACATTTTATTTAGACGGCAGTTATCAGAAACGGACCGGCTGGATCTACGTAGGAGAGAAGGCTTATTATTTTGATGAAGCATCCGGGGAACTCCAGGAGAATACCTGGATCGGAGACTATTATACAGACGAATATGGAAGCCGGGTGACGGAACGGATCTGTACGGTGGATGGAAAGACCTATTATTTTGATGCGGACGGACTTCCGGCAAAAGGCATGGTCCATGTGGATCAGGACAGCTATTTCTTTGACAATTACGGTGTGATGACTACCGGCTTTCTTGAAGTGGCCGGGACAAAGTATTATTTTATGCCGGGAACGGGAAAAATGGCAAGGAGCACAGAACTTTCCCTGAAAGGCATCCGTTATCTTTTTGATGAAAACGGAAGGGTGATCAAGGAAACAAAAGTTTCTGCCGGTGCGGAAAAAGGACAGGCCATCGCGGATTATGCCCGGCTTTTTGAAGGGAAACCGTATAAAAACGGCGGCACCAGTCTGACCGAAGGCGCGGATTCTTCCGGTTTTACCCAGGCAGTACTGGCTCACTTCAATATTTCGGTTCCCAGGCTCTCAGCAGGACAGCTTACCGGTACTTCTTCTTATGGCGGCTCTTATGACAGACCGAAAAAGATCACGGTCAAGGAGCTTCAGCCAGGAGATCTTGTATTTTATGGAAATCCGGTGAACCATGCAGCCATTTATCTTGGGAATGGTACGATCATTCATGCTTTTAATGAAGAACGGGGGATTATCCGTACCGTTTATAATTATCGGACGATCACGGGCTGCGCCCGGTACTGGTAAAAGAAAAGATTTTCTTAAAACGGCTATTCAAACATACAGCGGCATGTTATAATAGCTTCGGCTATGCGTCAAAACGTATGGTACATTTCTAATTTTTTATTTTTAGGAGAAGGTATGTACATTATTATTATCGGGTGCGGAAAGGTCGGTCTCAGTCTGGCAGAACAGCTGAGCGATGAAAACCATGACATTACCCTCGTGGATTCTTCTGCTGACAAATTACAGAATCTTTCGGATGATCTGGATGCCATGAAAGTTCTGGGAAACGGAGCCAGCGTCAGTACCCTTCAGGATGCGGGTATTGAGAGAGCGGACATTCTGATCGCTGTTACCGGTTCAGATGAACTGAATCTTTTGTGTTGCCTGATTGCGAAAAAGGCCGGTCATGCAAGTACCATTGCGAGAGTCAGAAATCCTATTTACAACAACGAAATTGATTTTATCAGGGAAAGCATTGGGCTTTCCATGATTATCAATCCGGAACTGGCAGCAGCCACTGAGATTTCCCGGATCCTTCGTTTTCCTTCGGCGATTAAGATCGATACGTTTGCAAAAGGCCGGGCGGAACTTCTGAAATTCAAGCTGAAACCGGAATTCCGTCTGGGCGGCAACCGGATCATGGATATCATGGAGCGTTATCGCTGCGATATCCTGTTTTGCAGTGCAGAGCGTGATAATACCGTTTATATTCCCGATGGTAATTTTATTTTGCATGATGGAGATGTCATTTCCATCATTGCCACACCTAAGAATGCGGCCGAGTTTTTCCGCAAGGTAGGTCTGAAGACCAATCAGGTAAAAAATACCATGATCGTAGGCGGCGGCACCATTGCTTATTATCTGGCAAAGCAGCTTCAGGATATGAAGATCCGGGTACGGATCATCGAACTGAACAGGGAACACTGCGAACATTTAAGCAAGATCCTGCCCGGAGTGACGGTTATCAATGGTGACGGAACCAACAGGGATCTTCTGATGCAGGAAGGACTTCCGCATGCAGAGTCTCTTGTAAGTCTGACAAATATGGATGAGGAGAATATTTTCCTGTCTCTTTTTGCACAGCAGCAGAACAGCAGTCTGAAAACGGTGACGAAGGTAAACCGCGTGGCTTATACGGAGATCATCGACAGGCTGGATATTGGCAGCGTGATCTATCCCAAATATATCACGGCAGATTATATCCTTCAGTATGTTCGTGCCATGCAGAACTCCATTGGCAGTAATGTGGAAACGCTTTACCAGATCCTGGACAACAAGGCAGAGGCACTGGAGTTTGCAGTTCATGAGACTTCCGGTGTTACCAATATTCCTCTTTCCGAACTGAACCTGAAGAAAAATCTTCTCATCGGCTGTATCAGTCGTGGTGGAGACACCTGGATTCCCCGAGGCGGTGACAGCATCCAGGTAGGAGACCGTGTTATTGTAGTCACCACACAGTTGGGACTGAATGATCTGAAGGATGTTCTGCGGAAATAGAGGGTGATGGTTTATGAATTACACAATGATAAAATACATCCTCGGATGGATTTTTAATTTTGAAGCAGCTTTCATGGCACCTTCCTTTGTTGTAGGTCTGATTTATCAGGAAAAAGCTGCCTTTGCACTGTTTGCCACCATGCTTCTCTGCCTGGCTATTGGTACGCCTATGGTATGCCTGCGCCGTCCGAAAAAAGCGGTTCTCTATGCAAAAGACGGTTTTGTGAGTGTAGGACTGAGCTGGGTGGTACTCAGCGTTATGGGAGCGCTGCCCTTTATTTTTTCCGGTTCTATCCCGCATCCGGTGGATGCGCTTTTTGAAACGGTATCCGGTTTTACAACTACAGGATCCAGTATCCTTTCCGATGTGGAGGTTCTGCCAAAATGTATTCTTTTCTGGAGAAGCTTCACGCATTGGATCGGCGGAATGGGAGTGCTTGTTTTTATGCTGACCATTCTTCCCATGTCCGGCGGCTATCATATGAATCTTATGAGAGCCGAGAGCCCGGGCCCTTCAGTAGAACGATTTGTACCGACGGTAAAATCCACTGCAAAAATCCTTTACGGGATCTATATTTTCCTGACGCTGGTGGAAATAGTGCTTCTTCTGATCGGAAAGATGCCGCTTTTTGATGCGCTGACGCTGACCTTTGGTACGGCAGGCACCGGTGGTTTTGGTATTAAAAATGACAGTATTGGAAGTTATACAGCTTACCAGCAGATTGTGATCACGATTTTTATGATCCTTTTCGGTGTAAACTTTAACGTTTATTTCCTGCTTCTTCTGAAAAAGTTCCGTCAGGGACTGAAAAATGAGGAACTGCGGGCGTACCTTGGGATCATTCTGGCAGCCATTCTTCTGATTACCATCAATATAGCCGGAAAATACAGCAGTATTTTTACTGCTCTCCGCCATGCAGCCTTTCAGGTTGGATCGATCATTACCACTACGGGATATTCAACCGTGGACTTTAATGCTTGGCCTACTTTTTCCAAGACGATCCTGGTGGCTCTGATGTTTGTGGGAGCCTCGGCAGGAAGTACCGGAGGCGGAATCAAAGTCTCCCGTATTCTGATCCTGGCCAGAAGCGTGAAGAAGGAACTGAAACAATACCTTCATCCACACATCATTTCCAAGATAAAAATGGATGGAAAGCCGGTGGAACATGAGGTCGTACGATCCATCAATGTATTTCTGGTGGCGTATCTTTTTATCTATGCGGTATCCATTCTGGTCGTTTCGCTGGATAATTTTGATTTTACTACCACCTTTACTTCTGTGGCAGCGACAATCAATAATATTGGTCCCGGTCTGGATCTGGTTGGGCCGGCAGCCAATTTTGGCCTTTTATCGGTACCTTCCAAGCTGGTATTGATCTTTGATATGCTGGCAGGAAGACTGGAAATATTCCCGTTACTCCTGCTTTTTGTTCCGGATACCTGGAAAAAATTCTGACAGACAGGGCAGACTGACACAGCAATCGCAGTGTGGTCTGCCTTTTTCTTTTTTTACTGTTGTAGAAAAAATGCTTGCATTTTTTTGGAAATCATGGTATTCTAGCATAGTTGACAGGCCGGCGTGTCGGAATGGCAGACGATGCAGACTCAAAATCTGTTGCGGGCAACCGCGTGCGGGTTCAAGTCCCGCTGCCGGCATTAGATAATGATAATCCGAACCCGGTTCCAATCGGGGACGGCTTCGGATTTTTAGTATATCTTTAGTGCGAAAAGCAAAAGCGGCGGTATCGTGAGTGATACCGCCGCTTTTGTCATACGCTCCTTTTCTTTTCTGTTTCTTTTGCCCTCTGCGCTTTCCATTCTTCAAATTCTTTTTTACCCTCCGGGCTTTCAAAAAAATTTTGGATTTCGGGAAGTAAGCACCGGGCAAGGGCTTCTATCTCATGCTGGGGGATATTTGTGTCCGGTTGCTTTTTTGCCATATATCGCCTTTCTCTGTATTTAGTTTTCAAGGTACACTGCCGCTGTGCGGCGTGAAATGTTTTCTGTCATCAATCACCGTTCCCTTGTGTGCCGCTGCTGCCGTTTCAGTTCCGCCAGTATATCCGGCGGGATACGGTCAACCAGCCGCTGTAAATCGTCCAGTTCACTTTTCAGCTTTGCCTGTTCCATCGTATCTTTCATCTTGCCTTTTTCGCTGGCCTTTGCCCTTGCTTCCAGCTTTTCATTTGCCGCCAACAGGTCATTGATTGTGACCTTGTACTTTTTCAGTTGCCGGAGAAATTCTCCATCTGCGGAAACCACTTTTTCAGCATGGAGAGGGCTTCCTCTTTCTTCTTTCCGGCATTGAACGGGGTAATACCGTCCAGCGTGGCTTCAATGGCTCTTGCCTGTTTTGAGAGATTGACCGCCTGCTTGAACAGACGTGTGGGGATATGCTTCCTGCCTGTCTTGCTGGGACTTTCCCCACGCTCCAAGTTGGGATATTTCTCCACCATATAGGCGTGAAAATCGTCCTGCCATTTTGTGAGGTTGGCTCTGTTCCCAATAATATCCTTTGCACACAAGCGGTTGTCCTCTGTCAGAGGGACAAAGACCAAATGCAGGTGGGGCGTTTTCTCGTCCATGTGTACCACCGCCGACACGATATTTTCTGTCCCTACCCGCCCGATTAAGAAATCAGCCGCCCTCTGGAAAAATTCCTGTATCTCCTTTGGGGACTTCTTCTTGAAAAACTCCGGGCTGGCGGTAATCAGCGTATCTACAAACCGGGTGCTGGCCCTGCGAGTGCGACAGTCAGCCTGTTCAATACGGTTCTGTATAAAGTGGTAGTACCTGCCCTCCGGCTTAACAATGTGGAAATTGTACTTGCTTCGGCTGGTGTCAATGTCGGGATTGCTGGCGTACTGTTCCTTTTGCCGTTCGTGATGGGCTTCCAGCGGTCTTGCCGGATTTCCCTTGTGCTTTTCAAATCGCAAAATTGCGTGTTGTGCCATGAAACTCCTTTCCCCATTCCGTTCCTTTCCGGGACTTTTCCACAGGAAAATCCCGCAGAAAATATCTCGGATAGGATAGGAATGGATAAGATATAAATAAAATCGTTTTAATCTTTGTATTTCTATATACCGTCCGGTTTTCGTACTTCAAGAGGATTGATTATCGTACTCTATGAGTGCGGTTTTCAGTCCTCCGGCGTTCCATAATTGGATTTCTTGAAGTCGGTGTTTGGAACCGCTTCGTAGGATTTTGGATAAATACGGTTGGGTTTTCCACAGCCCTGTTTCTGGATTTCTACCAGTCCGGCATATTGCAACTCCCGCAGGGTGTTGACCGCTTTCTGCCGCCCGCAGTGGAGCAGCTCCACTACCTCGTTAATGGGATAGTAGAGGTAAATCCGCCCGTATTCGTCCGCCCACCCGTTTTTTCGGGATAGGTCTGTCCGGCGCAGGATAAAGGCGTACAGTACCTTTGCTTCGTTGGACAGCGGCGTGAATGTGGGGGCTTCAAAAAGGAAATTGGGAAGCCGGGTAAAGCTGACTGCCTTTTCCGGCTGATGGATATAAATGGTGTTTGTCATATCGTGTTTTGTGGATGGTTAGAAGCCCGTTTTCGTGGACAGACGGTAGTTTCTATTGCCTGCCCCTGTTCTGTGCTTGCAAAGTCTTGTAAATCAAGGACTTTTCAGCTCCTAACTGTCCACACAAGACCTCCTTTTCCGTTCACTTTCTGTTTTCTGCCGCCTGTGAACTCTGGCGGCACAGTTGGGACAGTATTTCGCCCGGTTGGACTTTGGGGCGAACACTCTGCCGCAGACCGCACAGCGTTTTAGCTCCTTATCCCGGAAAATCTCTGCTTCCAGCGTTCCGATTTGCGGCAAGACCGACCAGCGGAACCACTTACAGCAGACCGAGAAAGAAATGGTCTGGGGGCAGATGTGGGTGTCCCCATCGTCGAGGAGCATACAGTTCCCGTTCTCATAACAGCAGCACTCCCGTCGTATCAGGGCGTTTGCCTGTTTCCTCTGTGCCGGTGTTATGCGGTTAAGGGAACCGTCCGGCTTGCACTCTATGGGCGGTAGTTGTTTATATGGGTTCTTTCTCATGTGTTCCCTCCATTTTTACTTCGCCGTTCTCTCCGAAAAGGCTTCCTGCCCCATTCCTGCGGCGTGTTTCTCCTTTGGTACGCAAATGCGCTACTTCTCCGGGAGAGGTATTCCTTTTCGGACGGTCATTCTGTTTTCAAGGTGCAGCTAATCAATGAACTACCCTAAGTCTACACGAAAAAAATGCAATTCCCGGAATCTTGCGAGAATTGCATTTTAGGAAAATATTCAATCTCAAAATTGCATTTCTGCAATTCTCCTGTATAATGGAAGTATGTAGAGGAGGTGCGTATCTATGGCTTTACCCGGAACACCCGGACAGCGGATTTCCGATTTATGCAACGGAAACCACATTACACAAAAGCAGCTTGCAAAGAAGATAGGCGTATCTGCTTCCCAGTTAAGCCGCATTGTCAGTGGAGAAACAAAGACGGTCAGCAGAGATATCCTCATAGGCGTGGCAAAGGAATTTAAGGTGTCCACCGACCACATACTGGGGTTATCCAATATCAGCGTCCGCAAAAGCTATGATATATCTGAATTGGGCTTGTCTGAGGGGGCAATCAAAGGGCTTGTGACGGGTACTGTGGATGTGCAAATCCTCAACCGGCTGTTGGAACACAAGAATTTCCAGAAACTGATGGACTTGATACGGATTTACTTTCAAGACACCGTAGCAAAGGGTATCATGGCACGAAACCGACTAATCGAGTTGGCAACGGTTTCCCTGTCTGATCTGATGAAAGAACACCCGGAGCATCGAGCAGAAGCAAAACAGGATTTACAATTTTTGAACGCCCAGAAGATGGGAGAACATGAAGCGGAGATTGAGAAAATCAAGAATGTATTCCTTGCTATCCTGCGGGATATTAAGAAAGATATGGACAATGGAGAACAGCCAGGAGAAGCTGTGACCGCCGCTATGTTCCAAACTATGCAGGACGCATTAGTTGAGCAGAAGCAAACGCCGCTTACCATAGACAATGTAACAAAAATGGTTGCTGGACAGACTGGACAGCTTGTCCCGATGGACGAGGAAACAAGCAACCAATTCCGGCAGTTGATGAAGAAAATCATGGAGCAGACAGATAAAGAGATTGAGGTAAAATAATATGGCACAGTCGGAAGTCAAGAAAATAATCAGGCAATTAAAGAAATATGAAATTAGAGTTCTTGATGTTCCAGAAGAATACGAGAACGATATTCAGATTGTAACCTTTGAACGAAAAGCCGGGTTGCGTATAACTGGTAAAAGAGGATTCGATATTATCTCAAATTCCTTTTTTGTTAAAGAAGATTTAATTCATATAGATGTAGATGGTGAGGAACGAAAAAAAAGTGTTTTCTTATCATTTGATAAATTTGATTCATATTTTGATTTTCTAAATGGTGACATTTATGATAATGCGTGTTATGCATTTTGCCCTTTTTCGAGAATATCTATTTCTAAAAAAATTGACCCAAAAAATTTAATGGCAAGAAAAGCGTTTGTCGAAGATACAATAGATGATTATTCATTGTCATTATCAAATGAAGAAAAAGAGAATTATGAGGAAGGAAGGAATATCAATAAATATTGTAAACAGTGGAGCAAAAAATTTAATAATTGTAGTAGCTATGATGAATTGGCAAAAGTCGTGGGAAATTATAAAAAATCTAAGATTGCTTCCATGGTTGATGTTAGCTTTTTCTTTTTTCAATACATTTTCGCAGATGTCAAGGATAAACAACGATTCTCTATTATTATGGAATATATGTCCTCCGGCGCTTATCCTGAATACAAAATAATAAACGCATTATGTTCAATATATAACCCTGATGATGTTATGCAATCATTTAACTACTCACTGGGAGTAAAGGGGACAATATATAAGCATAAGAAGAAATTGAAAGAGTACATCTGTCGTTTGAAAAATGGAAAAATTGAATTTTATTCAAAAGCATTTTTTGATAAGAAAACACATTACTACTGTGAAGAAACTCAAGGGTATCGAGAGGATAATAAACATTTCCCAATTACAACAATTTATAGATATTTTGAAACGTTTGATGAGTTTATTAGTTATCGAAACGGAGATTTAACATATTGTGATTTATCAGGGGCGCTTGAATGTGATGCGGATTTTTCTAATTACATTATTGATGAAACAACAAAATTGCCAGTTTGTACAAATACAGTGGCTACTTATTCGATAAAAAAATACTATCACAACAGAAAATTCTATGTGACGCAACAGTGGTGTAATACATCTGGTAGTGTGATAAAAGAATACAGACATTCCTTTGATTATTTTTTCGACTTTGTTGCTTTTTTAAAAGGGGATTTGTCTGAAGCCAATCTACTTTTTTGCGATGGTTTGATGTTTTTGGAAAAGTGGAATAGCATTGACTTTACGAATTGTAAAATGAAAAGCTCCCTATGTGAAAAGTTTGGGTTGAAATATGCTACACAAGAAATCAATAGAGATTTGATAAAATCCTTTGATTGTATAGAACAGAATGAAAACGAAACTGCTTTAGTTCTCCAAACGTCGAGAAACTTAAAGGAAGAAGCTGCGAGAAAAGATTTATCAACTTTTGATATGTCATTTGATTACAAATGCCAAAGGGTTTATTATGTTTCAGATATTCATCTTATGCACCGAATAAAAAATGCAGGCTGTCGTTCAAAAGAAGATGTTATATATGTGATTCAAAAAATAGTCGATACTATTGCCAATGATGCAGGAGGCTTATTATTGATTGACGGTGATGTAGCATCAGATATTGGAATATTTCAGTTATTTGTAAAGAGGCTTTCCCAAACATTACGTCGGAACACACAGGTTGTGTTTACGCTTGGAAATCATGAGTTATGGAGTTTTCCGGGTTTTCAAATAGAACAGATTGTTTCAAAGTATCGAACTATTTTAGAAGAATATGGTATGTATTTACTTCATAACGATCTTCTTTACAAAGAAGATTGCGGTTTGCTTGCTGATCCGAACACAGGAACACACCTGATTAAATATCACGATTTGTGCCAAATGAATGAAACGCAAATTGCTGACCGCTTGCGAAGTGCAAGATATGTGATTCTCGGCGGATTGGGATTTTCGGGATATAATATGGAATTTAATGCCGATAACGGCATTTATCGAATGACTGTGGATAGAGATACTGAAATAAAAGAATCTAAAATTTTTGAAGATTTGTATAATCGTTTACGTCCTATTCTTGCCAATAAGAACACGATTATTTTAACGCATACACCTAAAAAAGATTGGTGTAGAGAAGCAGATCCTAATAAAAATTATGTTTATGTAAGTGGACATACACATAGGAATTTTTTCCATGATGACGGTGAGTATAGAGTTTATTCAGACAATCAAGTTGGATACCATAGCGAGAACCCTCATTTGAAAACTTTTTTGCTTGATAACGATTATGATTGTTTTTCTGATTATGAGGATGGTATATTTGAGGTTACGGGTGAACAGTACAATGACTTCTACCGTGGGAAAAATATATCAATGACTTTCCAGCGAGAAGTAAATGTACTCTATATGTTAAAAAAGAATGGGTATTACTGTTTTATCCACAAATCAAGAAGCGGCAGTCTTACTATCCTTAATGGTGGTGCTATGAAAAAATTGGAAATTCAAGATGTTCAGTATTATTATGATAATATGGACGCTATGATTTCTACAATAAAAACGCCGCTTGACAAGTTTACTTCATTCCAAAAACGTGTTGCAGATATGGTGAAAAGAATTGGTGGAGTTGGTACGATTCATGGGAGCATAATTGATATTGATTTTTATAATCATATATATGTGAACCCACTTGACTTATCAATGACAGGATATTGGGCATCCGATATAATTAACAAAATTGTATATCCGTCAATTCCGGCGTTATTGGAGAAGAACTGTCCTACAATATTTGGCGAATATGTTAAACTTCTTAAGGGTAATGGCGAAAATCCGTTAGCACCAAAACAACAAACGAATGTTGCAATATTACCACAGACGTATCTTGATACGGATATTTACAAGGCTTCAAGAGAAATAAAGAAAATGCAGAAACTTCATTCAAATATATTAAGCTCTTGGTATGAAGATACTCTACATAAAAATACTCAAATTGAACTCACATAAAATTGGAAGTCCTATTTATTTTGACTTTTGAAAAATAGTGATTGAGAATTAGGGAGATAGGGTAAACAGAGTTTGCATATACGCCCTGTCTGCTGATGAAACCAGTCCTGCGTTTGCGGCTCTACGCAACACAATCACAGCGCTGCTTTCCTGCCGTAAAAATGCCCTTGCCTTCTCTGGCGGCAACGGCATTTTTACGGCAACGCCGACAGAGCGTATAACACACTACACTTTGCAAGCAAAGTCGTGTGCCAAAGGGGTACCCTTTGGAAACCCTATTTTGTCGGAGTGTGTAGCCACACTTCCTCCAAAATGCAAAATAAGCGGTCACAATCTGCTGTAAAACCACAGCTGGATTGACCGCTTATTTTGTTGTAACCCTCTCCGTTTTCTTTATCCGCTTTACGAGTATATTCCATAAAAATATGCTTAATACGGGTTGGAAAGAAAACGCAAAAGTGATATACTAAGCATAGAGGAAACAAGGAGGTTACAGCCCATGAAAGAATTAGGAGAACGCCTGCGGAGGTTGCGGGAAAGTGTGAAGCTGTCGCAGGTAAAGATGGCGGAACTTTTGGGAGTGAAGCAGTCCAGTATCAATCGTTATGAGCAGGGGCAGTCGGCTCCCTCTTTGGAAACGCTTGTAAGGTATGCGGATTATTTTGATGTATCATTAGATTACCTGCTTGCCCGGACAGACAATCCGCAAGGCAAGCTATATGAACACCGTCCGAAGATTGCACCGGGGAGTGAGGAAATGAAACAGTTTATTGAAATGTGTTTTGACCCGCAATCTCCGTTAAATGAAAAATTAAAACAGACGCTTCTTGAAATGATGGAGGTGGAAAGAAAATGAAAGGTGTGATTTACGCCCGTTATTCTTCTGATAACCAACGGGAAGAAAGTATTGAGGGACAGTTGCGGGAATGTAAGGAGTATGCAGAGCGCAACGATATTACAATTTTAGGGACTTATATTGACAGGGCATTGTCAGCAAAAACAGATAACCGCCCCGAATTTCAGCACATGATTAGAGACAGCGCAAAGGGCTTGTTTGATGTTGTTCTTGTGTGGAAATCAGACCGCTTTGCCCGGAACCGTTACGACAGCGCACGATATAAAAACCTTTTGAAAAAGAACAGTGTGAAAGTCATTTCCGCAAGGGAAAATATCTCCGAGGGTAGCGAGGGAATTATTCTGGAAGCCATGTTGGAGGGATATGCGGAATACTATTCTGCGGAGCTTTCTGAAAAGGTTATCCGGGGACTGACCGACAATGCGCTGAGATGTAAATATAATGGCGGTACTGTTCCGATGGGATATTATATTGACGAACAGCAGTATTATCAAATCGACCTTAAGACTGCCCCGGTGGTGCTGGAAATGTTTACGAAGTACAGCGAGGGCACAACAATGCAGGAACTTGTTAATCTATTAAATGACAGGGGTATGCGTTCCATTCGTGGCGGGAAAATTACGTTGAATATTATGAACCACCTTTTGAAGAACCGCCGCTATATGGGCGAGTACAGTTATCGTGATGTAGTCAAGGAGGACGGTATTCCGGCGATTGTCCCGAAAGAATTATTTGAACGGGTACAGGAACGGCTGGCGAAGAATAAAAAGGCTCCCGCCCGTCACAAAGCTGAGGACGATTACCTCTTGACAACGAAGCTGTACTGTGGGAAATGCGGCTCCTTTATGGTGGGAGAAAGCGGCACAAGCCATACAATGAAAGTCCATCGCTATTACCGTTGTGTGAATACTAAGAAAAAGAAGCTCTGCGACAAGAAAGCGGTCAAGAAAGATTGGATTGAAGATTTGGTTGTCAACTATACCATGAAAGCAATTATGAATGATGAAGTCATGGAACGACTGATTGATACGCTGATGGAGTTGCAGAAGAAAGCACCGATTTGCCTCTTTTGAAAAAGCAGCTTGCAGAAACGGAAAAAGGTATTAACAATATGCTCAACGCCATTCAAGCAGGGATTTTTACTCCGTCCACCAAGCAAAAACTGGACGAGTTGGAGGAAACCAAAAGCCAGCTTGAAGTCAGCATTTTGCAGGAGGAAATGCACAAGCCCCTGCTTACAAGAGAACAGATAGCATTTTTCATTTACCGCTTCCGTAAATTTGATGTGACAAAGCGGGAACAGCGGCAAAGACTGATTGACAGTTTTGTAAATGCGGTGTATCTTTATGAGGACAAGATAATCCTTACTTTCAACTATAAGGACGGTTCTAAGACCATCACACTGGCGGAGGTTGAGGGTTCGGATTTATCCGTACTCGGTGCAGTAAATGAATTAGTAAGAGAAACGAGCATCCATTCATGGGTGCTCATTTTTTTGCGGAAAAAGGATTTTGGCGGGAGGCTTGTAATTTTGTCTTGCCCAAACAGTTCATGACGGGTATACTAATACCGTAAGCAACAATTTGTGGTTTTGTTGTTTCTGAAACAGAAAGGGATAACAGACTGCAGGTTTGCCAAAGGAGAAAAACATGGATTGTAAAACAGCACAGAGTCTGGTCATTCCTTATATCAACGGTCAGTTGAACGATGAAGAGACGGAAGAGTTTCTGGAGCATATAGAAAACTGCAAAGAGTGCTATGAAGAACTGGAGATTCATTTTACCGTTCATTATGCCCTGCAAAAGCTGGATGAGGATGACAGGGTTTCTTTTAATATTCCCAAAATGCTGAAGGAAAATCTGAAGGACGCCAGAAACCGGATCCGCAGAAGAAAGATCTTTCGTGCAGTGACCGGCTGTGTTGTGGCAGTGGCAGAGGTTTTTCTTCTCCTGACGGTCATGACGCAGCTGGAGATGTTTCCGGAGAAGAATATCGGAGAGACCAGGCTGTATCGTTTCTTTTATCCGGATGGAGAAGAAACGGAAGTGACGGAAGGAGATACAGAGACGGATCCGGAGTCAGAAACGGAAGTGATAACACCGGATGCACGGCTTGAAGCACCGCCGGATCTCTGGTTGGCTTCCGGTCACGAGGACTGGATTCCTTGATCTATAGCAAACATAACGGAGGTTTCACATGAGTGGAAAAATGGTTTTGATAGATGGACATAGTATTTTAAACCGCGCTTTTTACGGGATTCCGGAGCTGACCAATGCCGAAGGCCTGCATACGAACGCGGTTTATGGTTTTTTAAATATTCTGTTTAAGATCCTGGATGAGGAAAAGGCGCAGTATCTGGCAGTCGCTTTTGATCTGAAAGCACCTACGTTCCGGCATAAAATGTATCCGGATTACAAAGGGACAAGAAAAGCCATGCCGGATGAGCTGCGGGAACAGGTTCCTGTGATGAAAGAGGTGCTCACAGCTATGGGTGTGCCTCTTCTTATGAAAGAGGGTTATGAAGCAGATGACCTTCTGGGAACAGTTGCAGGTCAGGCAGAGCGGGCAGGACTTGCAGTTTCGATCGTTTCCGGAGACAGGGATCTGCTTCAGCTGGCTACAGAGAAGGTGCAGATCCGTATCCCCAAGACCAAACGGACAGGAACGGAGATCGAAAATTACTATGCGGCGGATGTGAAAGAGAAGTATCTGGTAACGCCGACGGAGTTTGTGGATGTGAAAGCACTTATGGGAGATACTTCTGATAATATACCTGGTATCCCGGGTGTGGGGGAGAAGACTGCCACGAAGATCATTGCGGAGTTTGGCTCTATCGAAAATGCTTATGATCATCTGGAAGAGATCAAGCCAAACAAGGCAAAGCTTTCCCTGGAAGAACATTACGATCTGGCAGTTCTTTCCAAAACACTGGCAAAGATCAATACGGAAAGTCCGGTCGTACTGGATCTCGAGGCTGCAAAACTGACCGATCTTTATACACCGGAAGCTTTTACCTGGATGAAAAAGCTGGAATTTAAAAACCTTCTGAGCCGTTTTCATGTGGAAGCACCAAAGGACCAGGCAAGCGATCATTTCCTTTTGATCGGAACAAGAGAAGAAGCGGAACAATTCTTTTCCGCAGCAGCAGAAAGAGAGTCTTTTGGCTTCTCCTGGATTATGGAAAAAGAAAAAATCTATGGTCTGGCACTTTCTCTGGGAGAGGAAGGTACGGCTTTCCTGCCGACAGATGGAACCTGCGAGGAGGAAGGACTGGAACTTTCTTTTCTGAGAGATCATCTGGAAGAACTGCTGGTCTATGGAAAAACAGCTGCAGTGCTGGATCTGAAAGCCCAGCTGGATCTCTTTACCGTCCCGGATCGGGAAAAGGTTTTTGATCTTTCCATTGGTGCATATCTGATCAACCCGTTGAAAGACCGTTATCCTTATGAGGATATTGCAAAAGAATATCTTTCCCGGCTGCTTCCGGGAAGAGAGGAGCTTTTCGGTAAAGCTTCTCTGGAAAAAGCAAAGGAGGATAAAGGGGCTTTCAGAAACTGGGCCTGCTATCAGGCTTATGTAGCAGCAACGGGACTGGAACCCATTCTGGATAAGCTGAAAGAGACGGGGATGGATTCCCTTTTCCGAAAAATCGAAATGCCTCTCGTTTATGCCCTCCGGGATATGGAACGGGCAGGGATTGCGGTAGAAGCCGAGGCATTGAAAACATACGGAGATCAGCTGGCCGGGCGGATCCGTGAGCTGGAGACTTCTATTTATGAACAGGCGGGAGAGACGTTTAACATCAACTCACCAAAACAGCTGGGTGTAATCCTGTTTGAAAAAATGCAGCTTCCGGGCGGTAAAAAGACAAAGACCGGTTATTCCACAGCAGCAGATGTGTTGGAGAAACTGGCACCGGAGCATCCGGTCGTGGCTTCTGTCCTGGAATACAGGACACTGGCAAAACTGAAATCTACATATGCAGATGGTCTGGCTGCCTTCATTGCTCCTGACGGCAGGATCCACAGCACATTCAATCAGACGATCACGGCGACAGGAAGGATCAGCAGCACGGAACCGAATCTTCAGAATATCCCGGTCCGTATGGAACTGGGGCGGATGATCCGGAAGGTCTTTGTGCCGAAACCGGGCTGTGTGTTTGTGGATGCGGATTATTCTCAGATCGAGCTTCGGGTGCTGGCACATCTGTCCGGAGATGAACGGCTGATCCAGGCATACCGGGATGCAGAGGATATTCATCGGATCACGGCTTCCCAGGTATTCCATATTCCTTTTGACGAGGTAACGCCGCTTCAGAGAAGAAATGCCAAGGCAGTTAATTTTGGCATCGTTTACGGCATCAGTTCTTTTGGACTGAGTCAGGATCTCAGCATCAGCCGGAAAGAGGCTTCGGAATACATTGAAAAATACTTTGAAACCTATCCGGGGATCAAGAACTTTCTGGATGGTCTGGTGGAGCATGCGAAGGAAAACGGCTATGTGACGACTCTGTACGGGAGACGTCGTCCCATGCCGGAGCTGAAATCATCGAACTTTATGCAGCGCTCCTTTGGGGAACGGGTAGCTATGAATGCACCGATCCAGGGTACAGCCGCCGACATTATCAAGATCGCCATGATCCGTGTCAGCGAGCGCCTGAAAAGGGAACAGCTGAAATCACGTCTGATCCTTCAGATCCACGATGAGCTTCTTATCGAGGCAGAGAAAGAGGAAGTGGAGCAGGTAAAAACGATCCTTCGGGAGGAGATGCAGGGAGCGGCAGAGCTGTCTGTCCGCCTGGAGGTCGATATGCATACGGGAAATAACTGGTATGAAGCCAAATAGGAGGAATGTCTGATGAAAGTACTGGGGATTACCGGTGGCGTGGGAGCCGGAAAAAGCACGCTCCTGGATTATCTCAACCGGAGATATCATGCCCGGATCATTGAGGCAGACAAGGTGGGGCATTTTCTTATGGAACCTGGTCAGAAGGTTTATTACCGGATCGTGGAAACGTTTGGAAGCGGGATTTTAAAAGGAGATCAGACCATCGACCGGCAAAAACTGGGCAGGCTGGTTTTTGAAGATCAGGAAAAATTGATGAAACTCAACAGTCTGGTCCATCCGGCCGTGAAAGAATACATTGCATCGGAAATCGAAAGAGAGCGGAAAGAAGGAAAGGTTCCCTTTACCGCAGTGGAAGCAGCTCTTCTCATTGAAGATCATTACGATACGATCTGCGATGAACTCTGGTATATTTATGCGGACGAAGATGTGCGCCGCAGACGCCTGGCAGCCTCCAGAGGCTACAGCAGTGAAAAATCAGATTCCATTATGAAAAATCAGCTTCCGGATGAGATTTTCCGCGAATCCTGTCAATTTGTGATTGACAACAGCAGTGAAATTGTGCAGAATACATTTGAACAAATAGATAGAGGATTGAAAGAACATGGAATTTTGTAGTATTGCCAGCGGAAGTACTGGTAACTGTATATACATAGGCAGCAGCTCCAGCGCGGTTCTTGTGGATGCCGGGATCAGTGGTAAAAAAGTGGAGGAAGGACTGAATAGTTTTGCTCATACGGCGAAAGATCTGAACGGGATCCTTGTGACGCATGAGCATTCCGATCATATCAAAGGACTTGGGGTTCTGGCAAGAAAACATCACCTTCCCATCTATGCCACGCCTGGGACCATGGAGGCTATCCGAAACTGCAGTTCTCTTGGAAAGCTGGATCCGTCCCTTCTTCATGAGATCCACGCAGATGAGCATTTTCAGATCGGAGACCTGGATATCCTTCCCTTCAGGATCTCACATGACGCGGCAGAGCCTGTGGCTTACCGGGTTGCCCATGAGGAGCATACAGCGGCAGTATGTACGGATCTGGGTTATTATGACGATTATATCATTGAACATCTGAAAGGACTGCAGGCAGTCCTTCTGGAATCCAATCATGATATCAACATGCTTCAGGTGGGGAGCTATCCCTATTACCTGAAACAGCGGATTTTGGGAAACAGAGGTCATCTTTCCAACGAAAATGCGGGAAAGCTTCTTTCGGAGATTCTGAATGATGATATGAATACAGTCATGCTGGGCCATCTGAGTAAAGAAAACAATTACGAAGAACTGGCTTATGAGACGGTCTGTGCCGAGATCACGATGGGAGAAAGTCCCTATCGTGCTTCGGATTTTCCGATCTGTGTGGCAAAAAGGGAGCTTCCGTCAGCTGCAGTGAGACTGTAGAAGTGATACAACAAGGGATATTGCAGCGGACGTTTTTTGTCCGGCTGATATCAAGGCAGCCGTCCGGTTGTTCAGAAAGCAGGTTAGAGACCTGCCGGATGCCGGGCTGTTGTTATAGACAGGCAACATCATTATATCTAAAAAGGAGAGTATCAGCTATGAAAAAAACAATCATTACAGTAGTAGGAAAAGACACCGTCGGTATCATCGCAAAGGTTTGTACTTATCTCGCAGAGAATAATGTCAACATTCTTGATATTTCCCAGACGATCGTTCAGGGCTTTTTTAATATGATGATGGTAACTGATGCCAATAACAGTCAGAAAAGCATCGCAGAGCTGGCAGAGGGCCTGGAGAAACTGGGTGCTTCCATTGGTGTCAGCATCCGCTGCCAGCATGAGGATATTTTCAACAAAATGCACAGAATCTAAGACAACGGATAAAGGGGAAAACGATTATGATTAACATGTTTGAAGTAAACGAGACAAATAAGATGATCACCCAGGAGAATCTGGATGTCCGTACGATCACCATGGGAATCAGTCTTCTGGACTGTATATCCGATGATCTGGAGCAGCTGAACCAGAATATTTACGATAAGATCCTCCGCCTAGCGCATGATCTGGTGCCTACCGGTGAAGCGATCGAACGGGAATATGGCATTCCCATCGTAAATAAGAGAATCTCCGTGACACCCGTTGCCCTGGTAGGCGGAAATGCCTGCAAGACTCCGGAAGATTTCGTGACGATCGCAAAAACACTGGACAAAGCAGCACATGAGGTTGGAGTCAATTTTATCGGCGGTTATTCTGCACTGGTATCCAAGGGAATGACAAAAAATGATGAAAATCTGATCCGTTCGATCCCGGAAGCACTGGCAGTTACGGAGAGGATCTGCAGTTCTGTCAATGTTGGCTCTACCAAATGCGGTATCAACATGGATGCCGTCCGTCTCATGGGCGATATCGTCAAGGAGACGGCAGAACGGACAAAAGACAGGGATTCTCTGGGCTGCGCAAAACTGGTGGTTCTCTGTAATGCTCCGGATGACAATCCCTTCATGGCAGGTGCTTTTCATGGTGTGACAGAGGCGGATGCCATCATCAATGTCGGTGTCAGCGGTCCTGGTGTTGTAAAACAGGCACTTTCTGAGGTTCGTGGAAAGAATTTTGAAATCCTCTGTGAAACCATCAAGAAGACGGCTTTCAAGGTGACCCGTGTGGGTCAGCTGGTTGCGCAGGAAGCCAGCCGCCGTCTGGGTATCCCGTTTGGCATCATCGATCTTTCCCTGGCTCCCACACCGGCTGTTGGTGACAGCGTTGCAGAGATCCTCTGTGAGATCGGTGTAGAGTATCCGGGCGCACCGGGAACCACAGCGGCTCTGGCACTTCTCAATGATCAGGTGAAAAAGGGCGGTGTTATGGCTTCTTCTTATGTGGGAGGTCTGAGCGGCGCATTCATTCCGGTCAGTGAGGATCAGGGAATGATCGATGCAGTGACAGCAGGTGCCCTTACGATTGAAAAACTGGAAGCGATGACCTGCGTCTGCTCGGTAGGTCTTGATATGATCGCTGTTCCGGGAGATACCTCAGCTGCATCGATCGCAGGCGTGATCGCGGACGAGATGGCGATCGGTATGATAAATCAGAAAACAACAGCCGTCCGTCTGATCCCGGTGGTCGGGAAAAAGGTGGGAGACAATGTGGAATTTGGCGGTCTTCTCGGTTATGCCCCGGTTATGCCTGTAAACCGCTTCAAATGTGAGAATTTTGTGGACAGAGGAGGAAGGATCCCCGCTCCGATCCACAGCTTCAAGAACTAAAGAATGACAAGAGGTCTGGAAAGCTCGTTATAGGAGTTTCCGAGATGATAAAGAGAAGAGATCCGGATTTCTTCCGAAAGTTCCGGATGGCCGGCTGCCTTGGTGATAAGAGGCAGCCGGCTTTTTTTCTTGATCTCCGAGAGAAGGTCAGAGGCTTCCCGGCGAAAACCGAGAACCCTGAGGTGTGTGGGCGGAAGCACTTCTTCCTGACGGATATCCAGAAGAATGTGAAGGAGAGCTCTGGAAACGCGGCTTCTGGTGTATTGTCTGGTACGGACCAGATCCAGAAAAGCATTCAAGCCTGTAAATTCCTGACGGAGGGAATAGATCCGCCGGGAAAGCTCTTCTGAAACATCCAGATAAACGGAGAATTCCAGAGGCTCCTTTGCCTGCATGAGTCGGTAATGGAGAGGAAGAGAAAAATCCTCTGCCTGTACCAAACGATCTGCCAGCAGGACATCTTTTAAAAGTCCGAAAGAGGAAGGTGGAAGTTCTTTTGCCAGAGCTGTCATAAGAGAACCGAAAGCGGGCTGTTCGCATGACGTTACGATCTGTTTTTCCAGAGTATGGAGCTGGCATCGGATTGTGCTGGCAGAGGCGAAGCTCTCTGGAAGGTTTCCGGAAACCGTATGCGGAGCGCCAGCCGGCTGTCCATCTTCTCCGTGGTAACTTCCAAGTCTTTGGATCGTCAGCGGACGGATGGAACTTTTTCTTCGCTTCAGGGCTTTTATATATTCGATGGCGAGGATATTGTTCGGAGAGGCAAGGAGGCTTTGCTCCGGCAGAAAAGCAGAAAGAGCCGTTTCCCGGGCTTCCGGAAAGGTTTTTCCCTTTTTTAGTTCCGCCCGCAGGAGCTCCTGATAATCCTCCGGTTCTTCCAGAAGAAGTTCCGCCGCTTTTTCAAGAGGTTCCAATTCTCCAAGTTCACTTCCGAAGCAGAGTTCATTCACTACACCTGAGGCGTCCAGAAGCTCCACGGCACCTTCGGCAAAATACTCTGCACTGCCCGTTGCAGAGGCGGCCGGAAGTTCCAGAACGAGATCCGCCCCGTTTCTGAGCGCCATCTCTGTCCTGGTGTATTTATCTATGATAGCAGGTTCTCCTCGCTGCATGAAATTCCCGCCCATAACAACCAGGATCCGGTCCGCTCCTGTCAGTTCTCTGGCTCTGGAAAGATGGTAAGCGTGTCCCTGATGAAAGGGGTTATATTCGGCGATGATGCCGGTGACTTTCATGATTGATTCCTCCTGATCTAATATTCACTGTATCAGTATAACCTGTCAGGAAAAATCTGTATATGGGAAAATTACAGGAAAAAGAAAATTCTTCTGACAAATGTATACAAAAATATACATATTTACGGTTGAAAATAGGGGAATGTAGCGATATAATAAAAAATGATATGTGGCTGGAAAAGTAGGCCTTTTATTATCTACGAAAGGAGTCAAGAATCATGGGATTTATTGACGTAATCAAAGAAAGAGCAAAAGCAAATAAGAAAACGATCGTTCTGCCGGAGACCGAAGACCGCAGAACCTATGAAGCTGCTGCACAGATCCTGAAAGAGGGAATCGCAAACATCGTTTTGGTCGGCAGCGAGGAAGCAGTAAAGAAAGGCAGCGAAGGACTGGATATCAGCGGCGCAGTTGTCGTTGACCCGGCTACCTCTGAGAAGACTCAGAAATATATTGACAAGCTCGTTGAGCTGAGACAGAAAAAAGGAATGACTCCGGAGCAGGCAAAAGAGATCCTTCTCAATCAGTACCTGTACTACGGTGTTATGATGGTTAAAATGGGAGACGCTGACGGAATGGTTTCCGGTGCCTGCCATTCTACCGCAGATACCTTACGTCCCTGCCTGCAGATCCTGAAGACCAAACCGGGAACCAAACTGGTATCCGCTTTCTTCCTGATGGTTGTTCCGAATTGCGAGTACGGTGCAAACGGAACCTTCATCTTCGCAGATTCCGGTCTGAACCAGAATCCGAATCCGGAAGAGCTGGCAGCGATCGCAGGTTCTTCTGCCGAGTCCTTCAAACTCCTCGTACAGGAGGAGCCGGTTGTGGCAATGCTGAGCCATTCTACCAAGGGCTCTGCAAAACATGCAGATGTAGACAAAGTCGTAGAGGCTACCAAGATCGCAAAAGAGTCCTATCCGGATCTCAAACTGGACGGAGAGTTCCAGCTTGATGCTGCGATCGTTCCGAGCGTAGGCGCAAGCAAAGCTCCGGGCAGTTCTGTAGCAGGTCAGGCCAACGTTCTGATCTTCCCGGATCTGGATGCCGGAAACATCGGCTACAAGCTGACTCAGAGACTGGCAAAGGCTGAAGCATACGGACCTGTTACCCAGGGTATTGCAAAACCGGTCAACGATCTGTCCCGCGGATGCTCTGCTGAGGACATCGTAGGCGTTGTTGCGATCACCGCTGTACAGTGCCAGGCTGAGTAAGTCAGACGTTTTGTGAGAGACAGCAGCTGCCCGGGGGAGGGATATCTGCTGTCAGTATAGGAGAGAGTGCGTCAGGTAAATGGCGCACTCCCTTGTGTTCATATGGAGGATAAAAAGATGAATGTATTAGTAATTAACTGCGGAAGTTCTTCCCTGAAATATCAGCTGATCAATTCTGATACAGAGGATGTTCTGGCAAAAGGTCTTTGTGAGCGTATCGGTATCGACGGCCGTCTGGTATACCAGAAAGCCGGCTGTGACAAAGAGATCACAGAAGCTCCCATGCCTACTCACAAAGAGGCGATCCAGATGGTCCTGGATGCCCTGACCAATGAGAAGACCGGTGCGATCGCTTCCCTGAAAGAGGTAAATGCAGTTGGTCATCGTGTAGTACACGGCGGAGAGAAATTCGCTTCTTCCTGCATCATCACAGATGAAGTGATCAAAGCAGTAGAAGAGTGCAACGATCTGGCACCGCTTCATAACCCGGCAAACCTCATTGGTATCAATGTCTGCTCCGAGCTGATGCCCGGTGTTCCGCAGGTAGCTGTATTTGATACCGCTTTCCATCAGACAATGCCGCCGAAAGCATACCTCTATGGTCTGCCTCTGGACTACTACAAAAATTACAAAGTAAGAAGATATGGTTTCCACGGAACCTCTCACAGCTTTGTTTCCAAACGTGCTGTTGAGTTCCTGGGACTTGACAAGGACAACTCTAAAGTGATCGTCTGCCATCTGGGTAACGGTTCTTCCATCAGTGCTGTTGTAAACGGCAAATGTGTAGATACCACCATGGGTCTTACTCCGCTGGAAGGCGTGGTAATGGGAACCCGTTCCGGTAACATCGATCCGGCTATCATGGAGTTCATCGCCAAGAAAGAAAACCTCGATATCGCAGGTGTTATGAACGTTCTGAATAAGAAATCCGGTCTGTACGGTCTGTCCGGAAATCTTTCCAGTGATTTCCGTGACCTGAATGAGGCTGCTGAGAATGGAAACCAGGATGCAGTCAATGCTCTGGAGGTTCTCTGCTACGGAATCGCTAAATTTGTAGGCGGTTATGTGGCGGCTATGAACGGCGTAGATGCGATCGTATTTACCGCTGGTATCGGTGAGAATGCGATCCCGGTTCGTGAGAAGGTTGTAAGCTATCTTGGTTACCTTGGTGTGGAGCTGGATAAAGAGGAGAACAGTCACAGAGGAGAAGAGAGAGTGATCTCTACCGCTGATTCCAAAGTAAAAGTAGCTGTTATCCCCACCAACGAAGAGCTGGCTATCTGCCGCGATACCGTTGCACTTGTAAAGTAAAAAAACTTGACAAAAAATTGGGAAATCCTGTTGACAAACCGGGACGGTATATGTATAATGGGAAAAGTGTGAATAGGAGATAGAGATGCGAATAGACCTGAACCCTGTGTTAAAGAAAGAAAAGAAAACTTTTACTACAGAAGCAGATCTGGAGATGAACGAGTTTTCATCGAAGCTTGGAACATTTCCTATTGTGAGCAAGACGCCGGTACTCTTGAGTTTGACAAACGAGGGAGAGCGCAAGCTGAACATCAATGGCAAGGTGACATTGGAGATTGTGATACCATGCAGCCGTTGCCTGGAGGATGTGACGGAGGAGTTTGATCTGGATTTCGAAAGGAATGTGGATATGACTCTTTCAGAGTCTGAACGGATGACGGCGCTTGACGAACACAATTATATCGATGGATATGACCTTGATGTGGATAAGCTTGTCTATGGTGAGATTCTGATGAATTGGCCGATGCAGGTATTGTGTAAAGAGGACTGCAAAGGACTCTGCCCCTCCTGTGGCGCAAATCTGAACCTGACGACTTGCGACTGTGATAGCACAGATTTAGATCCAAGAATGGCGAAAATCCGTGATGTCTTTAGCAAATTTAAGGAGGTGTAACACATGTCAATCTGCCCGAAGAATAAATCTTCCAAAGGAAGAAGAGATAAAAGAAGAGCAAACTGGAAAATGGCTGCTCCGAATCTCGTAAAATGCAGCAAATGCGGCGAGCTTATGATGCCTCACCGTGTATGCAAAAACTGCGGTACTTACAATAAGAAAGAGATCATCCCGCAGGAGGACTAATCTGAGTCTGAATCCCTCGGTTCTGTGAAAATGGAACCGGGGGGTTTTTTGCATAAAGAAAACATTTCTTACGGATGTGAGAAAGAAAAGCAGACGTGTAAACTTGACAAAAGCCCGGTGCTGGGATAAGCTGTATAAACAAGAACGTACATACGAGGAGAAGAGAAACTTGAAGAAAAAGAAACGTAAGAAGAAACATGGAAGACCATTTTATACTTTTTCTGTTTTACTGATTGTGCTTCTGTTTGTAGGACTGGCACTGGCAGAGAATATGATCCTGAATCCCAGAATAAAGGTGGATTTAAGTGGCATTGACAGTGAATATGCGATCCTGGTGGATGCAGGAACCGGTTTCAAACTGGCTGGAAAAGCAGAAACAGAAAAAATGTATCCGGCCTCCATGACAAAGATCCTGACGGCGATCCTTGCACTGGAAAAATGTCCGGATCTGGATGAAAGGATGACGGTTCCTTCTGATATTTTTGATTCGATCTATGCAGAACAGGCTTCCACGGCCGGCTTTGAGGCGGGCGAAGAGGTTACGGTGAGGGATCTTTTATATGGTGTCATGCTTCCTTCAGGAGCAGAGTGCTGTCTGACTCTGGCACGCGGTATAGCCGGTTCTGAAGAAGCCTATGCGGAACTGATGAACCAGAAAGCACAGAAGATCGGTATGCGCTCCAGCCATTTTGTAAACTGTACCGGTCTTCACGATGATGAACACTATTCCACGGCGAAGGACATTGCAAAGCTGCTCCGCTATGCGCTGAAAAACGTGGATTTCCGGGCGATTTTTACCAGTCAGAACCATACCATGTCTCCAACAAATGTCCATCCGGATGGGTTTACGGTATATAGTACGATGTTCCGTTCCCTGGGGGACCGGGGGTTTACCGGCGGAATGCTTCTGGGTGGAAAGACGGGAAATACATCCCGTGCGGGTCTTTGCCTGGCAAGTCTTGCTGAGGTAAAAGGAAAAGAATACATTCTGGTAACGGCCAAAGCAGAAGATGCCGGGGATGCCCATGTGACAGATGCCCTGAAGGTATACGGCCAGATCGGAGAACAGTAAAGGAAGGAAGTGCGTCAGAAAATGAAGTATGTGGTATTCAGCCTGTTGGGTTATCTCTCGGGTAGCCTTACTTTTGGGTATCTGATTCCAAGGCTTCTCAAAGGAATCGATGTGCGCACCCTGAGCAGTGACGGAAATCCGGGAACAGCCAATGCCTTTCTTTATGGAGGAGTGCTCTGTGGAATTCTGGTACTTCTGGCAGATCTTGGAAAAGGAGCCTTTCCGGTCTGGCTGGCTGCACGTTATCTGGATCCGGAGGAAAATCTGTTTGGACTGGTGATGGCAGCTCCGGTGATCGGACATGCCTATCCTCTGATCGACCGTTTTGGAAAAGGAGGAAAAGCCATTGCCGTTTCTTTTGGTGTTCTTTTAGGGCTTTATCCGATTTTTTTTCCGGTTGTATTACTGGCTGCTGTTTATCTGTTTTTCACTGGGATCCTTGTGATAAATCCACACAGCCTCCGGACGGGCGTTACATTTCTGGTCTGGTCTGTTCCGGGTGTGCATTTTGCACCGTTTTCTTCTATAAAATATGGTATCATGCTGATCGCGTTTGTGGTGATCCGAAAGCACCTTCCAGAAATCAAAAGGATCCCCAGAGGACAGGCGTGTATTGCATGGAAGAAAGGATAGTTATTATGAAAGCATTGATTTTATCCTGTAATACCGGCGGAGGACATAATGCAGCCGGAGCTGCCCTGAAGGAAATGCTTGAGGAGAGAGGTCACGAGGCAATTCTTCTGGATTATCTGACCCTGGCAGGAAAATGGACTTCTTCTCTGGTGGGGGATCTTTATATTGACGTGGTAAAAAAGGCACCAAGAGTTTTTGGCGCTGCATACAAGCTGGGAATGTTTGTGAGCCGGATGGCAAAAAAATCACCGGTTTATTATGTAAATACTCTTATGGCAAAATATCTGAACCGCTATTTAAAGGAACATCCGGTAGATGTGATCTTTATGCCTCATCTGTATCCGTCGGAGACCATTTCTTATATGAAAAAGAAAGGAATGCCTTTGCCTCTGACTGTGGCAGTCATGACAGATTATACCTGTATTCCCTTCTGGGAGGAAACCTGTTGTGACTATTATATCGTTCCGCATCCGGAACTGATTGAAGAATGTGCCAGAAGAGGGATTCCAAAGGAAAAAATGATCCCCTTCGGGATTCCGGTGCGCAAATGTTTCCGGAATCTGATGGATCAGGAGGAGGCTAAAGAAAAGCTGGGCTTTTCACCGGAAAAGAAGCTTCATCTTCTGATCGGAGGCAGTATGGGAGCCGGCAATCTGGAAAAACTCACCCGGGAGGTCCGTAAGAGAAACGGAGAGGACAGTGTACTGGCTGTGATCTGCGGAAACAATGAAAAAGTCCGTGAACAGTTGGAAAAACGTTTTGAAGGAGATAGTTCTGTTTCAATCATCGGGTATACGGATCAGATGCCTCTTTATATGGCGGTGGCAGATCTTGTTTATACGAAACCGGGAGGACTTACTTCCACGGAAACGGCAGTGGCAGGAAAACCGCTGATCCATACCTTTCCGATCCCGGGCTGTGAGACGGAAAACAGAAAGTTTTTTGCTTCTCATGGCATGTGCATGTATGCCCATTCTCCGTCAGCTCTGGCAAAAACAGGAGTAAAACTTCTGCAGGCACCAGATATTCAGGAGAAAATGAAGAAAGCCCAGCATCGTCATATCAGGGGAGAGGCGGCAGAGGATATCATCCGTTTCGCGGAGCGTCATATCCGCCCCTGGAAGTAAGGAGGAAGAAATGATTTTTGCGTGTACAGATCCTGCCTGCCGTTTTATGGCAGAAGGAGAAAGCGGAGAATTTCCGGTGTGCCCCCGGTGCGGCAGCCTGATGCTGACGGTTCCTGAGGAAAATCTGACCGGAGAACAGTGGGCAGATCTGGGAGTATTCTGGAGCCGTCGGGAGGACGAGGAGACGGGAGACAGAGGTCTTTTCTGCTTTCAGAAAGCTGCAGAGGCCGGCAATGCCTGCGGCATGACGAATCTGGCGATCTATCGGGAGAATGGTTGGGGCGTGCCAAAGGATCTCCGTACGGCAGCCTGGCTTTATGAACAGGCTGCCGAACAGGGATATGTGCCTGCCTTCTATCAGCTTGGCCGTTGTTTTCAGTACGGTCTTGGACGGGAGCGGGATCCGGAGCAGGCTTTTCACTGTTATCTGACGGCGGCAGAGGTCGGTTTTGAACGGGCACAGATGAAAGCAGGTTTTTGTTTTGAAACAGGTTTTGGTACGAAAAAAGATGAGCAGCAGGAATTTTTCTGGTATCAGGCTGCAGCTCTTCAGCATTTTGCTCCGGGAGAGACAGAGCTTGGACGCTGTTATGAATTCGGAAAAGGCGTAGAAGCAGATCCGCAGGTGGCCGTCAGCTGGTACCGGAAGGCTGCCGAACAGGGATATGCGGATGCAGAATGCTGCTATGGTGTCTGCCTGGAACAGGGAAACGGTGTGGAAAAGGATGCAAAGGAGGCCGTTTCCTGGTATCAGAAAGCGGCACTTCATGGTCATGCCACAGGAATGAACAATCTGGGTGTCTGCTATGAACGGGGAGACGGCGTGGAAAAAGATGAGAAAGCGGCTCTGATGTGGTATGAACGGGCGGCAGACCGCGGAAGCAGTTATGGCTGCCGTAATGCAGCCAGATTTTATCAGGATGGGAAGTGTGTTTCTCCGGATGAAAAAAAGACGGCAGAATATCTGGAAAGATGCGCAAGGCTGGGAGACAGTGATGCCATGGTCCGTATCGGCCGGCTTTATGAGCTTGGCAAAGGAGTGGAGAAGGATCCTGAAAAGGCGCTGGACTTTTATCAGGCCGCGGCAGGAAAAGGCAATCCGCTTGGCATGCGCGTCATGGGTGTAGCATTCCGGGATGGCCTGGGTGTCCGGAAAAATGTGGCAAAAGCCCGGTACTGGTTTGAAAAAGCAGCAGAAAAAGGAGATGTTTTTTCTGATATTACAGTGGCTTTCTGCTGCCTTACCGGTATTGCAGGGAAGCCGGATCCAAAGCTGGCGGTCTCCATTTTGAAAAACCGGGCCCGCAGTAAATATGTAGGAAAAGATGGTGAATATGCCATGTATCTTCTGGGCTATTGCTATGAGAAGGGCCTTGCGGTGGAAAAAGACCAGAAACAGGCATTAAAGCTCTATCGAAAGGGAGCAGAGAATCGGAGTGAAGAAGCTCTTTACCGGCTGGCACTCTACTATTCGGAGGAAGCAGAAGAGAAAGACGACGAAAAGGCGGCAGAATACTGCCGGCGTGTCTGTCCGGATCTGAGTTTAAGCCCTTCGGTGCAGTTTCCGGAAAAAGAACTTTCCGAACGGGTGGAGAGTCTGCTGGATAAAATAAAACAAACCATGAAAGAGGAGGATGTTTCAAATGAATTGGAAAAGATACCAAAGAGTCATTGACTCGATGAAGGACGAAGGAATCGGTCAGCTGATCGTTACAGATTCTGTTTCTGTTTATTATCTGACAGGAAAGCTGATCAACTGCATGGAGCGCATGATGGCTCTGTATCTGGATGTGGAAAAAGAAAAACCGCTTCTGGTCATTGGAAAACTGTTTCCGCAGGATGAGGCGGCTCTTGGCTTCCCGGTTGTGTATTTTGATGATACGGATGATGCGGTGGGTGTCCTGGCTTCTCATATGAGAAAAGGCGGCATCATTGGCATCGACAAGACCTGGCCGGCACGCTTTCTTTTGCGTCTGATGGAGCTTGAGATGGGAGATAAATATATCAATGCTTCCTATATCATCGATCATATCCGCCAGGTGAAAACACCGGAAGAGCAGGAAAAAATGCGGGCAGCTTCCCTGGTGAATGATCTGAGCATGGAGGAGCTGATTCCTCTTGTTGCTTCCGGTATGAATGAGGTGGAACTTGGAGAAGAACTTCGAAAGATCTATGTGAAAAACGGAGCAGCAGGTCATTCCTTTGAGCCGATCGTGGGCTTTGGTGACAACGGCGCAGATCCTCATCATGAGTCCGATGAGTCCACCGGAAAATATGGTGACTGCGTGGTTCTGGATATCGGCTGTCTTTTGAATGGTTATTGCTCTGACATGACGAGAACCGTTTTTCTTGGCAAGGCTTCCGATGAAGCGAGAAAGATTTATGAGATCGTAAAAGAAGCAAACCGGAGAGGGATTGAGGCGGTTCGTCCGGGAGCCCGTTTTTCTGATGTGGATCAGGCAGCAAGAAAGTACATTACAGAGATGGGCTATGGCGATGCGTTTACACATCGTACCGGCCATTGCATCGGCATTGAGGTCCATGAGTCTGGTGATGTTTCCTCATCCAATGATGAGATCCTGAAACCGGGTATGACGTTTTCGGTAGAGCCGGGAATTTATGTACCGGGCATTGCCGGTGTCCGCATTGAGGATCTGGTCCTGGTGACAGAGGAAGGTCATGAGGTGCTGAACCATTTTACCAAAGATCTGATCGAGGTTCCTTTTGAAAAAAAGGACTGAAAAGTTCCCTTTTTTGACAGAATTGTGATATGATAAGACAGGGTTTGCGGATCCGGCAGACGGAAAACCCAAAAGAATAAAAAACAGGGGGATTTATGCAACATGAAATATGAAGAGATGCCGTACAGCCGCATTGATTTTGCGGAGGAGACCAAAGCATTAAAAGAACTGATGGAGGAATTTCAGACAGCAAAAAGTGCCGAAGAACAGTTCCGTGTCCATCAGAAGTATTATGAAAGAACGAGACATATCCAGACGGAGATGGCGCTGGCCTCTACAAGAAACAGCCTGGATACCTCAGATACGTTCTATGATCAGGAAAAGGAGTATTACGATCGGGAATATCCGGCTTACAGCAACCTTGCCGTGGAATATGCCAAACTGCTTTTAAAATCGCCGTTTCGCAGGGAACTGGAAGAAAAAATCGGCAGTCCTGCTTTCCGTAATATGGAGCTGGCGGAAAAATCCACCAGCGAGGCCATTATTCCATTAAAGCAGGAAGAGAATGCTCTCGTTACCCGTTATGAGAAAATGATGGCTTCCGCAAAGATCGAGTGGGAAGGCGAGATTTATAATATTTCGCAGATGACCCCCTTCCAGCATTCCAAAGATCGGAAGATCAGGCAGGAAGCAGGAAAAAAAGTGGATGCTTTCTATGCCAGCAAGGAGAAAGAACTGGATGAGATCTATGATGCTTTGGTGAAAAACCGTACGGCTCAGGCAAAAGCCCTGGGATATGAGAATTTTACCGAGCTGGGTTATAACCGGATGATCCGGAACAGTTACCGTCGTCCGGAAGTGGAAAAATTCCGTGACCAGATCAAGAAAGACTGGGTTCCTCTGGCAGAGGAGCTCTGGGAGAACCGCCGGGTACGCCTAGGACTTGACAAATTGTATTTCTGTGATGAAGGCGTCAGCTTCCCGCAGGGAAGTCCGAAACCCGTCGGAAGTTACGAGGACACCCTTCTGGCAGGTCAGAAAATGTACCGGGAGCTTTCTGAGCAGACCGGAGAATTTTTCGATTTTATGCTGGATAACCATCTTCTGCAGGTGCTTCCAGGAGCCAATAAAAAAGTGGGCGGCTATATGACTTATATGCCGGATTTCCATGCTCCCTTCGTATTTGCCAATTTCAATGGAACCAGCGGAGATGTGGATGTTATCACGCATGAGTGCGGTCATGCTTTCCAGGGTTATCTGACAGCAGACGACCCGATCCTGGAGCATGCGGATATCACCATGGAAACAGCAGAGACACATTCTATGTCAATGGAATTTTTCACCAATCCCTGGATGGCTCTGTTCTTCGGAGACCGGGCAGATGATTTCAAGAGATCTCAGGTGGAGGATGCCGTTGCCTTTATCCCATATGGCTGTATGGTGGATGAATTCCAGCATATCGTATACGATCATCCGGAAATGACACCACAAGAGCGGAAAGCGGCATGGAAAGAGCTGGAAAAGGTTTACAAACCGCATCTGGATTTCGGAGAGGAATATCCTTTCTTCGGAAGCGGAAGCTACTGGCAGAGACAGAATCATATTTATGCCGGTCCCTTCTACTATATCGATTACTGTATTGCCCAGACCAGTGCATTCCAGTACCGGATCTGGATGGAAAAAGACTATAAGGCAGCTTTTGAAAGCTACCTGAAATTCAGCAGGGAGTCCGGCTGCGGCTTTTATGCAGAAATGCTGGAGGAAAACGGTCTGAAGAGTCCCTTCAAGGAAGGCACCATTCAGGAGATCGTAAAAGGCATTCGGGAACTGCTGTAAAAAATACGGACTCGAAAGCAGCCCGGGAGGAGATAAAAAATGGCGTGGAAAGAACAGTATATGGAAGCTTTGGATGTGGCGGCTTCCTGCCGCCTTGCCAAGGAGATGGAAGAATACCGCAGCAATCCAAAGCTGGGCTACCGCCCGGCCGGCTCACGGGCTGAATTTGAGACCGGTGAACGACTGAAAAGAGAAATGGAAGCGATGGGGCTTTCCAATGTCCGGAAGGATGAGATCCTGGTGGACGGCTGGGAGTTTGAAAAGGCAGAACTTACATACAAGGATCGGGCGGGGAAAACCTGCCGGGTGATCCTTGGCGCTTATCAGACGGATTTTGTGACGAATGATGAGGAGAGCTTTGATCTTGTTTTCCTGGGAAAAGGGACTGCCAGAGATTACGAAGGAAAAGAAGTACGCGGAAAGTTGGTGGTAGTCGAGATCAACCAGAGAAATGAGTGGTGGATCAACTTTCCGGTCTATCAGGCATATGAAAAGGGGGCAAAAGCGCTCATTGCCGTTCAGACAGGAGGCTATGGCCAGATCGACAAGCAGGCATTAAATGCGCAGGATATTGCAGGCCCCGCAGAAGCACCGGCCTTTTCCATGTCTCAGGAAGACTGGGAGAGGATTCGTGAGTGTCTGGATGAAAAAGGTGAGATCCGGGTAGGCCTGGATGCCCGTTCCGTGGTCATGAAGGATGTGCCCACCTATAATATCGTGGGTGAGATACCGGGAAAACGCCCGGAACGGATGATCCTTCTTTCCGCCCATTATGATTCTTATTTCAGCGGTTTCCAGGATGACAATACGGCCATTGCCATGATGCTCGGAATCGCCAGAGCCTTTCTGAAGATCGGCTATCAGCCGGAAAATACCTGGGTTTTCTGTGCCATGGCAGCGGAAGAGTGGGGGAAGTGTGATACCAAGTATGACTGGTCTACCGGTGCTTACCAGGAGATCTTCAAAGTGCATCCGGACTGGGCGGGTAAAGTCATCGGAAATTTTAATTTTGAGCTTCCAGCTCTTTCCAACGGAAATCTGGACGGTATCCGCAGTACGTATGAGTACCGTGATTTTCTGGAAGAGTGTGTGAAAAAACTTCCTGCTCTGACGCCGGCTTATCTGGAAGGCGTTCGGGTGTCCGCGCCCATTGAGACCTGGTCGGATGACTTTTCTGTAGCCATCGGAGGCATTCCCTCCATGGTCAACGAATTCAGTGCAGGTCCTTTTATGGAGACGCATTATCATTCGCAGTTTGACAGTGACGAGTTCTACGATGAGGCGGTCTATCGTTTTCATCATGAGCTTTACGGGCTGCTTTTGCTGGAACTGGATTCCCAGGCGGTTGTGCCTTTGAACTTTGCGGAAGTTTTTGAAGAAGCAGCCAAGAGCCTGGATGTGATCTACTGCCAGAAAGCCGGAGCCAGGGTAACCACTCTTCTGGAACTTCTGGAAAAAGCCCAGGAGCTTTCAGACGAGATCTATGACCGAATCTGGGATGTGAACGAAGCCTATCTGGCAGGTGAAAAAATGGATCTTGAGAAGATCAGGGAAGCGGAAAAGAAACTTCTCTCTGTATTTAAGATGGAACAGGATCGTTTTGTACGTCTGAACTGGTCAGATGAGGTGCTTTTCCCGGAGGAGGCTGCCCAGAATAATCTTTATTATATCCGTAAAGCTATTCGTTCCCTGAAACGGAAAAATCCGGAAACGGCACTGGAAGCACTCTACGAGATCGACAACAATGCCTATGCATTCCAGTTCAGCCGGAGTGTCTACCAGCATTTTACGGATTATGTTTTCCATCAGGAAGCGGAACGGCTGCAGTGGGGCGCCGGCCGTATCGTCCATCATGAAAACCTGTATGATCTGGTGGAAGGGCTTCTGAAAAAGTACCGTACTGGTAGAACAGATGTCAGGGATGAGATCCTCCGGCTGGAGGCTGTGGAGAAGAGGCAGCAGTCTTATCTGAAGGAGGATGTGGATTACATGATCAAATCCACGGAAAAAATGCTCCTGACCCTTCAGGAAGCAAAACAACTGTTATAGGAGGAATCATGGAAACTGATCGATTATATCGGGTACAGAAGGAGGATCTGCCGGAGCTGGAGAAGCTTCTGACAGCATGCTTCCGGGAAGATCCGCTTTATCAGAAGCTGATACCGGATGATGAAATCCGGGAAAGACTTATGCCGGAGCTTTTTAAATGTGACCTGACAGAGTTTTATGAAACCTGTGAGATCTATGCAGACAGCAAGGAACTGAACAGCCTTCTGGTGGTTTCGGATGAAGCAGAACCATACAATCTGTTTAAATATTATTTTACAGAGATTGAAGCAGTGCTTCGGACAGAGGGCTATCTTCTGAAGGAAGATGCCAGTATGAAAACGTTCTGGAATTTTGTTCTGGGAAGAGATTATCTGAATTCCAACTGGACCGATCAGCTGCATCAGGACAACCGGCTGCATGTGATCTATCTGGCCGTCAGACCCAGTATGCAGCATCACGGACTGGCAGCTTTACTCATGAACGAAGTACTGCACTATGCGGATAAACATCAAATGATGGTGTCACTGGAAACGCACAATCCGAATAATGTGGAATTCTACCAACACCTTGGGTTCAAATTGTATGGTGTGCTGAATAAACACTTTGATCTCAAACAGTATTGTATGATAAGAGAAGTGTAGGTGCCGGTGTCGGTATTACAAAAGCCTGTCAGAAAATAAGAGGAGGAAAACCGGAGCATAAAGCTTCGGTTTTCCTCCTTTTGTTTTCCTGTCCGTGTAAATAAACACTTGCCTGGCGTATGCCATCTCTATACTGGAAAGCTTATGGATTCTGACTGAGAACCTCCGTCAACTTCTGCAAGAGTTCCAGATCAGAACTTTGTACCTTCAGGTTTGTAGAGATCGGCTCTCCGTCCGGCGGAGTAACAGTGATCTCAAGGATGCTTCCCTCCATCAGAGCCTTTTTTCTGGCAGCCCGGATAAACGGAAAGAATTTCGGGTGATTTTTTTCAAAGCGGTTTTTTAAATTTCTCAGTTCGAGAAACTGGGATACGTTAAACATCGTGTTCTCCTTTCGGCTTCATTTGTGCGTTTCTTCCCTCAGAGTCTTTGATTATAGCACAGCCCGCGCTTCATGGCTATGAACTTCTCAAAATTTACTGTTGATTTTTAGAATGATGTCTAGTATATTAGTCATAGTACAAGGAGGATGAATCATGCAGGAACTTGTAAGAGTCGTTGTAGACGCCATGGGCGGAGACAACGCACCGCAGGAAACAGTAAAAGGGGCTGTGGATGCGGTAAACCTCAGGAATGACATCAAGGTGATCCTGACAGGCTGCCAGGAACTGGTAGAAGGAGAGTTATCGAAGTATACCTATCCGAAAGACCGTATTGAAGTGGTAAATGCTTCAGAGGTCATCGAGATGGCAGAGCCGCCGGTGAACGCCATTCGCAAAAAGAAGGATTCTTCTATTGTGGTCGGAATGAATCTTGTGAAAAAGGGCGAGGCAGATGCTTTTGTATCTGCAGGCAGTACCGGAGCCGTTCTGGTAGGCGGACAGGTGATCGTAGGCAGGATCAAAGGCGTGGAGCGTCCGCCCCTTGCACCGCTGATCCCTACAAAGGACGGGGTGGCACTGCTGATCGACTGCGGAGCCAATGTGGATGCCAGACCTTCTCATCTGGTGCAGTTTGCAAAGATGGGGTCGATCTATATGGAGAATGTAGTCGGAGTGAAAAAACCGAGAGTGGGAATCGTTAATATCGGTGCAGAAGAAGAAAAAGGAAATGCACTGGTAAAAGAGACCTTCCCTCTTCTGAAAGCATGTCAGGACATCAATTTTATCGGCAGCGTGGAGGCACGGGATATTCCGGCCGGTGTCTGTGACGTCATTGTCTGTGAGGCTTTTGTCGGCAATGTGATCCTGAAGCTTTATGAAGGTGTCGGAGCTGCTCTGATCAGTAAAGTAAAAACCGGTATGATGCAGAATCTTCGGAGCAAGATCGGGGCACTTCTGGTGAAACCCGCTCTGAAGGCTACACTGAAATCGTTCGATGCCAGTGAGTATGGCGGTGCACCTCTTCTTGGACTGAAGGGGCTTGTGGTGAAGACACACGGAAGTTCCAAAGCCGTGGAGATCACCCATTCTATTATTCAGTGTGTGCAGTTCAAACAGCAGAACATCAATGAAAAAATCAAAGAGCACATATCGGTAAAAGAAGAATTAAGAGAGGATTGAATGTTATGGAATTCGAAAAGTTGAAGAATATTATCGCGGAAGTTTTAAATGTGGATGCAGATGAGATCACGATGGATACCACTTTTGTAGATGACCTGGGTGCAGATTCTCTGGATGTATTCCAGATCATCATGGGAATCGAGGAAGAGTTTGATATCGAGATTCCGTCTGAGGAAGCCGAGAAGATCGTTACTGTAGGCGATGCTGTAGAACAGATCAAAAACGCCGTAAACTAAATTCGGATTACCGCAAAGAGGGGATGTTTCAGACATCCCTTTTTTCTATTGAACGCAAAGCGGCTGCGTTCATGAAAAAGCTGCGAAAGTGGATTGAGAACATCTGTTTTATAACAGTGGAAAAGGAGAAAAAACAATGGAAAATCATCAGTTTGAGCTACTGGAGAAAAAGAGCGGGTATCATTTTCAAAATCCCCTTCTCTTGAAGCAGGCTATGACCCACAGCTCTTACGCAAATGAACATAAGGCAAAAGGCTACCATGACAATGAAAGACTGGAATTTCTGGGAGATGCCGTTCTTGAGGTGGTCAGCAGTGAATTTCTGTTCCGCAATTATCCGGCTCTTCCGGAAGGAGATCTGACAAAGCTGCGTGCCAGTATTGTCTGTGAACCCACGCTGGCTCTTTGTGCAAGGGCACTGGATCTGGGAGATTTTCTTCTCCTTGGCAAAGGCGAGGAGCATACCGGGGGAAGAAAAAGAGATTCTATCGTATCAGATGCAATGGAAGCCCTGATCGGTGCGATTTATCTGGACGGTGGTTTTGCTAGTGCAAAAGAGTTTGTACATCGCTTTATTATGACGGATATTGAGCATAAAAAGCTCTTTTATGATAGCAAGACTATTTTACAGGAACAGGTACAGAAAAACTGGCATGACGGAGAAATAGCCTATGTGCTCACCGGTGAAGAAGGTCCGGATCATGACAAGACCTTTCTGGTGGATCTCTACGTGGCAGGAGAAAAGAAGAGCAGCGGAAAAGGCCGGACCAAAAAAGCGGCTGAGCAGGATGCTGCTTACCGCTGTCTGATCAACTGGAAAGAAAAACAGGAGTAACTGCATGTATCTGAAGAGCATTGAAGTACAGGGCTTTAAATCCTTTGCGAATAAGATCCTGTTCGAGTTCCACAACGGAATTACCGGTATCGTGGGACCAAACGGCAGCGGAAAGAGCAATGTAGGGGATGCGGTACGCTGGGTTCTTGGAGAACAGAGTGCCAAATCTCTCCGTGGTGCCAGCATGCAGGATGTTATCTTTTCCGGAACAGAAAACCGGAAACCCATGGGCTTTGCTTCTGTCTCTATCACAATGGATAATTCAGACCATAAGCTTCCCATTGAATTCGATGAAGTGACGGTCACGAGGCGTGTCTACCGGTCAGGAGAAAGTGAATACCGCATCAACGGTTCTGCCTGCCGTCTGAAAGATATCAATGAGCTGTTTTACGATACCGGTATCGGTAAGGAAGGCTATTCCATCATCGGACAGGGGCAGATCGACAAGATCCTGAGTGGAAAACCGGAAGAACGGCGGGAGCTTTTTGATGAAGCCGTTGGCATTGTCAAATTCAAACGGCGAAAAGCGGCTGCCCAGAAAAAACTGGAGGATGAACGCCAGAATCTGGTCCGCGTCAATGATATCCTTTCGGAACTTACCAGACAGCTGGGACCGTTGGAAAAACAGTCCGAGACAGCAAAGATCTATCTGAAAAAAAGAGATGAACTGAAAGTTCTGGATGTCAACATGTTTCTTCTGGAAATGGAAGAGAGCAGGACAGAGCTGGAGGCACTTGAGGAAAAACTGGCAATTTCCGAAAGAGATCTGAAAGAAAACAACCAGAAGTATGAAAAAATCCGTACGGAGTATGACCGTCTGGAAGAAAAAATTACCCATCTGGACGGCCAGATCGAAGGGGAGCGGGCAAGAAACAGCGAGAACCAGCTGAAACGCCAGCAGCTGGCCGGACAGATGGATGTCCTGCGGGAACAGATCCGTTCCGTGGAGACTTCCCGGAAAAACCAGCTGGAACGTCTGGAGATCATTGAAAAAGAACTGGAAGAGCGAAAAAAAGAGCTGGAAAGCAGCCGCCAGGAATTCACAGATCTGAAGGAAGAGAGAAAGAAGGCACAGGAAGAGGAAGAAGATACTTCCGTGGAAAATGATGCCATTGAAGCATCCATTTCTCATCTGAACCGGGAAATAGAAGGGGATAAAAATGAGATCATCCGGATCCTGAACCAGCGTGCTTCGACCAAGGGAAAGATCCAGCGGTATGACACGATGATGGAGCAGAATCAGATCCGTCGGGCGGAAGTGAGCCAGAAGCTCTTAAGACTTCGAAGTGAAGAAAACGAACAGGAAGATTCCCTGAAAGAATTACAGGAAAAATACGAAACGGTTTCTGACCGGATCGAAGAACTGACAGAAGAAAGCCGTACGTATGAAGATGCGGTGGAAAAGCTTCGTCAGGAACTGATGACGCAGAATCAGCAGGCGGAGCAGGGACAGACGGCTTTTCACCGTGAGGCCTCCCGTCTGGAATCCCTGAAAAACATCACAGAACGATATGACGGATATGGAAACAGCATCCGCCGCTGTATGGAGCAGAAAGCACGGGAGCCCGGTCTTCTCGGTGTGGTAGCTGACCTGATCAAAGTGGAAAAAGCCTATGAGGTGGCTATAGAGACAGCTCTTGGCGGCAGTATTCAGAACATCGTTACCGCAGATGAAGAGACTGCCAAGCGGATGATCGATTTTCTGAAGAAAAATAAATTTGGTCGGGCAACGTTTCTGCCCCTGACCAGTGTGGGCCTAAGAGGCGGTTTTACGGATAATGGAGCCTTAAAAGAACCGGGAGTCATCGGTCTTGCCAGTACGCTTGTCCGGGCAGATCAGGAATACGAAGGTCTGGTCCGTTACCTTCTTGGCAGGGTAGTAGTAGTGGATACCATCGATCATGCGGTGGCTCTGGCCAGAAAATACCGGTATTCTCTGCGGATCGTTACGCTGGAGGGAGAACTATTAAGTCCCGGCGGTTCCATGACGGGTGGTTCCTTCAAGAATTCCAGCAATCTTCTGGGCCGGCGTCGTGAGATCGAGGAGCTGGAAGAGAGCGTAAAACTTCTGAGGAAGGATCTGGATGCGCTGAATCAGTCTATCGATAAAAACCGGAGCAGGCGGAATGCGTTGAGAGATAAGATCGCAGCGCTGGCAGAAAAACTCCAGAAGGAATATCTGGTCCAGAATACGGCAAAAATGGAGATCAGCCAGATGGAAGCCAGACGGGATGAAACAGCCTCCGGTTATCATCATTTGAAGGATGAGGCTGTGGAGATCGAAACGCAGATGGCAGAGATCAAAGAGGAAAAACTCCGGATTCAGGAAGAACTGGATGCTTCTGTGAAACAGGAACAGGAACTCAATGAGCGGATCGATAGGAACCAGAAAGCCCTGGAAGAGGAACGGGCCAATCTGACGGAACAAAAGCAGCGTTTTGAAAATGTGCATCTTCGTCTGGCAGGCTTTCTCCAGAAGGAAGATTTCCTGAAACAGAACACCAGCCGTATGGAACGGGAAGTCCGAAGCCTGAATGAGGAAAAGCTTTCTGTTCAGAAAAAACTGGAAGACGGAGAGACAGAAACACTTCAGAAAGAAGAAAATCTGAAAAAAATCCAGGAAAGCATCGATTCCGGAGCAGGCATCCAGAAGGAAACGGAAGAAAAGATCAAAGCTCTGACGGAAGAAAAAAATACTTGCATGGTGACTCAGAAAGGGTTTTTCAGTGAGCGGGAAGCTTTGACGGAGCAGAAGAGTCTTCTGGACAAGGAAAATTTCCGGTTGAGTGCCCGTCAGGAAAAACTGGCGGAAATCAGGGACAGCAGGATTAATGATATCTGGGAACAGTACGAGCTGACCCCGGGCAGTGCGAAAGAACTGAAACGGGAAGAATATCAGGAGATGAATCCGCTTCGGAAAGCAGTCGCAGACCTGAAAAATGAGATCCGGTCTCTTGGAAGCGTTAATGTCAATGCGATCGAGGAATACAAAGAACTTTTTGACCGTCATGGCTTTCTGAAGGAACAGCATGATGATCTGGTGGAGAGTGAAAAAGTGCTTCTCGGTGTCATCGATGAGCTGGATGCGGGTATGCGCCGGCAGTTTGAAGAAAATTTTGTCCGGATCCAGACAGAGTTCGATAAGGTTTTTCGCCAGCTTTTCGGCGGCGGCCATGGCAAACTGGAGCTTGTGGAGGGCGAAGATATCCTTGAGGCGGGTGTCCGCATCATTGCACAGCCGCCCGGAAAGAAGCTTCAGAATATGATCCTGCTTTCGGGCGGTGAGAAGGCACTCACAGCGATCGCCCTGCTTTTTGCGATCCAGAATCTGAAACCGTCTCCGTTCTGTCTGCTGGATGAGATCGAGGCGGCACTGGATGAATCCAACGTTGCCAGGTATGCAAATTATCTTCATAAGTTGACAAAAAATACACAGTTTATTATTATAACACATAGACGGGGCACGATGGCGGCTGCCGACCGCCTGTACGGCATCACCATGCAGGAAAAAGGAGTGTCCGCCCTTGTCTCGGTAAATCTCATTGAGGATGACCTGGATGAGTGATAAATGGAGTGGAATATGGAAGAAAAGAAAGGTTTTTTTAAACGTCTGGTAGAAGGGCTGACCAAGACCAGAAACAATATCGTATCGGGGATCGATTCGATCTTCAGCGGATTTTCAAGCATTGATGACGATTTCTATGACGAGATCGAAGAGATCCTCATTATGGGAGATCTCGGGATCAACGCCACGACGTCCATCATTGAAGACCTGAAGAGAAAGGTGAAGGAGCAGCACATCAAAAATCCGTCCGAATGCAAAGAGCTTCTCATTGAAAGCATCAAGGATGAAATGAATGTGGGAGAGACGGCCTATGAGTTTGAAAACCGCACATCGGTGGTGCTGGTCATCGGTGTCAACGGTGTGGGAAAAACCACAAGCATCGGTAAACTGGCCGGTAAACTCAAGGATCAGGGCAAAAAAGTAGTTCTGGCGGCAGCGGATACCTTCCGTGCGGCAGCCGGAGAGCAGCTGGTAAGCTGGGCAAACAGGGCCGGTGTGGAGATCATCAGCGGTCAGGAAGGCTCGGATCCCGGAGCGGTAGTCTATGATGCCATTCAGGCAGCCAAGGCAAGACGTGCGGACGTTCTTCTGGTGGATACCGCCGGAAGACTTCACAACAAAAAGAATCTCATGGCGGAGCTCGGAAAACTCAACCGGATCATTGAAAAAGAATATCCGGAGGCTTACCGGGAGACGCTGGTCGTACTGGATGGCACCACCGGGCAGAATGCACTGGCACAGGCGAAGGAGTTCAAAGAGGTGGCAGATATCACCGGTATCATCCTGACAAAGCTGGACGGAACCGCCAAAGGCGGTATCGCAGTAGCGATCCATTCCGAACTGGGTATTCCGGTGAAATACATCGGCGTGGGAGAGAGCATTGATGATCTTCAGAAGTTCGATGCGAACCAGTTTGTAAATGCACTTTTTGACGTAAACCAGGACAAGCAGTAAAACATTCAACGATTCAGAACGTTTCGTTCAACCGGTCACAGAACATCATAAAATCATACAGAAAGAAGGAAAACATCATGGAGCAGTTGACCATTGAAAAATTTGAAGAGGCATATAACATCGTAAGAGAGGCTGCCACAGAGACGAAGCTGGTATACAGTGATTATTTCTCAGAGCAGACAGGCAACAAGGTCTATCTGAAGCCGGAAAATATGCAGGTGACAGGTGCGTATAAGATCCGTGGAGCCTATTATAAGATCAGTACCCTTACGGATGAGGAAAGAAACAAAGGTCTGGTTACCGCTTCCGCAGGAAACCATGCGCAGGGTGTGGCTTATGCAGCAAAGAAGTTCGGTGTGCGTGCAGTGATCGTGATGCCGAGCACCACTCCGCTGATCAAAGTGAACCGTACAAAGAGCTACGGCGCTGAAGTGGTATTAAAAGGGGACGTTTACGATGATGCCTGCGAGTATGCAAAAGAACTGGAAGCAAAAGAAGGTCTGACCTTTATCCATCCCTTCAATGATCTGACTGTTGCAACCGGTCAGGGAAGCATTGCCATGGAGATCGTAAAAGAGCTTCCTCTGGTGGATTACATTCTGGTTCCCATCGGCGGCGGCGGACTGGCTACCGGTGTTTCTGCTCTGGCAAAGCTTTTGAATCCGAAGATCAAGGTGATCGGTGTGGAGCCGGAAGGAGCTGCCTGCATGAAGGCTTCTCTCAAAGAAGGCCATGTAGTGACTCTGCCGACAGTCAATACCATCGCTGACGGTACAGCCGTGAAGACACCGGGAGACAAGCTTTTCCCGTATCTTCAGAAGAATCTGGATGATATCATCACCATTTCTGATGCCGAGATCATCGGTTCCTTCCTGGATATGGTAGAGAACCATAAGATGATCGTGGAGAACTCCGGTCTTCTGACAGTAGCAGCCCTGAAACATCTCAAACCGGAAGGAAAGAAAGTGGTTTCCATCCTGAGCGGCGGTAATATGGATGTGATCACCATGTCTTCTGTGATCCAGCACGGACTGATCCTGCGTGACCGTATCTTTACCGTATCTGTCCTGCTTCCTGACCGTGCCGGTGAGCTGGCAAGAGTGGCAGCTGTTGTGGCAGAAGAGCAGGGTAATGTGATCAAACTGGATCATAACCAGTTCTTCAGCACCAATCGTAATGCGGCTGTGGAACTGAAGATCACGGTAGAGGCATTCGGAACAGAGCATAAAGAAAAGATCGTCAAAGCTCTGAAGGACAATGGGTACAAACCCAAACTCACACATGCAAATCTGTAAAAGATTATTCGGAAAATACGGTTATGCAGTGATTCCGCTTCTCAGTACCTTTCTTTTAAACGATCTGGTGTACTGGGGCGGAATGGCTATTGCAGGAAACCGCTACCATTTTGATCTTACCCTTGACCTGGACCGGAGGCTTCCCTTCGTTCCAGGCTTTGTGTATATTTATCTGATCTGCTATCTTTTCTGGGTCGTAAATTATCTTCTTGCAGCAGGAAACGGAAAAGATTACTTTTACCGTTATCTGACCGCAGATCTGACTGCCCGCGTTGTCTGTTTTCTGTTTTTTGTGTTTTTCCCTACTACGAATCTCCGCCCGGAGCTGGTCGGAGATTCTCTCAGCATTACGCTTCTCCGGTGGCTTTATCAAATGGATAAACCGGAAAACCTGCTTCCGTCCATTCATTGTATGAACAGCTGGTTCTGTTATATTGCCGTGCGCGGGAGAAAGGACATTCCCTGCTGGTACCGGATTTTTTCCTTTGTATTTGCCTGGCTCATTGCCTTGTCTACTGTTTTGATCCGTCAGCACGTGGTAGTGGACATTGCAGCTGGCTTCCTTTTGGCAGAAGCGATGTGGCAATTTTATGGAAAAATGAAATATTACAAAAACGTAAGACAATTTTATGAAAAAATCAATGGTATAATTCGTCGAAAATTGCTAAAATAGAAACAAGCGTTACAGACAGGGACGGAAAAAGGGGGACCGGATATGGAATTTATCAGGAAAAACAAAAAGAGCATTCTGGAGATTCTGTTTCTGGTGCTTCTGGTGGCATTTACTTTTTATGCGCTTCTGAAAGATCAGGAGCTGGAAGAGATCGGGCGTGTTATGGAGACAGCAGATCCCGGCTGGCTCATCGCGGCACTTGCCCTTGTCATCGTTTTTGTGTGCAGTGAATCGGTGATCATTCACTATATGATGACATCTTTGGGAAAAAAGACGAAGCTGCATCAGTGTATCCGCTACAGCTTTATCGGTTTCTTTTACAGCTGTATCACACCATCTGCTTCCGGCGGCCAGCCGGCACAGATCTATTATATGGGCAAAGACGGACTGGATGTTTCTGTGTCAACGCTGGTGCTGATGATCGTGACCATTACCTATAAGGCAGTGCTGGTACTGGTTGGATTTGTGGTTTTGCTTTTCATGGGGCCTGTGATCCTGGCTTATATGGGGAGTTCACGCTACCTGCTTTATCTGGGAATGGGACTCAATGTGATCGCCGTGACCAGCATGATGATCCTGGTCTTTGTGCCTGGATGGACCAAACGGATCCTGTATTATGGGCTTCGCTTTCTGGAAAAACTTCATCTTCTGAAATACAAAAGGGCACGGACAAGAAAGCTTTTGCTTTCCATGAATAAATACCGGGAAGCCAGTGTCTATTTCAGAACGCATAAAAAAGTAGTGTTTTATGTGATGCTGATCACGATTTTTCAACGTTTCAGCCTGTTCTTTGTGACCTGGCTGGTGTACCGTTCCTTTGGACTTGCCGGAACACCACTGTATCTGGTAGTGATCCTTCAGGCAGTGATCTCTGTGGCGGTGGACATGCTGCCGCTGCCGGGAGGAGTGGGAGTCAGCGAGGGGTTGTTTATGACCATGTTTGAACCGGTCTTTGGTGAGAAGCTTCTGCCCGGTATGCTGTTGAGCCGAGGCATCAGTTATTACGCGTTACTGCTCATCAGTGCAGCGATCACCTTTTATGCACACCTGAAGCTGACGCGGGCTTCTCTGAAAAAAAACAGGAAAATACAGAAGAAAATGTAGAGAGGGAGAAAGAGTAAAAATGTTTATAGGATTTTACAACTATACGGTAGTACTCACTTATATGAGCCTTCTGAGCTCTGTTGTGGGAATGACGGAAGCGCTGGATGGCCGTTTCGGCAATGCGATCGCCTGTCTGGTGGCATCCGGTATCTGTGATATGCTGGATGGAAAAGTGGCAAGGACAAAGAAAGACCGGACGGAGGACGAAAAGAATTTTGGAATCCAGATCGACTCGCTGTGTGATCTTTTCTGCTTTGGAGCGTTTCCGGCATTCCTGACCTACGCTTTGGGCGTGAGAGGTCTGGTTGGAACGGTTTCCATGTGTGTGTATGTACTGGCTGCAGTGATCCGTCTGGGTTATTTCAATGTCAAAGAGATGAGACGGCAGCAGGAAACAGAAGAGCGGAGAAAGAGTTATGAGGGACTTCCGGTCACTTCGATCTCCATTATTTTCCCTCTGATCTACCTTTTAAGACCCTACTGTGGTCACACGGCTTATCTTCGGATTCTTATTGCAGTGATGTTTGTGGTGGCGTTCCTTTTCGTGAGCAAGATCCGTGTCCTGAAACCGGGAAACAAGCTGATGTGCTTTTTTATTGTAGCAGGTCTGGTGATCCTTGGAAAACTGTTACATATCTATTAAGGAAGGAAACATGAAAAAAACAAAAACAGCAATTCCTTCTTCTGTTCATCGCTGTATGGGCAGAGATGGAGTGATACGGGAAGAAAACTCCGGTCAGGACCGGCTTCTCGAAAAGCTTTATACTTCTTTTTACGGCAGAATACTTCTGAAGGTCCTGACACAGCCGGGACTTTCAAGAGCAGCCGGGATTTTTCTTGACCGGAAAGCTTCCTGCTTTCTGATCCGCCCCTTTATTGAAAAGAATCAGATGGATATGAGGCCTTATGTCAAAAGGCCTTATCGTTCGTTTAATGACTTTTTCACCAGAGAGATCCTTCCCACCGAGCGGATGATCGATTGTGATCCATCTCATCTGGTCAGTCCTTCGGATGGAAAGCTTTCTGTTTATCCGTTGGATGAGACAGCAGAATTCACCATAAAGGGAAGCGTTTATACGTTGGAGCGGATTTTGAAGAATCCTGCGCTGGCAAAAAGATACGAGGGAGGCTATGCCTGTGTCTTTCGTCTCTGTGTCGATGATTACCACCGGTATTCTTATCCGGCTGACGGAGAAAAATCAGAGAATATCAGGATTCCAGGCATTCTTCATACCGTAAATCCTGTTGCTGTGGAGTCTGTACCCGTGTATCACGAGAATACCAGAGAATACTGTCTGATCCGGACAGAAAATTTCGGTACGCTCCTTCAGATGGAAGTGGGCGCTATGATGGTTGGACGGATCAAAAATTATCATGGACCAAAACAGGTGAAGAAGGGCAGTGAAAAAGGCAGGTTTGAGTTTGGCGGTTCTACCATTCTCCTTCTGGTCCAGAAGGACCGTGTGGATTTCCGGGAGGAATTTCTGAAACATACGGAACAGGGGATTGAAACGCAGGTGGAAATGGGTGAATGGATCGGAACAGCCGTCTGTGGAACCGGATATTCCGGAGAAGGATAAAAAAATGAAACTTGTCAAGAAAAAATACTTGACAAAAGGGAACTCATCAGTTATGATAGCAAAGGTGACTCGAGATGGAAAAATTTGTAGAACGAACTCTGCTCTATGATTTCTATGGTGAGCTTCTCACAGAGCATCAGCAGAGCATTTATGAGGACGTGGTTCTCAATGATTACTCCTGTACGGAGGTGGCAGCGGAGCGCGGCATCAGCCGCCAGGGTGTTCACGATATGATCCGGCGCTGTGACAAGATCCTTTCCGACTATGAAGAGAAGCTTCATCTGGTGGAACGGTTCCTTGAGATCCGTACGAAGGTTCAGGAGATCCGGAGTTCAACGGATTGTCCGGACAACATCAAGCGCATCGCAGATGAGATTCTGGAGGAGTTATAATGGCATTTGAAAGCTTATCAGAAAAACTTCAAAATGTATTCAAAAACCTGCGCAGCAAGGGTCGCCTGACAGAGGCCGATGTAAAGACCGCTCTGAAAGAAGTCAAGCTTGCACTTCTGGAAGCGGATGTCAGCTTCAAGGTGGTAAAACAGTTTGTCAAAAATGTCCAGGAACGCGCCGTCGGACAGGACGTGATGAACGGTCTGAATCCGGGACAGATGGTGATCAAGATCGTAAACGAAGAACTTGTGAACCTGATGGGCTCTGAGACAACAGAAATCGCGCTAAAGCCCGCAAGTGAGATCACTGTCATTATGATGGCAGGTCTTCAGGGTGCAGGTAAGACCACCACTACAGCAAAGATTGCAGCAAAGCTCAAGAGCAAAGGACGGAAGCCCTTGCTTGCAGCCTGTGACGTTTACCGTCCTGCAGCGATCCGTCAGCTGGAGATCAACGGAGAAAAAGTCGGTGTCGAAGTTTTCTCCATGGGAGACAGACAGAATCCCGTAGATATTGCAAAAGCAGCCGTAGAGCATGCCAGAAATCATGGTCATAATGTTGTGATCCTTGATACGGCAGGCCGTCTTCATGTGGATGAATCCATGATGGAAGAGCTTGAAAAGATCAAGGCAGCTGTGGATGTATATCAGACCATACTGGTTGTGGATGCCATGACCGGACAGGATGCCGTAAATGTATCCGATACCTTCAATCAGAAGGTTGGTATTGACGGAGTCATCCTGACAAAGCTTGATGGCGATACCCGAGGCGGTGCAGCCCTTTCCATTAAGGCAACCTGCGGAAAACCGATCCTCTATGTAGGTATGGGCGAAAAGCTTTCCGATCTGGAGCAGTTTTATCCTGACCGAATGGCTTCACGTATCCTTGGAATGGGAGATGTGATGAGTCTCATTGAGAAGGCACAGGCCAACATCGATGAGGAAAAAGCCAGAAGTATGGAGCAGAAGCTCAAAAAAGCCCAGTTTGGCTTCGATGATTATCTGGAAAGTATGGAACAGATGAAAAATATGGGCGGTATGAGAAAACTGCTGGAAATGCTTCCGGGCATGGGTGGCAGTCAGCTCAAGCAGATCGAAGATGCCATGGACGAAAAGAAAATGGCACAGATCGAGGCTATGATCCTCTCCATGACACCGAAGGAGAGAGCGAATCCCGACCTTCTGAATCCTTCCCGGAAGAAGCGTATCGCTGCCGGAGCGGGAGTAGACATCAGTGAGGTGAACAAGCTGGTCAAACAGTTTGATCAGTCCCGCAAGATGATGAAACAGATGGGCGGAATGATGAACAGTAAAAGTGCTAAAAGAGGCAAGTTTCGGCTTCCCTTTTAAATAATCAATGGAAACCTTAAGGAGGTGAATCAAAGATGGCAGTAAAAATCAGACTGAGAAGAATGGGTCAGAAAAAGAACCCTATCTATAGAATCATTGTTGCTGATTCCAGATCCCCGAGAAACGGTAGATTTATCGAGGAGATCGGAACCTACAACCCGAACACAAATCCCAGCGAGTTCAAAATCGACGAGGAGCTGGCAAAGAAATGGCTGACAAACGGCGCACAGCCGACCGATGTTGTTGCTAAACTTCTTAAAGTAGCCGGAATCGAGAAATAATTAACAAAGAGAGGTGCATGTATATGAAAGAACTCGTAGAAGTTATTGCGAAATCTCTTGTTGAGTTTCCCGAGGAAGTCGTTGTTACTGAAAAACAGAGTGGAAAGACCACAGTTCTTGAACTGAAGGTTGCCCCTTCTGATATGGGAAAGGTTATTGGAAAGCAGGGCCGTATTGCGAAAGCGATCCGTGCTGTGGTGAAAGCCGCTGCTTCCAAGGAAGACCAGAAAGTCGTTGTAGATATCCTGCAGTGACAGTTAAAAACCTCGTGAAAACGGGGTTTTTTCTGTATATAAGGAATTTGCACCAGCTGCGAAGCAGCGGGCAGTTCTACAAAAAACATATTTTATAATGGGAGGGCTGTTTTATGAAAGGAAAGAAAAAGGGAGTTCTGTTGTTACTGATGTTGCTGAGCGTTTTTATGCTGCTTCCGATGGGAGTCAGTGCAGCGAAGCTGAATATGACCACACCGCTGAAGTATTCTGCAAGAGGCTACAAGGTCATTGCCTGGAACAAATCCAGCACCAGCCGTGCTTATGTTTATCAGCAGGCAAGCTTTAAAAAAGGAACGTACGGTTCTCTGGAAAAAGGTGGCGGAATCGTTGTCAACATGTCTAAGGTCAAATATCTGACCAGAAAGATGAAAAAGAAACAGCTGACCTGGATCCCGGTTTATCTGCATAACCGTAAAAAAGCCAATGGTGTTCCGGTAACAGGCTATGTAAATGCAAAAAATATTGCTCTTACAGCTGTTAATATCAATAACATTTCTTCTAACCGTACGGTTCGGACGGCGATCAGCTATGGTTATAAATATCTTGGAACCCGCTTCATTCTTGGCGGAAATTCCATTACCGGCGGAATCGACTGCGCAACCTTTACAAAGCAGATCTACGAGGCGGCAGGAAAGGGTATGCCCTATCCCCACACAGACTATCTGCAGGGTGTATCCAGACAGGTTTCCTACAGAGATCTGAAACCGGGTGATCTGGTATTTTATCTGAAATATGATACCAGCGGCCCCATTGACCATGTGGGTGTTTATATCGGCAACAATCTGATGATCAATGCTTCCGGCCATTATGGAAGCAATTATCCGGAAGGCGGTATCACGATCAAACGGATCGTTTACGGAAACCGCAGACCGGCTCTTTATAAACGTCTTTACGGAATCGACTGAGACTGAGGTGAATGAATGGAAGATTTTTTACAGGTGGGTGTGATCACAGCCACTCATGGAATCCGGGGAGAGGTAAAAGTTTTCCCGACAACGGATGATCCGGAACGTTTTCTGGATCTGAAGACCATATATCTGGATACAGGCAGGGAAAAAATGCTCCTGCACATATCCGGGGTGAAGTTTTTTAAGCAGTTTGTGATCTTGAAGTTTAAAGAATTTGATAACATCAACGAAGTGGAGCCTTTCCGCAAAAAAAGCCTTCTTGTAACAAGAGAGCAGGCAGTTCCTCTCGAAGAGGATGAGTATTTTATCGCAGATCTCATCGGTCTTCAGGTAGTTACGGATGAAGGAGAGCTTCTCGGAGAGCTTACGGATGTTCTTGAGACAGGGGCCAATGATGTCTATCAGGTTACGGATAAAAATGGAAAGGAGCTTCTCCTTCCTGCAATCAAAGACTGTATTCTTTCTGTCGATCTTGAAAAAGGTGAGATGGAGGTACATGTACTGGAAGGGCTGTTGGATTTATGAACTATCATGTACTGACTTTGTTTCCGGAGATGATCCTGCAGGGGCTGAACACCAGCATCATTGGCCGGGCCATTGAAAAGGGCATTCTGAGTCTGGAAGCTGTCAATATCCGGGACTATGCAGGAAACCGCTACGGAAAAGTGGACGATTATCCTTACGGCGGTGGTGCCGGAATGGTCATGCAGGCGGAGCCTGTCTATGCAGCAGTGAAAGATCTGGAAGAACGGATGGGACACAAGCCCAGGGTGATCTATCTGACTCCCCAGGGAAGTGTTTTTCGTCAGGAAATGGCTGTGGATTTTGCAAAAGAAGAAGATCTGGTCTTTCTCTGCGGTCACTATGAAGGCATTGATGAGAGAGTGCTGGAGGAAGTGGTAACGGATTATGTTTCCATTGGAGATTATGTCCTCACAGGCGGAGAACTTCCGGCCATGGTCATGATCGATGCGATCTCCCGAATGGTTCCGGGGGTCTTGAGCAATGGAGAATCCGGAACGATCGAATCCTTTCATGACAATCTTCTGGAATATCCTCAGTATAGCCGGCCGGAGGTATGGCGGGATAAAGCGGTACCGCCCGTACTCCTTTCCGGCCATCATGCCAATGTGGAGAAATGGCGGCGTGAGGAGTCCATCAGGCGGACGCTGGAACGGCGCCCGGACCTTCTGGAGGATGCAAATCTGACGGAAAAGGAGAAACAGTTTCTGGCTTTACTGAAAAAGAGGGAATAAAAAATGATGAAAAAGAAGAGAATCTTTGGTGTCCTCGTCCTGTTTTTGACCTTGTGTGTTTTCTTTGCACCAAGAGTTCAGGCGGCTTATCCGGCAGCTATGTCGGCGGCTCATCCACTGGTCGGCTATCCACTGTCCCGTGCCCGGAAGACGATCGTTTATACGGATGCGGAGAGGAAAAACAAACTCACTTCTCTGAGTTATCGTGAGTTTAGCATTACAAAATATGACAAGGACAGTCAGTCTCTGTATGTGATCTGCAAAGAGGGAAAAAAGACAGTCAAGGGCTGGGTAAAAAGAAATACCTTTTTCTTTACACAGAAATTTCAGGCGGTACAGTCCTTTGCCAATCAGAGCCTGACACTTTATCGCGGAAAATCCAGGAATATGTATTATCAGACGGTGCCTCTTTATGCGGGAGGTTCTACTGTAGGTGAGAGTGGAGCCTGGTATCAGATGACCTTTTATCTGAACGGCCGTTATTATCTTGGCTGGATCCCTAAGGCAGAGTATGGAAAGGTCCGTCTATCCATGGATACCACGGAGCAGCTGCTGGCAGACGGTGTCTACAGCATCCGTGCCCGCCAGAGAAACAGTTTTTCTCTGACGGCAGATACAGAAAAGGAAACTGCCCTTCTCCGAAAGACCACCGGAAAAGAGAATCAGCTTTATACGCTGAAGCATGAGGACAATAACCGGTATACGATCTCTCCCTATGGCAGCGATCGTTACCTGGGACTGAAGGATGGAAAGCTTTCCGTAGTTTCCGAAAAAACACGCTGGATCTTTACCAGATACGGCCGTTATTTTGCTCTCCGTGAAGAGAAGAGCAAAAAGGGCATTGCTTTTGTTTCGGGAAAAGGGATCCGGGAATGGAAATATGCCCGTACCAGTGCCGCACAGAACTGGGTCTTTACCAAAACGACGGTAAAAGAAGAAGAGACAAAGAATACGGTCTTTTCCCAGTATGATCCCAAATGGGGCGGAAATATCTACTGTAACGGCAATCCCGTGCGCACGATCTCTACGTCGGGCTGCGGTGTGGTTTCCTTTGTGAATGCCATCTATGCGCTGAACGGTGAGTATATCGATCCTACCATGCTGGCACAGTATTCGAATTCCCATGGTCATTATTTCTACATGCAGGGAACGGCAGATACTCTTTATGAAGATTTTGCCAGGGCAAAGGGAAAGTTCTATCATTTTAAGTGGGATGGAAAGATCTATGATATGACCTCGTTAAAAAGACATCTGCAAAACGGCGGTACAGCAGTGGCGTTGGTGCCGGGTCATTATATTGCGATCGTTGATTACCGGGAGACAGACAACAGCTTTCTTGTCCTGGATTCTGCCATTTACGGCAAGCGGCCTACCACTATTCATGGCGACTGGATCAACGAAGGAACCCTGAGAAGCGGTACGATGTACTGCTCCTATTTCCATCTGTTCAGCCGTGTGAAATAACCTCTTTGCAGGTTTGAGGTCGTTAGAAAAACTTCTTGCATTTTTCCGGAAGATATGGTAGAGTATTAAATGTTGTGAGTAAGAGATGGTCCTCTGTTACAAGAATTGTATTAAGAACATCCGAATAATAAGGAGGAACACAATGAACGATATTATCAAAAACATCGAAGCTGCTCAGCTCCGTGAAGACGCACCGCAGTTCAACGTAGGAGACACCGTTAAAGTATACGCTAAGATCAAAGAGGGAAACCGCGAGCGTATCCAGGTATTCGAAGGTACTGTTCTGAAGAAACAGGGCGGAAGTGTAAGAGCTACTTTCACCGTTCGTAAGAATTCCAACGGCATCGGCGTTGAGAAGACCTGGCCTTTACATTCCCCGAACGTTGAGAAGGTTGAAGTTGTAAGACGCGGTCGTGTAAGACGTGCAAAACTGAATTATCTGAGACAGCGTGTCGGCAAGAGCGCAAAGGTAAAAGAATTAGTAAAATAAAAAATGGACCAGGGACAATTACGGTAGTAGTTGTCCCTGGTTTGTTATGAGGGAAACATTATGGCGAAGAAGAAACGAAATATTCCCCAGCAGATTTTTCTCTGGGTGTTCCAGATCGTCATCGTGGTGCTGTTCGCTTTTGTACTGGTTTACTTTTTCGGACAGACCAGGACCTGTATCGGTCAGTCCATGAGTGTGACCATCGAAGGCGGAGATACAGTACTTTTGGACGGATTATCTTATAAAATTGGAAATCCCAAGAGAAATGATGTGATCGCTTTTCAGCTGGGAGGAAACCGGGAAGGAGCTTCTTCTGTTAAGAGAATCCTTGGCCTTCCGGGAGAGACGATACAGATCAAAGACGGGATGATCTACATCAATGGAGAAGTTTACCTGGAGAAAAAAGACTACCCGGTGATGACAGATGCCGGTCTTGCGGAGGAACCGGTGACACTTGGTACCAATCAGTATTTTGTACTGGGCGATAACCGGAATAACAGTGAAGACAGCCGTTATGCAGATGTGGGAGTTGTCAGCAGTAAAAATATCGAGGGAAAGGTATGGTTTGTTCTTTCCCCCTCTGATCACATAGGACTTGTAAAGTAAGAACGAAAACGAGAGGATATTACATGAATTATCAGTGGTACCCAGGTCATATGACCAAGGCAAGACGAATGATGCAGGAGGACATCAAGCTCATTGATCTTGTGATCGAGCTGGTGGATGCCAGAGTACCGGCCAGCAGCCGGAATCCGGATATTGATGATCTGGCAAAAAATAAATCAAGACTGATCCTTCTGAATAAGAGTGATCTGGCAGATAAGAGCAAAAATGCCCGCTGGATCGAATATTTTCAGCAGAAGGGCTTCTATGTGCTGGAACTGAATGCGAAAACCGGTGCGGGAATGAAGGCCATTGACGGCGTTATCAAAGAAGCCTGCAGGGAAAAGATAGAGAGAGACCTGAAAAGAGGCATTAAAAACCGTCCGGTCCGGGCAATGGTAGTCGGGATCCCGAATGTGGGAAAATCCACTTTTATCAACAGCTATGCTGGAAAAGCCTGTGCAAAGACGGGAAACAAGCCCGGTGTCACCAAGGGAAAACAGTGGATCCGGCTGAACAAGACGACAGAACTTCTGGATACGCCGGGAATCCTCTGGCCTAAATTTGAGGATCAGTCCGTAGGTCTGAAGCTTGCGCTCATCGGTTCGATCCGGGATGAGATCCTGAATCTGGATGAGCTGGCAATTTCGCTGATCACGTTTCTTTCTACAGAATATAAGGGGATTCTGGCAGAACGTTATGGGATCGAAGAGGAGGGAACATCTCTTTCCATGTTGGAAGCCATTGCGGAGAAGAGGGGCTGCCTCTTGAAGGGAAAAGGACTGGATTACAGCAAAGCAGCCGGAATCCTGATTGAGGATTTCCGCAGCGGCCGTCTGGGAAGACTGACTCTGGAACTTCCGTAAGAAAAAGAAGCGTAAGTATTACAAAAATGGTGGGAGAGTATGAATAAACGTAGATTAAGGAGGCTTTTTTGGGCGTTTGTCTGCATCTGCCTGACTTTTTTTCTGACCTGGTCAGTTGCAGAATTTGTAGGGCAGCGTACGGAGGTGGAGGGTATGTCCATGTCCCCCACATTAAAAGATAAAGAAAATCTGATCCTGGATAAGATCAGTTATCGTTTCCGGGATCCCGAACGGTATGAGATCGTTGTCTTTCCGCCAAAATACAAGGAAAATACGTACTATATCAAGCGGGTGATCGGCCTTCCGGGAGAAACCGTGCAGATTCGAGACGGAGACGTTTATATCGACGGTATGCGGCTGGAGGAGGATGGAGCTTATGGAAAGATCAAAGATCCCGGGCTCGCGGCAGAACCGTTTCTTCTGGGGGAAGAAGAGTACTTCGTACTGGGAGATAATCGAAACGATTCCATAGACAGCCGGGAGCCGGAAGTCGGTGCCGTCCGGCGGGAGGATATTCTGGGAAGAGCTTTTTTCCGGCTCTGGCCGCTGTCAGAGTTTGGTTTTCTCTCCGGAAAAGCATAAGAGGATAAAAGATGGAAAAAAAGATAGCAGAGATCCGGCAGGAATTGGAAACCGCTGATCTTTCAGCCATTCCGGCGCTTCTGGAAGCGTATCGCGTGGATGGAAGAAGCGGAGTTCAAAGTCTGATCGGTAAATATGAAAAAAAACTAGCAGCTCTTGAGAAGGAAAGAGCCCGTCTGGAAGGCATGCGTCATTATGAGCATGCGTATGAAGGACAGTATGAACTGATCTGCGGAATCGATGAAGCGGGAAGAGGACCTCTGGCCGGTCCGGTGGTTGCCGGAGCTGTGATCCTTCCGAAGGATTGTGAAATCCTGGGGCTCAATGATTCCAAGAAACTTTCTGAGAAAAAAAGAGAAGAGCTTTACGATGAGATCATGGAGAAAGCGGTGGCAGCCGCTGTAGGGATCGTGGGACCGGGAAGAATCGATGAGATTAATATTCTTCAGGCAACCTACGAAGCCATGCGTCAGGCAGTCGGAAAGCTTTCCAAAACACCGGAACTTCTTCTCAACGATGCCGTACGGATTCCGGATATCACGCTTCCGCAGGTTCCCATTATCAAGGGAGATGCCAAGAGTGTATCTATTGCAGCAGCCAGTATTCTGGCGAAAGTGACCAGGGACCGGCTGATGTATGAGTATGATAAGATCATGCCGGAATATGGTTTTGCTTCCAATAAAGGTTACGGATCAAAGATGCACATTGAGGCGCTTCAGGAATACGGACCTTCTCCCATTCACAGAAAGACGTTTATTACACATTTCTGCTGATGCTGTCTGCGGGGACTGAGTGGGGAGCCGTATCAAACTGAACAGACGAAAAATCGGAGCGGTCTACGAAATGCAGGCCGCTGCTTATTTAAAAAGAAAAGGATATCAGATCCTGGAGCAGAATTTCCGCTGTCGCCAGGGGGAGATCGATCTCATTGCCCGTGATGGAGGTTATCTGGTGTTCATAGAGGTAAAATACCGCAGTTCTTTGAAAGATGGCGCTCCACTTGAGGCAGTAGACAAGCGGAAACAGAGAAAGATCATCCGGGTGGCAGAATATTATCTTTGTATGCATCCGGAGCAGGCGGCTCTGCCCTGCCGTTTTGACGTGATCGGGATGGAAGACTGCAGGATCCGGCTGCTTAGGAATGCTTTTGACTGCGGCAGATAAAAAGGAGAATATATGAATAAAATCCGAAGAAAATCAGAGAAAAATGTACTGAACTGGCATGGCGAAAAAGCAGTTCCCTATTTTACTTTTCCGGCTTTTGATGAACTGCCGGGGATCATCCATGGATTTTCCAGCCGTCTTGGCGGAGTGAGTGAGGGCTTCCTTTCTTCCATGAATCTGAGTTTCAGCCGGGGAGATGAGCCGGAACGCGTACGGGAGAATTTTCGCCGGATCGCAGAGAGTATCGGTTTTTCTGAAAAGGATCTGGTCTTTTCCATGCAGACTCATACCGCCAATGTTCGTCGGGTGGGAAGAGAAGACTGCGGCAGAGGGCTGGAACGGCCGGTAGGTTACTGTGATGTGGATGGTCTTGTGACCAATGAACCGGGAGTGGTACTGGCGACATTCTATGCGGATTGCGTACCGTTGTTTTTCGTGGATCCGGTACATCACTGTATCGGTCTTTCTCATTCCGGCTGGAGAGGCACTGTAGGCAAGATCGGAAAAGCAACGGTAGAGGCGATGGCAAAAGAATTTGGAAGTGAGCCGGGAGATCTTCTGGCTGCGGTTGGTCCTTCCATCTGTCAGGAGTGTTATGAGGTCAGTGAAGAGGTGATCGGGCTTTTCCGGGAGAACTTTGCAGAGGAACTCTGGCCAAAGCTTTTTTATAGAAAAGACAATGGTCATTATCAGCTCAACCTCTGGGAAGCAAACCGGCTGATCTTTCAGGAGGCCGGAATCCTTCCACAGCACATTACAGTGACTGATATCTGTACCGCCTGCAATCCGGAACTTCTGTTTTCTCACAGGGCTTCCGGAGGAAAAAGAGGAAATCTGGCAGGTTTTCTGGAAATAAAAGCATAAAAAGATCCGCTGTGCAGGAAAAAAATTTCCCGTCGCAGCGGATTTTTTATGTACTATGATAAAAACAGCAGGCTTTATTTTCCGGCGTGATAGCTGGCAAGAAGCTCGTGGATCTTTTCTGTAGGTGACTGTACATGGTTGATGGAGACGTCATGGTTCATGGAGTCAATGATACTTGCCAGGAACTTGCTCATATCAGCCTCTTCGTAATAGGGGCGTGTCAAAAGCTCCGGACGTCTGTAATGAAGGTTTGTGGTAACAACCTTGGAAATATAACCTTTTTCATAATACTCATCAAACTTGTCCAGACCGTCGGTAAAAAGACCAAAGGTAGTGCAGACAAAAACACGACCGGCTTTCCGATCCTTCAGCTGTTTTGCAACATCAAGCATGCTCTCACCGGATGAGATCATGTCATCGATGATGATCACGTCTTTGCCTTCGACAGAATCACCCAGGAACTCATGGGCAACAATGGGGTTCTTTCCGTTGACTACCGTGGAGTAGTCTCTTCTCTTATAGAACATACCCATATCAACACCGAGAATGTTGGCGAAATAAACGGCACGTCCCATAGCTCCTTCATCCGGGCTGATGATCATCAGATGCTCGTTATCGATCTGGAAGTTGGGAACGGATTTGGTCAGCGCCTTCAGGAACTGATAGGTAGGCATGAAGGTGTCAAAGCCCTGAAGGGGGATCGAGTTCTGTACCCGGGGATCATGAGCATCAAAGGTGATGATATTGGAAACACCCATTCTGGTCAGCTCCTGCAGGGCGAGAGCGCAGTCCAGAGATTCCCGTTTGGTACGCTTATGCTGACGTCCCTCATAAAGGAACGGCATGATCACGTTGATACGACGGGCTTTTCCGTTGGCAGCGGAAATGATACGCTTCAGATCCTGATAATGATTGTCCGGAGACATATGGTTTTCATAACCGCAGACCGTGTAAGTCAGGCTGTAGTTCAGCACATCGGCAAGGATAAAAAGATCCGTACCTCTTACGGACTGTTTCAGGATTCCTTTGGCTTCACCGGAACCGAAACGGGGGCAGCAGCAGTCAATGAGGTAGGAATCCTCCAGATACCCTCTGTAGGCGATGGAGTCTTTGGTGTGAGTGGGATTCTCGTGACGGTAATCGCTCAGGTGCTTGTCCACAAGATTTGCGAAATCAAGGCATCCCTCCAGAGAAGCCAGCTTTAAAGGTGCAATAGGAATGGAATTTTGAAGTGGTTCAAAGTTAGGCATGATAGTCCTCCGCAAAAAAATATAAAGATTTACAAAACCTTACATAATCTTAACATTGCAGCAAGAGTGCGTCAAGGGAAATATTTCATCAGCTAATCATTGCATTTTCCGGCATGATTTAGTATGATAATGAAAGCAAAGGAGAAAACAAGATGAAGAAAAAAGATCACCGCCACAGGGTAAGTGCGGTAGAAACGGGCAGTATTGCAGAAGAACTGGGAATTGAACCGGGAGATCTTCTTCTGGCTGTTAACGATCAGGAAATAGAGGATATTTTTGACTATCATTATCTGATCAATGAGGAATATCTGACGGTACTGATAGAAAAGCCGGATGGTGAACAGTGGGAACTGGAGATTGAAAAGGAATTTGAAGACGATCTTGGCATGGAGTTTGAGAGTGGCCTCATGGATGACTATCGTTCCTGCCATAATAAATGTATCTTCTGTTTTATTGACCAGATGCCTCCGGGCATGCGGGAAACCCTTTATTTTAAAGACGATGATTCCAGACTTTCCTTCCTGCAGGGAAACTATGTGACTCTGACAAATATGAGTGAGCATGATATTGACCGTATCATCCGCTATCACCTGGGACCTATCAATATTTCTTTTCAGGCGATGAATCCGGAACTGCGCTGCCGGATGCTCCACAATCGTTTTGCAGGAGAAGCACTGAAAAAAGTAGACCGGCTTTACGAAAACGGAATTGAAATGAACGGTCAGATCGTTCTTTGCAAGGGCGTCAATGACGGAGAAGAACTTCGTTACAGTATAGAGGCACTGGAAAAATATATGCCGGTGCTGCAGAGTGTTTCCATAGTTCCTGTAGGTCTGACAAAATTCCGGGATGGTCTTTATCCGTTGGAGCCTTTCAATAAGGAAGATGCAGGTAAAATTCTGGATATGATCGAACACTATCAGCGGATCTTCTATAAAAAATACGGCATTCACGGGATCCATGCAGGAGATGAGTGGTATCTTCTGGCGGAGAGAGAGCTTCCGGAGGAAGAACGGTATGATGGCTATATCCAATATGAAAACGGTGTCGGCATGCTTCGTTCTCTGATCGATGAAGTGAAAGAGGAGCTGGAACTTCGAAAACCGGATGAGGAAATTTCCCACACCGTATCCCTTGCTACCGGCAGGCTGGCTGCACCTGTTTTAAAAGAGCTGGCTGCTGAGGTAAGAGAGAAGTATCCGAATGTGAAAGCAGAAATTTATCCCATTACCAATGATTTCTTTGGTGAGCGCATCACCGTAGCAGGTCTTCTGACCTTCCAGGATCTGAAGAAACAGCTTCTCGGGAAAAATCTGGGGGAACGCCTTCTTCTTCCCTGTACCATTGTGAAGAGTGATGAGGACCTTTTCCTGGATGATTACCGCGTGAGTGATCTGGAAACTGCTTTACAAACGCCGGTGAATATTGTAAAATCAAGCGGTCGGGCTTTTGTGGAAGCCCTTTTAATGGAAGACGGCGGGGTCCGTCATTCCCAGATAGGTGAGGTGAATAAATATGAGTAAACCAGTAGTAGCAATCGTTGGAAGACCCAATGTGGGAAAATCCACCCTTTTTAATGCGCTGGCGGGAGAGCAGATCTCCATCGTAAAAGATACGCCCGGTGTGACCAGAGACCGTATTTATGCGGATGTGGAATGGCTGAATCATAAATTTACACTGATCGATACAGGAGGAATTGAGCCGGAGAGCAATGATATCATTCTTTCTCAGATGAGGGAACAGGCACAGATCGCCATTGACACGGCAGATGTGATCATTTTTATCACAGATGTACGTCAGGGACTTGTGGATTCTGATTCCAAAGTGGCAGATATGCTCCGCCGCTCCCGTAAACCGGTGCTTCTTGTCGTAAATAAAGTGGACAGCTTCAAAAAATTCATGCCGGATGTTTATGAGTTTTATAATCTCGGAATCGGTGATCCCATTCCGGTTTCCGCAGCATCTCAGCTGGGTATCGGCGATATGCTGGATGAGGTTGTCAAGCATTTTGATGAAAATCAGCTGGAGGATGTGGAGGATGAGCGTCCGCGTATCGCTGTGGTAGGAAAGCCAAACGTCGGAAAATCTTCTATTATAAATAAGCTGATCGGTGAAAACCGTGTGATCGTTTCCAATGTGGCAGGAACGACCCGTGATGCCATTGATACGGAGATCGTATGGAATAAGAAGCCTTATGTATTTATTGATACGGCAGGTCTTCGGCGGAAAAATAAGATCAAAGAAGAACTGGAACGTTACAGCATCATCCGTACAGTGACTGCAGTGGAGCGGGCAGATGTGGTGGTTGTTGTTATCGATGCTACGGAAGGTGTTACGGAGCAGGATGCAAAGATTGCCGGTATTGCTCATGAAAGAGGAAAGGGTATCATTATCGCAGTCAATAAATGGGATGCTGTCGAGAAGAATGATAAGACCATCTATAAATACACCAATGATATCCGGAATACTCTTTCCTTTATGCCTTATGCAGAGATCATGTTTATCTCCGCAGAGACCGGTCAGCGTCTGCCAAAGCTTTTTGAGAAGATTGATATGGTTCTGGAAAATCAGACGCTCCGTGTACAGACGGGTGTGCTCAACGAGATCATGATGGAGGCAGTAGCTCTTCAGCAGCCGCCTTCCGACAAAGGAAAACGTCTGAAACTCTTCTATATCACACAGGTAGCGGTGAAACCGCCGACATTTGTGATCTTTGTAAACGACAAAGAATTGATGCACTTTTCTTATGTCCGGTATCTGGAAAATAAGATCCGTGATACCTTTGGCTTTAAAGGAACCTCTCTGAAATTCATTATCCGGGAGAGACAGGAAAAGGAGAGATGAGTATGTGGGTTCGAATCGGATGCCTGGCCATCGGTTATCTTTTCGGCCTTTTTCAGACCAGTTACATTTATGGCAAGGCCCATGGCATTGATATCCGCAATTACGGCAGCGGAAATGCCGGTACGACCAATATGATGAGGACGCTGGGAACAAAAGCCGGTTTAATCACTTTTTTTGGAGACTGTGTAAAGTGTTTGCTGGCGGTAGGACTGGTATGTCTGATATTTGGAAAAGGTCACAGTGAAATGCTGCCGCTTCTTAAAATGTATGCAGCAGCAGGAACGATTCTGGGGCATAATTTTCCCTTTTATCTTCAGTTTCATGGCGGAAAAGGAATTGCAGCTACAGCCGGTCTGGTGCTGTCATTTGATCCGATCATGGCGGTATTAGGAATCATCACCTTTTTTGGTATTTTTCTCACGACTCATTATGTGTCTCTGGGGTCTCTGCTTGTCTATGCAGGCATCATGATCGAGGTACTGGTGCTCGGACAGACGGGGCATTTTGCCATGAGTCAGCCGCTTCTTTACGAACTATATGTTCTGACGGCAGTCCTGACAGCGATGGCTTACTGGAAACACAGAGGAAATATTGTCCGTCTTCTTCACAGAGAAGAACGGAAAACCTATCTTTCCAACAATAAGAACAAAAAATGATCAAGACCATTCATGAGAGGAGGTAGTGTAATGGCAAAAATTGGTGTGATCGGTGCGGGAAGCTGGGGAACTGCCCTGGCGCTTCTGTGTCATAAAAACGGACATGAGGTAACGATCTGGTCGATCATGAAGGATGAGGTGGAGATGCTCCGGACCAAACGGCAGCATGAAACAAAACTTCCCGGTGTGATCCTTCCGGAAAATATAGAGATCACCAATGATCTCAAAGAAGGTATGGCAGATAAGGATGTGCTGGTCCTGGCAGTTCCTTCTGCGTTTACCAGAAGCACCGCCCGGTCTATGAAAGTGTTTCTGAGACCCGGTCAGCTGATTGTTAATGTGGCAAAGGGAATTGAGGAGCATACCATGCTGACACTTTCCGAGATCATTGAGGAAGAGCTTCCGGAGGCTGAGGTTGCAGTCATGTCCGGACCAAGCCATGCGGAGGAAGTTGGAATCGGTCTTCCGACCAACATTGTGGTCAGCACCCATAAAAGAGCTGCGGCAGAGTATCTGCAGGAGACTTTCATGAGCCCTGTTTTCCGTGTTTATACCAATCCGGATATTCTGGGTGTGGAGCTTGGCGGCTCTTTAAAGAATGTCATCGCTCTTGCTGCAGGGGCTGCGGATGGCCTGGGATACGGAGACAATACAAAAGCGGCTCTGATCACCAGAGGAATCGCTGAGATTACCAGACTTGGCGTGGCTATGGGAGCAAAAGAGGAAACCTTTAACGGACTGACCGGTATCGGAGATCTTATTGTTACCTGTGCCAGCCGTCACAGCCGGAACCGGAAAGCCGGTTATCTCATCGGTCAGGGATACACCATGGATGAAGCCATGAAGGAAGTCAAAATGGTGGTAGAAGGTGTTTATTCCGCCAAGGCTGCCATGGAGCTGGCGACAAAATATCAGGTGGAAATGCCGATCGTAGAGCAGGTAAACAAAGTCCTTTTCGAAAATAAGAGTGCAAAAGACGCAGTTGCCGAGCTTATGCTCAGAGACAAAAAAGTGGAAAACAGTACGCTTGTCTGGGAAGCGTAAGAATGAAAAACGCCTTATTCTGTATAAAACACAGAATAAGGCGTTTTTTACAAAAAAACAGTTGCTTTTTTTGCACAATGGGTGTATAGTACAGATAACTTGAGGCTTTAAAGCATAAAAGTGTTAAAGCATCGACACATTGATAAGATAAAGGAGAGGGTATTATGAAAAAGAAACTTGCTTTATTATTAAGTCTGGGACTCTGTGTATCAACAATGACTGTTACTGCTTCTGCTGAGGAAGAGAAGACCTATAAGATCGGTGTCTGCCAGCTCATGGAGCATGACGCCCTGGATGCAGCCTACAATGGTTTTGTAGAAGGACTGAAAGAAGCCGGATATGAAGAAGGCAAAAATCTGGAGATCGACCTGAACAATGCACAGGGCGATCAGTCCAACTGTGCAACGATTGCTTCCAAACTGAAAAATGACGGCTGTGATCTGGTATTTGCCATTGCAACTCCGGCGGCGCAGGCCTGTGCCAATGAGATCACCGACACACCGATCCTGATTTCCGCAGTTACCGATCCGGCTGCTTCCGGACTGGTTGACAGCAATGAGGCTCCGGGAGCAAACATCACCGGTACCTCTGATCTGACACCGGTGGCTTCTCAGATCGAAATGATCCAGAAACTGGTTCCTGATGCAAAGACCGTAGGAGTTTTCTATACTTCCAGTGAGACCAATTCCAAACTCCAGGCAGATATGGCCATTGAGGCAGGAGAGAAGCTTGGCTACACGATGGAGACCTATACCGTTTCTCAGAGCTCTGAAATCCAGCAGGTAGTAGAATCCATGGTCGGAAAGATCGATGCACTCTATATTCCTACAGATAATCTGCTTGCCTCCAATATGCCGACGGTTTCCATGGTTGCAAACCAGGCAAAGATCCCGACAATCTGTGGTGAGAGCGGAATGGTAGAAAATGGAGGACTCATCACCAACGGAATCAATTACTTTGATCTTGGCGTCCTGACCGGAAAACAGGCAGCGGAGATTCTGGAAGGTGCAGATCCGGCAGCCATGCCTATTGAATACTGCCCGGAGGATTCCTATACCTACACGGTAAATGAAGATACGGCAGCTGAAATTGGCATTGAGATCCCGGAGGAGTTCCTTCAGGATTCCGAGGAAGCGGAAACGGAAGCTTCCACCGAGACAGCAGAGGAGACAGAAACAGAAACAGCATCTGCTGCAGAATAATAACTGAATATACCTTTTGGAGGTTTACATGAGCGTATTATTAGCCATGTTCAGTGCCATTGCCCAGGGAATGCTCTGGGCAATGCTTGCACTGGGCGTTTATATCACATTTCGTCTTCTGGACTTTGCAGATCTGACCTGTGAGGGAAGTTTTGCCATGGGTGCCTGTATCAGTGCGGTAATGACGGTAACTTATCATATGAATCCTTTTATCAGCCTGATCTTCGGTTTCCTTGGAGGTGCGATCGCGGGAACCGTTACGGGACTTCTGAACACGAAACTTAAGATCCCACCGATCCTGGCAGGTATTCTTTCCATGATCTCTCTTTATTCGATTAACCTCCGGATCATGTCTGACAAGGCAAACCTTCCGATCAATGTCCGGGAAGAAGGCGTAGAGAGCATGGTGACTCTTGTGCAGAAGTTGCTTCCGGAATCCATACGGACCATGAGTCAGACCACAACAGTGATCGCTGCCTGTATCGGTGTTATTTTTTGCGTTCTCTCTGTTGCGGTCCTTTACTGGTTTTTTGGAACAGAGCTTGGAAGCGCCATCCGTGCTACCGGAAACAATGAAAAAATGATTCGTGCACTTGGTGTCAATACGGATCATATGAAACTGGTTGCGCTGGCTTTGAGTAATGGTTTTATTGCACTTTCCGGTTCCCTGGTAGCCCAGAACCAGAAAGTGGCCGACGTGGGATCCGGTACCGGTGCCATTGTGATCGGGCTGGCATCAATCGTGATCGGTGAAGTTCTTTTTGCAAAAGCGACCAGCTTTAAATGGCGTCTTACCGGTATTATTGTCGGTTCTATCGTATATCGTATGATCGTAGCCATTGTCCTTCAGCTTGGTATGCGTTCCAGCGATCTGAAGCTTCTGACCGCGATTCTTGTTGCCGTAGCCCTTTCTGTGCCGCGACTTCTTCAGGTAAAAAATGGAAAGGGGGCAAGATCCTGATGCTTCTTCTAGAAAATGTACAGAAAACCTTTAATGCCGGTACAGTGAATGAAAAAAAAGCACTGACAGGAGTCGATCTGAACATGAACTCTAAAGATTTCGTGACTGTCATCGGTGGAAACGGAGCAGGAAAATCCACTATGCTGAACATGATCGCCGGCGTTTATTCGATCGATAAAGGAAAGGTGGTCCTGAATGGGAGAGACCTGACCAGGGAACCGGAATATAAAAGGGCAAAATATATCAGCCGTGTATTTCAGGATCCGATGATGGGAACAGCCGCTAACATGGAGATCCAGGAGAATCTGGCTCTTGCATACCGCAGGGGAAAAAAGAGAGGGCTTGCCTGGGGCATCACGAAGGATGAAAAAGAACTTTTTTATGAAAAGCTGAAAGTGCTGGGCCTTGGTCTGGAAGAGCGGATGACCTCAAAGGTAGGTCTGCTTTCCGGAGGACAGCGTCAGGCGCTGACTCTTCTGATGGCTTCTCTGATCCGTCCGGAACTTCTGCTTCTGGATGAGCATACGGCGGCACTCGACCCGAAAACGGCAGCAAAGGTGCTTGATGTAACGGAAAATATCATTGAGGAACAGTCTCTGTCAGCAATTATGGTCACACATAATATGAAAGACGCCATTCGTCTGGGAAACCGTCTGATCATGATGCATGAAGGAAAGATCATTTATGATGTTTCCGGCGAAGCAAAGAAAAAACTTCAGGTATCAGACCTTCTTGCCAAATTTGAACAGGCCAGCGGCGGCGAATTTGCCAATGACCGAATGATGCTGGCGTAGGGAGTTGTGATCGCAGACTGCTGTTTTTCATGCGATATGCCCTAGATTTCTGGAGAATTAGAGATTGCTATTTTTATGGATTTCGATTATCATAAAGATAGCAATCTTTTTTTGTCAGAATCTGTCCGGCGTTGATCACCGGAAGAATATTCGCCTGATACAAGGGGGAGTTTTATGAAATGCAGAAGATGTAAGACCAGTTTTGATTACGATGCCTGTTATGGAATCTGTCCCAAGTGTGCCGCCTATAACCGTCCGGACGGAAAGGACGAAATGAAAACGGTTATGGGGGAGGATGCGGGAAGCTTTGAAGAAGAATACCATCCGCCGGTGATGTCTACGGGAGAAGCGGGAGACTTCCTGGGAATGGATGAGCCGGCTGCTCACAGACGTTCTAAAAATAAGAATAATGGAAAACAGAAAGAATTTCAGCAGCGTCTCAGCAATCCTTATGTGGAGACCACAGTAAAGGACGGAAAGACCGTTCCCTACTGTGATCATGACAAAAAGACCGCGAAAAAAGAGAAGAAAAAGAAAAAATCCAAAGCAGGCGGCATTCTTGCCCTGCTCTTCTGTGTGGCCATCGGAGTCTGCTCGGAATACAGTACGGAGATCGAGCAGTTCTGCATGAAAATTTACGGGGACTATTTTGCTGAGAAAGGTTCCCTCTCCGGCTTGAAGCATACAGATGAGATTACCTATACGGAGAAAAAGACTGTGGGCGGCAGAATGCTGACCTTTGGCTCTGCCTATGAGCTCTATACGGATGACGAGGAATTTCTGGTGATTCCCTACCGGCAGATCGTGGAAAGCCTGCCGGAGACCACCCAGGAAATCGCCCGGGAGTACGATCTCAAATGCTATGTTGCCAACAATGGGCTCTATCTGGATGCAGTTCCGGCCTATGTTATGGAAGATACTTATGGCGTCGAGGGAATAGGAACGATGAATAACGCCTATTCCGACGAAGATAAATCCCTGATTTTCGTGGGAGATTTTTCCGGGGAGCGGGAGAACGGAACAGTTCAGTTAAACTTAAGCTTCCGAAAGGACGGGGCGGACATGCCGGTGATCTATGAGGTGACGCTGCCGCTGGAAGATGAGGAGGAAGCTTCGGAGACAGCCGTAAGCGCAGAGGCTGTATGGAAAAAGAAAGAACTCGATGAGACGGCCACAGAGTCCTCCTATGCTACACCTGTGATTGAACGGATCGGAAACCAGTACCGGGGCGAGGAAGCGGAGAGTGGTTCTGTGTTCTATCAGATCACTCAGGATTTTGTCAACAATGATCGGGATTATCTGCAGGCTTCGGATATGGAGCTTTATCTTACAGATCTTTCTAGCACACGTTCCACCTATGATTTCGGCGGCATTACGACCCTGTCTGAGCGTTTTGACTCCGATGATCCTTTGAGCCTTTACAGGCTTCTGATTCTTCCCTGGAAGGAAAAAGGAACGAAAATCACGGTCTTTGAGGTGGCTGAAAACTGCGACCGGATCGGCGCAGAACTTTACTTTATGGGCGAGACGAAAGAATGGCAGGCATCCCTTTGATGGGACCTGCTTTTTTGTTCTGATACGGGAATGCGCTGTCGGAATACAGTAAAAAGATTCCGCCAACAAGCGACATTTGCCCGCATAGTGCGGAAAAAATCGAGCAGAAGTTCCAGAATTACGAAAAAAAATACAATTACAATTGTTGAGAATCACAATGGTTTATGATATAATAAATTTCAAATGAAGATTCATAGAATCATTATGTCTATTTTTTAACGATATAAAAGGAGGTAGATCAAATGCATCTGATAAAAGATGAAAATGGAAATCTGATCCCTCATGGTCATGAGCATGTTCATGAGCATACACATGAGGACGGACATACCCATACACATGCCCACACACATGAGCATGGTCACGAAGAGGAACATCATCACCACCATGATCACGAGCATGGATGTGAGGGCAGCTGTGACACCGGCTGCAACGGCTGCGGCGGAGCTGCCAAAGATCCGAAAGCACAGCTTGTCGCACTTCTTGGCTATATGCTGGATCATAATGAAAGCCATGCCAGGGAGCTTGACGATATGGCTGCCAAGATCTCAGAGGCTGGTATGTCTGAAGCAGCAGAACAGATCAAAAAGGGTGTTGCAGAGTTCCAGAAGGGCAATATGTATCTGAGTCTTGCCCTTTCCATGGTGAAAGAGGACAAATAACAGCAGGCAGCAGATGGAGGTGAAAAACCATGTGTCTCGCAACCGTTTATAAGAAACAGGAAGAGCCTGACAGCATTCTTTTACAGTATGTCAGCAAGATTCTTGTAGATGGAAAACACATCACACTGATCGATGTGATGGGAGAAGAAAGACAGCTTGACGGAACCATCCGTATGGTGGATCTGACAAACAGCAAAGTGATCATCGACTGCGCAGAATCATAAATGCAGTTAGGATGAAAGCAGGAGGTATGACAAAATTGACAAGATTGTCTGAAATGATGAAAGAAAAACAGCTTTTGTCATTTGAACTTTTTCCACCGAAAACAGATAAGGGAATGAATAACCTTCCGGAGACGATCAAGAAACTCTGTGAGTTTCATCCGGAATACATTTCCTGTACCTACGGAGCAGGCGGAGGAAACGTAGGGCGTAACAGAGAGGTATGCCAGGAGATCATCAAGGCCGGTACCGTCCCCGTAACGCATTTTACAGTTATCAAAAACACGAAAGAAGGAATTAAGGAGCAGCTGCAGAACTATCTCGCTGACGGCGTGGATCATATGCTGGCTCTTCGTGGTGATATCCCGAGAGGAGAGACCACGACCTGCGGAGATTTTAATTACGCAACGGATCTGGTAGCTTTTGTGCGGAAAGAATTTGGCGATAAATTTGAGATCGCTGTGGCAGGTTCTCCGGAGGGACATATCGCATGCAGAAGTCTTGAGGCTGATATCGCTGTCCTGAAACAGAAACAGGATAACGGTGCGGATTACATCATGACTCAGCTTTGCTGGGATATGGAACAGTTTAAATACTGGCTGGATGCCATTGATAAAGCCGGTGTTACCATGCCGGTCGATGTGGGGATCATGCCGATCCTGGATCAGGCAGCTACAATCAATATGGCACTTTCCAGAAACGGTTGTGTGATGCCCAGAGAGTTGAGCCGTCTGATCTCTAAATACTGGATTTTTCCGAATCCGTTTGATAAAGAACCGTTCGATGATGCTCTGGAACAGAAAAAGGCAGATTTCAAGAAAGCCGGCATTGAATACACGATCCGACAGATCGATGAATACCGTGCACTTGGAATCAATGGAATCCATCTGTACGCTCTGAACAAGTGGAAAGATGTAGCGGAAATCATCAATGCATCCGGTATGCGTACGATGATCTGATAAAGATTTGAATGCGGATGGTAAATGTCCGCTTTACTAGATTTTAGGAGGTGTGCTTCCAATGGCACATGTAATTGCCGTCGCCGGAAAAGGCGGCGTTGGAAAAACGACTCTTTGCGGTCTGTTGATTCAGTATCTTTGCGACAAGAAAAAAACTCCGGTTCTGGCTGTGGACGCGGATGCGAATTCTAATCTGAACGAGGTCCTCGGTGTAGATGTGGAAATGACACTGGGAGAGATCCGTGAGGATGTGGAGCGCTCCGCAGATTCTTCTACCAACAAGATCCCTGCCGGAATGTCCAAGGCTGATTATATGGAGATGATGGTGAACCGCTGTCTGATCGAAGATGATGATTTTGACATGCTCGTTATGGGAAGAACGCAGGGAAAAGGCTGTTACTGCTTTGTAAACGGTCTTCTGCAGGCTCAGCTTGCAAAACTGACTCCCAATTATCCGTATATGGTAGTGGATAACGAAGCCGGAATGGAGCATATCAGCAGAGGAATCCTTCCCAAGGTTGATACGGTTATTCTGGTGAGTGACTGCTCCAGAAGAGGCGTACAGGCAGTAGGCCGTATCAAAGAGCTGATCAAAGAGTGTGATCTTCGTCCCACATCCATTGGCCTGATCATCAACAGGGCGCCGGAAGGCAAACTGAATGAAGGAACCCTGGAGGAAGTAAAAAAACAGGGACTGGACCTTCTGGGAGTCATCCCGCAGGATGAAGGGGTTTATGAGTATGACTGTGATGGTAAACCCATCATTCAGCTTCCGAAGGATTCACCGGTCCGCAAGGCTCTGTGTGAGATCCTGGATAAATTAAATTTTTAATCTGTGAATAATCCCTCTGCATCCGACGCCCCGGTTTTGGAAAGACCGAGACGCCGTGCCGGTGGCAGAGGGTTTTATTAAAAAGTGCATATCCCTAGGGGGTGGATGGGATATAAGAAAACCGCCCCGCATTTTTGCCCAATTACGAAGGAGGTTAATAATGGGAAACTTTAAGATGACAACTGTTGAAGAAATGGAGGCTGCTACCAATCGACTTCTGGAAACAGGCGCGAAGGTTGGTGCTGACGCATGGCAGTTCCGTGTAAAAAATCAGACTCCGCATTGTAAATTTGGTGAGCAGGGTGTTTGCTGCCGTATCTGTTCTATGGGACCTTGCCGTATTACTCCGAAGGCTCCGAGAGGTATCTGTGGATGTGATGTTCACGGTATCGTAGGGCGTAACTACCTCAAATTTACTGCAGGCGGCGCAGCTACTCATTCCGATCACGGACGTGAGATCTGTAACACTCTGGGACATGCAGCACCGGATGGAGCTTACCAGGTAAAAGACCCGGCAAAACTGATCCGTATTGCAAAAGAGTGGGGCGTTGAGACAGAGGGCAGAGATATCTATGATCTGGCTCATGAGATGTCCGAGCTTGCACTGAGCGAGTATGGTAAAAACCACGGCGTTTCCAGATGGCTGAAGAGAGCACCTCAGCATACACAGGATCTGTGGCACAATGCAGGAATCGAGCCGAGAGCAATCGACCGCGAGGTTTCCTGTGCACTGCATATGAGCCATATGGGATGTTCTTCCAAGCCGGAAGCTCTGATCCGTCAGTCTTTAAGAAATGGTCTGTCTGATGGATGGGGCGGTTCCATGTGCGGAACTGAGTTCTCCGATGTTCTGTTCGGCACTCCCAAGCCGATCGACACCGAAGCAAACTTAGGTGTTATGGTTGCCGAGAACGTAAATATCGTGGTACACGGACATGATCCGAGCCTTTCCGAGATGATCTGCGAAGTTGCAGATGATCCTGAGATGATCGCTTACGCAAAAGAGATGGGAGCAAAAGGAATCACCATTTCCGGTGTCTGCTGTACTTCCAACGAGGTTGCTATGAGACGTGGTATCCCCATGGCTGGTAACTTCCTGCAGCAGGAGAACGTTGTACTGACCGGTGCCTGTGAGGCGATCGTTGTTGATGTACAGTGTATCTTCCCGGCTCTCGGCCCCTTAAGCAAATGTTTCCATACCAAATTTATCACCACCTCTCCCATTGCACAGATGCCGGATTCCGAGTACATCGAGTTCAGTGCAGGCAGTGCATTAGAGAAAGCAAAACAGATTGTCAAAATGGCAATCGAGAACTTCAAAAACCGTAAACCGGATCTGGTATACATTCCGGATATGAAACAGAAAGCAACCGTTGGTTACTCTGTTGAGGCGATTGTTAAGACTCTGGATGGTGTTACCAACTCTCAGGTTGACAAGACCGGAACTACCAAACCGCTTATTGACTGTATCACTTCCGGTGTTATCCGTGGTGCAGTAGCTATGGTTGGATGTAACAACCCGAAGATTCGCCCGGACTATGCTCATATCGAGCTGATGAAGAAACTCATTGCGAACGATATCATCGTTGTAGCATCCGGATGTTCCGCTCAGGCAGCTGCAAAAGCAGGTCTGATGGACAAAGCTGCAAAAGATCTCTGCGGTGCAGGCTTAAAGAGAGTCTGTGAGCTGGCTGATATCCCGCCGGTACTTCACATGGGCTCCTGTGTAGATATTTCCCGTATGATGATCCTGGTAGCAGAGCTGGCTAAGGATTCCGGACTGAACATTTCTCAGCTGCCGGTTGTAGGCTGTGCTCCGGAGTGGATGTCTGAGAAAGCAGTTTCTATTGGAAACTATGTAGTAGCTACCGGTATTGATACCTTCCTTGGCGTTGATCCGTACGTAAGCGGTTCCAGCGAGATCTCTGATCTTCTGACCAACGGCGTAAAAGAGTGGGTTGAGGCTTCCTACACCGTAGAGAAGGATATCGAGAAACTGGTTGATAAAATGATTGAAAGAATCGAAGAGAAGAGAACGGCCCTGGGCATCTGATTCTGAGCACTCTTTGATTCCTGACAGGCAATAAGAGAATTTACATAGCCTGTCAGTTTCTGGAAGCGGATCCGGCATCTTTTTAAAAGGCTGCAGGGATTCGCTTTCGAAGCGGAGAATATTTCTGGAAGGTGGATGAAGACATGAAAATTGCAGTGACCGGTAAAGGCGGTGTGGGAAAAACGACCTTCGCAGCCACTCTGGCCAGATTATATGCAGAAGAGGGAAAAAATGTTCTGGCGGCTGATGTGGATCCAGATGCAAATCTGGGCCTGGCCCTTGGTTTTTCCGAGGAAGAGCTGGATGAGATCATTCCAATTACCAAGATGCGTAAACTGGTGGAGGAACGGACAGGTGCAAATGCGAACAATCAGTTCTATAAACTGAATCCGAAAGTAGATGACATTCCGGATACTTATTCCAAAAAGTGTAACGGTGTAAAGCTTCTGGTGCTGGGAACCGTGGATACGGCCAACAGCGGCTGTGTCTGCCCGGAGCATGTGATGCTGAAACGTATCATCAACCATCTGGTTTTACGTAGTAATGACGTGGTCATTCTGGATATGGAAGCCGGACTGGAGCATCTGGGAAGAGGCACGACAGAGGGAATGGATCAGTTCGTGGTTGTAATTGAACCGGGAGCAAGAAGTATCCAGACCTATAAAAATGTAAAACGCCTTGCATCAGGACTCGGTGTAAAGAAAGTCCGGGTTGTGGCCAATAAGGTTCGGAATGAGGACGATGAAGCATTTATTAAAGAGAGGATCCCGGAAGAGGATCTTTTAGGCTTTGTCCATTACAATCCGGAAGTGATCGACGCAGACCGGCAGGGGAAATCCCCATATGACTGCAGTGAAACTGCAGTGGAAGAAATCAAAAAAATAAAAGAAAAACTGGAAGCCTGAAAAAGATTCCGGTATTTTGAAATTGGAGGTAATTATCGTGACTTTATTTGACGTGATTTTCAGCGGAAATGATACAGTCTATGATCTGACAGTAAAAGCTGTTGATGATGCAATTGCAGCAAACGGTGCGGATAAAGCAGTAAGCTTCCCGCATACTGCATACAGCCTTCCCTGCTACTATGGCGTAACAGGAACAAAGATCACCAATCTGGGTGATATGAAAAATGCTCTGGATGTTGTAAAATCTCTGATGACCAGAGATCAGAAACTGAACGATGCTTTCATGTCCGGTGTTGCTACCGCACTTTGCGCTGAGTTTATTGAGGCTCTGAAATACATTGACGGTGCTACACCGTATGAAGAGCCCTGCTACGGACATCTGGCAGATGCTGTGATCCGTGAGCTCGGTGTTCCCCTTGTAACCGGCGATATCCCGGGTGTTGCTGTTATCCTTGGTTCTGCTCCTTCTGTTGAGGAAGGTGTGGCTCTGGTGAAATCCTATCAGGCACAGGGTATTCTGGTAACTCTGGTAGGCGGCATCATCGATCAGGTGGCTGAGGCTGGCATGAAGACCGGCGCTAACGTACGTGTTATCCCGCTTGGTAAAGATGTAACCTCTGTTATCCACGTGGTATCTGTAGCAGTCCGTGCGGCTCTGATCTTTGGTAACGTAACTCCTGGTGACGCTTCAGCTCTGATGGAGTATACCATGAAACGTGTACCGGCATTCGTAAATGCTTTTGCTCCGCTGGATCCGGTTATCGTAGCCTGTGGTGCAGGCGCTATCGCTCTTGGTTTCCCGGTAATCACCAATGAGGAGACCTTCAGCGTACCGAAGAGCCTGATCGTACAGAAAGACGTAAGCAAATTCAATGCTACCTCTCTTGAGGCTCGTGATATTAAGATCAAGATCACCAATATCGATATCCCGGTTGCATTCGCATCCGCATTCGAGGGTGAGATCATCCGTCGTGGTGACATGCAGGTTGAGTTCGATGGTTCCCGTGTGGACTGCTGCGAGCTGGTTCAGACCATGGATGCTTCCGAGATCGAGGATCACAAGATCACTGTTGTAGGGCCGGAAGTAGATGAGATGGAGCTGGGCAGCAAGAACAGCATCGCTTACGTCGTACAGGTTGCAGGCAAAAACATGCAGCCGGATTTCGAGCCGGTTATCGAGCGTAAATTCCATAACTACATCAACTGCATCGAGGGTGTATACCATACCGGTCAGCGTGACATGCAGCGTGTACGTATCAGCAAAGATGCTTTCAATGCTGGTTTCCGTATCAAACATATCGGTGAAGTTCTTTACGCTTCTGTAAAGAATGAGTTCGATGCAGTTGTTGACAAGTGTCAGGTTACGATCTACACGGATCCGGCTGAGTGTACCAGAATGCGTCATGAGGTGGCTATCCCCACTTTCGACAAACGTGATGCACGTCTTGCAAACCTTACCGATGAGTCCGTAGATGTATATTACAGCTGTATCCTTTGCCAGGCATTCTCCCCGAGCCATGTATGTGTGGTTACTCCGGAGAGACTTGGTCTTTGCGGTGCTGTTTCATGGCTGGATGCAAAAGCTACCAACCAGCTGGATCCGAATGGTCCTTGTCAGGTGATCACCAAAGAGAGACCGATCGATGAGAGAATCGGTGAGTATGAGGATGTCAACGAGGCAGTTAAGAAACTCTCCCAGGGTGCTCTGGAAGATGTATCTCTGTATTCCATCATGGAGAAACCGATGACCTCCTGCGGATGCTTCGAGTGTATCTGTGGTATCGAGCCCTTCTCCAACGGCGTATGCATCACCAACCGTGAGTATGCAGGTATGACTCCTCTCGGAATGACCTTCCCGGAACTGGCTTCCATGACCGGTGGCGGAGTGCAGACTCCTGGCTTCATGGGACATGGTAAACACTTCATCGCTTCCAAGAAATTCATGAAGGCTGAGGGTGGTATCGAGCGTATCGTCTGGATGCCGAAGGCCCTGAAGGAGCAGGTTGCAGACAGACTGAACCAGACAGCCAAGGAGCTGTACGGAATCGAGAACTTCACAGATATGATCGGTGACGAGACCATCGCAGAGGATCCCGAGACCTTACTGGAGTTCCTGACTGAGAAAGGCCATCCGGCACTTGGAATGGATCCGATGATGTAATTCAACAGTTTTGCACGCAGATGCAGAAGAGAAGAGCCGTTGCGTGTTTACACGCGAAAGGCGATTATCTTCTGTATCTATGGGCAGAATGGTGCTGAGCCCCGGTGGGGCTCGTTAAGCACGGACCGAAGCGGAAGCGTAGACCCATTTAGGGAAGGGACGGAAGCTGCCGTTCAGGCAGCGTACCGCCTGCGTCACGCAGGCGGGTCCCTGACCTGTGCAAAACGTCCGGTATCCACTCCATTCCCCCACAAACTTTTCCATAATCCGGAAAAATGTTAAAAAATTGTCATTCTGTCTATTGAAATTTATTGCGGAATATTGTAAAATAGACTAGTTAAGTTAAAAATAATTACAAAGAAATAACCAGTTTTTTGAAGGAGGTTTTATTAAAATGGCATTTACTGCAAAATCAGGAAAATTCAGCGCCAGCATCAACTCCGTTGAGGTGGGTTGTGGAGATAAGAAGATCGTTCTCGGCGGAGAGAATGTACTTCCTTTCTACACCTTTGACGCACCGGTCGAGAACGCACCGAAGGTTGGCGTTGAGATCACAGATTCCGGTCTTGAGAATGAGCCGGAGTGTGTGAAGAAATATTATGAGGGCTGCGAGACTGTTGCCGATATGGCAAAGAGAGCAGCAAGCTTTGAGGGAGTAGATTTCTTAAGCTTCCGTATGGATGGCGGAGATCCGAACGGTGCAAACAAATCTACAGAAGAGCTCATTGCTATGCTGAAAGAAATCGTGGCAGCAGTAGATCTTCCGCTGGTAGTTTGCGGATGTAAACATGCAGAGAAGGACGCAGAGCTCCTTGCCAAAGCAGCTGAGGCTGTTGACGGAAAGAATGCCCTGATCCTGGCTGCAAAAGAAGAAAACTACAAACAGGTGGGTGCAGCAGCAGGCCTTGCTTACAAACAGGTCGTAGGTGCTGAGTCCGCAGTAGATATCAACCTTGCAAAACAGCTGAATGTACTTCTTACTCAGCTTGGTGTAGACGGTAAGAGCATTGTTATGAATGTTGGTTCTGCAGCAGCAGGTTATGGTTTTGAGTACGCAGTATCTACCATGGACCGTGTAAAAGCAGCAGCTCTGGCTCAGGGCGATGTAACTCTGCAGATGCCGATCATTACTCCTGTAGCATCCGAAGCATGGGGCGTAAAAGAGGCTATGGCTTCTGAAGCTGATATGCCGGAATGGGGAGATCAGGAAGAGCGTGGAATCGATATGGAAGTTGAGACTGCAGCAGCAGTTCTGGCATCCGGTTCCGATGCAGTGATCCTGAAACACCCGGTATCCATTAAAACCATTTCTACCATGATCAAGGAATTAATGTAATTGTTGCTGCATAAGGAGGATATAGAATAATGGCACTTAAAGGTCTTGATATTTTTAAATTATCACCGAAGAAAAACTGTAAAGAATGCGGATGCCCGACCTGTATGGCTTTCTCCATGAAGGTTGCTTCCGGAGCGATCGAGCTCTCCAAATGTCCGTATTTCTCTGCTGACGCTCTGGCTTCCCTGTCTGAGGCAACCGCTCCGCCAATGAAAACCATCAAAGTTGGTACCGGCGATGCTGAGCAGACTCTGGGCGGTGAGACCGTTCTGTTCCGTCACGAGAAAACTTTCGTGAGCAAAACCAGATATGCTGCTCATCTGTGCGACTGCATGGACGAGGCAACCATCGATGCTAAGATCGCTAAAGTAGCTGCTGTTGATTATGATCGTATCGGTGAGAGAATGTACACCGAGATGGTTTATGTAAATCACAGCGAAGAGCCGAAAACGGACTTTGTTGAGCTGGTGAAAAAAGCAGCTGCTATCGAGGGCAGAGTACTGATCATCGATACCAAGGATGTTGAGCTTGCCAAAGCTGCTCTTGAAGTAAGCAAAGACAAGAAACCGATCCTGAACGGTGCAGATGCTTCCAACTATGAGGCTATGAGCGCTGTTGCTACTGAGGCAGGCGTTGTACTTGGCGTATCCGGAAAAGACATCAACGAGCTTTACGATACCGTAGCAGCTCTTGAAAAACTGGGCAACAAGAACCTGATCATCGACTGTGGCAAAAACTCCATCAAAGAGGCTTATGCCATCGCTGTTCAGTTCCGTCGTGCCGCTATCAAAGACGGCAACAGAACCTGCGGTTATCCGTCTCTGGTAAATGCAGCTGTTCTGGCTCATGGTGACAAACACCTGCAGGCAGCACTGGCATCTCTGTTTACCATGAAATACGGTTCTATCGTAGTAGTAGAAGAGATGGATTACGCTACCGCACTTCCGCTGTACGGTTTAAGACAGAACGTATTCACAGACCCGCAGAAACCCATGAAGGTAGAGCCGGGTATCTACTCCATCAACGGTGGTGATGAGAATTCTATCTGTCTGACCACTGTAGACTTTGCTCTTACATATTTCGTAGTATCCGGTGAGCTGGAGCGTTCCGGCGTACCGTGCAACCTGATCATCAACGATGCAGGCGGACTTTCCGTTCTGACTTCCTGGGCAGCTGGTAAGCTTTCCTCTTCCTCTATCGCTAAATTCTTTGAGGAGCAGGATATCGCCGGCAAGATCAAGAACCACAAACTGGTTATCCCGGGTAAAGTTGCTGTACTGAAGGGTGATCTGGAAGCAAAAATGCCTGGCTGGGAGATCATTGTTGGACCCAGAGAGGCAGTTCAGCTTGTAAAATTCCTTAAGGATATGCAGGGCTAAGATATAAAAAAGGATGGCGGCACAGCTTCTTCTTGTGCCGTCATCTAAAATAATAAAAAGAATAAAGGAGAACACAACCATGGCAAAATTTGTTACGATTGGTGAGAGACTTTCCACTACTGCTCCGGCAGTCAACAAGGCATTTATGGAGAGAGATCCGGAGCCGATTCTGAAAAGAGCAAAACAGCAGCTGGATGCAGGCGCTGTTTACCTGGATGTAAACATCGGACCGGCTGAGGGTTACGGCCCGGACCTGATGAAATGGGCAGTACAGCTCCTTCAGGGCGAGTTCGACAACGTTCCTCTGGCACTGGATACCTCCAATAAAGAGGCTATCGAGGCTGGTATCTCTGTTTACAACAGAAGCAAAGGAAAACCGATTGTAAACTCTGCTGACGCTGCAGGAAGAATCGAGAACATCGATCTGGCAGCTGCTAACGATGCAATCGTTATCGCACTTTGTAACGGCGAAGGAATCGCAAAAGACAATGATGAGCGTATGGGTTACTGCCAGCTGCTTCTGGAGAGAGGTCTGGAGCATGGTATGGAAGCTGAGGATCTCTGGTTCGACCCGCTATTCCTGGTTGTAAAAGGAATGCAGGACAAACAGATGGAGATTCTGGAGTGCATCAAGATGTTCGCTGATATGGGTCTGAACTCCACCGGCGGACTTTCCAACAACAGTAACGGTATGCCGAAGACCATCCGTCCGATTATGGATTCCGCTCTGGTAGCTATGGCTATGATGCAGGGTCTGACCTCCGCTATCGTAAACCCGAATGACCTCCGTCTGATGGAGACCATCAAATCCTGTGATGTATTCAAAGGAAACACCCTGTACGCAGATTCCTATCTGGAGCTGTAATAAATGCATAAGGTCACTTTTAAGTTTGAAAACAGCGAAGATGTAACAGTCTTCGCTGCTTTCGGTGAAAGCCTTCTTGAGGTAGCGAGAAAAACAAACGTAGCTATCGATGCCCCCTGCGGCGGAAACGGAGCCTGCGGAAAATGTAAGGTAAAGCTTATGGGAGGCACCCTCGACTCAAAGAAAACCAGCCATATTTCCGATGAAGAGTATGCGGCAGGCTGGCGTCTGGCCTGCATCAGTAAGATCATAGATGATGTGGAAGTTCTGGTGCCGGATATTGCCAGTGCATATAAGAGCCGGATGAAAATGGCAGACTTAAGCTCAGCGGAAGAGGTTAAGATCTTTGAGGAATTGAAAGAACAGATTGCGGAAGTAGGTATTGAACTTAAAAATAACCTGGAAGTTATCGATGTAACGATGAGTGCACCGACACTGGATGATACCATGCCGGACAATGAGCGCTTTTCATGGGCCGTGGAAGAGGTTACCGGTATGGATAAGATCCGGGTGCCTTATTCTGTCATCAAGAAAATGGCACATGTTTTCCGTGCCAGTGATTTTCATGTGAAAGCAGTCATCCGCAAGACAGGCAAAGATGTGTTTGTCTATGATGTACTGCCGGCATCAGAAGAACCCGTAGTGGCTGGTATTGCCATTGATATTGGTACTACCAGCGTTTCCGCCATTATCATTGATATGCTGAATGGAGCAGTTCTTGCAAAAGGTAGTGCCGGAAACGGTCAGATCCGTTATGGTGCGGATGTGATCAATCGTATCATCGAGTCTGGAAAGCCTGGTGGAAGAGAGAAGCTTCAGGATGCGATCATCAAAGAAACTTTAAATCCGCTGATTCTGAATATGTGTGCCAGCGCAAAGATCAAACCCGCGCAGGTTTACCGGCTTGCCATCGGTGCCAACACTACCATGAACCATCTTCTGATGGGAGTGGATGCGGATCCGGTTCGTATGGAGCCCTATATCCCCACATTTTTCAAAACGAATTCACTGTTTGCCTCTGATATCGGTCTGAAGGTAAATCCGGATGCCCATATCATTCTGGCTCCGAATATCGGAAGTTATGTGGGCGGTGATATCACTGCCGGTGCCTTTGTCAGCATGATCTGGAATAAACCGGAATTTTCCATTTTTATCGACCTTGGAACCAATGGTGAGATCGTTTTCGGAAATTCTGATTTCATGATGAGCTGTGCCTGCTCTGCAGGTCCTGCTTTTGAGGGCGGAGATATCAGCTGTGGTATGCGTGCCACAGACGGAGCTATTGAAGCCATCAAACTGGATAAAGAGACACTGGAGCCGACGTATTCGGTGATCGGTGATCCGGGAACCAAACCGGTAGGTCTTTGCGGATCCGGTATCATTGATATGATCGCTGAACTGTTCCGCTGCGGCGTTATCAACCCGAAAGGACAGATCATCCGGGAGGGCAGACGGATCCGCAGAGATGAGTTCGGAATGGGAAGTTATATCATTGCCTTTGAAGAAGAGGCCGGTTCTGTGAAGGATGTGGAATTGACAGAGGCAGATATTGACAGCTTTATCCGTGCAAAAGGCGCTATTTTCTCAGCCATTCGTACGATGCTTTCCTATTGTGATTTTGATATCAGCATGATCGAGAATGTCTATGTGGCGGGTGGTATCGGAAGCGGCATCAATATGGGCAATGCCATTGAGATCGGTATGTTCCCGGATATCCCTGTGGAGATGTACCATTATCTTGGAAATACTTCACTGGCCGGTGCATACGCAATGCTGTATTCAACGGAGGCAGAAAGAAAGGTATATGAAATTGCCCAGAACATGACCTATATTGAGCTCAGCAATGTGCCCACCTATATGGATGAGTTTGTGGCAGCCTGTTTTGTGCCTCATACGGATAAAAGCCTTTTCCCGAGTATTCAGTAAGACAGTGAGATAAAGCAGATGAGGTAATACATGAATATTCCTTACGAAAAAGATAACAAAGAACGGATTCCCTTTACCCATTATCTGGAGGAGTTTCAGGCGTTGGATCCGGAAACGGCATCTCTGCGTTCTGGAATTCCTTACGATAAAGATAAAAAAGTATTCACCCTTCGTATGCTGGGAAAGGAATTTCTCATTTCCTGGCCGGAATTTGAAGTCCGCCGGGCTGATGAGACAGATACTCAGTATGCGGCGATTCTGGAGGGAGTGCCGGCGAAGATCATGGCGATCCGCATGATCGCCAACGGCATAGCTGCCGCACCGACGGGTAAGTATCTTACCTATCGTGAGGTGCCCTGGGGAACCGTTTATCTTCAGCAGTTTACCGGACGATGCATCAGCAGACTGGCTTTTTCCTATGGCAATCGTCTGGCAGACTTTTGTGCAGTTATGGAACGGATGGGAGCAAAAAAACTGACCATGGGAGATGCTTCCTATGAGTTTGAGTTTATCAATGGTTATTTTGTCCAGTTTATTCTATGGGCCGGAGACGATGAGTTTCCACCATCTGCTCAGATCCTTTTCTCCGATAATTTTCCACTGTCATTTTCTGCGGAGGATATGGCAGTGGTAGGAGATATCACGATCGGAACCATGAAAAAGTTGTAACTATTCAGAGCCAAGCAGATTTTCGGTCGAGAGTGTGAGTCATGCTTGCATGAACGAACACTTTTGACTGGAAATCTATTTGGCGAGTAGCCACATCGAGATGAAGCGAAGCGGAATCGAGATGGGCTCTGAATAGTTACAAAATCTATAAATTAAACAGGAGGTATGAATTATGGGATTTTCAACTGTACCCTGCAATGAATTTGTAGAAGTACTGGCATCCAAAGCACCCGTTCCCGGCGGCGGCGGAGCTTCCGCTCTGGTCGGAGCCATCGGAACTGCCCTTGGAAACATGGTAGGCAGCCTTACCGTCGGCAAAAAGAAATATGCGGATGTAGAAGAGGAAATGTATGAGCTGAAAGGAAAGGCAGAAGCTCTTCAGAAAGAGCTTCTTCATCTCATTGAGAGAGATGCAGAGGTCTTCGAGCCCCTTTCCAAAGCATATGGTATGCCAAGAAACACCGAGGAAGAGAAGGCTGAGAAAGCTCGTGTCATGGAGATCGTTCTCAAAGATGCCTGCTCTGTACCCATGGAAATCATGGAGAGATGCTGTGAAGCCATTGACCTGATCGAAGTGTTTGCTGAGAAAGGTTCTACTCTGGCGATCAGCGATGCCGGCGTTGGTGCAACGTTCTGCAAAGCTGCTCTTGAGGGAGCTTCCCTGAATGTGTTCATCAACACCAAATCCATGAAAAATCGTGAGTATGCTGATGAACTGAACAAGAAAGCAGATGAGATGCTTTCTGTATACACCAAAAAGGCAGAAGAGATTTATCAGAGTGTGGCTGCACGCCTGCGCTGAGAATGAGATAAAAGAGAGGTACAGATAAAATGGCAAAGAGACTTTTAGGTAAAGAAGTAACGGCTGCATTAAATGAAAAGATCAAAGCTCAGGTTGCTGAGCTTCAGGGGAAAGGTGTAAACCCCACTCTCTGCATCATCCGTGTAGGTGAGAATGAGAGCGATATTTCTTATGAGAGAGGAGCAACCAAACGTTGTGAGACTCTGGGCGTTGCCTGTGAGAAAATCCTTCTTCCGGCTGACGTTTCTCAGGAAGAGCTCCTTTCTGTGATCGACAAAGTGAACAAAGATCCGCAGATCCATGGCGTTCTTCTGTTCCGTCCGCTTCCGAAACATCTGAATCAGTCTGTGATCGAGAATGCTCTGGATCCGGCAAAAGATGTAGACTGCATGACCGATGGTTCCATGTCCGGCGTATTCACCGGCAAGAACGTAGGTTTCCCGCCCTGCACACCGCAGGCCTGCATGGAGATTCTGGATTACTACGGAATCGACTGCACCGGAAAGAAAGCAGTTGTTGTCGGAAGAAGCCTGGTAGTTGGTAAACCGGCTGCCATGATGCTGATCAAGAAAAACGCAACCGTTACCGTATGCCATACGAAAACCGTTGATATGCCGTCCGTAGTAAAAGAGGCTGATATCGTGATCGTGGCTGCAGGCCGCGCCGGTGTTGTAGATGCTTCTTATGTGGCTCCGGGTCAGACGATCATCGATGTAGGAATCAATGTAAATGCAGAAGGCAAACTCTGTGGAGACGTTGCTTTTGATGAAGTTGAGCCGATCGTTGATGCCATCACTCCGGTTCCGGGCGGTGTTGGAAGCGTTACTACCTCTGTACTGGTAGGCCATGTCGTAGAGGCAGCTGCAAGAACACTTGCATAAATGATTTTTAGAAGGGGTGTGCCTGATGGCGCATCCCTTTTTGACAGTGAGGAGAGTTATGAAGAGAGAAAAAAATATTTTTATCCTTATGGTCCTGCTGTTCTGCATCCTGTTTTTCCCGGCGGGAAATGTGAAAGCAGATGACACCCTTCTGCCCACAGCCTGGGATAACCGTGGAGTTTATCCAAAGAGATATTCGGATCTGGTTAGCCTGGACGACGGCTATATGAGAGTTTTTTACAGGGAAAATGTAGTCTATATTGAATATTATGATAATGATTTTAATATCAAAAGCAAGAAGAGCATTCCCATGGAACTGGAACTCTGGGGTGGTTTTTATCATGGCTCTGATGGTTATTATCTGGTAGAGGGTCAGAATAACAGAGAAGAAGACGATGCGAAGGAAGTCATTCGTGTGATCCGCTATGATCGAAACTGGAATAAAACGGGAACTGCGCATATTACCGGTATTGCCGGTGATGAGTTCGGACAGGTACGTTATCCCTTTGATGGCTGTGTGGAAATGACGGAACTCAATGGGATTCTCTATATCGCTACCGGACATGAGGGGTATGTAGATGCCTCTTTAGGCCAGGGTCATCAGGGACTTCTGGTGATCGCTGTGGATCAGCAAACCATGACGGGTGAGATCATTGATAATGATCTCTGGCATTCTTTTGCGCAGTATGTGAAAGTGAGAGATAACCAGCTTTATCTTCTGGAGCAGAGTGAAGGTTCTCGCTGCACGATGCTTTCCAGGTATGATACGGCAGCAAAGCAGTGGAAACGGATCTCGGTGTATCAGTACGGAGGAAACCGTACCTCTTCCTGGGCAGTTGCCTGCTATGCAAGTGTAGATGCACTGGAAGTTTCGGATACATCCGTTCTTGGTCTGGGAACCTCCATTGATCAGACAAAGTATGACACGGCAAGAGAAAATCATCTCCCCATGAATATTTATCTTACCGTGACTCCGTTGGATGATTTCACCGAGGAAGCGACAAAAGTAATTTCTCTGACCAATTATACAGAATCCGGAAAAGCCTTTATGGGCGTTAAAATCACAAAGGTGAATGACAATCGCTTTATGGTTTCCTGGGAAGAATACAACGGTGAGACAGAAGGAAGCGGAACGGAAGAGGATACTCTGGCCGGCAGTACACTCCATTATGTTTTCATTGATGGAAAAGGAAACCGGATCAGCCAGGAATATACCACAGGAGCCCCGATCAGCGGCTGTCAGCCGATTGTAAAAGGCGAAAAAGTCGTTTATTATGCCTCCAATAAAAATATGGTGGATTTTTATTCCATTGACAGCAATACCGGAAATACAACTAAGAAAATGTACCATGTGGCAGGAGAAGGGGTCGGCTGGAAACTTCAAAATGGCGTACTGACTGTTTATGGAAACGGTGCACTCTTCCTGGATCCGGAGGATCGCTACCGCTTTCCGGTTGCTTCTTCGGGTGGCGGATATTCCTATACGCAGCAGGGTCCCTGGCATGCGATCCAGAATAAAGTAAAAAAAGTGGTCATTTGCTCTGGTGTCACAGAAATTCCGGAAAGAGCATTTCCGTATTTTACCAATCTGGAAGAGATCGAGATCGAACCAGGGCTTAAAAGCATTGGGAAAGAGGCGTTCTACGGCTGCGATGATCTGGAAAAACTGACCATTCCGGCCAGTGTGACAAAGATCGGCGAGGATATCACCTGGACAGGATATTTTTGGGTTGGTAATTACAGCCATGTGATGGCAGGAACGATTTACGCACCGTATGATTCCTATGCGATCCAGTACGCGAAAAAAAATACACTTCGCTATAAGATCGATCTTTCCGGAGCCAAGGTAAGTGGTCTCAATGCAAGCTATACTTACACCGGAAAGGCCATCACACCGGCTGTAACCGTAAAGCTTGGCAGTCAGACGCTGAAGGCGGGAGAAGACTACAGCCTTTCTTATTCCGATAACAAGAAGGTGGGAACAGCAAAACTGACGATCAGTGGAAACGAGTCTTATTACGGAAGCATCCGTCTGACTTTTGAGATCAAAGCGGCCGCTTCCGCAAACCAGGGGCAGAAGCCGTCTGAGCAGAAGCCATCGGCTTCCAATACGGCTTTAAAGCCGGGAACTTTGAAGACGGACAGCAAAACAAAGAATGTCTATAAAGTGAAGACTGCAAGTACGGTAGAACTGAAGCAGTTGAAAAACAAAAATGCTTCCACGGTTACGATCCCGTCCACGGTGAGGTTCAACGGAAAAACTTATCGTGTGACCTCGATCGCTGCCGGTGCCTTTAAAAATAATAAGAAGCTGAAAAAAGTGACCATTTCCGGCTATATAACCACGATCGGAGCAGGAGCTTTCCAGAACTGCACCTCATTAACCACAGTTAAAACGGGAAGCCGTGTAACGACCATCGGTTCGAAAGCCTTCTACGGCTGCCGGAAACTGACAACGGTTGTTCTTGGCAAAAATGTCAAAACGATCGGAAACCTGTCCTTTGCAAATTGTGTTTCCCTTCGGAAAATGACGCTTCCGGCAAGAGTAGAAAAGATCGGAAGTAAAGCTTTCTGTAACGATGTAAAAATGGTTTCCTTTACGATCCAGACGCAGAAACTGACCTCCAAAAAAATCGGAAGCAAGGCATTCACCAATATGGGAAAAAACAATTACAAAAAGCTGGTGGTGAAAGTGCCGAAGAACAAAATTAACACCTGCAAAAAGCTGCTTCGTAGCAAAGGACTTTCTACAAAAGTAAAAATTACAAAATAGAATCGATTTTATTAGAATAATAGTGGTTGACAACCTTCCTTTTTAAGCTTATAATATTGTTTGTGTAATTTAATATTGCAGTATCAAGTGCAGACAGTACAATTCCGCAGTTACTGTCTGAAGAGGGAACCAGGTGAGAATCCTGGACGATCCGGTCACTGTAAACAGGGAATACCGCTCAATGATCCCATTGCATTACCCATATTAAATGTGAGAAGGGGAGTCGGTGTAACGATCTGTAAGTCAGGAAACCTGCTTGGTATTTGAGATGGGCTTCCGAGTAAAGTCAAACATCCAATCGGACACTATCCGCAGGTGTCTCAGAGATGTCAGCCATGGGTAGGCAGGCAGTTTTTATTTATGATTATGATTGTATGCATCTCGAGCATATTAATATACACGAACAATACCTCCTTCTTAAGGGCAGAAATTCCGCATCTGCTCTTTCGATGTAAAAGAAGCAGCAGCACCGGTTTGGGTGCTGCTGTTTTTCTATATACCGATGTCACCTGACAGGCGACCAATTTCGTTGGTTCTGTAGATAAAATGTGATTAACCATAATTCCAAGAGGAGGAAATCCCACAATGGCTTGAAAAGGAGGAAATCACATGAATACAGAATTAATGGAGTTGGTTTTTATTTTGGACAGAAGTGGATCCATGGGCGGTCTGGAAAGAGATATCATCGGTGGTTTTAATGGCATGATTGCAAAGCAGAAGGCATCGGAAAAGAAAGTGAATGTGACTACGGTTTTATTTGATGACGAAGTAGATATCATTCATGACAGATTTCCGGTGGAGATCATCGAACCACTTACAGAAAAGGAATATTTTGTGCGGGGATGCACGGCCTTACTTGATGCAGTAGGAACAGCAATTGAAAAAATGGAAAATGTACAGAAACATCTTCCGGAAAAACACAGAGCAGGAAAAATCATATTTGTAATCATGACAGATGGACTGGAGAATTCCAGTGAACATTATACGCAGGAGCAGATCCGAAGGAAAATAGAATTGAAAAAAGAATGTGGCTGGGAGTTTTTGTTTTTGGGTGCCAACATTGATGCAGGAAGAGAAGCAGAAAAGATTGGAATTTCCAGAAACAGATCCGTGACATATGAAAACGATTCAAAAGGTATTGCAATAAATTTTAAAGCAGTAGGTAATGCATTGAGTAAAGCAGTTACCTGTGGAACTGCAGAAAACTTTTTTGCAGAGGACTGGAAACAAGAAATCGTAGAATATCATAAGAAGAAAAAATAGAGACCGGATTGGTCTTTTGAAATGAAATATTCGCAAAGGTAAAGCTGTCATTTGTTTCTTCCATTGAAGTAATTCTTCTGCTATGGTACAATAAAATGGACTGAAAGTGAAAGAACGAAAAGCGAAAAGGAACTTCTGAAATATCAGGAAACCATAAGTTTTGTAGAATGAAGAGGTAAAGCAGATGGCAGTATCATACAACGGACTATGGAAGCTATTAATTGATAAAAACATGAAAAAAACAGATCTGATGGACAGGTTGGGAATCAGCAGCAGTACGATGGCAAAAATGACCAAGAACGAACTCGTTTCTATGAAAGTGCTGGAAAAAATCTGTGACGAACTGGACTGTGACTTTGGAGATATTGTCCACCATAAAAAAGAAACAAAAGATGGTGGACAGTAATGGAATACAGTGCAGGGCTTACATCAAAATTATTTTGGTTGCAAGAGTCCAGAAAAACAGCAGCTTATATTCTGGAAGGACTTAGCAAGGCAGACATCCGCAAGATTGCCTGGGAGGAAAATATCTATCAGGTGAAAGCAGAATATCGCGCCTACGAGGTGTTGAATGGAACATACCGAAGGGTATCTACCTTACCAGAAGCAGTATTACAGGCATTTATCACTTGTGATGTAGAAACCGCAAAGATGCTGAATCTGATTGCAATTTTGATGGATAGCAGATTATTTTTTGAGTTTTTACATGAAGTATACGACGAGAAGATTCGATTAGGGGAAAAAGAGATCACAGACTGGGATCTGAATGTCTTTTTTGCAGATAAGGCAATGCAGAGTGCTCAGTACACAATCGACAACGCCAACTCCGCTTCCGAAAAATCAAAAGCAACCAAAGCAGTGACGAAATACACGAAACAGTTTGCCAAGATGAAAAAAGCCATCGCTCACATCGCCAATCAGAGAATCGAGATCAATCCGGATGATGGCGTAAAAGTAAATTATGAAAAATTCCAGGGCGTAGAAGTGGCCCGGGGAGGAAAGAAAGCATTAAAAATAGATTTGCTGGCAAAAATTAAATAAGAACGAAGAGAGGTGACAGACGGATGAAATTAAAAAATATCAAGATTTCCAATTATAGATGTTTTAAAGAGGCAGAGATTGAATTTGATGATCATATCACATTGATGGTTGGTAAGAATGGAGCAGGTAAAAGTGCAATATTAGATGCTGTAGCAGTTTCAATTAGTACGTTTTTGTTAGATATTGATGGAGGTGTAAGCAGAAGTATTTTAAAGGACGATGCTAGATATGAGTTCCATGATTTAAATGGAACGATTGATCCACAACACCAATTTCCAGTAAGTATCGAGAGTATAGGTGATTGTCTGGATCAGCAAAATGTGAAATGGGTTCGATCACTAAATTCTGAAAGCGGTAAGACCACTATCAAAGATGCAGGAGAATTGACGAGTCTTGCAAAGAAAGCACAGAATCAGATTATGACAGGAGATAAATCATTGGTTCTTCCTCTAATATCTTATTATGGAACCGGACGATTATATGCACAAAAGAAAGAGAAAAGAAATATAAAATCTTTAACAGAATTTAAACGTCAGGTCGGTTATGTAGATTGTATGGCAGCAGAATCTAATGAGAAACTGATGCTGAATTGGTTCCAGACACAGACATTAAAAAGCCTCCAAAAACAACAGAAAACAGGTGTGTTAGAAAAACCGATACTTTTAAAGACTGTTGAAAAAGCTATTTGCAGAAGCTATGAGAGAATTAGTGGAGCTCGAAATGCCAGCATTTCTTTCGAACTTGATACACATAGATTAATTTTGGAATTTGAAACGCCAGAAGGAGAGACCCAGAGATTTGCAATGGATGAAATGAGTGATGGCTATAAGAATACACTCAGCATGATTGGTGATCTTGCATATCGTATGGCAGTTTTAAACCCTACCTTAGGTGATGGGGTGCTGGAAAAAACCCCTGGAATTGTTTTAATTGATGAAATAGATTTACATTTACATCCTCAATGGCAGCAGACCATTTTGAACGATCTTCAGGCGATTTTTCCGAAGGTTCAGTTTATTGTTAGCTCTCATGCGCCAGCTGTCATCAACTCGATTTCTAGAGATCAGATTCGGATTTTAGATAATGGAGAAATTTACATGCCAGCAGCACAGACCTATGGAAGAGACGCAAATTCCATATTAAGAGAAGTTATGAAGGTATCAGAACGTCCCGTGGATATCAAACAGCGAATAGATTCATTTTATGCATATATGGATGAAAATAACTACAAAGAAGCAGATAAGGTTTTGACAGAGATTGAAACGATTGTCGGAGCAACAGATCCGGATATCGCAGCCGCAAGGACATCTCTGGATTTGGAGAGAATATTGGGGGAATAGCATATGATCGTTGTAAAAAGAGGCAAAGAACCCAATAGTCTTCTGAAATTCCGAAAACAACATCTGGATGCAGACTATGAAACAGATATGCCTACGGATGTACTAAAAGATATTAGAGAACAGATGTGGGAAGAACAGAAATGTTTGTGTGCATATTGCATGAGAAAAATTGATGATCCGAGAGTTATGAGAATTGAACATTGCAGGCCAAGGCATCCACAAGGCGAAAAAGAACATGATAGAAAAGCAACTTTAGATTTTAAATGGATGCTTGGTGTTTGTTATGGAAACAGTTTGGAGAAAGGTGTAAAACCGGAAGATAAAACTTGTGATGCTCATAGGGGTAATACAGAGCTTACAATCAATCCATTTGATGAATTATCTATTAGAAAGATTAAATATAGTGCAGATGGAAGTATTTGTTCAGATGATCCGGAAATCAATAAAGACGTGACAGAAACATTAAACTTGAATTGTCAGGCACTTTCTTTACCACAGACACGAAGAAGCGTTTTGCAGAAAGAACAAGAAAGAATTTTAAAGAAATGCAAAGGAAAATCACAGGATGCAGTTATACATGAGTTGGAGCGCACCTATTCAAGCCTTGTGCAGGAAAGAAATTTGACACCGTATTGCGGAATTATTATTTCTTGGCTTGAGAAAAAATTGAAGATATCATAAATTGTAATAAATAGTATTGAGTCAGATTCTAAAGTGGTTTCAACAAGTACAAGAAAGAAAATACGTTGCCGGAAACATCATGTGATATGAGGAGGGAATTTATGAAATTTTTTAAAAAGAACCATCATTTAAAAACCTACGACCCAAACCACCAGAAACCCGTCCTCAAAACCAGCATCTGCACCGGCGAGCAGGTGGCAGGCTTCAAGGATCTTCAGACCGGAAAAATCGATGAAATCATGCTGATCCGTTCTCCGGCAGATCTGGCAGAATTCAGAGAATTGTACGGAATAACAGAAGAAATTTACAAGGAATATTAAATCCATGCCAACAGCAGAGCCTGCAACTTGTTACAGAAACTTTCTCAATTGCAGTTTACGGATCCTCTTGCATCTCATATAAAGTTATGATAGACTAACTATGGTTAGAAAAGCCTAACTTACTGTGAATAAATCATGCAAACTCCTTCTGCCCCCTGAGCAAGGGTGGGAGGATGCATGGAGAAAGGATCGAAATAAAGATGAAACATTTAGCTATTGAGAAAGTAATCGGAAGAGAGATCATTGATTCCAGAGGCAATCCCACCGTTGAGGCGGAGGTTTATCTGGCAGACGGCACCATTGCAAGAGGGGCAGCTCCCAGCGGAGCTTCCACCGGTGAATTTGAGGCTCTGGAGCTGCGTGATGGAGATAAAGAGCGTTTTGGCGGAAAAGGAGTATCCAAAGCAGTAAATAACATCAACACTGTTATCAACGAGGTGCTGAAAGGCGTGGATGCTTCCGATATTTATGCAGTCGATGCAGCCATGATGAAAGCAGATGGAACCAAGGATAAATCCAACCTTGGTGCGAATGCGATCCTGGCAGTATCGATCGCAAGCTGCAGAGCAGCAGCTATCGCACTGGATATTCCTCTGTATCGTTTTCTGGGTGGCGTGAATGGCAACCGCCTTCCTGTTCCGATGATGAATATTTTAAATGGTGGTGCTCATGCGGCAAATACTGTGGACGTACAGGAATTTATGATCATGCCGGCCGGTGCAGAGAGTTTCCGGGAGGGTCTCAGATGGTGTACCGAGGTTTTTCATGCACTGGCAGCACTCCTAAAGTCCAGAGGACTGGCTACTTCTGTGGGTGATGAGGGTGGTTTTGCTCCGGATCTTGGAAGTGATGAGGAAGCCATCGAATGTATTCTGGAGGCGATCCGCAAGGCTGGTTACGAACCAGGCAAAGATTTTGTTCTGGCTATGGATGCTGCTTCCAGTGAATGGAAAGGTGAGAAGAAAGGCGAGTACATCCTTCCGAAATGCGGCAAAAAGTATACCTCTGCAGAACTGGTAGAGCACTGGAAGAAGCTTTGCGAAAAATATCCGATCTACTCCATCGAAGACGGTTTGGATGAAGAAGACTGGGAAGGCTGGCAGGTACTGACCAGAGAACTGGGAGGCAAGGTCCAGCTGGTAGGAGATGATCTTTTTGTCACCAATACCGAGCGTCTCTCAAAAGGAATCTCTCTTGGCTGCGGAAATTCTATTCTGATCAAGCTGAATCAGATCGGTTCTGTGTCTGAGACTCTGGAAGCCATCAAGATGGCTCACAATGCCGGCTATACAGCTGTTACCTCCCACCGTTCAGGTGAGACAGAGGATACTACGATCGCAGATCTGGCTGTTGCACTGAATACCTGCCAGATCAAGACCGGTGCTCCCAGCAGAAGTGAACGTGTGGCAAAATACAACCAGCTGCTCCGGATTGAGGAGGAACTGGGTACATCAGCAGTTTATCCTGGTAAAAAAGCATTCCACATCAGCCGTTAAGGTAGTTTGCATACAGTTACATTAAAATTAAAAAGACCTTGAGGAATATCGCCGAAGATGTTGCCGAAAGGTCTTTTTTCTTGCCTTTTTTTCATATTCATCGTATGATTTTATCGATATCGGATAACAATGAAATGGAGAAAATATATGCTTGATAAATTTAACCGCTTTATAGAAAAATGGATGGCCCTGGTCACACCGGCCTGCCTTCTTTTCGGTGTGCTTTTTCCAGATATCGCGAAGCATGGTCTGCCTTATGTTTCTCTGGTCTTTGCGTTTATGACCTTCACAGGAGCTCTGAAATCGGACTTTCATGATATGGCCCGGGTGCTGAAGCATCCCATTCCCCTGCTGGCCTGTCTTGGAGTGCTTCATGTGCTGCTCCCTGTTCTGGCCTGCGGTCTTGGGCATCTGCTTTTTCCTGGAAATGACCGTCTGATCACAGGGATGGTGTTGGAATTTTCCGTCCCGACGGCGGTGGTCAGTCTTATGTGGGTGACGATCTATAGCGGAAACAGCCCGCTGTCCCTGTCACTGGTGATCGTAGATACGCTTCTGTCACCTTTCCTGATCCCGGCTACGCTGCAGATTCTGGTAGGTTCCCGGGTGTCCATGGATGCAGCCGGTATGATGCAGGAACTTCTTTTTATGATCGCCATTCCTGCACTGGCAGCCATGAGCCTCAACGAGCTGACACATGGAAAAGTGCGGAAAGAATGGCCCTCAAAGCTGGCTCCCTTTTCAAAAATGTGCCTGATTTTTGTGGTAGCCTCTAATTCCTCCAAAGTAGCTCCCTATGTGCGGAATATGACACCACAGAGGGTTCTTGTTGCAGCAGCCATCCTTGTACTGGCGGCCTCCGGTTATGCCATCGGCTGGCTTTTATCCCGTTGGTTCGGCGGAGACCGGGAGATGGCAGTGTCTATGCTCTATGGCTCCGGTATGCGTAACATCAGTGCCGGGGCAGTTCTTGCAGCTGCTTATTTTCCGGGTGAAGTCATGTTTCCGGTTATGATCGGGACATTGTTTCAACAGGTCCTTGCAGCCTGTTACGGAAAGCTGATCGAAAGAATGTATAATCATTCCAATCAAAGGAATCAATGGAAGATTTCCTGATCTGCTTGCCATCCTTTTCTGTTTGTGGTAACATGTTACTTTAAGAATCTGACGCGGCAACTGTTTACAACATCATGTGGAAGATTCGGAAAACAAAAGAAAAGGGAGAAACAAAAAGTATGGTTGAAATCATAACGGCCGTGAATCAGGCGGTCAACAATTTTATCTGGGGCGTTCCTGCAATGATCTGTATTCTCGGTGTTGGAATGTACCTGAGTATCTGTACCGGTTTCCTGCAGATCCGGAAATTTCCCTATGCGATTCGTACCACCATCGGACGGATGTTCCGGAAAAAAGATGCCTCAGACGGTTCTATGACTCCGTTTCAGGCGGTCTGCACGGCCCTGGCGGCAACGGTAGGAACAGGAAATATTGCAGGAGTAGCGGGTGCCATTGCGATCGGAGGTCCGGGCGCTATCTTCTGGATGTGGTGTTCCGCTGCTTTTGGTATGTGTACCAAATTTGCCGAGGTGACTCTGGCCGTTCATTTCCGTGAGCGGAACAAGGAAGGCGATCTGGTAGGCGGTCCTATGTATTACATCAAAAACGGTCTTGGAAAAAACTGGCAGTGGCTGGCTTTTTTCTATTCCCTGTTTGGTGTGCTGACCGTATTCGGAACCGGAAATGCCACGCAGGTCAATACCATTACGACAGCCATTGATACGGCTCTTGTTCAGTATGGCCTGATCGGAGATACGGCAATGTCCATGCTGAATCTGGTCATTGGTATTTTTATTGCCATGCTGGTGGCAATGGTCCTTCTCGGCGGCATCAAAAGGATCGGAAGCGTGACAGAAAAACTGGTGCCCTTTATGGCGCTTTTCTATGTGGTTATGGCACTGGGAGTTGTTGTGCTGAATATTCCGCGCCTTCCGGCAGTTTTTGCTTCTATTATCGGAGGGGCTTTCTCTCCGAAAGCATTCACCGGCGGTCTTGTCGGAAGCATGTTTGTGAGCCTTAAAAAGGGTGTATCCCGTGGAATCTTTTCCAATGAAGCGGGACTCGGTACCGGTTCGATCGCCCATGCCTGTGCGGATACAAAGAAACCGGTAAAACAGGGAATGTTCGGTATTTTTGAGGTTTTTGCGGATACCTTTGTCATCTGTACGCTGACGGCTCTTGTGATCCTTTGCAGCGGTGTTTCCATTGGATATGGCAAGCCAGCCGGGGCGGAACTGACGATTTCCGGATTTACAGCGACCTATGGCGGCTGGTTTTCCATTTTTACGGCAGTGGCTCTATGCTGTTTTGCATTTTCCACGATCATTGGCTGGGGACTCTACGGTGCCCGCTGCATCGAGTATCTTTGTTCCAGTGAAAAAGTCGTCCGTCCTTTCTTTGTGGTTTATTCTTTTGTAGCGATCCTTGGTGCGACCGTGGATCTGGGACTTCTGTGGGATATCGCAGATACCTTCAACGGTCTGATGGCGATTCCGAACCTTATCGCACTTTTCCTTCTTTCCGGTACGGTAGTGAAACTGTTGAAGGATTTTTTTGAGAAAGAGAAAGCCTGAAAAATGAAAGGATGTGTTCCATTGAAGAAAAAATGGATTTTTTTGTGTTTCATCCTCCTTCTGCTCACGGGCTGCAGTGGAGGAACAAAAAAGCTGCGTTTCGGAACGGCTGGCATCGGGGGTGTGTATCATGCTTTTGCGGACACCTTTGCCAATATCCTGAATACGGAAACGGATGATTTCCAGACAGAAGTAAAAACGACGGCGGGGTCTGCGGCGAATTTAAGGCTGCTGTCAGAGGGCTATATCCAGCTGGCGGTTGTCCAGGCAGATCTTCTTCAGGATGCCTGGAACGGTGAGGGGAGCTTTGCTGGCGGAAAGACTTGCCAGGGCTATGGCGCAGTGGCAGCTCTCTACACAGAGGCCTGTCAGATCATAGTGAGAGATGATTCTTCTATTATAAATATGGATGATCTTCTTGGAAAAACGGTGAGTGTCGGAGAAAAAGAATCCGGCACGGAACAGAACGCCGAGAAGATTCTCTCAGCCAGTGGTTTTACAGACAACATGGTGACGAAAGTGAATCTTAATTATACGGATGCGGCTGAGCAGCTAAAGGACGGCACGATCGATGCATTCTTCTGTACAGCCGGTGTGGAGACCACGGTCATCGGTGAACTGGCAAAGCAGTGCGGTATCCGTCTCATCAGCCTGGATGAAAAGACACGGAGCAAACTGACCCGTTCCTATGATTTTTATTCCGAGTACCTCATCCCTGCCGGAACTTATGAAGGTCAGGAAGAAGAGGCCAGAACGCTGGGAGTCAAGGCTGTGCTGCTGGCAGGTGACAAGCTTTCTTCCGCACAGGTAAAAGAGATTACAAAAATACTTTTTGACAGCAAAGAGAAAATCCAGTACGCTTTGCCGGTGGATATTTCCCTGGATGAAACGACTGCCGTGGAAGGGATCACAATCCCCTTCCATAAGGGAGCAGCTGCATATTATGAGGACTGCAGTGTGGATCTGGAAGACGAGACAGAGAAAGGAAGCAAATGAAGATTCAGCTGGATATGTATCAGACCATTGCAACTGCAGTGCTGGTTCTGATGCTTGGAAAATATTTGAAACGTAAGTGCAGTATTCTGGAAAAATTCTGTATTCCCGCTCCGGTTATCGGAGGTGTCATTTTCGCAGTGTTTACCTGTATCTGTTATGTGACCGGTATTGCAGAATTTTCCTTTGATGATATCTTAAAGGATGTGTGCATGGTATTTTTCTTCACCTCCGTGGGCTTCCAGGCAAACCTGAAAGTCTTAAAAAGCGGAGGAAAAGCCCTGATCGTATTTCTCGGTCTTGTTATCGGTCTGATCTTATGCCAGAATTTTCTGGCGGTAGGTCTGGCGAAGCTTCTTCAGATCAGCCCTCTGGTAGGGCTGTGTACCGGTTCGATCCCCATGGTGGGAGGCCACGGGACAGCCGGTGCCTTCGGACCGATCCTGGAGGATTTTGGAATTTCCGGAGCTACAACTCTCTGTACTGCAGGGGCAACCTTTGGACTGATTGCCGGCAGCATGATGGGAGGTCCTCTTGGAAAACACCTGATCAAGAAAAAGAATCTGCTGGACACAGTGGTTTCTGAGGATGACAGCCTTCTGGTAGAGGAGGAGAAAAAGCATGAACGCCATGTCAGCATGTATCCTTCGGCTGTGTTTCAGCTCATCATTGCTATGGGTATTGGTACTATCGTGTCAAAGCTTCTTTCTCTTACGGGAATGACATTTCCTATTTACATCGGTGCCATGATCGTGGCAGCCTTTATCCGGAACATTGGAGAATATTGCGGAAAATTCACGATCTACATGGGAGAGATCAATGATATTGGAGGCATCAGTCTTTCTCTGTTCCTGGGTATCGCTATGATCACCCTGAAACTCTGGCAGCTGGCGGCACTTGCCCTGCCTCTGCTGGTTCTTCTGGCCGGTCAGACGATACTGCTCTTTGTTTATACGAATTTCATTGTGTTCCGCATTATGGGAAAAGACTACGACGCGGCTGTTCTTTGCGCCGGAGTCTGCGGATTCGGAATGGGAGCCACTCCCAATGCCATGGCAAACATGCAGGTGCTCTGTGAAAAATATGCGCCATCCGTCAAGGCTTATCTTCTGGTGCCGCTGGTGGGCAGTCTTTTTGCAGATTTCATCAACAGCCTGGTGATCACCGTTTTCATCAACTTTTTGTAACTGTTCAGAGCCAAGCAGATTTTCATGCAAAAGTGTGAATCATGCTTGCATGAATGAACACTTTTACATGGAAATCTATTTGGCGGATACGCCACACCGACGAAATGCGAAGCATTTTGGAGGCTGGCTCTGAACAGTTACAATTTTATGTAAGTTACGTAAAAAATGTCCGGGGGAGCGGACATTTGAGGGAGGATTTATGTTGTTTGGAAGAAAGAAAAAAGAAAAAACTTCTTACAAAGTAGAGAGTGAGAATCTCGCCATTCCGGAGGTTCACATCGGAGAAACGCATGAAGAAGAACCGGAGCCGGAACGGGAGGAAAACATCACTTACGAGAATGTAGCTATTCCAGAGATCCATATTTACAGAAAGAAAAAATAAGATCAGCGCAATAACCGGTCAATCCGAAGAAAGCCCCAGCCCTGACGGCTTCCGGGCAGCTTCAGGTCAACCGTACTTTCATGCATACGCATTTTTACATCCAGATTGGAAAGCTCCGGATGAAGAGAGAGAAGCAGAGCGGCAGCTCCAGAGACCACAGGTGTGGACATGGAGGTGCCGCTTTTTACTGTGTATCCCTGGCGGGTGAAAGCGTAGCGGGAACTGCAGGAAACGATCCCTGTGCCCGGAGCCGTAAGTTCCGGTTTTACGATGCAGGCGCAGGTAGGCCCCCGCCCGGAATAACCGGTAAGGATCCGTCCCTTTCTGGGAAAAGCTTCTATTTGTTCGTCATCGGAGGCTCCGACTGTGATGATCTTCCGGCTGCTGCCGGGAGAGGTGATGCTTTCTTTGCGTGGACCCATATTCCCTGCGGCAGCCACAACGATAAGACCGGCATCCCAGGCATCCTCCACAGCCTGGATGAGCTCTTCGTCCTCTTTTCCTTCTGCCAGAGTGCCTACAGAGATGTTGAGGATCCGGGTGTGATATCGCTCTCTGGTAGAGATCACAAATTCGATGCCCCGGAGAACATCCTGACGGCTTCCGTTTCCACGGCGATCCAGGACTTTCACCGGCAGCAGGCGGCATTCAGGAGCGATGCCGCGGTAACGGCCCCGTGAGAGCTTTCCATTCCCGGCCAGAATTCCGGCCACATGGGTACCATGACCGTAATCATCGTAACAGCCGGTCCGTCCGTTTGAAAAATCACGGAAATCCACAATGCGTTCTTTCAGATCCGGGTGAGGATAAATACCGCTGTCCAGTATAGCGGCAGTGATGCCCTTTCCGGAAAAACCTTTGGCGAGGAGCGGTTCCGCTCCGGTCAGTTTTCTCACCCGATCCATAGGAATCCATCCTTCTTATCCCGACATCTTTTTATCAGTATATGCGGGAAATCGGTTGTGTGCTATGCGTCAGGATCCCGCATCTTGATATATTTTTCACAAGATATTTTGAAATGTGCTTGACAATACATGTATAATTGTATACAATGATGCAAAAAGAAAAAACAACAGATGCATAGGAGTGATAGAAAGATGGAAAACCGTCGTGTGACAATGAACAACAAGACAAATCTTCTGGAACTGGAAGAGCACATGTACCCCCTTGTAGATGTGAAAACTCCAAATGTTTTCCGGAACCTGTTCCCCTATAGTGAGGTTCCGAAGATCGCATTCAATGACCGAGTCGTTCCGCATCACATGCCGGAGGACATCTGGATCACGGATACGACCTTCCGTGATGGACAGCAGTCCCGGGCGCCTTACAGTACGGAACAGATCGTGACGATCTTCGATTATCTTCACAAGCTGGGCGGTCCGAAAGGAAAGGTACGCCAGTCTGAATTTTTCCTCTACAGCAAAAAAGACAGAGATGCTGTCATCAAATGTATGGAGAGAGGCTATAAGTTCCCGGAAGTTACCAGCTGGATCCGTGCAAATAAGAAAGATTTCGAACTGGTAAAGGATATCGGCATGAAAGAGACCGGAATCCTGGTCAGCTGTTCCGATTACCACATTTTCTATAAGATGAAGATGACCAGAAGAGAAGCGATGGAACATTATCTGAATATCATCCGTGACTGTCTGGAGATTGGCGTGAGCCCCCGGTGCCATCTGGAGGATATCACCAGAGCAGATATCTATGGTTATGTAATTCCCTTCTGTCTGGAACTGATGCGTCTGATGGAATTTTATCAGATCCCGATCAAGGTCCGCTGCTGCGATACCATGGGATACGGAGTTAATTATCCAGGAGCGGTAATCCCTCGTTCGGTTCCCGGTATCATTTATGGTATCATGACCCATGCGGGTGTTCCCAGTGAGCTGATTGAATGGCATGGTCATAACGATTTCTATAAAGCGGTTACGAACTCCACCACAGCCTGGCTTTACGGTGCCAGCGGAGTCAACTGTTCTCTGTTCGGTATCGGTGAGCGGACAGGAAACACACCTCTGGAAGCGATGGTCTTTGAGTATGCCCAGCTTCGGGGAACCCTGGATGGAATGGATACCAGAGTCATCACGGAACTGGCAGAATATTATGAAAAAGAGATCGGTTACCGCGTACCGTCAAGAACGCCTTTTGTCGGCGAAAACTTCAATGTGACCAGAGCGGGTATCCATGCAGACGGTCTTCTGAAAAATGAGGAAATCTACAATATCTTTGATACAGACAAGTTCCTGAACCGTCCGGTACTGGTGGCAGTATCCAACACCTCCGGTCTTGCGGGAATTGCACACTGGATCAATACTTACTATCATCTGCCGGAAGAGGATAAGATCAGCAAAGATACCCCATTGGTAAAAATGGTCAAAGAATGGGTAGACCGGGAATATGAAAGCGGTCGTGTGACGATCCTGACCAATCAGGAGCTTGTGACCGTTATCAGTGATTCCTGCAAGAAGCTGAATATTCCGCTTCCTGGAAGAAAAGAGGCTTCGACGGCCCGGAAAACCGTTCCCGATTCGGAACTTTAAGGAGGATATATCTGTGGAGGCGACAGATCAATTTTCCCTCAGAGGAAAAGTATTTCATACCATACGTGAAAATATATTGAGCGGGTGCTACAAATATCAGGAGGAACTCCGGGAGAGTACTCTCGGAAAAGAACTGGGAGTATCCCGGACGCCGGTGCGGGAAGCGCTTCGGCAGCTGGAGCTGGAGGGACTGGTGACGATCGTACCCAATAAAGGGGCTTACGTCAACGGCATTACGGCTCAGGATGTGGAAGTGATCTACCAGATGCGTTCCCGTCTGGAAGGGCTTTGTGCCCGGATGGCCTGTAAATGGATGACAGGGGAACAGCTGGATGAGATGGAAGAAGTGATCCTTCTTTCCAAGTTTCATGAAAAAAAAGGTAACTTTGATCAGCTGGTAGGGCTGGACAGCCGTTTTCATGAAATCCTGTTTGAAGGCTGTCAGAGCAAGCTGCTGGAGCATGAACTGAAGAACCTGCACCAGTATGTCCAGAGAGTACGGAAGTCTTCTCTGGAAAGCGGGCGTCGGGCGGAAAAATCCACGCAGGAACATGAAAATATCATGCTGGCTATCCGGGAGAAAAATCCGGATCTGGCAGACGAACTGGCTACCCGCCATGTTATGAATACCATCAGTAATATCAGGAACTGCCAGATAGAAACGATCATGGAGGATGAGACAAAATGGAAAAAATAAAAATGCATACCCCGTTGGTTGAGATGGACGGAGATGAGATGACAAGGATTCTCTGGAAAATGATCAAAGAAGAACTTCTTCTTCCTTTTATCGATCTGAAAACCGAGTATTATGATCTTGGACTGAAACACAGAGATGAGACAAATGATCAGGTGACGATGGATTCTGCAAAGGCAGCGATCAAATATGGTGTGGCTGTCAAATGCGCCACCATTACCCCTAATGCAGCCCGTGTGAAGGAATACGACCTGAAGGAGATGTGGAAGAGTCCGAATGGCACCATCCGTTCGATTATGGACGGTACCGTATTCCGTACTCCGATCGTTGTAAAAGGCATTGAACCCTGTGTGAAGAACTGGAAGAAACCCATTACTCTGGCACGTCATGCCTATGGTGATGTTTACAAGGCATCCGAGATGATCGTTCCAGGGCCCGGAAAAGCAGAGCTGGTATTTACCGCAGAGGACGGGACGCAGACCAGAGAGCTGATCCATGAATTCAAAGCTCCCGGCGTTCTTCAGGGCATGCACAATCTGAATGCTTCCATTGAAAGCTTTGCAAAGAGCTGTTTCCAGTATGCGCTGGATACGAAGCAGGATGTCTGGTTTGCTACGAAAGATACGATCTCTAAAAAATACGATCATACCTTTAAAGACATTTTCCAGGAGATCTACGACAGAGATTATAAAGAAGCTTTTGAAAAAGCAGGGATCACCTATTTCTATACTCTGATCGATGATGCGGTTGCCCGGATCATGAAAGCAGAAGGCGGCTTTATCTGGGCTTGTAAGAACTATGATGGTGATGTCATGAGTGATATGGTATCCTCTGCCTTTGGTTCTCTGGCTATGATGACCTCCGTTCTGGTAACACCTGACGGTAAATTTGAGTATGAGGCAGCTCATGGAACGGTGCAGCGTCATTATTACAAATATCTGAAGGGCGAGGAAACTTCCACCAATTCTGTTGCTACGATCTTTGCCTGGAGCGGAGCTTTGAGAAAACGTGGAGAACTGGATCAGATTCCGGAACTGGTCAGCTTTGCGGATAAACTGGAACAAGCAACTCTTGCCACCATCGAAAGCGGAAAAATGACAAAGGATCTGGCATTGATTACCACATTGGAAGATCCGACGGTATTAAACAGCGAAGAATTCATCAAAGCTGTCCGTACAAATCTGGAAGAGCGTCTTGCGTAAAAAAGATATATCTAATTGTTGATTTCAGATCATACCATCTCCGTAATACCGAAAAACATATCATACAGCAGACACAAAGATATTGTATCTGCTGTGTTTTTAATTGACGGAAATGCACAGAATAAAAGATATATCTAATATTGTTTTATGGAATATGCGTATATAGTATTGACAAATTGATATATTATGTGGTATATTTGTGACAGATAAACAGGATGTCAGGGCAAACGATATTTCGAATGTCCGCTTTACCCTGAACATTTCATTTTACGAAAGCAGAAAAGGGGAAAAGTCCCATGAGTATTGTTTTTCACGAAAAAACCAGAGAATTTCATCTCTATAATGACAAGATCAGCTACATTTTCCAGGTTCTGCGGAATGGACAGCTGGGACAGCTCTATACGGGCGCCAGACTGAGAGACCGGGAGGATTTTTCACATCTGGCGGAACTGGGCTTCCGTGACATGGCTCCCTGCATTTATGAAGGGGATACGACATTTTCGCTGGAGGCTTTGCGTCAGGAGTACCCGTCCTATGGAACCGGTGATATGCGTTATCCGGCGTATGGATTGATCCGGGAGAACGGCAGCCGTCTTTCCAGCTTTGTTTATCAGAGTCATCGGATCTATCCGGGCAAACCAAAACTGGACGGACTTCCGGCTACTTATGTAGAGTCTGATCACGAAGCAGAAACACTTGAAATCACCTTAAAGGATGATATCCTGGGAACAGAATTGATCCTTACCTATACGATCTATGAGACATTTCCGGTGATCTGCCGGAATGCCCGTTTCTGTCAGACAGGAAAAGAAACCGTGGTCCTGGACCGTGCTATGAGTTTCTCTCTGGATCTGCCGGACTGGGATTATGACATGATTACGCTTACAGGTTCCTGGGCAAGAGAACGATATGTCCGTACCGAGCATCTGAGAGAGGGTGCGCAGGAAGTTTACAGTATGAGAGGACACAGCAGTCATCAGTTCAATCCGTTTCTGGCACTGAAGCGTCCTCACGCGGATGAAAAACAGGGTGAAGTCTTCGGATTCAGCCTGGTATACAGTGGCAATTTTCTTGGTAAAGTCAATGTAGACACTTATGGAGTCACGAGAGTGCTGCTGGGGATCCATCCGGAAGGCTTTTCCTGGACTTTGAAGCCGGGTGAGAGTTTCCAGACACCGGAGGCTGTGATGGTTTATTCCTCCGAGGGACTGAATGGCATGAGCCAGACCTTCCATAAGCTGTATCGTACCAGACTCTGCCGGGGCAGCTGGCGGGATCGGGTAAGGCCGGTGCTGATCAATAACTGGGAAGCCACCTTTATGAATTTTACAGAGGAGAAGATCCTGAATATTGCAAGAACTGCGGCAGACCTTGGCGTAGAGCTTATGGTTCTGGATGACGGCTGGTTCGGCAAGAGGGATGATGCCACCAGTTCTCTTGGAGACTGGTATCCGGATCTTTCCAAGCTGCCGGATGGTATTACCGGAGTGGCAAAAAAGGTGGAGGCCCTTGGCATGAAGTTCGGCCTCTGGATCGAGCCGGAGATGGTCAATCATGAGAGCCGTCTTTACCGGGAACATCCGGACTGGCTCCTGGGAGAGCCGGGAAGACCTCAGTGCCACGGCAGAAACCAGTTTGTTCTGGATTACAGCAAACCGGAGGTTGTACAGGGCATTGGAGATATGATCGCAAAGATTCTCCGGGAAGCTCCTGTTTCCTATATCAAATGGGATATGAACCGGAGCATGTCTGAGGTCTTTTCCAAAGGAAGAGCTGCGGCATTCCAGGGTGAAGTATTTCATCGCCATATGCTTGGTATTTATGCACTCTATGAGCGGCTGATCACCGAGTTCCCGGATATTCTTTTTGAGTCCTGTGCCAGCGGCGGAGCCCGTTTTGATCCGGGAATGCTTTATTATGCACCGCAGACCTGGACCTCAGATAATACCGATGCGGTGGAGCGCCTGAGGATCCAGTATGGAACCTCTATGGTTTATCCGCTCAGTTCGATGGGCTGTCATGTATCTGCCGCACCCAATCAGCAGACATACAGAAATACATCTCTGAAGACAAGAGGGGAGACAGCACTCTTTGGTGTGTTTGGCTATGAGCTGGACCTAAATACTCTGACAGATGAAGAAAGAGAAGAGGTCCGTCAGCAGATCTGTTTTGTAAAAGAACACCGGGAGCTCCTGATGAAAGGGACCTTTTACCGGTTGCTGAGTCCTTTTGAAGGGGATGAAGCAGCATGGATCGTAGTTTCTGAAGACCGGACGGAAGCAATGGCGGGTTATTACCGCCAGAGACAGCCGGCCAATGCACCTTATCAGCGGCTCCGTCTTGCGGGACTGGATCCGGAAATGGAATATCTGGTATCTGATTTTGCAGGAAGCTTCTTCGGAGACGAACTCATGCAGGCAGGTCTTGTGACCTCTGATGAAGGCTGCGGAGTGAAGGGCAGCGGTGTTCCGCAGGGAGACTACCAGTCGAGAGTTTTTTATATAAAAAGAAAAGATCATTGATATTTTTCCATGCAAAGCATGGTAAAAATAAAAAGGATGCCGGAGCCGGACAGGATATCCTCTGACACGACATTCAAAAATTTCTTTATGAAAGAGAGGACAACACTATGAAAAGAAAACTTCTGTCAGCATTACTTGCAACAGCCATGACCATGACTGTTGTAGCAGGAACCGGAATTGCTGTATCTGCAGACGGTGAGGCCGTTGTAAGCACCGTTATGTTCTCCGATCCGGATACCATGGATCCCGGACGTGCAGACGACGACCAGAAGAACTCCATCATTCTGGAGTGCCAGGAGAGCCTGGTTCGTCTGATCGATGGAAAACTGACCAATGCAGGCGCAGAGAGCTACGAGACCTCTGAGGATGGTCTGACCTGGACCTTCCATCTGCGTGACAACAAGTATTCCGATGGAACACCGGTCGTAGCAGCTGACTATGTAAACTCCATCCGTCGTGTATTTGACCCGGAGGTTAACTGCCACAACGCCGGTATCTTCTACTGCATCGCAGGCGGAGAAGCTTTCAATACCGGTTCCGGAGCAAAAGAGGATGTCGGAGCCAAGGCTGTTGATGACAAGACTCTGGAGATCACTCTGACCGAGCCTATCCCGTACTTTGCACAGCTTCTGACTTTTGCAAACATCACTCCGGTTCCCGAATCAAAAACCGAGGGCGAGAACAACTCTTCCTATGGTGCGATCGTAGAAGATCTGGCACAGAGTGGTCCGTATTACATTTCCGAGTGGACCCGTGGTTCCAAGGTTGTTCTGAAAAAGAACCCGAACTACTGGGATGCTGAGAACATCAAACTGGACGAGATCGATATGATTCTGGCTCAGGATGAGAATACCAGACAGCAGCTTTTTGATCAGGGACAGATTGATCTTCTGAGAAATGTCCGCACAGAGTACGTTGACCAGCTGCAGTCCAAGATCGATTCCGGTGAGGTTACTCTTATTTCCGGCCCGCAGCCGAGAAACAGCTACATCTGCTTCAACAACGAGGATCCGGATGGCGTATTCTCAAATGAAAACATCCGTAAAGCCTTTGCAATCGCCTTTGACCGCGAGTCTTATGTCAAGAACGTTCTGAAAAAAGAACAGGCTGCTTACGGTGAGATTCCTTACGGAACCGCTATCGGTGACGATCTGTTCCGTGATCTCTATGAAGAGCCCATGAAAGAGCTTCTGGAGCAGGATCCGGTAGAGCTTCTGAACAAAGGACTGGAGGAAATCGGCAAATCAGGTGAGACTCTTGAGGTTACCTTCCTTCAGAGAAACTCTGACAACGAGACCAAGGTTGCAGCTGAGTACTATCAGAACCAGTGGCAGACAAAACTCGGCGTTGTTGTAAACATCGAGACTGCTTCCGATAACTCTTCCTTCAACAACCAGGTTTCCAAAGGACAGTACCAGATCTGCCAGACCGGTTGGGGCGCAGATTATAACGATCCGATGACCTTTATGCAGTGCTACACCACTGGCGATGGAAACAACCCGGCATTCTTCTCCGATTCCGAGTATGATGAGCTGGTAAATGCATGCAAGACCGAGTCCGACATGAAAGTCCGCGGTGAGAACTTTGCAAAAGCTGAGAAGATCCTGACTGTTGACAAATGTGGTATTTCCCCGGTTACTTTCTCTTACTCCAACGTTGTTGTAAACCCGAAACTCCAGGGCGTATACATCAATGGTGCAGGCGGTCCTTCCGTTGAGTTCAGAGATGCATACCTTGCTGAGTAACAGATAACCAGAATGACAGTGGAGCTGCCGTTCAGTCCATTGTGTTATGCCGGAACATGCGGGAGATCCTTGGATCTCCCCGCCGTTCCGGCATTTATAAGTCAAAGGTCTTAGTGTACGGTATCACTCCCGTTTCTGTCAGCAGAAAGCGAGTGATACAGCACACTAAGCTTTCACTTAGGAGGTACGACAAAATGATTAAATACATATTAAAGAAAATTGGCTACATGATCGTAACCTTATGGGTAATTCTTACAATTACCTTTTTTCTGATGAACTGCATTCCTGGTGATCCGACACAGGACAGCATGAAAGTGCTTCCGGAAGCAGTTGCAAACAACCTGAAAGCACGTTGGGGACTGGACAAGCCTCTTAGCGAGCAGTATGTGATCTATCTGAAAAATCTTCTGCACGGGCAGATGGGAGAGTCCTACAAGACGCCTGGTCTTACTGCAAACCAGATCATTTCCGAGCGTTTTCCGGCTTCCTTGCAGTTAGGACTGCAGGCTGTGGCAGTAGGTCTGATCCTGGGGCTGATCCTTGGTATTCTGGCCGCTCTGCATCGTGGCCGCTGGATCGATTTTTTGACGATCTTTATTGCTATCATCGGTGTGTCTGTGCCGAGCTTTGTATTTGCAGCCTTGCTTCAGAAATATGCGGCTGGCTCTTACTTCCCCATTGTCGGCTGGTCATCGAAGGGGATGGGGATCGGGCAGATCTTCCAGTATACGTTCCTTCCGACGGTATCGGCATCCATCAGCGGTATTGCCACCTATTCCCGTTTCATGCGTTCTTCCGTACTGGATGTACTGAGTAATGATTACATTCTTCTGGCCAAATCCAAAGGCCTTTCCAACTTCCAGATCGTAAAACGTCATGTACTCCGTAATGCCATCACACCGATCATCTCCATCGTAGCTCCGCAGGTAGCCAATATCGTAACCGGTTCTTTCGTTATCGAACGTATCTTCTCGATCCCCGGTCTGGGACGTTACTATGTAGAGAGTGTAAACGGACGTGATTACCCGATGATCATGGCAACTACATTGTTCTTCTCATTTATCTTTATTTTCTGTATGGTATTGATGGACATCCTTTATGCCATCGTAGACCCCAGAGTGAGAAAGAGCATCATCGAAGGCAACAAGTAAGGAGGGTGAGACCAGAATGACAGAACAGAGCGGAAAGCTTACAAAAGAACAGTTCACCCGGGTAGGAGTGGACGAACAGGCATCAGAAAATCTGGTGCGCCCCAGTATTTCTTACTGGCAGGATGCATTCCGGAGACTGAAGAAGAACAAGGTTGCGATGGCAAGTCTGGTTCTTCTGATCGCAATCGTGTTTATGTGTATTTTTGCACCGTATATTTATCCTCATCCCTATGATGAGCAGAACATTGAATTTACCAATCAGGGGCCCACTCTGCAGCATATCTTCGGTCTGGATGATCTGGGAAGAGACATTTTTGCCCGTATCTGGATCGGCGGCCGTGTTTCCCTGACTATTGGTGTCGTCGGTGCGCTGGTATCTCTGCTGATCGGTGTCCTTTACGGCGGCGTCAGCGGATATATGGGCGGTCTGGTGGATGATATCATGATGCGTATTCTGGAAATCCTTTCAGGTATCCCTTACATGGTCATGGTAATCATCGTGACTGTTTTTCTTGGAAAAGGTATGAGTTCTCTCCTTTTGGCACTCTGTATCACCAGCTGGACCGGTCTGGCCCGTCTGGTACGAGGACAGGTGCTGGAATTAAAGGAGTGTGAATATGTCATGGCGGCAAAGGCACTGGGTACGCCGACACTCAAAATCGTCACCCGCCATCTGATCCCGAACACCATGAGTATCATTATCGTACAGACCACCTTCTCCATCCCGAGCTTCATTTTCTCCGAGGCTTTCCTGAGCTTTATCGGAATGGGTATCCAGCCGCCGCTTACCAGCTGGGGTGCCATGGCTTCTCTTGGACAGCAGCAGATGGCTTACTATCCTCATGAACTGATTTTCCCGGCACTGGCTATTTCTGTAACCATGCTGGCATTCAACCTCCTGGGTGATGGCCTGCGTGATGCATTTGACCCGAAACTCCGTCAGTAAGAAAGAAAGGTGTGTGAAAAATGAGCAATCTGTTAGAAGTAAAAAATCTGGAAGTCTCTTTCCATACCTATGCCGGTGAAGTCAAGGCGGTACGGGGAGTATCCTTTGAAGCAAAAGCAGGCGAATGTCTTGCGATCGTAGGAGAGTCCGGTTCTGGAAAAACAGTAACCTCCAAGGCGGTTTTAGGCTTGATCGCCACGCCTCCGGGAGAAGTGAAAAAGACCAGTGAGATCATATTTGATGGTCAGAATATTATGAATTACAGTGAGAAAGAATGGAGAGCCTATCGTGGAAAAGATGCAGCTATGATCTTCCAGGATCCCATGACCTCCCTGAACCCGACCATGAAAGTCGGCAAACAGATTATGGAAAGCATTCTTCTTCACAGCAAGGTTTCCAAGGATGAGGCAAAAAAACGTGCTCTGGAGCTTCTGAAAATGGTAAACATCCCAAATCCGGAAGAGCGTATGAATCAGTATCCTTATGAATTTTCGGGTGGTATGAGGCAGCGTGTTGTCATTGCCATTGCTCTTGCCTGCAATCCGAAGCTTATGATCGCCGACGAGCCCACGACAGCTCTGGATGTGACCATTCAGGCACAGATCATTGACCTTCTGAAAAAGATCCAGAAGGAAAATAATACAGCTGTAGTCATGATCACACATGACCTTGGTGTCGTAGCCGGTATGGCAGATGACATCATCGTTATGTATGCAGGTCGCATTGTAGAAAAAGGTACGGTTTATGAAATTTTCAACGAGCCGAAACACCCCTATACGGATGCTCTTTTAAAGGCTGTTCCGAACCTGAAAAATGAGAATAAATCCGAACTCCGCATCATTCCTGGAACACCGCCGGATTTGATCGCGCCGCCGAAAGGCTGTGGTTTTGCAAGCCGCTGTCAGTACTGCATGGGGATCTGTAAAGAGCAGTCTCCGGAATACACCCGTTTTTCCGGTTCCCACGAGGCTGCCTGCTGGCTGAACCATCCAATGGCAAAAGAAGTGTACGGAATCAAGGACATCAAGGAGGTGTTTGAAGATGGCAAATGAGAAAGAAGTGCTGGTTCATGTCGAGCACCTGAAAAAATACTTCAAAGTACATAAAAAAGATATTTTAAAGGCTGTAGATGATGTTTCTTTTGATATCTATAAAGGAGAGACCCTTGGTCTGGTAGGAGAGTCCGGCTGTGGTAAGACCACCTGCGGAAGAACCGTTCTTGGTCTTTATCCGGCAACCGAAGGTGTCATTGAATACGCCGGTCGTGATGTGACAAAAATGGGAAAAAAAGACGGTCTGTGGTTTAAAAAGAGAGCCCAGATGATCTTTCAGGATCCTTACGCCTCCCTGGATCCCCGAATGACAGTTGGTGATATCATTGGCGAAGGCCTGGAAAACTTCGGTCTTCATCCCAATGATAAGCAGGAGAGAATCCATGAACTTCTCTCTCTGGTAGGCCTGAACAAAGAGCATGCCGGTCGTTTCCCTCATGAGTTTTCCGGCGGACAGAGGCAGCGTATCGGTATTGCGAGAGCTCTGGCTGTAGATCCGGAATTTATTGTCTGTGATGAGCCGATCTCCGCACTGGATGTTTCTATTCAGGCGCAGGTTGTCAATCTGCTGATCAAGCTTCAGAAAGAGCTGGGTCTGACCTATCTCTTTATCGCTCACGATCTTTCTATGGTAAAACATATTTCCGACCGTGTCGGTGTTATGTACATGGGACATATCGTAGAGCTGGCTTCCAGTGACGAGCTTTACGGCAATCCGGAGCATCCCTATACCAAGGCTCTTCTGTCTGCGATCCCGATCCCGAATCCGGAGCAGGAACGCAGCAAAAAGGTCCTTCCGCTGGAGGGCGAGGTGGGAAGCCCCATCAACTGCGGACCTGGCTGCCGCTTTGCAAGCCGCTGCAAATTTGCAACTGAAAAATGTAAGAGTGAAACACCGAAATTGAAAGAGATCAAAGCAGGGCACTTTGTAGCCTGTCATCTTTTTGACAATTCTGTGAAAGTAATCTGAGTCGCTGTTTTGACGAAAAAAGTCCCCGGTACCGGATGGAAAAGCCATTCGGTACCGGGGACTTTTTATAGTAACAAAACGGTTGTCATTCGTCCTCTGCCAGTTCTTCCCAGGTCTCATAAAGAGCAGCAAGCTCTTCGCTGATCTGGGCTTTTTCTTTACTCAGTTTGATGCATTTCCCAACATCCGTTGCCACCTCCGGAGAGGCCATCAGAGCATCAATCTCGGCATCGCGCTCTTCCAGAGCGGAAATCTGATCCTCCGTCTTTTTCAGGGCATTCTTCCGTTTTCGCTCTTTGGCCTGTAGCTCTTTCTGCTGCTGCCAGTCCAGTTTGGAATCTGTTTCTGTTTTGTCGGAAGAAACGGCAGAAGCAGCCTCACCTGGAACGTAGATAGCCGTCAGTTCCTCTTTTTTCTCTAGATAATAGTCGTAGTTTCCGATATAGTTTACCAGTGTATTTCCAGTCAGTTCCAGAATTCTGGTTGCCGTCTGATTGATAAAATAACGGTCATGAGAAACATAAAGGACTGTTCCCTCGTACTGATTCAGAGCATTTTCCAGAATCTCTTTGGAAGTGATATCCAGATGGTTGGTCGGCTCATCGAGAATGATGAAATTGGCTTCTGAAAGCATGAGTTTGGCAAGGGAAACACGTCCACGTTCTCCACCACTTAAATCCTGAATCCGTTTGTAAACATCGTCACCGGTAAAAAGAAAGGCAGCCAGAACGTTGCGGATTTCTGTATTGTTCATGTTTGGATAAGTATCGGAAATCTCTTCAAAAAGAGTCTTCTCCATGTGAAGGACATGATGTTCCTGATCATAATATCCGATATGGACCTTACTTCCCAGGGTGAAACTTCCGGCATCCGGAGCCAGAAGACCGTTGAGGATCTTTAAGATCGTGGTTTTTCCGGTACCATTGTTTCCGATGATGGCGACACGTTCGCCACGTTTGATCTCAAAATTCAGATCAGAAAACAGCGTATGGTTGTCAAAGCCTTTTTCCAGACCTTCCACTTTCAGTACGTCATTTCCGCTGATGACCCGTGGAGTCAGATGGATATGGATCTCCGTATTGACTTCTGTCGGCTTTTCCAGAACCTCGATCTTGTCCAACATTTTCTCACGGCTTTCCGCACGGCGGATAGACTTTTCACGGTTGAAGGATTTCAGCTTGGCGATCACTTCCTGCTGGTGTTTGATCTCACGCTGCTGGTTTAAATATGCATTGATCTGTGCCTGACGGACCTGGGCTTTTTTCATGGAATAATCGGAATAGTTTCCAAGGAAGGTAGTCACATTGCCCTGATCGATCTCTATGACCTTGGTGACTACCCGGTTCAGAAAATAACGGTCATGGGCTACGATGAGGACAGCACCGGAATAATTGAGCAGATAAGTTTCCAGCCAGGCAATGGAATTCATATCCAGATGGTTGGTCGGCTCGTCCAGAAGAATCAGGTCCGGATGAGAAAGTAGGAGCTTACCCAGAGCCACACGGGTCTTCTGACCACCGGAAAGCGTGGATACTTTTTTGGTAAAATCCTCCTCGGTAAAGCCAAGACCTTTTAAAACACCGGTGAGTTCACTCTGAATGGCATAGCCGTTTTCACGCTCAAACTGAGAATTTAGCCGGTTATAGGTTTCCAGTACGCTTTCCAGGGCTTCGCCGGAAAGGGATTTCATTTCCATTTCCAGCTCCCGGATCCTTTTTTCCATGGCAAGCAGCTCTGCCTTTACGGAAAGGAGCTCGTCATGGATGGTGTTTTCAGAAGAAACAGCATCATGCTGAGCCAGATAGCCGATGGTTTTTCCTTTTGCAAGGATCACATCTCCGCTGTCCGGATCCAGCTGATGCATGATGATTTTCAGAAGGGTGGATTTTCCAGCCCCGTTGATGCCTACAATGGCCGCCTTTTCACGGTCTTCAATATGAAAAGAAGCGTTTTTCAGGATGACATCGGTTCCGAAAGCTTTTTGAATACTCTGACATGCCAGTATCATGGGATTCACTTCTTTCTTGCTTTATTTATGCTGCCGGTTTTTGATCACGGCAACATTTCTTTATCTTATCACATTTTCCTGCCTTCGACCAGTTATTTTCCGTGAAAAAAGACGAAAATAGAAAAAACGACTGGACGGATGGCGAAATTTGCGATAAGATTGATAATCAACAATCAAAGTGACGTAACAGAGTGACGGGCTTTATCAAGGTGTCTCTGGATCGTTGTTGAAATTCAAGACCAGGAGGAGAGAAAATGAAAAAAGTTGTAAAATTCGGCGGCAGCTCTCTTGCCAGCGCCGAACAGTTCAAAAAGGTTGGCGCGATCATTCGTTCTGATGCAGGCAGACGGTTTGTGGTCCCTTCCGCACCGGGCAAGCGTTTCAGTGAAGATATCAAGGTGACAGACATGTTGTATGCCTGCTATGCACTGGCAGCAGAAGGGAAGGAATTTGCCAAAGAACTCCGGCAGATCGAACGGCGTTATCAGGAGATCATTGATGGCCTGGAATTGAAACTTTCTCTGGAAAAGGAGTTTTCTCTGATCCGTGAGAACTTTACAAACAAGGCCGGAAAAGATTATGCCGCATCCAGAGGAGAATATCTTAACAGTATCATCATGGCAAACTATCTTGGATATGAATTTGTGGATGCTGCAGAAGTGATCGTCTTCCGTGAGGATGGCAGCTTCGATATGGAAAAGACCACAGAGGTTCTGGGCGAACGGCTGAAAGAAATGGAAAATGCTGTGATCCCGGGATTTTACGGTGCACTGCCGAACGGGCAGGTCATTACTTTCTCAAGAGGTGGTTCTGACATTACCGGTTCTCTGGTTGCCGCAGCTATTCACGCAGATCTTTATGAAAACTGGACAGATGTTTCCGGCTTCCTGGTCACAGATCCCAGGATCGTAGTCAATCCTGAAGTCATTGAGACCATCACTTACCGGGAACTTCGCGAGCTTTCCTACATGGGAGCTACCGTTCTTCATGAGGAGGCCATTTTCCCTGTCCGTAAGGAAGGCATTCCCATCAACATTCGCAATACCAATGCACCGGAAGACAAGGGAACTCTGATCGTGGAAAGTACCTGCCGGAAACCCAAATATACCATCACCGGTATTGCAGGAAAGAAAGGCTTTGCTGCTCTGAACATTGAAAAAGATATGATGAATTCCGAGGTGGGCTTTGGCAGAAAGGTACTGGAGGTCTTTGAAAAGAACGGTATTTCCTTTGAGCACATGCCCTCTGGCATCGACACCATGACCGTATTTGTCCATCAGAGTGAATTTGAGGAAAAAGAGCAGAAGGTTCTTGCAGGCATCCATCGTGCCGTTCATCCGGATTCTGTAGAACTGGAGTCAGACCTGGCGCTGATCGCAGTCGTAGGAAGAGGGATGCGCTCCACCAGAGGGACTGCAGGCCGCATTTTTTCCGCCCTGTCTCATGCAAATGTAAACGTAAAGATGATCGATCAGGGTTCCAGTGAGCTCAACATCATCATCGGTGTGAAAAATGAAGATTTTGAGCCGGCGATCCAGGCGATCTACAATATTTTTGTTATGACACGCCTTTAAATCCTTCCTTTCGTCAAAGACAACCTCTTGACATTTATTTGACAATCCAGACAGGATTGGATATAATATGTAAAGAGGTTTTTGACCTTAGAGGAATCAGGAAGGATGGTATAAAGTGGAACGAAAAGTAATCTCGCGGGCAGTGATCAAGCGTCTGCCGCGATATTATCGTTATCTGGGTGATCTTCTGGAAAGCGGAGTCGAGAGGATTTCATCCAACGAGCTGAGTGACAAGATGCAGGTGACGGCATCTCAGATCCGGCAGGATCTGAACAATTTTGGCGGTTTCGGTCAGCAGGGTTACGGTTATAATGTGCAGCATCTGCATACCGAGATCGGAAAAATTCTGGGACTGGACCGTACCTACAACATGATCATTCTCGGTGCGGGAAACCTGGGTCAGGCTCTGGCAAATTATTCAAAATTTGCCCGCTGGGGCTTTCGGGTGACCGGGATTTTTGATGTGGACCCGGAGCTTGACGGGACAGTCGTCGGGAACATTCCGATCCGGATGGTGAAAGATCTTCCCGAATATCTGAAAGAAAACGATGTACAGATCGCAGCGCTGACGCTTCCCAGAAGCCAGGCAAAAGCCATGGCGGATCTGGTAACGGAGAATGGCGTGAAAGCGATCTGGAATTTTGCTCATACAGATCTGAAGCTTCCTGAAGATGTGATCGTGGAAAGTGTACATCTTTCGGACAGCCTCATGCAGCTTTCCTACAACATGAGCAATTATAACAAGAATAAAAACAAAAAGCAGGGAAGAACAAAAGAAAAGTAAGCAGAAGACGCGGTAAGACGAAGTTTTAGCGCGTCCTTTTCGTGTCTAAAAAGGGGGTTTTTCATGGAATATCTGGTGTCGGCAGAAGAAATGCGCCGGGCAGATCGCTCTGTGATCCAGGACTATGGTGTTCCATCTCTGGTTCTGATGGAGCGGGCAGCCCTTTCCTGTGTGGAACTTATGAAAAAAGAAAGCTTTGATCTTTCCCGCATTCTGATAGCTGCCGGAAGCGGGAATAACGGCGGGGATGGTTTTGCCATGGCAAGGATCCTGAAGCTGCAGGGATTTTCTGCGGATATCTGGTTTGTCGGCAATCCGGAGCATCTGTCGAAGGAGGCTGCACTTCAGAAGAAAATCTGCGAAAATTATGGTATGAAATTTGTGCGGAATCTTCCGGACGGTGAATATACTACTATTGTAGATGCCATTTTTGGCGCCGGGCTTTCCAGAGAGATCCGTGGAAATTACCGCGAAGTTATAGAAGACATCAACCGGCATCCGGCAAAAATCTTCGCTGTGGATATCCCGTCCGGCATCTCATCGGATGATGGAAGGATCCAGGGAACAGCCGTACGGGCAGATGTGACCGGTGCGCTGGCCTTCCGGAAGCTCGGTCATGTCCTTTATCCCGGAACGGAGTATGCAGGAAAGACCGTTCTGCTGGATATCGGCATCACGAAAGAAGGCTTCCACCAGCAGCTGCCGCGGGTACAGGCAGCCGGAAGAGAGCTTCTTTCCCTGCTTCCACCAAGAGAAGCGGCAGGAAACAAAGGAAGCTTCGGTAAAGCCTGCCTTATGGCCGGCAGCCGGAATATGGCGGGAGCCGCGTACCTTTCCGGACGGGCGGCTGCCCTTATGGGAACCGGTCTGGTGCGTGTGGTGAGCGAAGCCTGCAATCGGGAGATCCTGCAGACACTTCTTCCGGAAGCCGTGCTGACCACGGAAGAGCTGTTTTCAGAAAAAATACTGGCGGAGTCTCTTGCCTGGGCGGATGCCATAGGGATTGGTCCCGGTCTTTCCACCGGAACGGAAGCAGAAAGAGAACTGTTTTTTGTTCTGGAAAAGAACAATCTTCCAATGGTTCTGGATGCAGATGCGTTAAACATTCTGGCAAAGCATCCGGACTGGCTGGAAAAGAGCCGGGCTCCAAAAATCCTGACTCCCCATATGGGGGAAATGGTTCGGCTCTCCGGTTTTTCCATGGAAGAACTGAAGAAAAGGCCTCTGGAACTTGCGGCTGCCTATGCGAAAGAGCAGCAGGTGATCCTGGTCCTGAAGGATGCCAGGACTGTGATCACGGATGGCGAGCGGCTGGTACTCAATGCCAGCGGAAACAACGGAATGGCCACAGGTGGTTCCGGGGACGTGCTCACGGGCATCATCACCGGTCTTCTGGCCCAGGGGACGGCACCTTTTGATGCAGCCGTTCTTGGAGTCTATCTCCATGGCCTGGCAGGAGACCGTGCAGCGGAAAATACAGGGGTGAGAGGGATGCTTTCCACAGATATCCTGAAGGAACTCCCTCAGATACTGAAAGAAGGATAAAAATGAAGGAAACAGAGGCAATGCGTATCTATGCGGCCATTGATCTGGACGCATGCAGAAAAAATATTGACGCCATGTTTGCAAAACTCCGGCCGGAAACAAAAATGACTCTGGTCATTAAGACCGATGGTTATGGTCATGGAGCGCTTCCCGTTGCAAGACTCGGGGAGACGATGGAACGGGTCTGGGGCTATGCAGTGGCAACAGCTCAGGAGGCTTTTTATCTGCGGAGAAACGGGATCAGAAAGCCGATCCTAATCCTTGGATATACCTTTGAAGGAGATTACCTTAAAATGGTGGAGGAGGAGATCCGGCCGGTGGTCTTTCGTTATGAGACGGCGGCTGCCTTTTCCAGAGCAGCAAAGGAAGCCGGTAAAACCGTACATATTCACATTGGTCTGGATACAGGCATGCACCGGATCGGCTTTTCAGATACCATGGAGAGTATCGGAGAGATCCAGAAGATCCGGCAGCTGGAACAGGTAGAGCTGGAAGGAATCTTCACTCATTTTGCCCGGGCGGATGAAGAAGATAAAACATTCGCAAGAGCCCAGCTGCTCCGTTTTGTGAGCTTTGTCACGAAACTGGAGAAAAAAGGTATTACGTTTCAACTTCGCCATGCGGCCAACAGTGCCAGTATTATGGAATTTCCAGAGGCGCAGATCGATATGGTCCGGGCCGGGATCACGATTTACGGTATTTACCCTTCTGAGGAGATGAAACCGGAGAATCTGCCGCTGGAGCCTATGATGGAGCTGAAGAGCCGGATCGTTCTCATCAAAGAGATCGCGCCCAGAGATGCGGTAAGCTATGGCGGTACCTTTGTGGCAGAAAAAAATATGAGGATTGCCACCATTTCTGCCGGATACGGAGATGGTTATCCGCGGAGTCTTTCTAACAAAGGGTTTGTTCTGATCCATGGAAAGAAAGCGCCGATTCTCGGACGGATCTGTATGGATCAGTTCATGGTGGATGTGACAGACATTCCGGAAGCGGCCGAGCTTGAGGAAGTCACTCTTATGGGAAAAGACGGGGAAGCTTTTCTTCCCGTAACGGCTCTTTCCGAGCTGGCAGGAAGATTTCCCTATGAATTTGTCTGTGATATCGGCAAGCGTGTTCCGCGGGTCTATTATCAGGACGGAAAGATCGTGGAAATCGTGGATGAGCTTGTAAAATAGGAAAACTAAAAATCAGCCAAAAGAATACAAAAGCGCATAAACCGCAGGGATTATGGAAATACTGGTCATTATCAAATCAGGAAGCGGAGAGTGAAATGCGTGATAATTCGAAGAGGCGATGTTTTTTACGCAGACTTAAGACCGGTGGTCGGCTCTGAACAGGGAGGAATCCGGCCGGTGCTCATCATTCAGAACGATATCGGAAACCGTCACAGTCCTACTGTGATCTGTGCAGCAATCACATCCCGCATGAACAAAGCGAAGCTGCCGACGCATGTGGAGATCGAAGCAAGGAAATGTGAGATCGTTAAGGACTCAGTGATCCTTCTGGAGCAGCTGAGGACGATCGACAAGACCCGTCTGAGGGATCGCGTCTGCCACTTGGATGAAAGTATACTGAAACGGGTGGATCACGCGCTTATGGTAAGTCTGGAACTGCCTACATAAACAGGATTCTTGACGAACGGGCGGGGAAATGGTATAAATGATTAGAGACATAAGAAGAAAAAGTAAAAAGGAGTAGAAATTTCATGTCAGGACATTCAAAATTTGCCAATATTAAGCACAAAAAAGAGAAAAACGATGCAGCAAAGGGAAAGGTATTTACGATCATCGGCCGTGAGATCGCAGTCGCAGTAAAAGAGGGCGGTCCGGATCCGGAGAACAACAGCAAACTTCGTGACTGTATCGCAAAAGCAAAGGCAAACAACATGCCGAACGATACCATCGAGCGTGGTATCAAAAAAGCAGCCGGAGATGCCAATGCAGTAAACTACGAGCATGTTACCTATGAAGGCTATGGTCCTAACGGAATTGCTATCATCGTAGAGGCACTGACAGACAATAAGAACCGTACCGCAGCCAACGTAAGAAGTGCTTTCACCAAAGGAAACGGAAGCATCGGTACACAGGGCTGCGTGTCCTACAGCTTCGATGAAAAAGGTCAGATCATCATTGATAAAGAAGAGTGCGACATGAACGCAGATGATCTTATGATGATGGCTCTGGATGCAGGCGCTGAGGATTTCTCAGAGGAAGAGGACAGCTTTGAGATTCTGACTGCACCGGAGGATTTCAGCGCGGTCAGAGAGACTCTGGAGAAAGAGGGAATCCCCATGGCAGAGGCAGAGGTCCGCATGATCCCGCAGAACTATGTGACACTGACAGATGAGACTGCGATCAAGAACCTTCAGAGAACTCTGGATCTTTTGGATGAGGATGACGACGTACAGAACGTATTCCACAACTGGGATGAGTAAGATCTCTGACACCGGATGGATATGTCTGTTTATTCAGACATCACCAAATATGCAGGGAGAAAAATTATGAGCTTTTATACAACCGCGATCGAGGGACTTCCGGGCATGCTTCTGAATGTGGATGACCCCATCGGAAATTTTAAGAGAAAGCGTTATCCGACAGCGTTCGAAGCTTACTATGAACAGCATCTCGTTACGCTGGAGGCGCTGGAGAACGGATATCAGCAGGTGATCGATAAGGAACAGTATCTGGCAAATATGGCCGAGGCTGTAGCCGCTGCCGCAGAGGAAACTCTGATGCAGGAGAAAAAGAAAAACAAACGGGCCAACCTTCTGGTGGATTATAACCTTTCTCTGGTGGTCTATCTGTACCCGGCAGTACTGAAATACGAAGGAGAATCCGGAAAACCCTTCTCCGAAAAACTGGCAGCAGCTTGGAAAGAGCATTTCCCGGATACCAACGTATCTCCGGCGACTTATGAGCAGATCAACGGTGGTTTCAAACGGAAGTTCTGTTATATCACCACAGCAGCCTGTACGACTCTCGGAAAACCGGATGACTGTTATGAGCTGAACTGTTTCCGGAACTATCGTGATACTTATCTTTTGTCCACAGATGAGGGAGAAGCCATTGTGCAGGAATATTATGATATCGCTCCCACTATTGTGAAACATATCAATAGAGATAAAAAGTGTAAAGAGATCTACGCTTCCATCTGGGAAGAGTATCTCGCTCCCTGTCTTCATCTCATTGAGGAAGACAGAAAGGAAGACTGCCAGGAACTTTACACCAGAATGGTGCGGAACCTGGAAAAAGAATATTTTTACAAAAACTGACAGACAGTCCGTTTTCCCGAAAGGGAAAACGGACTGTCTGTTTCTTTCATAAAAAACTCAATTCCGGCAATACTGTAAAAAAGACAGCAATGTCGGAAACGAGGTAAAAAGATGACAGAGACAAAGCCAAAAGGAAAAACAGAAAATGACAGAGAAAATCTCCGGGAATTCGGTGAGGTAAAAATGGAAGACCGAATCCATCTGATTTCTGTGATCGGAGAGATCGAGGGTCATGAATGTCTTTCTGCCAATACCAAAACAACAAAATACGAACATGTTCTTCCGCAGCTGGCAGCGATCGAGGACAGTGACGAAATCAAAGGCGTTCTGGTTCTCCTGAATACGGTGGGAGGTGATGTGGAAGCCGGGCTTGCAATTGCGGAAATGATTGCTTCTTTGAGTAAGCCCACCGTTTCTCTTGTATTGGGAGGCAGCCATTCCATCGGAGTTCCCATTGCCGTGTCTACCGATTATTCCTTTATTGTGGCCACAGGGACGATGGTGATCCACCCGGTCCGGATGAACGGGACGGTCATCGGAGCGCCGCAGACCTATGATTATTTCAAACAGATGCAGGACCGGATCCTGGGCTTTATCGCCGGTCACTGCAGTGCACGAAGAGAACGGCTGGAGGAACTGATGCTGGATACCGGAATGCTCACGAAGGATCTGGGAACGATCCTTGTCGGAAAGCAGGCAGTGGAAGAAGGGATCATCGATCGTGTGGGCGGTATCCGGGATGCCGTGGCAAAACTTCGGAAAATGATTTGTACATCTTGAAAAAATATGCTATACTGAATCTATATGTCTGCCGGTTTCTTTTGATTTGAACGCAGATAAGCAAGTAGCGAAGCGGATTGCGAATGTCCGCTTTACAGAATGAAAAACGGAAGGAAGCCGGCAGTTGTGTTTCTGAACAAGGAAAGAGTCAAGGAGGAACGGTTATGTCATTGCTTCAGGCGATTTTTTTAGGAGTTGTACAGGGGATCACAGAATTTCTGCCTGTCAGCAGTTCCGGTCATCTGGCCATATTTCAGAATATTTTCGGGATGCAGACGGACGGGGGACTGCTTTTTGATGTCTGCCTGCATATCGGAACACTGGCTGCAGTATTTATTGTTTACTGGAAGGATATCTTTAAGATGATACGGGAGTTTTTCTCCATGTGCGCAGATATCGCCGGTAATATCAAGATTTTTTACCGCAACCGCCGGTATAAGGAAGCATTCCGTTATCACCGGATTGTACATAACAATTACCGGAAATTTGTAGTCCTGGTGCTGGTATCCACCATTCCTACCGGCTTGATCGGCGTGGTCGGAAAGAATCTGATCAGCTTTGCCTCCACAACGCTGATCGTTCCCGGTGTCTGCCTGCTTCTGACAGGACTTCTGCTTCTGGTGGCGGACCACTGCAAGGATGGGAAAAAGATCCCGAAAGACATCAGCTACAGCAATGGTTTCCTGATCGGTATTGCCCAGGGCGTGGCAACACTTCCGGGACTTTCCCGGTCCGGAACGACCATTACAGCCTGCCTTTTAAGTGGTTTTGACCGGCGTTTTGCAGTAAAATATTCCTTTATCATGTCGATACCGGCAATCTTGGGAGCAGCAGTCCTGGAGCTGAAGGATATTGGAACGGAAGTGATCTCCGGCGGTATGGTGGCAAACTGCGTGGCAGGAGCCATTGTGGCAGGAGTGGTGGGATATATCTGTATCCGTACCATGCTGGTCGTTGTGAGGAAGAAGAATTTCAAGGGCTTTTCCATTTACTGCTTTGCAGCAGGGATCCTTGCGATCATAGCCCATTTTATCGTATAAGAAATTTGTAAGAGGAGATATTCATGGCAGCAAAGAAAGAGACAGAAAACCAGAAAACGACAAACAAAAAGCAGACGGCGCCCAAACGGCCGTCTGCTTCTTCCGCAGGACGTGCTTCCGGTGCTTCCACATCGAAGGGTCGGCAGAATACGGGCAGCCGGAATACAGATAGAAAAAAGAACAATCATGTATTCAGCTTTCCGATCGCAGAAGAAGTGACCCTTTGGGGCACACTGGCACTTTCTGTGATCCTGTTTATCAGCAATTTCGGGATCGGCGGTTTTGTTGGAGATGCTATCAGCCGGTTCTTTTTTGGTGTCTTCGGTTTTATGGCTTATCTTCTTCCGGTGATCCTTTTTCTGATGGTGGCTTTTCTTTTGAGCAACCGGAACAATCCGCTGGCATGGATGAAAGCTGCGGCAGTGATCCTTCTGGTGATCTGTGTCTGCACAGTAGTGGAACTCGGACTGAATTCTTATCAGGCAGACAGAAATTTTCTGGATTTTTATAAAGCCAGTGCGGTCAGCAGAAGCGGCGGCGGACTGGCCGGAGGCGTCCTCTGTACACTGGTCTGCCCGGCATTTGGTGTGGCAGGTGCTTATGTACTGGTGATCGTGATCATGATCCTTTGTATGGTTCTGATCACAGAACGGTCTTTTTTTGAGGATTTTCGGAGAACCGGGAAAAAAGTTTATAAAAACATGTATGAAAATAACAGGGAAGAAGCAGCGATCCGTCGGGAACGGGCAGCGATCCGCGAGGAAAAGAGACGGATCATCCGTGAGGAACAACGGAAAATGCAGCGGGAACAGCTGGAAAAGGAAAAAGACCAGCTGAAGACCCTTCCGGAAACATTGCGTAGAAATCAGAAGGTCAGCGGTGTAGATCTGAATGGTCTTTCTCCCCGTACTATGCCGCTGGAGGAGGTACACGAGATCGTACCTCCGGTACCTAAGAAGCGCCCGGAAGTGGACGAGCCGAACCTCAAGGTTATGGATCATGCCATCAGCGGAAAGAATTTTCAGGTTCCGCTGGAAGAACGGATCCCCAAGGTCAGTCCTGAACTGCCCTTTGTGGATAGAAGGTTCCCGGAACCGGAGATCCGGGAGGTGGAAGAAGAGGTGGCACCTGTCTCGATCCGTGAGCAGCGCCCAAGCTCCTTTGAGGAACAGCTCCGGATCAATGGCGAACTGGTTTCTTCCGCCAGAAATCAGTCGGAAAATCTGGAAGCAGAACCGGATCAGACCGAAGAATTTACGGAAGAACAGGAAGATTTTTACCGGCCTCTGAGCCAGCCTGTATTTTTACAGAAAGCGGATGAAACAGAGGAGAGGAATCCTGAAGAGATTTTCCGGGAACGCTGGGGCGGATCGGACGAGACCGGACCGGGGCTTGATTTTGGGGATGATCCCTCCGATGAAGAAGAAATCCCGTCCGTTTATGAAGCAGATGCTGTTGAGACAGAGGATGCGGACATTGGCAGGAATACAGATCCGGAAGATGAACCGGAGCCCTTCTGTGATCCCGGAGATATGCAGGAGATCAGCGGTTATGAAATGGATGAGGCGGAGATTCCTGGTACGGAAACAGCTGCTGTTCAGCCGGAGCCCAGAAATGTGAAAGCTTCTTCACACTCCTCGGATGGTATTTTCAGAGAAGATAATTCGTTAAGACCTACCTCTGCGGGCGCAGTTTTTCAGGATGCACCGCCGGCACCGGGAGAAAAACAGTTCCGGAATCCGAAGTCCAGCCAGGAAGAACAACAGAAAAACCAGGAAACTGTGGCAAAGGAAATCGAAGCCTCCAGTCAGGTGGTGAAGAAGGAGTATGTCTTCCCGCCTCTTGATCTTTTAAGCAAGCCTAAAAGCAATCCTGCAGTCGGCAGGGATCAGGAGCTCCGTGAGACGGCAGCCAAGCTTCAGCAGACACTCCACAACTTTGGCGTCGGTGTACGCGTTACCAATGTAAGCTGCGGTCCTTCCGTTACCCGCTATGAGCTTACACCTGATCAGGGAGTGAAGGTCAGCCGGATTGTCAATCTTTCCGATGACATCAAGCTGAACCTGGCAGCTGCCGATATTCGTATCGAAGCGCCGATACCCGGAAAAGCTGCCGTCGGGATCGAAGTACCGAACAAAACAAACAGTCCGGTTCCCCTGAGAGAGCTGCTGGAGACCAAAGAGTTCAAGGAACATCCATCCAGCCTTGCTTTTGCAGCCGGAAAAGACATTGCCGGAAAACCGGTCGTTGCAGATATTGCCCGCATGCCGCATCTTCTGATCGCCGGTGCCACCGGTTCCGGTAAATCAGTCTGCATCAATACCATTATCATGAGTCTGCTTTATAAGGCAAAGCCGGAAGATGTAAAACTCATCATGATCGACCCCAAGGTAGTGGAACTGAGCGTTTATAACGGAATCCCGCATCTTCTGATCCCTGTCGTGACCGATCCGAAGAAAGCTTCCGGTGCCCTGAACTGGGCAGTGGCGGAAATGACCGGCCGTTATCAAAAATTTGCAGAATACAATGTCCGGGATCTGAAGGGCTATAATAAGAAGATCGATGCGATCAAAGACATTCCGGATCCCGATAAACCGGAAAAAATGCCTCAGATCGTGATCATTGTCGATGAGCTGGCAGACCTTATGATGGTGGCTCCCGGAGAAGTGGAGGATGCCATCTGCCGACTGGCTCAGCTGGCCCGTGCGGCAGGAATCCATCTGATCATTGCAACGCAGAGACCTTCCGTCAATGTCATCACCGGTCTTATCAAGGCAAATATGCCTTCCCGTATCGCTTTTTCCGTATCCTCCGGCGTGGATTCCCGTACGATCATCGATATGGTCGGAGCCGAAAAGCTTCTCGGAAAGGGAGACATGCTGTTCTATCCACAGGGCTATCAGAAGCCTGCCCGTGTGCAGGGGGCTTTTGTCTCCGATACAGAGGTCAGTGATGTGGTAGAATTCCTTACGCAGGAAAATGGTGTTTCCAAGGGAAGTGCCGATATCGAAAGTAAGATCAGCCAGGCCCAGAGCGTAAGTGCCTCTGACAGTTCCGGTGAAAGTGACATCGATGAGTATTTTGAACGGGCAGGCCGTTTCATCATCGAGAAAGACAAAGCTTCGATCGGTATGCTGCAGCGTCTTCTGAAGATCGGCTTCAACCGTGCCGCCAGGATCATGGATCAGCTGGCCGACGCCGGCGTCGTCGGTCCGGAAGAAGGCACAAAGCCACGGAAAATCCTGATGTCCATGGAAGAATTTGAAGATTATATCGATAACTATGTATGATTAATTGTACATTTTTGTTGATTAAAGTATTGATATTTTTATGGCATTGCTTTATACTTGTTGAGAGCGTAAAAAGTGCGCTATATGAAAGACAGTAGGATGCGTATATGCAAGTACAGTGAGGTATGTGCTGGCATATGCGTGTCACACAGGCCTTTTATCATAGAGAGGGACCTTTTATGGTTTCCCCTACCATTCTGTGCGGAGTTCTCTTCCGAGTCCCGCGCAAAATAAGAAGAGGAGGAGCATTATGTACAAAATCAGAAAAGCGGAAAAGCTTGCAAGCAACATTTACTCCATGGTTGTAGAAGCTCCGCGTGTTGCCGAGCACTGTCTGCCCGGACAGTTCATTATCGCGAAGATGGATGAGGAGGGTGAAAGAATTCCCCTTACCATCTGTGACTATGACAGAGAAGAAGGAACCATCACCATCGTATTTCAGCCCATCGGAGCTTCCACAGAGAAGTTTGCGACTCTGAAAACCGGTGATGCTTTTGAAGATTTTGTAGGTCCTCTGGGACGTCCGTCTGAGCTCTGCACGGATGATCTTGAGGAAGTGAAGAAACTGAAGCTTCTGTTTGTTGCCGGCGGTGTAGGTACTGCACCTGTATATCCTCAGGTAAAATGGCTTCATGAGCACGGAATTGATGCAGATGTGATCGTTGGTGCAAAGACAAAAGACCTGATCATTCTGGAGAAAGAGATGGAGGCAGTTGCCGGAAATCTCTACATCACAACCGATGACGGTTCTTACGGAAGAAGCGGACTGGTAACCAAGGTGATCGAGGATCTGGTCGCAGAAGGAAAACAGTATGACCGCTGCATCGCCATCGGACCGATGATCATGATGAAATTTGCCTGTCTGACCACCAAGAAGCTGAATATCCCCACCATCGTCAGCATGAACCCGATCATGGTAGACGGTACCGGTATGTGCGGTGCCTGTCGAGTTGCTGTAGGCGACGAGATCAAATTTGCCTGCGTAGACGGACCGGAGTTTGACGGTCATCTGATCGATTTCAATGCTGCCATGAAGAGACAGGCTATGTACAAGACAGAAGAAGGTCAGGCTCTTCTGAAACTGCGTGAGGGCGATACCCATCACGGCGGATGTGGAAATTGCGGAGGTGACAAATAATGGCAGACGTATTAAAGAAGGTTCCTGTAAGAGAGCAGGCTCCGAAGGTTAGAGCAACAAATTTTGATGAAGTATGTCTTGGTTATAATAAAGAAGAGGCAATGGAAGAGGCCAGCCGCTGCCTGGGCTGTAAAAAAGCAAAATGTGTAGAGGGCTGCCCGGTAAGTATCCATATCCCGGATTTCATCCATCAGGTAAAAGAAGGAAACTTCGAAGAAGCTTACCGCATCATTTCCGAATCCAGTGCACTTCCCGCTATCTGTGGCCGTGTCTGCCCGCAGGAGAGCCAGTGTGAGGGAAAATGTATCCGCGGCATCAAGGGCGAAGCAGTTTCCATCGGTAAACTGGAGCGTTTCGTAGCTGACTGGGCTCGTGAAAACGGCATCAAACCGTCTGCTCCGGCTGAGAAAAACGGCAAGAAAGTTGCTGTGATCGGTTCCGGTCCTTCCGGACTGACCTGTGCCGGCGATCTGGCTAAAATGGGTTACGATGTAACCATCTTCGAGGCTCTTCACAAAGCCGGCGGTGTTCTGGTTTATGGTATTCCGGAGTTCCGTCTTCCGAAGAGTGCAGTTGTAGAGAAAGAGGTTGAGAACGTAAAGGCACTCGGCGTCAAGATCGAGACAAACGTGATCATCGGTAAATCCACCACTATCGACGAGCTGATGGACAAAGAGGGCTTTGAGGCTGTCTTCATCGGTTCCGGTGCCGGTCTTCCTATGTTTATGGGTATCCCGGGTGAGAACGCCAACGGTGTATTCTCTGCCAATGAGTTCCTGACCAGAAACAACCTGATGAAAGCTTTCCGTGATGATTATGATACACCGATCGTACATGGCAAGAAAGTAGCCGTAGTCGGCGGCGGAAACGTAGCTATGGATGCTGCAAGAACCGCTCTGCGTCTGGGCGCTGAAGTTCATATTATTTACCGTCGTAGTGAAGCAGAGCTGCCTGCCCGTGCAGAGGAAGTTCATCACGCAAAAGAAGAGGGCATCATTTTTGACCTTCTGACAAACCCGAAGGAAATCCTCGTTGACGAGAATGACTGGGTAAAAGGTATCCGCGTAGTGAAGATGGAGCTTGGCGAGCCGGATGCATCCGGAAGAAGACGTCCGGTAGAGATTCCGGGATCTGAGTATGAGATCGATGTCGATACCGTTATCATGTCCCTTGGTACTTCTCCGAACCCGCTGATCTCTTCCACAACCATCGGCCTGGATATCAATAAGAGAAAATGTATCATCGCTGATGAGGAGACTGGTAAGACCAGCAAAGACGGTGTATATGCCGGTGGAGATGCCGTAACCGGAGCTGCTACGGTCATCCTTGCAATGGGTGCCGGTAAAGCCGCTGCCAAAGGCATTGACGAGTTTCTGAAGAATAAATAATAAAAACAAGATTCTGTAAAAGACAGGGTATATGGCGGCTGCGCTGTGTACCCTGTTTTTGCAGTCAGAAAGGAGTGTTTTTTATGGTAACGCATATCGTTATGTGGAATTTTGACGCTTCCCTCACAGAGAAGACGAAGAAACAGGCTGCAGCCGAGATGAAAGAGAAGCTGGAAGCCTTAAAAGAGATCGTTCCTGGCGTTCTCTCCGTAAAAGTCATCACAGAGCCTCTGGTCTCCAGCACCAGAGACATTGCCCTTATCGGTGAATACGAGGACGAAGCTGCCTTAAAAACCTACGCCGGCCATCCGGAGCATGTGAAAGTTGTGGAGACGATTATCAAAAAGTACTGTACCGACCGTACGGCTTTTGATTTCTGAAAAAGGAACCCGGATCTATGAAAATAACTGTCCTCTGTGTGGGAAAAGTCAAAGAAAAATTTTTTACAGATGCGATCAAAGAATACAGCAAACGGCTGAGCCGTTACTGCAAGCTGGAAATTGTAGAAGTGGCAGATGAAAAGACACCGGATGGTGCCTCTGAACTGGTAGTCAGCCAGATCAAAGAAAAAGAAGCGGAGCGCATGGAAAAATATCTTCCGGATTCGGCTTACGTCATTGCCCTTGCTATTGAAGGGAAAAAACTGACCAGCGAAAAACTGGCAGAGAAGATCGATTCTCTCGGGATCAGCGGAACAAGCCACCTGGTCTTTCTGATCGGCGGTTCTCTGGGAATGAGTGACCGGCTTCTGAAACGGGCGGATTATCTGCTGAGTTTTTCAGATATGACCTTTCCCCATCAGCTTATGCGGGTGATCCTGTTGGAACAGATCTACCGGAGCTACCGGATCATCCACGGAGAACCTTACCACAAATGAATGAAAAAGCGTCCATAAAGACAATCTGTGCGGTTGCCTGTGGACGCTTTTTTCATTCATTATTAATGGAAGAAACTCCAGTATCCCATAAAGAAAATCAAAAGTACGATCACGGGAAGGATATAGCTTACATAAAATCTTGCCCAGGAGGGGAATTTAATCCCTTCCCCTGTATTTGCTTCCTTCATAAAATTCCGGAAGCCCCATCCGTACCGGCTGGTACAGAACAGAAGATATATCAGACTTCCGAGCGGAAGCAGGTTGTTGCTGACCAGAAAATCCTCAAAATCAAGGACAGAACCACCTGGGAGCTTCAAGCCGCTTAAAACGTTAAAGCCAAGTACACACGGAAGAGAAAGCACGATAATGGCAATCAGGTTTATCACAACTGCTTTCTTACGGCTGCAGCCGGTGAGATCCATTGCAAAAGAAAGAATGTTCTCAAACACGGCAATGATGGTAGAAAACGCAGCAAAAGACATAAACAGGAAAAACAGAGTTCCCCAGAGCCGACCGCCCTTCATAGCATTGAATACGTTGGGCAGCGTGATAAAGATCAGATTAGGACCGCTGTCCGGCTGGATGTCGTAGGCAAAGCAGGCCGGGAAAATGATCAGACCGGCCATAAGTGCCACAAACGTATCGAGTACGGCAATACTTAAGGCTTCTCCTGTAAGAGATCGCTCTTTTCCGATATAGCTTCCGAAAATAGCCAACGCACCGATACCAAGACTAAGGGTAAAGAAGGACTGTCCCATAGCTGCGTAGACTGCTTCCCAGAGTCCGCCGCTTCCTTCCGTCAGTTTTTTGAAATCCGGAAACAGATAGAAACGGATCCCTTCTTCTCCACCTTTTAAAAGAAGAGACCGGGCAGCCAGGACGATCATCAGTCCCAGAAGGCAAACCATCATAACCTTGGTGATCTTTTCCACGCCTTTCTGAAGACCCAGAGAACAGATCATAAAGCAGGTTACAACCGTAATGATCATGAAAAGCGTCATAAGACCGGGTTGTCCCATGAGCTTTCCGAAGCTGTCGGAAACTTCTGCGGAAGTCAGACCGTCAAACTGCCCCAGGGCAGTCTTGAAAAAATAAAGAAGCATCCAGCCTCCGATGGTGGTGTAAAACATCATCAGAAGATAGTTTCCTGCCATAGCACCATATTTATAGAGATGCCATTTGGTTCCTTTGGGCTCCAGGACGTCGAAAGAGAGGGCTGCGCTTTTTCGGCTGGCTCTTCCAACGGAAAACTCCATAACCATAATGGGAAGTCCCAGGATTACGAGGAAAAACAGGTATAAAATGACAAAAGCGGCTCCGCCATATTTTCCGGTAATATAGGGGAAGCGCCAGACGTTTCCGAGGCCGATGGCACAGCCGGCGGAAATCAGGATAAATCCCAAGCGGGAGGAAAATTTTTCTCTTTCCATAAATAAAAACTCCAGTCTGTAGTTATTTTTTCTTTTTTAACCGTTCAAAAAGAGACTGTATCTCTTCTTTTCGTTCTGCTGTTTCAGCAGGCTTCAGGACAGCGATACCATTTTCAAAATCAAAAATGTCTCCGTCTTTAGGCTGTTCCGTGAAAGCCGAAAGTGGGATGTTCTGCATAATCCGTCCGTCCATTTCACAGACGGCAAAGGTTTCTTCGATCCGGTCTACGGTTCCTTTCATAAGTAAGAACACTCCTTTCTGCGCCGGATTCTCCGGCAAAAATTTGTTCCTGTTTTTTATCTCGGGGGGTTACATTTGCTGCAGGGAGTCAGTCCACGATTTTTCGCTTCGGAAAGAGTGACCTCGATATCTGATTTTTTCAGATACCGGCAGCCCGCAGAATGATATTTTTCACCGGTCTTTGTGATATGAACGATGGGATCATCTCCGGAAGCGGTGTTGTCCTGGCTGTACGAACTGTCGTCACTGACAGCGCCTGCTGAACGATCCGTGCCCTGTCCGTCGGAAGCGGAGGAGGAAGAATCATTTCCGAAAGCAGTGGTAAAGGAAATACTGCTTCCGTCTGTGGAAGCAATGATACTTCCTTGAAGATCCGTCCGGTAGATTTCGATTCCTCTGGAAGAAAGGGCATCCAGAGTTTCCTGATGAGGATGACCGTAATCATTTCCGGCTCCACAGCTAATGACTGCGTACTTCGGAGCAACCACATCCAGAAAGGCGCTGCTGGAGGAGGTCCGGGAACCATGGTGTCCGACCTGGTAAACGTCCGCACCAAGATCCAGACCGGTATTCAGCATATCTGATTCCGCTGTGCTTTCCGCATCTCCTGTAAAAAGAAAGCTTACATTTCCATAAGTGAGTTTAAGAGCAATCGACCAGTTATTCAGGTCATCCCCATAATCACTTACAGGCCCGAGAATCGTAAAAGAAGCATCTCCCAGAGTGTAAGTATCTCCAACCTCCGGAATGGTGATGGAAAGCCCCTTCTCGTCAATGACGTTCAGTACATCACGGAAGGTCTGCGTATTGGCAGTTACATTTGGCAGCATCACCGTATCAACGGAAACGGTTTCCAGAACAGAGTCCAGAGAGCCGATATGATCCTCATGTGGATGTGTACCGATCGCATAATCCAGATGCGTCAGTCCGGCTTTATTCTGAATATAATTCAGGATCGGTTCCGCATCATCATTGTTTCCGGCATCAATGAGCATGGCATGTTCCCCACAGGTGATCAGGGTGGAATCTGCCTGGCCCACATTCAGAAAATGAACCTTCATATCTTCATCTGCATAAACAGTAAGACCAAGCGTCATGCATAGGACAAAGAAGAAGGCAAAGAAGTGAGACAGCCAGTGTTTTCTTGTGTTCATATATTTTTCTCCTTTCTTTTTGTGCAACGATCCGGAAATAAACAGGAAGCCGAATCGTCTCTTAAAAAACAGTATAGCATAAGACCTTCTTTTTTTGTTGAAAAATAAATTTTATTTGCTCTGTCCGGAAAATCCCGTTATAATAAAAAGATGTAGGTAAAAGAGAAAATGATTCTAAGAGAGGTAAACTTTATGAATCTTGCAGAAATGTTAGAAGAACTGAGAAAAAAAGCGCTGGCAGACCCGAAACTGAGAAAAAGACTTCTGGAGACAAGGAAAGAAAAAGCCCCGCTGAGTGCTTTCTGCAGCCTTTGCAGGGAACTGGGATATCTCATCTATGAGATGGATCTTATCCAGGAGGGAGAAGAATTCTACGCATCCATGCGCCGGAGTACCAATGGAGGAGGAGAAAATTCTCCCATGCTGGAGGGAGAAGATGATTTTTATGAACTGTTTTTTGCAAGCATTTCCTTTGAAAACTCCGGACTTGACAGGGAAAAGGGATAAATTTACAATGAATGAGAGGATTTTCATGTTATGAATTACTATTTTGCACCGATGGAAGGCATTACAGGCCATATTTACCGCAGAGTCTATGCGGAATGTTTCCGTTCGCCGGATAAATATTTCACGCCTTTCCTGGTTCCCGGAACCAAAAAAATCTTCCGGAGCCGGGAAATCCAGGATATCCTGCCGGAAAACAATCCAGGACTGACGGTAGTTCCCCAGATCCTTACGGGAAAAAGCGAAGACTTTATCCGTGGAGCCAGGGAACTTCAAAAATATGGTTTTCAGGAGATCAATCTGAATCTTGGCTGCCCTTCGGGCACGGTAGTGGCAAAAGGCAAAGGTTCCGGCTTCCTCGCCTATCCGGATCAGCTGGAAGCTTTTCTGGATGAGATTTTTTCCGCTCTGGATCTGAAAATCTCTGTCAAGACGAGGATCGGTCTGGAAGAGTCAGAGGAGTTTCCAGTACTCCTTTCGCTCTTTAACCGTTTCCCTCTGGAAGAGCTCATCGTGCATCCGAGACTGCGAAAGGATTTTTATAAAGGAAAACCGGATCTTGAGACCTTTGCACTGGCTGTACGGGAGAGCAGAAATCCCCTTTGTTACAACGGGGATCTTTTTTCCAAAGAAATGGTTCGGCAGTTTACGGAACGCTTTCCGGCTGTGGACAGACTGATGCTGGGCCGGGGACTGGTGGCAAATCCAGCTCTTTTAAACGAGCTTCACGGAGAGCCGGGGCTTTCAAAAGAACGCTTCCTGCATTTCCATGACCGTTTAGTAGAAGAGTATCGGGCCGTTATGTCCGGTGATAAGGATGTGCTTTTCAAAATGAAAGAACTCTGGTTCTATATGAGTCATCTCTTTACCAGTCCGGAAACTTACATGAAGAAAATCAAAAAGACCGGTTCCCTTGCCGTGTATGAAGAAATCGTTCACGCCCTTCTTCGCGAGCAGGAGATCGAGTTCAAAACGTTTGATACGTTTTAACGATACCTGAAGGTGCTGCTTTCCATTACCTCCGGTATCGTCTTTTACCTGAAAAGGCGTGAACGGAAACAACAGAAAGGAAACAGTATATGGCAATTTATTTAGTGGATTTTGAAAACATCGGTTACAACGGTCTGAAAGGCATCGAGAAGCTTCCGGAGGGCGATCAGGTACATCTTTTCTACAGCAGCAATGCGGACAAGCTGACCTTTGATATCCATCTGTGCATCAACGCTTCCAAAGCACGGATCTTCTATTATAAGGTAGAAACCGGAGCCAAAAATGCCCTGGATTTCCAGCTGGCGACCTACCTTGGTTCTCTTACAGCCCAAAATCCCGATGAGAACTATTTTATCGTCAGCAACGATGATGGTTTCCACTATATCATCCAGTTCTGGAAACAACGCGGTGTGGATATCCAGCAGATTTCCAACCTCCAGTTCCAGAGCATTGAAGAAAACCAGGTTCTCGATCTTCTGCCAGCATTCTGCAGAGACGATGCAGATGAGATCATGGCCTGCATCAATGAGTTCAAATCAAAACAAGGTATCAACAACGCTCTGGTCAAACAATTCGGCAATAAAAAAGGCAGTGAGATCTATCGCGCTATTAAGGGGCTTTTGAAGAATTAAACGCTCTGGCAACCTGGCCCATGCCGCAACAGAAATATCTGGTTTTTATAAAGACAGGCTCAAACCCTAAAAAATCAAAGGGGTTAAGCCTGTATAAACATTATGAGGTGCTTAGACAAGGTGTAAAGTGGCTTCCTGACAAACAGGTGGATGTGTTATTTATTACACTGAATAAATCGCATAAAGACTATTCGCCCACAACAATGTACGACGACTATTCTATCAATGAACGCCAGTTCCATTGGCAGAGCCAGAGCACGACATCAGACACGTCCGGTACGGGTCTGCGCTATATCAATCATCAGAAAAACGGGAGTAAGATCGCATTATTTGTGCGAGAGTTTAAGCAGGATCGTATTGGTGCTGCGCTATATACCTACCTCGGAACGGCAGCTTATGAGACGCATACCGGCAGTAAGCCAATGAATATCACATGGAAGCTGGATCAATCGATCCCTGCGAAGTATCTTCGCAAGACAAATCAATTGCTTACCGGTTAAGAGAGGAATCCTATGAAAACAATTCGAGTTGTAGCAGCGGTTATTTGTGATTGTTTTGATGAAAAATCAAAGATTTTTGCAACAGCAAGAGGATATGGAGAATTAAAAGGAGGCTGGGAGTTTCCCGGCGGAAAAATAGAATCCGGTGAAACACCACAAGAAGCTTTGAAAAGAGAAATCATGGAAGAACTGAATACAAAAATCAAGGTCGGAGATTTGATCGATACAATCGAATATGACTATCCAGCCTTTCACCTTTCCATGGCTTGTTTCTGGGCTAAAGTTACGGCTGGCCATTTGGAGCTGAAAGAAGCGGAAGCTGCAAAATGGCTTACGAAGGACCAACTGAATAGCGTTGCCTGGCTGCCGGCAGATGTTACATTGATTGATAAAATCCGTGAGTACATGAAATAATCATTTTTTTCCTTTACATTATTTCCAGAGGGGTCTAACTATGATATACACAGTAAAACGAATCGATGAAGACTTGAATTTCGGTTGTGAAGAGCGACCGGAAAGCGTACCGATCATGGCAATCGTAACGCTTACGGATTCTTCCGGAGAAGAAGTGATCGTAAAAGCAGAAGATGCCATGCTCTATGAACGTAATATCAACGAATGGGACAAGGTTTGTCTCGATATACATAATAAGCTGGAAAAGATCTGCCAGCATGAGGACGGTAAGTTTACGTTGAAGAAGGTGTAGCGAGATGGTATAAATGGGCACATCAAATCTGAACATGAGGGAGAACTTCTATGAACGATAAATGGATAGAATTTGCAATTCGTATTCAAAGTATTGCCCAGGCTGGACTTCAGTATGGGAAAGACAAATATGACAGAGAACGTTATGAAGAATTGAGGCAGATTGCAGCGGAAATGCTGTCGCTTAAAACAGATGTTCCTGTAAATAAAATCTTTGATTTATTTTGTAATGAATCCGGCTACCAGACACCAAAAGTAGATACACGGGCAGCAGTTTTTGTTGACGGAAAAATTCTGCTTGTACATGAAAATAATGGTACCTGGTCGTTGCCAGGAGGCTGGTGCGATGTAGACCAGTCTGTTGCATCCAATACAGAGAAAGAAGTGCAGGAGGAAGCCGGACTTACGGTGAAATCTGAGAAGATAATAGCAGTTCAAGACTGGAGAAAGCACAATGTGGTAAATTATGTGTATGGAGTAGTGAAAGTTTTTGTACTGTGTCGGCTCCAGGGTGGAAAGTTTGAAAAAAACATAGAAACTACAGAAATCGGTTTTTTTGATAAAGAAAATTTGCCAGTTAATCTTGCTGTAGAGAAATGTACAAGAGAACAGGTTTTCATGTGTTTCGATTCTTATGAAGATCCAAGCATCGCAACCCTGTTTGATTAAGACAAATCAGGATTGGAGAAGAAAAATTATGCTTGTTAAAGACATCGAATATAAACTCAAGGATGGAAGGACTGCGTTGATTCGTAGTCCGCAGGATGAAGATATTCAAGGTATGTTAGAGTATCTCTATATTTCAGCGGGTGAAACGGACTTCATTTTGCGCTATCCTGAGGAGTGCGGCAAATATACAGCAGAAGGCGAAAAGGCGTTGTTTGACAGAGTAAACAAATCTGACAACCAGGCTATGCTTGTATGTCTGGTTGAGGGAAAAGTTGCTGGAAATTGCGAAATCACATGGAGCAAAGGAATAAAAACAAGGCATCGAGCAAGTGTCGCCATCGCATTATTAAAAGAATATTGGAATCAAGGCATTGGAACAAGACTATTCCAAGAGTTAATCCGCATTGCAGAGGAAAATCCGGACTTAATTCAAGTGGAACTTGATTTTGTAGAGGGAAACAGCCGTGCACGAGCTTTGTATGAAAAAATGGGATTCAGAATCACAGGCGTCAAGCCCAATGCAATTCGCCTGAAAGATGGAACACTGCTGAATGAGTATTCAATGATTCGAGAAATCAATCGATAACGCTACCGCTTGTCAGCGAGAAATTCCTCCACCTCCGCCAGCCGTTTTTCCCCTTCTTTTCGCCCAAGCTGGTACACCCGTTCCAGTTCTTCCGGGTGACGCTCAACAGCACCGATATTGAGGGCGGCCTCCGGACGGATAACAAGGAGATTTCCGCATAATTCCTGCTTTTTGATGTAGGCGATGGTTTCGTTATAGCGTTCGTGACGGTTTTCCAGTGCCTGAATGAGAGCCGGATTTTTCCGGAGAAGGATCCGCAGAAGGGGCAGCAGCTGGTTGGGCTTTTTCACATAGCCTTCCGGCTGGGTCAGAATGACGACGTTCCGTTCATAGCCGATGCTTTCAAAAAAACGCACAGGGATGGAATCGGCGGTGCCGCCATCCGAAAGCATATGTCCATCCAGATTTACAAAGCGGGAGAGTGCCGGCATGGAAGCGGAGGCCCGCATCCACTGAATATCCTCTGCATCGCCTTTCAGGCAGTTGTGATAAACAGGCTTTCCGGTTTCCACGTCGGTGCAGACCACATAGAAATCCATGGAATTTTCCTCATAGGTTTTCACATCGAAAGGATCCAGACGGTCAGGCAGCTCGTGATAGCAGAATTCTTCGCCATAGATATCACCGGTCCTGAGAAGAGAGCGGAAACTGACGTAGCGGGGATCCTGACAATAAGCCTTGTTATAACGGATCACTCGTCCGATCTGGCGGGATTTATAATTGCAGCCAAAGACGGCTCCTGCAGAGACACCGATCGCCCCGTCAAAGCACACACCAGCCTCCATTAACACATCGATCACACCGGCGGTAAACATGCCCCGCATGGCTCCGCCTTCCATAATCAGTCCGGTCTTCATCTTCTGTATCCACTCCTTGTCTCTGAAATTTTGTCTTTTATCAGTTTAGCCTATCAACGTTGAAATATCAATACAATCTGTAAATTTCAGAACCTTCTCTTGTCCTCTAAAAAAATTATGTATAATTAAGAAAAACTATATATTTATCTGTAAATTCTGTGCTATAATCGCCGATGAGGGACCGGATCGCTGGGTATTCTGGATGGATTACGAAAGCCGTCGGCCGTTGGAGGCCTACCGGGCAGATCTGGTTTCTATTACAGGACAGATCGGATAAAACACGGTAGTTCTGAACCTCCCTGTTTTTACATATACTGGATAACAAAAGTCCGGAGGGTCGGCTGCCTATGAGACGAAAAGGAAAAAAGCCTTTTGGACGGGTACTGACGGATGCGGCAGGGATTCCACCGGAGCTGGTGTCTTCCCTGCCTCTGCTTTCCATGACCGGTCAGGAAGAACTGTTTATTGAAAATTTCAAAGGAATTCTCCAGTACACGGATGCTGTTCTTTTACTCCAGACAAAAGCCTGCCTTTTGCGGATCGAAGGACAGCATCTTTTTCTCGTCTATTACACAAAGGATGCACTGAAACTTACAGGAACCATCACCAGTGTCTGTTTTCTGACCAGCTGACAGGAGGATTTTTCATGATGGCAAACATCCAGCGTCAGATGAAGGGCTACGTCCGGATACGTGTCCACACGGTTTCCTACGATCGTTTCTTAAATATCTGTGCGCTTCATAACCTTTACATATGGGATCTCAAACCGGTGGAAAATGCTTATGAAATGAATCTTTCTATAGAAGCTTTCCGCCGCTTAAAACCTCTGGCCAGAAAGACGGGAACCCATATCCGTATTATCAAAAAGTGCGGCCTCCCCTTCTGGCTTTTCCGGAACCGCCACAGGAAGGCCTTTGCGGCCGGTTTCGTTGGCGGGGCGTCCCTTCTGTTCCTGTTTTCTTTTTTTATCTGGAATATTGAGGTCAGCGGCAACCGTTCTGCTTCCGCAGAGGTTATTTACCGTTATCTCAAAGAAGAAAAAGCCACTTACGGAACTCTGAAAAATACCATCGACTGCAAGAAACTCCAGGCAGATCTCCGGGAAAAATTTCCGGATTTTCTCTGGGTCTCGGCAAAAATCAAGGGGACCAGCCTTCTCATTGATGTAAAAGAAAATGATCTTCAGGACCTCACACCGGAGGAATTGCCGGAAAGTGATCTCATTGCCGGAACAGCCGGGACCATTGAACGCATCATAACACGGCAAGGGAGGCCTCAGGTACATGTCGGAGACCGGGTAAAAAAAGGGGACCTGCTGGTATCTTCTGAAATCCCCATCCTCAATGACGAAAAAGAAGTCACCGGTTATGAGTATTGTGCGGCAGATGCGGATATCCTGATAAAAACCGTTTACGAATACCGGGACAGTTTTCCTCTTTTATATGAAGAAAAACTCTATACAGGCCGGGAGAAAAGCGGTTTTCTCATTCAGCTGGGAAGCCAGCTGTTTTCTCTGAAACCCCAAAAAGAGAGTTATCAGGCCTATGATCTGGTGACGGAGGAACGACAGTTTGGCTTTTCCCGGTATTTTAAACTTCCTCTTTTTTATGGCCGGATATATATGCGGGAATACCGTCTGATAAAGAAAAGATACTCTTCCGGCGAGGCCATTGCCCGAATGCAGGAGAAAACAGAAAAAAATATGGAAAAAATTCGGGAAAAAGGGGTTCAAATATTTGAAAATGATGTTAAAATAGAAACGGATGAGAAAAGCTGTTCCGCTTCGGGACAGCTGACACTCATTCAGAAAACCGGAAAACGAGTGGAAAGGACGAAAACAGATTCATGAGCATCATTGAAGCGATTACAGAAATTCCGGCAGAGCACGAGAAGAATGTATTCGGTCAGTTTGACCAGCATATAAAGAAAATTGAACGTACCCTGAATGTGACCATGATTTTAAGAGACGGAACGCTCAAGATCATCGGAGATGCCGCCAATGTTTCCAAAGCCAAAGATATTGTGCAGGACCTGGTAAAGCTCTCCATGCGGGGGAACACCATTGAAGAACAGAACATCAACTATGCACTGGCGCTTGCAATGGAAAATTCCGATACCGGCTCCATGGTGGAGATCGATAAAGACTGTATCTGCCATACCATCAACGGAAAAGTGATCAAACCCAAAACGCTGGGGCAGAAGGCTTATGTGGATGCCATCCGGAACAAGATGATCGTTTTCGGTATCGGACCTGCGGGTACCGGAAAAACCTATCTTGCCATGGCAATGGCGATTTCCGCCTTCAAAAACGGAGAGGTTTCCAGGATCATCCTTACAAGACCGGCTATCGAAGCCGGCGAAAAGCTTGGCTTCCTGCCAGGCGATCTCCAGAGTAAGGTGGATCCGTATCTTCGCCCGCTGTACGATGCCCTTTATCAGATCATGGGACCGGACAGCTTTGCAAAAAATATGGAAAAAGGTCTTATTGAGGTCGCTCCTCTGGCTTATATGCGAGGCCGGACACTGGATAATGCCTTCATCATTCTTGATGAGGCACAGAATACCACACCGGCTCAGATGAAAATGTTCCTGACCCGTATCGGTTTTGGTTCTAAAGTCATTGTGACCGGTGATTCCACCCAGAAGGATCTGCCAAGCACCCAGAAATCCGGTCTGGAGGTCGCAATGAAGGTATTAAAAAATGTGGAAGATATTTCTTTCTGCAGCCTTACCAGCAAAGACGTGGTCCGGCACCCGCTGGTGCAGAAGATCGTCAATGCCTATGAGGAATATGAAAAGAAAGCTTCCGCACAGCAAAGGAGGCGCTCATGAGCGTTATTTACGAAGATGAGTATGGAAAAGACTGGCCTTTCTCTCCGGAAGAACTGGCAGGGAAAGTGATCGAGGCGAGTCTGGATTATGAAAACTGTCCTTATGAAGCCCAGGTAAATGTGCTTCTGACAGGCAATGAGGAGATTCATGAGATGAACCGGAATTTCCGAGGGATCGACCGTCCCACGGATGTACTTTCTTTTCCGCTTTTGAATTATGACACACCTTCTGACTTTTCAGCAGCAGAAGAAGAGGAAGCGGATTCCTTTGATCCGGAATCGGGTGAACTGATGCTCGGGGATATCGTTCTTTCCGGAGACAAGATTCTGGAGCAGGCAGAGGCTTATGGTCATTCTGTAAAACGGGAATTTGCTTTTCTGGTTGCTCACAGCATGCTCCATCTGTGCGGGTATGACCATATGACAGAAGAAGAAGCAAAAGAAATGGAACGGCGTCAGGAGGAGATCCTGCAGAGCCTTTCCATCACAAGATAAACAGAGAGGGGATAGAAACATGAACAGATTAAAAACAAGACTTCTTGTAACAGCAGCAGCACTCGCTGTATTTGGCACTTCCGCCCAGGCAGCAGAGCTGGTTCAAAAAGATGACGCACCGGTGACCAGAACAGATTCTCTGGCAGGTTTAAGCGTGGATTCTTCCTCTGAGGATACCACCGAGACTGCAGCAGAGGCTTCCACTGAAGCACTGGATCCTGATGCACAGGTACGCAGCAAACTGACCGGTCGCCTGGTTGATGCAGAGGTAGGGACCAAACGTCCCATGGCCATCATGCTCAACAATATTTATGATGCCTGCCCCCAGGCCGGTATCGAGGAAGCCGGTATTGTTTACGAGGCTCCCGTAGAGGGCGGTCTTACCCGTCTGATGGGAATCTTTGAAGATTACCGCGGTATGGAGAAGATCGGTTCTGTCAGAAGCTGCCGTGATTATTACATTGATTTTGCAAAAGAATTTGACGCCGTTTATATCCATTACGGACAGGCTGTTTATGCCATGAACAAGCTGAACGCCGAAGATACCGATAACATCAGCGGTCTTCAGTACCAGGAGCAGGCCGGCTCTGTCAGCGGCTACTGCGGTGAGGATATTTTCTACCGTACCAGTGACCGTCCGGCTCCTCACAATGTTTATATCAGTGAGGAAGGCATCAAGACTGCCATGGAGAGAAACGGTTACCGTACCGATTACGAGGATGATTTTGAGGCTCATTACAAATTTGCAGCTGACGGTGAGACCATCGTACCGGACGAGGGAACAGCAACGGTGATCCGTCCGGGCTACTCGGTAAACAAACCCTGGTTTGAGTATAATGAAGAGGCCGGTTATTATAACCGTTTCCAGTACGGAGAGGCACAGATCGATCAGAACACCAACGATCAGCTGGCTGTCACCAACATTATCTTCCAGGTATGCCAGTGGCAGAATTATGATGATAACGGTTATCTGAATATCGATACCCAGTCCGGCGGCGATATGTATTACTTCACCAAGGGCGGATATGAGAAAGGCACCTGGAAAAAAGCCGATCCGGAAGATCCGGACAGCCGTGCCGTTTATTACGATGCCGATGGAAATGAGATCACTCTGAATCAGGGCAGAACCTGGGTATGCATTATTCAGGACAGTTATGAGGATAATATTGTCATCGAGTAACAAAACAGATACCCCTCTGTAGAAAACAGGGTATGAATAAATATATAGGAACATGAGGTGTACCGTGGGAAACAAAAGCAAAAATAAAGATTATCTAGTACAGGGTACGATTCTGGTAGCGGCATCTTTCATTGCCCGTATCATCGGAATGGTATACCGGATTCCGCTGAAGAACATACTGGGTACGGAAGGAATCGGGTATTACAGTACAGCAAACGAGCTCTATAATATCATTCTGATGATTTCTTCCTTCAGCATCCCGCTGGCTGTGTCCAGGATGGTCTCGGAACGGCTCCATGCCGGAGAACAGAAGAATGCATACCGTGTCTTTCAGTGTGCCATGCGCTTTGCGATCGCCGTAGGAGCAGCCATGTCCATTGTGACATTCTTATTCGCAGGCGTCATTACAAAATATGCCATGAAAGCAGAAAATGCTTCCTATGCTCTGCGTGTCCTGGCACCGGCAATTTTCCTTTTTGCCATAACTGGTGTGTTCCGCGGATTTTTCCAGGGACGCAACACCATGGTTCCCACGGCGGCTTCACAGGTCATTGAACAGGTCGTCAACGCCATTGTATCTCTGGCAGCAGCCTTTCTTCTTGTGGGGTATGGAACAAAGCTCGGTGAAAAGAAGGGCAATGACAGTCTGGGACCTGCCTATGGTGCTGCAGGCGGTACGCTTGGAACAGTAGTCAGCATCGCTGTCGCACTGCTGTTTCTTTTCGTTGTCTATATGGCCTACCGTGGCCGGATGAACCGCCAGATGCGGCGGGATGTTACAAGTCGGAAAGAGGCTGACCGGGAGATCTATAAAATTCTGATCTGGACACTTGTTCCCATTGTCTTAAGTACTGTGGTCTACAACATCGGAACCGTACTGGATCAGGGTGTTTTCAATGCCATTCTGGCAGGACAGGGCTACACAGAAAAACAGTATATGACCATCTGGGGCGTTTACTCCGGAGAATTCCGTGTACTGATGAATGTGCCTTTATCCATTGCCTCCTGCCTGGCGCCTTCTGTAGTTCCGAGCCTGGCGGCTGTTATGACAGACAATGACACAAAGGAAGCTTCCGTAAAGGTGCGTGATACGATCCGCTACACCATGATCCTCACGATCCCCTGTGCCGTTGGCTTCCTGGCCCTGTCTTCCCCGATCATGCAGCTGATCTTCAATGATTCCACAAAGCTTGCTTCCGGTATCATGCAGACCGGTTCTCTTCTCATCGTGCTTCTGGGACTTTCCACACTGACGACAGGGATTCTGCAGGGACTGGGCCGGATGAAAGAGCCGCTGATCCATTCAGCGATCGCTCTTGTCCTCCATCTGATCGTTCTGGCTGTGCTGATGACGATATTCAAGCTGAACATTTATGGCGTTCTTTATTCCAATATTTTCTTTGGACTGATCATGTGTATCCTGAATGCCATTTCCATTAAAAAATATCTTCGTTACCGGCAGGAACTGGTGCGGACCTTTATCATTCCGCTGGTATCTTCCGGTATCATGGGACTGGCCGCTTATGGTATTTACACCCTGTTCCATCTGGCTGCAGGAAATGCCGTTTCCTGCCTTGCAGCCATTCTGGCAGCGGTCATTGTATACGGAGTGGTACTGATCAAGCTGCGCGGGATTACAGAAAGAGAGCTGTACGCCATTCCCAAGGGAGCAGTTCTGGTGGGAGTGCTGAAAAAATGCAGACTGTTATAAAAAGAAAACCGATCAAAAGAGCAGCCGTTCTTCACGATCTTTGTACCGTGGGGAAGGCTGCCATGACAAACATTCTTCCTGTGCTGTCCGTTCTGGGTGTGGAGGCCTGCCCGGTTCCGACTATGGTGCTTTCCACACATACCGGCGGCTATGGAAGACCTGCCATTTATCCGCTTTCCGGTTTTGCCGGAGACTGCGGAAAACATTTAAAGGAACAAGGCTTTTCCTTTGATGCTGTTTTTATCGGCTATCTGGGAAATGAGAAAAATGTCCGGGAGGCTTATGCTTTTCTGGACGATTTTTCTTCCGGACCGATACTTTTTGATCCGATCATGGCAGATCATGGAAAGTTTTATTCCAATTTTGATGAGAGTTATAACGCCCTATTAAAAGGGCTGATCCCCAGATGCACACTGATGACACCAAATTATACAGAAAGCTGTCTTCTCACCGCTGAACCTTATGAAGAGATCTGCACGGAAGACAAGCTTCAGAAGATTGCGGATAAGCTGAAAAAACTTGGCTGCAAAAATGCGGTGATCACCAGTATTCCGCTGGAAGGAAGACTTTCTGCCGTTGGGATCCTGACAGAAGACAGGACAGAATGGTTTACTTATGAACCGACAGGCAGAGCTTATCCCGGAACCGGTGATCTGTTCTCTGCGGTACTTCTCGGTGCGCTTCTGAAAGATCTTCCACTGGAAAAAGCAGCAGGAGCAGCACATCGTTTTGTGGCTCACTGCATTCAGAAAAGCGATGAAGCCGGTTACGATACCAGAGAAGGTGTCCTTCTGGAACCGGAGCTTCTGGAACTGGTAAAAATTGTTTCGTAAAAGAAACAAAAAAACAACCGATACTGTAACAAAGGAGTGGATGTTTATGAACAGCCAAAGTTACAGGATCGGTTTTTTTGCGGGTATTTTACTGCTTTCCCTGCTCTATATCTTCAGTGACACCCGATTTCAGGCAGAGCAGGAGAGTGTACGGGCAGAAAGTGAAATGCGTTATTATCTGAAAGAAGAAAACGGAACCGTCAGCGTTTATAGTGGAGAAACACAGGAGCTTTTTGAAAAAACCTCCATACCGTTTCGAAAACTTCCGGTAGAGATCCAGACGGAAATCCGCCAGGGAAAGTCTTTTTCCGGAGAAGAAGAACTTTTTGACTTTCTGGAAAATTACAGCAGTTAATTGAAAAAAGAGTAGATGTTTCCGGAAAAATGGTGTAAGATAGGGTGGTATGCTTGACATACTTGACCTAAGGAGGAATGACGGTATGGATTTACGGAAACATCTGAAGGATAAAAAGCGGATCGTCATCAAGATCGGTTCCTCTTCTCTGACCCATCCGGAAACGGGGGCACTGAATCTGACAAAAATGGAGGTTCTGGTCCGTGAGATCACAGATCTTCGGAATCAGGGAAAAGACGTGATCCTGGTCTCGTCCGGTGCGATCGCAGTCGGAAGTCAGGCCGCCGGTTTTCCAAAACGACCGGAACGGACCGAAGAAAAACAGGCCTGTGCAGCGATCGGTCAGGCCAGGCTGATGATGATCTATCAAAAGCTTTTTTCGGAATATAATCAAAGCTGTGCACAGATCCTGATGACCAAAAGCACAGTACAGAACAATCTCAGCCGGCTGAATGCGTATCATACTTTTGAAGAATTGTTAAAGCTGGGAGTGGTACCCATCGTAAACGAGAACGATACGGTTTCCACCTATGAGATGAAATTTGGTGATAACGACCGGCTTTCTGCGATCGTGACAGCCCTTGTGGGTGCGGATCTTCTGATCCTGCTTTCGGATATTGACGGGCTTTTCACCGATGATCCCCATACGAATCCGGATGCAGCGTTTATTGATGAGGTTCATGAGTTGGATGAAGAGCTCCTGCAAATGGGGAAGGATACCAGCAGCAGTAAGGTAGGTACCGGCGGCATGGCTTCCAAGCTGACCGCAGCCCGGCTGGCAGTCAGTTCCGGTGCCGATATGCTCATTGCCAACGGAAAGGACTTTCATATTCTGCACCGCCTGATGGAGGGCGAACATCTGGGTACTCTGTTTCAGGGAAGTGCAGGAAAAGATTTTTACCTGATGGATTATCTGGAAAAAATGTAACAAAGGAGATAGAAATATGGGAATTTCTGATGAAAAGATCCAGCGGATCAATGAACTTGCCCGCCGTTCCAAAGCAGAAGGGCTGACAGAAGAGGAAAAAAAGGAGCAGCAGCTCCTTCGGAAAGAATTTCTGACTTCCGTTCGTATGAATCTGAAAAGCCAGCTGGATAACATTGATATCTTAAACAAAGACGGCAGTATAGAAAATCTGGGTGATAAATATGGACAAAAACTCAAAGAAAAAGGAAATTAGAAAAGAGATCCTGAAATGCCGCCGTTCTCTCAGGGAAGAGGAGATCTGTTATGGCAGTCACAAAATCGCGGAGAAGATCCTTTCCATGGAGGTTTATCAGAAGGCAGAAGCGGTTTATCTCTACATAGACTGTAAAGGCGAAGCCTCTGTAAAGGAGATTTATGAGGCAGCATTTAAAGATGGCAAGCGTATCGCCGCACCGAGAGTCCACGGAGATGACATGACCTTTTATTATATCCGCTCTATGGAGGAAGATCTGGAGCCTGGCTATTTTGATATTCCGGAACCGAAAACCTCCCTTCCGGAAGCTTCCGATGAAACGGCACTTCTTCTGGTACCCGGAGTGGGCTTTGACCCTCAGTGTCACCGTCTTGGTTACGGAAAAGGCTTTTACGACCGTTATCTGAGTGCTCATCCGGATCATCCGACCATCGCTCTGGCACTGGATTTTCAGATACGGGAAGAGATCCCGTCAGATACCTTTGATGTTCTGCCGGATCTGGTGGTAACGCCATCCAGTATTTACCGGCACAGATAAACCGCTGAACTTTTTTGCAAAAGGAGGATATCTATGGATTTAAATGAAATCGGCCGTCTGGCAAAAGCCGCACAGCCTGCCCTTCAGAAAGCAGATACAGATGCAAAAAATCAGGTACTCCACCGGGCGGCAGAGCTCCTTGTGGAGCAGTGTGATTTCCTTTTGAAAGAAAATGAAAAGGATGTGGAAAACGGCAGAACAAATGGTATGCCGGAAGGACTTCTGGACCGCCTTCTTCTGACGGAACAAAGAGTGAAACAGATGGCAGAAGGCCTCTCTCAGCTGGAACTTCTGGAAGATCCTGTCGGAGAAGTGCTCTCCATGAAAAAACGGCCAAACGGTCTTCTGATCGGTCAGAAACGGGTGCCGTTAGGCGTGGTCGGCATCATTTACGAAGCTCGTCCGAATGTGACGGCAGATGCCTTCGGGCTCTGTTTCAAAACAGGAAATGCTGTGATCTTAAAGGGTGGAAAAGATGCCATCCATTCAAATAAAGCGATTGTAAAGGTTCTTCGTATGGCATTGGCAGAGAAAGGCTTTCCGGAAGCTGCCGTGACTCTCATTGAAGATACTTCAAGAGAAACCACTACAGCTTTTATGAAGCTCCGTGAATATGTGGATGTGCTGATCCCGCGCGGAAGCGCAGGACTGATACGGGCAGTAGTGGAAAACAGCACGATCCCCGTTATTGAAACCGGTACGGGAAACTGCCATATCTATGTGGATGAAACAGCCGACCTTGATATGGCTGTAGATATTATTTTCAATGCCAAGACCCAACGCATCGGTGTCTGCAATGCCTGTGAATCTCTTGTGATCCATGAAAAGGTTCTGGATGCTCTGATGCCGAAGCTGAAAGCCCGTCTGGATGAAAAACAGGTGGAAATCCGTGGAGATGAGAAAGTTTGTGCCAGCATAGAAGGAATCGTACCTGCAAAAGAAGCAGATTATGGTACGGAATATCTGGATTATATTCTTTCCGCCAAGACAGTTTCCTCCCTTGATGAGGCCATCACACATATCAACCGTTATAATACAGGCCATTCGGAGGCTATCATCACCAATGACTACAGCCATGCACAGCGCTTTCTCGAGGAGATCGATGCAGCGGCTGTCTATGTAAATGCCTCTACCCGTTTTACAGACGGTTTTGAATTTGGATTTGGTGCAGAGATCGGCATCAGCACACAGAAGCTGCATGCCCGCGGACCTATGGGGCTTCTGGCACTAACCACCACAAAATACATTATTTACGGGAACGGACAGATCAGAAAGTAGGAGTGTAAACAAAAAATGAGCAAAGCAAATACAAAGGAACAGGAACCAAAAGAGCAGAAAAGTATGGCAAGAGAAATTCTTGAGATGGTGTTTTATCTGGTGATCGCCCTTGTGGCAGCACTTTTGATCGTAAAGTTTGTGGGTCAGCGTACTCAGGTGGACGGTCATTCCATGGATCCCACCTTGGCAGACGGACAGAATCTGATCCTAGATAAAATTTCCTATCGTTTCCATGACCCGGAGCGTTATGATATTATCGTATTTCCCTTTGAGGAAAATGGTAAAAAAGAGCACTTTATCAAACGAATCATCGGTCTTCCGGGTGAAACGGTTCAGATCATCGATGGTTACGTATACATCAACGGCGAGAAGCTTGAGAGTGATATCTACGGAGCTGAGGTTATGAAGTCAGCAGGAAGAGCTGCTGAGCCGATCACGCTTGGGGACGATGAATACTTTGTCCTGGGTGACAACCGGAACAACAGCCGTGACGGCAGATATCCGGAGGTTGGAAACATCAAACGGAGTGACATTACAGGCAGAGCCTTTTTAAGGATCTGGCCATTGAACAAATTTGGTTTACTGAAGCATCAATAAAAGGAAGCCGGAGCGCTGTTTCATCAAAGCAGCCCCGGCTTTTTTATTCCCGGTTGACATTTTCCCAGCTATTCGATAAGATAAGATGATAATGTCAGGTTCAAAAGTTCAAAAAGCCGTTTATGCTTGCATGATAAAGCTTTTAAACTTGAGACCCGCCAAACATGAGAAAGCAGCGATTTACGCAGTGGATCAGTGGATTTCAAATGTTTGATTTTGCAGTAAGGAAGGATCATAGATTTATGAATACAGTAGATTTAGATAAGATCAACCTCAGTACGGAAGCACCAGTGCAGGAACCGGAACGCCAGTATTATTTTATGGCAAAGCTTCGTGCTCTGGTCAATGAAAAAAGTAAAAAGCTGGGTCGCCCTCTCGTTGCAAGTGCACAGACTTTTGGCTGTCAGATGAATGCCAGAGACAGCGAGAAGATTACAGGAATCCTGGAGGCCGTAGGTTATGAGATCACAGAAAATGAAAAAGCGGATTTTATTGTCTACAATACCTGTACCGTCCGGGAAAATGCAAATCTGAAGGTATACGGCCATCTGGGCATGATGGGACATGAGAAGAAGAAAAATCCGGATATGATGATTGCTCTCTGCGGTTGTATGATGCAGGAACCCCAAGTGGTGGAAAAGATCAAGAAAAGTTATCGTTTTGTTGATCTCGTATTCGGTACGCACAACCTTTATAAATTTGCAGAGCTTGTTTATACATCCATGATTTCAGACCGCATGATCATTGATGTCTGGAAAGATACCGACAAGATTGTGGAGGATCTACCTTGCGACCGGAAATATTTCTTTAAATCCGGTGTCAATATCATGTTTGGCTGCAATAATTTCTGCAGTTACTGTATCGTTCCCTATGTACGCGGCCGGGAGCGCAGCCGGGAGCCGGAAGAGATCCTTAAGGAGATCCGTTCTCTGGTAGCGGACGGAGTAGTAGAGGTCATGCTTCTGGGACAGAATGTCAATTCCTACGGAAAAAACCTCAAAAATCCCATGAGCTTTGCGGCTCTTCTGGAAGAGATTGAGAAGATCGACGGACTGGAGCGGATCCGCTTCATGACTTCCCATCCCAAGGATCTCTCCGATGAGCTGATCGAGGTCATGGCAAAATCCAAAAAGATCTGTCCACATCTTCATCTGCCGCTGCAGTCCGGAAGCAGCCGGATCTTGAAGATCATGAATCGAAAATATACAAAAGAGCACTATCTGGAACTGGTGGAAAAGCTTCGAAAGGCAATGCCGGATATCTCCCTTACGACAGATATCATCGTAGGCTTCCCGGGTGAGACGGAAGAGGATTTCCAGGAGACACTGGATGTGATACGAAAGGTACGCTACGACAGTGCGTTTACCTTTATTTATTCCAAACGTACCGGAACGCCTGCTGCCGTTATGGAAGACCAGGTACCGGAGGATGTGGTAAAGGATCGCTTTGACCGTCTTTTAAAAGAGGTGCAGGAGATTGCGCGAGAAACCTCATCCCGTTACACAGGACAGATTGTCGAGGTTCTGGCAGAAGAGAAAAATCATCAGGAAGCAGGTCATCTCACCGGCCGTCTTTCCAACAACCTTCTCGTTCATTTCAAAGGAGACGAAAGTCTCATCGGAAAGCTGGTATCTGTTCAGCTGACAGAATGCCGCGGATTTTATTATATGGGAGAGCTGGTCTGAATGACCGGCTTTTCTTTTTTTAATGTTTTGTAACAGTTCAGAACATCAGCAAAATGAAAAATCAGACTATTCAAACTCGTTTGCAATAGGATGAATTTTCATTTTGGAATGGGCGGAACGCCCATTAGCCTCAGACAGAAGCTGCGAATGCAGCGATAGCGCATGCAATGCGCGTGTCTGTGGCCTGTTGGGCTGAACGTCCTGAACAGTTACGATGTTTTAATGATAAAAAAGTGATAATTACTCCTGTTGACAGTCAGAAAACTTCCGTGTATATTTATAAAGTGAGGTTAGTTAAAACTAACAATAAATTTCAGGACAGGAGAGCAAGATGCGAAAAATAGCAGTTTACGGAAAAGGCGGAATTGGAAAATCCACCACCACATCCAACATCTCTGCCGCTTTGGCTGACATGGGCTACCGGGTTCTGCAGATCGGCTGCGACCCCAAAGCAGATTCCACCAAGAATCTGATGCACGGAGAAAAGATTACCTCTGTTTTGGATGCCATCCGTGAAAAAGGGGAGGGAAATATCACTCCGGAGGATGTGCTTTTTCAGGGATACGGTGGCGTCTGGTGTGTGGAAGCAGGAGGACCCACGCCTGGTATCGGCTGTGCAGGCCGCGGCATCATTACCGCCTTTGAAAAGCTGGAGGAAATCGGAGCATACGAAATCTGCCGGCCAGATATCATTCTTTACGATGTACTGGGAGATGTAGTCTGTGGTGGTTTTGCCATGCCTATCCGTGGTGGTTATGCAAGAAATGTGTTTATCGTGACTTCCGGAGAAATGATGTCTCTCTATGCCGCTTCCAATATCGCCAGTGCGGTAAAAAACTTTGGCAAAAGAGGTTATGCCCAGTATTCCGGTGTAATCTTAAACTCCAGAAATATTGAAAATGAAGAAGTCCTTGTAAAAAAAGCCCTGGAAGAGATCGGCGGTGAGATTGTTTCCATTCTTCCGAGAAGTGCATCCGTTCAGGAAGCAGAAGGGGAAGGCAAAACCGTTATTGAGGCTTTGCCGGATTCCAAAATGGCAGATGCTTACCGGAAGCTGGCTGAAAATATCCTGGATCTTTCCGCGGAGGTAGAAAATAATTATGAGTAAAACCTGTTCCCTTCATTACGTTTCCGCTTCACATGGAGGCTGGGGGATCGTCCGCATGGCGGCTCTTGTGCCGGAAGCGCATCTTCTGTTCGTATGTCCTTCCGCCTGTGGAAGGCATAACGCGGTCGGTGCTTCTGTAGCCGGGATCAAGCACCGGGTTTCTTATCTCTTTCTTACGGAAGCAGACATCGTATCCGGGGATTTCGAGCAGATGATCGTTGATAACGTAGATATCCTTTTTAAGGCTCTGCCAAAGAAACCAAGAGCGCTTCTGATCTTCACCTCCTGCCTGGACGACCTTCTGGGAACGGACCATGAACCAATCCTGGCAGAACTTACCAGAAGAAATCCGGATGTGAAATTCCGGCACTGCACGATGAATCCCATTTCCCTGGACTCCAAACTGCCGCCTGGAGTGACCACTTACCGGAATATGTTCAGCCTTCTGGAAAAAAGAGAAGAGACAAAAAATCTGGTCAATGTCCTTGGAAGCAACGTCACTTATGATGAAACTTCAGACCTGAAAAGATTTTTAACCGCCCATGGGTATCGGGTTGCCAACATTGCAGACTATACGGATTTTGATTCCTTTATGGAAATGGCTTCTGCGAAACTGAATCTTATCACTTCCCCGATTGCCTTCAAAACGGCGGAGATGATGGAAAAAGAGTTCGGAACTCCGTATCTTACCGCCTATGTGAGCTATGATCCGGAAGAGATCATGGAGGTTTACCGGAAGCTTCAAAAAATACTGGATCTGGATTTTGGTCCGGCTCTCGAACAGGAAAAGAAAAAAGCCTGTGATGAAATCCGTAAAACCCAAGAAATCATTGGAGACTATCCCATTGCTGTGGATTATCAGGCAGTCCTTCGTCCATACAGCCTTGCTCTTATGCTGAGCCGGAATGGCTTCCATGTGGGAATGGTGGCTTCGGACAGCGTATCTGCCTTTGAAAAAGTTTCCTTTGAAGCATTAAAAAAAGAAGTGCCGGAGATTCTGATTGAAAATCCCATGTCTCATAATGCTGTAAAATTTCCTCATGAAGGGGAGAACTACCTCTGTATCGGTTTTGACTGCGGCTATATGACCGGTTCTGACCGTGTGGCTGATCTCATGGAGGATGAAGGAATGTTTGGTTTTTATGGGACCAGGCGTCTTATGGAAATGCTCCTGGAGGCTTACCAGAGCAAAGCAGACGTTCGGGAAATGATCGTGAAAGCGGGGTTGATCATATGAGCAGATTATGTGTATTTATGCTTCCACTGGCACCGGATTATTCCGGAGCAGCATCCGCACTCTTTGATCTGGGAGGCATCGTAGTCATGCATGATGCCTCCGGCTGTACAGGAAATTTCACAGGATATGACGAGCCTCGCTGGATGGGATCCCGTTCCGCTGTTTACTGTTCCGGTCTCAGGAGAATGGATGCGGTACTGGGAAATGATGAAAAATTCATTGACGCCACTTTAAAAGCTGCAGAGGACTTAAATCCTTCCATCATTGCTTATCTTGGCAGTCCGGTACCGACCGTTATCGGTACCGATCTGAAGGGCATGGCCGCCGAAACAGAAAACATCAGTGGCATTCCCTCCTTTGGTTTTCCAACCACAGGGCTTGACTATTATGATAAGGGTGCTTCTGATGTTTTCATGGCTCTGATCCGCCGCTTTGCGAAAAAAAAGAGTACTGTAGAAAAAACAGGGAAAACGCTGAATGTTCTCGGCATGCTTCCTCTGGATATGGGAAACAAAGGAAATTCCGACCGTATCCTCACCTGGCTGAAAAATCAGGACTATGAGATTTTGTCTGATTTCGCTATGGGGCTTTCTGTGGATCAGATCAAAAACTGCCCGGATGCGGATCTGAACCTGGTAGTTGCCCGTTCCGGCCTTGCTGCCGCCCGTTTCCTGGAGAAAAAATATGGCATCCCTTACATTTGTGGTCTTCCATTAGATGATGGAGCAGAACTCAAAGGCCGTCTGGAAAAACAGGAGCGTTTTCAGCCCCTGCCGGAGGCACAAAGCGATAAGAAAGGGATTCTGATCATCCACGAACAGATTTTTGCCAATGAACTTCGGGCTCTTCTCTCAAAAAAGACCGATGTTCCGATCACGGTAGGAAGTCTTTTCGGACTGGAAGAAGAACTGAAAGCTTCTCAAGATCTTCATCTTCCTGATGAATACAGCGCCATCCAGGAGATCAACAGTGGAAAGTACCAGGTTATCCTTGCCGATCCGGAGTTTGAAAAGGTGATCCGCCGGGAAGATGTCCGGCTGGTAGCTCTGCCTCATCTGGCTGTTTCCAGCAAGCTTCACTGGGACGAGTATCCGGATTATCTCGGGGAAGATATTTTAAAAATCATCGAAAGCACAGTGAGAGAGGGGAACTGATCCTCTTTCACTTGCCCATACAAGAAACTACAAACCATACACAAAAGAAAGGAATCGCAAATGACTATCAGAAAAATCCAGAAATTTTTTGCCGGTGTACTTACTGTATCCGTACTGACAGCCAGCGTTTTCGGAGGCAGTGCCCTGGCTTCCGAGACAGAAACCACATCAGAAACTGCTGCTGAAGCTGTTTCTGAAGCAGAAAGTGAGACCACAGAAAGTACAGGAACCAGAACCATCGTGGATCATACGGGAGCAGAGGTCGTTCTTCCTGAAAAGATTGAGCGTGTCGTGATTTCTTCCATTCTTCCTCTTCCTTCTGTATACTGCCTGTTTCGCGGAAGTGCCGATGACATTGTAGGGATTCATCCCAGTTCCATGGCAGCAGCAGAGAATTCCTATTTACTCAATGTATTCCCGGAGATTGCCAATGCAGACACAAGCTTCGTGGAAAACGGAGAAGTAAACATTGAGCAGCTTCTGGCACTGAAACCGGATGTTGTCTTTTACAATGCCAGCAACACGGAAGAAAGAGAGATGTATGACAATGCAGGGATTCCGGCTGTCGGTTTCTCTGTAAGCATGTCTGATTACGATTGTGTAGAAACTTACGCAGACTGGATCCAGCTACTCGGTGATATTTACGGTGAACAGGACACTGCTAATGAGATCATCGCAGAAGGCAGAAACGTTGCAGACGAAATCAAATCTGTAACTTCCACTATCGCTGATGAAGACAAACCGAAAGTACTGATCCTTTTCAACTATGCGGACGGAATCATCAAAACTTCCGGTTCCAATTTCTTCGGTCAGTACTGGATCGAGACTGCAGGCGGCATCAACGTGGCAGCAGACTTAAGCGGCACTCCGGAAATTAACATGGAGCAGGTTTACGAGTGGGATCCGGATATCATCTTTATCACCAATTTCTCCCCGTATCAGCCGGATGATCTCTACAACAACACCATCGACGGCGATGACTGGAGCAATGTAACTGCAGTGAAAAACCAGCAGGTTTACAAATTCCCGCTTGGTATGTACCGCTGGTTCCCGCCCGCATCTGACACTCCTCTGGTACTGAAATGGCTTGCCTCCAAGATCCGGCCTGATCTTTTCAAAGATATGGATATGGACCAGGAGATTAAGGATTACTATGAGAAATACTACCATGTAACCCTTACAGATGAAGACCTCCAGAAGATCTACACCCCCGCAAGTGCAGCAGCCGGAGTATAAAAACACTTCGGAAATCCTTTACGCCGGGAGCAGTTTTCCGTACTGTTTCCGGCGTTTCCCATAGTTAAAAGGCGGACATCTTCCGCCAAGGAAAGGAATTACAACAGATGGCAGCAAAAAGAACCTCTCATATGACCAGAAATCTCATCATCGCAGTACTTCCCCTTCTGGCGGCACTCATCTGCCTGGGGATTGGCAGATACTCCTTAGACGTCCGGGAAACGGTAAAAATCCTCTTTTCCGGTCTCACAGGTTATGAACCGGATCCAACCGGCTACACGGTTATTTTTAACGTAAGACTTCCCAGGATCCTTCTGGCGATCCTGGTGGGAGCCGGACTTTCCTGTGCGGGAGCCGCTTTTCAGGGACTTTTTTCCAATCCACTGGCGACTCCGGACACCCTTGGCGTGGCCAGCGGTGCTTCCTTTGGCGCAGTCTTAGGTCTTCTGATGCACGGAAATTTGATCATGGTCCAGATTCTGGCCCTGATCTTTGGAGTTTTGTCCTGTATCATCACTTATTCCATCAGCAGGAGAAACGAAAAAAGCAGCATTGTCATGATCGTTCTGGCCGGAATGGTGATCTCTGCGGTCTTTGAAGCACTTGTTTCTCTGATGAAGTACGTGGCAGATCCGGAGGAGGAACTTCCCACCATCACCTACTGGCTTATGGGAAGCATGTCCCGGAGCACCTACAACAACCTCATCATGGGAGCTCCCTTTATCATCGCCGGAATCCTTCTGATCTTTGCCCTCCGCTGGAGACTCAATATCATGTCTCTGAACGAAGATGAAGCCAGTTCTCTCGGTATGAACATTCAGATCATGCGTCTGATTTTTATTGCAGCTTCCTCTATGATCACGGCTTCCTGTGTCTCCATGTGCGGTCAGGTGGGTTGGGTAGGACTTCTGATCCCCCATATTGCCCGGATGATCGGAGGAAACAATAATCGTTCCGTGATTCCCATGAGCATTGGCCTTGGAGCCTTTTTCATGATCATCATGGATACGTTTGCCCGGGCGGCCACGGCTGCGGAAATTCCCATTTCCATTCTGACAGCCATTGTGGGGGCACCGGTATTTATCATACTTTTAAGAAAAACAGGAGGTGCCTGGTCATGATCTTTCGGGTAGAAAATGGATGTTTTGGATACAAAGAAAAGCAGATTCTGAAAAAAATCAGCTTTACCGTAGGAAACGGAGAAGTCCTTTCCGTTCTGGGCTCCAACGGTGTTGGAAAGACCACCCTCCTGAAATGCATGATGGGACTTCTGAAATGGAACAGTGGTCATTCTTATGTAGATGATCAGGAGATCAGCCAAATGAAACACAAAGATTTCTGGCAGAAAATCGCCTATGTTCCTCAGGCAAAAGGAGCTGCCTTTGGTTATTCCGCACTTGATATGGTAACTTTGGGACGGAGTGCTCATCTTGGAACCTTCGCCCAGCCTGGAAAAGAGGATCGTAAAGCAGCGGAAGAAGCCATGGAGGAAATTGGCATTACCTATCTTCGTGACAAGCTCTGTACGGAGATGAGCGGTGGAGAGCTTCAGATGGTTCTCATTGCAAGAGCTCTGACCATATCTCCTTCCATGCTGGTTCTGGACGAGCCGGAGTCCAACCTGGATTTCAAAAATCAGCTGATCATTCTGGAAACGATCCAAAAGCTCTCGAGAAATCGAGGGATTTCAGCAATCGTCAATACGCACTATCCGGAGCATGCCCTCAAGATTTCCGATAAAGCCCTGCTCCTCAACCAGGATGGGACGAACGTCTTTGGAAATGCAGACGCAGTTATCAACGTGGAAAACATGCGCCATTCTTTCTCTGTTCAGGTCCATATCAATCAGTTTTCCGTAGATGGAAGGGATTACCGCAGTGTTGTTCCCCTTCATCTGGTGTGAGGTACCTCTATGAAAATGATCACAGTGGCAGGCGCTCATGCCTGCGGAAAAACTTCCGTGATCCTGAAAACGGCAGAACTCCTCTTAAAAGAAAGCTGCCGGCCAGGAGTCATGAAGCTGGACTGTATTTCCAGTGATGACGACCGGATCTACAGAGCAGCAGGAATCACGAATATTAAATACATTTCGGGAAATATCTGCCCGGATCATTATTTTGCGGATTCCATATCGGATATTTTCCAGTGGGGTCTAAGAGAAAACCTGGATCTTCTCATCACGGAGAGTGCAGGTCTCTGCGGCAGATGTTCGCCTCATATCCGGGATATTCCGGCAGTCTGTGTCATTGACTGTCTTTCCGGCATCACTGCTCCGCAGAAAATCGGTCCGATGCTCCGTTATGCGGATTTCATTGCTGTGACAAAAGGTGATCTTGTTTCCCCTGCGGAGCGCGAAGTTTTTCTTCACAATATCCGCCTTGCCAACCGGAAAGCAAGAGTGAGTTTCATCAATGGGCTGACCGGTCAGGGTGCTTATCGGTTGGCAGCGTTCATCCGTGAAAGTGCAGAAGAGGAGACGATCGACGGTAAATTTTTACGCTTTACCATGCCTTCAGCGGTTTGCAGCTTCTGTGCCGGCCAGATGCAACTCCAACAGAAAGGAAACGGTGGACGAATCAAGAGAATGTGGGGAGAAAAGAATGGATAAGACATCAGAAAAAATCTTGCTTGGGTTCCCTGAATCTGTGGAATCTTTCACAGTCTATGGAGGTTCTGACAAGGACGGGATACCGGAGAATACAGAAGTAACGCTTCACAAAGGGGATTGCACCTGCGTCTGTGGAAAGACCGGTTCCGGAAAAACACGACTTCTGGAGGATATCGAGTATCTGGCCTCCGGCGATTCTCCATCCGGTCGAAAAATGCGGATCAACGGCCTTGAACTCACGGAAGAACTACGGCTGGAACTGGAAAACCGTTTTTGTGCCTGTCTTTCCCAAAGTATGAACTTTGTCATGGAACTTTCCTGCCGGGATTTTATTTTTCAACATGCCGGAAGCAGGGGGATTCCCTGTACGGAAGAACTCATGGAAAAAATTCTCACCTGCGCTAATTCCCTGGCCGGTGAGCCACTTCACCCGGAGGATATGATCACTGCCTTGAGCGGTGGTCAGTCCCGGGCATTGATGATCGCAGATATCGCCTTTCTCTCTGCTGCACCGTCAGTTCTCATCGATGAGCCGGAAAACGCCGGCATCGATAAGGACGCAATCATCCGGCTTCTGGCAGAAAAAGGAAAGATCGTCCTCATTTCCACGCATGATCCGATCCTGGCTCTGTCCTGTAAAAAACGGATTTTTATTGAAAATGGCGGCATTCATGGGATTGTCACGCGAACGGCAGCAGAAAAGGAACTTTTAAGAAAACTTCGGAAACAGGAAGCGCAAATGAAAGAAATCCGAAATCAGATCCGTGGAGGAAAACACATTGGATAAAAAACATTATGACCTCTGGGCGGAAGTTCCAAGCCCCATCAAAAGCCGATTAAGAAACGTCTTTTCCGCCTATGCAGAAGACCTGAATGCTTACATTCCGGCTCAGGTTGGTGGAAACATGACAAAAGAAGAGTATTTAAAAGAGTGGAAACCCAAAGACCTTCCCGATGCCTGTTTTCTCATGGATTTCGGTGAATGCGCCGATCCGGTCTTTGCCGCTCTGGCAGAAAAAGTCTATGAAAAGCCAAAAATCCAGGCCTGGTTCCCGGAGGTGATGGCAGTGGATCTCAAACGCCTGGGCAACCGGAAAATCCCGGAAGCCTACGACGATCTTTTAAGAGAAGAGTACCTGGGCGAAATCTGCCTCATTGGAAATGCGAAAATGCCGGATCCCCTCACAAGTCTCTATATCCTTCGGAAATATGGAGCGGAAGGTTTAAATAGTTTTGTCCGAAATGTCGCATCCTTCGCTCCGCCTTCAGAGACGCTCCGCCATTTGGGGCATCCCTCCAACAGCTACGGTTCCATTTTTCTCATGCCTCCACTTTTCGCCCAAATCTGTCTGGAGAAAGCAGCTGCAAGGGTCGTCATCCCTCAAACAGGAGCTCTCGCCGAACCTATGCTTCTTTATCAGAAATCCAGTGCCCCTGCGAAGGAAAAAATCCGCACCTTTTTTGAATCCACCACTTTCCGGGATCTCATGGCAGACTACCAGATGCCTGTTTTCGGAGACCACCGGTTCCGGATCGATGAGAGCTGCGGGAAACTGGCAACGGAAGAAGAGCTTACCATAGTCTTTCAGACGTTTCGAAACCATTCATAAAATCATACCCAAAAGCAAGACCGTCTGTTCAGAAAACCGTCTTGCTTTTTTCTTGGAGATTTTTATAAGATCTACTGACTTGCACCTGAGCTTTAATGATGATAAACTGGTTATAAATAGAGTTTCCTTACAGCGGAATGATCCGCAGTCATGAAATATCTAAAAAAGTATTTATGAATGGAGTAGAACATATGCAAATCAATTATGATGACATCACCAGAGCAGCTATAAAACTTGGTTTTTCCGCGGCAGCCGTCATGGATACCGGAAATCTGGTCTTTAAACCGGAATACCGGGTATTCTGTGAAGAAAACCAGTGTGGAAATTACAACCTGAATCCGGCCTGTCCACCGGAGAGCGGAACGGTGGAAGAAATGGTGGCACGGGCCTTGAAATATGAAAAAACCCTGGTTCTTCAGACCATCCAGACAATGGAGATGGACTACAAAAAAGCCAAACATTTTCATAATCAGCTGACAGAAAAGCTGGCTGAACAGATGAAAGAAGATGGATACACAGATCTTCTCATCATGAGTGCCGGTCCCTACAAACATCATTCCTGCATGTCTGCCTACTGTGTGGATGCCCAGAAAATGGCAGATGCCGTAGGACTGATCTGCTGGGGAAATGACGATAAGATCCGCTATTTCTCACAGATTCTTTTCCATGACAAATGAGAAAAGAACGAATAGTAAAAAGAAAAAAGGGAAAAAAGAGTGATGAATAAAAGCAGAAAACAAAAAGGAGCCGAAGCGTTCTGCATAACCGTTATACTGATATTTCTGTTTCTTTTGGTAAGGATCCTTTATCAGCCGGAAGCGACAGCAGAAAGACTCAGCATCAGTTCACTGGGCAGCGGCTGGTATCAGATACGGGATGGAGAAAAGATCACCCTGGAACTTCCATGCCAGGTTCTGACCGATGCAGATGGAAAAGCAGTCCTTTATAACGACACACTGTCTGCGGAAGACAAAGGAAAGATCGTGTCTACCAGAGGAATACAGGATCATCTGGAAGCCTATATGGGTGATCGTCTTCTTTACCATTACAGTGATAACAGCTTTCTTAGAAACAAACCGATGAAAGGAAAACTATGGGCAGATATCTGCCTGCCGGATGAAACGGGAGAAGAACCGTTATGCTTTATTTTTGAAGGAAAAGAAAACAGTCTGCTCTATGTACAAGTGCCCATCCTTGGAAGCTTTTCTTCCGTTGTCGGACGTCATCTGCAGGAATCCATATTTTTGATTCTCATGGTCCTTGGAATGCTGGGAATGGGAATCGTAGCTGTGATCGTATTTCTGTACGCAAGACATCGGCAGATGTTGGAGAAACGCTTTCTTAATGTTGCTTTTTTTCTGATCCTGTGCAGTTTATGGTGTATTTTTGACTCAGGGCTCTACCAGATGTATGGACGGCAGAATGCCGCAGGAACACTGATCTCTTTTTATGCCTTTATGCTCCTGTCGATCCCGATGCTTCGGTTTGTGCAAAACACGGTGCGCAGCGAAGTACGGTGGATCCCGCAAATATGGATGTTCCTTTTTTACGGGAATACGATTTTGCAGGGGATCTTGAATCTCCTGTTTCAGATCCCTTTCATACATATGCTAGTCCTGACACATCTTTTATTATTTACAGGAGTTGCTTCCATGATCCTTCTTCTCTGGAACGAATACCGAAAGACCGGGACTCAGGAATTGAGTCTCTGCCTGAAAGCATTTGCTGTGCTGGGGATCAGTGGTGTACTCGCACTCATTTTATACTGGATCTTCTCTATTTACTGGTACGATACGGTTTTTCAGTTTGGGATTCTTCTTTATATCGCATTCCTGTTCTGGGGACTGCTCTGTAAGGTGGCAAATGACTCGCAGTTCCGCCTGGAACAGGCTGTTTACGAAAGAATGTCTTTGGAAGACCGTATGACAGGGCTGAAGAACCGGAAGGCTTTTGAAAAATGTCTGGAAAAAATCCAGGAGGATTCCTTATTACTGGGAAATGCTTTGCTTCTGTTTATTGATATCACAGGCTTGAAAGAGATCAACGATACGTATGGCATGCGGCTGGGAGATGAGGCAGTCATCCGGACAGCACGAAGCATCCAGGCAGCCGGGAACCTGATTTCCGAACAACAGGCAGAGTGCTTTCGGATCGACGGTGATGAATTTGCGGTTGTTGTGACCGATCCTCAAAAGCTTCCATCCGAGTGGATCCGGCTGATAAAAGCAGAAATGGAAAACGAAGCCGCAGGTAAACACCCTATCCGTCTGAAATTCGGATACAGCTATCTGAGAAAAACAGATGGAGTCCTCAATTCCGTCAGCGACTGGAAACAGCAGGCAGACAGGATGCAGCATTACAACAAAGAAGAGACAGCGGAGGCAGACTATGATCTATAATATTGATTTTCTGATCGCAGCGATCGTTATACTGCTGCTGATCCTGTGGTATTTTCTTGGTCAGAAAAGAGCAGAAGATCTGAATAACCAGGTATTTCTTTTCTTCGCTGTTCTTGGCGTCCTGGATGTCATTGCAGAGTTTTTCAGTACCTACTGTATTACTTCGCCGGAAAGCGGCTTTGGAATAGCAACCGTATTTATAACAACGGTATTTTATCTGTTGCAGGCATTGCTTCCTTTTACGTTCCTCTGTTATATCCTGTCCATGCATGACAATAGACTCGTTTCCACAAAGAAAATGCTGTTATCCGGTCTGCCGACACTGGTACTGATTGGTGTGATACTGACCAATCCGTTTACCGGGAAGCTTTTCTGTTTTGATCCGTCAAGAGGGTATGTAAAAGGGCCGTGGTATCTGCTGATGTATTACAGTGCCATCCTTCATCTGGCTGTTGCTTTGTTCCTTATTATAATCTGGAGGAAGAAACTTGGTTTTCAAAGAGTGAAAGTGCTTCTGGAGATCCTTGTGATATCCGGTGGCGGAGTGATCATTCAGCTTTTGAACCCTTTCCTTTTGACAACAGGCTTCGGCGTGAGTCTTAGCATACTTGCATTATTCATTACCATCAACAATCCCTATGCAAACATGGACAGTCTTACCGGTCTGTACAATCATCTTTATCTGACCAGAAAAGGGAATGAACTGGTAACAGCCGGAAGATCTTTTCACATCATTACCGTATATCTTTATCAGATAAAACATATCAATAAAATTGCGGGGATCCAGGGCGGTGACTTTGTCTTGCGTCTGACTGCCAGAAAGCTTGGTGCATTATGCGGAAGAAAAGCTTTTCATATTACGGGAAAACGTTTTTTGATCCTGACCTCTTCCCTGAAGGAATATGAATATTATCTTGACGAACTGAAAAAGATCTTTGATGTGAACATAAAGCTGAATGTAGAAAATAAAAGTATCACGATCCCTGCGATCATAAGCGGTATCCTCCATGCAGAAAAACTGGGAGACAGCGGCCGCATCCTGGAATATGCCGAGTATCTGGAATCCTTATCACCGCAAAACGGGCTGACCGAAGTGATACAGGACGACCACCAGACCATGAATGGCTTTCTCTATAATAAACGGGTGGAACAGTATCTGCATACGGCGATCGCAGAAGATTTGTTTGAACTTTATTACCAGCCGGTATATTCCACACAGGAAAAACGCTTTGTCACACTGGAAGCCCTGAGCCGTCTGCATCATCCGGAACTCGGATGGATCGCACCGGATGTATTTATCCAGATCGCGGAAAAGAATCATTTGATCGAACAGATCACAGATCTGCAGTTTTGCCGCGTCTGCAGATTTTTAAAAGAGCATGGAAAACTGATGGAACAGCTTCTGAACGTGAAAGTGAATCTCTCGTCTCTGGATCTGATGAGAACGGACTGTAGCAGCCATTTCATCCGCATCATGGACAAATATGAAATCCCTCATGAATGGATACAGTTTGAGATCACAGAAACTGTGGCAACGGAATATAATGCAAGTCTGAGAATGGTTGTGGATGAATTTACAGCCGCGGGGATCCGTCTCTGCCTGGATGATTTCGGTTCCGGCTACGCCAATCTCAATACGGTCATGAAGCTTCCGTTTTCCACGATCAAGCTCGACCGGTCCCTTCTTTTTGATATCTGCAAGGATGAGAAAAGGGCACTGTTCTATCAAAGTGTTGTGGAGACCTTTCAGAAAATGAACTATCATATTGTTGCGGAAGGTGTGGAGACAAAAGAAGAAGTCGAACTGCTCAGCCGGTGGAGAGTCGATATGATCCAGGGATATTACTTTTCCAGACCTCTTCCTGCGGAAGAACTGCTGAAATTATTCTGAACGCAGATAAGCATTCCCCCGCTTCAAGTGCGCGGAGCACTAAGCGGCGGGTTAGGGGGGATGCTTCTGTCAGCGGGAGTTGAAAGCTCCCACTGACAGATCGCGAAGCGACTGCGTTCATGAGCAAGTAGCGAAGCGGATTGCGAATGTCCGCTTTACAAAGAAATCGATTACTATCAAAAGTGCCAGTGCAAATAGAAATGCTTCCAGTATAATAACAATAAAAGATACCTTTTACGTAACATTTAATTATGCTTCATCGTAAAAGAAAGGAGAATTGAGTATGAGTAGGAAAATGAAATTCTGGACAGCAGGTGCATTGGGAGTTATGATGGCAGGTTTGATTGGTATGAATGCCTATGCACTGGAAGACAAGGATGTCGTTGGTACCTGGTATGTAAACAGCATGTCCTTAGACGGCGAAAATACGTTTCATCCCGGAATGATGAAAATGGAGATGACATTCCACTTTACAGAAGATGGAAAAGGTGAGATCTCCGAACTCATGGAAGGACAGGAACCGGGTGTTGATGCCATGGAATGGAAGATCGATGGTGAGAAAGTACTGATCACTGCCGATGACAAAACGGTGGAAGGAGCGTATTCTGACGGAACCTTATCTGTAGAAATGGACGGACTGTCCGTGGTACTGAGTCAGGAAAAAGAGGAGTATGTGCCTTATGTACCCGGAAAACCGGTAGCAGAACCAAAACTGGAAGATTTCAATGGTGACTGGACCAGTACACTGATCGATCTCTATGGAATGCAGATGCCTGCTACAGGCGAGATTGCCGGCGTAGAAATGAAAATGTCCATTACAGACGGAAACGCCACTCTTGTATTGCTCGAAGAGGGCAATGAGACAACAACCGAGCTGAAAGGTGTCATGGAAGAAAATGCACTGATATTCAATGCAGAAACACAGAAAGAAGAAACAGAAACGGATTCTGAGAACTATCACCTGTTCAGTACGGATACCATGCGCTTCTACCTTCTGGAAGATGGAAAATTATGCTTCACAACAGCAGACAGCCTGCCGATGGAAGAGGAAACAGAGACCGAGGCTCCGGCTACAGAAGAATCCGAAGATGGCGAAGATGATTTCGGTGGTTTTGATTTTACAATCAAAGTATATCTGGATAGAGTCATGGAATAATCGCAAATCTGGAAGTCCCGTGTTTTCACAATGGAAACAAGGGACTTCCCTTGTATCAAAAGGAGGATTTAGAAAATGGGATTATTTGACAAAAAGAATTGTGATATCTGCGGTGATAAAATAGGTCTTCTGGGAAACCGGAAGCTGGACGACGGTAATCTTTGTAAAAACTGTGCAGCAAAGCTTTCTCCATGGTTTGAGGAAAGACGCCACAGTACCGTAGAAGAGATCAAAAGACAGCTGGACTACAGAGAAGAGAATAAAAATGCGGTTCGAAACTTCCATACTACACGCGAATTTGCCGGAGACAGATATCATGTGTTCCTTGATGAGACCAAGGGATTGTTTACCGTGGCACGCCGGCTGAATGAAGAAGAAAATCCGGATATCGTGCCATTGTCTGCTGTGACATCCTGCCGGCTGGAGATCAAAGAAGAGCGTGAGGAAGAGGAATATCAGGATCAGAACGGAGAATCCAGATCTTACGTTCCGCCGAGATACCATTACTCCTATGATTATAAGATAAAACTGTCTGTCAATACACCATGGTTTGATGATATGGATTTCCAGCTTAACACCTTCTCCGTAGAAGGACATGAACGGAACAAGATCATGCAGTATGAGCAGCTTGGAAACCAGATCGTATCTGCTCTTACGGGCGCACCGGCACCTACATATGGCAATACCATGAACCAGGGCTACCCGCAGCAGGGAAGCATGATGAACCAGGGCTACCCGCAGCAGGGTAATATGATGAACCAGGGTTATCCGCAGCAGGGCAATATGATGAACCAGGGCTACCCGCAGCAGGGTAATATGATGAACCAGGGCTACCCGCAGCAGGGTAATATGATGAACCAGGGTTATCCGCAGCAGGGAAGCATGATGAACCAGGGCTACCCACAGCAGGGAAGCATGATGAACCAGGGCTACCCACAGCAGGGAAGCATGATGAACCAGGGCTATCCGCAGCAG
>NZ_QSCM01000002.1:216761-312926 GCF_003463065.1 Blautia sp. OF03-15BH
TCCGCAGCAGGGTAACATGATGAATCAGGGTTATCCGCAGCAGGACAATATGATGAACCAGGGCTATGGAGCAAGCATGGCACAGGAAAGCACTGGAGATTCATGGGTATGCAGCTGTGGTGCCAGAAATACCGGTATCTTCTGTGAATATTGCGGAGCGCCGAAACCGTGACCTGTAGAAAGAAAAGGAACGCTTCTGAATCACAATAAAAAATGAGGAAGCGTTCCCTTAAAAGATAAGAAAGGGCGAACGGAAAATATGTCTGATGTTATAGAATATAAATGCCCGTTTTGTGGCGGTGCAATGGAATTTGACTCAAAATCCCAGCATATGAAATGCCTGTATTGTAATACGGAAATGACGGTTGAAGAATTTCAGCGCACACAGAAACCGGAAGCTGAAACAGCAGCCGAAAAGAAAACGGCAAAAGAAAACTGGTTCTCCCTGAGCAGCGGCCAATGGCAAAAAGATGAGACAAATCATATGCGTGTCTATTCCTGCCAGTCCTGCGGTGGTGAAATTGTGGCAGATGAAACAACAGGAGCCACGACCTGCCCGTTCTGTAATAATAAAGTAACGATTAAGGGACAGTTTTCTGGGGATCTTAAGCCGGATTATATCATCCCGTTCAAGCTGGACAAGAAAGCTGCCAAAAAAAGATATTATTCGCATCTGGAAGGAAGAAAATATCTGCCGAAGGTATTCCGAAAAGAAAATCATGTCGATGAGATCAAAGGTGTCTACATTCCGTTCTGGTTGTTTGATGTGGATGCGGATGTTCAGATTACATATGAAGCGGAAAAAGTTCATGTACAGGAATCCAATGATACGGAGTATACAACCAGAGAGATCTATCGGGTTGTTCGTGCCGGAAGTATCAGCTTCGAGCATATTCCGGCGGATGCCTCCAGAAAAATGGACGATACCTTGATGGAAGCGATAGAGCCCTTTCATTTCCGGGATGCGGTACCATTTCAGCCGGCTTACCTGGCCGGTTATCTTGCCGATCGTTATGATGTCAGTCTGGACGAACGTATGGACAGAGCAAGAGAGCGGATCCGCGTCTGTGCCGAACGTTCCTTTCAGGCAACCGTAACCGGCTATAATGGTGGTAAAAGAGTCCAGGACAGTGATATAGAGATCAATCAGGCCGGTTACTGGTATGCCCTGTATCCGGTATGGCTTCTGAACACGACCTGGCGCGGAGAAAAATTCACTTTTGCAATGAATGGACAGACCGGAAAAATGGTCGGAGACCTGCCTCTGGATCGGTTTGCCTTCTGGAAATCCGTCCTGATCCGTACCGCGTTGATCGCAGGTCTGCTCTACACGCTGATGTACCTTGTCGTTATCTGATGCAGCAGGAAGGAGGAAAAAATGAAGATGAAAAAGAAAATATGGCACGGGCTGTCTGTTTTTCTCTGTCTGTTTATCCTGATGCTTCCTGCAAAAGCTTCTTCCATTCCCGCAGAACGGCAGAAACCGCTCCTGGTAGATGATGCCGGTCTGCTTACAACAGAAGAAAGTACAGCTCTTTTAGAGAAGCTGGAGGAGATCAGTCAGAGACAGCAAAATGAGGTGGCGATTGTCACCGTCAATTCCCTTGACGGCAAGACCGCACAGGCGTATGCGGATGATTACTATGATTACAATGGGTATGGTTACGGAGAAAACGATGACGGTATTCTGCTCCTGATCAGTATGGGCGAAAGAAAATGGGCGATTTCAACCTATGGCTATTGCCATCTTACAGCTTTTACAGATGCCGGTATTTCTTATATCAGTAATGAATTTCAAAGGAAACTCAGCAGTGGAAAATATGCACAGGCTTTTGACTGCTTCGCCGATCTGTGTGATCAGTTCCTGACACAGGCGGCAACCGGTGAGCCGTACGATGTTGGAAATATGCCCAGCGGTCATGTGGCTCCCTTTTGGTTATTTGTGGATATCCTCATCGGATTCCTTATTTCTTTCTTTATGGTTAGGAGAAAAGCCGGGTCGCTGAAATCGGTGGTAAAACAGGATTCTGCAAGAGCCTATACCCGTGATGGTTCCATGACAGTCACGGTGGCGAGTGATCAGTTCGTCAACCGTATCGTTACCGAGCGGCGCATTCAGCGGGATACGCCCACCTCTTCCTCCTCGTCCTCTTCCGGAGGAAGTTCTTCTCATACCAGTTCTTCCGGACGTTCACATGGAGGAAGCAGCGGTTCCTTCTGACAGACAGCCGTAAGGTTTTAATGAAACAGAAAAATCTCTTGTTTTAACAATGCAAAGGAATCAGAATGTCCTATCAAAAGAAAAGAAGGCTATCCTGTATCGTCGTTTTGCTGTTCGTTTTGCTGGCATATATCTGCAGGTTCATAGAAACAGACAATGAACTGATACAGACACTTGCCGACCAGTGCCGTGCCTGTACTTACCTTGGGATCTATTGTGCCTGGGTCATTTATCTAAACAAACATGTCGTACAGAAGAAAGTGCGCCAGTACCTGACTGCTATCGGATGTCTGATGGTATGCTGGTTCTTTTTGCGTACCGTGAAATACCATATTCTTCTGGATCCTCTTGGCGGACATATCTGCTGGTATCTGTACTATATACCGATGATCCTGATCCCGACCTTTGGATTATCCGCCACTTTACTGATAGATGAAGCAGAAAAGAAAACAACAAAATGGATCACTGGCATCCTCTTATTCTTCTCTGTGGTATTGATCGTCTGTGTTCTTACCAATGATCTTCATCAGCAGGTTTTCCGGTTTGAAGGACCGGTTCCTTATTCTGATAAAAATTACAGTTATGGTATTCTTTTTATGTTGATCCAGCTCTGGATCATTGCCTGTCTGGTCATAATGGAGCTACTGCTTGTTAAAAAGAGCCGGATCCCCGACAGGAAACGGTTCTGGCTGCCGGTCATTCCCGGTTTGCTGCTGCTTGGCTGGAACATCGCTAATCTCCTCCGTTTGCCCTTTATCAAAACCTTTGCAGGAGATATGACAGCAGCCTGCTGTCTGCTTATGGCAGCGATTTTTCAGGGATGTATCCTTTGTGGACTGATACAGACCAACAGCCGTTATTTTGAACTGTTTCAGGCGACGGGCGGACTGGACGCCGAGATAACCGATGCTTCCTTCCGACGCTATTATTTTTCCGGAGAGTTTCCGGAGCTTTCCAAAGACCTGCGGGATTCCATTATAGCAAAATCATCCGTCCAGGAACGAGGGAGCCGCATCAATCATCTCCCTGTCAAGGGCGGACATCTGTTCTGGGCCGAAGATATTTCTGTTCTGCTGGATCAGTATCAGGATATTCAGGAACAGCAGGAAGAGCTGACTGCCAGGAATCAGCTTTTACGGAAAACCTATAAGAAAGAAGCAGAACGGCGAAAACTGGAAGAACAGAACCGGCTTTTAAATATCATACAAAGCCAGACCTCCAGACAATATGAACTGCTTTCTCACTATATGGAAAAGCTGGAGCAGACAGAGTCACGGGAAGAGTATGAGCTGATCTTAAGTAAAATAGTGGTTGTTGGAACTTATCTGAAACGATGGAAAAATCTGATGCTGACCAGATACAGTTCCCGGGAAGATTCCCTGACTATGGCGGATCTGAAACAAAGCCTGGCAGAGTCCTGTGAAAACCTGAAATTATGCAACATCAAAGCAGCCTATTTTTTGCAGGATAAAGAAAAACAGCTTCATGCCGATGACGTCTTGAAATGCTATGATTTCTTTGAATGGCTGGTAGAGCAGCTGTTTGATGTCATGAACTCTGTATTTTTCCGCGTGACTCAGATTGAGGAAAAACTGCAGATTTCTGTTCATATTACGAGCCAGGAGGATATTCGTCCATATCTGACAGAGAAGCAGGGACTTCTGATCGAGCAGGAGGAGGAGCAGGAATGGTTTATCCGATGCCCAGTTTCATAGAAAGCAGTATGAAAATCCAGAACATCATCATGATCCTTATGGAAATCTGCCTGATCCTTGAACTGATCCTGCTTTTTTCCAGAATGATCCGTTCCGTTGGAAAGCGAAAAATCATGATCACAGCGGTAGAGTTTTTCCTTTCTTTTCTTTTTATGTCCGTACTTCTGAATGAGCACAGACCTCATGTGGATCATGGTCACTACAAGCCCTTGTTTCATTCCTTTCCGGCATATCTGATGTTCATTCTGGTGATCCTGCTGACTGTTTATCTGGTTTTTGCTATCCGAAAAGAAATAAAGGAATATCATCATTCTTTGTCACCATGGTCCGTTCATGAAGCTGTGAACCATGTTCCCTGCGGCGTCTGTTTTTCCGATCCTCTTGGACGGATCATTCTGTGCAACATTAAGATGCAGGAATTGAGCAGAATGCTCACCGGAACATATCTGCAGAATTATGAGTCTCTCCGCCATGCTATCCATGCGGATTCCAGGCAGAAAGACGTAATACAGCTAAGCTCCGACAACCATGTGTTTTATTTTTCGGACGGTTCTGTCTGGATGTTTCAGGAATATCCGCTGAAAGAGCCCTCACTCGACGGATACCTGCAGACCGTTGCTGTCAATGTATCTGAGATCTACTATAATGGGGAAGAGATCAAAAACAATAATGAAAAACTGGAATTTCTGAACCGCAGGCTGGAAGAAATGTATGAAAAGATCGGTGATGAGATACGGGAACAGGAAACGCTGTCCATGAAAATGCAGGTACACGACAGCTTCGGAAGAAGTCTTCTCTCGATCCGAAGGATCCTGGAGAAAAAAGAAGAGCCGGAGAATATGAAAGAACAGCTGGATACTCTAAAGCAGCTGGTTTATATTCTCACTGGCACAACGGTAGAAAAAGGAGAAGATCAGTATAAGGATACGGAAAAACAGGCCGAAAAGCTTGGAATCACACTTCAGATCCGTGGCAGTTATCCGAAGGATCCGGTCAACAGGCTTCTGACAGACCGTGCGATCCGTGAATGTGTGACAAACTGCGCCCGCCATGCACATGGAACAACGGTTTATGTACAGCTGGAAACAGCTGACAAATATCTGTATATCCAGATCACCAATGATGGGGACGCTCCGGAAAAAAATGCAAAAGAAGGCGGCGGTCTGTCTGCCCTTAGAAAAGCTGTGGAAGCAGAAAAAGGAAGCATGAAAACGATTTTTGAACCGGTCTTTTGTCTGCGCATACAGCTGCCGTTCAAAGAGTAACATAGAAAGGGCTCAAAATGTCCTGAGGAAGGGAATGATGTTATGGTACGTGTACTCATTGTAGAAGATCAGATGATCATGCAGAAATATTTTGAATACCTGATCCTGCAGGAACCGGAATTCAAGCTTGTGGAGACTGTAGCAGATGCCAGGGAAGCCGTAAAGATCTGCAGCTATTCTGCGATCGATCTGGTGCTGATGGATGTGCAGACCTTTCATAACCATGACGGACTGACAGCAGGAAAAACGATCAGGGAAGAGCATCCGGCTACAAAAGTGATCATTATCACTTCATTGATCGATCCTAAAATACTGGAACGGGCAAAAACAGGCTGTGCCGACAGCTTGTGGTATAAGGATCATGGAGAAGCGGAGCTTCGGGATGTGATCCACAGAACACTTGACGGAGAGCATGTTTTTCCGGATACGACACCCGATGTGGAAATGAACTGGATCACCAGCGGAGAGATCAGTCCGAGACAGCTGGAAATGCTGCGCCTTTATATCTGTGGAATGTCTTATTCGGAAATTGCAAAAAAAATGGACTGTTCTACCTCCGGAGTACGCTGGAATTTCCAGGAAATGATCGCAAAAGCCGGCTACAGCTGCAAGGAGGATCTGATCGCAGCGGCATTGGAGAGCAAGCTGATCGTCACCACGCTGAAATAACCAAACTCTGTTTTTATCAGAAAGGAGAGAGTACAATGAAAAAACTTTCCATTACCATCGGAATCAGTGCATTGCTTCTGGCTTTTATACCTTTGGGCTGCCTGGCAGAAGAAACGCAGCAGGATGTACTTTATGACGCAAATGCCAGCCAGGCAGTTTTTCAGGACGTTTTAAGAGAAGAGGAATGCCAGGCCGGCATGGCATTTCTGGGTTATATCGGAGAAGAGAATGTTTCTGCCCAGGATATCCTGGACTATGCAGAACAGACCGATTATTGGTACTACTATCCGTTTCTTCAAAACGCTGCGGTTGTCGATGCCGGCGGTTGTGAGATTTATGTGATCGTGCCTGCTTCTGAGTGGTCCGTCTGTGTTTATCCGTCAGAAATGACAGAAGAGGCCAAATACAGAGACGATCTGGAAGCGCCTTATTATGAAGGATCGCCGGATGAAGTCATTCTCCTCCGGTGTAACATCAGTGAGATCTATTCAAATGTAATGGTCTCCGTCCGGGAAGGCAATATGAGTGTTACTTATCGTCCGGCTGTCTCATTAAAAGACGGTCACCTGGCAAAAGAGCAGCGCTGCTATGACTTTACCATTTATTCTGACGAATGTGATGGCGATGGATGTGATGATGCTTCTGAGCATGACGAAGAGGCTGCGGCCATACAGAATGCGTACGCTCTTCTCTGCCAGACGGATAAAGTCAGCCACTACCTAAACCTTGGGATGTCTGTGTGGTATGACGGAACAAAAGAGAGGATCGATGGAAAAGAATGTCTGGTATTTGTTCTTGGTACCGAACACGAGGAATGCATCGTCAGAGAAAATTATTATGCCGTATCTGACAACCAGGTTTATTACTATGACGCGATCGGTGATGCATGGAATATTCTGGGAGCCGGGTAATGTAGAAAAATCGCCAAAAGCAAATGGAATCTGGGTTCAAAAGCTAATTATTGATGAAATCGTTTCCCATATTCGGATGGTGAAATTCCCATGCATTTTTTGAATAATCGGCTAAAATACAGTTGATCGTCAATTCCTACCATAACAGAGATCTCCTTTAGTGAGAAGGTATTCTCTTTTATCAGGGTAGCAGCTTTTCTTATTCGCAGATTGTTTAAGTAGCTGGTAATACTTGTCCCCACTTCGGACTTGAAAACACGGCATAAATAGCTGGTGCTGAGATTGACATTTGCCGAAATGGAAGATAATGTGAGACGGTGCATGTAATTATTTTCTATGTATGTAAGGGTTTTGGCAACATCATTTTTGTAATGCCCCTCACTTTGAAGAAAATCCTGATATGTGGTCCTGGCCTCTTCATAATTTTGCAAATTTTCTTTATAGGGCATATCTGGCGCAAAGGACTGGTACATGGTAAAACGGTTATACAGTTTTTTTACCAGCTGTTCCACCTTTACCTGACTGCACGTTAACTCTTTTTGAGAAAATACTACAAGCGCACTATGGGCATTAAGAACAAGAATGTATGGCTGCAGCACTCCCTGAACAGCATCCAGTATCATATCACGCAGCAGATTTCCGGATATGGAAAATGCATCATTTGACAAAAATTTTTCAAACGTTACATAGCATACTGCACAGGAATGTCTCATGAATCCAAATTTTTCGGCCCCATATCTTTCAATGAAAGAATCAAGCGACTCTTCTCCCTGAAAAAAGGAGAGAAGATGATCGGTTACGGGTTCGGTGATGTCCGCTTTCAGAATGGAATCTTTTCGGCCAGCTGTATTTTGCATTTTTTCGGTGGTTTTGTTCAGACAGGCAAGGAGCGTATCCGGCTGAATTTTGATTTTTAACAGGTAGTCCGCAGCACCTAAAAGCAGTGCACTTCTTACGGAATCGAAGTCTTCGTAGTTGCTTAGTACCAGTATTTCTCCAGGATATTCTTTTTCCTTCAGAAAACGGATCAGTTCCAGTCCGTCCATTTCAGGCATTTTCAGGTCAGTGATAATGATATCCGGATGATGTTTTTCAATCAGTGGAACAGCCTCAAGACCATTTGATGCTGTTCCACAAATGAAAAAGCCATGCTCTTCCCAGGGAAGAATGGAGCGAAGCGCAATTTTTACGATTGGTTCATCATCAATAAGTAATATACTGTACATAAAAGTCCTTTCTGTTGACAAAAATGGTTGTGATTTTAGCTGTTATGATCTTTTGACAGTTCTTGTACATATAATAGTGGAAGAGTCAGCGTACATGTGGTTCCTTCGCCAGGGTAACTACTGACCTTAAGTCCATATTCCTTTCCAAAATTCAGCTGTATTCGGTCATTCACATTCGTAATTCCAATCTTTTTCCGATTTGTATGAGATTCCAACGCTGCAGGTGTTACTTCAAATCCTTTTCCATTGTCATAGAGTTCTATGATAAGATGATTGTTTTCTTCCCAGCAGGTGATCAGAATTTCCATAACGGAGCCGTCATCCGAAGAACCGTGCATAACAGAATTTTCTGCAAGGGGCTGCAGGATCAGTTTCGGAACAAGGCAGGAGAGCAGTTCTTCCTCTTCCACGTCAAAAGAGTACTCAAAGCTTCCAGCATACCGGATTTTTAAAATCGCGAAGTAGTTTTCCAGGTTCTCAAGCTCTTCCTGAATGGTTATATACTCGTTTTTATTAGTCAGTGTATTTTGCAGAAGACTGCTGAGAGCCTGGATTCCATCACTTACAATCTGATCTTTATGCATGGCAGCTACAAAACGCAGACTGTTTAACGTGTTGAAAAGAAAATGAGGATTTAACTGATATTGAAGCATCTGCAATTCCAGTTCTCTTTTTTTCTTTTCCTGACTTTTTTGTTGTCTCATCAGGCTCTCAATGGTATCTGCCATATGGTTCATGCTTCCGGAAAGATCGGAAAGTTCGTCTTTGTGGTCATCCTGGATCCGTACGGAAAGATTTCCCTTTGATAATTCCCTACAAAAATCCAGCATGCTTCTGATGGGGGATGTAATTCCAGGATACACCATGGCTACAATTCCAATGCAAAGCAGAACAAGGAAGAATGCCACAGCCAGGATTTTCCCAAACATAGCGTTAACTTCAGAATTAATATAATGATAGGGCATGGTGTATACAAACAGCTGATCCAGGTTTTTATTGAAAATATAAGTAACCAGCTGTTCTTCGCCATCTTTGTAAATGCTGAAAGAATCTGTTTTGCCTGGAAGTTTCGCCTGGATATTTTCCAGCAGATTTTTTTCGGTTTTTTGCCCCAGTTGAATACTACGATCCCAGGAAGAAAGGATCGTTCCATCCATATTCAGATACATAATATTGGAAGAATCGGCCAGACCTACCGGTTCCAGCACTGTTTTTGAAAAAATTTTTTCATCAATAGAAATCAGAGTATAACCAATTACACGGCTCTGACTGTATTGTTCATAAATTCTTCTTCCAAGAATCAGGATATCCCGGTCACGATAAGTATGTACGTATGCCCATACATCCTGATTTTCATCTTCAAGGCGACTTAGGATTCTATCTACATCATCCGGATATAACCCGTCATATCCCAGATCATAAAAAATATTTCCCTCTGTATCGTATACTGTAATGTTTTTTGCCTGTGCTGGATAGATAATCTTACTTCGGACCATATGCTGGATCTCAGTAATGGTCCGATTTTTTTCTATATCTGTCATGTCCTTTTTCAGGAGACCGTCCTTGATTTCCTGACTGGTGCAGATGGAGCCACAGAGATATTGGTACTTTTCAATCTCACTTACCATATTCAGATTGATCATGGATAAAGTCTGGGAGATGGAAGTGGAAAGTTTTTCCCGAAGTGCTTCTGAAAAAATATGAAACGAATAGAAGCTGATTCCTGTTAATGGTATAATGGAGATCATGAAAAGGGCTATGACCAGCCTGGTTTTAATGCTGAATTTTCGAAATCCCTGATACCGTTGTCTTTTTTCCATGCCGCTGTCCCTCATTTCTAAAAAAATAATCCGTACATGGTCCGATAAATATGGAAAAACATTCTGATTTTCATGACTTTACCGGATTGTGACAGATTTATTATACAGGAAAAAAACAAGATAATCCATTTAAAATACAAATAGAAAAAGATTGTACATATATGCCGCAAGAAAATCCATATTATATAAAAACAACAGAAAAATGTTCCATATAAAGGATCATTTTGTAAATTTACCACAAGAACCCTTTTCATTATACTAATATCATCAGGCAAACGTAATAAAAGCCAACAAGAAGGAGGAAACAACCTATGAAAAAAAGATTTGCAGCTTCTGCGATAATCCTTGCTATGAGCGCAGCCACAGTGCTTTCCCCGCTCACTGCATTTGCAGAGACAGAAGAACAGGAACTGAACATTGCCATTTTCCAGGGTGGATACGGAGATGCTTACTGGAATCAGATGGTAGAGCTTTTTGAAGAAAGCCATGAGGGCGTGAAAGTAAACATGACCATCAGCCCTACCATTGGAGATATCATCCGTCCACAGATCGTAGCTGGAAACGCACCTGATTTCATCTGCCTTAATGATGGTGGTGAGGATGGTGTGATCCTTTCCCTGATCAAAGAGCATGCACTTCTTAACCTGGACGATGTTTTTGACGGAGAAAATTATGCCGGAACCGGTACCCTTCGTGATGATATTACAGACGGGATCCTTGAAAGCACCAAATGTGCTCCTTACGGAGACAGTGAAATTTATCTTGCACCATTTAACAGCGGTCCACAGGGTCTGATCTACAACAAAACATTCTTTGATGAGAATAACCTGGAAGTGCCAAAGACCTGGGATGAGTTCTTTGCACTTGGTGATAAGGTAAAAGATATTGACGGACGTGCACTTTTCACATATCAGGGAATTTATCCGGGATACATGGAAGAAATGCTCTGGCCGGCAATTGCAAATGAGTGCGGCGAAGAAGCCCTTACCAAGATTGCCAATTACGAAGAAGGTTCCTTTAATAATGAGGGTGTGTTAAAGGCTTTAAGTCATATGAAAGAGATTGCAGATAAAGGCTATCTGTTAGAGGGCACTGTTGGCATGAACCATACAGAGTCCCAGACAGAAATGATGCTTGGAAAAGCTGCATTTATCACAAACGGAACCTGGATGGAAAATGAGATGCAGGATGCACCCAGAGAAGATGGATTTGAATTTGCAATGGCTCCAATCCCAACCGAGAGCGCAGACGATGTACACTATGTATTTGACAGCTGCGAGCAGTTTTCCATTCCGGCAGCTGCCAAGAATCCGGAGCTTGCAAAAGAATTTCTCCGTTTCCTCTACAGTGATGAATCTGTATCTGCTTTTGCAGAAGCTTCCGGTGCCCTCTATGCTACCAAGAGTGCCCGTGAAGTAGCAAAAGATAAGCTGTCTACTGCAATCTACAACATGTACGGAATCTACGAAGAGGCAAATGCCTCCTCCCTGATCATGAGCTTTGCAGCAGTTCCGGCTGACTGCAAGATCAACCCGAAAGATGAGATTTTCAATCCAATCACATCTGTTATGAACGATGAAATGACAGTGGAAGAGTGGGCACAAAGTGTGGAAGATACTTTCGCACAGGTTCGTGCTGATATGGAAGCTTCCAACTAAACTTCATATGCCAGCCGGATAAAAACGGTAAAGCAAGGAAAGGCTGCTGCATAGTGTATGTGGCAGCCTTTTGTAACCATGAAACAGAAATTTTCATGCGGCAATCTGCTGCATTTATTAAATACTTTGAAGAGGTGAGCAAGCGTGGTAAAAAAGCCCAGATTATTTATAGCCCTGTGTACACTTCCTGCATTGATCTTAACCATTATTTTTATGATTGTGCCTATGGTAAATGCCATTTATTTGTCTTTTACCAGTTCTACTGCACTTAGCGTAGGCTTTAACAGCAAATTTGTATTTTTTGATAATTACAAATATATGTTCCAGGATAAGAATTTCCTTCAGGCACTGCTTAACACTCTTAAGCTAATGTTGGTAATTCCGGCTGTGACCATATTTCTAAGTCTTGTATTTGCATTTATCCTTACGCAGGGTCAGCTTAAGGAGAAGTCATTTTATCGGACCGTATTCTTTTTCCCAAGTATTGTCTCCATGACTGTAGTTGGTATTGTGTGGTCTTTTGTTTTTAATCCGACAAGAGGAATTCTGAATCATATACTGGATCTGTTCCATCTCTCAACCTGGAAACACGCCTGGCTTGGAGAGGGAAAAACGGCTCTCTGGTGTATCGGTGCAGCCCTGGTATGGCAGGCCATTGGTTATTATATGGTCATGCATGTAGCTTCCATTGACGGGATTTCCCAGGAAATTTATGAAGCTGCTTCCATTGACGGTGCAACAGGAGTTCAGAAGTTCTTTAAGATCACCATTCCCCTGCTTCGTAGATCTATTGGAACGACCTATATACTTTCCCTGTCTGGCACTATTAACTTAAGCTTTACCCTGTCCAACGTTATGACAGGAGGCGGACCAAACGGTGCTTCCAGTGTGCTTTTACAGTATATGTATACCCAGGGTATGCGGAACGCTAATTTTGGATATGCCATGGCAATTGCCATGTTTACCCTGATTCTTGCAATCGTACTTGCAATGATCTCTAAAAAAATATCATCTGAAAAAGAATAGGAGGGAAACTGATGAAAACTGTAAGAACCTGGTGTATCAGAATCCTGATGATTCTGTTTACCATTCTCTTTTTGTATCCTCTTTTCTGGAATCTGATGTCTGCGTTTAAAACAAATGCAGAATATCTGACAGATCCCTATGCATTGCCCACGGCTTTGAATCTGGACAATTTTGTGACAGCATGGCAGAAAGCAAATATCGCCGCTTATTTTGGGAATTCCATATTTGTGACAGTGCTTTCCACTGTATTGCTTCTGCTTTTGGTCATTCCTATCTCTTATGTACTGGCAAGATACCGTTTTGTGGGCAGCAGGCTGATCTCTACAATCTACATGGCTTGTATTTTTCTGCAGGCTACTTATATTATGATTCCTTTGTTTCTGGAATTACAGGCTGTGAACGGATTAAATAACCTGCCGGTATTATGTCTTGTTTATGCAGTGATGCAGTTTCCCTTCTGTATCTTTACCTTACAGGGATTTATGTCTGCGGTACCAAGGGATTATGAGGAGTCTGCAAGAATTGATGGTGCCACCAATATCCAGCTGTTATTAAGGGTTATGGTGCCTCTCGCAAAACCCGGAATTGCAACCATTACGATGTTAAGCGCCATGGGCTTCTGGAATGAATATCCATTGGCACTTGTTCTTCTCACGGAAGATGCAAAGAAAACCCTTCCCATCGGAATGGCAAACCTATTTGAGGTGCAGAAATATGCCACGGACTGGGGAGCACTGTTTGCAGGGCTCGTAATCGTTATGATTCCAACAATCATTATTTATCTGATTGGACAAAGATATTTGCTTCAGGGAATTGGTGCAGGCGGACTGAAAGGGTGAAAATGAAAGGGGGAATGCTTATCTGCGTTCAAAAACGATGGAATGCAAAATTGATGCAGATTACCTACTTGAACTTCTAATGCAATCCATATATAATAGAAATATTGCAGTGGTCCGTACTGATAGAAAGAAATCCCCTGCTTATTGCCTGATGCAATAAAAGCAGGGGACTTCTTTGATTCGAGTGAAATGATCCGTACCGTCCACTGGCACAAAACAGTCAGGCTGGAAATAATCGCCTGACAGATCTCGAAAGGAATAATATGAGAAAACTAGCTTTAAGCGATGAAATTTTACTGAGCATTGAAAAGCCCGCCCGTTATATCGGCAATGAGATCAACTCGGTAATGAAAGACAAAGAACAGGTAGATGTCCGCATTGCCTTCTGCTTTCCGGATGTGTATGAGATTGGTATGTCCCATCTCGGCATCCAGATTCTTTACGATATGTTTAACCAAAGAGAAGATATCTGGTGTGAACGCGTCTACTCTCCCTGGACAGACCTTGACCCGATCATGCGTGAGAAAAAAATCCCTCTTTTTGCCCTGGAATCCCAGGATCCGGTAAAGGATTTTGATTTTCTCTGCTTCACGATCCAGTACGAAATGTGCTATACCAATATTCTTCAGGTGCTGGATCTTTCCAATATCCCCCTGAATGCTTCTGAGCGTTCAGAAGATGATCCCATCGTCATTGGTGGAGGCCCCTGCACCTATAATCCGGAGCCTCTGGCTGATTTCTTTGATATTTTTTACATTGGCGAGGGTGAGACCGAATATTTCCATCTGATGGATCTTTATAAGGAATGTAAAGCAAAAGGCTGTTCCAGAAAAGAATTTCTTCATGAGGCGGCAAAAATCCCTGGACTCTACGTTCCCTCCCTCTATGAGGTGACTTATAAAGAGGACGGAACCATTGCTTCTTTTGATCCCGTATGTCCCGATATTCCTTCTGTGATCGAGAAACAGATCGTTATGGATGTGACAGATACTTATTATCCAAAGGCTCCGGTGGTTCCCTTCATACGGGCTACACAGGACAGGGTAGTGCTGGAGATCCAGCGTGGCTGTATCCGTGGCTGTCGGTTCTGTCAGGCCGGTATGCTGTACCGTCCTTTAAGAGAACGCGACCTCACCATGCTGAAGGAGTATGCCCTTGCCATGCTGAAGAATACCGGGCATGAAGAGATCTCCTTAAGTTCCTTAAGTTCCAGTGACTATTCCGATCTGGCAGGTATTGTAAACTTCCTCATCGATCACTGTGAAGGGCAGGGGATCAACATTTCCCTTCCTTCTCTCCGTATCGATGCCTTTTCTCTGGATGTTATGAGTAAGGTTCAGGATATCAAAAAGAGTAGCCTGACCTTCGCACCGGAGGCCGGTTCCCAGAGAATGCGTGATGTGATCAACAAAGGCCTGACAGAAGAGGATATTCTGAAAGGCTCCGGTGAAGCTTTTGCCGGCGGCTGGAATAAGGTAAAGCTTTATTTCATGCTGGGTCTTCCCACAGAGGAAGAGGAAGACATCAAAGGCATTGCTTATCTGGCAGAAAAGATCGCCGAGAATTATTACGAGATCCCAAAGGATCAGAGAAACGGAAAATGTCAGATCACCGTCAGCACTTCCTTCTTTGTTCCCAAGCCCTTCACTCCATTCCAGTGGGCTCCTATGAACACCCGTGAGGAATTTCTCGGAAAAGCGTATACCGTCAACCATACGATCAAAGACCAGCTGAACAAAAAAAGCATTAAATACAACTGGCATGAGGCGGATGTGACGCTGCTGGAAGGCCTGCTGGCCCGTGGAGACCGGAGAGTGGGCAAGGCTATCCGGAAAGCCTATGAAAACGGAGCCCTTTATGATGCCTGGAGCGAGACCTTCCACTATGATATCTGGGAAAAAGCAATGGAAGAGACCGGCATTTCTTATGATTTTTACAATTTCCGTACCAGAACCTTCGATGAGGTCCTTCCATGGGATTTCATCCATATCGGAGTTACCAGAAAGTTTATGGAACGGGAATGGGAGAAAGCAAAACAGGGTATCGTAACGCCCAACTGCCGCCAGAGCTGCTCCGGCTGCGGTGGAAAAACCTATGGCGGAGGTGTATGCTATGAAGATTAGAGTAAAATTTTCCAAACACGGGGCTATGAAGTTTATCGGTCATCTGGATATCCTCCGGTATTTTCAGAAAGCGATCCGCAGAGCAGAGATCCCCATTGTGTTCACAGAAGGATTCAGCCCTCATATGGTCATGTCCTTTGCCTCTCCGCTGGGCGTAGGCATTGAAAGCGAAGGCGAATACATGGACATTGAGATCAGAGAACCGCTTTCCACAGAGGAAGCCGTACGGCGTCTGGATGCTGTTATGAGCGAAGGTATGCGGATTCTGGATTTTCGTCAGATCCCCGACGAAAAAGCCAGCAATGCCATGGCTCTGGTAGCTGCTGCAGACTACCGCATCCGTTTTCGCGACGGTTACGAACCTGATCTGGACTGGAAAAAACTTTATACTTCTTTCCTGGAACAGCCGTCCATCTCCATTATCAAGAAAACGAAAAAAAGTGAAACGGAACTGGATATCCGCCCGCTGATCTATGAAAGCCGTCTGGAAGAAGACAGCATTTTTGTCCGTCTTTCTTCCGGCAGTGCTGCAAATATCAAACCAGAGCTCATGATGGATGCCTTCGCCGCCTATGCAGGCTTTTCACTGGAGCCCTTTTCTCTGATGATCACACGACTGGATCTTTACGCAGACGGACCAAACGGATGTTTCGTTTCTTTAAACGAACTGGGTGAGAAAATTGGATAAAAAGCTACTCATCGTACGCTGCCGGGGCAGGATCCTGACGGCTTTAAAAGAAGGCGATAAGGTCGTCGAACTTCATCTGGATGAAGAAGAACGCAATTCGCTTCTTGGAAACATCTACATCGGCCGCGTACATAATATTGTAAAAAACATCCATGCCGCTTTTATCGAGATCGGAAACGGGATGCAATGCTATTATTCGCTTTCTGACAATAAGGCGCCGATTTTTCTGAAAAAAGGGAAATCGAGCCAGCTTCAGGCCGGAGATGAGCTTCTGGTGCAGGTCTGCCGTGAAAACCTGAAATCCAAACCTCCGGCAGTCACCTCCAATCTGAATTTTACGGGAAATTATGTGGTGCTTACCACAGAGAATAAAAGCACTGGTTTTTCTTCCAAGCTTTCCAAAGAAGAAAAGCAGCGGCTGGGAGAATGGCTGCAGCCCTTTATCAGTGAACGCTTTGGCTGTATCGTGCGGACCAATGCCAGAGAAGCTGATGAGAAAACCTTTCAGGCAGAGCTGAAACTTCTGACTGGCCTTTATGAAGAAGTGACAGAAAAAGCGAAATTCCGCAAACCTCTGACACTTCTTCATCAGAATAACCCAACCACCTGGCTTTCTACTTTACGGGATACCTATAAGTCCGGCCTCACGGAGATCGTGACCGATGATCCGTCCCTTCATGAGAAAATCAGAAATTACCTGGAGCATTACCAGAAGGAAGATCTGGATAAACTCCGCTTTTATGAGGATCCGCTGCTTCCGCTCATCAAACTCCACAGCCTGGAAAGCGTTCTGGAAAATGCACTGAAAGAGAAAGTCTGGATGAAATCCGGTGCTTATCTGGTGATCCAGCCGACAGAGGCTCTGACGGTGATCGACGTAAACACCGGCAAATTTGACGGAAACAAAAAACAGCAGGATACCTTCCTGAAGATCAACCGGGAAGCAGCCCGGGAGATTGCCCGGGAGATCCGTCTCCGGAATCTTTCCGGTATCGTCGTGGTGGATTTTATCAATATGGAATCTGCGGAAAACCGTAAGCTTCTGATGGAAGAGTTTTCTTCCTGGCTGAAGTTAGATCCGGTAAAGACCACACTGGTGGATATGACAGCCCTTGAACTGGTAGAGATCACCAGAAAGAAACTCCGCAAGCCGCTTCTGGATCAATTTCTGGCTACTCGCGGGGCGGAAGAAAACAGCTCGAAAAAAGAAAATGAGTTTTAGCAAAAACACTTGACACATGCGAAAACTCATGTTATTATATGCAAGTATGCCGCACAGAGAGGTATAAGAGCTGAGAGATCAGTCACCATATCTGGCGAGTAATGATAATAGGAGGTGCCATATGTACGCAATTATTGCAACAGGTGGTAAACAGTACAAAGTAGCCGAAGGCGATATCATTAACGTAGAGAAACTGGGTGCAGAAGCAGGAGAGACCGTTACCTTTGATAACGTTCTTGCTGTAAGCAACGAGGGTCTGAAAGTCGGTGCTGACGTAGCAGCTGCTACCGTAACTGCCAGCGTTGTAAAGAACGCTAAAGCAAAAAAGGTTATCGTTTACAAATATAAACGGAAATCTGGCTATCACAAAAAGAACGGCCACAGACAGCAGTACACTCAGGTTAAGATTGAGAAAATCAACGCTTAATTGTTATGATCACAATTACAGTTTTTAAGCATCAGGATCAGTATCACGGCTTTCGCAGCTGCGGGCATGCCGGTTATGCAAAGGAAGGATCTGACATCATCTGTGCGGCCGTTTCGGTTCTCACAGTGAACGCCATCAATTCCATTGATACATTGACTGAAGATGCCTTTGACGTCCGTCAGGACGAAGGATATCTGGAACTGATACTTGAAGGGACATGCTCCAAGGAGACGTCCTTACTTCTGGATTCTCTGGTCCTCGGGCTTGAGTCTATCCAGGAGAGTTATGGAAAGAAATATATAAAGATTGCAACCAAGGAGGTGTAACGATATGTTAAAAATGAACCTTCAGATTTTCGCTCATAAAAAAGGTGTTGGTTCTACTAAGAACGGCAGAGATTCCGAGTCCAAGAGATTAGGAGCCAAGAGAGCAGACGGACAGTTTGTAAAAGCTGGTAACATCCTTTACAGACAGCGTGGTACCAAGATTCATCCGGGAGTAAACGTTGGACGTGGCGGTGACGACACCCTGTTCGCTCTGGTTGACGGCGTTGTTCGTTTTGAGAGAAAAGGCAGAGACAAGAAGCAGGTTTCTATCGTTCCTGTTTCCGAATAATGAGTGACACTTTAGGGCTTCAAATCATCTCTTGGTTTGGAGCCTCATTTTATATAGAAGGAGAATTTTCATGTTTGCAGACAGAGCAAAGATATTTATCCGCTCCGGAAAAGGCGGAGACGGTCATGTAAGCTTCCGCAGGGAACTTTTCGTACCCAACGGCGGTCCTGACGGAGGAGACGGCGGAAAAGGCGGAGATGTGATTTTCGAGGTGGATGAAGGTCTCACCAATCTGTCCGAATATCGTCACCGTGCAAAATTTACTGCTGAACCTGGTGAACAGGGCGGCAAAAAACGCTGTCATGGTGCCAATGGAAAAAATCTGATCCTGAAAGTTCCCGCCGGAACGATCATTCGTGAGGCGGAATCCGGAAAAGTCATTGCCGACATGTCCGGTGACAATAAACGACAGGTGATCTTAAAGGGAGGCCGTGGTGGTCAGGGAAACATGCACTATGCAACAGCTACCATGCAGGTACCAAAATACGCTCAGCCGGGTCAGGCAGCTCAGGAACTCTGGGTCAATCTGGAGCTGAAGGTCATTGCTGATGTAGGACTGGTTGGTTTTCCGAACGTAGGAAAATCCACTCTGCTTTCCAGAGTGAGCAATGCAAAACCAAAGATCGCCAATTATCATTTTACAACTTTGAATCCCATGCAGGGTGTCGTGGATCTGGGCGACGGAAGCAGCTTTATCATGGCTGATATCCCCGGTCTCATCGAAGGTGCTTCTGAAGGTGTCGGACTCGGCCATGAGTTTCTTCGCCATGTAGAGCGTACCAAGATCCTTCTTCACGTAGTAGATGCCGCTTCTACAGAAGGCCGCGACCCCATTGATGATATTTATAAAATTAACGAGGAACTGAAAAATTACAACGAGGAGCTGGCTTCCCGTCCGCAGATCATCGCTGCCAATAAAACAGATGTGATCTATGCAGAGGACGAGGATCCCGTAGAAAAGATCCGCGCTGAATTCGAACCTCAGGGCATCCGGGTATTCCCCATTTCCGCAGTCAGCGGAAAAGGTGTAAAAGAGCTTCTCTCTTACATCTGGGAAGTGTTAAAAGAGCTTCCGCAGGAGCCCGTTGTCTTTGAGCAGGAATACTTCCCTGAAGAATACAACAGCAACGATAATCTTTCCTACACTGTGGAACAGCTGGATGAACATACCTTTGTGGTAGAGGGTCCCAAGATTGAGAAAATGCTGGGTTATACCAACCTGGATTCCGAAAAAGGCTTCCTGTTCTTCCAGAACTTCCTGAAAAACACCGGTATTCTGAAAGATCTGGAAAATGCCGGCATTCAGGATGGTGATACCGTCCGCATGTATGGTCTCCAGTTTGATTATTATAAAGAGTAGGAGAAAAATCTATATGACAAGCAAACAGCGTGCTTATTTAAAGAGTCTGGCCATGACGATGGATCCCATCTTTCAGATCGGAAAAAGCAGCCTGACGCCGGAAAACACCAAAGCGATCGACGAAGCTCTGGAAGCCCGGGAGCTCATTAAGATCAGTGTTCTCCAGAACTGTCTGGACGATCCGAGAGAGATCGCAGCTGTTGTGGCAGAACGCACACGTTCTCAGGTAGTTCAGGTCATCGGCAAAAAGATCGTCCTGTACCGTGAGGGCAAGAAAGAGAAAAAGAAAATCATTCTCCCGTAAAAGGAGCGATAAAAGAAATGACAGGAAAGCGCAAGAAAAAAGGAATCATGGGTGGCACCTTCGATCCGATCCATATTGGTCATCTGATCCTTGGAGAAAATGCCTGCCTTCAGTTTGGTCTGGATTCTGTTCTTTTTATGCCGAGCGGCAACCCTCCACATAAACCGCACCGGCCAGGCAGAGCCACTACAGACCAGAGGGTGGAGATGGTTCGGCTCGCCATTGCGGATAACCCGCATTTTGAACTTTCACTGGCAGAAACTCATGACCAGGGTTATACGTACACAAAAGAAACTCTGCGTCGTCTGACCGCTGAGAATCCGGATACCGATTATTATTTCATTATGGGTGCCGACTCTCTTTTTCAGTTTGAACACTGGAAGGAGCCGGGAGAGATCTGTCAGCTGGCCACTCTGGTCGTTGCTGTCCGCGATCACGTTTCCGATGAAAAACTGAATGAACAGATTCTGCATCTGAAGGAGACTCTGGGTGCCAGAATTGAAAAACTGGATACTCCAAACATTGATATTTCTTCGGAAACTCTGCGTTCCTGGATTTTCAGTGATCATTCCATGCGTTATTATGTTCCGGATCCCGTCATTTCTTATATAGAAAAAGAGAGAATCTACCGACGTAAAGAAGAAGGCTGTCTCTGAGACAGCTGCCATTTTCCACAGAAGAGAGCGTAAAAACATGGAAGAGTATAATATCTTACGCATGCAGAACCGATTGAAAGAATATCTCACTCGCGACCGTTTCATCCATACGCAGGGTGTGATGTACACAGCAACAGCTCTTGCCATGTGTCATGGAGAAGATCTTGTCAAAGCTCAGGTGGCCGGCCTGCTTCACGACTGTGCCAAATGCATTCCCACCGGAAAAAAGCTCAAGATCTGCAAGAAGAACGACATTCCCCTCACCAGATGGGAGGAAGAGAATGAAGCCCTTCTCCATGCCAAAGTCGGAGTTTATATTGCGAAAAAGAAATACGGAATCGATGATCCTGCCATCTTGAATGCCATCCGCTACCATACAACAGGTAAGGCAGATATGACTGTCCTTGAAAAGATCGTTTATATCGCCGATTACATTGAACCTGGTCGTTATAAAGCAAAGAATCTCCCGGAAGTCCGCCATCTGGCCTTTCAGAATCTGGATGAAACCATGTACCAGATCCTGCATGATACGATCCTTTATCTGAATGGCAGCACCAACACCATGGATCCTTCCACAATACAGGCATTTGAATATTACCAGAAACTGCACAACGAACGAAAAGGAGCAAACACATGAGCGAATATACATCCAAAGAAATTACAAAGCTTGCCTGCGAAGCCCTGGCTGACAAAAAAGCGGATGATATCAAAGTCATTGATATTTCTGAGGTTTCCAGCCTCGCCGATTATTTTGTCATCGCCGGCGGTATGAACCGCAACCAGGTTCAGGCCATGGCCGACAATGTAGAAGAAACTCTCGGAAGAAAACTGGAGCTTTCCCCGAAGCAAATTGAAGGATATTCTTCAGCGAACTGGGTTTTAATGGATTACAGAGATGTTGTCATCCACATTTTTGACCAGGAAAATCGTCGGTTCTACGACCTCGCCAGAATCTGGAGAGACGGTAAAGAAGTGGATATTGAGAGCCTATAAGGGCGATTTTATTGTTAAAATCAACAAAATAGATAGCTCTGTTTTGTAAGTTTTAGACAAAGTAAATAATCTGCCGGAAGAAAAAAGCCCATCAAAAACACGTATATTGATATATGAATTGATGTAAAACCAATCCTGCATTTATACACGTAATATTCATTGATTTTTATGCATGCATCATTTTATACATTGATGCATGCTTTTTTATTGCTTTTATATGTATAAATATACAAAATGGATAAAGATTATAAAGTAGACAATAACATTTCGATAACTAAGTGTGATCAAGTTGTCAAAAGATTATATTCAACGCAAATTTGGGGTCATAAAGATTTAAAATTATTGTTGTTAGGTAAGGATGTTCCTGGAAAATGCAGAGAATCAATCGCACAGAAAAGAAGCATTTTAAGAAAGAACGGGTTCCTGCTGGCAGAGATACCAGAAGATATTGAGGTTACAATAAGAAGAAGCAAAGACCCTGCAAAAGGCAAGGAATATAAGATAAAATTAGTGCAAAGCCCAAAGCAAAATATAAACATACAATACTGGAGCAATGAAGAAATCACAGCATTATTAAATGGTGATGAAGTTGGCCAGTACTTATGAAGAAATAACAGGAAAAGAATAGAGGGCCGGAACAATAATATAATTAAAATTCTTGAAAAAGGGATATGACGTTGCAAAACACTTTTGTCTTGTTTTTTAAGTCTTTTGATTGTGGGAGAGATGGTGCTGATATATTTCGAGGACAATTTTTGACTATTGGAGACGGCTTTCGGTAAATGATAAAAAAATATGTTATACTACATCAAACAAAACATACAAAACAAAAATGAGAAATAAATGCAAGAGGGTGACTCTGATGAAGAGTATTAGTGCTTTTTGATTGTTATGTGGACCAAGGCGGTAAATAGAAGAATACTTTGGAATTGAGATACCAGATGAGTATTTAGTGATGGAATTTTTTGAAAGTGAAGAGCATGTAATTGATGTTATCCAAAAACTGATGAATGAACAAAGGTAACAAAAAATTGCCCTAAGTCGATTGGTGAAAAATATAATACAATTAATTATGTCTATCGCAAAATTTTTGGGTTTATTAAATGCTTTTAAAAAATGGGTGATTTTTTGGAATAGAAATCTGACAGCCTTGCGAAATAAGGAAAGAAGATTTTAAGAAGTTATTATAAATGGAAGGAGGGATGAGTGTGCAGAGGTTATATAAGCCGAAATATAGAAAATGTTTGGTCTTAATCAAGCTTTATGCTGGTGGGGCAACTAACGAAGGATGTAACTGTTGTAGTTGGTAGGTTGATTAATAAGTAGTGATTCCACGTCGGATTTCAACATTGAATGTGGTGTAGAAATCCGACGTTTGCATAAATAAGTAAAATGCCAAATAGGAAGATATGATTAATGAAGAATATTAGGAATAATACATGGTACATATTATCAAAAACATGGAAATATGAGAAAAGACTGATAATCATTATCCTTTTTCAGATAATGATTGGTGTGATTTTACCTCTTGCCACGGCAGTGCTTCCAGCGTGGATTGTTGATGCTATTGGAAATGGTATGAATCATATCACAATAGCGAGGCTTGCAGTAGTAATCATCCTATTAATGATTTGCAATACTGCTGTAACATATATTGCAAGTATACAAGAAACATATTTACTGAACAGTAAAATGGGGTTCCTGTCTTCTTTGCTTAGAAAAGAGATGGAAATAGATTATGCGTATGCAGAAAGCCCTGAGGGTCAGAATAAATTTCAGAATGCATTTATGTCAATAGTGAATGATTATCAGGGAATTCCTGGGATGCTTTCCTTAATTGCTCCGCTTATAGGCAATATTTTAAGTTTGACTGTAAATGTGTTTATTATTATTGAATTTAATGTGTGGATTGTAGTTGTACTTACTGTAACAGCAGTTGTCCATTTTTGGATAGCAGCCAAGATTCGAAAGAAGCAGGATGCCTTGAGGGATTCCATGGCTGATTCATCGCGAAAGCTGGAATATATATATGAATATATGTCCGGAAATGCGAGCACCAGAGAAATCAAAATATTTGATATGCAGAAATGGATAGTGGATGTCTTGAATAATGTGACACAAATACGCATCGGACTGGCTAGAAAAAGTGCGGGATTTAACTTTTTTTTATCTGTTTCGGACTGTGTTATATTGGCGCTTAGAGATGCTTTTGCTTATTTTGTAACATTTTGGGCTGTATATACGGGGAAAATAGAGGTTTGGGAATTTGTTTTTTATCTTGGCATTATAACCTGTATATCTTCCGGTTTTACAGAATTGACAAATACATTAGCTTCTTTTGGGCAGAGAAATATGGAAGTTAGTACATTCCAGGAGTTTCTTGATTTGGATTGTTCTGATGAAGGTATTGGATTAGAAAACATGAAGCCAGTCACGATTGAACTTAGAGATGTATCCTTTCAGTTTTGTGATGATGGACCTTACATATTAAGACATATAAATCTGGTATTGCATGAGAGTGAGAAAATAGCTTTTGTAGGCGAGAACGGAGCAGGAAAGAGTACGCTGGTAAAGATTATTTGCGGGCTGTATAAACCTACAGAAGGGAAGGTATTGGTCAATGGAGTGAATCTTGAGGAAATAAAACTGTCGGATTATCACAGGCTTTTGGCAACTGCTTTCCAGGATATCCATATACTGCCTATGACGATTGGTGAGAACATTGCTTTTGGAGAAGTGGATTCTTATGTGGAAGAAATTAGAAAATGTATAAAAGTAGCTGGTTTGGGTAATGAATTTTGGGATATTATGAAGCCCCTCACAAGAATGTTAGATGCAAATGGATTGGTACCATCCGGCGGACAGGAACAAAAGCTGATTTTGGCAAGAGTGGCATTTAAGCTTTTATATAAAAATGCTCAGATTCTGATTTTGGACGAACCTACTGCAGCCATGGATGCAATATCTGAAAAGGCGTTTTATGAAAAATATATGCGTTTGTCGAAACATAAGAGCTGTATATTAATCTCTCATCGATTGAAATCAACAAGTTTTTGTGATTCTATTGTTGTTATGGAAAAAGGACAAATTATAGAGTGCGGAACACATGAGGAACTTATGGATAGAAATACGCACTACAGAGCCCTGTATGAGCTTCAGAGTAGCTATTACCAATAAAGAAGAGTGGGGGAAGATTGAAAATATAGGTTTATGCAGATTTTTAACCCCTGATTCCTTGCGATGAGAATTAACTGTTCTACAGTAATTTTACGGTCAGCGGGTGGCAGGTCGGATTTTTTGTAAAGATTTGTATGCTGAATTAAAAACATCTACAGATGAACAGTCGAATGTTAGCAATTTCATAGAGAGGCCACTTTTGTAAATGATAAGAAGCCCTTGACTGAACTATCACGCAATTAAACTAAGGAACTTAAACAATTCTTAGTGTAGGGACTTGAAGTATCACTTGTTTTTACTTGAAAAGGCAGAACATTACATTGATTGAAATGCTGTCTAAAATGATACGTTTTTTACAACTTCTTCTTCCGTACTTTGTAGTATAGCTTCTTACAAGTTATTTTACATCATAGAGTGGAAATTGAAAATTTTTATTGCTATTTGTGCCGCTATACGAAGGCGGCGGAATAGTGATTATATTGAAAAAAACTCAAGCAAACATTTATATAACGGTCTATGCTTGGGCAAAGCGAAAGGAATAGATATAATCATGAAGGAAGTTAAAGCTTATATGAGTAATTTAATGCAGATGTTTCACTGCTTATACCGTTTGGTTCCGCAGTTATTCAGATTGCTTTTGTTTATTGCCGTGTTTGAGGCAGTGCTTCCCTATGTAAATATCATTGCGATGCAATTGATGATTGATGGTCTTGTGGATAAGGAAGCAGTCAAACATTTAATGATTATTGTGATTGCTACAATAGGAGTCAATGTTTTTTTAAGACTGGTTCTGGGAGAATTGAGGAGACGGCGCGAGATTTTGGAAGTCCGTTTAGAGTTGAAATTTCAGAAGAGCCTTAGTATTCATGAATCAAATTTGTCCCTTATGGATATTGAATCTGCAAGAGTCAAGGAACTGAAAAGAAATATTGAGCAAGCTAAGATGAGAAATGGCGGGGTGGAGAATGTTGTTTTTGATTTTGAAATAATTATAAGAAATATGGTGTCGTTGATAACAGCGGTGATTATTCTTTCACATATATTCATTATGCAGACGAGCGAGGGAAAAACATCCTTCTGGACATCTCCGTACCCGATAATTATTTTAGTATGCATTGTTATTATAAGTACATTGGTTACTTTTCGCCTGCAGGCGACGCAAAATGTTCGTGTGTCAGAGCTGAATGATGATGTAAATCAAACAAATGGAAGTGCTTTTGCGTATATGCAATTTATTTCCAATTATCATTTCGGGAAAGACATACGTGTGAACGGCTTGAAGGATTATTTATGTGGTTTCTTTGATAATCTTTGGACATCCTCTATTGGATATACGCTTTGGCAGAAGCTTGGAAAAGAGAAAGCAAAGATACCCTGTATTACCGTCGTTAGCAATGAGATACTGAATATTTTTATATATATACTTGCGATAGGAAAAGCTTGTGCGAAAGAGATTTCTATCGGTAATGTGGTGGTATATATCAATAGTATTCAGTATTTCATTCAGTCTATTGTTGCATTGGTGGGGGCGAGCGGAGTAATCATTGGTCATGGTGCTTTGATGAAACCATTTCTTGAACTTTTAGACATGGAAGAAGAAGTGTCAGCTGAAAAGGGGATAAAGGTCCCTTCGGATTTTCAGAAATTGTCTTTTGAACATGTTTATTTCAAATATCCAGAGCAGGAGCAGTGGGTGCTTGAGGATGTTAGTTTTACTCTGAAAAAGAATCAAAGGCTGGCTTTGGTAGGAGAGAACGGAGCGGGAAAGAGTACGCTGATTAAACTAATCTGCCGGTTTTACGAGCCAGATCAGGGCTGCATTAAAATTGATGGTATTGATGTGCGTGAATTTGATAAAAGACAGTATTGGGATATTATTGGTGCTGTTTTTCAAGACTTTTCTTTGCCCGCGCTAGAACTGGGGAATGTTATCTCCTGTAAGAATGATTTTGATGAGCGAAAAGAACGGATTATTCTGCAAAAGGTTAGGATGGATAAATGGCTGACAAAGCATAATATTACATTTGACCAATGCATCTATAATGATTTTTCTAATAACGGAATGGAGATATCAGGGGGGGAAAGCCAGAAAATAGCAATTGCCCGTGCTGTATATAAGGATACGCCTCTTATAATTCTGGACGAACCCACTGCGGCACTTGATCCTATTTCCGAGGCATCTATTTACCAGAATTTCCATGAAATCTGTAAAGATAAATCTTGTATTTTTATTTCTCACAGATTGTACAGTTGCAAGATATGTGACTTTATTCTGGTACTCCATAACGGGCAAGTGGTTCAACAGGGAATACATGAAGAATTGCTGCGCTGTGATGGAAAGTATAGAGAGCTTTGGAATGTGCAAGCGGAATTGTATAGCGAGATGAGGGGGAAATGGGATGGAGATGTTATAGAGGATGAATACGGAATTTTGTGAACAGAAGAGATATTTAAAGACTGGTGATAGAACTAAAAATATTAAAATTCCAAAGTTCAAATATTGGGCAAAAGGAATATACGAATTAACCTGAATTATTCACGGCAGCATAAGTGTGCATGACATCTGCCGTAGTTGCCGTTACAACCATTCTTAATACCTCACCCTGCCAAAAGATAGCCTGAAAATGGGCAGACTTCTCCTGTGATAGGTTTAAAAGTTTATTGTGGTTGTCAAGGTTCGTTAAAAGTTGTCATTCCAACTGTGGTTGCAGATTACGGATATTTTCCAGTGTCTCATAGAATTCTTTCTTGTAGGGACAGCTGCTACACAGCTTGAAATATTTGTATCGTGCTGATTTTACCATTCTTGCGGCAATTTTCAACAATTTTAAACGAATGGTATCGATACGCTGTTTTCTCATACTTACAGCAAGTGCCAATCGCCTAAACCAATTGAATACATTATAGGCTAACGCATGAACAAGAAAGCGGTTTGCATTTACCAGCCTGGAGGAACTACTTACAGAGGCAAAGTCAAAGCCACTTTTGCCTTCTTTGATGAAATTTTCCATCTTACCTCTGCCACAATAGAACTGAATCACTTGGTAGGGGTCCATTTCCATCGTTGTGACAATAAAGGCATCCTTGTCTAAAATAGCTGTCATGACCGGCTCATTGGTCAGCTCATCCGCACAGTCATCCTCAAAGTATGCGCTGATAATCTGATAGATTACCTGCATCGGAGGATAAATCACCTCCGTCAAAATTTATTCTAATTTGGCTATTGCTTTCTAAGCTTACGGTGTTTAAAATATCCATAAAGAGACCTTCTTTCTGATGTATTTGTTTGGATTAGACACCTAAATTTTACCACAGATAGAGGTCTTTTTCTATTCACTAAATAAGTGAAAAGCAATATTCAATTGAAATACAGTAACTATGCGGATATCAGCAGTTGATGCTATTGTTCCGTGAATAATTCAGGATAATTAATGTGAAAGGAATTATTTTTCCATCTGTAAATGGTAATTACAAAAAGAGTTCAAATTATGAAATTATAAAAAGGAATTGCTATTTTGAAAAAGAGCCTGTATATATTGAAGATTGGCTAGGGATTGAAAAAATACTAGAACCGATATCCTATGGATATATTTTAGAGAAACTTGTATGTTTAGAATTATATAGAATGGAAATTAATGTTACGGAATTTAGAAGATGTGCTGATAAAATTATGCATCTAATTAAAAACAGGTCTTAATCATACATGAAAAAGAGAAATTTTAACCTTTAGGTCTAATTCTCCGCCGCTTGCGGTGTCCAACCTCATATCGAGCGAAATGAGGTTGAGGAGAATACTTCGCTCCTGTAAAGCAGGAGGCAAATACCAACGTGTATTTGAGGGCTTGCCCCGGGGAAGTTTATTATTAGAAGAGAAGGAGAAGATATGGGGCAGAAAGAGAAAATACAAGTAAAAAATATAGCGGATTTGGAAGTACTATTAATTAATGATATAAGAATTAAATATGGAATTCAAGTTTTAAATATAAAAAAAATGGAATTAGGAACTGCAAAATGTTACGAGATAAACGCAGATAAGAAAAAGTATTTTGTGAAGATCTATCAAAAAAAACATGATTGTAAACAAATATCTAGAGAAATAAGGATATGCGATTATTTAAAAAAAAGGGGAATGAGTGTATCTGAATATATAAAAAATTCTGAGGGAAACTATATAAATATACAAGAATATGGGATCTTTACGGTTCAAAACTTTATTGATGGAATTACATATGAAAAATTTCATGTTCCTATGAATATTTTATATCAATCTGGCGAAATTTTAGCACAAATTCACGATTATCTGGATAAAATTTCAACGTTTAATGTTGATTTTTCACCGGAATGGATACGAAAAATGGCAGATGGTGATGAAAATATGATTAAATTAGAGGGTGTAATAAAAAGTGCAGAAAAGATGCCGGATCATCAGATGAAAAGCATAATTATAGAAGACTGTGATTGGAAACTAAAAATGTTGCCAGAGTTATCTAAATGGAAGCAAAACTTTGGAAATTTAACTAGAAAGAATAGCCACGGTGACTATAATACATATCAATGGATTTGTGAAGATAATAAAATAAAAGCAATTATAGATTTTGGAAGCTGTAGCAATGTACCTGTTGTCTGGGAATTAATTCGATCTTATACTTATGCGGTATCGGAATGTGCAAAAGGGGAAAAGGTGGATGCTGCTTCTTATTGCAATTATCTTCAGTATTACCTTAGGAATAGCACATTATCATATGATGATTTGCAAAGAGGTTTTTCATTTTACTACTATACACTTCTTCCAAGCACTTTTGGGTATAAACAATATATAGAAGATTATAAAAAAGGACAATATAATGATTTGATTGAGTTTGCATTGTGGAGAACTCGTATGTGTCGTTACTTATATAGTCATGCGGAATTTCTGGATGAATATGTTTATAAAAAAATAAAAATGGAATTGTAGGGAGGAAAAGAATAATGAATTGTGGATTGATTGGATGCGGACGTATTGCCCATAAACATCTTGCTGCAATGAAAGAAAATGATATTTGCTTATAGCAATCCAATAAATTATTGCACATAATTACACGAACGAAACCACCCTATGCAGTCCTTTGGACGAATTGTTAAAAATCCTTTTGAAATAGCTGATGGTAATTCCGATGCAATCCGTATCTTTTCTTTCCTTAAAAATGCTTTGAGTTTTGACCACATCTTTTCAATCGGATTCAGATCCAGACGATACGGGGGCAAATACAGATAGGTTACTTTTGAGCTGTCCAGTAGCTGTTTCACCGCTTTTGCATGATGGGAACGCATATTATCCATAACGATAATGTCTGCTTCTGAAAGCGTCGGCAGCAACTTTGTTTTCAGGTATTCTGCAAACCGCTCTGCAGTAGTTCCTCCCGGATAGACTGTATAGGCACAGTCTCCATTCAGACGTATGGAAGAAAGAACGGTTGTATTGCAGGGCGTGTTGAGTGGAGTTTTATCTACTGCTCTCCGGTTTTTCCATGCTCTGGCATAATGTCGCGTCATATTGATGTTTACTCCGCTTTCGTCCAGAAAGACCAGATGATTTATGTCTTTCTCCGACATATGCTTTTTCCAGTTTCTGCGTTTTTCCCTGACATCGGGGACGCTCCTGCTCTGAGGCATGAAGAGATTTTTTCTTGTAAGAATACCCGAGTTTAATAACTGCCTTGCGGACTGTTTCATTACAAACATGCAGACCAAGTTTATCAATGATTTCATCAATTGTGATATCTGGTTCCTGCTGAACCACCCGGTCAATGTTTTGGAGATCTTCCGGTGTCAGGGCATGTTTACGTCCTCTCTGTGATGTTCTTGTTTTTACAGAACCTGTTTCACGCATTTGTTTTTCCGGCCGGTAAACAGTACTGGTATTCACAGAAAAACACTCTGCGATTTCTTTTGCATTGTGCGTTTTATTCCAAGCTTCAATAAGCAGTTTTCGTGTTTCATCATGTAACATAATAATCACCTCTTGACTCTATCATAGACCTGTTGTCAAGAGTGTGCATTATTTTTTGGGAGTGCTATAGTAAGCGCTCAATAAAATAATGGCTATGTTTCCACAAGATATTCAGCTATAGTTGAAGTAAAATGCTCCAACTTCAACTTCTCGATTATATATTCCGTTCCAAGTGAACCACTTGCACGGTCATTTAGACCCATCTTCACGAATGAACTGACCCACCTTCACGAGAGGGAGAGCCATTCAGATATATTTATCCTATAATGAGATTGGCACACAGATGTGTGACTATCATTATAGGAGGTCGATAATTATGGTAAATTATCGAGAGATTCTCAGGCTTGACAGCCTCAGATATTCGCAACATCAAATTGCTGCAAATGTCCACAGTTCACGTAACACAATACGTGAGGTTCTTCATGCGTCAAAAATGAAGGGGCTTACATGGCCGCTTGAGGACACATTGACGAATGAAGAGATTTTAACACTGCTATTTCCCGCAAAAGTGGAAATGGCAACCAAACGGAGGAGCCCGATTATACTTACATTCACAGGGAACTGGCTCGTCCAGGTGTAAACCTCACGCTGCTATGGACAGAATACTGTAGCACCTGCAATGCAGAGGGCGTAATGCCTTGCATGTATTCGCAGTTCTGCGATAAGTATCTTCATTGGGCACATGTTACCAAAGCGACCATTGAGATGAATCAATTAAAAGAAGTAGTAAATGCTGTCCTCGAACAGCAAAAGTTACAACTTGCCCCATCGACATACGATGCACGGAAAAATTACTTAAAGCATCTGGTCGACAAAGAAGCAGGAACAAAAGCTCTTACACCGGAAGGGAAGCTCTATAACGAGCCGAAGATCTCTCTCTCCAGTGAAGCAGATGAGATTTTCAAAAATCTATCCTTTCCGGTCAAGGATGGCCGGATTGATACAGGTCATCTGATACGTCGAGCAGAAAAAGAAATGACCTATCTCAATCTTTCTACATCTACCAGATGGCAGTACATGTAGGCATGGCGAGAATTATATACTTTTCTCTATCTTTCCGGAAGTACCGTATTCACTCGGGAATCCTGTAATGCTTTTGTTGAAGATACCACACAAAAGTATCAGGTTGGCTCTTTGAATGAATGGAAACGAAAAATCCGACGTCGTTCTGTCTGTGTACTGCTTAAAGTGGCGGATATCGGCTGCTTTCAATATTCAGCATGTGTTTGCCAGTGTTTAAGCATAGCGGGCATCTCCGAAAAAAGTTTTCCTTTAACGAAGGGCGAAGCCCCCGATTTTGAAACGTTTGTCAATACCTTTTTTGGGAAATATTCAAAAATCCATGCAAAAACATGAGGTGAACCCCAAAATAGAACAACAAAAAAAGAGCGGAACTACGGGCTTTATCGAGTTTTCGAGACCGCTCTAATTATATAACGAGGTGAAAAGAGATGGAAAAGAATAAGACGGCAAAATTAATTATTAAAAATATAATGAAAAAATATTGGGTTTATAGTTCTTCATTATTGATAGGAGTAACAATATCTGGTGTGGTCAATGGAGCAGCTTATACTGAGGTATTAAGACGTATTACTCAGTCGATATGGGACGGGGAGCGCGGACTTTTGATCAGCACATTATATTTATTTAGTTTTATCATAATCGTTAATTTTTTGCTAAATATGATACAGCGCAGGAATATATTTCTGTTAAAGATGAAATTAACTTGCGCCTGTGAAGACACCATTTATGAGGTATATTCGAAAAAAGAATATTGGATTCCAGCGGAGCAGGATGAGGTATTAGGGCATATGCGGAAAATTGTACCGAGTACAATGGGATCTGTAATTACACAAATGGTAGAATCATTTCGGATCGGGGTTATTATAGTAAGCGGCTGCATTTATGGGATATGTTTAGATGCAAATATTGTTATTATCTCAATGGCACTGACATGTGGCATGGTATTTTTCAGCAGAAAAGCGATGAAACAGGCGGCTGAGCTTTTCAAAGAGTTCGGAGTGCGAAACAGCAGATTGGATAATTTGCTGTGGGAACAGGTAAGAAACAGGGAGATTGCTAAATTCCTGGATCAAGACAAAGTCGTGGACGGATATGTAAAAGAAAGCAGCGATTTTTTGAATATCCTGTTGAAAATCAAGAAAGCTACCAATGGTACAGGACTTTTTTCGCAGTTTTCCAGTACGATATTGATTATCGTGGTGTCATTGCTGGGAGGAACACTTGTGCTGAGAGGTAAGATGCAGGGGGCAGATCTGCTTGCATTGATTACATTGGTTCCGGTCGTTTCCGCTCAATTATTCCGAATACCGGAGCAGATACAAAGATGGATCGAGGTGAGAAGTAATTGCGCGAATATAAACGCATTGCTTGAAGAAGGGGATAAAAGAGAAGGTTCTTTAAATCTATCCGGACAGAATATTGCGGAGATAGAGATTAGAAATTTGACGTTTTCATATGTACAGAATGATGTTGAGCTATTAAGGAATATTAATTTGAATTTAGTTCAGGGAAGGATTTATACTCTTGCGGGTGCGTCAGGATGTGGTAAGTCCACATTGCTAAAGCTGATTGCACGGTTGATCCCATATCAACAGGGAGAAATTTTTGTGAATAAGCGTCCGTTGAAGCAGATGGATCGCGAGAAATACTGGGATCAAGTATCGATGATTGAACAAAATCCGGTTATTGTTCCGGGAACTTTATTGTACAATATTACATTAGATGAAGATTCTTACAATACAGAAAGAATGAAGCAGGCAATCAGAGATGCAAATCTAGAAACGTTTGTCAAGGAGAGACCGGAAGGCTTACAAAGTGTGCTGACAGAGAAAAGTTTATCGAAAGGTGAAATAGTACGAATTAACCTGGCTCGGGTTTTTTATAGAAATGCAGCGTGTTTGTTATTGGATGAAATAACAGAAGGACTTGATCCAAATTCAGAACTTCGTATTATGAAAGCCTTGAAGCGCCGCACAGAGGAGGACGGTTTACTGGTACTTTGTATATCCCATCGAGTAGCGGTGTTGAGTGCTGCGGATCAGGTGATCTATATGAAAGCTGGACAGGTTGCAAGGATGAATACACATCAAACATTACTTGATGTAGATGATGAATATAGAGAATTGGTTCAGGAGGTGGCGGAATGAGAAAGTTATTTAAGGGGATTTCTCTTACATGGAGTATGTTGAAAAAACTGGCGAAACCGCATCGGAAAATGTTAGGTGTTCAGACATTGGTTTACAGCCTGATTCTCTGCTACAATGTGGTTATCGTTCCGCTTATTATTTCAAGAGTGTATCAGGCCCTGGAAATGCAGGATGCAAAGGAACTTTATATTACATGTATGGTAGGAAGTTTGTTGATTTTAGTTTCATTCATATTATGCTATTTAAACAATGTATACCTCGATTTGAACAGCTTTCGGATCAGTTTAACTGCGGCTAAAAATGCATGTCTTTCCTTATTTAGTCTGAATTATGATAAAATGAATGTGGATTACACAGAAGGTGAAATTCAAAACCGAATTTCTGCCGGTGTGGATCAGATTGCAGGCGTTTTTCCTCTGTTGGTATCTGTTTTTACAAATATGATCAGCATCATGATTTTGCTTATGATGGCAGGGGAAATTTCACTGGTTCTTTTGTGTATGTCGGTATTGGTGACGGGTGCTGGTTATCTGGTGTCCAAATATGAATCGAAATGTAAAGAGAAATATGAAAAGATACGCCAGAGCCAGAATGATAAAATGGCGGATAGTCTTTATTATGTGATTCATCGAATTTCATTTTCAAAGATGTATGAAGCTGCGGACAAATCCTGGAAGGAATATCAGGAAATTCGTGAGACAGCGTGGAAACTTCAATGGAAACAAGAGCGTACGGGATTATATTCCCAAGCTTGTATGGATATGCTGACATCCGTTTTACATGGGTTTTTAGGATGGTCATTATTTGGATATTATCAAAGAGGGAAGGTGGATTCGGAAAATATTGCATCTTCCTTTACCATCTTTGACCAGTTAAAATCCGTTACAGTTAATTTTTCGTTTCCCATCAGTGTAATGCGTACATCCATGGTTTCTGTTCGACGTTTGGATGAATTGTTTGGTTATGCATGTCCGGTGGAAAAAAATATTTGCAAACAAGACGAGCTGCTTCGTGTCAATCAGGTCTGCTATAGAAATATTCTGGAAAATATCTCCGTATCAATCCGGCAAGGTGAGAAAGTGGCAATAATCGGAAAAAGCGGCTGTGGGAAATCTACTTTACTGCGTTTGATAAGCGGAATGTACCATCCGGAATCGGGGCAGATTGTCATTGGAAATAAAGAGCCGGGAAGCATGAACAATAATTGTTTACGAAAGTGGGTTACCTATATGCCTTCAACAAGCTATCTGTATTCCAAAAGTGTGAAAGAAAATATTTTAATGGGCACTACTCAGGAGAATGTCAGAGAGTTGGATGAGGTGTGCAGAAGAGCTGATATATGGGAGATAGAAGAGGAAAATGATGCTTTGAGCTTATCAGGCGGCCAGGCACAGCGTGTAAATATTGCTCGAGGAATGTTAAACAAAGCGCCGCTTTTGCTGGCGGACGAGCCAGATGCCGGACTTCCTCTCGCACAGGGAGAAATTATTATGAAAAATATACTTTCCAGTTCAGATACAGTAATCGTGATCACTCACCATTATCAGTATTTGGATTTGTTTACCAGAGTTCTTTTGATTGAAGATGGAAAATTAATTGCAGATAATGCCCCGGAACAGATAAAGTCACATCCGGGATATATTAGTTGGCGTGGCGAAGTGGATTAGGGATACATTCTTACCAAACAATCGGGCAATTATAGGGTATTAGGGGGAGATTCCCCCTAACAAGAATTAATATGGTAATGGCTTTTCTAATTGGACTCGGAGTGGCTTTTTCTGTTGGACTCAGATTGGTTGTTTCTGCTGGTCTTAGGCTGGCTGTTTCAAGCGGACTCTAACAACGAATAAAACAATATATGGAAGAACGTGATTGGTCTGATTATAAGTTGGCAAAAGAAGCAAATCTTTCCACTTCAACGGTAACGAATATTTTTAGCAGAAATACAACTCCGACATTGCCAACGCTAGAAGCAATTTGTAGAGCTTTTGGAATTACGTTAGCTCAATTTTTTACAGAGGATGAGGAGCCGTTTGCACTGACAAGTGAACAAAAAGAATTGATTATAAGATGGAACACATTAGGAGCCGACCAGAAAAAATTCCTGTTAGATCTTATAAAAATAATGCAGTGTCGGTAAGTTGTGAAATATATTTTATTTTGAAAATCTATTAAGGCGTTGATTTTCCATGGTTTGCTATAAAAATCCTATTTTACGATGGTAAACCTTGGAAAATTGCGTTCATATCATGCTGTTCAGCAGTATACTCAACAATTCGAGGACAAAAACGTGCATTTAGAGGACAAAAATATGCACAGACATAAAAATCTGTTATAATATATAAAACTTGACTAAAGAGAAGTGTAGGGGTTGAATAGATGATAACAGAAGAAGCATTGGAAAGGCAAGCAAGTATAAGAATTGCAATTATAGATGATGATGAAAATAGTCGTGAGCAGATTAAAACAATTACAGAAAAAACTTTGAGCGAGCAGAACCAGAATTGTTTTGTAAAAACATATGCAAGTGCAATAGATCTTTTGATGGATTTAGAAAATGGAGTGTACTATGGTGCTTTTTTGGTGGATGTAGAGATGCCAAAAATGACAGGACTTGAGCTGGCCAGAAAGATACAAAAGTATTATGCGGATGCAACGATCATATTTGTTACGGATTATGTTCAGTATTCGCCGGGAGCATTCGAAGTAAACGCATTTCGCTATATAATGAAAAGAGATTTGCATGAGAAACTGCCGATGGCGTTAAAAAAAATGATTCCTAGATTAGAGAATAAAGCCACAGGGTGTTATATTATCAGGCGCTACCTGGATGCAGAGGTATTATTGTATCGCGAAATTTTCTATATAAAAAAAGAAGGAAAGAACGTGGTGTTTTGCCATACTCACGGAGAGAGTTCTGAAAGAAAATCGTTAATAAAGATAGCAGAAGAATTGCCACAGGGGCAATTCGTTGAAGTATCTAGAGGTTATCTGGTGAATGCGTCCTATGTTATGGCCTTGAAAAATAAAGAACTTATTATGCGAAATGGAGATAGAATACCAGTCGCAAGAGGAAGTGTTGAAAAAATTTTAGAAGGGATTGCTGCATATTGGAATTCGGAAAAATAATTATTTATTGCTTACAAGCAATAGAGTTTTGGCTTGGATTTTGCTTATTATTTCCAGAGATGCTCAGTAGAGACAAAAGCGATTTCAGGAAAAAACGTATTATAATAATATCAATAATTGTTTCTGGTGTCTATGCTTATAATGGAAGTTCTGTAAGTTGGATTTCAGTTGTAATGACTTTGCTTTTTCCAATTATTATAGGAATATTGTTTGCAATGTTGTGTAAAAAATATACACTTATAACTATGGTTTGGACATTAAGTTATCTTATTTTTGTTAATTTACTGAAATTGGCAGTGTTGCTTTGGGAGGGGATAGAAAACCAGAAAAATATTATAAATGTCAATCGATTTGGTTCTGATATTTGGATTATGTTAACAGAATTAGTGTTGAATGCATTACTGTTAGTATCTGTTTATTGGGTAAAGAGAGAAAAAATTTCAATTCGCCGTTTGTGTAAACAGTGTTGGTGGGTGTTACTTTTGGCTGACATTGTAGAGTATAAATTAATAAATTATGTTATGGAAAACTGCGTACAGGAAATACAAAAGCCCTACTTAGTAATAAATTTTTGCGGTGTATTACTCATTATATTAGGTCTGTTTACTATGCTGATTTTAAATATGGTTTTTCAGATTAAATCAGAGAGAAATCTGCTAATAGTAAGTCAGAATATGCAGAATAATTATCAAATGCAGCTCCAGAAACAATATGAGGAAATGGCAAAGAAAAGCCATGATATTCAACACGAGAGGAATTATATTATACAATGTCTGAACGAGGGGCAGTTAGAGTCAATTAGATTATTTCTGGAAGAAAAAATGGGAATGAGTTTTACAGGAACAGAAATATGGACGGGACATACGTATATAGATTTTCTTATTTCAACAAAGAAAAAAGAGATGGATTTGAAGCATATTTTATTGCGATTATACAGTGATTTTATGAGCCTTCCAATGAGCGAAAGTGATTTTGGGATTGTGCTGGGGAATTTGCTGGATAATGCCATAGAGGCGGCAGAAAAATGTGAAGTAGACAAGCGGTGGATTCAGATGGATTTGATCGGTAAAGGCTGTACATTTCAGTTGAAAGTAAAGAATGCAAGCATGGAGTTACCGCAAAGGAGAGGAGAGCAGTTTTGCACAACAAAGAAGGAGAAGCAGGGGCATGGATGGGGGTTAAAAAATGTAGAAGAAATTGTGCGAAAATGGAAGGGAACAATAAAGTATACTTATACGGAGGAGACATTCGAAGTACTTATTTTACTCTATGTTTTAAATTAGGAAAATCCCAATAGGATTTTGATAAATAAGATATGTGACTGAGAAAATTAAAGTAGTAAATAGGGTCAAAGGAATTTAAAATACAAGAATTGAGTAAAGACGAGAAGAGAGTTTTGTTGGATAAAGTCTGTTTTACACCGGATGATGAAAGTTTTAGTTATACATGGGTTTACATGCCAAAGACTAATGTAGATATGAAAGTTTATAATGCACAGAAAATAAAAGACTTTATAATAAGAAATATACCTATGATTGGTTTTACATTTGGTACGGAATGTAAAACATATGAATTGTTTGCTGAAATAAAAAAATATATACACATTTAGGAGGAGCAGATTATGTCAGAACATTATGTGGATGTTTTCGATGAAAACTATCAATGGAAGGGAGTAGCTCTTAAGTCCGAAGCGCATAATCAAGGCTTATGGCATAGAGTCTTTTCATGTTTAATAGTGGATAGTACAACTAGAAGCGTATTTTTTCAGAAAAAACAACCATTTTGCTATTCATTTGAACGTCCAGATTATATAGATGTATCAGTTGGGGGACATTACATTGCTGGAGAAAAAATTGAAGAAGGGATTAGGGAGTTTAAAGAAGAAACAGGAATCGAAATTCAATATTCTGATTTAATAAATTTGGGCATCAGAAGATCGGTTTTTTCTATAGGAGATTATAAGTGCTTTGAATATCAGCATATGCATTTGTATGACCTAAAAGGCGAAAGACCGGGATTTAATGGTGATATGAAAGAGATAAAGGCATTTGTTGAAGTAAATGTCGATCAAGCAATTTCTTTATTGTTAAAGGATAGTTATGAAATTGATGCAATACAGTATTATAAGAATGAAATCGCTGTATATAAAATGACATATAATGAGATTGATCCGGCATATATGACAGGTGATAAGTTAATGTTACGGTTATTAATTGCTGCGTTACGTTATATGCAGGGAGAGGATAAGCGACTGATTTTTTTGTAAATCAAATGTCAGGATTAAAATTATGGGAAAACATACAATTATGGTTATTTTTGGAACGCGTCCAGAAGCAATTAAGATGTGTCCTTTAATAATAGAATTAAAAAAGCATTTAGAACTTAATGTTATTGTATGTGTTACTGGTCAGCATCGTGAACTTTTAGATCAGTTTTGGTGTACCTACAATTGGCCTAGACATTGGGACAAAAGAAGCTATGAGAGAATTGATTCAAAGAATCAATCGTGAACGAGGAGTGACCATTATCCTTACCAGTCATGATTTAAAAGATGTGGAGAATATCTGTCAGAGAATTATTGTGATTGATGACGGTCGAGTGGTATGTGATAAAGGAATTCAAAGTCTGGCAAAGGAATATTCGATGGATCGAGGGCTTTTGCTTACACTGTCAGAGACGCAGCAGGGGCTTCTTGAAAAAGTGAGAAGTCTGGATGGGATTTCCTATGCAGTAATGGAGGAAGTCACAGGATACACCACGAACTACTCGAGTGACTGGAGTGACTGGAGAATTGATGAAGGTTTAGCCATGCAAGTGAAGTACATGACGATTACATACAACGGTATCGTTAAGAACCATGTACCAGTCACTTTAGTCAAATTCCTCAGAGATACACAATCTCCACAACAAGCACAGTAGATGGAATGAATGCAGACCTGAAATTCACTGTAACAGGAATGGACTGTACACAGAAATGATGGATTGCTTTTGTGACAATGCCGTCTTGCGGGAACGGTATGTGTTTCAAGACATAGCCAGTCTGTATTGACTATATAGAAAGAATACCTCTAAAAAAAGTCCTGTAAAGGGATATAGAGTTAATTTGCACTTTTTTACATGAGAAATTAATCAGAAACAATATGAGAAATGTGATAACAAGATTGCAATAAGTTAGAGCTGCTCATGGATAGTTCATGAAACAACCCTGGACCTTTGTGATAATCTCTTGAATAGTTCCTTGAAATACGTTATACTGGATATAAATATTGCCCTGTATCAAAACAGGTTCTGCAGTATTTTACATTCAACACATATCTGAGGTGATAAACAATGATTTTTGATAAAACTTCTAATCTGAACCTTTATGCATCCCTCATTCCCCATCTGGATGAAATTCTGGAATTTGCCCGTACAGCCTCTCAGAAGCCTGTAGGGACTTATCCCTATCCCGGAGGAAGGATCATGATCCAGGAGGGGGAAACCAGTCCTCTGGCAGAAAAAGACTTTGAGTCTCACAAAAACTATCTTGATCTTCAGTGGATCCTGAATGGTAAAGAAGTGATGGAATATGCCAATATCCACGACCTCACAGAAACCGTTCCTTATGATCCGGAGAAGGATATTCAATTCTGGGAAGGAAAGGGCTGCCTGATGGAAGTCCCGGCAGATACTTTTTATCTGGTATATCCGGAAGACGCCCATAAGCCCTGTTGTCATATGAATGAAAAGACTGCATACCGGAAAATCGTCGTCAAGATTCCGGTGTGATAATTAGGGAGGAATTTCATGATTTTACCACGCAAAAAGCTTCTTTCTCTGATGCTTGCCAGTTCTCTGCTTTCGGCTTCTGTCAGCGGCACCGTTTCTTTTGCCGCTGAGACAGCTGATCCGGGAACGGCAGTCACTCTGATCCAGCTTATGCCATCTGTCCCTACTCAGCAGGGGCGTTTTGTGACGACTTCCAAAGGTGTAATGTTTCGTCTGCAGTCCGGCGGTTATCTGAAAAACTGCTGGGCGAGGATCAATGGTCAGATTTATCGTTTTGATAAAAATGGCTATCGAAAGACCGGCTGGTTTTCCTGGCAGGGAAAAAAATACTATCTGAGAAAAAATGGTGCGCTTGGATCTAATCTCTGGGTACGCAGTGGTTCCCAGAAAATGTACGTTCAGGAAGACGGCACCAGAGCCACCGGTTTTGTCCAGTATAAGAAGTATACCTATTACTTCAATTCCTATGGCTATATGGTCCGCGGTTTCCGCAGCATTGACGGAAAGCTTTATTTTTTCCATAAAAATGGTACCATGGCAACCGGATGGCGGTGTTTCCCGCAGAAAACTTACTATTTTACTTCTGATGGTTCGGCAGCTACCGGATGGAAAAAGATCGGTGGTTCCTGGTATTATTTTTCTTCCAGAGGTGTTATGGTGACCAATCGCTGGGTGAATGGAAATTATCTCGGTGAAGACGGAAAAAGGACAACCGGAATTACTGAGGAAACCCGTTACAAAATTTTCTGCGGAGATTCCCGTACAAAACAGCTCAGAAATGCTGTGGCTTCCTCTGAGAACGGATATGTGGCCAAATACGGACAGGGATATAACTGGTTTTCAAATGAGGGACTTACAGAGTTGAAAGAACTTCTTCGTATGCACCCACAGGCTGATGTCGTTTTGAATTTTGGAGTAAACGATCTCTACAATATTTCCAGATACATCCAGCTGTACCAACAGCTTATGACAACCTATCCGCAGGCACGTTTTTATATCATGTCTGTCAATCCGGTGGAAGATGACAAATATCCGGTTCTTGTCCAGCATAAAAAGAGCACAAAACTGGTAAAAATCTTTAACAGCCGGATGAAAGCAGCTTTTCCATATCGTTATATCGATGCCTACAATTATCTGACGACTTCCGGTTTCGAGACTCTGGATGGCTGCCATTACACAGATGTCACTTACCTGAAGATTTATCAGTATGTTTTAAAGGAGCTTCAGAAAAAAGGCAGCAATCCATAAATTGTCATTCTGTTTTGCAGAAGAAAAGGAGATTATATCATGGGAGATCTTTATTTAGCCAGCGAAAAACGGTATGAGAAAATGACCTACAACCGGGTTGGAAAAAGCGGTCTGAAATTTCCTGCCGTTTCTCTTGGATTCTGGCATAATTTTGGAAGCAAAGACAACTATGACAATATGAAAGCAATGTGTAGAAAGGCCTTTGATCTTGGTATCACACAGTTCGACCTTGCCAACAATTATGGACCAGTCTATGGAAGTGCAGAAGAGAATGCCGGACGGATCCTGCAGGAAGACTTCCGTCCTTACCGGGATGAACTGGTAATTACCTCTAAGGCCGGTTATGACATGTGGCCGGGGCCCTATGGCGACTGGGGAAGCAAAAAATATCTGACTGCAAGCATTGACCAGAGCCTTTCCCGCCTTCAGCTGGAATATGTTGATATTTTCTATCATCACCGCATGGATCCGGAAACTCCACTGGAAGAAACCATGGAAGCTCTGGCATCTATCGTCCACAGCGGCAAAGCCCTCTATGCAGGTATCTCTAATTACAATGAAGAATATACCAGAAAAGCCGCTGCTATTATGAAAGAACTTCACTGTCCACTGATCGTCAACCAGCGCCGTTATTCTATTTTTGACCGTACCATCGAAGAAGATGGTGTTAAGAAAGGATGCAAGGAGATCGGCATGGGTATCATTGCCTTCAGTCCACTGGCTCAAGGGCTCCTGACGGACAAATACCTGCACGGAATCCCGTCCGACAGCCGGATTGCGAGAGACCACCGCTTCCTGAAAGAATCCGCACTGACACCGGAGCGCCTTCATCAGATCGATGAACTGAACCATCTGGCCTTGGAAAGAGGTCAGACACTTGCACAGATGGCTCTTTCCTGGATCCTGAAGGATGACGAAGTTGCTTCCGTTCTCATCGGCGCTTCCCGTCCGGAACAGATAGAAGAGAACATCTCCATTGTGGACCATCTGGATTTTACAGAGGAAGAAATCCGGAAAATTGATGAGATCAGCCTGAAATAACATTACCCTTACAGATGCTAAAAATCGTCGTTTTTACCATCTCTCCAGATTCTGGCGAGGTCGTAGAAGCGACGATTTTTCTATCCAAAAATGTGGATGACTACATCTCTGTAGTCCATTAAAACCCACTTCGCTGAAGAATATCTTCTGAACCGTCATATAGTTTACATAATTTACTTATGTAAACTATATGAAAAATTTAGGAAATATCACTTTCACAGACAAAACAAGGCATGTATCTGTCTCATCGATACATGCCTTGTTGACCTTCTGGTCAATGCAGAAACCGGAAAACTCCAATGACCTTCCCAAGAATCTGTACCTCATCTGTAATGATCGGATCCATCGCATCATTCTGCGGCTGAAGCCGATAATGTCCGTTCTCTTTATAAAAAGTCTTAACGGTTGCTGAATCATCCAGAAGAGCAACCACAATCTCACCATTCTCAGCAGTATTTTTCTGTTCGATCAGAAGATGATCCCCATTAAAAATCCCGGCATTGATCATACTTTCACCTTTTACTGTAAGCATAAAAGTAGGATTCTTCGGAACATATTCGGCTGGAATCGGAAAATAGCTGTCTACATTTTCTGTAGCCAGAATTGGTTCACCGGCAGCGACACGACCTACCATAGGAACATTTACCAGTTCCCGGCGGACCATATTGAAATTCTCATCCAGAATCTCAATCGCGCGAGGTTTGGTCGGATCCCGGCGGATATAACCGTTTTTCTCAAGTGTTTCCAGATGTGCATGAACAGAAGAGGTAGATTTGAGATTAACTGCTTCACAAATCTCACGTACTGCCGGCGGAAATCCGCGGTTCATGATCTGGTCTTTGATATATTCCAGGATTTCTTCCTGTTTTTTTGTGATTTTTCCATATGCCATAACTGAATACCTCCGGAAATTCAACGGATCTGTTTTTGATCCTTTCAAATGCTGTGCATTTTGTTAATTAGAAAAATTATATCATGTCCTCTCTGAAATTGCAAACAAATATTCGACAGTTTTTATCCGAAAATATGTTCGTTTTTCTGTTGACAAACATTTGTTCGTGTATTATAATTGTTTTCATCAAGCAAACAGATGTTCGCATTCAGGGAGGTTATGATATGAACGAAAGGAAAAATCAAAAACACCGTAAAACAAGAATCAGAAGATATACCTGTCTTTCCATTCTTTTGTTTGTTCTTTGTCTTACAGGGATCACTTACAGTAAGATGACTGTGGAGGCGACACAGAAAAAAGCGCAGGGACCTTATAAATACTATACAGAGGTACGAGTACAGCGCGGAGATACCTTATGGGGAATTGCAAATGAATATATAGATGACCGCGTATATGATTCTCTTGATGCGTATATCAATGAGATCCGGGAGATCAATTCCATCAGCTATAACCGTATTTATAACGGTCAGCAGCTGATTGTTCCGTATTACTCTGATACACTGCGTTAAATATCTTTCTGCCGGCAGAAAACACTCCTTTTTGCCGGCAGTTTTCTTTTTCTACTTGCCTGTTTTTTCAGAAATGCTATAATGAGATTATTCAGACACAAATGGATTGAGCGAGTGCAAAGAAAGCATTTATAAGCAGATGACAGAAGATAAGGCACATTGCTGATAAACGCTTTCCAGACAGTAAACAACAGCAGAAAGGACTTCTTGTATATGCGCAGAGAAAAATTCAAAATGGAACGTCCGAATCTGGTCCAGCCAGGTGATCATGTGGAGATCACAGAGATCCAGACGAATATGAATTACAGTTATATCATTGAACCGGCTGTGGCCATGTCCGGATGTTTCAAAGCTCCGGAACGGCTGAAATCCAGAGAAGGAACCATCATCAGTGTAGATAATACACCAAGAGGCTTCATTGTGACTGCAGAATTTGATGAATGAATAATCAATGGGGAACTTTTCCCCGGAAAGGCAGAAGATAACGTTATGAAAACTATTTTTAAAGCAGAAAGTACTGTATTGTTTCAAGGAGATTCCATCACCGACTGGGGACGTGACGGCGGTTTACTGATGGATATGTTTCCGGAAGGAGGCGGTGCTCTGGGAAAAGGCTATGCTTACAGAGCTGCCAAAATTTATGAATTGTTATTTCCGAATCATCCGGTAAAATTTATAAACAGAGGCGTTTCCGGCGACAGATGCCAGAATCTGCTGGAAAGATATCAGAAGGATATTCTGGAAGTACATCCGGATTATCTGTCCATCATGATCGGAATCAATGACACCTGGAGAAGGTATGATTCCAACGATATTACTTCAAAAGAACAGTTTGAAGCGAATCTGACCGAACTTCTGGAGAAGATCAAAAAAGACCTTCCGGATACAAAGCTTATGCTTATCGAACCATTTTTGGTTCCAACAGATCCGGAAAAAGAAGTTTTCTGGGAAGATCTCGGCCCCAAGATTGAAGTTACACGCCACCTTGCCAGAAAATATGCAGATGTATATCTGCCGATGAACGGAATCCTGACCAATTGCCTGATCGAGAAAGTGCCGACAGAAGATCTGAGTTATGATGGCGTGCATCTTTCTGATCCCGGCTGTGCAATTATGGCCAGAGAATATCTGAAAGCATGGGCATCCATAGAAGCATAAAATCTGATTCCAATCCAAATGGAAATTTTTTATCCTGAAAGCCATCAAACATAAGACAGTAGAAAATTGGTAAATCTCCACAGATCTATTTGAAAAACATGTGTTTGTCGTATAGATCTATGGGGTACTCTTTTCCAGATCAGAAAGGATTTTTTATATGCCTGAGCGAATCACTTACCACGACGAACAAGATGTGGAAAACACCTTAAAGCTTCGTGATGTTTTAAAAACACTTCCCGGATTTTGCCGGGATTATTTCCGTGCCATGGAACCGACTACTTCTACCAAAACCAGAATCTCTTACGCATATGATATCCGTGTTTTTTTTCGTTTCCTGAAAGAACGAAATCCATCCCTGCGTACCATGGATATCCGGGATTTCCCGGTATCTGTTCTGGATCAGCTGGAGGCTGTGGACATCGAGGAATATCAGGAATATCTGAAGGTCTATGAGGCTTCTGACTGCGAAAAACAGATTACCAACGGGGAACGTGGGCTGAAAAGAAAAATGTCGGCTCTCCGGAGCTTCTATACCTACTATTACAAACGTCAGGTAATTTCCAGTAATCCGACTCTTCTGGTCGATATGCCGAAAATCCACGAAAAATCCATCATCCGTCTGGAAGCCAATGAAACAGCCTCTCTCCTGGATTATATCGAACATGGAGGCGATGAACTTACCGGTCAGCGGAAAATGTACTATGAAAAGACAAAAGCCCGGGATCTGGCTATTGTGACCCTTCTCCTTGGAACCGGTATCCGTGTTTCTGAATGCGTGGGGCTTGACATTCAGGATATTGATTTTGACAACAACGGGATCCGTATCGTACGAAAAGGCGGCAATGAAACCATTGTTTATTTTGGTGACGAGGTTGCGGATGCCTTGAAGGCTTACCTTCCGGTACGGGCTGCCATCACTCCTGTCGCCGGTCATGAGAACGCTCTCTTCTATTCTACCCAACGCCGCCGAATAGGTGTTCAGGCTATAGAAAATATGGTAAAAAAATATGCCCGTGCGATCACGACGACCAAAAAAATCACACCGCATAAGCTTCGCAGTACCTATGGCACAAGCCTTTACCGCGAAACCGGTGATATCTATCTGGTAGCCGAGGTGCTCGGACACAAAGACGTCAATACGACCCGTAAACATTATGCTGCCATGGGCGAAGACCGCCGACGTCAGGCTGCTTCCGCCGTTCATCTGCGGAAAGATTGATCAGATCACAGTTCCAGTATCTCCCGGATCAGTTCCATGTGAGGATGATCGAGATCTGCCTGGAAAATATCAATACCATTTAAATTAGCGCATCTTTCGGTAAATGCCGGGAAAAGAAAGCCACATTCCGGTCTTCCTGGTTCATAATCGCCGTGTACAGGGCAAATAGCACAGATTATGAACTGATAGACCTCTTCGGATTCCCACTGGCTTTCTTTGTCCATTCCCTTTCTTGGGACATCGTAGCTTCCGTGGAAGAAATAGACGGCATAGGGGCCATGGCTTTTGTAGATCCCGCCGATCTTCTCATAAAACACATCCAGAAGCGCATCATTCTTCAATCCACAGCTTTTCAGAGCCATGAGAAGCTGCCAGACGCTTCCCGGTTTCTGGTCATTTTCCGTGAATGTGTACTCTCTCAGATTCTTGTTTGTATCTGCAAAAGGAATCTCTTTTGCAATCGCCAGATTTTCCGCCTGCTCGTTGAGCTTCAGCTTCAGAAAATGGCGGTTAAACGTGGCATCCACATAACCCTCCTCATCCATATAAGCTCCCGCGATCCGGTCAAAACAGTTTCTTTTTACCGTCATTCGTCTGGTAAGCTCCAGCATATCTTCCCGGTTGATCTTACGCATCGTTTCCTCCTTCTGTAACATTTGAACGCAGATAAGTGGTTTTATTTTTTTGAAAACGTTTTCCTATTTTCTTCAGATAAAAAACGGTCAAAATCGTTCTTTCCTATATAGTGAAGTGAGAAAAAGCCTGTCACTGAACTTCTGTCAGCAACAGGCTTCTTACTCATAGGTTTTTCTGTCTCGCCAATGATGTCAATTTTTTGTCTCGTCACTTGATGTCATTATTTCTGTCTCGTCATATGATGTCGTTTTATCTCAAATCCAAAAAGTCTTGCTGTGCAGGCACAAACAGCCTTTTGAACTTTCGATCATGATATCTAATATTATGCTACAGCAAATTTCTGGACTGTTTTATTGAAATCCTGATTCTCTCCATGGCACTGAACCACAAGAATATTACCAGTCCCCAGGCTGATCACTCCTAACAGTGACTTTGCGTCTACAATAGCACGACCATTCGCCAAATCAATATCGAAATCACATTTTTCAGCTGCCTGTACCAGCTCAGTGGCATCTTCCACTGCATTTAATTTAATCTTAGTCTGAGCCATAAAAATGGAACCTTCCTTTCCCAGATTGCAGATGTTTTCTGCGTTTTTCTTCTGACTGATCATACTATACACTGCTCGCTTTTATTTGTCAACAAAAATGAAAATCTCGGTTTTCCATTGAAAAATCGTGATTTTTTATTGATTTTTACTTGCTATACAAAAGATTTTCCTTGTTTTTTCGGTAGTATGCCAGTACTTTTGAAAAGAGGGCTTTTCTATGAAAACGTTTCCAAAGCTTTTTACAAAAAACTTTCAAAAAATTTGTATAAGAGTTACGTAAAAAACGCCGGAAGCAAACTCCGGCGTTTTCCTGGTCAAGCGGATATTCGCAATCCGCTTCGCTACTTGCTCATAACCGAATGCTGCTTTGCAGCTTATCAGGAGTGGCTTGCACCACTCCTAATACAAGCAAGTCCCCTGCTTATTGCTTTGCACAATTGAAGCAGGGGACTTGCTTGATTCGGTTAACCTATGCAAAAGTATTTTCATCAAGAATGATGGTGAAAGGTCCATCATTACAGAGTTCCACTTTCATCTCTGCTCCGAATACTCCATGTTCGACTACCGGAACACTCTCTCTGCAATGCTTCAGCATATATTCATAGAGCTTCTCAGCTTCAGCAGGGGGGCCTGCTTCTGTAAAGCTTGGCCGGTTTCCATGACGGCAGTTTGCGTAAAGTGTAAACTGCGATACCAGAAGGATTTCTCCATCTACGTCCTTCAAAGAAAGATTTGTCTTTCCATTTTCGTCTTCAAAAATCCGAAGACCAAGCATTTTTTTCAGATACTTGTCAGCGATCGCTTCATCATCCGAAGCACCTATTCCTACAAAAACCAGAAAACCCTTTTTGATCTTTCCGACAACTTCCTGATCTACCGTGACGGATGCACGGGTCACTCTCTGTATTACTAGTCTCATTTCTTACTGGCAGCCGCTTCCTTGATCGCAACAAAGTTCAGGATTGCCTCTACAGAACCCTCAATGCCACAGGCACTGCTGTCTATGCAGAGCTGATAGCTGGCTGCATCTCCCCATTTCTTATTAGAATAATAGTTATAGTAGCTGGCACGTTTTTTATCTGTTTTCAGAATGGAATCCTTTGCCTTGGAATCCGTCAGATCATATTTGGCTGCAATACGACGGATACGGCTTTCAAGCGGTGCATGAACAAAGACAGACACCAGATTCGGATTTTCAGCCAGTGCATAATCTGCACAACGTCCAACCATGACACAAGGACCTTCTTTAGCGATTTCCTTGATGGCGTTAAACTGAGCCAGAAAAACTTTATGATTGATCGGCATATCTGCAAAAGCAGAAGACGAATAACCCATGGAATAGGTATCCATTACCAGAGAATACAAGAAACTGTTCGTCGGGCGCTCATCGTGATTTTCAAAAATCTCCTGACACATACCGCTGTCTTTCGCTGCGCGGTCAAGAAGCTCACTGTCATAACATTTGATCCCGAGTCTTTCTGCTACTTTCTCACCGATCTCTCTTCCGCCACTTCCATACTGTCTTCCGATTGTAATAATTGATTTTGCCATACACAACACGTCCTTTCCTGATTCACTCAAAACGATATGGCAAGCCATTTACAACCTACCACAAAGAATGAATTCTTCTTTTGTGAATAGTATAGCATGAAAACAAAAAAATGTACATTTATTTTGGTAATTTTTTCAAAAGTTTTTCAAAATATTCTGGCAATGGTGCTGAGAATTCCATATATTCTCCCGTTGCAGGGTGATCAAAGCCCAAGATCATGGCATGCAGAGTCTGGCCTTCCAGATGGAACGGATTTTCTTTCGGACCATAGACTTCATCTCCCAAAAGCGGATGATGCATACTGGAAAAATGAACACGGATCTGATGTGTCCGCCCGGTCTCCAGCTGACACTCCACATAGGTATAATTACGAAATCGTTCCAATACCCGGTAATGCGTCACCGCTTCCTTTCCGTTCTTATAATTAATGGCCATTTTTTTTCGTTCTACCGGATGGCGGCCAATCGGAGCGTTGATCGTCCCTTCCTCTTCTTTCAAATTTCCATATACGATAGCCCGGTATCTTCTGGTAATGGAATGTACCTTCAGCTGTTCAGCGATTGAACGGTGGGCAATGTCGTTTTTACATACCAGAAGGGAACCTGTGGTATCCCGGTCGATCCGATGGACGATCCCGGGCCGCAGAACACCATTAATACCGGAAAGACTGTTTCCACAATGATACAGCAGAGCATTGACCAGTGTCCCGCTGTAATGACCTGCTCCGGGATGAACAACCATTCCCTTCGGCTTATTGACGACAAGAACATCACTGTCCTCATAAAGAATATCCAATGGAATATCTTCCGGAAGAATATCCGGTTCCATGGCCGGAGGGATCCGGATCTCAATCTCATCCTTCTCACGAAGGCGGTAGTTCGCTTTCAGAGGTCTCCCGTTTAACGTTACCATGCCTTCTTTTAAAAGTTTCTGAATATAAGAACGGGAGAGCTCTGAAAGCTCTCCTGACAAAAACTTATCGATCCGTTCACCGGCTTTTTCCGCACTGATTTCATACGTAAATTCGTCCATTTGTCCTCCCTGTCATTTTTTTCTGGAAAGGCAGGAAAACTCCTCCTCTCCCGTAATCAGATATAAAATGGCAAATAATGCCACTCCCACAGTTACATATATATCTGCCACGTTAAACACCGGAAAATCAATCAGTGAAAAGTAAAAAAAATCAATGACATAGCCCAGACGCAGACGGTCAATGAGATTTCCGATCCCTCCGGCTGCGATCATGGTAAGAGATACCAGGAAGGGAATATATTTCCTTTTTTTAGGAAAACGCCGGAATAAAAATATGGTCAATACAAGAATCAACCCAGTTCCAAAAAGAAACATCCAGCGCATATTTTCAAAAATTCCAAAAGCAGCTCCCCTGTTTTCCAGATAAAGCAGTTCAAAAACACCAGGAATCCATACGATGGCATCCTGATCCTTCAGTTTTTGAACTGCCAATACCTTCGTACACTGATCAATCGCTACAAGCAACAGAAGCGCCGCCAGACATCCCAGGATGTACCGGCGGTCATTTTGTTTATTCTCCATCTTCTTCTCCGTTATCAAGGAAATAATGGACGGCAGAGCGGATCTCATCATCTGTCACTTTGAAATCCACATAAGCATGTCCGATGCTCTTTAAAAGAATGAATTTAATCTGACCATGTTCCATCTTTTTATCGGATTTGGTCGCCTTGACAACCTCGTTCTCGTCCAGGGCATCCAGAAAGATCGGGAGATCAAAGCCAACATTCATATCACGGATTTCAAAAAACTCCTCATTGGTAAGAAGTCCTCTCTTCCAGGAAATGTAGGCGGCACAGAGATAACCGAGAGCAACACACTGACCGTGAAGCATCTGAAAATCCTGAAGCTTTTCAATTGCATGACCTACGGTATGCCCAAGATTCAGAAGAGCCCGTTCCCCTTTTTCTGTCGGATCTTTTTCAACAACTGCTTTTTTGATCTTCATGCTTTCCAGAACCATCGTTCTCAGGACAGCCACCTCGCGATCCTGGATCTCAGACATCTGGTTGATGCACCACTCATAATAGGAAGCGTTTTTGATCAGACCATGCTTTAATACCTCACCCATACCACAGGCAAACTGCTCGGCCGTAAGGGTTTTCAACGTGGAAAGATTTGCATAGACAAGCGCAGGATGATGGAACGCACCTACCATATTCTTGTAGCCGTCAAAGTCCACTCCTGTTTTTCCACCGATACTGCTGTCTACCTGTGCCAGCAGTGTCGTCGGAATCTGGATAAAGTCAATTCCGCGGAGATACGTAGCAGCTGCATAACCGGTAAGATCTCCGGTCACGCCTCCACCAAGAGCAGCCAGAATATCTTTCCGGTCAAAATGAGCTCCGATCAGATGACGATAGAGTTCTCTCACCGTATCCAGCGTTTTGGAAGCTTCTCCAGCCGGGAAAGTAAATACACTTACTTCCGCAAAACTTTTTTCAAGAACCGCTTTTACCGGAGTCAGATACAGGGACGCTACTGTACTGTCTGTCACGATACAGATTTTCCTGTTTTCCGGCTCCAGTACTTTTACGGCTTCTGTTATGCCGTCAAAATTCTCTTCCAGATAAATATCATAAGAAGTTTTCTGCCCTGTTTTTACCGTAAGGGCTTTTTTTATTTCTTCACTCATCTCTATTTTTCCTCGCTTTTACAAATATTTCTCTATTTCGATGACATAACGGCCTTTTTTCGTCTGTCCCTCGAACGACAACAGACGGAAACGGCCGAAGCCGCGAACAGAGATCAGATCGTTCTCCTTTAACTGACAACCATTGGAGGTCACCAGCCTGCCGTTTACAAAGACTTTTCCCTCTTCAATAAGAGAAACCAGGCTGCTCCTGGAGGACTTCAGTGCTACAGATATGACGCTGTCCAGACGTACCGTATTCACAGTTCCACGAAGGCGTTCCGTTCGTTCCGTCACCTGTATCTCATCAGGATCTGCAGGTTCTACCCGAACCGGTGTATGACGTACTCTGGTCAATTCCTGTTGCAGAAAAGGGGCAATCCCTTCTTCACAGAAGAAGATTGCTTCTTTTTCCCCGATCAGGATATCTCCGATCTTTGAACGATCCACACCAAGATTTAAAAGAGCTCCAAGGTAATCCCTATGGCTCAGATCCTCTGCAAACTTCTTCTGAAGAGGACGAATCTTTAATGAAACAACAGGAAAGTCATAATTATAAGAAAGAGCATCAGGAAGAAAGGCTGCTATCTGACGCTCTGCATGTTCATAGCCGCCAAAGAGCCTGTATGAAACATATGCAAACTCTTTTACGCAACTATGAAAAATATTCAGTTCATTAAGATTCATAAAATCGGTAAAGACCACGATCCCTCGCCGGTCGGCTGCGCCGGCCAGATCTTTTAATCTCTTTTTAAACAGTTCTTCTTCCCGATTCATCTTTGTTTCTCCTAGAATCTGGAGGAATGAACAGACGGCACGTCAAAGGAACCGCCTAAGATCTCCTGAATATCACCGGATACATCCACCGTAGACGGAGTGATAATAAAGATATAACCGCTGATCTTCTGAAGAGTGCCATTGATCGCATAGCAGGACCCGGAAGAGAAATCAATGATACGCTGTGCAATATCAAGATCCAGTCCTTCCATATTCAGAACTACCGTACAACCGCCAAGCAATGTTTCTGTGATCTCTCTGGCGTCCTCCATGGACTTTGGCTTGATCACACAGACTTCCATTCCGCTGCTCTTTCTCGGACGGATGGGAGAAACCTTACTGCTGGTCACAGGCTGAGCCTTGAGCTGTCTGGGACGCTCGGAAACGGATGCTTTCGGCGCAACTGTCTTGGCTTTTCTGGCTTCTTTGATCTTGAAGTCATCCTGAAAATCATCATCCTCATCAAAATCGTCATTCTTTTTGAAAAAATGTTTTTTTGCAGGGCGTTCTTCCTCAAATTCGTCATCAATCTCATCATCCAGATAATCATCGTCATCATAATCATCGTTTAGTTTCATGACGTTTAAGAATTTGTCTAATACTCCCATTTCTATCTCCTATCTTTATCCAATCTGATAATTTCTTTCTCCGAAGATTCCGGTCCCTACACGGACCATGGTTGCACCTTCTTCAATGGCTACCTCGTAATCGCCGGTCATTCCCATGCTAAGATGATGCATAGTAACATTATCAATGTTTTTCGCGGCGATGTCAACAGATAATTTTCTCAATTTTACAAAATATTGACGATTTTCTTCAGCATTCTCAACAAAAGGTGCGATCGTCATAAGACCTTCTACACGAATGTTGGACAGTTTTGCAATTTCGCGAATTGCTTTTTCTGTTTCCTCTACCAGAAAGCCTGATTTGCTTTCCTCCTGAGCTACATTGACCTCCACAAGGACCGGCATGATACGGTCATGCTTTTTTGCCTCTGCATTGACCGCTTCTGCAAGACGGATGGAATCAATGGAATGGATCAGCACCGCCCGGTCAATCACATATTTGATCTTATTTGTCTGCAGGTGGCCGATCATATGAAAATGGAGATTTTTCGGGAGCACTTCATATTTATCACGGAGCTCCTGCGGTTTATTTTCTCCAAATTCCACGATTCCGGCTGCCATGATCTCCTCAATCATTTCAACCGGTTTTGTTTTGCTCACAGCAACAAGAAGAACCTCCTCCCGTTTCCGGCCGCTTCTGTCACAGGCCGCCTGGATCCGTTTTTCCACATCGTTCAGATTATCGAGCAGCATACTCATTCTTTACACTTCACTTTCTTATCGTTTAATAATGGATCACAATATCCTCGTCATTGACAGTATCTGCATTCAGGGCAATGTGATCGTACTGGGCCAGTCCAAAGGTAGACCCTGCTTCTACAATGCAATATTCTTCATTTTCATCAATAATGGTGATCTCACGGAATACGGCATACCCCTTGTTTATATTATAAACGCCACTGATGGATTCCGTCTCCTGGATCGTGTATGTTTTCTGGCTGTTCTGTTTGCGAAGCTCATCGCCTTTCTGGAAACTGGAACAGTCCACAAGAAAACCATCCTCTGTTTTATCGTACACAGTAACTGTTTTTGTTTTTACAGACTCTGTTCCGTTTTTATCCACCACCGGACACAACACACTGATCTCAGAGGGTGTACTGGTCGTTTCCCGGTCATAAACGGCAAACTCCTCAGGAATCTTGTAGAAACTTTTTATAGCAATAGCAGAATTTGGAATCTTCAGGCCGGTCTTCCGATTCAGTACAAGTTCAATATCAACATAACGTTCCGATGCGTAAAGACTCATACATTTATCCATAGACAGGATCCCGATATACGAATTTCCCACTTTCTGGATCTGAAGTCCTGCATAAAAGATCGTGTCATCTTTTAAAAAGCGAAATTTTACACTGTTGTTTGCAGCCAGCTCTGTCGCCATTTTCTGATCCAGGAGAATACAGAGATACCAGTTTTCCTCTGTCACCAGTTTGTAGATCGGATCTCCGCTCTTAACATTTTTGTTCATCCGCAGATTCTTTTTTTCATAATTTTTCTGTTCAAAATCGGATGCCGTGAGTGATTCCGGAAGCTTTGATTCAAAACCGTCCGTAGAAAAAACAACGATTCCTTCTGTTGGAGCCGTACAGGCATTGACAATCGAACTTCCGTCTGTTCCGGCTGTTTCCGAGATACCGGCTTCCAGAAGTGTGCTTTCCAGATCACCTTTGAAATTGTAAACTGCCTGGAAATTTTCCTGCTGAAAACCCAAAGAGAAACTTTCCATCTCTTCTTTCAGAATCTTCAGGGAATCTTCATCCAGCGTACTCGTCTGCACAGCAGTGGTATCCTTTTCACTTCCCACACTTACCTTTTCCGGAACAAGAGAGGCGGAAAGGGAACCTTCATTCACCGAACAGACTGCCGTTCCACTTCCTGCTTTGCTTCCTTCTCTGACATAATAGCTGACACTGCCGGCATGATCTGCCGTAACGATCGTTTCTGTCCGGAGCGCAAGTGCATTGTAACGATAGTTACCAGCCAGAGGACCAGCCGTTACTTCATAAGCTGTAATATGATCGGTCGTCACATACATGACAAGACAGATAATCATATATACAAAAATAACACCGAACAGAACCGTTCCAATATTGAGGACCGGGCCATTTCTGTATTTTACGATCTTATTATTCTTTTTCCTGTTCAAAGAACTGTCCTCCTTATCCAAGGTATTTTACCACTTATTCCGCCATCTCACAACCGCTTTTTTGATTTCTTTTCTGACACGTATAAATTTCCAAAAATGGTCAACACTAACATAAAATCATAAGGAGGAATTGATATGAATTCAAAATGGCTTGATTATACGACTCTGACTCTCGTCATCGTCGGTGCTGTCAACTGGGGCCTGGTTGGTTTCTTTAAATTTGATCTGGTTGCTTACCTTTTTGGTTCCTTGTCCCTGCTCTCAAGGATCATCTATGCACTTGTAGGGCTTTCCGGCCTTTACGTTCTCAGCATGTATGGCCGTATCATTGCTGTGGGAGAAGAAGGAGAATAAAAAAATAAAGGCTGCCTTCCTGTTTTGAAGACAGCCTTATCTTTCGGATATGTATTACAATGAAACAATTACTTTTGATTTCGCGCATTCCGGAAGATCGCATTCGTTCATGGATACGCTTAGTACAAAATTCACACCAAAAGTTTCACCGATCTTATCAAGTTTTTCAACAGTAGCGCTGATGTCACAGCCTTCCAGTTTTGAAATCTTTAAGAAGCTGTCCAGGTACATCTGCTCCAGATCGTGATCCTGTGAAAGAATACCACAGATAAATCCGAGAAATTCGTCGCTGTTTCCAATGGGGAATGCGGAGGTATCAATCAAACGGATTTTATTGTTTAATTCATACATATGCTTCGCATTTTTGTCCAGGTAAACGATGCTGCCGTGGGCAGTTTTAATCTCCGTATTTACCTTGTCCAGTAATTGTTTTGTCTTTCCTTTGCCTTTCTCACCTGCGATGATCTGTATCATTGTAATCTCCTCCTTTAGTCTATCGACACAAGTATTATATTGCAATTATACTATATGGTTCTCAAAAATACAACTATTTTTCGTTGATTTTACCTAAAAGTTGATTCATTTCCTGATAGAGGCTTTCTTTGTCAGGTTCTTTCATGATTATCGTCACATAGGGATTGCCATATTTGTTCTTTGAGAGCAGGACCAGACAGGCTCCGGCCTCACTGGTAGTACCTGTTTTGCCGCCCACTACCTCCACATCCTTCGGCGGAACTGCCTCATTGATGAAGTAGTGGTTCGTAGATTCCCAGGTGATATTCCGCTCTTCCCCAGCCGTAGTACTGAAGGAAGCATAATAGGAATGACGGCTGATGATATCACGGAAATCGTCATTTTTCAATGCTTCATGAAAGATCAGGTACATATCGTATACGGTCGTATAATGATTTTCATCCTGAAGACCATGGGGATTCATAAAATGTGTGTTCACAGCTCCCAAAGCGGCAGCTTCCTCATTCATCATGGCAACAAAATTTTCCACTGTACCACCGACATTTTGGGCAACCGTCATAGCGGCATCGTTACCGGAATTGATCATCAGACCAAGCAGCAGCTCCCGAAGGCTTAAGACATCTCCAGGCTGGATCTCACAGACAGAGGAACCTATATCGATATCCTTACATTCCTCTCCCACGGTGATCATCTGATCCAGATTACCATTCTTCAGGGCAACCAGACAGGTCATAACCTTGGTCAGACTGGCTGGATAACGCCGCTCATGAACTGCCTTGGCATAAACGGTCTGATGGTCTGCTTCTGAAAAAATAGCAGCAGAAACGGCATCTACGGAAAGATCCGGAAGAACCACGTCTTCTTCCGGAGCTACACAGAGATCTGATGCAAAGGAAGAAGAAAAATCACCATCAAAGCTGATATTGGTAAGGCCAAAGGCAGGATCTGTCTTATCATAGGCTCTTACCAGATCGATCTCATGACTCTTGAGAAGAAATTCATAACCAAGACCACACAGTAAAAGAACCAGAACTACCAGAAGAGAAACAAATTGAATGATCAGCCGCCGCTGTTTCCGCCTGCGGCTGATCTCCCTCCGGTAAGTACTCCTTCTTTCTCTGGGAATTGTTTTTTCATTTTTATTTGTACATCTCACGCCACTCTAAATCTCCTCTGTCTAATGATTTGATGAGCAATTCTGCCGTTGCCAGGTTTGTAGCCAGAGGAATGTTGTGTGTATCACAGAGGCGGAAAATATCTTTCACGTCCGGCTCAAATTTCTTGGGATTCATAGGATCCCGAAGGAAGATCATAAGGTCGATCCCATTATTTTCAATCTGGGCAGCCATCTGCTGGATCCCGCCCAGATGACCTGCCAGATACCGGTGAACGTTGAGATTGGTAACCTCTTCGATCAGCCGTCCGGTAGTATCTGTGGCATACACGGTATTTTTGCTCAGGATTCCTCTGTATGCAATGCAGAAATTCTGCATTAAAATTTTCTTTGCGTCATGTGCAACTAATCCAATGTTCATGATTTGCTACCCCCTGTTAATATTTTCGTACCTGAAGCCCTACATTCAGAACCAGACCGATTCCGATACAGAAGCTGACAAGAGATGTCAGCCCGTAGCTTACAAAGGGAAGTGTAAGGCCGGTGTTTGGCATCAGGCCAGTCGTAACACAGATGTTGATAAAGCTCTGAAAAAAGATCAAAGCTCCCATTCCGCACCCTACAAGGGTGCCTGGAAGATCTCTTGCATGTCTTCCGATGTTGATACACTCCAAAGCGATCAGAAGCTCCAGGATAATAATGATACAACATCCAAGAAAACCAAGCTCCTCACCGGCCACAGCGAAAATAAAGTCTGTCTGGGATTCGGAAATGAAATTTCCGTTTTTTACTGACGAAACCACATTATTGTCCAGACCTTTTCCGTAAAGCTGTCCGGATCCGATGGCTATGATCGAATTTACCTGCTGTCTGGCAATATCCGGATACTCCTCCGGTTTCAGCCACGCCAGGATACGATTTGCCTGATAGCCCTGGAGAACCTGCTGATCCGGCGACAGGATCAGACTCATAAGGAGAACCGCCAACGGAACACACGCCACTATTATACCACCAACAATTTTATAACTCAATCCTGATACAAAAAACATTGCACAAAAAAGTAATACAAATACGATGGTCGTGGAAAGATCCGGTTCCTTCAAAAGCAGGGCTGTCGGAGCTGCCACAAGAAGCAGTGCGATCAGGATCGTTTTGAAGCGGCTGATATCTTCTTCATGTTTTGAAAAAAACTTGGCAAAAAATGCGATCATCAGGATTTTTACCACATCGGAAGGCTGAAACTGCAGGACTCCTCCCACACGAATCCAACGTGTTGCACCACCCACATTTTCACCGGCAAGCAGCACGGCGGCAAGAAGTCCGATACCCACAAAATAAGAAAGCCAGTAAAAATCCAAAACCCAGCTGTAGTCGATCAGTGAAGTGATCACCATAACCACCAGTCCCAGGATCAGTCCTGCGATCTGTTTTGTCTGCACACTCTCTTTTGCACTTCCGATCACCAGGATTCCTATGACAGAAAGTGCGATCACCCATATGATCAGTCGAAAATTATAATCCTTTAATCTGTATTGTCTTAGCATGTTTCACACCCTGTTCTTCTTTGGTCGTTATTTCCAGGTGTATTGTCATCCTGGTTCTGTCAATTTCCAGATATTTTTCCATAACGGATAAAATCTCCTGTTTCATCAGTTCCACCATCTCCGGTGTACAGTTCAGTCTGTCTGCCAGAAGCACGGTTGACAGTCTGTCTTTTGCAACACTGCAGGATTGATCCTTGTGCATGAAACTGAATTTTTTCATAAAAGCCTCCGCTATCTGCCTCTGTGAAACAGGCCGGATATTTTTGAGAGAAAGCCCGTTGTCTGTTCAAATTCCAGAAGCGGCACTTCTTCACCGAGTATCCTGCGGCATACATTGAAGAAAGCCTGACCTGCCTGCGTATCGTCTCCTGCCAGAGGTTCTCCCTGATTTGTCGAAATGACCACTTCCTCATCATCCGGAACTGCTCCAATGAGGTTTACTGCAAGAATTTCCACCACATCTTCCACAGACATCATCTCCCCGCGGCGTACCATATCGGGACGGATCCGGTTGATCAGAAGATCAATGTTCCGAAATTCTGCGGCCTCCAGAAGACCGATGATCCGGTCTGCATCTCGGATAGCGGAAACCTCAGGAGTTGTTACTACAATGGCCCTCTCGGCTCCTGCAATGGCATTTTTAAATCCCTGCTCGATCCCGGCCGGACAGTCCAGAAGGACATAGTCAAAATGCTCCTTCAGTTCTTCCGTCAGTTTGATCATCTGTTCCGGTGTCACGGCTGATTTATCCCTGGTCTGGGCAGATGGAAGAAGAGACAGCTCCGGACAGCGCTTGTCTTTGATCAGAGCCTGCTTCAGACGGCAGTTTCCTTCGATCACATCTACCATATTATACACAATACGGTTTTCCAGTCCCAGAACCACATCCAGATTCCGAAGACCGATATCGGTATCAATGACCACGGTCTTTTTCTTCATGCGGGCCAGTCCCATTCCAATGTTTGCTGTGGCAGTGGTCTTTCCAACGCCGCCTTTTCCCGATGTTATCACAATGACTTCACTCATAGTTTTGCCTCCGATTTCCATCTCATTCATTTACAGTTCTGGATATCCTTGGTACTTTGCAATTATACGGAAAGTTCGCCCAGTATTTCCTGTGAAATGGGTTTTACATAAATATGATCCTCTTTCACATATGCGATCTTCGGATCCAGCTTATATTCCGCATCATCTACCCGTTTTGTGATGGCACTCCGGGCCATTTTATCTGCGATCTTGACCTGTATCGGTTTCATGACAAGAGCGGCCACAAAACAGTTCCTGTCACCGGTGGCTCCTGCATAGGCAATTCCTCTGAGAGAACCCAGGACAACGATATTTCCTTTTGATGTCACATTGGCGCCCGGGTTTACATCACCGATGATCACAATGCTGTGTTCACTCTCCAGAACCTGTCCGGACCGGAGTGTGCCGCGATAGAACCAGCCGTCTTCTGCATCTTTTTCCTCCATGGCTTTATCCACCGCCTGATGGAAAAGCAGTTCTTCCTTCCTGTCCTCATCAATGATACAGAGGATATGAAGCCCGCAGCTGTCAACGATCGTCTCCACCACCTGTTTTTCCTCTGCCTGCGTCAGTGACCGCCCGCGGATGGTCATTGCCATCTTGGCATTTTTGAAAAATTTTGCAGATTCCTTAAATTTATCTTCGACGTCTTTTATCAATTCCTCAAAGGGAAGATTTTCATCCAGAATAACAATCAGACCGTACTTATTGCATTTGATAATCACGGAATTGGTGTTCATTTTTCTCTGGCCTCCTGCTTTTTGTTTAATCCTGGTTACTGCCCTTTGTTACATTTTGAATTGCATTTCCTGCGGTACCGTCAATGATCGAGTCTTTATCCTTCAGATTGAAATAATAACACATGATGTCTTTTGCCACCAGTGCAGCATTTCTGGAGGAATAACCATTGGTAATACGGACTGCCATGGAAATCTCAGGATTTTCGTAAGGTGCATATCCGATAAATAATGCATGGTTTGCCTTATCTGTTCTCTGCTGGGCAGTACCGGTCTTTCCGGCTGCATTGAAATTATACTGCGTCTGCAGATCAGCAAAGATACCGTTTCCATTATTGATCGTCACATCATGCATACCTGCATGGATCGTATTCCAGAGGTCAGCCGGAAGCTCCAGCTGATGATGCACGACCGGATCCGGCTCTTCCTGCGTATTTCCGGTGGAATCTGTGATCTTGTCCAGAAGCGTCAGATCATAGCAGGTTCCGCTGTTTGCCAGAGTTGTCACATATCTGGCCAGCTGGGAAGTAGTAAACGCATTGTTACTCTGTCCCATAGCAGCACGTGTGGGGTCAGCAGTCGCGATCTGCGGATCCATCTCACTGATCTCGATACCACTGGTAGAATCAAAGCCATACATTTCTGCGTATTTATTGAGTCGGCTCATATCACCTACGTACTCTCCGTCCGCATTCTGACCAAGATAATAACCGACGGTATTAAAATAGAAGTTACAGGAATCACGGATTGCCGTTTCCATGGTTTCCGGACCATGGAACCCCCAGCCGTTCGCTGCGGAATAGATCCAGCAGTTGATGGGATTATCTTTTTCCACCAGGTCAAATTTACCGGTACAGTTGATCGTATCGTAAATGGAAATGACACCTTCCATGGCACCGGCGGTCGCTGTTACCAGCTTGAAGGTAGAACCGGGCGCCGTTACCTCCTGTGTCGCACGATTGTAGAAGGGGCTGGATTTATCCGTCCGGAGCTTTTCATAATACTTACTGTCCATGTTGTTCGCCAGAAGATTGTTGTCATAACTGGGATACGTTACACAAGCCAGTACATTTCCACTATCCGGATCGGTGATGACCACAGAACCGGAACAGGGTTCCAGAGCCAGCTGTGCCGGAGTCAGCTCCAGCTTGTAGATCTTGGAACGGATAAAGTCGTAGGCTCCCATGGTTCCGGCTGCGAGAGCCGCATAATCATCGTCATTTTTCTCCAGGATCCCCTGATCAAACAGCAAAAGACAAATATCCCTGCCGCTGAGCTGTTCCTCTTCGATCATATACTTATAAACCTGTCTGGTAAAAGCCTCATCTGTTTTCAGATAGTCAAAAATATAATCTGCCAGAGCATTATAGATTTCATCTGAAGCCAGATACTCGGAATCCAGCTGGAGCTTTCCGATATCGATCCAGTCCTTGCTGATGGCATAAGTAAGAAACTCTTTCAGGCTGATGGTCTCGTCTTCTCTCCAAGCCTTATAAGTCTCATCATTCTTGTCAATGGCATCCGTATCAAGAATACCCGTTCCATCCGCCAGCATATCATTCACAATATAGGAAGAATATGCCTTCATCTCATCTCTCAGATCCTGATAAGCCGTTGGCTGATCGGAGGTCAGTTCGCTTCGGATCTCAGAAAACACATTATCCTCTTTGGAGAGAAAAGCCTGATAAACCTGTTTTTCCAGATCACTCGCATCATCAGAAGAAAGATGATCCACATCCAGGATCTGGTTTTCAAAAAGCGCATAGTAAACTTCATAAACAGGAATCCGGATCTCATCGGAACCGGCACTCTCATTATCCACTTCCTTCGCATCTACCATATTCTGGTAGACGATAGCTGCAATATAGGATTCCAGAATATCGTAAGCTGTCTTCTGAAGATCGCGGTTGATGGTAAGCTGAATATTGCTTCCTGCTTCCGGGCTGACCTCAGCCTCTTCATCCACCACTTTACCCATATTGTCGACATAAACGGTCTGAGAACCCTTTTCTCCCTGAAGTTCCTTTTCGAAATGCTGTTCCAGTCCGGATTTTCCTACAATATCACCGTTTTTATAGCTTCCGCCGTCTGCATTGAGTGTTTCCATTTCCTCGGCGGAGATCTGACCGGTGTAACCGATCAGAGGGGCAAAATATTTACTGTCCTCATAAACACGGACAGAATCTTCTTCGACATCCACGCCCGGATAAAGATCCTTGTTTTCCATGATAAGAGACATGGTCTTTTCGCTCACATCCGTTGCCAGAGTCGCCGTTACATATTTCTGATAGCTGTTGGCAGCCACAGCACTCCGCATGGCAGCGAGTTTTAAGACTTCTTCGCGGGTGAAACTCTCCGGAAGACCATATGCTTCCAGCTCGGATCCCTTATAAGAAGAAAGATCCAGTCCGAATTTTTTCGCCGCACACATCTCCTCGATCATCTTTTCCGCAGTGGCATTCTTCTCTTCATCCGTCATGGCATCGATGGTCAGTCTTCCATAAATATCAGCCTTGAACCGCTGCAGATTAAACCCGCTTTTTGTAAAATAATAGCTTCCATTGTCATCCAGGCCGATGGCAAAACTACTGGTGTTGATCTCTTCCCCGTTTTCTTCCAGGATTTTTAAGATCCCGTACATGGAACTGTTCAGCGTCAGATTCTGTTCCTTCACGGTATCATAGCTTCCGCTGTCCGCAAAGGTAACCGAATAGGAAAGCCGGTTATATGCCAGTGGATTTCCATCACTGTCCAGAATATTTCCACGGGTACTTTTCAGTTCCCTGGTCCGTTTGATCTGCATGGTGAAATCTGTCTGATAGCTTTCTCCGTTTATGATCTGCAGATGGAAAAGCCTCTGGATCAAAATAAAGGCAAGAATGATAAGCACCAGGATCAGGATCAGGATCCTGGATTTTACCGCCTTTGACAGTGTACTTTTTACGTTATCAAACAAAGCTGCCTACACTCCTTTGTTCTGCTTTGTAAAGCGGACCTTCGCAATCCGCTTCGCTACTTGCTCCTGAACGCAGTCGCTTCTCGATCTGTCAGTGGGAGCTTTCAACCCCCACTGACAGAAGCCTCCCCCTCACCCGCCGCTTAGTGCTCCGCGCACTTAAAGCGAGGGAATGCTTATCTGCGTTCAAGTCTTCGGTTCAACAGTAACAACAACCGGTATACGACCAGTGTGACCACAACGGTATAGATCATCTCCGGGATGATCACTCTTCTGAGATAGAAGAAAAACTCCACGCGTCCCCGGAGAAGAAACTGGAACAGATACATGGCTGTACCATAACCGATATCACTCACAGCAATGAGGATAACCGGCATTTTTACATCATCATCGTAAAAAATACGGTAGCAGAAACCGCAACAGTATCCGATGATCACATAAAGAAGGGCGGTAAAGCCCAGGGCGCTTCCGAAAAACAAGTCCGAAAGGATTCCACCCAGAAAACCCACAAACATTCCCTCTCTTTTTCCTCTCATCAGACCAAACGACACCGTGAGGATCACCATAAGGTTCGGTGCGACATCTGCCACAGCAAAGGTACTCTGAAAAAGCGTGGACTGAAGCAGAAAGCAGAAGAAAATCAGCAGGATCATGATGATCCGTCGTCTTACTCTCATATCGCTTCCTCCTTTACTGTCCGTTATCAGCTGTCGTCGCCTCTTCCGGGGCAGCCGTCTCAGTGCTGTCCTCTGTGCTGTCATTTACCAGACCTTCTGTCTCTTTGCTGACAGCCTTTTTAAGGGAACTCTCTGCACCGCTCACCGCCTTCTGTTCTTTTATAACAAGAACCTCCCGCAGATGGCGGAAATCCACAGCCGGAGTAATATAACCGGATTTGGTAAGATTGTTGGAGTCCATGGAGATCTCACTGATGTAACCGATGAGGATCCCCGGAAGGAAACGGCTGCTGATATCCGATGTGACAACTTTATCTCCAACCGTTACCTTATCCCGGCTGTCTGTCAGTTTTACCAGATTGACCTTTCCCTCATCGATCAGCCGGAGATCCCCTGCAATGATACAGGTATCCTCTGTCGTAGTCACCATGGCGCTGACATTGCTGTAATCATCAATGATGGAACGTACGATCGCATAATTGGGTCCCACATCTGTGATGATCCCTACCAGACCACCATTGGAAATCACGTTGTTGTTTACCTCGATGCCGTCATTGCTTCCTTTATCGATGGTAAATACATTGAACCAGTTATCGGAGTCTCTGGCAATGACTCTGGCACCCACCTTGTCATAATCATACTGGGCACTGAGTTCCAGCTGCTTTTCCAGCCGCTCTTTCTCTTCCCTGTCAGCAAGCAGTTCTGTATTTTCAGCAGTCAGCTGGTCCACCTTTTCCTGCAGTTCCTGACATCTTGCGGCATAGTCTACATTGTTCTGCAGATAGATGCCTTTATCAGAGATCCAGTTTCCGACCTCATTCATCCCCTTCTGGATCGGCGTGATCACATAACCACTCACATATTTCAGCGGTCCGACTGACATATCTGATGCCAGGGAAAGAACCACCAGAGCGCAGCAGCCGATACAGAGTGTCACAAAAATGTATTTACTTTTCTTGGAGTCGTTGATTTTTTTCTTCATAGTCATTCCTTATACAGACCAGAGAGCTGTCTCTTCTGCTTCCTCCTTAAATAAGATTTCCTGCAAAATCCTTCAGTGAAAAGGCTGCATTTTTTCGAAGAGCTGAATCGTTCATGATCCGGACAAGTCCCCTGACTGTCGTAAAGATCGGATCGGAGACATTATAAACCGGAACCTCCAGCTCTTTTTGCATATAGATCGAAAGATTTGGCAAAAGGGAGACACCTCCTGTGAGATAAATGCCGTTTTTCCGGATGTTTTCCAGAAGCTGCGGCGGGGTTCTCTCCATCGTGGTTTTTACCACTTCCGTGATGGCATCGATCGTATCTACAATGGACACACTGACTGCCAGTGCCGGAATCGCCACCTGACGGGGCAGCCCAGTCACCGTATGGATCCCGAAAACGCGCATTTCAAGAGCCGGACCGTTCAGAAGATAGGCAAGCTGATTTTTCAGTGCCTCTGCTGTCTTTCGCCCGATACTCAGCTGGAACTGCTTTTTCACCATATTGATAATGTCCTCATCCAGCGTATGTCCACCCATACGGAGTGTTCTCTGAATGATCGTTTTTCCTTCGGAAATTACATAGATCTCTGTGCGGTCGCCGCCAAGATTTACTATCATATGACCTTCCGGCGTATCCAGAGGCATACCGATACCGGCAGCATCTGCCACACCCTTTTCCACCAGCATCACACGTTTGGCCCGGAGACGTCCGGAAAGGATCTTGTAATAAGCACGCCTTTCCACTTCCGTGATGTCTGTGGGAGCTGTCATATAAATATTCGGATGATGAGTAAAGACAGTAGAAAAATTTTTCATCAGATGGATCAGAATAGTCTCCTGGCTGCTCCCCTCGGCCAGTGAACCATTCTGGATCGGACAGCCGGCATAGATGTCTGCCGGAGCTTTTTCATAGATTTCAAAAGCATCCTGCCCGACTCCAATGAGTTCTGTCCGGTTCCTCACCGCTATCATATTTTTCTCACAAAGAAGTTTTTTCTGGTTTTTATCGCAGATTTTAATCGTATCGCTTCCGAGGTCTACTCCGCAAATACGTTTGAAAGACATATCTGTTCCCCTCTCTTTGCTGCTTTAAAAGCACCGTACACTTATTTTTTATCAAAAAAGCCCTGTTCTCTGAAGCTTATGTACTTTCGGTCTCCCAGGACCAGATGATCCAAAAGTTCGATCCCGATCATTTCTCCCGCTTTGCTGATGCGAAGCGTCAGCAGAAGATCTTCTTCACTGGGCGTCGGGTCTCCACTGGGATGATTATGGAGCATGATCACAGATACCGCATGAAAAGCCAGCGCTTTCAGAAAGATTTCCCGCGGCGAAACAAGCGAAGCATTAACGGTACCGACAGAAATGACGGCTTCTCCCAGAAAACCGCCCTTCGTATCCAGCATCAGGATCATCATACGCTCCTGCTCCGCATGCCGGAAATCTTCCATATAATAATCTGCAATGGACTTCGGGCTGTCAAAAGACAGTTCTTTTCGAAAAGGCTCTTTTGCGATCCTCCTGGAAAGTTCCAGAAGACACTTCAGCTGGATCGCTTTTACTCTGCCAATCCCCGGAACCTTCATCAGTTCCCGGATGCTCCTGTGATAAAGGTTCAAAAAACCCCCGCCGGAGTCCTCCTGGTTTAAAAGGAGGCGTGCCAGATCAAGAGAAGAACTTCCCTTTGTCCCTGAGCGCAAAAGAACAGCGAGAAGCTCTGCATCTGTCAGTGCTTCCGCTCCCCTGGTCTCAAATTTTTCATAAGGCTTTTCCTCTGAGGGCAGATCCTTCATAGTCTTATATTCTATCATAAATGCATCTGCTCTCCCGGCAGTCTTCCCCGCAGAAGATTTGGCAAAACAAACCTTTATCCCAATATCATATCATAAAAGAAAACGAAAGTACAGAGGAAGGATTCTTAAGAAAGGCATAAGTTTTTCACCACTGGACACCGAGAAGGGCAGCCACTCTTTCTGCCACTTTGACGCCGTCCATGGCAGCTGACGTGATGCCTCCCGCATAACCGGCACCTTCCCCACAGGGGTAAAGTCCCTTTACCGTACTCTCCAGATTCTCATCCCGCTCAATGTGCACCGGTGAGGAGGTTCTGCTTTCCACACCAGAAAGAATGGCATCCGGTCTGGAAAAACCGGGAATCAGGTGCTCACAGGAAGAAATCCCCTCCGCAAGGCTTGCCGCCAGGTACTCCGGAAAAATCCCCCGGACATCTCCGAACTGCCACTGTCCTTTATTCTGCGGTTCTACTTCTCCGAGAGTCTGACTCTTTCGGTTTTTGAGAAAATCACCAAACAGCTGCACAGGTATTTTTCCTTCTCCAGCCTGAAAAGCCGCCCGCTCCAGTTTCCGCTGAAATTCCATACCTGCCAGAATGGCATCCGAACCGAAATCCTCCGGGCCAACCGTGACAACCATGGCACTGTTGGCATTCCGTCCGGCCCGGCTGTGATAGCTCATACCATTGACAGCCAGCATTTCTTCTTCGGAAGAAGCATTTACCACATAGCCGCCGGGGCACATGCAGAAAGAATACATTCCTTTTCCGTTCTCCAGCTTCCGTGTGACTTTATAATCTGCAGCAGGAAGAACGCTTCCATGGGCGCGTCCGTACTGATTGCTGTCGATCAGTTCCTGCGGATGTTCCATGCGGACACCTACCGCAAAGCTCTTTGCTTTCATGAGTACGGGTTTTCCAAGAAGAACCCGGAATGTATCTCTGGCACTGTGACCAGTGGCCAGGATTACCTGGTCTGCATCCAGACGCTCGATCCCGTTGATCTCCACACCGGTCATCCGTCCGTCCTTGATAAAGAAATCCGTCACCTGGCTTCGAAAACGCACTTCACCGCCAAGAGAAAGGATCTCTTCTCTCAGTCTTGTGACCACCGTACGGAGAATATCTGTTCCGATATGCGGCTTATTGAGGTACAGGATTTCCGGATCTGCCCCCATTTCCACAAAGGTACGAAGAACGAAACCATTTCTGCCGGAAGGATCTTTCACGGCCGTATTCAGTTTTCCATCAGAGAAGGTTCCTGCCCCTCCCTCACCAAACTGAACATTGCTTTCCGGATCCAGTACACCTGTGTTCCAGAAGAGATCCACCTTTTTCTGGCGCGTTTCCACGGAATCGCCTCTTTCCAGAAGGATCGGCCGGCAGCCGAGACGGGCAAGGACCAGACCGGCAAAGAGACCGGCAGGTCCGGAACCGATGATCACCGGCCGTCTGGAAGGAGACTCTTTTAAGGGGGATGGAAGCTGATAAAGCTTCTTTTCAAAGGGAATGGTATTTTTCGGCTTTCTTTTCAGGACAGCCGCCTGATTTTTCACCTGGACATTGACCACATAACTGTAAAAAAGCTCCGGTTTCTTTCTGGCATCCAGCGAACGCTTGGCCACCTCAAAAGAAAGGATCTCGTCCTTTTTTACATGAAGCTTTGAAATAAGTGCTTCCAGAAGAGCATTCTTCTTATGCCCCACCGGAAGCTTCAGCTGCTGTACCTGAATCATAAATCTCCTTTCCCGGCAGAGCTGCCGGCTGCATAACCACTGGCCCAGGCCCACTGAAGATTATAGCCGCCACAGGGACCGTCCACATCCAAAAGTTCCCCGGCCAGGAAAAGTCCTTTCGTCTTTCTGGATTCCAGCGTTGTTTCCTTTACTTCCTGTAACGGAATACCACCGGCTGTCACCTGAGCCTGTTCAAAGGATCTGGAACCGGTAAGGTGCAGCCGCAGATGTTTGGACATCTTTATCAGAGAGCCTATTTTCTCCGGAACTGCTTTTTCTCCGGCTGCGGCTTTTGCCTCTTTCAGAAGAGCCTTCAGTACCTTCGCATGATAAAAGCCTCCCAGGATTTCCTCATACGTACCTTCCCGGTCTCTGACCCGTTCTGTCAGTTCGCTTTCCGTAAAATCAGGCAGAAGATCGATCTCTGCCTCTACCTTCTTCTTTTTCTGCAGAGCCCGGACCGCCTGCGAACTGAGCTGGAATACAGCGATGCCTGAAATCCCATAGCCGGTCCACTGAAGCTCTCCCTTCTCCCTGGCTATTGCTTTTCCATCGATCCGAAGAGTGATCCCTGCACGGCTCCGCACACCATCCAGAAGACTTCCAAACGGAAGCTTTGCCGTCAGGGGAACCAGGGCAGGAAGCGGCTCTGTGACCGTATGGCCGAGACTTTTCGCCAGCACATAGCCCATGCCATCTGATCCGGTCTGCGGAGCGGCCTTTCCGCCACAGGCAAGGACCACACGGTCTGCTTCATAATGCCAGCCTTCCGTTTTTATATAGAAACGATCCTGTTTCTTTTCAACGGAAACCACCCGTTCCCGGCATTTCAGTTTGATCTTCCGCCGTCTGACTTCCTGGAGCAGTGCGTTTACTACGGACTGCGCCTGATCTGAATACGGATAGATCAGGCCTCCTTCCCGCTCTTTCATGAGAAGTCCCAGATTTTCATAAAAGTGGACCGTATCCTCTGCCGGAAAGCCTCTTAAGATGCCATCTGCGGTCTCTGGAGCATCCGAAAAATACGGTGCTGCATTCTGGATCCCGCGGTTTGTGAGATTACAGCGGCCGTTTCCGGTAATGCTGATCTTTTTTCCCGGTTTATCCATTGCTTCCAGGACCGTCACTGCCGCTCCGCTCTTTGCCGCAGCTACGGCAGCCATAAGACCTGCCGCTCCGGCTCCGATGACACATACTTCCATCCTTTTCCCTCCTGTTTTTCTTATTCCGGAAGTGTTACCATACCGGCCTCCACCAGTTTTTCCAGAGACATGAGAATTCCAAGCTTTGCATGCGGATAGGTCAGCCCTCCCTGGAAATAAACGGCATAAGGCGGTTTGATCGGACCGTCTGCAGACAGTTCAATGGAAGAACCCTGCACAAAAGCACCAGCCGCCATGATCACATCACTGTCATATCCGGGCATCGCCCAGGGTTCCGGTGTAACGTAGCTGTCCACGGGAGCAGCAGCCTGAATGCCTTCGCAGAATGCGATCACGCCTTCCGGCTTGCCAAACGTCACTGCCTGGATGATATCGTGACGGCTTTCGCTTCCGTTCGGAACCACCGGAAAACCAAGAGATTCATAGATATTTGCAGCAAAAATAGCACCCTTCAGCGCACTTGCAGTTACGGTCGGTGCAAGAAACAGTCCCTGATAGAAAGCCTGATTGACCCCAAGTGTCGCTCCGACCTCCTTTCCAAGTCCGGGAGATGTCAGACGGTAAGCGGCATTTTCAATACAGTGCTCCGTTCCGACAATATAGCCTCCCACAGGAGCCAGACCGCCTCCCGGATTCTTGATCAGAGAACCCACGGTCATATCTGCTCCCACATCGGAAGGTTCGATGCGTTCCACAAATTCACCGTAGCAGTTGTCCACCATCACGATGAGATCCTTTCGGATGCCTTTCACAAAAGCAATCGCTTCGCCGATCTTGTCTACGGAAAGTGTCGGACGAGTCTGATAACCTTTGGAACGCTGGATCGCAATGAGACGGGTGTTTGGTTTGATGGCCTCACGGATCTTCTCAAAATCAAAGGAACCATCCTCTTTTAAATCCACCTGACGGTAGCTGACACCATATTCCTTCAAGGATCCCATAGACGGACGGATACCGATGACTTCCTCCAGCGTATCATAGGGTTTGCCGGAAATCGAAAGGAGCTCGTCTCCCGGTCTTAAATTACTGGAAAGAGCCAGGGCAAGGGCATGCGTTCCACAGGTGATCTGCGGGCGGACCAATGCGCTCTCTGTATGGAAAACGGAAGCGTAAACGGCTTCCAGCGTTTCTCTTCCAAGATCATTATAGCCATAACCGCTGGACTGATTGAAACATTCCGCGCAGACACGGTTTTTCTGCATGGCATGGATCACCTTGAGCTGATTGTATTCTGCCGTCTCATCGATGCGGTCAAAACGCTCCTTCAGAGCTGTTTCTATTTTACTGCCAAAGCTCAGGACCTCCGGACGGATACCGATCTCCTGATACATGGATTCTGTTGTTATCATAGCATTCTCTCTCTTTCTATATGCATTCCGGTCTTTCTTCCGGAAAGATTTTTCTGTTTTTTAATTCCAGGAGCATCGCCTCCAGGATTTTCTTTTCATCATAGGCAAAAGCATCTTTGTTGATCCAGATCACATCCCGTTCCCGCTTGAACCAGGTGATCTGTCTCTTGGCAAAATGACGGGTATCCCTTTTCAGGATTTCCACCGCTTCTTCATAGCTGGTCTCTCCATCCAGCCAGGCCAGGATTTCCTTATAACCAAGGCCCTGCATGGAAACAAGCTCTCTTGTACAGCCCCGTTCCCGAAGCCTTTTCACTTCCTCCACCAGGCCGTTTTCCAGCATTTCGTCCACCCGCCGGTCGATCCGCTCATAAAGGAGAGGTCTTGGCGCATTCAGGACAAAATAGGCACTGTTGTAGGCTGCTTCTTTTTCACGCTCCCGCTGATTATGGATGGAGATCGGTTCTCCGGTCTGCTGAAAATATTCCAGGGCACGGATCACCCGCTTCACATTGTTGGCATGGATCTCTTCTGCCGAAACAGGATCCACGTTTTTCAACATCTCATGCAGGTGTTCAGCTCCCTTTTCTTCTGCCAGAGCTTCCAGGCTTTCCCGGTAAGAGGTGTCTTCCCCGTTTTCCGTGAAATCAATGTCATAAAGGATTGCCTGAATATAAAATCCGGTTCCGCCGGTAAGGATCGGGATATGACCGTTCCGATAAATGCGCTCCATGGCCTCTTTCACCATCTTCTGAAAACGGACAACGTGAAATTCCTCTTCCGGATCCAGGACATCGATCAGATGATGCGGGACTCCGTCCATCTCCTCTGTCCGGATCTTTGCCGAACCGATGTCCATTCCGCGGTATACCTGCATGGAATCTGCGGAAATGATCTCGCCTCCAATGGCTTTTGCAAGATGGATGGAAAGTGCTGTTTTTCCCACTGCCGTGGGCCCGGTAAGTATGACCAGTGGTTTTTTCATTCTTCCTTCCTCCTCAGACGATCCTCTTGAATTTTTTCTCCAGCTCATATTTGCTCATCGCAATGATGGTAGGCCGGCCGTGCGGGCAGTTATAGGGATTTTCCAGTGTCAGAAGTTCATCGATGAGTGCCTCGGCCTCTTTTTCCGACATCCGGTGATTTCCTTTTACGGCCGCTTTGCAGGACATGGAGGCGATCTTTTCATTGATCATATCTTCACTGACCCGTCCCGTATCCTTATCCAGACTGTCCAGCATCTCCAGAAATACTTCCTTTTCCGCAAGGCCAAAAAGATTGCCCGGAACTGCCCGGATAGAAAATTCATCGCCGCCGAAGGGCTCGATCTCAAAACCAATGGCTTCAAAATTCTTACTGTATTTATTCAGAAGTTCCTGTTCCTTCATGGAGAGACTGACGATCAGCGGCGGCGAGATCTGCTGCGCCGTATATTCTTTGTCCTTCAGACTCTTCATCGTCCGCTCAAAAAGTACCTTCTCATGAGCGGCGTGCTGATCGATGATATAGAGTTTCTCATGGAATTCCACCAGCCAGTAAGTATCAAAGAGCTGACCTATGATCCGGTGTTCTTTGATATGCTCTTTGGAAAGCAGTTTTTCCTCAAAGAAGTCCATTTGTTTTGGAGGTTCTGCTGATCTCGATGCAGAATCTTCCGCGGCCTTAGATGCAGGTGCTTCTGCCGGCATCGTTTCTGTTTCTGTGGAGGATGCCGTTGGCGCAGGAACTGCTTCTGTTTCTTTGGAAGATGTCGCTGCCACAGGAGGCGCTGCTTCCAAAGATGATGCCGGTGCAGTGGAAACTGCAGAAACAGGCTTTGTCTGAAGCTTCAGAGCAGGATTTTTGCCTTCTGCTGCCCACTTTTTCATCTCTGCCTGTTCGTCCACCTTCCGCTCTGCTGGCTTGAGAAGCTTCTCCGGGACCTCATAAAGAGATTTTGCAAAACCGCCTTCCTCCCTTAAGGAAGAATAACCGGAACGTTCCCGGAGCATGGACGGCGAAGAAGAAGGAGTTTCCTTCTTCATGGCTTCTCTTCTCTTCACCTCAAACGGTTCCGGAAAGCTCTCTTTCTTAGGCATTTCCTGCTTTGCCGCAGCTTCTTTTCCGACGCGGACATCCGGGATCATTTCCCGCCCGGTCAGTGCGTTTCTCACAGTTTCATATACCAGCCGGTACATACCCTCCTGATCTGAGAAACGAAGTTCCATCTTTGTGGGATGGACATTGACATCCAGAAGCTCCCCGTCCAGCTGGAAATGCAGGACGGTGAACGGATATTTGTGCTGCATCATAAAATTTTTATAGGCATCTTCAATGGCTTTGGAGATGATCGAACTCCGGATATATCTGCCATTGATAAAATAGTTTTCATAATTCCGGTTTCCTCTGGAAATGATTGGTTTCCCGATATAACCGGTCAGCGTTCCAAAAGCTGCCTCTCCATGGACCTCCAGCAGGTTTGCCGTGATCTCTCTTCCGTAGATCCCATAAATGATGTCCTTCAGATTTGCGTTTCCGGAGGTATGCAGCCTGTTCTGATTATTATTGATAAATTTGAACGAAACCTCCGGATGCGAAAGAGCCAGCCGTTCCATCAGGTCATTGATGTAACCGGCTTCCGTCTGCGGACTTTTCAGGAATTTCCGCCGGACCGGTGTATTATAGAACACATTCCGCACCTTAAAGGTGGTGCCCTCCGGTGCGCCGACTTCTTCCGGCTCCGGTGTCTTCTCTTCTCCGCCTTCAATGACATAACGGACACCGGTGAGTTCCCCCGCTGTCTTGGTGATCAGCTCCACCTGGCAGACAGCCGCAATACTGGAAAGTGCCTCTCCCCGAAAACCAAGAGAGGTGACACCGAAAAGATCCTCCGCTTTCATGATCTTGCTGGTCGCATGACGCATGAACGCTTTTTTTACCTCTGTAGGTGCAATGCCTTCTCCGTTGTCTGTAATCCGCACAAGGGTGGTCCCGCCATCCTTGATCTCTACGGTCACCGCATTGGAACCTGCATCGATGGCATTTTCCACCAGCTCCTTTACGATCGAAGACGGCCGCTCGATCACTTCTCCTGCTGCGATCTTATCAATGGTGTTTTTGTCCAGTACAGAAATCGTTTTCATGAATTACCCCACCTGTTTCTAAGCCGGTTCTGCAGCCGGTAAATGGTATTTAGTGCATCGATCGGCGTAAGCGTGCTCACATCGATCTCATCCAGTTCTTTTAAAATATCTTCATCACTGACGGTATCAAAAAGGGAGATCTGCTCCAGATCCACTTGATCGTATTTCTTCACCTTCGGCTTGTTTTTACTGCCAACCGCCTGGATCTCCCGGACCGTTGCCGTGATATCCGCATTGCTCAGCTCGTCTACCAGCTCTTTTGCCCGCTCGATAACGGAATCCGGAACTCCGGCAAGCTTTGCCACCTGGATACCATAACTCTTGTCTGCACCGCCTTTGACAATCTTTCGTAAAAATACAATGTCATCGCCCTTTTCTTTGACAGCAATACAGTAATTGTTCACGCCAGCCAGCTTTCCTTCCAGCTCCGTAAGCTCATGGTAATGCGTGGCAAAGAGTGTCTTCGCTCCCAGAAGCCTGGAATTGCTGATATGTTCCACCACAGCCCAGGCAATGGAAAGACCGTCAAAGGTACTGGTTCCCCGCCCGATCTCATCCAGGATCAGCAGGCTGTTGGAGGTGGCATTTCTCAGGATGTTGGCAACCTCCGTCATTTCCACCATAAAGGTACTCTGGCCGCTTGCCAGATCATCGGAAGCACCCACGCGGGTAAAGATCCGGTCACAGATACCAATTTTTGCGGAATCTGCCGGGACAAAGCTTCCCACCTGGGCCAGAAGAACAATCAGGGCTGTCTGACGCATATACGTGGATTTTCCTGCCATGTTCGGGCCGGTGATAATGGAAACCCGGTGATTTCCGTTATCCAGATACGTATCATTGGCAATGAACATATCGTTCTGCATCATCTTTTCCACCACCGGATGACGGCCGTTCTTGATGTCGATGATCCCTTTGCTGTTCATTTTTGGCCGGACAAAATCATTTTTTTCTGCCACAAAAGCCAGTGAAGTAAACACATCAATGGCGGCAAGCGCACGGGCTGTCGTCTGGATCCTCAGGACCTCTTTGGATATCCGTTCTCTCACATCTGTAAAAAGGTTGTACTCCATGGAGAACAGCTTGTCCTCTGCACCCAGGATCACATCCTCCAGTTCTTTCAGCTCCGGTGTGATATAGCGCTCCGCATTGGTAAGTGTCTGTTTTCTTGTATAATAATCCGGCACCATATCTTTATAGGAATTCGTGACCTCCAGATAATAGCCGAAGACTTTGTTGTATTTGATCCGCAGGTTTTTGATCCCTGTTTTTTCCCGTTCTCTCGTTTCCAGCTCGGAAAGCCACTGTTTTCCCTCTGTTTTGGCCTTGCGCAGACGGTCGATCTCTTCATTGTATCCTTCTTTGATGATCCCTCCGTCCTTGATGACAAGAGGCGGATCGTCCATGATCGCCCGGTCAATGAGACTGCATACATCCTCCAGCTCATCCAGACTGTCATGAAGCTCTCTCATCAGCGGTGACTGAAAGCTGTCCAGCAGATACTTGATCGGCGGGATCATGGAAAGAGAAGATTTAAAGGAGATCAGATCTCTGGGGTTGGCTGACTGATAGCTGATCCGGCTGCTGAGACGTTCCATATCGTAGACCGGATTCAGATATTCCCTGATCTCCTCCCGGGAGATCACATTTTCATTCAGCTCCTGTATGGCTTCCTGCCGTTTTTCGATCTCCTCGAGTTCGATCAGCGGCTGTTCCAGATAATTCCGAAGAAGCCGGGCACCCATCGCTGTCTTGGTCTTATCCAGCACCCATAGAAGACTGCCGCGTTTGTTCTTTTCCCGCATGGTCTCTGTCAGCTCCAGGTTGCGTCTGGTCGAACTGTCCAGAACCATATATTTTCCGGTCACATAGGGGGTCAGCCGGGTAAAATTAGAAAGGGAGGTCTTCTGTGTCTCTTTAAAATACTGCAGGATCGCTCCTGCTGCAATGACACCACAGTTATAGTCCTTCAGCCCGAGACCTTCCAGCGAATCGGTCTGAAACTGTTCTTTCAGCGTCCGTTTGCAGAGATCGTCATCAAAATACCAGTCTTCCAGACCATAAATGCTGGTTCCGAACCGCTGTTTCAGATCCTCTGTATCCACACCGCTCACCAGAAAGGACTGGTTGCAGATGATCTCCGTCGGGGTGAATTTTGTGATCTCATCCAGAAGCTTTCTCTGATTTTCCACCTCTGTCACCAGATAATCGCCTGTACTGATGTCTGCAATGGAAATCCCGTATTTATCGGCCGTGCAGACAATGCACATGATATAGTTGTTTTTTGATTCATCCAGCGCCTGTGCATTCATATTGGTGCCTGGCGTCACGATCCGGATCACTTCTCTTTTCACCAGGCCTTTGGCAAGCTTCGGATCTTCTACCTGCTCGCAGATAGCGACCTTATGTCCGTTGCTCACCAGACGGTTGAGATATCCGTCTACGGCATGATAAGGAATGCCGCACATGGGTGCACGCTCATCCAGTCCGCAGTCTTTTCCCGTCAGCGTCAGTTCCAGTTCCTTAGATACCAACTTTGCATCCTCAAAAAACATCTCGTAAAAGTCACCCAGACGATAAAAAAGGATACAGTCTTTGTACTGTTCCTTTGTCTTCACATACTCCTTCATCATAGGTGTCATTTCTTTACTTTTCATATATGCTCCTAAATTCTCTTCTGTCTTTTTCACTTCATTTTCTTCACTTTTCCGGTCCACTGACCTCAGGACCCAGAAACACAGATGCAATTTTATCATGAAACATGCAAACTTGCAAGAATTCCGGCAAAAAAGGTTCCGGTTGGTGTTGGATACCGTTTCTCATAGAAAAAGCAGCCCCGAAGGACTGCATTTATAATCCATATTTTTTCAGATCCACTTTTCCGTTGACCACTTCGATCCCATCCGCTTCCAGCAGTTTTCTCTGTACCTCTTCTCCTCCAAAGGCAAATGCGCCTGCCAGTTCTCCTTTGGAATTTACTACCCGGTAACATGGAATATGATCGGGATCCGGATTCTTATGAAGCGCATTTCCCACGGCTCTTGACATTCTTGGATTTCCTGCCATCTCTGCAACCTTTCCATAAGTTGCAACACGTCCTTTTGGAATCTTTTTGACCGCCTCATATATTCTCTTCGTCGGACTGTCCGTTACCAGATCATAGCTTTCGGCTATCATTCTTTTGATGTCTTTATCCGGTATGCTTCCATCCAGGATAAGCGTATTCCAGTGTTCTTTATTCTGATGATATCCTGCTGTTACAGCTTCATAGGCACTCCGCCAGAAATCACGCCACTCCGGATCTGCCTTGACATTCAGATTTACATACCCGTTGCGGTCATAGATCCAGAGAAAAGCTTTTCTGCTTCCTTTTACCCTTACCAGCTGCCAGTTCTGATCATGGAAGGGTTTTTCCTCATAAGTATTCTGAAAGGATAAACCAAACTTCAGTACTTCTTCTCGTGTAATCATAAATTTCTCCCCGGTTATAAATGTAAAATTTACAGCAGATTTTTGTCAATGATCTGATAGTTCGCTCTGTGTATATATAAAGCTTTTCCATCCACCATCAGCTTTGTCATCTTTGGCAGATCGTCCGGGATCTCCCAGTATACATCATCTCCGGAAAAAGCAGCGATCGGCTGTCCGAGCTGAGATTTGATGACAACTACCCTAGACTTTCCAAAATCATTTTTATACCGGTTTAATACCTTTGCCAGTGCCGCATTGTCCGTGATGCCATTTCCGCCGTTGCTGCTGATCTCATCCAGAGAAAAATCCACTTCCGGCTGCAGCCCCTTCTGTACAAAAACACAGGTATCTCCACAGCTCTCGATTTCTTTCCCATCAATGGTAATGGTAATAACGGATGACAGATCATATCCGGTCACTGCCCTTCCATCACTGCCATAACTGGTCGTCTCGATCTTATTACCGGTAATACTGATCTTCTTCCCGGAAGTTTTCAGAGTCTGATTTCCGTAATTATCATAGGTGTACACCGTATAATTATTTCCTATCAGGGAACCATGGATATCATTGATGATGGAGCCAAACTTTGCACAGCCTGTCAGCAGAAACAACAGGACTGCTGGCAACAGGATCATCCGTATTTTTCTCTTTTTCTTTTGCATTTGCCTTTCCTCCTCATAGATCACGATCTTATATCTGATTATAACAACTGGCATATAAACGGTCAATAGCTGGCCGCCAGCTTCTGCTGACAGCATTACTGCATTGCTGTTGCCGTTGCTGTCCAGAATTACCTCTTTTGCTGCGTTGAATGGGTTAGTGAATTCCAGCGTGTCAGTTCCTACCGCATAGTCGGAGACTAAACCTTCTGTTGCAGTGTCGAGGTCCATCTGCGGGTTCTTGCGTGTGTCAAGTGAGATTGTGATAGTCGGGACTACGTCAATCGTCTGATTGGTCATCGGATTACGCTCATCCTGCTTTGTCTCTCCGTACTTAACCTCGCATACAGTTGTGCCGCCAAACTGGCTGTTAACTGCTACGGTGCCTAAACGTGGTGCATCTTTAAAGTTTGCATTGTTGATAAAGGTAGCCGGTACATCCTGGAGATGGCTTGCGTAATCTCCGCTTACCGTGTTATTGGTTACATCCAGTGACCCGTTATGGTACTGGTAGTTCTTGGCTTTCAGGATCGTGAAGTAATCCAGCTTATTCATCAGATAGCTTCTGTCTATCGAGTACTCACCAATCTCTTCTCCGATCTCGTCCACGATCCGGATCGTAAAGGTCCTGCTGGCTGTGTAAGTGTTGTATTTAATTGCATAGCCGTATTTCAGCGTAGTGACTGCACTTTCTGCTTTGTCCCCGCCTGCAATACCACTGTCTGCCCGTGCCACATCATAGGTCTTTGCCTTGGAGTATCCGTCAACGGCATCGTCGGATGCGTCATCGTAGATCTCTCCTGAACTGTTGAAGTCCAGATTTCCTGCATCGTCCATGATATCTGAGTCTTTCGTGGTGTCCATGGACTGGTCCACAGGCTCAGGGGTCGGTGCTTCCAGGTACCGGTAGTACAGATTCAGGTCGGTGTCCTGGTTTGCATTCGGGATAACAGCGTCCCCGTCATTCAGGAAGTCCTGCACGGAGCTGATCAGCTTTCTGTCAACGTCCTTGGCACCCGCCATGTCCCACGCTACCAGCTTGCCGTTGCCTAAACTGCTGTAGACATGCTCCTGTGGAACTCTGTAGTTCTTGACAGGCGTCATATCGAGGATCTTGCCCATGTCAGTCCGCTCTTCTCCATTGTAGAAGTAATGGATCGTGATCTTGTAGGGAACCTGGTAGTAGAGGTAGACGTAGTAGTCGCCGGTGATTGTCTGATCCAAAACGCCTGAGTCAATTACTTGCTGCCTGTCGGTCACTGGTGTAAATTTGTCTGGAGCGGATCCGGCGTCGTAGGATCCATTCTTATTATTTTCGTAACCAACCAGGTAACCTTCCGTCTTTCCTCCGGAAAAACCAGTCATGAAGTATGAGTTCGTGACAAAAGCACGGTTGATATGTACGGTGCTTCCAATGTCAACCTGCATCTTTGTTTCTGGCGGTGCACCAACGATCTCACCTGTCTCAGCATTGACGTAGATCACCTGCACATCTGCCTGTTTCTTGTAGTAAAGGTATAGATCGTAGCTGGAGTCGGTGCTGTAAACCTTCTCGCTTCTTACGGTGTCTAAACCTCCTGCAACAGGATCTGATGGGATCACAAGTGAGTCGTAGGAAGATCCTACTGTCCTTTTCACAAGCTTGTATTTACCTGTGTACCGGATTTTCTCAACACCATAGTCGCTCAGGTCCGGATTCACATTGCTGATAAGCTCGTTGCCTAAAGGGTTGTCTGCAAACAGCTGACCGATGGTCTGTTTCTGCTGTTGCTGCTGTATGGAATCCGTGGAGGTTAGAATCGTTTTCTTAATGCTGTTAGAATCGTCAACTACATAGATCGTAACGTATGTTGCCGGCATTTCTTCATAGTAAAGATCCAAAACATGATCTCTGCTAAGGTTCGATTCACCAAGATTCTTTACCTGGTTCATGCTGCCAGTTCCATCAGCGCCATCCCATCTGTATTTTCCAGTATAGGAGTAGACAGAATTGATGGTTTCTGGAAGGAAACTGCTGCCTAGACTGCTAAGATAGAAACTGCTTCCAGCAAATCCCATGCTGTAGATCTTAGATGCCATAAGGGAATAGCTGCTTCCACTTCTGTAGTAATTGATCGTCAGCGTGTAATTCGGCTTATAGTAAAGTCTGATCACTTTGTTGGTATTCATCGTGACGTACTGCGGCGGAATGTTGCCTAAACTGAGATTGCTTACAGGTGTCTCAACACCATTAGTCACTATTCCGATCCTATTTGCGTATTCGTACTTTGTGAATCCGGCTTCTGTCGGATTATTTGTGATCCAGTTAGTGGAACCACTGGCGTCTGGATCTTTTGCATTCTGAAGAGCACTCAAGTAAGCAGTATCGCCTTTGTTGTACCATTTAACAAGCTTTACATCTGAGATAGCTCTTCCGTCTGTGCTGTAACGCTGTACACAAAGTTTTGCTTTCTGCGGAATTGGTGCTGTGTAATAAATCATTACAGTAACATCCTGCTTCAGTGCTGTGATACTCTTTTCTTTAAGCGCCGCTATCGTACTGGCATAATCATCAGCACCGCTATCACCCTTAAAGTCAATTTTTATCTGGTATCTTGAATCAAAATTGTAAGTATAGCCATCACTGCCCTTAACACTTGAGTAGTATACATTTGCCCAACTGCTGTGGCTGCCTAAAACGATTGCTTTGTTATAGCCAAAGGCGTTCGGAAAGTAATTCTCCGAAACAATCTCTCTGTCATTGATTCCATCAATGAACTCCATGTATTTCACATGCAGATTTACCATTGGTGTGTAATGCAGTATAATTGTCGGTCTCTTCAGGCTTGCCTTTGTAGGAAGCGTAATCTGCTTCTTAAGGATATTGGCTAAACTGATTTCTGTCTTGCCAAAGTTGCCTGCAGCAAATTGTTTAAATTCTGCGTATCCTGTGTAAAGGTATTTGATGTTACTTCCTTTTGGAACGTAAGTTGTCACATTCTTGATCTTTGTATTACATTCAGCCTCAGTATGGGCATCATCAAGCTGGTTGTAATCACTGATCTTACAGGTGGTACCTTCATTCTTAGAAGCATAAAGCACACTACGATAGATCGTTGTATTGGTACTGTCATCATAATACTCAATGTTAACAGGAACCTGTGGAATGTAACGGAAGTACAGATCCACATTTTCAGTCATTGTGTATCGATTATGCCTTGCATCCTGCATACCATCCGTGCCAACTGCAATACCTTCAATATTTCTATGATCAGATGTGTAGTTCAACTGTCGGATTGTTCGGTAAATACCATCTGATGGCTGATGCTTCTTATCAGCTGTAGGAAGTGTAGCATAATAGTAAGCTGTGTATTTTGATAATTTGAACGGCTTTCCTATCTCAATTGTGTCAATCACTTCAGAATTCAATAATTTAACTTCATTACCATCAGAAGTTTTCCAGCTCATCCAATGTGCCGTCACCGTGTAGAAAGTCTTCTTCTGGTAGTATAGATGCATGACGGTGTTCTGGGTCAGTGTGATCGGCTGATTATTCAGTGCACTGATATTTGTTGTAGTGCCAATATTCAAAGCTCCACTACAATTACCCTTGACAAAGGAATAATTCTGTCCGCTGTACTCAGAACTTGCAGGGGCAACAGTCTTAAACTTGGCACCGGTATTCTTCTGGATCGGTGTCTGCGCTTCCTCATGAATCTGGTTACCAGATTCGTCTAAATAGTGCTTGATCACCTGATAGGTACACTGCGTGGTCGGCTTCATTGCCTTGTAAGTGATCGTGACATCGATATCCCCGTAAACACCATAAGTCTTACTCTTCTTCAGGCTGCTAAACTTAGAACTCAGCGTTCCAAGTGTTCCTTCTGACGGTTCTACGCCCGCCTTCTCCGAATCTGGTGTCTTTGTAGTGGCTAAACCATTCTTTGCGTAGTAAGTAGCATCATAACTATAGTAATAATAACCACTCTTACTGTAAGTTGCCTGTCCTACGGAGCTGAACTTCCAGGTGTCTCCGATTTTTGCCGGTACAGGAGTCAGATTGGTGACAAGGCTGTCGTTATGAACCTCATTGCCGTTATGATCCAGGTATCGGAAGTTCACCGAAACAAGTGCTTTATCACACGGCACATAGTACAGTTTTAAGGTGTAGTTGCCATTTGTCACATCGTTATAGGAAACATTCTTCCGAAGATTGATTGCATCTGTCTTGTAATCAGCCGTGTAACCGGATGCTCTGTATAACTCATCCGTTTCACTGATGGCTTTTGGCCATACAATCTTCTCTGCTTTCTGTCCATCTACCAGTACTGCCTTGTAGATGAACTGTTTCTTGTAACTTGTTGATGCTGAGAACTTGTTTGCCTTTCTGTCTTTCTTTTTGGACGTGGCAAAGTTTACTTTTAATTTGTCACCTAAATTGAAGACTAAAGAATCCTCGTAAACAGCAGAGGCACTTGTTGGGAGGGTGTACTTCCCGTTATTCTTCTTTGCCTCATAAAACTCTACAGTTAGACTTCTCTTCACCGAAGTGTAGATAGCTCTTACCACAATACTTCCCTGTTTGCTTCCATTATTAGTCGGTACAGAATTTCCTCTTGCTGTCTGCAGGGCATCATGGTAGATGGTACTTCCATTGGTAGCTGCATAGTTGGAGATATTGTCGTAGGTAACTGTACCCATCTTATTATTCCAACCTCTATCGCCTTTTACCGTCTTCGGGTATTTCTTGCTGGAGGTAGCCTGGACTAAAACCTTCCATAAATAGTACTTCGTTGTTCCCTTCGTGTAGGACTGTGGGATACTTACAGTTTCCGTGTTGTTATCTCCGGAAGTAATAGCGTTTGCAGTAATACCAGTGTTAATGGCAAAGTTCATTGTCTTTCCTACAGAACTTATTTTGGAAACTTCGCTAAACCCCGCCTGATCAATCCTCTTGTAGGTGCTGCTGCCTGCTTCAGATGTGTAAGACTGTAAGTGAAGGTCTACTCTCTTAGGCACTTCAAGTCTAACCGGGACATTATAACCGGTAAAATAATTACCCGGTGCAAATCCTAAAGCATTTGCTTTCGCCCAGGACATACCATAGTTATAAAATCCCTGCGTACCGTTGGTATCTATTGGCGTATTTCCATTCAAGAAAATGTGACTGGACTGTAAGTATACCGTTGCTATGCCATCAGAACTTTTAGCAGCCAATTCTTCCAAAGAATCACTTCCACGAGCTCTGAGAATACTGTCTAAAGTCTCTTTCTTAATTGACAGCAATGTGTAGGTGTAACCATTATAATCCGGAACATCCTGTTCATGTACAGCAGATGTCCAGTAGTCACTGTTCTCGTATGGGAAAGACCATTTTTCCACTGTTGTGGGTGTTATCGTGACCCATTGTGTACGATACTTGATGGATGCAGCTGCCGTGCGACCGAAAGTCATGTAATAATACCTTCCGGTATTTGGATCCCACTTGGTTGTTATTTCACTTCCACTGTTCTGGAATGTCTGTGTCCATCCGTTGAATGTGAATTGATAAGAATCAGCTGTTGCTCTGTGATTTAAGAATAGTATGATTGCAAAAATAGCTATGGTGATAATTGGTAGTAAACGTTTGTGTAAGATCGACGCCCTTTTTATTTTATCCATAACACAATCCCTCCTTTTTTCTGTTAGTCTTTTTCATGTGACATCACTCCTTTCCTTTTACTGAAATGAGACCACAGCTAAACCATGGAAGGTGTATTGCTACTACTATTCTTAAGGTAAAAGGGACTGCTTTCGCTACAGTCCCTTTTACCTGATTCTTTATAGGTTTTGTTATTTTAAGGATAAGTCTTACCGTTATAGGTAGAAATGAAAAAAGCCCTGTAGTTGGCTAAACTACAGGGCTTGAAATCAGTAATTGATGATAGACTGCGTTGACAAATGAACTCCTTTATTACCATGCTCCATGAGTACTGGAACCTTTAAAATCCAGTAATACAAAATAATAAAGGAGGTGATGTTATGAATGACTTGTTAAAGTCGTTAGTAGGTGCTTTAATTTTATAATTATTTTAATTGTAACTATTATGGTAGCTGCAATGCTTGGAAAACTTAGGTTTCTCCAAATAATAAGCTTCTAACATCACAAGAGGATGCAGTCGAGTCAAGCTGCATCCTCTTTTCATTTACTAATTGATTATCAAAGCTTATTTTTACTATTTTGGTTTAAGTATGAATTGCTCTGTTATCTTGAAAACAGAGATTACTTCGTTACTGTGATGGTTATTTAAAATTTCTATTACATCTTCTATCGGCTTGTCTAAACTTCCCGTTATAGGTAGAAATGAAAAAAGCCCTGCAGTTGACTAAACTACAGGGCTGGATTGCTATACCTGAAATGTTATCTGGTTGTAATTTTAATTTCTATTTGCTTCACATTATCTTCATGAAGATTAATATTCGCTTTATCTTCAAAATGAGTATGTATTACTCCTATGAATAATAACGTCGCAATCAAATTGACTACTATTGCAACAATAAATCTATTATGCGACCACATATGTCTCATTGCAACATTAAGTATTGCCATAACGATAAAATACACCATTACTATTGCAAAATAAATGGAACATTGCCCACCCAGTATTATCAAAGACATAAGAATTACATTTATTATGATAATAGACGTCCATACGGTTATGGTGAATGATTCCATACCTGACCACGGGTCAAATGTACATAGTATCACAGAAACACATCCAACCACTGCACATAAAATCGCAAGCATTGCAAAACCAAAAACACTAATAGCATCCATTTAAATCACCATTCCTTTTTTATTTTATATGAATGGTGATTTAAGTGCTTAATGTTTAATTGCGTAAAATATCTAGGCAATCGTCATAAAATTTTTCTTTGATAGCATAATTTTTATTAAAATATACATTTGTTATAATAGTAATCACAAGCGCAACAAAAGTAAGCGTAATTGCAGCTATTATGCATATATTTTTTAATGCTCCTATTTGTGCTACAATGGAACTTGTCAAAAAAGTTATAATTATTGGTAATATTATTTTAGTGAATTTATCTGAAACAAAAGCTATTTTATTATTTCCAATAATATCAATATCCTTCTCCCGCTCAACAAACCAGTATACGTCTTCCCCATAGTCTTCTTTCAATCGGCTTACACTACGCTTCCAACAATCATATTTTTGAGAACTAAAATCCTTATACAATTCTTCGTATTCTTTTATGACTTTTTTGAAATCCTTATTAAATTTTGAATGTATCATTCTTAACCACCTCGTAATTAAGAATAATATATCATACAAAATTTGTCAACTTAATAATTAATGTTAAATTGTATTAGCTTAGGCACTAAACTTCCCGTTATAGGTAGAAATGAAAAAAGCCCTGCAGTTGACTAAACTACAGGGCTGTGAGAAGTTACAGTAAATCTTTCTCGACTAACACTGTAACTACATCTTCTACTTTTAAATCCAAAAGTTTTGAAATTTCTTTTATTGATTTTCCATTCTTGTATAAAATCTCTATCGAATCATCTTTTGACTCGTTGGATACAGTTTCTACTTCTGTCTCTATTTCTTTTTCTGTCTTTTTGGTTGATTGTTTGTCGTCGTACTTACACATTATTACAGCTAGAACAATGCAAGCTATGATAAGTAGCGCTTGTTTCACGATATCATCCAGACAGTATAGTGCTATTGAACAAAGTACAGCAATAATTATTACTAGCAACAGAATCATGATTACACACCTCGTTTTTTTTATTTCTTTATGAGTGTGTATAATTACACATTTAGTTTTTATTGGAATTTATTATATCTAAACACTCTTCATAGAATCTTACATCCAATTTAAACCAGGTGCTAATAAAAGAAATTATAAATACTGTGACAAAAGCTATCCAAATTATCTGTATAATTCCAAAATCTATAAATTTTTCTATTCCGCTATTTATAAGATATACTATAACTGTTGCAGCAACACTATTTATAAGTAAATTGTCTATAAATTCACTTGAAGAATTTGCTTTATTTTTATGATACTGCAACCATTCAATCAACATTTCAGTGTCATCTATTTTACCAAAAAATTTTTCTACACTATCTCTCCAATTTCGATATTTTGTTATACAAGTTATAGAGTCTTTATTTAATTTTTTATATGCCCTTCGCAGACATTTAAATTCCGCATCATTTAATTTATCTTGTATTCCCATCCTTAATCACCTCAGAATTAAGAATAATAGATCATACAAAATTTGTCAACTTAGTAATTAATGTTAAATTGTATTAGCTTGGGCACTAAACCTCCCGTTATAGGTAGAAATGAAAAAAGCCCCATAGTCACTTGGACTACAGGGCTTAAATGCTAAACCTGACTGCTATCGGGTTGTAATTTTAATTTCAATTTGCTTCACATTATCTTCATGAAACTCAATATTTGCTTTATCTTCAAAATGAGTATGTATTGCTCCTATGAATAATAAGATTGCAATCACGTTGACTATTACCGCAACAATAGATCTCTTACGCGACCGCATACATCTCATTGCAATATTAAATATTGTCATAACGATAAAATATGCAATCACCACTGCAAAATAAATGGAGCATTGTTCCCATACTACCACAGAAAGCATAATCGATACATTTATTATGATAATTATCGACCATGCGACTATAATAAATGAATCCACGCCTGACCATGGATCAGTCGTGCGCAGTATCACAGAAACACATCCAACCACTGCACATAAAATTGCAAGCATTGCAAAACAAAAAACACTTATACTAATAACATCCATTTGAATCACCATTCCTTTTTTATTTTATATAAATGGTGATTTAAATGTTTAATGCTCAATTGCGTAAAATATCTAGGCAATCATCATAAAATTTTTCTCTAATAGTATAATTTTTATTAAAATGTATATTCATCACGATGATAATTACAAGAGCGACAAAAATAAGCACAATTGCAATTTCTATATCCCTCTTTTTGTCATCATTATTTCCAGTTATAAGTGAACTTGTTAAAAATGTTATAATTATCGGCAACATTAATTTAGTGAATTTATCTAAAATAAATGTTATTTTATTATTTCCAATAATATCAACATCCTTTTCTCTCTCAAGAAACCAGCATACTTCTTCTATCCCATACTTTTCCCCTAACTGAATAACGTTCTTCTTCCAATTCCTATATTTGGGTGTGCAGAAATTATCATACAACTCTTTGTGTTCTTCCATGATTTTACATAAATCTTCATCAAACTCACAACTCATTATTCTTAATCACCTCATGATTAAGAATAACGTATCACACATAATTTGTCAAGATAACATTAAATTTTTAAGGGCAGTGATCTAAACCTGATCGCTGCCCTGCTGTGTGCTAAACCAAATACGATTTGATTGTTTTCACAATCTTATTCTTATCGAACTTTTTGCTCTCTTATTTAAAGGTTTTAATATCAAAGTTCCTGCATTAGTCTATTTGATTATTGTAGGTACTCCTGATTTTACAAAATGAGCAAATGGATTTTGAGAAATCATTAGTCATAAATAGTTATTAACATCGAAGGGCAGCGATCAGATTTAGATCGCTGCACTGTTGTTTTAAATGAGAGTAGCTAAAACTTCCCGTTATAGGTGGAAATTAAAAAAGCCCCGTAGTTGGCTAAACTACAGGGCTGTGAGAAGTTACAGTAAATCTTTCTCGACTAACACTGTAACTACATCTTCTACTTTTAACTCCAGAAGTTTTTAAATTTCTTTTATTGATTTTCCATTCTTGTATAAAATCTCTATTGAATTATCTGATAATGTTTCTATTTCTGTCTCTTTTATAATTTCAGTTTCAATCTGCTTCGCATTATCTTCATTGAGCTTAGTAATTGCTTTATCTTCAGAATGTACTGTAGTAACAGGCGCACTATCATCAATTGAGTATTGCTCATCGAAATGTGGGTACGTCACTAAAAGGAGGATCACTGTTGCTGCTATTTCGGCTGATAAAAGTATGGTAAAAAAATGCTCCTCAGATAAACTCTTTACAGCCACCATAATAATTATTATTGCATAGCAGTATACTGTAATAGCCGTAGTGACACTGGCTACTTCAGGATTTACTGTAAGATCTGATAACGACAAACCTACACAAGATAACCATAACATACCTGGAATAACAAGCATGTCTATAATAGGAATCATAGTTCCTATTAGCATCAATTGTACAACTATTACAAGAAAGATAACAATAAAAACATATTCACGAACCAGCATAAAATCACCATTCCTCTTTTTATTTGTTATGAATGGTGCCTTTATATCATTTGGTATTGCACTTATCTAAATACCCTATAATAGTCAGACATTCATCATAGAAACATATGTTTTTACTAAATATTCCAGTGATATGAACTGCTATCGCAACAATGCCAAATATACAAACTATAGCTATTATTATTCACGACCAAGTTTTCCAATTTCTTTACTAATTTCTTTTTCCATTCTTAATCACCTCATGACCAAGGCTATCAGCTGCTGGCTAAGCTGTCAAGAAACAAAAAGCCTCCCCATTTAAAGGGAGGCCTACTCATTAACACAATATCAGCATCACAATTGTAATGCTGAGTTCTACAATTACAGCTAATTTCACTGATCGTCTCATTAATAAAAACACTATTGCAATCGAAAATGCACAGTATATCATAACAATATAATTCATGCAATAGCATATTATGATAGACAATACTACCACTGAGTAACCAAGCAGTATTGTGAATACATTTTCTGCGCTTATGGACAGATCATCCCTATCTTCCATTCCTAATGAGAACGAAAATAAAAACACATGTATAATAGAAAATACAAGCCATCTCATTTGACTACCTCCAATTTTTGTTTAATTATATATTATAGTCAAATGATGTACTGTTCTATTTTTCCATTAAGTGAATACACTCATCACAAAATCTCGCATACGATATCTCATGTAGCACCATGTTAACACAAAATGCTATTGGTATAATTGCTAATAAAGCCACTATTGCTATTCTTAGCAGTGACATATCATCTTCTGATAATCTTGTAACTATTACGGCTATAGTAGCTGCAATAACCGGCGTCCATGCAACATTGCCAATAGTTTCTGCTCTTCTTGATCTAAACCTGAGCCATGAAATCAGACCATCTTTGTTGCATACTGAATTAAGCATAGAAGTAGCCTTTTCTTCCCATGCAGTATATCCTTCAGATGATTTTAAAGCTTTTTTATTTACTTTTAGAAAATCCTTATAGAGCTCATAAAATTCTTCATCCGTCATGCTAACACTTCCATAAAATTAGTATAAAAGTGTTTGCCTAAACTGTCAAGAAACAAAAAGCCCTGTAGTTGACTAAACTACAGGGCTGGATCAGTAATTGGAATCACAACAGCTATGTGCTATGATAAAGTTATGGTAGTTGGCATGCCTCATTATGGAAGGTATGTTAAACTTCCAAATTTAAAGGAAGAAGGGTTACACAATGAGAGAAAAAGTTTACCTATCAAAGTTGCTGGTTTCGTTATGACCAGTGAATTAGTTTTGCATCTAGCTTTACTCGTATTTTGTATGAGACAAATTCTACACAGAATCAACTACCATAACTTTTCTAGTGTAACCCTTAATTACTGATTATTTTACTATTATCTTCAATTTAACTCATTAAAGTTTTTACAGTCTTCCTAAACCTGAAATGTGAAAGGGCAGTGATCTAAACCTGATCACTGCCCTGCTGTTTTAATTGAGATAATTTGAAAGTGCCGGAAGAGGTGTGGTATCCTTTGAGCGAACACTCTTTGAATAGCATGTGTATGTACTTCTTGATTTATCATTCGCATTTGCTACATCTGCTAAAGGATTCTGATAACCAGATCCACCTTTTTCTCCAGGAAGTAATGAATAAGTGTAACTGTCCATGTCACCAGGAACATTCACTGCGACTCCACCATTCTCATTAAATTCCTGCCAAAGCTTGCTTGACTTGTTGATACAATCTGCTCTTAATTCATCTGTAGAATTATAAGCAATCACCTTACATCCATATAAGTATTTTGTTCCGTATGGGTGCGTGCTAAAGTAACCACTATTCAGGAGGTAGTTATACTCTTTTCCATGGAAATTATTTGTATCACTAGTAGCTGCTCCGTATAGTACGCTAGTTTCATAACGATCATCCCAGCCATCTTCATCTGCAGTTACATCAACACCATACCAGCACCAATCAAGCTGAACCATATTCCAAGAATGATTGAGTTCAAATACATCAATATACTTGCACTTCACTCCAAGATACCACATAATAACTGTAAAGAAACGAGAAGTATCTCCACAGATACCAGTTTTCATTCCAAGGAATGTTCCATCCGATGTGTAATCTCCATAAGTAATATGGCTGCTCATCCATCTCGCTACTTCTCTCACCTTGACATAATCCGGTTTGTTCTTAAGCCATCCAAATACAGCATCCATTCTTACAGAAGATTCATATACTTCTGTTCTATAGCTAAGCGGATCTCCTTCCACAGCATAACTACCAAAATCCAGGTATCTAGATTTTTCACCGTATAGTACTTCATAACTAGACTTTACAGCATTGGTGTTATTTCCAAAGTAATAGTTAAATACATCCTTCTTTGCTTCCTGCGGAATATCATATGATGCTAATCCAATTGATCCCCCATCAGCTGCATTGTAAATAAATTTATAAGTCTTTTTGTTCGGAACTGTAAAACTAATTGGCTCGACATTAACTACAAATACAGCATAATCTTCACCACATGTTGCGGTGATATATGCAGGTCCAGTTAAATTCTTACCATTTGCTTTTGTTGTGTCTGCTTTGGTTGTAATAACACCATTTTTATCAATAGAAATAAGATCCGTGCTATCTGGATCTACGCTAAACTGGATTGGTCCAGGAACATTGTCAATAATGATCTGCATCTTATTATTATGCACTAAGCTACCAAGCACATTGCAGGTCGTATTTGTTGCTTTGTTCCAATCATATCTCTTGATTTCTGCTTCAGAGTCAGGTGTTACTGTGCTGGGTTTGTTGGTAGTGGTGCCGGTGGAACCGTTTGAACCAGTATTTCCTGTGCCAGGCTTGTTTGTGGTGTTGCCATTGTTTTCGCTGCCAGGCTTATTGGTGGTGGAACCTGTGTTTCCTGTAGATCCATTGGATCCATTCCCATTATTTCCTGTATTACTTCCGTTATTGCTGTTATTTCCAGAACCATTGCTGCCGTTACCTAAAACAGTCACTTTACACTCGTATTCTACGCCGCCTGCTAAGCCTGTGATAACCGCTGTACCTTTCTTTTTTCCTGTAACAAAACCATCTTCATTTACTGTAACGATTGCAGGATTCGAACTTGACCAGGTTACTGGCAGATAATTATCTAAAAGGTCAAGAAGATCAGAGAAGCCAACACCTAATTGAAGTTCTGTCTGATTCAAATAAGACTTCTTGATTATAAACTCATAACCGTATACAATCCCACTCTTGCCCTTTACCGTGACTCTTGCAGTACCAGGTTTCAGCATCTTTACAGTTCTTCCGTTGATGGAAACTAAACCCTTTGTGTAGTCTGTTACAGTACCTTCTGCAATATCAAGAGTCTCTCCCGGGATGACGCTAATGGTCTCACTTGTGTAATCCCCCTTGCCTACTACCTCAATATTCTTCTTAATCGTGCATCTCCCAACCACTGCGGAAATGGTAGTTTTACCAGTCTTCTTTGCGGTGACCTTACCTAAACTGTTAATCGTGGCAACGGAAGGATCAGAACTCTTCCAGGTTACTTTCCCTTTGGTGTTGGTTACTTTCAGGGCTAAACTCTTTCCGGTGGTTATGGTAAAGCCATCACTAGAGATAATTGACGGCTGCGGGATCACTACTGTACACTTGTAGGACCTCTTATTGTATACCGCTGTGATTGTAACCTTACCAGACTTCTTCGGAACTACCTTTCCTTTACTTACCGTTGCGATGGACTTGTTGGAAGTCTTCCAGACCACCTTACTACTTGCTGCATTATTTAATTTTAACTGTAAAGAGCTTCCGATTAAAACCTTGGCTGATTTCTTACTCAGGGTTACTGGCTTTGCTAAACTCTTCTTAACTGTAATTACTGATGTGTACCTCTTTCCATGCAGCTTTCCGGTGATCTTTACTTTACCTGCTTTTCTTGCTGTGACTAAACCTTTCTTGTCAACTACTGCAACGGACTTGTTGGAAGTAAACCAGGCAACTCTGTTGATCGTATTAAGTACTCTTACCTGTTTCTTTGTACCTACTGTCATGGAGAACTTTGCACTGCTGATCTTCGGGGATTTTACCAGAACAGTACACTTATAACTCTTTCCTTTGTAGGTAGCTGAGATTGTAGCTTTACCAGTCTTCTTTGCAATCACCTTTCCATTCTTAACAACAGCAATCTTACCGTTACTGGACTTCCAGATCGGATTCTTTGCCCCTGCTAATTTCAAAGTGTAGATGTCACCTAAACCCATTGCTAATTTAGTCTTGTTCAGTTTGATAGCTGAAGCAGCTTCCACGGTTACCGGACTGGTTATAACCGGGACTGTATCTGAGACAGTTGCTAAAGCTAATAATAATGCTATGACCTTTCTGTATTTTTTCATACTCGACTCTCCTTTAGATTTGATACTTCGTTATAAACAACTCAATAATCAACTCACGGTTATTGTAGCATATTGGTGTGCATTTTGGAAGGTTGAATTCTGCTAAACCTAAAAGCAAAAAGCCTCCCCGGTTAAAGGGAGGCTGAAATTTTATAATTTATTATTAGTTCTTAAAATCTTTATGATCTCTTCTCTCGGTAGATCTACATAATCTTCAATATCATCAATGGAATCATACCCAGTGTATAACTCGATAACGGTTTTGTCTAAACCCTGTTCATCTATCTTCTGATGAATAGCTTGTATTTTGCTCTCTTCAGCGTTATTTGATGCTATAAGAATTATCGCAGTTAATACAATCATAATAATAAGCAGAATAGTGTTTTTTATAATCGAATCATCGAAAATTATAAAGTACAAAGGTGCCATAAGCCATATCAACACAATTACACATTCTAACATTTCCATCGCCATCCTTTTTTAGTTTTTATAGATGGCATTTTTTTATTATTCGGTAGTACCCTGTAAAATTTTTAAACATTTCTTATAAAACAATAATTTTCGCTCATTGTAAATAGTGGCTACGGTACTTGCAATCACTGTAATAGCAAACACAATCACAATAATTATTACTGCATATTTACTAATTTCTTCAAGTTTGTCTAGAAAATCTCCTAATAAAAATGTCACTAATAGTATGACTACACCGTCTATATACCATCTATATATGAATTTTAATTTAATCTCAATACGTCTTTTTTGATATTGTAAAAACTCTATCATTGATTCCTTATCGTCTACCGAATTGAGTAATTCTAATGTGTTATATTTCCAATTCTGATAATCTGATAAATTCTTTATTCTCGTAAATTTTATTTTGAGCTTATCTAATTTAGCATGAGTAAATTTTTCCATTCTTAATCACCTCAGATTAAGAATAACTGCTGTTAGCTAAACTGTCAAGAAACAAAAAGCCTCCCCGTTTAAAGGGAGGCTGAAATGACTAAACCCAATCTGAGCTTTCTACTGTGGTGTGTTGCTCGTCTGTCTCTACATACACTCGTTCTGGAATCTCTTTATCAAAATCCTTATAATTTACTGTAAGTAATACCGCAATAAGTAAGATCTCGATTATTGCAATTATAAAAATAGTATGCCTATCAATATGATTGTGAATTATAACTGGCGCTATTGTTGCCACAATAATATACAAGTATGTACCGATTGTTGCTACAGGATATTCCTCAATTTTAAACATAAATGGTAGCCGAAATAGCAACAGCACTAAAACTGCATCTGTGAGCAGCATAACTCTTACAGCAAACGACAAGCCAAATATTAAAAATAACATCCAGCTGAGCACAAGAAACATACCAACAAAAATAAATGCAAAAACAGTCATTTAATCACCATCCATTTTTATTTTATTATGAATGGTAATTATCTTCTACTTGGTATTACTCTGACATAAACTGTCAAGAATTGCTAAACATTCATCATAGAAACATATATCTTTACTAAATATCCCAGTTATGCGCATTGCCGTTGAGACATATACAATCGCACATGCTGCTACTATAAGTATTTGTAGAATACCAATACTCATAAATAAATACAAATTATCATTTATAGCAGTTCCAAATGCTCCTCCAATAAAAATAGTGTCGACTAATTTAGAATTCTTCTCAGCAACCTTCTTTCTGCTTCTTAAGATTCTTGCTAATGTTTCTTTATCGTGTACTTCACTAAATAATGAGATCACACGCTTTTTCCATTCTTGATAAGACACAAATTTTATCGTAAATATAAATTTACGACCAAGTTTTCCAATTTCCTTGCTAATTTCTTTTCTCATTCCTAATCACCTCAGGACTAAGAATAACTATTACTGCCTAAACTGTAAAGAAGCAAAAAGCCTCCCCGGTTAAAGGGAGGCTGAAATTCTATAATTTATTATTAGTTCTTAAAATCTTTATGATCTCTTCTCTCGGTAAATCTACATAATCTTCGATATCATCAATGGAATCATACCCAGTGTACAACTCGATAACTGTTTTGTCTAAACCTTGCTCATCTATCTTCTTGTGAATATCTTGTATTTTATAATCTTCTGCAATTTCTAACACAAAATCAAATAGAAACTTAACGAAAAAAAACAAATAAACACCTACTATCACTATTATGCACACTGACATTGCATATTACGCAAGAACTGCGCATCCGTTCCAGAGGAACGGAGCGCCATTCCGCTTCA
>NZ_QSCM01000020.1:0-377 GCF_003463065.1 Blautia sp. OF03-15BH
CCTCACCAACTAGCTAATCAGACGCGAGTCCATCTCATACCACCGGAGTTTTTCACACCGGGCCATGCGGCCCTGTGCGCTTATGCGGCATTAGCAGTCATTTCTAACTGTTATTCCCCTGTATGAGGCAGGTTACTCACGCGTTACTCACCCGTCCGCCGCTCAGTCACAAATGGATCATCCGAAGAATCTCCATAAGCGCTTCGCTCGACTTGCATGTGTTAAGCACGCCGCCAGCGTTCATCCTGAGCCAGGATCAAACTCTCTAAAAAAGTTTGTCCAGGATCAAATTTTCGCTTGGCTAAATTTTATCCCGTTTTATTTACTTTGGTTTTGTTCTTTAAGAACTAAATTCTTTTGAACTTTCAAGGATATGT
>NZ_QSCM01000020.1:387-48642 GCF_003463065.1 Blautia sp. OF03-15BH
TTTTGAACTTTCAAGGATATGTCACTGTTCAGTTATCAAGGTTCTTGGTTTGTTGCTGTCTCAGCAGTAACTTCTATACTATATCAGGTTTTGTTTCCTTTGTCAACCACTTTTTTATCTTTTTTGAAGATTTAAAAGTTTGAATTGTTTGAATTGTTTGAGCAGTTCAATCAATTTCATCGGCGACATGTAGTATAATACACCAATGGAACGGGATTGTCAACTACTTTTTTCAAGTTTTTCAAAAAATATGTTGATTTAATTTTTTTCAAAAAAACACTTGCCAATCATAACCTTCTGTTATATAATAAATGAGTCGATGCGAAAGCACTGACAGGCTTCCGTGGCTCAGCTGGTAGAGCAACGCATTCGTAATGCGTAGGTCGCCGGTTCGAATCCGGCCGGGAGCTTAAAAAAAAGCCCGTATTTACGGGCTTTTTTTGTGTTCTTTTTTAGAACATACACTATCCGACAAGGCGTCAATTATACGCTTTGATTAACATTTTCTTGGTCAATAAAATTCGAGTTGCCTGTCATAAAATATTTGAAAGAAATTCTTCTATCAAGCTATTGATCATCTCCGGTTTATCTGTATTAGAATTATGACCGGCTCCTTCAACCCACTTTAAAGGAATTTTCGTTTTTTGATGCCATGCTCTATTATACCTTATGCATGAACCGGCATGATCCTTTGTGCCACATATCAACAGGGAAGGACATTTGATTTCATATGACAGATCCTTTTCCATTGCCTCTGCCAGAATACGAAATCCATGCCCGGCAATTTGTGCATAACGACGCCGATCACCATCATAGACCAGCATCATTTCCCTCATCAGGCTTCTGCCATAACTGGAAGTTGCAACTCCCTCAGTTCCCGATTTTAAAAGCGACTTCCATGGATAATGTGCATATATTGGTTCCATTCTTTTCAGAAGCCAGATTTCCACTGCTGTCACATAGTTTCTCTGCAGCGGTGCTGAATCAATGGAAATAAAACCTGCCAGCCGGCCGGGATACAATTGTGCATAAGCCTGTCCTACATATCCTCCCATTGATTGGCCGATTATAACCGGTTTTATGATTTCTTCTTTTTCAAGAATCTCATTCAGCCATTTTGCCTTATCAAACAGGTCAAAATCAAACCGAAACGGCCAGGAGGATGCATGAGCCGGTGCATCCCATACAATCATATTATATTTTCCCTCGAAGTACTCAACCTGCTTATCAAACAATCTATGATCAGCAGTCAGCCCTGGTAGAAATATAAGCGTAATTGTATCTAAACTCAGAATACTTGACCAATAGTGTATTGTTCCACAAGGAGTTTGATATGTACTTTCCTTCAACAGATCCACCTCCGCAATTTTCATTTTTTCTGATTTCCTGTTTTCTCTTTAAAAAAAGCTCTGTGCTTTTCTGAACATACTATTTTGCCACTTTATGTTCACTTCCATTTATAATGGTAATACTTTTTTACCATTATATCAATTCTATTTTACTTTTTGTCTTGTATAATAAAACCAGAATATCATTAATGATTAACCCATGGTGACATGCTCCCACCACTTAAATCACTGATTTTGAAGTGGGGGCTTCTTGCTCAATGGCTCTACTGGGCCAAGTATCTACAAGCTATCCTCGCGTGCCCCGCGATTCTTTTGCCCGGACACGGGCATTTTTTTATCTTTCTATTGTCCGGATACGGACAATTTATGCTGTCAACATCCTTCTCGCCTCTTCGCGGATGTTGATTGCTGCATTACGATCTCTGTCCATCTCATTTCCACACACACAGCGATAGACTCCAATTGAGGAATTGTTGGTGTGTATGCATTGCTTACCACGGAAGAATTATTCCGGCTTGCTGTATCGTTAATTATCTTTAAAAGACGTAAACGGATAATTAGTTTATGCTGATTTATACAAAGAAAAGGCACCCTTCACACAAGAAGGATGCCTTTTCTTCATATATCAGTACACAGACTGTTTATTCGCCGGTACTGTAGTTTTCCGTGCTTGCAAGAGACGGATCATCATAACCGGTGGCGTTGATGATCTCCTGGCTTCGGGATACGACCATATCCGAAGGCTGATAAGCGGAATCACCAAAGAGATACTCATGCAGCTGGGTCACATTGCTTTCCAGAGTAACCGGAACCTCATTGTAATCACTCTGACTGGTACGGTGAGCAAACGGGAAGCCACAGGAATCACCAAGCTTATAATTCAGGATATTCAGACCAAGTTTGATCAGTTCTGTCTCGGAAAAGCTGGTGAGTACTTTCGGGAACATGGTATGTGCAAGATCCATCAGATCACTGACGCCCATGGTTTTTACCTTATCCACGATCTTTCCGATCACTTCTCTCTGTCTCTCAGTTCTCTTGAAGTCATTTCCGGATGTGTAACGGATACGGGTATAAGAAACTGCCTGTACGCCATTCATCAGATACGTACCTGCTCCCGGAAGGTCTTCATAGGTTTTTCCGGTAACCTGAGAGGTCTCTACACAATAGCCATTCACATAACCCGCTTCTTCTTCATCTACTGTGATCTCCAGGCCTCCGATCGCATCGATCAGATTTACCAGTGCATTGAAATCTACAGAAACAAATTCTTTGATATCCAGGTCCAGATTTGTATTCAGCATACTTACCGCCCACTCAGGACCGCCGTTGGCATACGCCGCATTGGCTTTCCGGTACATATTACCGCCGATATTGAGATAAGTATCTCGGTAAACAGATACCATTTTGATCTCTTTTGTGTCATTGTTGATGCTGGCAATGATGATGGTATCGCTGTTTGCCTGTTCCAGGTTGCCTTCGCGGGAATCCAGGCCAAAAAGTGCAATGTTGGTATAACCTTTTAATTTTTTATTCTCTTTTACCTGCTGGTTAATCTCAAGCTTGTCGCTTTCCAGTTCCCGGTAATTCATCTCTCCTACCGTATCGCTGAATTTCTGGTACACCCAGAAGGCTCCGCCTGCTGCTACAAGGAGCAGGATCAATACGATCAGCAGGATCACCTTCAACACGGTATGCTTTTTCTTTTGTTTTCTCATAATTCCTCCTGTTTCTTCTTATTATAATTCGCTTTTGCCTCGCGATTGGTAGCTGCCCTCGGGGCAGTTCCGGCAAAAGCAAAGAAAAGAACACTCATGGGTGGGACAGTAATCGTAATGGAGTGTTCTCTGCCGTCACACTCTTCTTTCCTGGATTGTTTCACTCTTGGATTTCCGGCTCCGCTTCCACCATATTCTTCCCGGTCGCTGTTAAAGATCTCCTTATATTTTCCGGGCCAGGGAACACCAATCTTTCGTTTTTCATAAGTCACCGGCGAGAAGTTCACCACCGCCAGAATGGTATCTTCCTTTTTCTCTGTGTTCCTTGCGAAAACAAGCATATTTTCGTTAGCCGAAATGCTGTTGATCCATTCAAAACCGTCCGGATCATAATCCAGTCGGTAAAGGGCCGGGTGTGTCTGATAAAAATGGTTGAGATCACTGACAAAATGCTGCATTTTCTGATGCTCTTCCTCTTCTAAAAGCCCCCAGTCCAGTTCATTTTCCGCATCCCAGTCTTTTTCCTGCGCAAACTCCTGCCCCATGAAAAGGAGCTTCTTTCCGGGATGCGCCGCCATATACGCATAAGCCGCCCGTAAGTTTGCTTCCTGCTGAGCCGCTCTGCCCGGCATTTTCCGGATCATGGATTCCTTTCCGTTCACCACATCGTCATGAGAAAACGTCAGCATATAATCTTCGCTGTACGCATAGATCATGCTAAAGGTCAGATCTCCGTGATGATAGCCCCGGAAGATCGGATCCAGACTCAGATATTCCAGAAGATCTTCTGTCCAGCCTGTATTCCATTTGAGATCAAAACCAAGCCCTTCTTCTTCCACCGGTGCGGTCACTCTTGGCCAGGCCGCTGATTCCTCTGCAATAAGAACGACACCGGGCTGCTTTTTCTTAAAGATGGAATTCAGATGTTTAAAAAACTCCACTGCTTCCAGGTTTTCATTTCCGCCATACATATTGGCAGCCCATTCACCGCCCTGACGGCCGTAGTCCAGATAAAGCATGGATGCCACCGCATTCATGCGAAGCCCATCTGCATGATACTTTTCTGCCCAGAAAAGTGCATTTGCGATCAGGAAATCAGAAACCTCCGGCTTTCCATAATCAAACACATACGTCCCCCACTCCGGATGGATCCCGCGACGCGGATCCGGATGCTCATAAAGACAAGTACCGTCAAAACCGCCCAGTCCAAAATCGTATTTCGGAAAATGAGCCGGAACCCAGTCCAGGATCACACCGATCCCTTCTCTGTGAAGATAATCCATGAAATACATGAAGTCCTCTGGAGTGCCGTATTTTCTGGCAGGTGCATAATATCCGGTCACCTGATACCCCCAGGAGTCTTCTGCATAATGTTCCATCACCGGCATAAGCTCCACATGCGTGTAATTCATCTTCTTTACATAAGCAGCCACCAAAGGAGCTAATTCCCGAAAATTATAAAGCTCTCCGTTTTCTTTTCGTTTCCAGGAGCCCAGGTGCATCTCATAGACAGCCATTGCCTCTTTTTTGACATCGCATTTTTTCCTTCTGGCCATCCAGTCCTGATCCTTCCATTCAAAGCCGGAAAGGTCTGTCACCACGGATGCAGTCCCGGGAGATTCTTCGGTTTCATTGGCATAGGGATCCGCCTTCAGAAAGACAAGCCCGTTTTTCGCCTTGATCTCATATTTATAAAGCGTCCCAGCCGAAAGTCCAGGAACAAACAATTCAAAAATACCGGAATCTGGAAGTCTTCTCATCGGAAGTCTCCGTCCATCCCAGAGGTTAAAATCACCTACCAGGCTGACACGCATGGCATTCGGTGCCCATACGGCAAAATAAACACCGGGAATTCCTTTGACTGTCATCGGATGGGCTCCCAGTTTTTCATAAATATCGTAACAGATCCCAGCCTTGAAACGCTTTTGCTCTTTTTCTGTGATCTGTGGTTCAAACGCATAGGGATCCTGCCAGCAGACGGTATCTCCACTGTCAAAGGTTACCTGCAAAGTATACGATGGAATCCTCTTTCCCGGAATGAGTGCTGCAAAAAATCCTGCCTCGTCTTCCAGTTCCATGGGATATGATTTTTTTCCACATACAACGCTAACGGATGCTGCTGTGGGAATAAATGTCTGGATCAGTATTCCATCATCCGTAACCTGTGCTCCCAAAAGACTGTGCGGGTCATCGGTCTCTGCATAGGTAACTGCCTCGATCTCAGCCCAGTCCATCAGGTTATACAGTCTTTCGTTCATCCCAACACACCTCCCCTGTATCCATATCTTCTCTTATTTATTCTGCTTTGAAGTTTCTGCTTCACCGCTGTCATCATGTAACGCGGACATTCGCAATCCATTTTCGCTGCCTGCCCATGAACGCAGTCGGTTCTGAATAGTTACATTTTATCATATCTGCTTTCACTTTCAAGCCTTTTTCACAGTTTTCCTCTTTACTGCCTTAAAAATAAGAAAAGACTGCAAGCTGCAGCCTTTTTCTTATTTTCATTTCAAAATGCGTACCTTCAGAACACCATTGATCTTTTTTAATCCTTCCAGAACCGCTTCCGACGGATGACTCTCAAGATCAAAAAGAGAATAGGCATAGTTTCCTTTGCTCTTGTTCAGCATTTTGGCGATGTTGATATCCGCTTCTCCGAAAAGAGTGGTAAACTGACCGATCATATTCTTGATATTCCGGTGATTGATGGCAATGCGACACTTCTCCTGGCAGACACCCATCTCACAGTCCGGATAATTGACCGAATGACGGATGTTTCCGTTTTCCATGTAATCAATGAGTTCTTCTGCCGCCATTCTCGCACAGTTGTCTTCTGACTCCTGTGTGGATGCACCCAGATGCGGGATCACAATGGCTCCCGGTGTTTTTGCGATCGCAGGTGTGGGGAAGTCCACTACATAACGTTTTACTTTTCCCTGCTCCAGCGCAGCGACCATCGCTTTTTCATCTACGAGAAGATCTCTTGCAAAATTCAGGATCACAACACCGTCTTTCATCTGGCTTAAAGCAGCCTCATTGATCATCTCTTTCGTGCTGTCCAGAAGAGGAACATGAATGGTAATGTAATCACATTCCCGGTAAATATCATTTACATCCTGGATATGATGAATGTCTCTGGAAAGCTTCCAGGCTCCGTCCACGGAAATGTAGGGATCATAGCCATAAACCTCCATATCCAGATTCACTGCCGCATTGGCCACCAGAACGCCGATTGCGCCAAGACCAATGATACCGAGCTTCTTTCCTTTCAGCTCACAGCCTGCAAAATGTTTTTTCTCCTTCTCCGCCTTTTTTCCGAGGTCCTCGCTGTCTTTTTCACTTTGTACCCAGCTGACACCACCAATGATATCTCTGGAAGCCAGAAGAAGACCTGCCAGAACCAGTTCTTTTACACCATTGGCATTGGCTCCCGGTGTGTTGAAAACCACGATGCCCTGTTCTGCACATTTTTCCAGCGGAATGTTATTGACACCGGCACCGGCCCTTGCAACAGCTTCCAGGCAGGCCGGAAGTACCATCTCATGCATGGAAGCGCTTCGTACCATCACCGCATCCGCTTCGTTGAAATCTTCTGTTTTTTCAAAATCTTCTCCGAAAAGAGCTGTTCCTTTCTCAGAAATCGCATTCAGACAGGTATATTTAAACATTACAGATTCTCCTCCTCAAACTTCTTCATAAATGCCACCAGAGCTTCCACTCCTTCCAGCGGCATGGCATTGTAAATGCTGGCCCGCATACCGCCTACCGTTCTGTGGCCTTTCAGGTTTACAAAGCCTGCTGCCTCTGCTTCTTTGACAAATCTGGCATCCAGCTCTTTATCCCCTGTCACAAAAGGAACATTCATAAGAGAACGGTCTTTCTTTTCCACCGTACCATGGAAAAGACGGCTCTGATCCAGATAATCATAAAGAATCGCTGCTTTTTTCTCATTCTTTTCTTTCATGGCAGCAAGACCACCGTTCTTTTTCAGCCATTTGAAAACCTTGCCGCACATATAAATGCAGTAACAGTTCGGTGTATTGTAAAGGGAATCCGCATCCGCATGCGTCTTATAAGTCAGCATGGTCGGAGTTCCCGGAAGAACGTCCTCCGTGATCAGATCTTCTCTTATGATCGTAATGACCATACCTGCCGGTCCGATATTCTTCTGGACACCGCCGTAGATGATCCCGTATTTTGTCACATCCACCGGTTCAGAAAGGAAACAGGAGGACACATCTGCAACCAGTGTCTTTCCTTTCGTATTCGGAAGTTCTTTAAATTTCGTTCCGTAAATCGTATTGTTCTCACAGATATAAACATAATCTGCATCCGGGCTGATGGGAAGATCGCTGCAATCCGGAATATAAGAAAACGTCTTATCCTCTGAAGAGGCGATCTTATTTGCTTTTCCGTATTTCTGTGCTTCCTGCCATGCCTTCTTTGCCCACTGGCCGGTAACGATATAATCAGCCACCTTATTTTTCATCAGGTTCATCGGGATCATGGCAAACTGCTGGGAAGCACCTCCCTGCAGAAAAAGCACCTTGTAATTATCAGGGATCTGCATCAGATCTCTTAAATCCTGTTCCGCCGTCTTTATGATCTGGTCGAAAGTCGAAGATCGATGACTCATTTCCATCACGGACATTCCTGAACCACAGTAATCCAGCATTTCCTCCGCAGCTTCTTTTAATACTTCTTCCGGCAGACAAGCCGGACCCGCTGAAAAATTGTACACTCTCTTCACTACTTGCTTCCTCCTCTTAATCCTGTCATCTGTTATTAAAGATACTGACCTTTGATTTTGTCATCTATCTCTTTAATTCATTAAAGTGTATCGCATTGTGAAAGAATTGTCAACATTTATTTTCCCAGCAGTTACATTTGTCTTTAGTCTGCGTACAAAAAAAGAAAGTCTGTTTTCTTTTACAGACTTTCTCTCTGGTTTCTTATTTCAGGTCATCCTGATCAAAAACTTCCTCTATGGCAGCCCCGGCAGGAACCATGGGGAATACTTTATCATCCTTGTCAATGATGCAGTCGATCACTACGGGACGGCCAAGCTCTATGGCCTTGCGTACAGCAGGCTCCAGCTCTTCTTTCTTTGTCACACGGATACCGACAGCACCCATGGCCTCTGCCAGTTTGACAAAATCCACATTGTCATTAAGAATTGTATTCGAGTAACGCTTTCCGTAGAACAATGTCTGCCACTGGCGAACCATTCCAAGTACATGGTTATTGATGACAACCTCGATGACCGGAATGTTATATCTCGCAGCCGTAGCGATCTCATTCATATTCATACGGAAACAGCCGTCACCGGCGATATTGATCACCGTTTTATCCGGGCGGCCAACCTTTGCTCCGATTGCAGCTCCAAGACCATATCCCATCGTACCAAGACCGCCGGAGGTCAGAAGCTGATGGGGCTCCTTATATTTATAATACTGGGCAGCCCACATCTGATGCTGTCCGACTTCTGTGACGATCAGGGCATTTCCTTCTGTGATCCGGTAAAGCTCTTTCACCACATAGGGTGCAGTCAGACCTGCCGGATCGTATTTCAGCGGGAACTGATTCTTATAGCCCTCGATGTGTTTTACCCATTCCTCATGGGCATTTTCTTCCACTTTCGGAAGGAGACGTTTCAGCACTTCTTTTACATCACCGATAACAGAAGCGTCTACTACCACGTTCTTATTGATCTCTGCCGCATCCACATCGATCTGAAGGATTTTGGCATTTTCTGCAAATTTGGATACTTTTCCTACCACACGGTCACTGAAACGGGCGCCGATGACGATCAGAAGGTCACAGTCCGTCACACCAAAGTTGGAAGCCTTGGTTCCGTGCATACCGATCATACCACAGTAGAGCTCATCTCTGCCGTCAAACGCGCCTTTTCCCATCAGGCTGTCTCCCACAGGCGCATTGATCTTATGAGCCAGAGCGCTCACCTCTTCCGAAGCATTTGATATCACAGCTCCGCCCCCTACATACAGGAAGGGACGCTCACTCTTATTGATCATCTCTGCTGCCGTCTCAAGATCTGCCTCTTTGATATATTCCGTACTGCGAAAGACCGGCCAGGGCTCCTGCCTGGTATATTCGGTCTCTGCAGCCGTTACATCTTTGGGGATATCCACCAGGACAGGACCGGGGCGTCCCTCCTGTGCAATAAAGAAAGCACGGCGCAGGGCATCTGCCAGATCTGCAACATTCTTCACGATAAAATTATGTTTGGTGATGGGCATGGTAACGCCGGTGATATCGATCTCCTGGAAACTGTCACGTCCGAGAAGGGGAACCGTCACATTTGCTGTGATCGCAACGACAGGAACCGAATCCATATAGGCAGTGGCGATACCAGTGACCAGATTGGTTGCACCGGGACCGGAGGTCGCCATGCAGACGCCCACTTTTCCGGTAGCTCTGGCATAACCGTCTGCCGCATGCGAAGCTCCCTGTTCATGGGAGGTCAGGATATGATGGATTTCCTTGTCATGTTTATAAAGTTCATCATAAATATTCAGGATCGCACCGCCCGGATACCCAAAAACGGTATCCACACCCTGTTCTTTCAGGCATTCCACAACGATCTGAGAACCTGTTAATTTCATTCTTCTTCCTCCAGTTATTTTGTCTTTGGTATTTCAAGGATCGCGCCGCGGTTTCCTGAGGTAACCATTGCCGCATAGCGGGCCAGATAACCGGTCGTGATCTTCGGTTCTCTGGGCTGCCATTTCGCCTTTCTCTCAGCAAGGACTTCTTCGCTCACTTTAAGCTCCAGACGGTTCTCCGGGATATTGATGGAGATGATATCTCCCTCCTCCACTAAAGCGATCGGACCTCCCACAGCTGCCTCCGGAGATACATGGCCGATAGAAGCACCTCTGGATGCACCGCTGAAGCGGCCATCTGTAATAAGAGCAACACTGGAACCAAGTCCCATACCTGCGATCGCAGAAGTCGGATTCAGCATCTCACGCATGCCGGGGCCGCCTTTCGGACCTTCATAACGGATGACAACGACGTCACCGGCCACGATCTTACCGCCAAGAATAGCCGCAATGGCATCTTCCTCGCAGTCAAAGACTCTGGCAGGACCTTCATGAACCATCATTTCCGGTACTACCGCAGAACGTTTTACCACACCGGAATCCGGAGCCAGATTTCCTTTCAGGATAGCCAGACCGCCGGTGGTACTGTACGGATGATCGATCGGACGGATCACTTCCGGATTGCGGTTTACACTGTTTGCAATGTTCTCTCCAACCGTCTTTCCGGTAACTGTCATACAATCCAGATTCAACAGATTTTTTCTGGTCAGTTCTTTCATGACTGCATATACACCGCCTGCCTCGTTCAGATCCTCCATGTAGTTAGGACCTGCCGGTGCCAGATGACAGAGGTTCGGCGTGCGTGCGCTTACCTCATTGGCAATGTCCACATTCAGCTCCACTCCTGCTTCATGAGCGATAGCCGGAAGATGAAGCATACTGTTTGTGGAACAGCCCAGCGCCATATCTACGGTCAGCGCATTCATAAAGGCTTTGTCTGTCATGATATCTCTCGGGCGGATGTTTTTCTTCAGAAGCTCCATAACCTGCATACCGGCTCTCTTGGCAAGGCGGAGCCTCTCGGAATAAACAGCCGGGATCGTTCCGTTCCCCTGAAGTCCCATGCCCAGGACCTCTGTCAGACAGTTCATGCTGTTGGCTGTATACATACCGGAACAGGAACCGCAGGTCGGGCAGACCTTACACTCATACTCCTCCAGCTCTTCTGCATTGATCTTGCCCGCCGTATACTCTCCTACTGCCTCGAACATGCTGGAAAGGCTTCTCTTTCTGCCTTCCACATGACCTGCCAGCATGGGACCGCCGCTGACAAAGACCGTCGGAATATTCAGCCGGGCTGCTGCCATCAGAAGACCCGGCACATTTTTATCACAGTTCGGGACCATGACAAGGGCATCAAACTGATGTGCCATTGCCATCGCTTCTGTGGAATCGGCAATGAGGTCTCTGGTAACCAGAGAGTATTTCATTCCCACATGACCCATGGCGATTCCGTCACAGACAGCGATCGCCGGAAACACTCTCGGCACTCCGCCAGCCATTGCAACGCCCATTTTTACGGCTTCCACAATCTTATCCAGGTTCATATGACCGGGAACGATCTCATTATAGGAACTTACGATTCCGACCAGCGGACGTTCCATCTCTTCTTTGGTAAATCCAAGCGCATTGAAAAGGGAACGGTGAGGTGCCTGCTGTACTCCTTTTTTTACTGCATCACTTTTCATAATAGTACACTCCTTTTATCTCTTACTGAATTCTCTCAGCGATCAGATCGCCCATCTTTGCCGTGCCTACAAGGGTACAGCCTTCAGACATGATATCACCTGTGCGGTAACCGTCTTTTAAAACCTGCTTTACCGCTGCCTCAATGGCATCCGCCGCCTCGTCAAGATCCAGAGAAAAACGAAGCATCATGGCTGCTGAAAGAATGGTTGCGATGGGGTTTGCTTTATCCTGGCCTGCGATATCCGGTGCGGAACCGTGACTCGGCTCATAGAGGCCAAACTTTGTTTCATTAAGGCTTGCGGAAGAAAGCATTCCGATGGAACCGGTCACCATGCTTGCTTCATCAGAAAGAATATCACCAAACATGTTCTCCGTCAGGATCACATCGAACTGTTTCGGATCACGGACGAGCTGCATGGCACAGTTATCTACCAGCATATGTTCCAGGGTCACTTCCGGATAATCCTTTGCCACTTCCTCTACCACGCTTCTCCAGAGACGGGAAGAATCCAGCACATTGGCTTTATCTACGCTTGTCACTTTTTTCCGGCGTTTCATGGCTATGTCAAAGCCTCTTCTGGCGATCCGGCGGATTTCTTCCTCCGTATAGGTCAGCGTATCCGTGGCTTTTTTTACTCCGTTTTCTTCCACTGTTTTTCTTTCACCGAAATAAAGGCCTCCGGTCAGTTCTCTCATGATGACCATATCGAAACCGTCTCCGATGATCTCATCTCTTAACGGGCAGGCTGCTTTCAGTTCTTCGTAGAGATATGCCGGCCGCACATTTGCAAAAAGATTTAAGGATTTCCGAAGCTTCAGAAGACCTGCCTCCGGGCGTTTATCCGGAGAAAGCCGATACCATGGAGACGTCTTTGCATCTCCTCCGATGGAACCCATCAGGACTGCATCGCTTGCTTTGGCTTTTTCAATGGTCTCATCGGTAAGCGGCACACCGTTCACGTCAATAGAAGCGCCTCCCATAAGAAGATCCGTATAATCAAAAGAGAAATTGTATTTTTTTCCTGTCACATCCAGGACTTTTCTTGCTTCCCGGACGATCTCCGGACCGATACCATCACCGGCGATCACTGCTATTTTATAATTCATCACAATCATCCTTTCTCTGCTGCGTTAAAGTATATCATAATTCATTTTTTACTGTTTTTCAATAAAAAGTTACAGTGACACAGAAAAAAAGGACACCGGATGATCCGATGTCCTTTTCACTCATTCTCTGAATTATTCTTCTCCTGGCTTCTCAACCTGAGAAATTGCAGTCTTTTTCATAGGAATACGGCAGTTTTTATTGCTTCCGAACTCCACGATCACGTCCTCATCTGTGATATCGATGACAACGCCGTAAAAACCGCTGGTGGTCACTACGCTGTCGCCAACTGCCAGCTCTGCCAGCATAGCATTCAGTTTTTTCTGTTCTTTCTTCTGGGGTCTGATCGCAAGGAAATACATGATTACAACGATCACAACGATGTATACCAGAGTGAAACCGATACCGATACCGCCTGCTGCAGCAGTATCACTTGCTAATAAAAACATATTTTTTCCTCCTTATGGCTAACGCCTGTGCATGCTTATTACTATACACAATTTTCCCGAATACATCAAGCTTTTTTTCTTGTTATTCGCCCTGTTCCATTCCTTCCAGCTTTGCTTTCTTAAACTCTTTATAACGGCCTTCTTCGATGGCTGTACGGATCTCTTCCATTAAATGATTGTAGAAATACAGATTGTGAAGGACACACAGACGCATGCCCAGCATCTCCTTGGCTTTCAGAAGGTGACGGATGTAGCCCCTGCTGTAATGGCGGCAGGCCGGACACTGACAGCCTTCCTCGATGGGATTCTGATCCAGTTCATACTTTGCATTGAAAAGATTCAGTTTTCCGCATTTGGTATATACATGACCATGACGGCCATTCCGGCTGGGATATACACAGTCGAAGAAATCCACGCCACGATCCACAGCTTCCAGAATATTGGCCGGTGTTCCAACACCCATCAGATAGACCGGTTTTTCTACTGGAAGATGAGGCACTACTGCATCCAGGATCCGATACATCTCTTCGTGGGACTCTCCTACAGCCAGACCGCCTACCGCATAGCCATCCAGATCAAGCTTTGCGATCTCTTTTGCGTTTTCGATACGGATATCTTCATAAATTCCACCCTGATTGATACCAAAGAGCATCTGATGAGGGTTGATAGTGTCGGGCAGACCATTCAGACGGGCCATTTCATTCTTGCAGCGGACCAGCCAGCGATACGTACGCTCCACGGAATTCTGGATATATTCCCGGCTGGCTGTACTGGGCGGGCACTCATCAAAAGCCATTGCGATCGTGGAAGCCAGATTGGACTGGATCTGCATACTCTCCTCCGGTCCCATAAAAATCTTCCTGCCGTCAATATGAGAGTTGAATCTGACACCTTCCTCTTTGATCTTCCGAAGACCTGCCAGTGAAAATACCTGAAAGCCGCCGGAATCCGTCAGGATCGGCTTGTCCCAGACCATGAATTTATGAAGGCCTCCCATTTTCTTCACGATCTCATCTCCAGGGCGCACATGAAGATGATAGGTATTGGAAAGCTCCACCTGGGTACCGATCTCCTGCAGATCCATGGTAGAGACAGCGCCTTTAATCGCTGCCGCTGTTCCCACATTCATGAACACCGGAGTCTCGATCACTCCATGTACGGTTGTAAGACGGCCCCTTTTTGCCTTGCCGTCCTGTTTTATCAGCTGATACATGATTCACCATCCTTTTTCTCATTCATCAAACTGTTTCGTATATTTTCCGCCACAGTTTTCATCCATTCAGTATACCTTGATATGGCTTTTTTTGCAAGAACTTTTGCCCTGGAAGCTGACAGTTTGGTATCTTTGTCGATTGAATTTTTTTTCTATTTGCCCTATAATAAATTTCGTATGCTCTGAGGAAGCTTTTACTATAAAAGGAAGTTTCTGCTTCAGAGAGGAACACACAACCGTTTACTCTATACAGAGAATAGGAGGTCGCAGGATTTTCCTGTAAATACATATGACGCAAACCCGATATACTTTAGGAATCGACATCGGTTCCACGACTGTGAAGATTGCAATTCTGGATGAGGAAAAAAAGCTTCTTTTTTCCGATTATGAACGGCATTTTGCCAACATTCAGGAAACGCTTTCTTCTCTTTTAAAAAAAGCCCATGATTCCCTGGGAGAACTGACCGTTCATCCCATGATCACCGGTTCCGGCGGACTGACCCTGGCCAAACACCTAGGTGTTCCTTTTGTTCAGGAAGTTATTTCCGTATCCACTGCCTTACAGCATTATGCACCACAGACAGATGTCGCCATCGAGCTCGGCGGCGAGGATGCGAAGATCATTTATTTTGAAGGCGGAAATGTCGAACAGCGTATGAACGGCATCTGTGCCGGAGGTACCGGCTCCTTCATTGACCAGATGGCTTCTCTCCTTCAGACAGACGCTACCGGCCTGAATGAATATGCAAAAAATTACAAAGCACTTTATACCATTGCCGCCCGCTGCGGCGTTTTCGCAAAAACCGATATCCAGCCCCTGATCAACGAGGGTGCTACCAAGGAGGATCTTTCTGCTTCTATTTTCCAGGCAGTCGTCAACCAGACCATCAGTGGTCTGGCCTGCGGCAAACCGATCCGCGGTCATGTCGCCTTCCTCGGTGGACCGCTTCATTTTCTTTCCGAATTGAAGGCTTCTTTTATCCGGACCCTGAAGCTGGATGATGAGCATGCCATCACACCAGAAAATTCTCATCTCTTTGCTGCTATCGGTTCCGCATTGAATTACGACAAGAATGTTTCCGTTTCCCTTTCCGCACTGGTAAAGAAACTCTCCTCCAACATCAAACTGGAATTTGAAGTAGCCAGACTGGAGCCTCTCTTTGCCACAAAGGAAGACTATCAGGCCTTTACGGAACGTCAGAACCAGTACAGCGTTGCCAAAAAAGACTTTTCCACTTATGAAGGAAACTGCTTTCTCGGAATTGATGCCGGTTCCACGACCACAAAGGCGGCACTTGTCGGTGAAGACGGCAGCCTTCTCTACTCTTTCTACAGCAGCAACAACGGAAGCCCGTTAAAAACTGCTATCCGCGCAGTCCAGGAAATCTATTCCCAGATGCCGGATACCGCCCGGATCGTCTACTCCTGCTCCACCGGCTATGGGGAAGCACTGATCAAAGCCGGTCTCATGCTGGACGAGGGGGAGGTTGAGACAATTTCCCATTATTATGCCGCCTCCTTCTTTGATCCGAAGGTAGACTGCATTCTGGACATCGGCGGTCAGGATATGAAATGCATTAAGATCAAAAATCACGCCGTGGACAGCGTTCAGCTTAATGAAGCCTGTTCCTCCGGCTGTGGTTCCTTCATTGAGAACTTTGCAAATTCCCTGAACTACAGCGTACAGGATTTTGCACAGGCTGCCCTTTTTGCAGAGAATCCCATCGATCTTGGAACCCGCTGTACCGTATTTATGAACTCCAAGGTAAAACAGGCACAGAAAGAAGGAGCTACCGTAGCGGATATTTCAGCCGGTCTCGCCTATTCCGTGATCAAAAATGCCTTATATAAAGTGATCAAGGTTTCCGATGCCACCGAACTTGGCCGTCACATCGTTGTCCAGGGAGGAACCTTTTATAACGATGCGGTCCTTCGAAGCTTTGAAAAGATTGCTTCCTGCAAGGCGATCCGTCCGGATATCGCCGGTATCATGGGTGCCTTCGGTGCTGCTCTGATCGCCCGTGAACGCTATGTGGAGGGCGCTGCAACAACCATGCTCTCCATTGAAAAGATCAATGAACTCCAGTTCACGACCACCATGGCAAAATGCAAGGGCTGTACCAACAACTGCCGCCTGACCATCAACCGTTTCACCGGAGGACGTCAGTTCATCAGCGGAAACCGTTGTGAGCGCGGACTCGGAAAAGAAAAAAACAAAGAAAAAATCCCGAACCTTTTCGAATATAAAAACAAACTTCTTTTCGGCTATGAACCACTGGAAGCAGATGAGGCGGAAAGAGGTGAGATCGGTATTCCCAGAGTCCTGAACATGTATGAAAATTATCCCTTCTGGTTTACCTTTTTCACGAAACTGAAATACCGGGTGATCCTGACTCCTGCTTCCACGCATAAAATGTATGAGCTTGGTATCGAATCCATCCCCAGCGAATCGGAATGCTATCCGGCCAAGCTGGCGCACGGTCACGTGACCTGGCTCATCCGCCAGGGGATCAAGGAGATCTTTTATCCCAGCATTCCTTATGAACGAAAAGAATTCCCGGATGCCAACAACCATTACAACTGTCCCATCGTCACTTCCTATCCGGAAAATATCAAGAACAACATTGATGAGCTTCGTGACGACAGGATCCGTTTCCGCCATCCCTTCCTGAATTTTGAAAGCCCGGAAACCATTACCCTGGGACTGACCAGAGAGTTTCCGGAGATTCCGGCTGCTGAAATAGAAGAAGCGGTCCGTCTGGCCTGGGATGAGCTGGCAAAAACCAGGGAGGCCATGTGGGAAAAGGGACAGGAAACCTTAAAATGGCTGAAAGACAACCACCGCCACGGTATCGTTCTGGCCGGAAGACCGTACCATGTCGATTCCGAGATCAACCACGGTATCCCGGAGCTCATCAATTCCTATGGTGTAGCAGTGCTTACCGAGGATTCTATCTCCAATCTCAATGAGCCGGAGCGTCCCCTCATTGTCATGGATCAGTGGATGTACCACAGCCGTCTTTACGCTGCTGCCAACTATGTGAAAACCACAGAAAATCTCGACCTCATCCAGCTGAATTCTTTTGGCTGCGGTCTGGATGCCGTTACCACCGATCAGGTAAAAGATATTCTCGCAAATTCCGGAAAAATCTATACCTGTCTGAAGATCGATGAGATCAGTAATCTCGGCGCTGCCCGTATCCGTGTCCGTTCTCTTCTGGCTGCCATCCGTGCCCGTGAGGAGAAAAAAGAGGAGCGAAAAATTGTTCCCGCCAGCTTCGACCGGGTGGTATTCACCGAAAAAATGCGGAAAGATTATACGATCCTCTGCCCGCAGATGACACCGATCCACTTCGATCTTCTGGAAACCGCCTTCAATGCTTCCGGCTACCGTCTGGAGGTACTGAACCGTGATGAACGGGAAGCGGTAAACCTTGGTCTTAAATATGTAAATAACGATGCCTGCTATCCTTCCATCATCGTGGTGGGACAGATCATGAGTGCTTTACTTTCCGGCAAATATGACCTCAGCAAAACAGCAGTCCTGATTTCCCAGACAGGAGGCGGCTGCCGTGCCAGCAACTACATCGGCTTTATCCGCCGGGCCCTGGAGAAAGCCGGCATGGAACAGATCCCTGTCATCTCTATCAATTTAAGCGGACTGGAGAAAAACCCCGGCTTTAAGCTGACGCCTCAGCTTCTGATCCGCGGCGTCTACGCTGCATTCTTTGGCGATGTGTTTATGCGCTGTGTCTACCGGATGCGTCCTTACGAGCAGGTGAAGGGCACCACAGATAAGCTCCATGAAAAATGGGTGGGCATCTGCAAGAAATTCATCTCCAGCCGTTATCCGACCTACGGCCAGTTTAAGAAGATCTGCCGTCAGATCATCCGGGAATTTGACAACATTCCGATCACCGACGAGCAGAAACCGAAAGTCGGCATCGTCGGCGAGATCCTGGTCAAATTCCTTCCGGCCGCCAACAACCATCTGGTTGAACTTCTGGAAGCCGAGGGTGCAGAGGCTGTCATGCCGGATCTCATTGACTTCCTGCTTTACTGCTTCTACAACAGCAATTTCAAGACAGAAGAACTGGGTATGAAAAAATCTTCTGCCACCATTGCCAACATGGGAATCAAGCTGGTGGAACAGATCCGCAAAGCCGCTGCAAAAGAATTCCGTGCCAGCCGTCATTTCACACCGCCGGCACACATCGAAGACCTTGCCAACTATGCCAAAGATATCGTTTCTCTTGGAAACCAGACCGGTGAAGGCTGGTTCCTCACCGGTGAAATGCTGGAACTGATCCACAGCGGAGTCAACAACATCGTCTGCACACAGCCCTTTGGCTGCCTGCCGAACCATGTCGTAGGAAAAGGCGTGATCAAAGAGATCCGTCATCAGTATCCTCTGGCAAACATTGTGGCCATCGACTATGATCCCGGTGCCAGCGAGGTGAATCAGCTGAACCGTATCAAGCTGATGCTCTCGACTGCCCAGAAAAATCTGAACAAACAATAAAGCCGTCAGACGCACCATAGAAAAAGAGCGTTTCCCGCAGCCATCTTATGATGGTATGGGAAACGCTCTTTTTTCATTTCTTTTTTATTCTGCTGCCTGGGCCTCTGGATCTGCTGTTTCTGTTTCAGAAGCACCTGTTTCAGCCGTATCCGTGGTTCCACTCATGATCTTATTCAGCTCTTCGATCATTTCTTCATCCTTTAATCGGAATTTAACTTCCACACGACGGGATGCATCCATATCCACATTTCCGTCTTCATCTAGGATCGGGTTGGCCATGGAATGACCGTTAACTGTCAATACCTGCTTCAGATCTTCCTCCTGCGTGCTGCTGAGGAAATTGCCTTCAATCGCCAGAAGATACTGGGCAACTGCCAGGGATCTCTGCTGGGAAAGACTCAGGTTATAGGCATAGTCTCCTGAGGTATCGGTATAACCGTCAATGATGATCTCTGCCAGATAGTCCTGATATTCTTCTTTCATCAGCACCTGACAGTAGATCGGAAGCACCTGATCCAGAACTGCTTTTCCTTCTTCTGTAAGGTCTGCCTTGTTATAATCAAACATAACGTTACTGTCCAGCATCAGAGCTCCTGTCTTGGAATCGATATCCACGTTCAGATTCTGGGCTGTAAACTCTGCTTTCAACGCAGAAATCACATCAGCCTTGACACCGATGATATTCTCGATCTGCGTCTGCTGGTTCAAAAGCTGTTTGTTCTTCTCATCCAAAGCACTCTGCTGAGCCGCAAGCTGGGTACTCTGCTCATCCAGGGTTGTCTGTTTATCCGCCAAAGCAGCTGCCAGTTCATCCAGTTTGGACTGCTGTTCATCCAGCTGTGCCTGCTGCTCATCCAGTTTTGCTTTCTGAGCAGCCAGAAGCTGATCTTTATCCTCGATCTGCCCCTGCTGTTCATCCAGAGTTGTCTGCTGGCTGATAACCTGGGCCTGGGCGGCGATCCTCTCGTCCCGCTCCTTAATGCTGTCATCATAAGTCTTCTGGGCCTGGAAAAGAGTCACGCACATGATCAGTACAAACAGAAGCAGAAGGCCGCACATCATGTCGGAATAGGAGCGCCATACATTAAAGCCCCGATTTCCTTTGCTTTTACGTTTTCTCTTCATATGCAACCCTACCTGTCATTCTTATTCTTGAAAAAGCCGAATTTTGCGTTGGCTTTTCCACCGTTTTTTGCCAGCTCCTGAACCCATTCAGACATCTCCTGCATGGTTTCCCGCTGATTTTCCTGCTCCTCCTTCAACATATTTTCCATCTGCTGCACCAGTTCACGGTTGGAGCTGATGTTCTGCAGATTTCCCCGGTGAAGGTAAATATTTTTATCATCTCTGCTGACAGCCAGATCTTCAAATACCCGCTTGATCTGTTCAAGAGCTGCGGACACTTCCTTCTGGGCAGCCATGTACTCATCCACCTTCTCGGAGTAGTTCTCAATGAGTCTTCTGTTTGCTTCAAAAATCTGCTCATTGTATTTCTGGGACATGGTAAAGCCTTCCAGCCCGGAAGCTGCTGCATTGACGTATTTCTGCATGGTCTGATTGCAGGCAACCCAGAATTTTGCAGATGTCTGTTCTGCCTCTTTCATATAATCCATGATCTGCTTGTATGCATTCTGCTGCTCTTTCATGATCCGCTGGCTTTCCTGCATAACCTGATCGGCACTGAGCATGTACTGTCCCTGAGACTCTGCCATACTCTGCATCTGCTGGTGCATCGTTTTCTGTTCCTGCTGGAAAGTGGCATTGAGCTCTGCAGCCAGCTGCTGGTAAAGCTCCTTGGTATAGACCGCATTGCTCTCCTGTGCCTTGGTGAGCTCTGAAACTGCTTTGTTAAAGCCGGTGAATTCCATTTTAAAGGAGCTGTTCATCTGCTTCAGGAACTCATCCAGGATTCCTTTTACCATTTCTTCCTGGCCCTTCGTCATGGACGTTACCAGAATATCCAGAGACTGATTCATCTTCCGGAAGGCCGGTGTGATGACTTTCTCAAAGCTGTCTGCCAGCTGATCGGAAAACTGGTCTGCCATACGGTTGATGGAATCTGCCTGGGTCTGCTGGAAAGAAATCATCAGATTTTTGGCTTCCATCTCTGCGGACGGCATTACATTGGCATGGAATTTATCCAGGAAATCATCCAGAGCAGCGATCAGAGAATCGTAACTGCTCCGCATATTATAAGTATACACAAGTGCCAGCGCCAGACCGTAAATAGAAGTCAGGAAAGCGACCTTGATTCCTTCTACCAGAGAAGCAACCGAAGAGGTCATGGCATCATAGTTTGCCGGATTAAAGTTTTTCAGTCCCCAGACCAGACCAATGAAGGTTCCGAGAATACCAAGGCTGGTAAGCATATCCGGGATCATCTCCAGAAGAGATCTGTGGATGCTGTTATCGACAAGATCTTCGTTGATGTAATCTTCCACATCGGCAATGCCGCCTTTGGAACTCTTTGCATACCCCCAGAAATCCTTCAGCTGCTTGTCAATGGAACGGATTGCAAAAATCTTATCTGTTTTCAGCGTGGGATCGTTTCTTTCTGCTTTCTTCGCTGCTGTCTGGAAGTCATGCTCCAGGCCGCTCATCCGGAAAAAACCGCCGATGAGACCTGCAAAATACAGGACAACCATGATCGCGAGAAAGATCAGATTGTACAGCATGGATTCTTTCGTTCCCTGGCTGCCCATGAGCAGTGTCATAGCGACACAGCCTGCCAGTGCAGCCACAAACAAAAGATGTCCGAAAATCTTCTTGCCCATTTGTATATTCCTCCTTTTACTATAGGTTTTCAATCTGCCAGTCAATGGGATCCAGACCATTGGCTTTCAGATAGCGGTTTGTCTGGCTGAAATGAGCGCAGCCGAAGAAGCCGCGATACGCGGAAAGCGGACTCGGATGAGGCGCTTCCAGAATCAGGTGCTTCGGATTATTAAGCATCGATTTTTTCATCTGAGCCGGTCTTCCCCAGAGCAGAAATACCATGGGGCGATCCTGTTCATTAAGAATCTTTATCGCCGCATCGGTAAACTGTTCCCAGCCGATCCCCTGATGAGAGTTGGCCTGATGAGCCCGTACCGTCAGTACGGTGTTCAAAAGCAGCACTCCTTCTTTTGCCCATTTGACCAGGCTGCCGTTATTGGGAATATAACAGCCACAGTCATCGCGAAGCTCCTTATAAATATTCATTAAAGATGGAGGAATGTCGATTCCCGGCTTCACAGAAAAGCAAAGCCCCTCGGCCTGCCCCTCACCATGATAGGGATCCTGGCCCAGGATCACCACTTTCACCTGATTTAAAGGTGTCAGAGCAAAGGCATTAAAAATATCATCTGCCGGCGGAAAAATCTGCCGGGTGGAATACTCTTCTTTTACCTTCTTATAAAGTGCGGCATAATAAGGCTTGCCAAACTCCGGCTTCAGCGGTGCAAGCCAGTCATTCGATATTGCTGCCATCTTCAATCTCCTTCTCTTCTGACCGGTACCTGACGCTCGGCAAGATAAGCTTTCACATCACGAATAGTCAGTTCTTTATAATGGAACAGAGATGCTGCCAGTGCTGCATCCGCATGTCCTTCTGTCAATGCTTCGTAGAAGTGTTCCTTCGTTCCTGCACCGCCGGAGGCAATGACCGGGATATGTACGGCATCTGCAATAGTCCTGGTAAGCGTCAGATCATATCCGGCTTTGGTGCCATCCGCATCCATACTGGTAAGGAGGATCTCACCTGCCCCCAGCTTTTCTGCACGGACAGCCCATTCCACGGCATCCATCCCCGTATCGATACGGCCTCCGTTCTTATAAATATTCCAGCCGCCATCCGCTCTTCTTCTTGCATCAATGGCCAGAACCACACACTGGCTCCCAAATTTGTCTGCCGCTCTGCTGATCAGCTCCGGATCATTGATCGCTGCAGAATTAACCGAGATCTTGTCTGCCCCTTCTCTCAGGATCGCCTTGAAATCCTCTACCGTCCGGATCCCGCCACCTACAGTAAACGGGATAAATACCTGATCTGCCACCCGGCTCACCATATCTGCCACCGTAGCCCGGTTGTCAGAGGAAGCCGTAATATCGAGAAAAACCAGTTCGTCCGCTCCGGCCTCATCATATGCCTTGGCGATTGCCACCGGATCACCGGCATCCTTCAGATCCACAAAATTGACACCCTTTACGACCCGGCCGTTTTTTACATCCAGACAGGGGATGATTCTCTTCGTAAACATATCAGCCTTTTCCCCCTTCCAGCTCTGCAAAATTTTTCAGTATCTGAAGGCCGGTCCTGCTGCTCTTTTCCGGATGGAACTGGCAGGCAAAGACATTTCCTTTTTCTACAGAAGCATCGATATCGGTGCTGTACCAGGTTCTGGCCTTCACGATATCCTCCTCTGCTTTCAGATAATAGGAGTGTACAAAATACACATACGGATCCTCCGGCAGGTCTTTAAAAAGTCGTCCGTCCCCGGATAACTTCAGGGAATTCCAGCCCATATGCGGAATCTTTAAATCTTCGTGCTCCGGTATCCGTAAGATTTTTCCTTTCAGGATCCCAAGCCCCTTTACGCCCGGACTTTCCTCGCTTTCTTCAAAGAGAAGCTGCAGTCCCAGGCAGATGCCAAGGAAAGGCGTATTGTTTTCCACGATCTCATGGATCAGCTCCACCAGACCGTATTTCTCAAGGTTTTCCATGGCAGCTCCAAAAGAACCCACGCCCGGAAGGATGACCTTATCTGCATGTAAAAGAGTTTCCCGGTCACGGCTGACCACCGTTTCCTGTCCAAGATGTAACAGTGCTTTCTCCACACTTTTCAGGTTGCCTGCATCATAATCAATGATTCCTATCAAGTCTTCACATCCTTACTCTCTGTTTTTTCATTCGTCTTCCCTATTTGTCAGAAACAGGAAAGGGAATTTTGCTTATTTTTCTACAAAATTCCCCTCCAGTTTAGCATATTTCACACAAGACTACAAGAAAAAATGTGCCTTCTCACATCAGCCGGCAAAGACAGCTTCCTTAAAGCAACCGGAGCATCCTGTGCTTTCATCATACAAATATTCTTCCGGATCCTCAAGCCAGCCCTGCTCTTTGCTGCTGTTCTCACAGAGGATCCAGATCTTTCCATCCTGGCAGGTCGTTTCAAGAAGCTTCACGGTTTCTTCCGGCTGCACTGTATACGCCGTTTCTTCACTTCCCGGCTCCTTTTTCACATCCAGTGCGGAATTTGCGGTCCAGTCCTGCCCCTCTCCGTTCAGCTCGCCATCCATTCCCAGGCGGTAGATCTTATAGGGCGGCTCCAGAAGCTGTATACCCTCCTCCGTAAGTTCATAGGTGAGATCTGCTTCCACAATACCCGTTGCCCTCAGGGTCTCGGACCAGGTCACGGTAAACTGATTTTCCTTCTCCGAAGGACTCACATAGCCAAACCGAGCCCAGCCAGAAAGGAAATTCTCGGAGGTCTCACTGTTTTTCCGGGAGAGCTCCGCCAGATCTCCGACGATCGTCAGGCTGTCCTCATCCTCCTGGGATAAGAGCAGAAGCTCCGCAGTCCAGTCGTTATCGCTGACACTGGCTGCCAGAAGACAGGTCTTTCCATCCTTCATTGTGCAGTAGCTCAATCTCCAGTAATAGGTATATTCGCTGCTCTCCAGGCTGAAAAGAAGCTCACCATTCCGGTAGATTTCCGCCTTTGCCTGGCAGGTTCCATTGTCTTCGTCTGTGACGGAGGTATCCTTATAGCTGATGGTCTCAGTCTTGCCGTCTCCATCCAGATCCAGCTCGTATTCCTGGCCTTCCGTCATAACATACCGGTCAAAGCGGGAGATCATCTCCTCCTCGCCTTCCACTCCGGAGGCCAGCGTCAGCTCTTCTGTCTGAATCTCCGGCTCCTCTGCAAGAACACCGGAATACGGAACGAGAAGCATAAGACCTGTCAGCAGTACACAAAGCAATTGTTTTTTCTTCATAAAAGTCCTCCCTTCTTTTCTGTCGTTAAAAGCTGCGCCATACAAAGACAAGTTTCTTTACTTACTCCAGAAGTCCACCGGATCTGCTGTCACGGAAAGGCTTCTCTCCCGGATCTCCTTCGGAATCTGAGGAAATTCACTGTGGATCCGGACCAGTGTGGATTTCTGATTGAAAAAGGCCATCTTTTCATCCGGGAAGCGTAGAACAGATGGATACTCAAAGCCTACTCCCAGTTCCAGGATCACAAGCTCCCGGTTCAGCGTATTCCCCAGCCAGGTCTGATAAGCCTTCCACTGAGGCAGATAACCATTCTCATCATAGTGGCCATTGGTGATCACATTGCCGGTCCTGTCACTTCCGCAGGGTGCTACGACAAGTGTAGGATCAAACCCGGCTTCATAGATCAGATCATCCGTGTTCAGCGTGACCACAAAGTAAAATTTCCCTTTTACAGCTTCCGCGATCTCCTGATAAAACGCCAACAGCTCTTCCCTTGTATGATATTTTTCTGAAATCTCCGTACCGATTCCCACCAGGACCATCATAGAATTTTTGATCCGGTTCAGGATCTCCTGTTTTTCCATAAATCATTTACTCCTTTGCCTTCGATTAACACTATTCTACCATAAATCACTTCGCATATAAATGGGGCTGTATAAATTTTCAGAATTCTTAAGATTTGAAATCACAACAAAATCAAAAAAGTTCTGAATCATTGCAGAGGTGAGCGCTAAGTACAAAAAAATCCCCGGGTGGCTTACCCGGGGACAGGGAGGATGGTATGATCAACCCTTTACAGCGCCCAGCATAATACCTTTTACAAAATATTTCTGGACAAAAGGATAGACCATAATGATCGGAAGTGTAGCAACCATGGTAGCTGCCATACGAATACTGTCAGGAGTTACTGTAACACCGGCTTTCGCATTGGACATTGCCTGAGAGGTTGATGCACCGGTCTGATACTGGTTCAGAATTTCAACCAGAATGGACTGCATGGGTTTCAGTGCCTGATCAGAAGTGTACAGATAGGCATCAAACCAGGAATTCCACTGGTTGATGGCCACAAACAGGGCCACTGTCATAAGAATCGGTTTGGACAACGGAATCACCATTTTTACAAATACGACCAGATCATTGGCTCCATCGATCTTAGCCGCCTCAAAGAGAGAATCCGGCATAGATTCAATATAGGAACGGATCAGGATCATATTGTAAACACTCATCATCATGGGAAAAATGAAAACCCAGAAGGTATTCAGCATGTGAATGCCTTTCAATACCATGTAATAGGGAACCAGACCTCCGCCGAAATACATCGTAAATACAAACAACAGGTTCCAGAATTTTCTTCCTACCAGATCTTTTCTGGAAAGGGGATAGGCCAGCATGGCCGTCACCAGAACAGCAATGGGAGTACCGATCAGCGTCCTGCCCACGCTGACTTTGATGGAAGCCAGGAACGTGGATCTTCCCAGGATTTCCGCATAACTGCTAAGGCTCAGTTTTCTGGGAAGGAAATAAAGTCCGCCACGGATGGCATCCGTTGCGTCATTGATGGATATAATAAAGATATTCCAGAAAGGATATACCGTTACCACAACCACAAAAGCCAGAAAAACAACTTTCACAATATCAAGCACCCATTCGCCTGGAGTTCTTGTTATTTTTTTATATCTTTTCATTTTTTCTCCTCCTTAGAACAGTGCAGAATCATTCAGTTTCGCAGTAATCTTATTGGCAGCCAGCACCAGGATAAAAGAAACGGCAGATTTGAAGAGACCCACGGCAGTACCATAGGAATACATGCCATTCTTCATACCATAACGGTAAGCGTATGTATCCAGTACATCCGAATAGTTCAGGATCGCATTATTTCCCATCAGGAGCTGCTGTTCGAAACCGGTATTCAGGATGCCGCCGATAGCCAGGATCAGAAGGATACCAATCTGGGGACGAAGAGCCGGAAGAGTGATATGCCAGATCCGCTGAAGACGGTTGGCTCCATCCACTTCTGCTGCTTCGTAAAGCTCTGCATCAATACCGGAAATAGCTGCCAGATAAATAATAGCATTGTAACCCATGTTCTTCCAGGTGTTTGCCAGGGCGATGATCCACCAGAAGTAGGGACCTTTCTGGAAGAAAAGGATTGGCTCGTCCGTCACATGGAGGGCAAGCAGAATTTTGTTGATCAGACCATCTCCTGAGAGGAAGGTCAGGAAAATATTGGATGCGATAACCCAGGAAATAAAGTAGGGCAGGTAAGATGCGGTCTGCACGAACTTTTTCGCCTTTGTGCTCCGTACCTCATTTAAAAGGATGGCGATGATAATCGGCGCCGGGAAGGAGAACAGAAGTGTTAAAAGGCTGGTGGCCATCGTATTTCTCATGATCATCTTAAAATCATTTTCAAAAAAGTACTGGAACCATTCCAAGCCTACAAAAGGTGCACTTAAAAGATCATGAAAGTATCCCTTGGTAGACGGTGCATAATTGGTGAATGCCATATAAAGACCGGTCATGGGCGCATAACAGATCACGACAACCCAGATAATGGCCGGAACCATCAGAAGGAATAGATAACGCTGATCCCATATTCTTTTCTTTAGCGGCTTTTTTGGTGCTTTCACAGCAGCTGTTTTTGCCATATAACTTCCTCCTTTTTGCTTGCTCACTCTTCCTGAAACAGTGCAGCATCGCAGTCTTTTATATTCCATGAAATCCGTCCGTCCTTTTCCTGGACAGTTTTTCCACTCCAGAGTTCCCTGTAGGAAACTCCTGTTTTCAGACCTGCCCTTAAAGGATCCAACTCCACGATCTGCTCTCCTGTTTCCCAGCTGAACATGGCGATATACTGTTTTCCGTCAATAACTGCCGTAAAGCAGTGGGATGCAGAAGTGCCTCCCGCTTCTGTCGGCCGAAAAGCCACCCGCGAAGCTGCCACTTTATTTACTTCAGGATTTCCGGTAAGAATCCTACTGCGCTCTTTTGCTTCTTCCCGTTCATAATCATCACTCAGCATCATAACGGTTCCTGCAATCACAGAAGCGGTATACCGGGCTCTTGCTTCTCCAAGACTGCTGTCACGATCCATGCAAAAGCTTTTCAAAAGACAGCTATGATCCGGGTCATTAAACGCATAGAGCCGATGATTCTGCCACCAGGCATATGTCTGTGCATTCAGAACATACTCTACATCCTCCGCTGTTCCAAATGCGTCACAGGAAAATCTTCTTGCATGACCGTAACCATTTGGGAAAAGAGGAGCAATCGAAAGGCTGATAAAGAAAGGTTTCCCTGTTTTTTCCGGTTTTAAAAGCTCATCTATAAACTGATATGCTGCATTTAATGCCTGCCGTCCGGTCCGTACAGAAGAATCATAATGAACGCCTTCCATACCACCATGGCTCATAAAATCCACTTTCACATAATCAAAGTCCCATTTTACAAAGTCATTGAATTTTCTTCTTGTATATTCCTTCCACAACGGATGTGTCACATCATAAGGAATCGCGCCATCCACCCTTGGAAGCAGTCTCCCCTTGGAATCCCGAAGGAGGATCTCATTGAAACAGTGTCCGGCAATTCCCGGAATCTCCGCATCCGGTTCTTTTCCAAAAAAAGCAAACGGTGCATCATAAATTCCTGCCCTCTGATCATTTTCATGCAATTCCTTTACTCTGGCAGTAAGGACTTCTTCCGGAATCGTATTCCAGCAAGCATCCAGATTGACATAAGTGACTCCCTTGTTTTCATATCCTTTCGGTGCCAGTTCTTCTCTCAGAAATTTTCCTGTTTTCTGGTAATTATCCGCATTCAGTCTGAATGCCAGTCCTGCCCAACTGTTGAAACCGAAAGGAACACCTTCGTTCCATTCAAGAGGCCGTGTTTCTTCTGCAACAAGATCTCCATATTTCTCTAAAAGTTCTCTGTAATCCGTACCGTAAAGGACAACGAAGCGGGAAGACGATACCTTTTTTCCTGCAAGGCTTCCATGTTCCTCCGTATCATGGCTTCCTTCATCTGCAAGTCCGCTGACTGCGCAAATACTCTTTGCATCATAAGCAGAACAGATCAGACCATTTTTCCAGAAATCAAAATCAATCGCACCGATCAGCAGGCCTTCCCTTGTGTCCTCCTGAAAAAGAACTGTAAGATCATAGCTCTTTCTGCCTGCACGAAGCGGTACTGCTTCATAACGGAGCCACATGGTATTATCATAGGGAACAAGAAGCATTTTTGACCAAAGGCTTTTCCAGAGTTTTTCATTTGTTTCCGGAGCTTCCTGCACAACCAGTGGAACCAGGCAACGCGTCTCTACCTCGTTTCCGTCACTGGAAGACAGACTCACCTTCGCAACCGGTACATGATTTTCCAGGACTTCCAGTTCCTCTGTCAGAATAAGGTCATCGTCTCTTTCAAAGGTAAGCTTTAGTCTGCTTCCTTCTTCTACTTTATCTGTCAGTCTGGAATAACGGCTGTCCATTCTTCTTCCGTCTACGTGAAAAGCCTGTGCATATGCCTGCAGGATTTTTTTCCCTTCCCAGTGAAGTTCAAAGGTTCCATTCTCTGTACAAGTCCAGAATATCTTTTTCATTGTTTGTCACCTCATTTTCTTCAAAGAAACGCAGTTTTTTCAAACTGCGTTTCCGGATATTTTCTATTTATTTCGTAACCGTTCCGTAATTTCCCAGCTGCGTTTCCTGTTTTCCTGGTTTACTCGTTCCACAGCTCCATACGTGCGGCATAGGTTTCATTGATTGCATCCTCTACCTCAGCGATGCCGGCTGCATCCAGATCACTCATCATCTGGTTATACACACTGTCTACTTCATCAGAAGAAGCAGCATTTACCATGTGTGGATAAGCCTGAGCGATGATGTCCTGTACCTTCTGTGCTTTCAAAGCAACCGGAGTATTACCAGTCGGAATCAGGCCGTCAAATTCTGCGGTATCCCAGTATGTATTGGTCAGATTCTTCTCTGCGAACTGAGCGGTGATGTCTTTTTTAGCCATGGAGATACGGCTCGGAGTTCCATCATCTTCGTGGTTACCATTTTTAACAAACCATGTCCATCTGGTGATACCTGTTTCTTCCTGCATCTTGGTGTTGTCTGCTTTGAAACGCTCTACAATATCGCCGACAGGGGTACGGACACCGTCTTCAATGGTGTAATCTTCTCCCTCAATACCCCACAGCAGGAGATCCTGACCTTCCTGACTTGCGCAATAATCAACAAAAGCAAGTGCCGCATCCAGATTCTCGCAGTTATTGGTAATGGCGATAGCGTCCCAGCCAAGAGAGCTTCTGCCGCTCAGTGTAGTCTCATCCGGATCCACATCATCCGCAACCACTTTATAAGCAAGGTAGTTCGCATCCTCACCGATCATCTGGTTCAGGCTGGCGTTTGCCGTCCACACATCCCAGTAAGCACCTGCATAGGCAAACACATTTCCTGCTGCCAGTTTCTGATTTCTCAGATCAGACGTAAGTGTTACCCACTCTTTATCCAGATAGCCTTCTGTATAAAGATCATTCAGAGAATGAACAGCTTCCAGATATTTCGGGTCACTGACACGGAAATGAAGTTTTCCTTCCTCATCTTTGTAATAGGTTTTCATTCCGTACATACCTGCAAAAGTTCCATTCAGGTCGTCTGTTTTTTTAGGCTCATTGAGCATCAGTGCTACCGAATCTTTTCCTTCCAGAGTCGGATATTTTTCTTTAAACTGTTTGAAAACCTCCTCCATCTCGGAAACGGTAAATGGTTCATCACTGTCTGCTCTCTCCTGACCAACCAGGTCAACCATAATATCGTAACGGCAGATAAAACCATTTACTGGATCTGGATCCGGACCATACCAGTTGGAAAGATAGTAGTTGTTTCCATCCGTGTATCTGGTCTTATTCAGGGTATCTCCATACATTTCGACCACATTCGGCAGCTTGTCCATATAGTCGCTTAAGTTCAGTCGGTCATTTTTTGCGGACAGTTCAATACATGCCTGTCTGTTTCGCTCCCTGCTCCTGCGTTTGCTCTCGTTTGATTTCTCCCTCTGTATCTTCTTGGCACAAGCAGGACAATACTTCGATATGCCAGAGCGGGGAACATATTCAACACCGCACACCGTACAATTCTTAGGCTTTAACGCAGTCCACCGCTTTGTCGGTGTGATATGTAATTCACCGACAAAGCCGATGAATTTATAATAAATCTTGATTTCCTGCCGCACCATTCCGTCTGTAAGTTTCTCACGTTCCGAAACAAGTATCTTGTCTATAAGTGCGTTTATGATGGTTGCGTCCAGTTCCTTAATGCCTTGATAGTTGCGGATTAGGGAGAGGAAATCACGGACACCCTGCGTCTTCTCATAGCTGTCGCTGAGCGTTTCCGTTACCTCTTTCAGCCTTGCTTCAATTTCAAGCTGTTCTTTCTGGTATTTTCCCGACATCATCTCAAAATTCCGCTCGGTAATACGCTCCATCACCTTATCTTCATAGAGTGAGGAAAACAGCCTGTCCAGTTCTGCAAGGCGTTTGTTCAGTTTTCTTTGCTCCTTTTCCAGTGCCTTTGCCTTGCTCTGGTCTGTTTCCGTGAGCCGCTTTTCAATCGCCCTCACTGCCTTTTCATCATTGACTGCCATATCCGCAAATCGGTTGATGTCGGTGAGGACAGCGTTGAACAAGTCCCTCGCTTCAATGCTGTGTGCGGTACACATGATATTACCGTATCTGCCATAATTATTGCAGGAATATTGTACGCAGTCGATGATGTCGGGGCGTTTCCTCCTGTTGGCACTCATAGCCCGCATCGCATAGCCGCAGTCCGCACACTTAATAACGCCTGCAAAGATGTTCTCAAAGCCGCCCTTGTTTTCTGGTAATCTGCGGCTTGTAATAAGCTGCTGTACGGTATCAAATTCCTCCTGCGTGACTATCCCCTCATGGGTGTCTGGTATCACTTCCCATTCTTCGGGCAGCTTAGAGGGGCGTTTCTTGCTTTTCATGTTGGCGGCAATCCGCTTGTAGCCTGCAAGGTTTCCCGCATATATCGGGCTTCTTAAAATGCCCCTTACGCTGTTCTCGCTCCAAATATAACGGTTCTCCTCATTCTCCTCAAAATACCTCTCATAGCCTGTTGCCCCCTGCTCCGCCGCATAAGCGGCGGGGCGTAAGATATGCTGTTTGTTGATGTGCTTGCGGATTTTGGCGATTCCGTTGCCCGCTAACGCAAGGTCAAATATTTCCCTTACCACATGGGCAACTTTGTCATCTATCAGCAGATGGTTGTGGTCGGCGGGGTCTTTGACGTAACCGTATGGTGCTGTCGTCCCCATGAATTTCCCCTGCTGAAACCTCGCTCGGTACGCCGATTTTATCTTGACCGACACATCGGCGGAATACATTTCGTTTAGGATGTTGCGGAAAGGCGTGATGTCCATAGCGGATTTATTGAGCGTGTCCACGCCGTCATTGACCGCTATATACCTCACATTATGCTCTGGGAAAAACACTTCCAGATACAGTCCGCAATCAAGATAGTTCCTCCCCAGACGAGATAAATCTTTCGTGATAACGCAGTTTATCAGACCGCTTTCAATGTCCTTAATCATGTTCTGGAAACTTGGTCTTTGGAAATTTGTACCAGAGTAACCGTCGTCCACATACGTTTTTGCTAAGTGCCATCCCTGCTTTTTCACATAATCCGTGAGGATGGATTTCTGTGTCGCAATGCTCGCACTCTCGTTATCCGTGCCATCGTCTTTTGACAAGCGGCAGTACATGCCGACTTCATAAATCTTGTTCTCCATTCTTATTCCTGCCATACTGTAAAACCTCCATATCTGTCCTATCTGTTTTCATGTTCCATTGCGTACATTCTAAGCGGACAGCCCCTCATTGTCGAAGGTGTCGCCCTCGGCAATCTTCTTCCGAATATCCTCGGAAATAATCGGGATAAACGCTTCTGTGACTGTCTGCGTGCCGACATATTCACGGCTGATTATCATCTGAACTGGTGCTTTCGGCACGATACGCTTTCTCTTTTTATCTGCTTTCTTATCCTCGCCCATACTTAAATCTTCCTTTCCAGACAGGGCAGGAGAACGTCTGGAAACGCCCCGCCCTGTCAATCAGATACCATCAATCCCCGCTGTTTACTTCTTTCTGTAATGCTTCAAGGAGTGCTGCTGCTTCATCAGCGTTCAACGTGATACCCTTTCCGCACTTCTCACGGTTCGGGGAAAAGCTGCGGATGTCATATTTCGGCTCTCTTCCGTTCCATGAGATAAGATTGATTTCTTTTGTGTAGCCGCTGTCGCCCTTAGACAATACGGCGATTTCCTTTACAATCTCATACTGGATTTCTTTCATTCTTCATACCTCAATTTTCTGCATTTACCTCCCGAAAAGAGAAGATTAGCGGCTGTCCCTGCCCCGTTTCCTCTGCAATTCACGCTCCAAAAGTTTAATGATGGTTTCCTCCATCTGCTTCGGCGTTGTGTTCTTCGGAAAATACTTTTTCAGCTTGCTTGTGTTGATTTTCAAGGTTTCTTTCTGGTTTCCCTTTTCCTCCGTCATAATTGCAAATATCGTATCCATGTCAAGCCGCCCGCTCTGGCTTAGGCTTTTCATCCGCTGTGCCTGTGAGAGTGAGGGCGTTGCTTCTTCGCTCTCCATCGTGGCAAAGAGGTTTTCCTGCTCGTCTTTCTTCAAAAAGGACAGTTCCACCGCAGGCGTGAGGGCGATTTTCCCCTCGTCCACCATCCGCAAAATCGGCGGTATCAGTTCCGTCAAACGGATAAATCTTTGTACGGTCATCCTGCCTACGCCGAAGCCCTGTGCCACCTTGTCGTCCGTCCGCAACTTCGTCACAACTTGTGACGAGGTTAAGTCTGTGCGGAAACCCTGCCGCTTCATGGCTTCGGATTTCATCTTGTAGGCAAACGCCCGCTCTGATGGCAGGATATTCTCACGCTGTAAATTACTGTCTACAAGGGTGATGATGGCTCGGTCACGGTCTAAGGGCAGGACAAACGCAGGCACGGTATTTATCCCTGCAAGTTCAGACGCACGGACACGCCGCTGCCCTGCAATCACTTCATAGCCGTTCCCGTCCTCTTTCGGGCGTGTGATTATCGGCGTGACAATGCCAAATTCCTTGATGCTTTCCGCTAATTCTGACAGCGTTTCATCCTCTGCCACATGAAACGGATTGTCGGGAAACGGGTACAAGTCTTTGGTCTTTAACACCTTAAAATCCTGTTTCTTCATTCACATATCTACCTTTCTTTCGCTCTGCTTTTATGGTTTTTCTGCAATTCTTCCAACACTTCGGGCGGTATCTTTGAGAGCAGCCGCCCCATCTGCTCGTTGGTTCTCTGCAACTCAAATATCTTCTGGTTCGCTTTCTGCACCTTTAGTTCCTGCTCATACTTTTCATCACGCATACGCCCCGCATAGTCTGATTCCTGCCCGATTTGCTCCTTTAGGCTATTGATATAGGCACTCTGCTTACTGATTTCCTTTGAGAATTTCTCCACGTCTGGGAGCCATGCCGCAATCAGTTCCAGAGCCTTGTCACGCTTCTTCCCTGCATTAAAGGCGTTGATGTCGGACAGTGCAGACACAATTTCCTCATACTGTTTATCAAGCCTGCCGCCCAACTTATAGAGCCATGTGGGGACATGTTTCCGCTTCGTTTCCATTGAGGACTGACCTCTTTCAAGCTGATTCCACCGTGAGGACATCCGCTCATGGTAGGCGGTCTGCCATTCGGACAGGCTCTTTTGATTGCCTAAAATTGTTTTGGCAGACAGCTTATTGTCTGGTGTAATCGGCACAAAACAGAGGTGCATATGCGGCGTTCTCTCGTCCATGTGGACGACTGCGGAGAGGATATTTTTCTCCCCGACACGCTCTGAAATGAAATCCAGAGCCATCGTAAAATACGCTTTCTGTTCTTTGGGCGGCAGGCTGTTCATAAATTCTGGCGAAGCCGTGATAAGCGTTTCCACCATCATCACGCTATCTTTCCTCGTCCTGCACCCTGCTTCGGCTACCATGCGGTTAATCTCTTTCTTGTAGGTGTACCTCGGCGGATTCACAAGATGGTAGTTATCTTTCGAGCGTTCCATATCTATATCTGGATTGCTTTTATAGGCTTCTTTTTTACGCTCGTTGTGGCGTTCGCAAGCCGCAACGCCGCCCGCTTTGCGTTTCTGGAAACGCAGGATTGCATAGGGCATAATTCATCATCTTCCTTTCTTCGGCGGGTAAACTGCCCTTTGGGTGACAGCGGTGACGGCGGTGACAGCAGTTTTGGGATACCCCCTACCGACTGCCTCAACTGTCACCCTTATTCCCTGCATGACGGTCATGTCGATGATGACGGTGTTTTTGGAATACCCCCTCGCAAGAGCCGTCACCGTCATGCTGCCATTCTTTTATCCGAAGCGTGGAGCGTAGGATAAGCAGGGCGTAAGACCTGCCATAAGGGAGTCCAGAGGGAACGTCTGGCACACGACTTTGCAGGGCAAAGTGTAGTGTGTTACACCCTGTAAACGCAGTCGGAAAAATCGGAAGGATTTTTCTGACCGCAGGGGTGGTTTTACACGCCGAAAAGGGCGGGTAAATCCTACGCCTGCACTTTGCGTTTACGGGGTGTTCTCCCGCAGGGATGACAGCGGCAGGGTATCCTAAAATCACTGTCACCGCCGTCACCGCTGTCACCCGCAGGGCAGAGTCGCCAGCTTTACACGGCTTTAAGCGTCAATGACAGTAACAGGGGGTATCCCAATATCGCTGTCACCACCGTCACCGCTGTCACCCGCCCGCTTTGCAAGCGAAATCTGCCTGCCGTGTTTTTTGCGGCTGTACTGATAAACGATATGGTTCTCATTTAAAAATGTGGTGCGGTATTCATTGAGCCATTTCGTAATCACCGTGGGTATGGTTTCCGTTTCCCTCATAGCGGCTAACAGCTCCGTTGCCGTGCCTGCCCATTCTTCCTTATCCCTCATAAAATCCACCAACCGAAAAAGGACGTCTGGTATCGTTTCTTTCGCAAGCTGCTCCTGCGTTTTTCTCTCCACAAGTTCCCAACTGCAATCACGGAAACGCAGCGTGTATTCCTGATAGGGCGTGTCCCTGCCCGTCACATACAGCTTGGCGGTGTCGGATGCCCGTTTCTCCTTTTCCAGAACAAAGGTAGCGTCCGCACTCCCCGTTAAGCCTGTCGTCCCAGACACCTTGTTGAACACATCGCTGTCATTCTGCTTTCGGATGTGGTGTACGACAATGACCGCCAATGAATGCCTGTCGGCAAAGTCTTTGATTAGTGAGATGTCCCCATAGTCGCTTGCGTAGGCATTGTCTTTTGAAGCTGTACGGACTTTCTGCAAAGTGTCAATGACAATAAGCCTGCTGTTTGGGTAATCTTTCAGATAATCTTCAAGCTGCACGATAAGACCGTCTGACAGCTTGCAGCTTGCCACGGCAAAGTGAAGCCGCCTGCTCGCTTCGTTCGTCAATCGGAACAGCCTGTCCTGTATACGGCAGAACGTGTCCTCAAGGCAGAGGTAAAGCACGTCGCCCTCCATTGTCGGCATATCCCACAAGGGAAGTCCCTGCGACACGCATAAACATAGCTTCAGCATGAGCCAGCTCTTTCCTATCTTCTGTGAGCCGCAGAACAGCGACAAGCCTGTGGGGATAAGGCTGTCCACCACAAAGGACGGCTTCTCAAGCGGTTCATAAAGGAGCGTTTCGGCGTTGACTGTCTGTAACTTCTGCATGGCTTTCCTCCTTTCGGGCGGTGTTTTTGTTTTCGTTGCACATAGGCGTTGACCTCCTTAAAAATAGATTTACTCCCACGAAGAAAAAGTGAGAGTATGTAATGCCGCCAATCCCACACAAATAAAAAACAGATTTCTTTTTCGGGCGGTGTCGGTCACGGTTGGAGATACTTCCTCATTTCCGCCTTTACTTTCTCCTTTGCAATCGCAACAGATTTCTGTATTGCCGAAGCGGTGCAATGCTCCATAGCGGCGATTTGGTAAAAATTGAACTCATACTCGTAGTAGAGCAGGAAACGCCGCCTTTGTATCTCTGGCAGTCCGTCAACCGCCTTACAGAGCAGTTCTGCCCGTTCTGCCTCAATCATTTGTTCCTCTATGCTCTTAGGCAGCTTCAACGCCCGCCTGTTCAGCGTTTCGTCCCATACTTCCGAAAACTCCCTGTGCCGCTCGTCCCATTGGAGGAGATTCCTGTTCCTGCGTTCCATCTGCCGAAACTCCATAAAGAACTGTTCCGACACTTCCAACTCGTGGGATTTGCCCTGCCCGTCCTTAAAGCTGATAAAATACCTTGTGCCGCTTTCCGTGGATTCCTCCCGAAGCGTGTACGCCTTAACTCTGTATGCCATCCCGCTTGCCTCCTGCAAAAAATAAGTGAGGGGATTTCCATCCCTCACCCAGTAGCCCGCAGGACGGCAGGCTGTTTTAGACGCTATAAAATTTTCGTAGCTTCTTCCGCAGATGGTCTAACCTCGCATAGATGGCACCAGTCGTCAAATGCACGAGCGGGGCAATCTCCTTTGTGGAATACCCCTGCATTTTCAGCAGGACGATTTTCAAGGTACGCCCGTCCACCGCGACTAATACTTGATAGAGATTTTCGCTCTCAATCTCGTCCAGTAACTCCGCAACCGTACCCACTTCCGTCTGCCGCTCCCTGTCTGCCATGTCCTCAAGGTATTCCGCAATGTCATTCGTCCATCGGTAAAACCGCCTGTTGGAATTGAAGTCTGCCATGTCCGCAATGCGTATCTGCTCAATGGTCGCTTCATCAACGCCGCACTCACGCAGCAGCTTTTCCTCCGCTTCTTTCCAGATACGCCATTTCCTGTCCTCCCGTCCGTGGTTATATGCCATGCTTCTTTTCCTCCAATCAGAATTGATTGAGAGGGCAGAGAAAAACCCCCTCATTTTCCCAAAGGAAAAAACAAGGGGGCTGAACGCCTTAAATTTTAATTTTCTATTATCTTTCTTAGTTTTCTTAGGATTCTGGCTTTGCGTTTGTTCACAACGCTCTGGGTTATGCCGAACCTCGCCCCGACTTCACGCTCAGAAAGTCCGTCAAAAAAGATTGCCTGTATCAATTCCTGTTCACTATCCGACAGCAAAGGCAGGGCGGCTTTCAGCCTGTCCACCATAACCGCATTGACAACGGTTTCCGCAATGTCTGCCGCTTCATCAGCGATAAAGTCTAAAGGCTTCCCCTCGCTGTCCGTAAATCCATCCAGAGAAAGCAGGCTGTTCTTCGTATCTAATTTTTTCAGATAACGCCACCGTTCCTTATCTCGGTAGAAGTCCGTGTATTGCTCCCTCACGACTTCAAGCAGACAGCCTTGAATGGGGATAAACAGCTTGTCCATATAGGTCTGGTCGGATTCCCTGCGGCGGCAGAAATCCGTATAGGACAGTTCCACATATCTGCCGCTTTCCTTGATATATACCTTTCTCGGTGCGTATTTCACTGTAAGTACCTCCCATCTGAATTTTTGAAATGTTCAAAATCCAGATGGAGAGGTGGCGAACGACACCTAACACCACTAATAGCCCTATGGCACTTTCCAACAAAAATCGACAAAAGAAAAACCGCAAAGGCTCTATGACCTTTACGGTTATGGGAAATATTAATTCTGTTGTATGGAGATTGTACTTCTACATTCAAGGCAGGAAGTGCCGTTGCATAGGCAGAAATTTTTTTAACTGGTTTCCTGCCGTTCTCTGATATGCTATGTATTGATAAATTTTGCTTCGTATGAGCAGATAGATAACTGCCCGAAAAAAGGACATAAAAAAATCCCTCCAAATTTAAAAACAAATTCAGAGGGTAATTTAGGGTATAACAAAATAACCCACCCGAATATCGTTTTTTTTATTTGGTGAGTTTGTTCTTTCAAATACGAAACAAAAAGAGCCGATGATTCGTGAATTGTTCCACAATTTCATCGGCTCTGCGTCTTAAGCGTCTGGCTCTTTGATGACAGTTATCTTCAAGTTGTCAACTTTAATCAATCTTTCTTGTCTGCATTTTGGACAATAAAGGGGATAATTCTCCAAAACAGTGTCCTTCCTAATTTTATTACGGGTTTTGTTCCCACAAACAGGACACAATATCCATTCGCATTTCATCATAATTAGTCTCTAATCCTTTCAAATCTCATTTTATATGACTTTTGCAAGCTGTTAAGCTAACTTGTGGAACATATGCCGAACCTTATCTATACGGCTATTCGGGCGGCGGGGTTGGCAAATAAATTTACCAATAGCTGGCTGGTATCCTTTTAACTCTGTCAAGCAGACTCCCTGCCCATTTGTGAAATAAGTTAAATCGTTCCTGTATTCTTGAATACATCTAGCAGGGATTTCTCCTTTCAGAATGACCTCGTCATTCTTTATCTGAGTACTTACAATATCTGCACAATACCTTGGAGCATCATGATACGCCCGTGAGAGATATTCCTGCGGTGCATAAATTTCAAAGTGGAGATATGGCTCTAATAGTTCTGTCCCTGCTTTTTTTAAAGCCTGCTCCAATACGATAGGGGAAAGCAGCCGAAAGTCTGCGGGGGTACTTACAGGACTATAATACAATCCATATTCAAAACAGATTTTACAGTCTGTCACTTTCCATCCATACAGCCCCTGCTCGCAGCCATAAAGAACCCCCTCCATAACCGCATTTTGGAACGATTGATTTAAATATCCAAGTGAAACTCTGCTTTCATACTGCACTCCGCTTCCAATAGGGAGCGGCTCTATGGACAACCCGACAGAAGCCCAGAAAGGATTTGGCGGGACTTCTATGTGGATGGTATATTCTGCTTTTCTAAGCGGTCTTTCCATATATATAACAGTAGGCTCTTTTATTTCTGCCTCCACATGATATTTTTCCTCAAGGATGGCACAAATGACTTCCATCTGCACTTTCCCCAAAAAAGAAAGTATAATCTCATGCGTTGTAGTATCCACATAATATTTTAAAAGAGGGTCGCCATCTGAAATTTCTGTAAGTGCCCCAAGCAATATTTCCCGCTGTTCAGATTTCTTTACTGCAATCGTTGTTTGGAGCATAGGGAGAGGATTTTCAATAAATTTTCTCTGCGGCAACAGTATTCCGTTCCCCAAAATACTGTTTAGCTGCAAAACATCATTTGGTAAAATTACAATATCACCAGAGCAGGCTGTATCGGATGAATATAATTCACCGTTTGTCGGAACACACATCTCTGTGATTTTTATTTTCTCTTTTTCAGATATTCTAATAACATCCCTCAAATGCAATGTTCCGCTATATATACGCACATAAACAAAACGCCGCCTTTTCTCTGAATATTCAATCTTAAAAACCTGCCCGCATAGTTCAGATTGACCTTCAGGCGTTGATGAATAAAATTTACTGGCAATCACTTCTATAAGCTGCCGAATCCCCAGATTGTTTTTAGCGCTTCCGTGATAAACGGGAAATAACGTTCCGTTTTGGAATCTCCTGTTTTCTTCCTGTTCCAGTTCTGACATTTTAAACGGTTTCCCTGACATATATTTCTCTAATAGTTCATCGTTTCCCATAATTACCGCATCCCACTGTTCCATATCGTCATTGTCCGTTACATTTATATGGGGATGCTGCCCAACCTTTTGCTTCACTATAATTTCCGAAGAAAGCTTTGCTTTCATTTCTCGATATACCATTGGCAAATCAATCCCCTCTTGGTCAATTTTATTGATGAAAAAAATTGTCGGAATCTTCATTGTCTGTAGTGCATGAAACAGTATACGGGTCTGTGCCTGTATGCCATCCTTTGCAGAAACTAATAATACTGCTCCGTCTAATACGGATAAAGAACGGTATACTTCCGCCAAAAAATCCATATGGCCTGGCGTATCTATAATGTTGACTTTTACATCCTCCCACTGAAAAGATGTCACTGCTGTCTGGATAGTGATTCCCCTTTGACGCTCCAAATTCATTGTATCTGTCCTTGTTGTGCCTTCATCTACGCTCCCTAGTTCTGCAATTGCACCACTGGTATACAATAAACTTTCCGTTAATGTTGTCTTTCCTGCGTCAACGTGAGCCAGAATGCCTAAGTTAATTATTTTCATGTGATTTTCCTCCTATCAACACCCAAAAAAGGGCATAAAAATACCCAGTGATAAATACTCCTATCACTGGGTAAATAACTCCAATAGCCCCAAAACACTTATATGTTTTCGGGCATATAAAATTACATGATAAAAGTATTCTTAAACTGGGTACAAAAAACTAAGCCCCATATTAAAAGTGAAACGAGACTGCTACTTTTTGTTCCCACTATCAAATTGACAGTTTATTTAAGAATACCTTGCCGCATATTTATTAACTCCTTGTATAATACTGAATCTAATTATATTCCTTAACCCTTTATTTGTCAAGCTGACAAACTAAAGCAGAAAAAGCGGCAGGATTTCCCCCTGCCACTAATCATCTGTTTATGCAAAAATAATTTCCTTTTCCACAATCTCCCTCGCACAAGCCCTTATGTTATTGAGGCATCCTGTCCATTCTAAGGCGTTTTCTGCCTTTAGCTGTTCCGTTATGCCCTGTGCCTGTTTCATACCCTCTATGAGCCTTTCAAAGCGTTCCTGTGCCTGTCTGTTGATGTCGGCAAGGTAGGCGTTTAGCCTGCCGCTTGTAAGAAGATTGGTGTATGTAACTTTACGGTACTGTTTTAGATAATCTAAATGCCGTTGCCCCCAGATGCCTATTGCCTGTTCTTCTTCGGCGGGTACAGTTAAGCACGGTATCAAATAATCCCCTTGCCTTTCGTATTTGCCGCCCAGTTCCTCAAATAATGATTTTGCCATTGTCTGTTACCTCCACATTCTTTTTTATTTTGAATGTCCGCAAAATCCGTCCTACATCACAAGAGCGCCTGCTTCAATGTATTTGTTTACAATATCGGAACTTCTGTCCATCAGGATAATATCCGGATAATCCTGTCCTGCCAGCATCAGGGACAGTTTTTCTGCCGGATCTCCGGTCGGGCTGATCAGGTCAATATTTACACCTGTACGGTTCATCAGTTCCTCGGCAATACGGTCATCAAATGCTTTGATACCAGAGTTCTTGTCAAAAAAAGAAATGGTCGGACGCTCCTCATCGGCTGCTGCCGGGATCACGGTCATAGAGCTGACTGCCATAACGCTTGCAAGAAGTAAAGCAATTCTTTTTTTCATGTTTCTTATCCTCCCTTTGTTTTTGTGTAATATGTTTAATGTTTCCTTTGATATTCTATATTTTATAGTCATTTTTTCATCTCTTCCATATTTCTTTTTTCCGATTTATACTTTAAATGCACAAAAAAACAGCATTCTGTAATTTTTGAATGCTGTTTTTCACCAAAACATATCAATTTTTAACACTGCTATAAGTATTTTTTTCGGTATTCATTGGGCGTTTCTCCATATCTTTTTGTAAATACGGAACAAAAATAGGAAACATTTTCATATCCTACCTGCATACTGACCTCTTTCACCTTGTATTTCGGGTTTTTCAATAATTCACAGGCTTGTTCAAACCGGTAATTTGTGATATATTCCAGAATTGTCTGACCGGTTCCTTCCTTAAAAATAGTACGGATATAATTAGCCGAAAAATGAATCTCCGCAGCCATATCTTCCACCGTCACGGACTGGCTGTAATGGCTTCGAACATACTCCTGGACTTTCCGGACCACATAGGCACTTTTACAGTCGCCAAGCTGCTGATTCCTCTTCTCCTCTATGATTTTCAAAATCCCATCCACATAGTCTCTGGCTTCCTCTATACAGCAGCATTTCCGCAGATTCTCATACTGATTTTCTCTCTGCTTCTCCTTTCCCTCTCTATTTTCCGGCATGATCTTTCTCTCCAGTTTAAGAGAAACCCGGTACAAAAACTGCAAAACTTCTTCTTTTTCTATTTTTTCCTCAGAGAAAAATGTAAAAGCCTGAGCCAGAAGTTTACCGATTTCAGCATCCTGACCGGTACGTATGAGTTCTTCAAGCTGGTTCTTAAGAGCTTCTAATTTCTGAAAATACGTATTATCCCGCATTTCCACCGGTTCTCTGAAGCTTTCCTGTACCGGCTTCAAGGAGCCTTTTTCTTCGTAAAAGATCTCTTTTTCCCAGCTCTTCAGCTGATGCCAGGCCGCCCGGAGGCCTTCTTTCGCCACACTGTGCTTCAACCAGACACCGCCATAGCTTTTTCCTGTAAGGTCTTTCAGGATCTTCTGGATCCGAAAAGCCGCATCGTGAAAATCCACATATCCCCATATCAAAAAAGTCAGTGTACTGCCATCCAGCCAGACAGTTTCGATCTCTGCCAGTTTTTTCTCCATACTCCGGTCCAGGTTCTTCTGAAAAACCTGAAAAAACTGAACCATACCGAAACGATTGTCATTTTTTTCCCCGGATATCTGTTTCAGCTCCTGCAGCAATCTATCCTCCGGTGTCTGTTCCTCCGTACAGAGACGCTGAAGAAGAAGTTTTCCCATCACATCCACAGAATTCTGAAAAAGATTTTCTTTCTCGATCTGTTTGATGGCTCTATGAATCACCTCAGCGATGCTCTCCTCGGAAAAAGGCTTTAAGATGTAATTCACGGCGTTTACTTGAAAGGCTTCTTTTATATAAGCAAAATCATCATAGCCTGTTAAAAAGATGATCTTAATATCCCTGTTCCACTCATAAATCTTTTTCGCCAGATCGATACCGTCCATGACCGGCATCTGAATATCTGTAATGACGATATCCGGCTGCCGGTCCAGTACCAGTTCATAAGCAGCCTTTCCGTTTTTTGCCGTATCTACATGATCAATGCCCAGCGTTTTCCAGTCTATATAATTTTTCAGCGCTTCCAGTTCCATCTTTTCATCATCAACAAGTAAAATCCGATACATATCTTATTCCTTTCCCCACAGTCGGATCCGTTTTTCATAATTTTCTGTTATGACTTTCTCCGCTTTTGAAAGCCCCTCCACTTCCATATCGGCAATCATTTTATCATAAAGCCGGAGGCATTCTTCTTCACTGGATGCATCGATCAGCCGCGGATAAGCTTTCTGGTAAATTTCCTGTACGTTTTTCCAGATCAGGGCCTCCTCGGTACCGCTGGCAGGATCCAGATTGGTATAAAAAGAGGTATCCCACCGGTCTGTCCGAAACCGTTCATTTCCCAGTTTTGCCTCCTTGGATATCTCATATTTGGTCATCATGTCATAAGGACTTCCATCACTCCCAAGACCGTTTTTTATAAACCAGCTCCACCGCCGAATACCCGTGTTCTTTTTGGCCTGATTGATATCACTGAGTGCCTCTGCCAATATTGCCGCATCCGGTGTCCGTTTGCCATCCACATAATTCCAGTCTTCTCCTTCAATCCCCCAGAGCATCAGGTACTGTCCCTCTTCGCTGGCCAGAAAATCGATGACTTTCAGCACGGCATCCATGTTTTTACAGTGATCAGTTACCGCAATTGCATCCCAGCCCAGAGTGCTTCTGCCGTTATAAGTAGTTTCATCTGCTGATATCCCTTTTCCAAGAACCTTATAAGGATAATAATCCGCATTCTCTCCCCATTTTTCTTTTACCTGGTTGCGGTCTTCATCCAGATCCCAGTAGGCACAGGCTGTGGCAAAAACTCTTCCTTCCGTAAGTTTTTTTGAAAAAAGAGTTCTCTGTGTCACGATCCACTCCTTATCCAGCAAACCTTCCCGATACAACTGATTCATAAAAAGGATCAATTCCCGATATTTAGCATCCCTTGTCAGATGATATAACTTTCCATTGTTTTCATAATAATATTTCATTCCATACATGCCGCGAAGAGGCGTATTATAATTCAGACTTGTACACAGAGCTAATGGGAGAGAAGTTTTTCCTTCGGATTCCGGATGTTTTTTCTGAAACCTTCTCAAAAGCTCCAGAAATTCGTCCTGCGTAAAAGGCTCATTGCTGTCTGCCCGTTCTTTTCCTACCAGTTCGCAGAGGTAATCATAGCGGATCTGAAATGCCGAGGAGGCATCCTCATCTGCTCCGTACCAGTTACTTAAATAATAAAGTTTACCATCTTCTGTCCTGAGCCTGTTCAGCACATCTCCGTACATACTTTTCACATTGGGTAACTGCTCCATATAAGGTTCCAGATCTACCAGATAACCGGCCTCCACATATTTCTGGATATTGCTTATGTTAACCAAAATCATATCCGGATAGTCCTGATAAGCCAGCATAAGACTCACTTTCTCTGTAACATCATCTGTGGGATCCATGATGTTGATTTTCACACCCGTCTGCTTCATGATTTCCCGTGCGATCCGATCATCGAACTGGTACTCACCGGAATTCACATCAAACACTGTGATCTCCGGTATTTCTGTCTCCCTTTCCTTTGACTGTTCCGTATCCTCTGTCTTTTGGGGTCCGACACAACCAGTCAGAAAAAAAGCCACTGCCACTAAAAAAAGGATTTTCGTAAATTTTCTCATGCTTTTGCCCTTTCTCTCCCTGGAAATTCAATTCGTATTTTTGTTCCAAATCCCCTTTCACTCTCAATATAGACGCCATACTGAGGACCGTATTGCAACTTGATCCGGATGTTTACATTCCGAAGGCCGTAGCCTCCTTCCGAATGATTCATGGAATTCTGTAGTTCCATCAGTTTCTCCGGATCCATACCACAACCATCATCAATAACTTCGAACACTGTTTTTCCCTGCTCTTCAAAGAGACGGATCAAAATATGGAAAACTTCTGAATCGTCATCTCTGCCATGATGAATCGCGTTTTCCACAATAGGCTGGAGCGTCAGTTTTACCACATGCACATCGAGAAGAGATTCATCCAGTTCATATTCCACCTCTATGGAATCATCAAACCGCATTCTCTGGATCTTCAGATAACTTTCCAGAAGATTCAGTTCTTCTCGGATAGGAATATCCTGTTTTCCTTTACTCAGCGTGATCCGGTAAAAATCAGAAAGATAAAGGATTGCCCTGGAAGCCGCTTTGTCTCCGTTTCCCATCGCAAGCACGGAAATAGAAGAAAGAGCATTATAGAGAAAATGAGGATTGATCTGTTCCTGCAAAAGGTTCAGCTCTGAAATTTTCCTGTCCAGTTCCTTTTTATAAGACTCTTCAATCAGGGTATGGATCTTTTCTCCCATCTGATTGACTGAGTCTGCAATCTCATCCAGTTCATCCCTGCTTCTGCCGTTCTCAGGAAGAAAAATCCGGTAATCCAGTTTGCCTTCACCAATGGATCTGGCTCCCTGACGGACTTTATCCACTTTATTCCGGAAGGAACGGCTATAAAGATAAATTGCCGCGAGAGCCAGAACCGCACTCACAAAAAAAACAAAAAAAATTCTGGAAGCTACCAGTCCCGCTTCTTTATCATAACGTCGGCTGTCCGTAAACAGCTGAAGCTGACCGCAGTAGGCAGTATTGTTTTTCATAAAAATCTGTTTTTCCGGATTTATGGAAGCCATATTTTTACCGATCAGTTCCGGATGATTAGAAGCCTGGATTTCTCCAGCATCATTCAGAAGCACCATGGTGATCTCTTCATCTCCCAGGCCCAACATCTGATTCAGATAATCTTCTGTTATTTCCATATACACAAATATCTGATACTGACCTGATTCATAAAAATTCAGTTTTCTGGTAAAAGAGATTGTTCCGTTACCAGTGTTCTGCATATGCATGACCCCGCCGTTTCCGGTCGTCTGATACCAGTCCGGCAGATTTTCCGGATCCAGCAGATAGAAATAGTATTCATCCTGTGGAAGGGTGCGGTTGCTGGTATAAACGGAAATCTTTATAATATCCGGATTAAAGATTTTGACATTACTAAAAAGATCATCCACATACGAATAAAGATCCTCATATCCTCTCTGACTATAATCTGCTGTAAGATAACTCTGCAGCGTATTATCCATATAAAACATATTAGAAGCCGCATAATAATTGTTTGCTTTTTCATCCAGATTTTTGATGGTATGCTCCATCTGGTAGGACAGCTCCTCATAAAGACGTTCCAGCTGAATTTTCTTTGTATTTCCATAAGTAAAGACTGCAATGAGAAACATGGGAAGAAGTGCAAAGAGTGCATAGTAAAAAATGAGTTTATACTGAACTCCTGCACTTTTATTCGTTTTTTTCATCAGGAACTCTCCCTTCCTGTTTATCTCATAAACCTCTCCGAAACCAGATCTGCCGCAATGGCAAAGCCCGGTTTCAGGCTTTCTGTATAGATCCACTCTTCTCTGGTGTGTTCTCCGTCGCCAAGGCAAAGGCCGATGGTCGCAGCAGGAATCCCAAGGGACAGCGGAATGTTGCAGTCTGTGGAAGAAGGCGCAAAAACCGGTTCTTTTCCATAATGCTTTGTAATAATCTTCCGGCACAGTTCCGCAAGTTCTTTCTGGCGCGGATCCTCATTTCCTTTTCTTCCGCAGGGACGTTCTCCTATGATCTCCGTCCGGATATCCAGACCTGTTTTTCGGAATTTCTCCAGTGTTTCCTCAAAATAATCCCGCACTTTCTCCATGCTTTCCAGGTTATCTGAGCGGAATTCATAGAGCATCTCTGCCTGCTGGGCGATGGTATTAATAGAAGTGCCACCTTTTACCATGCCTACATTATAGGTTGTCTTGCTTCCATCCTGAGGCACCTGATACTGATAAAGTGCCTGGATCAGAGCTGAAAGCTCTGCCAATGCATTCCTGTTTCCAAAATTAAAGTAGGAATGGCCTCCTTCTGTCCGGACTTCTACCCGGTAACGGACAGAACCTACTGCACGGATACAGATACTATCCATATATCCGTCAAAAGAAACGACCTGAACCAGATCTTTTCCATAACGGCTGTTCAGAGCGCGGGAACCTTTGAGATTTCCCAGTCCTTCCTCGCAGGCATTGGCTGCAAAAATCAGATTCCCTTTTGTCTTGGGATGATATTTTGCCACATATTTTGCCATCATCATCAGGATCGCTACGTTAGCTGTATCATCTCCGACACCAGGCGAAAACATTTTCCCGCCTTCTTCCCGGACACCCATGGATTCCATATCCGGGAATACCGTATCGATATGTGCCATAAACAGTGCTGTCGGCACACCTTCTTCATAATGATACGGATAGATCACATTCTTCGCTTCATCAATAAAGACTCCTTCTGCTCCCTGCATTTCCAGCCATTCTTTGATAAAGGCCGCCCGACGTTCCTCATGATGACTGGGTGAGGGGATCTCACAAAGTTTCCAGAGAAGTGCTTTTACCTCTGCCTGGTTTTCTTCCATAAAAATTTCCATTTCTTTTGTCAACATAACATCCTACCTCTCCTTCTATCCGGCAAATAAAACCGATTTTGTGCAAATTTATCACTACAAAGCAACATTTTATAGATATTTTAAACAACTTAACATAAAAAAGCAATAGAATATATAAGAAACCTTACAGACAAAAAAAACCAGAAGCATTTGCTCCTGGTTCTCATCTCATATACCTTCAAAACCACACAC
>NZ_QSCM01000021.1 GCF_003463065.1 Blautia sp. OF03-15BH
AAGAGGGCGTCCAAGAAAGGATACTAATCCGTCTGTCGGACTTCTATAGTCCGACAGACGGGGAATGTTTTAATTAAACAGTTTTTATTTCTTTCCTCTTCTCACGAAGTCATTCACCTGCAGGATTTATATAAAATTCATTATATCATTCTGAATGTTTTGAGAGGATGTTTTGAAGTAACGCGTGCAAATTCCATTGATACTTTTTTGGACAAAGGGAAGCAATACAGCCATGATTTTTATTCTATTCCTGATTTTTTATCCTCCATGGACCAGGCACTTACCGCAACATGCGAAATATTAAAAAGCACAAAACAGTCTGATTCATCCATTCGCGATATAAAAAGATATATTTTAAAAAATCTGGAAAATGATATTTCCCGAACCGCTATTGCCGCTGAATTTCATCTTAATCCGGATTATCTTTCCACATTATATAAAACAAAAACGGGAATGACCATTTCTGAATATATTACTCGAGAACGTCTGAAACTGGCAAAAAAACTGCTTCTTTCCACTGATTATCCGATTTCAGAGGTTTCAACCAGATGTGGTTTTCAAAACATATCCTATTTTTCTAAAACCTTCCGAAAGTATGAGTTAAAAACACCTCTTGAGTATCGCCAGTTACATAGTACTGAAATTTATAGCAATTCCACAAAATAATGCATTTTAGACAGTTCAACAGAGTGCGAAGGACAAGGAAGAAAGTTGCGGGCGTGCTGACGCACGGCAAAGCTTCCTGACGCAGAACTTCACGCTCTGGTGGGCTGGATGGGATACATTATTTTTGAGAATTGCTATAAATGAGTTGCCCGGCAAAAATAAGAGACAGTCCATACAAAACAAGGTTAAAAGAACCTGAATTATAGATGAACTGTCTCTTCTCTTACATAACAAGGGCGAACCCTTTATCTTTCACTTTTCCTGTAATCTCAGCCTACCTGCTGAAGAGAATCTTCCTTCATGGTCTGATCCAGAATGGAGACGCATTTCTTCATGGAATGCTCAAATTCTTTTTCGTTGTTGTTTCTGAAGATGATGAGAGAATCCTTCGCACCCGGACGTTTGAGATTCTCCGGGATCTCAAAATTGCAGCCTGCGATGTATTCATCCCAGTGCTCCAGCTTCCAGGTGTCACGATCGGAGTTTCTTTCGATCATGCGTTTATGAACGATCTCCGGAGAGGTTTCCACCCAGACAACGACCAGAGTCGCATTCTTTTCAGCTAGCTTTTTCTCCAGATTTTCAATATACTCCATATCACGAATCTCACGGGTAAAAGGTGCATTGATCAGCACCTTGTCCTCATAATCCAATGCTTCCAATGCCAGATCCACAACACAGTCATACTCATAGTCGCGGATGTTATCCTCAAAGAACTGACTGCTGCGATTGTATGGCTGATTTGCCACTGTAAAGATCTGCTTGGAAAGGGTGATCAGCGTATCCTTATCCAGATATACAACATGCTCCAGACGGGCTGCAAGTGCTTTTGAAATGTAAGTCTTTCCGCATGCGGGCGGAGAAGTAACCAGTATCAGTTTTTTAACCATTGTAATGTCCTTCCTTTTCTATAAATAGCAATGTCTCTTTATTTTCAGGCACTGCAAGATGTATGTCAAGGCAGATACTCCAGAACTTCCCGTGTCTGCCGCTTATCATGGTTATCGAACCGAAGCTTTCCAGCCTGTCTTCCATTCTCTCCGGATAAACCAGCTGTTCAAAAATATAAGGAAATCGTTTCCAATCTCATGCTTCTTTTGTTCTCGATAAGTTATAGCACTGGTTTTTTTTCCTGTCAAGTAGATGAAACCAGTTTTTTGTTAAATTTTTGTTAATCTGGCTTACAGGATCTCTCCGTTGGAAGCGATCACTTCTTTATAGAAGAGACCGGAATCCTTCATAGTGCGTTTCTGTGTCTCATAATCTACATAGACCATACCAAAGCGCTCGGAGTAACCATATGCCCATTCAAAATTGTCCATGAGAGACCAGGCAAAATAACCGCGGAGATCCACACCGTCTGCTGCTGCTTTTTTGAATTCTCTCAGGTAACGGTGCATGAAGTCCACACGGCTGGCATCGTGGACTTTTCCATCCAGAGCCACCCAGTCATGAGAGGACATCCCGTTCTCTGTTACATAGATCGGTTTCTGATAACGCTCATAGAGGAATTTCGGAGCCCAGTAAAGTACCTCCGGAGTCACCGGCCACTGGATGGCAGTCTTCGGGAAGCCCGGATAGCGGTCTACACGGACCGGATTGCCGTTTTCATCCGCACGGACGGGTACGGCATTATAAACATTCTGACCGTAGAAATCCAGCGGCTGAGAGATCAGCTCCAGATCTTTCTCCAGCGTCTTCGGGAAATACTGACCAAAGCTCTTCATGATATCTTCCGGATACTGTCCCAAAAAGACCGGATCGGCACAGAAAGCCACATCCCAGCTTGCCGCACGGATATCTGCCTCAGGCAGTGCAAAACATGCTTTTCTGGCAGCCTCAATATCCTCCTTCGCATCTGTCGCCGGATAATACAGAGCGCCGCAGGGAGCCATTCCCACACCGACCGGACGGACTGCCGCCTCACGGATCGCCTGTACGCCGCGTCCATGGGCTTTCAGGACATTATGCCAGATGGCGAAATAATCATGTGGGCCAACCTTCAGGCCAGGTGCATGTTCACCGGTCACATAACCAAGACCGACCGTACACTGCGGCTCATTGAAGGTAAAGAAATGGCTGACGCGGTCAGAAAAATGGGCAGCCATGAGCTTCGCATACTCATAAAACCATTCCGGAGACTGCGGATTCAGCCAGCCGCCTCTCTGATGAAGCGCATAGGGAAGATCCCAGTGATACAGCGTCATATAGGGCTCAATGCCGTTTTCGATGAGGCAGTTTACAAGATGATCATAATAGGCGAGACCTTTCTCATTGACCTTTCCGGTTCCTTCCGGCAAGATCCGGGCCCAGTTTACAGAAAAACGGTACGCCTTCAGTCCCATCTCTTTCATGATCGCCACATCTTCTTTGTAGCGGTGGTACTGATCACAGGCCACATCGCCTGTATGATGCTCATAGACATGACCGTCCTCTTTACAGAATACATCCCAGATGTTCAGTCCTTTTCCATCTTCATAAGCGGCACCTTCCACCTGATAGGAAGCGGTTGCGGCTCCCCATACGAAATCTTTTCTGAAGCTCATATTTTTATCTCCTTTCATTTCTCTGACGTTCATTTCTTCACCTGCGTGCCCGTTTTGGCAGACAGGTGTCTCTTTTATGCATACGTATGATATACGTCATAAACCCGGATCTCCGGTTTCACGCCGGGTACGACACCTTTCACCGGATGCAGCACCCGTTCTTTTCCGTCTGTCATGGCCAGAACGTTGGAATCCCAGATGATATCCTCATGGATCCCCTCAACCATACAGTAAGGTGCAAAGCTCTTCGCAGAAAGGGTCACAGTTCCGTCTTCCTGACAGGACACGGTAAGCTCCGGATCCTTCAGCTCCAGATGTTTCACGGGAACAAAGGTCTCAAATTCACAGCGCTCTTCTGTTTTGCCGGTTTCTTTGTCGGTAACTTTGTATTCCATGGTCACAAAGACCTGCTCGCTGCGGCCTTCGATAAGCTCGGAGAAATCCTTTGTGAGAAGGTCTGCTGCAGAAAGCGGAGCCACAGTACCGGAAACGCTCTCCTCATAAAGCACCTGGAAATCCAGATCCTTCAGGCTGATCTTCATCTCTACAGCTGCTTCCTTCAGGCTCTCATTGGAAATCCAGAAGCCCATGGTATTGCCCTCTTTGCAGATGCTTCCTGCCACAGACTCATTGAAGACACGGGCCATATAGTGGAGTGCCTTATATCTTCCATAGTAATCCATGCTGGACCAGGAAGCCACCGGCCAGTTATCGTTGAACTGCCAGTAAATACTGCCCATGCATCTGCCGCGGTTTCTTCTCCAGTGCTCGGTTGCCACCTTCATGGCGTAGCCCTGCAGGATCTGACTTAAGAAGGTCAGACCGGAAAGATCCCCCGGATAGCGGAAGGTCTCGGAAAGATAATACAGGATCTTTCCGTTGGCTGCCGGGTTCTTCTGATGGCTCTCCATGACTTTGGAGAAGAGGTTCCGGTCTTTTTCCTCCGTAAACGTCTCAATGGTCTTGATGGACGGCAGGGACTGGAAGCCAAACTCGGAGCAGAAACGGAAATAGTGGTTCAGGTACTCACTGAAGGGCAGCTGGCCATGCCATACATCCCAGTAATGGGCATCTCCCCGGTTGTCATCGTTTGGCTTGTCAAAGCTTCCGCCTGAAGACGGGGAAGAGGGCCAGTAGAAGGTATCCGGCGCCGTCTCTTTCACTACCGCAGACAGGAGATATTCAAACTGGATCAGATAGTCTCTTTTCAGGGAAGGTGCATGTCCCTGCATCGCACTCCAGTCGGTCCATGCAGACTCCAGCTCATTGTTTCCGCAGATCAGGGCAAGGCACGCATGATTCCGGAAACGGAGGATATTGTCTCTTGCCTCTTCCACGATGTTTTCCTCGAAGGACTCTGTCAGATCATAAATGTTGCAGGCGTACATGAGATCCTGCCAGAGAAGGATCCCGTACTCATCACAGAGATCATAAAATTCATCGGAGGGGTAATAACCGCCGCCCCAGATCCGAAGACAGTTGAAGTTTGCGAATACTGCCGCCTGCACATCCCTGAGGAAAACCTCTCTGGTCAGTCTGGAATAATAGCAGTCATCCGGAATATAGTCCGCTCCTCTTGCAAAGATCTTCTTTCCGTTGACGGTGATGGCAAATTCCTGTCCCCACTCGTCATCCTCTCTGGAAACAGTCACCGTACGAAGACCGATGCGGTAAAGCTTCTCCTGTGCCGCTTCTCCTTCGCTCTCCATGATCACACGGACGGTATAAAGGGGCTGCTCTCCGTTTCCATGCGGCCACCAGAGTCTCGGCTCTTCGATCTTCACAACAGGATCCGTTCCAAGATAAAGCAGCTTTCCATCCGGATCCAGAACCTCGTAAGTCAGCGTTACTTTTGCATCCGCATCCTTTTCCACATCGGTAGTCATGGTCAGCGTCACCTGACCTTCTTCGTGCTTCTGACGGATCAGCGTATCCAGAAGACGGGCTTTCTCATAGGTTACAAGCTCAATCTCCCGGAAAATACCGGCATCCGGAAGCTGAGGACCCCAGTCCCAGCCAAACATGCAATGCGGCTTTCTGAGATACTGGTTGCCCGGCATGGTACCGGTGTTACACATATGGATCTCACGCCCTTTTTCCGACTTGTAGTCTTCAATAAATTTCAATGGAGAAGCCAGATGAATCTCCAGAAGGTTCTCTCCTTCCTTTGCCCATTCTTTGATCGAAAAAGTAAAGCGGCGATGCATATTTTCCGTATGGCCAAGCTTATGCCCGTTCAGATAAAGATCTGCTACCGTATCAATCCCGTGGAAAACCAGAAGCATATGCTCACTGGAAAACTCCTCCGGGCTTACGGTAAAATGTCCCCGGATATCAAAATCATTGCGGAAAAACTCCCGCACCTCATATTCATTTTCTCCATAATAAGGATCCGGCAGAACGCCTTCTTTTACCAGTGTATCCATGGCAGAACCTGGAACATTCATCGCATACCAATCCTCTGTACCGGATACTCGTATTTCAAATGATTCCTTCAATTCTCTTTTCATCGGTATATCCTTTCACATTTTAGACTTGCGGCCGTGCTCTTTTCACAGCCCAGGAAACGGTTTCATTATACCATACTGTCTTTTTTTGCACCACTGTTTTTCTGTCATCACGCCTGTTCTTCATACCGGAACCAGGCCACATCCGCATAGTTTTTCCGGTCTTTCATGTCCTGTACGGCAACGCCTATAAAGGCTCCCGTAAAACCGTCTGCAAAATCATCCGAAAGAACAAAGGCATGGAGCAGCGGTCCGAGTTTCTGCTTCTCTCCTGTTTCGTCCAGCCGGAAAAACTGAACTTCATCCTCTTTTACGGAGACAGAAAGTTCATAGGCAGGAAATGTTTCCCCCGGAAGTCCTTTTACCGGGACGGAGGCTGCAAGCTTCGTCTGGCCGTTTATCACCGTCAGCAGGCAAAGCTCCGGTCCTGTCTCTCCAAGCGTCACATAAGCATAGTACTGGTTTCGTTCATCGTAGCGATAGATCAGTCCCGCACCATGTTGAAAAGAGGTTGGAAGAAATTCAAAACGAACGGCTGCTTCAAAAGAAAGCTCTGTCTGTCGTCGCGCAAGAAGCGCCTGCTCATAATGGGAAAAAATGGATTCCCGGCCATAGATCCGAAGATAGCCTTCTCTCTCGCGGATCGTCATCCCCGTATCCCGGAAGAAGCTCCGGAGTGTCTGAAAATCCTCCAGAAAGCTTTCATCCCGGAAGTGATACTCCTTTTTCAGAGGGTCGCACCGCTTTTCCGTTTCCGGATCCGAAACGGCACGGAAGGTCTCTTTCGGAAAATGACCGCCTTCCTTCAGCTTCAGCCAGCCATCTTCCCAGACAACCTCCTGAATGGCCGTTTCTCTTCCGAGCGGACAGTAAAGCATACCCGGAAGATTTCTTCCGCAGAGATGAGCCAGGAACCATCTGCCATCCGGACTTTCCACCAGACTTCCATGCCCCGCTTTTTTCAGGTAACTTTTGCCAAGGTCCTTTTCTGCCAGTGCTTTTTCTGTCTCTTCCGGCTCCCGGCTGCCTTCCCAGGAAGTCAGGACGGGATGCTCCGGGCTGAGCTCATAGGGACCGGTAAGCGCTTTACTCCGTGCGAGCGTCACCGCATGGAACCAGCCAGTTCCGCCCTCGGCACACATCAGATAATAATAGCCGTCATGACGGTAGAGATGCGGTCCTTCCGTACTGCCGATGGAAGAACCGGTAAAGATCTTTTTTGCTTCACCGGTCAGCTGCTTTTTCTCCGGATCGTATTCCTGAAGAAGGATCCCGGTGAACGGATTTCCTCCGGAAAGGACCTTCCGGTAATCCCATTCCATGTTGAGCAGCCATTTTCTGCCATCTGTATCATGAAAAAGAGAGGGATCAAAGCCGCTGGAATTCAGATAAACCGGATCGGACCAGGGACCGGTGATCCCTTTTGCCCGGATCAGGTAATTCGGCGTATCCATAACTGGAAACTCCCTGGCATCATGAACCACCGTATAGATCAGATAGAAATATTCCCCGTCATGGCTCAGGCAGGGCGCCCAGATGCCATCAGAAGCCTTTACACCCCGAAGGTCCATTTTGGAGTAAGTATCCAGAGGGGCAGTCAGATAATCCCAGTGTGCCAGGTCTTTTGAATGATAGATCCGGACGCCCGGAGCCCACTCAAAGGTGGATGTTGCAAGATAGTAATCGTCTCCCACCCGGATCAGGCTGGGATCCGGATGAAAACCGCGCAGAATCGGATTTTTTACCATAAAAACCTCCTTGAGACAGCTATACAAAGAGGGAGCCGTATTGGCTCCCTCAGGAAACATGGGATTCCGTATAGGAAATTCCGATTGTTTTGTAATTATATAAGATTTTATAGCCGGGGTTCAGAGCGATCTTTTCTCCAATCCCGGGATTTTTCAGGATGGTTTCTGCCGCATGGCGGTAGTCTTCTATGATAGAAGCGTCCATGGGACATTCATGATGGCCAGGCCAGATCTCCTGATACTGATCTTTCAGACTCAAGAGCTTTTCATCAGACTCCATCACATCCTTTACGCTACCGGAATGATCAAAGTAGACCAAGATCTCCCGGTTACAGCCTGTATCACCGGCAAAGAGATATCGATTCTCTCTGTCCAGAAAACAGATACAGCCTTTCGTGTGCCCCGGTGTCTCGATGACCTCCAGTGTCCGTCCGCCCAGTTCCAGACGATCTCCATCAGAAAGGAAGGACAGCTTTTCTGGTTTTTTCACATGGATGAGGTAATCCTCTTCTTCCCTGGAAAGCGGCACACCAAACAGCTCCGCAAACCGTTTTACCTGATGTTCCCTTGCTTTTCTGTCAAATCCTTCTTCCAGAACAGAAAGATCTTCTCTGTGGATGGAACAGTTTTCAAAAAGTCCGGCACAGCCGGTATGGTCAAAGTGACCATGTGTCAAGACCACACTGACCGGCTTGTCAGTAAGAGAAGCGATCGTCTCCTGAAGACCGCTGAAACCGTTTCCTGCATCCAGAAGCACTGCCCTCTCCGTACCCTCAACTAAATAGAGGTAGGTACGGAAGGGATCTTCCAGCTGCCAGGTATGCGCATCGATCTTTCGGATCCTGTAGTTTTCCATCAGCCCTTCACACTTCCTGCCACGATACCCTCAATGATGTAACGCTGACCGAAGAGATAAAGGATCATAACCGGCAGCATGGTCAGGACCAGACCTGCCATCATGGGCGCATAATCAGCGGACTTGGTAGTAAGGAAAGCATAAGTCATCAGCGGCAGGGTTTTTACCTCTTTCAGAGAAAGCAGGGTACTTGCCAGGATGTAGTCATTCCAGATGGAAAGGGCAACGAATACAACGTTTGTCATGGTGATGGGCTTCAGCAACGGGAAAATGATGCTGAAGAAAGTTCTCTCGGGAGAAGCACCATCGATGAGAGCCGCCTCATCCAGCTCCACCGGAACACCAGTGATAAAGCCGCTGTAAAGGAAGGTCGGGGACGGAATGTTCAGTCCGATGTGAATGAAAGTTACCAGCCAGATGTTGTTGGTAAGTCCCAGTCCGGAACCGTACAGTTTTACCAGCGGGATCATGATTACCTGGAAGGGAACAACCATGGCCGCAATGAGGATCATATAAAAGGCTTTGGTGATCTTCCATTTTTTACGGGTGAGAACATAAGCGTTCATGGAACTTAACACTACGCTGACACCAGTTGCGATCACACAGATCAGGATTGAATTCTTGAAAGAATTCAGGAAGTTCATCGTATTAAAAGCAGTCTCATAGTTTTCTGTATGAAGCACGTCCGGAAAACTGAACGGGTTTGCCACGAAATCCGGAGAAGTTTTAAAGCTGTTCAGGATAACCAGGAAAAACGGGATGATAAAAAATACAGCCAGTAACAGCACGATGATGAAAACGACGATGGTGTTTGATCTCTTTTTTGCTTCCATTATGCCTGCACCTCCCCTTTCTTGGATACGGATACCTGAACCAGAGAGATGATCGCAACGATAACGAACAGCACAAGAGCTTCTGCCTGGCCTTTGCCGTAATCAAAGTTGCTGAATGCAGTCTGGTAAATTTTCAGTGCTAAGAGCTCGGTGGACTTGAAGGGACCGCCGGCTGTCAGAGTCAGGTTCACGTCGAAGGACATGAATGCTCTGGAGATTGCCATAAATACACAGATGGTTACAGAGGAACGGATCATCGGGATCTTGATGTAGCGGAGAAGCTGTCTGCCGTTTGCTCCGTCGATCCTTGCAGCCTCCAGCATATCCTGCGATACGTTGGTCAGACCTGCCACATAGATAACCATCAGATAACCGCTGAGCTGCCATACCGCAACGACGATCAATGCAATCAGAGCAGTTCCCGGGCTGGTCAGCCAAGATTTCTGGAAGAGTCCCCAGCCGGTCACAGCACCAACCTTGGTCAGTGCAAAGGAAAAAATGTAGTTCCAGATATAACCCATTACGACACCGCCGATCATGTTTGCGGCGAAGAAACAGGTACGGAAAAGTCCCTGCAGCTTGATCCCGTAGGTCAGAAGCAGTGCCAGGGCAAGTCCGAGTACATTACTGAATACTACAACAAAAAACACATAAACGAAGGTCTTCCAGAGAGAAGACAGGAACGTTTTATCTTTAAAAATTGCAACGTAATTGGTAAAGCCTACCAGATCGAAATCAGGGGACAGACCATTCCAGTTGGTGAATGTCAGATAAATACCGTAGATCAGGGGGAGAACTACGATAGAAGCCCAGATCAGCATTGGCGGGATTACAAATTCGCAGAATAACTTAATTTCATTTTTCTTCTTTTTCATTGAACTCTTACCTCGAAATTGTAACGGTTGATGGGGAATCCATACCGAAAACCTCCCCTGTGCAAGGGAACATCAGGCAAATCTGCGGGATTTGCACAGGGCATGCCTTCGGGATCTTTCAGAAGCCTGTGTGACGGCACACAATCATGAATGGAGATGACGAAGGTCATCTCCATTCCATTGGTTTGTCAAACGACTTCGTTGTCTTTTACGCTGCAGGCAGCTTTGTACTTCTGCAGACATTCGGATGTTACTGTGCCTGCCAGTAAGCCTGGATTGCATCAGCAGCTGCATCTCTGTCCATCTGACCTGTCAGATACTGCTGCATAACCGCACCATTCTCACTCCAGAAATCGGACGGAAGCAGTGCGCTGAATGCGTAGGTGCTCTGTACTTTACCGTCAGCAACATAAGCCTGGGTTACGTTTGCCAGCGGGCTTGCAACGGTTACATCCACATTCTTGAACGGAAGAGCAATGCTCAGGGCATCAGACATATCCTGTGCTCTCTCAATGGTCAGGTACTCAACGAGTTTCTTACCTGCTGCCTGCTGTGCCTCATCATTCTGGCTTCCATCTACACAGTAACCTTTTGCCGGGAATACAGCAAGCTCCTGGTTTACTGCATCATCTGCGGAAGCAGTCAGCGGGCAGGGCATAATGCCGTACTCGTCATCTGCATTTGCAACGGACTCAAGGTAGGACCATCCCCAGTCACCCATGAACCACATAGCTACATCACCTTTTGCCATAGCCTGGCCGTCCAGCTCGGTATTTCCAACCAGAGGATCGTTTGCATTGTAGTTGTATTTAGCGATGATATCGAATGTATCCATAACACCGTTCCATGCATCGTTGGTCTTCAGCTCGGCGGAACCGTCTTTCACGCTGTCGATGAAAGCTTTCTGAGCTTCCTCATCACCCTGGATTCCGTTGAATACCTGGCTCAGGAAATGAGATCCGAGAGACCAGTCAACGCCGGTGAACATGATCGGGGAAACGCCGCCGTCCTGGATCTTCTGGCACAGGGCATCCAGATCTGCATTGCTCTTGATGGTGGAAGGATCGAACTCCTCGCCGGTTGCTTTCTCGATGGTGGTCTTGTTGTAGATGAGACCCATGGACTGTACGGAGTTCGGTACGCCGTAAACGCTGCCGTTCTCATCCTTGAAGATAGCCAGGTTGCTGTCATCTACCTGATCCTTGATCCAGGAATCGTCGCCGTCCAGATCATAAGCTGCCATATTTGCAATGTTCTCACGGATATCAACAGCATCCATCAGAGAAACGGTGGGAGCCTCACCACTTGCATACAGAGTCATCCATTTCTGTTTCTCACTGCTGTCGTAAGCGATGTAGTTTACGGTGATGTCCGGATTTGCTTCCATGAAATCTGCACAGAATTTCTCGAAATCATCATCATGTCCCGGTACGGTGGTGTACAGAGAAATCTCTACCTTGTCATCTGCTTTTGCATTGATGCCGTTCATGGCCGGAACGGATGCAACCATGGCAACTGCCAGTGCGCCAGTTAAAATTTTAGAAGCTACTACGTGTTTTTTCATTGCTTCATCCTCCTTAAAATTCTCCCGGTTCCCTAATACCGGGGGGTCTATATTTATCCACGTGATCGTGGATGAAATATCTGTTTCATAAAATCTCGAGAAATCGTTTTCCCGTTCGTCAAAACTGAATGGCAGCTATCACTGCCAAAGTTTTCTGGTCGAATTTCTCCGAACCAGCTGATAAGGGAAGTAAAGTTTCTTTTTCTCATCAGCATCTTCTCCGAAAAGTGCTTCGTAGAACATTTCGCCCTGCTGGAACATCCGAACAGTAGAAAGAGGCGGATCAAAAATATCTGCCACAGAATCATCGACACCGAAAACAGAAATATCTTCAGGTACCCGGATATTCAATGATTTCAGATAACGGATCACGCCGATGGCGATGATATCCGAACCGGTGATGACCGCAGTTGGAAGGTCTCTGCTGTTTTCATAGATGGCCTTCATTCCCTCCATACCGCTCTCAGTACTAAAACTTCCCTGATAGATGTAAGAATCGGGGATCTCCAGTCCTGCATCCTTCATGGCATCCTGATATCCCTTCAATCTCAGCTGACCATTGGTATAGTCCTCTGCGTTTCCTCCTACATAAGCGATCCGCTTATGCCCATCGCCCACGAGAAATTCTGTGACATCTCTGGAAACGCTGTAGCTGTCAACGGTCACTGTCGTGAATTCACAGTCCTCTCCAGAAAGTCCCTGGTTTCCAAGAACTACCGGGCACGGAAATTCATGAAGTTTTTTCAGAATCTCATCTGTCAGATGAATACCCTGAAAGATCAGGCCGTCAATATTCCGTTCCAACATCCGATCCATAAGAACGAGTGCTTTCTTATTGTCAAAATCATAATCGCAGGCAATGACAACCTTGTTATGCTTCATGCAGATATCACTGATCTGCTTTAAATGGATCGCCGTGATCGGGTTCCTCAGATCCGCTTCCAGAACTGCCACCAGATGTGTATTCTTGGTGACCAGACTTCTGGCCTCTGCATTGGGTACGTAATGATACTTCTCAATACTTCTCATAACCCGGTGCTTTAACTCGTCACTTACAGCTTTTGAACCGTTCATAACCCTGGAGACCGTGGAAACGGAAACCTTCGCGTCTGCGGCAATGTCTTTGATTGTAACCTCCAATGGTTCTGGCTCCTTTCTGTGATAACGTTTTCCTACATCAAGGATAGTAGCATATCCTATATAAAAATTCAATACGTTTTTTCTTCTTTTCCGTTGTTTTGGCGTTTCTTCACAAAACAGCACTGTCTGTTTTGTACAAAAACACAATATAAGAGTCAAAAATACGAAGTGAGTCACCAAAACTTCTTCGTTCCAGACTTGACCAATAAAAAAGAGACCTCCGAAAAGGTCTCGAAAAAATTACTTATTTTCTGTTTTCAGGAAAATTTTCCTGATTTCCGCTTTCTGTTTTCCAGAAAAGAAAAACAGCTTTGCGGAATCTCAAAACCGAGAAGGATCCCTCCTACAATGGCAACTGCAAACTTGATAGAGGTCAATCCCTTGGCGGCCGCCAGATCCCAGTCGCTTCCCACCAGGGCCTGTGCCGTCTGATAGATCCCCATTCCCGGTACCAGCGGGAAGATCCCCGGGATCAGAAACATGGTGACCGGACATTTTTTCCGGACTGCAAAGATCCGTGAAAGGAACACCACGGTAAAAGCGCCGGCACAGACAGGGCCCATAAGAGAATCCACATGAAGCTCCAGTGCCCGGTAGACCAGCCATCCGGCTCCTCCTGCGATCCCTCCGCAGAAATAATACTGCCGTGGCACATGAAACATCAGTGCAAAGGCCATGGTTCCGACAGCTGCTGCAATGACTTCTTCGATCAGACGCAAAATCATAAGCTTCCTCCTATCCCGCACCACATCATCACAAGACCAACACCCAGGGCAATGCTGAAGATCACGATCATAGTGTCCAGAAGCCTTACGGAGCCGGAAATATAGTCCTGATCGGCAAAATCCCGGATCGAGTTGGTAAAAGCCACTCCCGGGATCAGCGGAAGCAGTGCCCCTACGGACATCAGATCCAGATGATGTCCAAACCCGATCCGGTAAAACAGAAGGGTCAGTGCCATGACCAGAGCGCCTCCGCTGGCATTGGCTGCGATCTTGGATAGCCGCCCCCGGACCACGTCCAGCACATAAATATAAAGGATCAGTCCTGCCAGAAAAGCAGCAAGAGAATCCAGTATGTCTCCTCCGAAAAGGAAACAGAAGGCGCCGCTGCCGATACCGGCTGCCAGAATCTGGTGCCAGCCCGGCTTTTGCGGCATTTTCTCAATTTCTTTCAGTTTTTCCAGAGCCTCCTCCGGTGTGAAAAATCCCAGCTCGATCTCACGCGACAGTCCGTTTACCGCATCAATCCGGTCCAGTCTGGCCCCGGCGAGCGGAATATGGCGCACCCGCACCTGATGATTGCTCCCAGCCACCTCTGAGGTGAGAAAAATACCATTGCTCAGCACAAAGGTGCTGACGTTTTCCAGCTCATAGGCACAGGCGATCCGCCGCATCGTCTCATCCACACGCGAGATCTCCGCGCCGCTCCGAAGAAGGATATCGCCGGCCATACCGGCCACCTCAAAGATCCGTTCTCTTTCTTTTTCTCCCATCTTCCCCCCATAGTCATACCCTTGAACGATTCTGGTTCTTTAAGAAAGCTCCTGCTTTTCTTCTTCCGGCACCACTTCCACCAGAACCACAGCAGAAGCAGCAGGAAGGGTCAGCGTCAGTTCCCCGCCTTCCGCAAAGTACTCTTCCGGCTCTGTCGTATAGCCACAACTGCCGGTAAGCATGACTCTTCTGAGCCGATTTTCGGAACAGACACCCGCCTGCCATACCGGCAGCATGAAGGTCTTCTCACACTCTCCGTTATGAAAAGCCACGATGACACGTTCTTTCTCATCAAAACGTCCATACGAGATCACGTTATGCTCTCCGTGCAGAAATTTCAGAGAACCATGACTCAGAACCGGATATTTCTTGTGGATCCGGATCATTTCCCGGTGAAACTCAATGAGTTCCAGGTTTTCTCTTCCCCAGGGATATGTTCTCCGGTTGTCCGGATCTGTGAAGCCGCAGAGTCCGGCCTCATCTCCGTAATAAAGCGTTGGTGCTCCCGGCCAGGTCATCTGCATGACCACAGCTTCACGCATTACTGCCACATTGACCTGCTCTTCCGCTGCATGATGACCAAGCTGTGCCACTCTTCCCACACGGTGGTTGGTCCTGGTCAGGAAACGGGAGTGGTCATGGTTGGACAGTTCGTTCATGGCAACCTGAAGAGACGGCGCCATAAAACTGCTCATATGGTGGCTCATGGCTCCTATAAAGGACTCGTGATTTCCCAGAAGATCCCCGCGGAACTCGTCACTGTGCTTCTCCATACCGGTAAAGAACCAGGTCAGCGGTTCCATAAAGGCATCATAGTTCATCACCGTATCCCACTGGTCTCCCTGGAGCCAGGAACGGGCCTCTCCGTAATGCTCCGCCAGAATGATGGCATCGGGATTGGCTTCCTTTACGTTTTTCCGGAATTCCTTCCAGAACTCATGGTTGTACTCGTTGCTGAATCCAAGATCTGCTGCCACATCCAGCCGCCAGCCATCGACATTGTAGGGCGGAGACACCCATTTTCTTCCGACATTCATAATGTACTCTACAAGCTTCGGTGAATTTTCATAATTCAGCTTCGGCAAAGTCTCGTGTCCCCACCAGCCGTCGTAATAAGGATTATACGGCCAGCTGTGTTCATTGTTAAATTTGAAGAAGCTGCGGTAAGGGCTGTCTGCAGATACATAAGCCCCCTTTTCATACCCCGGCTGGTTCTCGTAGATCCTCTCACGGTCCAGCCATTTATTGAAGGAACCGCAATGGTTGAACACACCGTCCAGGATCACCTTCATTCCCCGCTTATGGGCTTCTGCCACAAGATCGGCCAGAAGCTGATTGCTGGCTTTCAGGTTTTCCGGATCCGTCACACGGCGGATATACTTGGAGGCGTGCGTGTTGTCATTATCCCAGGGTGCCAGACATTCTCCTCCGTCATTGACGATCTTGCCAAGATGCGGGTCTACGGAATCGTAGTCCTGAATATCATACTTATGGTTGGAGGGAGAGACAAAGATCGGGTTGAAATAGATCACATCCACACCAAGCTTCTCCAGGTAGTCCATCTTGTCCAGAACACCCTGAAGATCTCCTCCGTAAAATTCCCGGATCCCCATAAACTCCGGATATTTATACCAGTCCCGGACGCGTGAGGCTCCGTCTCCGATGTAATAATACTCCCGGTCCTCCACATCGTTCGTCGAGTCTCCATTATAAAAACGGTCCGTATAGATCTGATACATCACCGCACCTTTTGCCCAGTCCGGTGTCTTAAAGCCCGGCGCAATGGCAAAGCTGTAATACTCCTGCAGATCTCTTGAAACACCTCTTTTATTGTAAAAACAGCTGATCTTTCCAGCGCAGACCTCAAAATAATAACGGAAGATCTCCTCCGTCATCTCTACCTTTACCGTATAATAATCAAAACGGTCCACCGTTTTCTCATAGTCCATCAACAGCTTTCTGGAACCGCTGATCAGGAAAACGCGGTCCACATTATTGAGACCGGTCCGGAAGCGGATCGTTACCGTTTCCCCTGGCATGGGCTCCATAGGCTCCACATAATTGGCCGTCTCATCGCTGAATAAGGCATGCGGCTGAAAAACAGGCTGCATGGTCATCATATACCTCTGCACCTTCTGTAAATAATTGATCTTTTCCAGATTCATGGCTGCATTCCCCTTTCTTTCCTTGTACTATTCTATACCATCCCACCTGTTTACACAACCGGAAAATGATTTCCTTCCTGAGAAACACGGGAAGAAACCGTTTTCCTGACAGAAACGAGAAAAGCCAGCGGAGGGAACCGCTGGCTTTTCTCTTGGAGAAGGTATTTCTCTTATGGGGTGTAGCAAAAACTATATAATGTATTGGGGGGGGTTTACGATTAGTATTATAACAAAAGAGTTCCGAGAAGTGTGCACAAACTTTAAAAAATCTCGGTTTTTTTTTTATGCTTTCTCTACAAAAAGGCTTTCAAACTCTTCTCTTCCGATTTTTTCCTTTTCCACAAGAAGTGCGGCACAGGAATGCAAAACATCCATGTGCTCTTCAATGATCTTCTTTGCGTGAGCATAGGATTCATCAATGATCCGTTTCACTTCCTCATCGATCAGGGAAGCAGTTTCCTCACCGTAGGAACGGGTATGGGCCAGATCCCGGCCGATAAATACTTCATCCTCGTCCCCTCCGTAGCAGATCATGCCGACCTTTTCCGACATACCATACTGCATAACCATGGCACGGGCCAGATTAGTGGCCTGCTTGATGTCCTGGGAAGCCCCCGTGGTTACATCGCCGAAGATCAGCTCCTCTGCGATCCGGCCGCCAAAAGAAACCTCGATGTTATGGAGCATCTTATTTCTGGTATTGAACATCTCATCCTTCTCCGGCAGAGGCATCGTATAGCCTGCAGCTCCCATTCCCGTAGGAATGATGGAGATGGTATGGACCGGTCCGACATCCGGAAGCACATGGAACAGGATCGCATGACCTGCCTCATGGTAGGCTGTGATCTTTTTCTCATGCTCGGAGATCACCCGGCTCTTCTTCTCTGCACCGATGCCGACTTTGACAAAGGAGCGGTTGATATCCGCCTGCTGGATAAAGCTTCTGCCAGCCTTGGCTGCATAAATAGCTGCTTCATTCATCAGATTCTCCAGATCAGCTCCGGTGAAGCCTGCCGTTGTCTGGGCCACCTGTTTCAGATCCACATCATCACCCAGGGGTTTGCCCTTGCAGTGAACCTTCAGGATCTCTTCACGGCCCTTTACATCCGGACGGCCCACACCGACCTTCCGGTCAAAACGGCCGGGACGGAGGATTGCCGGATCCAGGATATCCACACGGTTGGTCGCTGCCATGACGATGATGCCTTCGTTGTATCCGAAACCATCCATCTCGACAAGCATCTGGTTCAGCGTCTGCTCTCTCTCATCATGACCGCCGCCCATGCCGGTTCCACGGCGTCTGGCTACGGCATCGATCTCATCGATAAAAACGATGCAGGGCGCATTTTTCTTTGCCTCTGCAAAAAGGTCGCGGACACGGGAGGCACCCACACCGACAAACATTTCCACGAAATCAGAACCGGAAATACTGAAAAACGGAACGCCTGCTTCACCGGCTACTGCCTTGGCAAGAAGGGTCTTACCGGTTCCCGGAGGGCCGACCAGAAGAACGCCCTTGGGGATCCGGGCGCCTACCTGGAGGTATTTTTTCGGATCCTTCAGAAAATCTACGATCTCCTTCAGATCCTCCTTCTCTTCCTGAAGGCCTGCCACATCCTTAAAGGTCACTTTTCTGGCATCCGGACTGATCATGGTCGCCCGGCTCTTTCCGAAATTCATCATCTTGTTTCCGCCGCCGGATGACGCCTGACGGTTCATCATCATAAACATGACCATGACGACGACAACCATAAGCAGCATGGGGAGCAGATTATTCAGAAAAACATTTTCCTGCGGCACATCATGGATATAGCAGCTGACTCCCTGTTCATTCAGGTATTTCACCGCCTCATTCACATCCGGGACGTTGACCCGTGCCACACTACTGTCAGTCATATGCACATTCAGATAGCCTGTGGGAACCTGTGCATTCTGGTGAACCTCCACCTTTGCCACTTTTCCGCTCTCAACGGCAGTCTGCATATATTGATAGGTATAGGTCTCCGTCTGCAGAAAACCGCTGCGCAGAAAGAAATACGCCAGCAGCAGGACAACTGCCACGGATATATAAAGACCTACTCCTCTTGATTCTCTGTTCAAAGCGAATCTCCTTTCAGCTCTGTCATTTCTACTGTTCTACAACACCGATGTAGGGCAGATTCCGGTATTTCTGATCATAATCCAGACCATAACCTACCACAAATTCATCCGGGATATTGAAACCGGTATAATCCACCTTCACGTCAGTGACACGGCGCTCCGGTTTGTCAAGAAGCGTGCAAAGATGCAGGCTTCTGGGATTTCTCTTTCTCAGGATCTCCATCAGATAGCTTAAGGTTCTTCCGGAATCCACGATATCCTCCACGATCAGAACATCTTTGCCATCCAGAGGCTGATCCAGGTCTTTAACGATCTTTACCACACCGCTGGATTCGGTGCCTGCACCGTAGCTGCTGACAGACATGAAGTCCATGGTAACGGGAACCGTGATCCTCTTTGCCAGTTCACACATAAAGAATACGCCGCCCTTCAGCACGCATACCAGATGCACCTGCCGTCCGGCATAATCCTCACTGATCTTTCTGCCAAGCTCTGCGATCTTTTCATCTACTTCCTGCTCCGGCACCAAAACACGAATCTTGTCTTCCATTCTCTTAATCCTCCATCACTTGTACTTTTAAAACCCTGCTGGTTTTCTCTGTTACCTTGTAAGCCTCGCTGATCCGGTGTCCGACCACCCAGAGGATGTGGGAACCATCTGCCAGAAGGCATAACCGGTCTCTTTCTCCGGCCGGAATCTTCTCATCGATCAGATATTTTTTCAGAGTCTTCCTTCCGCCTGAAGCCGTGACGGTGAGAAAATCACCGCTTCTTCGGGGCCGTATTTGAACCGTACTCTTAATTGTATCATAATCAAACCATTTCGTATACCTGTTTTCCGGAATAATTTCGCTTTTATAAGGGAAAACCGATGCAGCAAACCGGTATTTCCCGTACCGGACGCTGCCCGGTATCTCCAGCTCCTCTGCTGTATCCGGCTTTTCTTCCTCTTTCCTTCCGGAAGCCTTTTTTCCTTTTTTAAAAACAAGAAAAACCCCTTCGGTATAAGCCCTGACCTCTCCCGGCAGATCCAGACTGCGGCCGGACTGCTTTCCGGCAAGCTCCGTGATCGCAGCCAGATGAATAGCGGAAACATTGTAAAGAGCATTCTCCGGCGCAAGTTCTCTCAGACAGTGACGGAGAACATACGCTTTCAGTGCCTCCGGTTCTTCTAAAAAACCTTTTCGCTCCAGAAGGAGCTCCATACTGCCATCCTCTGTCCGTCCCTTTCTTCGGCCGGCCAGCTTTTTCACGGCTTCTTCTGCCTGTGCCTCCAGGTAATCCTCTGCAAGAGCCAGCCGTTCCGCCGTTTCCGCCAGATGCTCACAGGTTCTCGGATTTAATTCTTCCCGTAAAAGCGGGAGGATATTCAGACGGATCCGGTTCCTTGCATAATCGGTTTCCAGATTGGAGGCATCTGTCCGGAAAGAAATGCCTTCTTCTTTCAGAAAACCCTCAATTTCTTCCCGGGTCAGACAGAGGAGCGGCCGGATGATCTTTCCCCGTACCGGACGGATCCCGGAAAGGCCGGAGAGACCGCTTCCCCTGACCAGATGAAAAAGAAGGGTCTCTGCCTGGTCATTCCGGTTGTGCGCCACAGCAATCTTCGTTCCTCCGTATTTCTCACAGATTTCCTCAAACGCCTCATAGCGGGCACGCCGGCCGGCCTCCTCTTCGGAACATTTCCATTTTCTGGCAAGCGACGGGACATCCCGATGAAAAACATGACAGGGAATCTTTCGTTCACGGCAGAAGTTTTCCACAAAGGCCGCATCCTCCAGGCTTTCTTTTCCACGGATCCCATGCTCCATGTGGACAACTTCAACGGAAATCCCCAAAGCTTCCCGATATCTGTCCAGCAAAAAAAGCAGGCATATGGAATCCGCTCCTCCCGATACGCCTGCTATGACCCTGTCTCCTTCCTTAAGCATCCCGTTTTTCCGGATATAGTCCAGTACCTTTTCCATCGCTCTTCCTCCATTGTATCTTTTGCTGTAACTGTTTGCGCTATCCGCCCTCTTCATTCCCGGCTCAGCGTCTCCAGAGGCCTCCAACCAGCACGGTCATATCATCCTCGGCCTTTCTGCACCGGAGCTTCAGGACTTCTTCCAGGATATCCGCTGCCATTTCGGAAGCATTTTCCGTCGTTTCCTGCAGAAGGATTTCCTGAAGCCTGTCCTCTCCATGATTTCCCGGAAAGGCATCCAGGATCCCGTCGGAAACCATGATGAGAAAATCTCCCGGACGAAGCTGTTTTTTCGTACATTCATAGTCTGCCTCCCCGATGATCCCCATAGGCATGCTGGTGGAGGAAACGGTTTCCACCCAGTCTCCTCTTTTGAGAAAGGTCGCAGCCGCCCCTACTTTAAGAAGCTCGCATTCCCCGGTATAAAGATTTACCGCAGCCAGATCCATCGTGGAAAAACAGTTTCCATCCTTCAGAAGCATGACCGAATGGAGCATTTTTATGGAACTTTCCCTGTCAAAGCCCGCGTTGAGAAACTGCTCCATAAGCTCCACGGCCCGGCTGCTCTCCTGACCGGCTTCCGGTCCGGACCCCATCCCGTCGGAAATATTCAGAATCATCTCTCCACTGTCTCTGTGATAGAGTGCAAAGCTGTCACCGGATACCACTTCCCCGTCCCGGGTCACACGGGCTGCCCCGCAGAGCATCAGATATTCCGGAGCCGGCATAAACATCACCGTGTTGTAATCCTGATTGATGACCATCCGGCTGTCTCTTGCCGGGATCATCCGCTCCCCGCAGGCGGAAGAAAGACAAGCAGCTGCCTCACGCATACCCACACAGCGTTTTTTTCCCAGAGCCCGCATGGTCACATAAAGCTCCCGGCAGCCATCGGAACGTTCTACCTTCCACATTTCCCGTACACCGATGCCATGAAGCTTCATCTGCACTTCAAGGCTCCGTCTTACCTGCGTATCCACCTCATCCACCTCATAGATCGACCCGGCAGCCCGCCGGATGATCCCGGCGATCTCCTGAAACTGGTCCATCATGAGTTTCCGGCTCGCCAGCAGACGGTTGGTCCAGCAAAGTTCCTGACGGGCCAGCTGGTATTTCAGGCGGATCTCACTTAAGAACCGGTCCGAACGTATACAAAAGGAAAGGCGTTCCGGTTCTTCCTCTCCTTTTTCCATGGAAAAAAGCCGCTCATAGGCTTCCCGGAGTGTATCCTCCCGATGCTCGCTCCAACACCACTCCATAGCTTCGCAGTCCCGGCAGACCTTATAAGAGCTTTCTCTCAGAATCTCTTCTCTGTCCTCCCGCTCCAGATCCTCCTTCCGCTTCGGAAACTTCTGAAAGGTCTCCGACAGCCCGTCAAAAGCTTCCGCGTATTGATTCAGTTTCTGTCTGCCCGGATCGCGCACCGCTTCATTTCCCGGACCCTCCCGGTGTTCCTGATAAAAAACCTTCAATAGATCCAGGAGCATCCAGAGAATACTCACCAAAAGAACCGTGATCAAAAGCTCCCCCATAACAAAGCTCCTCCATTCAGAAAAATGGCAGAACCGGGCAGACGTTTCGGCCTGTCCGGTTCTCTTTTGTGCTCTGCTCTGTCAGAGAGCTTTGTCTCTTAATTCGATGGTTTGAAGATGATCTCGTCCTTGTAGACCAGTCCAAGCTTGTCCTTGGCTATCCCTTCTACATACTCCGTTGTATTCTTGTACTCTTCCAGCTTCTTTATCTCGTCCGTACGTGCAGTCTCACTGTCGATCTTCTGCTGCAGCTCTTCCTTCTGAGCCGCGTATACATTGAGTTTTTCCTTCAGTCCGTGGCTCTGCACACTGAGACTGACGAGCAGGATCATAACAATAAAGCAGATGCTGCCCACGCCTCTGTTGCTTCCCCGTCTTTTTTTTCTTCTTCTATTCTGTTTCATCCGGACCCCTGTTTCTTTCTTTCGCCATAACTGTCTTTTACAGCTATCTTTTCACATCAACGTTTTTACATGTAATTCTCATTGTAACCCAATTCCATGCTTTTTTCAACGCTTTTCGGCAAAGAAAAAATGTTTTTTTCGACACTGCATCAAAGACAAACCTTTCGCTTTTCACCACCCAGAAACTGGCGGTCCGATGGTAAAGCCACATGCCAAAAACAAGAGCTGCCAGAGAAAAGCCCCGGAGAGAACCCTGATTCCCCCGAAAGGACACACCAAAGCAGAAAATCCCGGCTCCTGTCCAGAAAAAGAAATCCTCCAGAGACTGGAAAAAGCCGTTATGAGGGATCAGACGGCGAAGTACACGCAGCTGATCATAGGCGCATAAAAGAATCATTCCCGAAAGAAGCGAAAAAAAGAAAAACCAGATCTCGTGACGGATCACTCCGCTCATCCTACTGAAACATCTTCCGAAACAGAGAAGTACCCTTGTCTGCCTTTTTTCCCTGGCCTCCGGTGTAGGTCAGACTGTCGATCTTTCCGTCGATGTCCACCTCACCTTTTTCCAGAGTCAGCCGGCTGACATGAAGTTCCTCCCCTTTGATCATCAGAAGACCATCTTCCGTCCGGAGCACCACTTCTCCCACATCAAAAGAGAGCACATCCGATACCCCCGTGACAGTTCCGCTTCTGCGTCCCTCCATGGTTACCTTGTGTGCCCTCTTCATCTCAATCTGTTTTTCTTCCATAAAGCCCTCTCGGTATATGCTCTTGATAAAATATATGAGAGAGACGGGAGAAATATTCACAGGTACTGATACATTTCCTTTGCATCGTCTTTCCGGACGGTCTCCTGAACATTCAGCACTTCCACCTTTACCGCTTTGGTGCCAAAACCAATCTCCAGAATGTCCCCTGCCTTCACAGCAGCGGAAGCCTTGGCCGGTTTGCCGTTGATGGTGACTCTTCCGGCGTCGCAGGCCTCGTTTGCCACGGTACGGCGCTTGATCAGGCGGGATACTTTTAAAAATTTATCTAACCGCATGGTGCGTTCCTCCTTATGAAAAAATCGGAGGGCTTTTCAAGAAGTCCTCCGATCTGTTTCATTCTTATTTCTCGTTAATCATATCTTTCAGTGCTTTGCCGGCTTTGAATCTGGGAGCTTTGGAAGCCTCGATCTTCATCGGCTCTCCGCTCTGAGGATTTCTTCCCTCTCTTGCTGCTCTCTCAGATACCTCGAAAGTACCAAAACCTACCAGCTGGATCTTCTCACCCTTTTTCAGTTCTTCGGTCACAACGTCAGTGAAAGCCTTCAGTGCTTTCTCAGCGTCTTTTTTGGATAATTCGGTCTTGCTGGCAATAGCAGCAATTAATTCTGTTTTATTCATGGAAATATTCCTCCTCTGGATTTCTCTTCGTAACTGATCTGTTCTCTGCAGCTACTCTTCGTTGTAATCATGACCCTGCCTTTTCTCCCCGGCAAAGTTCTACGTTTACTTATAAACTGTTTTGGCCCTTTTGTCAAGAGTAATACGCCTGTTTTTACTGGTTTTCCGCATTCAGAAGACGGATCACTTCGCGGGCGGCAGCCGCCTCCGCTTCCTTCTTCTTTCTTTCATATTCTGCGGATCTTCCCTGCTTTTCCGCCTGCTTGATGGCTTCCCATCTGCCCGGGACTTCTTCCTTTTCCGGAGATGCTTCCGAAGAGAATACATGAGGATGGCGCCGGAGCATCTTCTCTCCTGCTTTCCGGATCACATCATCAAGGGAAAACAGGCCTTCTTCCTCTGCGATCTGACTCTGGAGCACCACCTGAAGGAGTACATCTCCCAGTTCTTCACAGAGGTTGTCCGGATCGCCGGTCTCAGAAAGAAGGTTCACCGCTGCTACGGCCTCCGTCATTTCATGGATCATACAGGGCTTTAAGCTTTCATGCGTCTGCGCCTTGTCCCAGGGACAGCCTTTTTCCGGGTCCCGGAGCGCCCTTATGATCCCACGGTAATCGTCAAAGGTAAGCTTCCTGTCCATAGTCTTCCCCTTTATCTCCTGTTTATGCCTTACAGCATCTGATGGATCATTTCCAGCACTTTTTCTCCCAGAGCTTTGGATTTTTCATCTGCATCCGCAAGAGAGGTTCCCTTCACTCCGTAATAGAATTTTACCTTGGGCTCCGTTCCGGAAGGTCTTACACAAAGCCATGCATCATCAGTAAGATCATAGTAGAGAACATTAGACTTCGGAAGTCCGGTCTCTGTGATCTCTCCGGTAGCCATGTTTCGTACCGTATCCAGCTTGTAATCCCTTGCAGAGGTCACCTGATAGCCGCCGATCTTGGCAGGCGGGTTCTTCCGGAGAGTCTCCAGAATGGACTGGATCTTCTCCAGACCTTCAATTCCTTTCAGCGTGATCGACTGGATGTCATCTTTATAATAACCATATTTCTCATACATATCGATCATGGCGTCCCAAAGAGTCTTGCCCTGTGTTTTATAATATGCGGCAGCTTCACAGAGTGCCATGGTAGCAACGATGGCATCCTTGTCTCTGGCGTGGGTACCGATGAGACAGCCGTAGCTTTCCTCGAAACCGAAGAGATAGGTACCTTTTCCGCTCTCTTCAAAGCCAAGGATCTGCTGTCCGATGTATTTGAAGCCGGTCAGGACTTCGATGAAACGAAGGCCATAAGCTCTGGCGATCGCACCTGCCATATTGGTGGTAACGATGGTGCTGACTACTGCACCGTCCTCCGGAAGCTTTCCTGCTGCTGCTTTTCTCTGGCTGAGCTCATACTCCTCCAGAAGACAGCCGGACATATTTCCGGTCAGAGTATGATAAATGCCGTCTTTGTCCTTTACACGCACACCCAGACGGTCTGCATCCGGATCGGTGGCAAGAACCAGATCTGCATCGATCTCTTTCGCCAGCTTCAGTCCCAGCGTAAAGGCCTCATCCGCTTCCGGATTCGGATAGCTCACAGTCGGGAAATTGCCGTCAGGAAGCTCCTGCTCTTTGACTACATGGACGTTGGTGAAGCCAAGCTCTTTTAACACTCTCCGTGCCGGGATATTTCCGGTTCCGTGAAGCGGTGAATAAACGATCTTCAGCTGATCCTTTTCCGCATCGATGGCATCCTGATGGATCACCTGGCTCTTCAGCGCCTCGATATACGGATCATCGATGTCTTTTCCGATCACCTGATAGAGTCCCTTCTCTTCCGCCTCTTTTTTCTCCATGGTATACACCTTTGCATAGTCTGTCACAGCCTTTACCTCAGCCATGATGCCGGTGTCATGAGGCGGTGTGATCTGTGCGCCGTCCTCCCAGTAAACCTTGTAGCCGTTGTACTCCGGCGGGTTGTGGCTGGCGGTGATGTTGATGCCGGCGATACAATGCAGTGTGCGGACTGCAAAGGACAGCTCCGGTGTCGGACGCAGAGATTCAAACACATAAGCCTTGATGCCGTTGGCTGCCAGACAGAGGGCGGCCACATCTGCAAATTCCGGTGACATACGACGGGAATCATACGCAATGGCCACACCTCTTGCCTGTGCATTCACACTGGCAATATAGTTGGCCAGTCCCTGGGTTGCTTTTCTTACAGTATATACGTTCATACGGTTGGTTCCTGCACCGATAATGCCGCGAAGTCCTGCGGTGCCAAACTCCAGCTCTGCATAGAAACGTTCCTTGATCTCTTTGTCATCCCCGGCGATACCGCGAAGCTCCGCCTTGGTCTCTTCGTCAAAGTAAGGGCTTTCCAGCCACTCCTGGTATACTTCTTTGTAGTCCATATCGTACCTCCCGATTTTTCACTTTTCAGGGTCCGTCCCCTTAAAGCATCCGGTCATCCTGCACGGCCCTGAGTGCTTTTATCATACCATAATTCGCCCTGAAAAGAAACCTTATTCCAATATTTTAAGAAAAGATACCCGCTGATCCTGCTGCCGGATCAGGCTTTTCAGTTTTTCGACATTTTTCTCCGGGATCCAGCTCTTTCTGCTGCCATAATAATGGTCTGCCAGCTTCCAGAATTTCTCCGGATAAGAAAGCCGCACACGAAAATCCTCCCGTTCCTCCTCCGAAAGAGGACGCACCCGGCCATATTCCCGGAGCATGGCATTTCCATATACCTTATCCCAGTTCTGTTTTTCCAGAATCTTCCGGAAAAACCGGGCCAGATCCCCGGTCCGGACACCGAAATGGCAGTGACCGAAGTCTGTAAGTGCCGTCCCCTCCCTCGACAGGAGTACATGATGCTGGTTGTAATCCCCATGGCAAAGGATCCCTTCCGTGAGGCTTCTTTCAAAAAGTGCCCGGATTTTCCCGGAACCGGCTTCTTCCAGAGCCTTTTCCGCTTCCTCATAAAAGCGCTCGAAATGATTCAGAAATTCCTGTTCAAACTCTGTCTTTCTCCTGCGGGAACGTATGAATTTCCGCACCCGCCGAAGCTCTGCATTTTTCCTCCGAAGTTCTGTCTCCAGCGATTCTTCCCGGAACTTTTCCGTCTCTTTTTCCGGAGTTGTCTGGAAATTCCGGTGAAGAAAAGCCAGTGCCCGTACCGCTTCTTCCACTTCAGAAAGCTCTCTCACATCACATTCCCGGCCTTCATGCCATTCCCGCAAAAGATAAGTGGTCTCCTCCCTGTCCTTTACCAGAAACCCGCCTTCCTTATTCCGTACCGGAAAATCCAGACGCTCCAGCCCCTTTTCCCGAAGCTCCCTCATGACCCGGTCCTGAAATTCCAGCCTTCCCTCTGTTCCGGCATACTCCGTCAGAAGCTTCAGCCCCTGATCCGTATCTACCAGAAAGGAGCCCCTTCCTCTTCTGGCACTTCTTACATCCAGTTCATACTGCTCCAGTACGATAAGTCCTTTTTCATTCATCGGATCCCTCCCACTGATCTGCTCCCTCTATTCCTATGTGGACCGGCCTGGAATTATGCGGCGGAATCTTCTCTCCATAGAAAAAGCCGGAGCATCAGCTCCGGCGGAGAGTTCTGGAATATTCCAGAAGATATTCTTTTGTATTGTGGGCAGGATCCCGTAAGACCTCACCAAGAAGTTCACTTAAGACCTCACCGAGCTGTTTTCCCGGCTCCATACCGTCGTCGATGAGATCACGGCCGCTAACCGCCAGATCCTTCAGAGAAAAACACTGTTTTTCTTCGAAGATCTTTTCTGCCAGAAGTTCTACTTCCTTCAGCCGCTCCTCTTTTTCCGCACGCTGATAATCGCTCTGAGCCGCAATATCTGCCCGCTGCACCTTCAGGATCAGCGGAAAGAGCTCTTTTCCGGTCTTGTTCAGAAATCTTCTTACCGCACGTTCACTGATCTCCGGACGGTAATCGTGATAGGCAATGAGTTTTTCCACCGTATATAGCGTATCGTTGTCAAATTTCAGCCGTTTCAGGATATCATGAGCCATCTGGGCACTGACATCCGCATGACCGAAGAAATGATCCACGCCGTCCTCTCCCGTCGATCTTACCACCGGTTTCCCGATGTCATGGAGAAGCATGGCCAGGCGAAGCACCTTGTCCGGCTCGATCATCCGCATGGACTCGATCAGATGAGCCCCTACCGTATGGCAGTGATGCGGATTCTTCTGCTCTGTCTCCATAGCTGCATCCAGCTCCGGAAGGATCACCCGGGTGATACCGGTCTCATAAGCCGTATAAAGTTCCTCCGGATGAGGGGAAACGGCCAGCTTGACCAGCTCTGCCTGGATCCGCTCCGCACTGATGTGCTCCAGATTCCCTGCCAGGATGCCGATGGCCTCCCGTGTCCGTTCCTCGATGGAAAAGCCCAGCTGCGCCGCAAAACGCACGGCCCGGAGAATCCGCAAAGCATCCTCGGTAAAACGCTCCAGCGGATCTCCCACACAGCGGATCACTTTTTCCTCCATATCCTTCTGGCCGCCGAACAGGTCCACCAGCCCCTCCTTCTCATTGTAGGCCAGGGCATTGATCGTGAAATCCCTCCGCTTCAGATCTTCCGAAAGAAGGGCGGTAAAAGTCACCTCTTTGGGGTGACGGCTGTCCTCGTACTCTCCGTCCAGCCGGTAAGTCGTGACCTCATAGCCCTCCTTGTCCAGAAGGATCGTCACGGTACCATGCTGGATCCCTGTATCGATGGTCTTTTTAAACAGCGCTTTCACCTGCTCCGGAAGAGCTGAGGTGGTAATGTCCCAGTCGTTGGGCGTCCGCCCGAGGAGACTGTCACGGATACAGCCTCCCACTGCATAGGCTTCAAATCCGTTCTCCTCCAGGACATGGATGATCTTATTGACATTTTTCGGAAGTATGATCTGCATATAACATCTCCTTTTTATTCATCTTTATGCATAAAAATCCGCCGCTGAGCTTACAAAATGCTGAAGAAAAGGAACACCAGCACGCCCAGAACGATCCGGTACCAGCCGAAGACCTTGAAATCGTTCCGGCGGATGTAATTCATCAAGAATTTGATCACAAGGATGGATACCACGAAGGCGACCACCATACCCACAAGAAGGATCACTGCTTCCGAAGCGCTGAAGGCCAGACCGAATTTTACCAGCTTTAAAAGACTTGCTCCTGCCATAACGGGAACCGCCAGGAAAAATGTGAATTCAGCCGCTGTCGTACGGGACATGCCAAGCAGGATCCCGCCGAGGATCGTTGCGCCGGAACGGGAGGTTCCGGGAAATACAGCCGCGATCAGCTGAAAAAGGCCAACACCGACAGCCGCCTTCCAGCTGATCTCCGCAATGGAATTCATGACCGGTTTCCGTTTCTTATTGTAGTTTTCGATGACGATGAAAAGTACACCGAAAATGATCAGCATGGCTGCTACGGTCTGGTAATTGTAAAAAAGCTCGTCGATCTTGTCATCGAAGAGGATACCGACAACGGCTGCCGGAATACAGGCTGCCAGGATCTTGAACCACATCAGGAAGGTGTCCTTTTTGATAAAGTATTTTTCCTTTGCGGAAAATGGCCAGAGCTTCTTAAAATACAGGACCACCACCGCCAGAATAGCGCCCAGCTGGATCACAACCAGGAACATTTCACGGAAGTCGTTGGAAACATTCAGCTTTACCAGTTCATCCAGAAGGATCATATGACCTGTACTGCTGATGGGAAGCCACTCGGTAATGCCCTCCACGATACCGAAGAGGATCGCTTTCAGAATTTCAATAAAATCCATATTTATACTCCTTTTCTTTGTGTTTTTGCTATTCCTATGATACCCCTCCTTCCTGTATGATACAAGAAAAATTTCCTTGACTTTTGATTTTCCAACGCTTATACTGGAAAAGTATCAAGGATTTCTTGGATGTAAGATAATTCACTAGTCATTAGAGATTATATCGCACTCATGTAATCTGTAATGGCTGGTGGATTTTTTTATCCGAAAATCTACATCTTAATTCATTATTTTATGGAGGTACCACAATGAACAAAGGTACAGTTAAATGGTTCAATGCAGAAAAAGGCTACGGCTTCATCACCGGCGAGGACGGAAACGATGTATTCGTTCACTTCTCCGCTATCCAGGGTGAGGGCTTCAAATCTCTCGATGAGGGTCAGGCAGTAAGCTATGACTTAACTGAGGGTGCTCGTGGAATGCAGGCTGCTAACGTAGTTAAACTTTGATCGTTTACTCATAAGCGCAGAAAATAGAGAAAAGAACCAATGAAAGACCATTCTTTCCATAAAGAGTGGTCTTTTTGATTGTCCGAAATGGCAAAAAAGAGGGAGGACCGACCGGTGCAGCAAAGCTCTGCAGCCGGTGGTCCTCCCTTTTACTGTTATGATCTGCCTCAGGATAGGACAGCTTCTTTCACAGTGTCCACATATTTCCTGATATTGGAGGCATTCACGTATTTCTTTGCCCGTGTGCCGTCAACGACTACAAGGGTCGGCGCCTGCATGATACCGTACTTTTTCACCAACTCCGGATTTTCCTCGGCATCGATGATCTGTACGGCCTCACCCTTCAGCATTTCCTTTGCCAGGCGGCAGTTGGGGCAGGTCTTGGTGGTGAACAGATATTTCACACCCTCCATGGGCTTGATCTCCACATCATCCCGGGAAACCGTAACGATGCTGCTGTGTACCTTCTTCAGACAGGAATGGTCCACATCGTAAAGCTTCCGGTTCTTGTACTCCTGCGTTTTTCCGTCGTTCCAGTTCTGTACCGGACGGTAATATCCGGTGATCCGGCTGTAGACTTCCGCCTTCTTGCCGCATTTCGGACAGGTGAAATGCTCACCGGCAATATAGCCGTGCTCCTTACAGACAGAATAGGTCGGAGACAGCGTGTAATACGGAAGACGATAGTTCTCTGCGATCTTCCGCACCAGGTTGGCTGCGGACTTCCAGTCCGGAAGCTTCTCGCCCAGGAAAGCGTGGAAGACAGTTCCGGAGGTATAAAGGGTCTGCAGCTCATCCTGGATATCCAGCGCATCAAAGATATCTGCGGTGTAATCCACGGGCAGATGGGAACTGTTGGTATAATAAGGCGTATCGCCTTCTTTGCCGGCTGTTTTGATATCCGGCCAGCGCTCCCGGTCATGCTTTGCCAGACGATAGGTGGTGGACTCTGCCGGAGTGGCCTCCAGGTTGTAAAGGTCGCCGTACTGCTCCTGATATCCCACGAGACGCTCTCTCATATGGTTCAGCACCTCTTTGGTAAATTCCTGTGTCTTTGGATGGCTCAGATCCTCACCAAGCCAGACGGCATTCAGACCCACCTCATTCATGCCGATGAGGCCGATGGTGGAAAAGTGGTTGCTAAAGCTTCCCAGATACCGTTTGGTGTAAGGATACAGTCCCTCCTCCAGAAGCCGGGAGATCACATCTCTCTTGATCTTCAGGGAACGGGCTGCAATGTCCATCATGTGATCCAGACGGCGGTAGAAATCCGCTTTGTTCCTGGACAGATAAGCGATACGCGGCATATTGATGGTGACAACGCCTACGCTTCCGGTGCTCTCTCCGGAACCGAAGAAACCGCCGGTCTTTTTCCGGAGTTCCCTAAGATCCAGTCTCAGACGGCAGCACATGCTCCGCACATCGCTGGGCTCCATATCGCTGTTGATATAGTTTGAAAAATACGGGGTTCCGTATTTGGAGGTCATTTCAAAGAGCAGGCGGTTGTTCTCTGTGTCGGACCAGTCAAAATCTCTGGTAATGGAATAGGTCGGGATCGGGTACTGAAAACCGCGTCCGTTGGCATCTCCCTCGATCATGGTCTCGATGAAGGCCTTGTTCACCATATCCATCTCTTTTTTACAGTCCTTATAACAGAAATCCATATCCTTTCCGCCGACAATGGCCGGAAGCTCCGCCAGGTCATTGGGAACCGTCCAGTCCAGTGTGATATTGGAGAAGGGAGCCTGTGTTCCCCAGCGGCTCGGCGTATTCACACCGTAAACAAAGGATTCGATGCATTTTTTTACTTCCGGATAAGAAAGGTGGTCCACCTTTACAAAAGGAGCCAGATAAGTATCAAAAGAAGAAAACGCCTGCGCTCCTGCCCATTCATTCTGCATGATCCCAAGGAAATTCACCATCTGGTTACAGAGGACCGAAAGGTGCTTCGCCGGTGCGGAGGTGATCTTCCCTTCAATGCCGCCAAGTCCTTCCCGGATCAGCTGCTTCAAGGACCAGCCGGCACAGTAACCGGTGAGCATCGACAGATCATGGATATGAATGTCTGCGTTTCTGTGGGCATCACTGATCTCCTGGTCGTAGATCTCAGACAGCCAGTAATTGGCTGTCACAGCACCGGAGTTGCTTAAGATCAGACCACCGACGGAGTAAGTCACGGTGGAATTCTCCTTTACCCGCCAGTCCTCTACCTTCACATAGCTGTTGACGATATCCTTATAATCCAGGATCGTGGATTTCATATTCCGGATCTTCTCTCTCTGTTTGCGGTAAAGGATGTAGGCCTTGGCCACATCGGAATAACCGCTCTGCTCCAGTACGGTCTCCACGCTGTCCTGCACACTCTCGACATCGATGAGACTGTCTTTGATCTTACTCTGAAAATCTGCAGTGACACGTAATCCTAAAAGCTCGATAATATCTGTATTAAACTGTTTATCTGTCGCCTTGAATGCTTTTTCGATGGCATTTGTGATCTTTCCGATATCGAAAGCGGCCACTTCACCATCCCGTTTCACTACTTTGAACATAAACCTTCTGCTCCTTCCATCTATACACGGTGCACCATCCTGCTTTTCCGCTCTCCAGGCTGACGCACCTTCTCCATAATCGTATCTGTCTCTCTCGTCCGTACGGCCCGGCCATGTGTTTTTCCCCCAGCCATTCGGGCCCGTAAAACGAAGACTGGATTTATTGTATCAAAGATACCTGGATGAGTCAACCGCAAAAGCCACCATATCTTGGACGCATTTTGCGTACATGCCACTATATATAGTATATTTTGAAAATGTCCGGAAAATGCCGGAAAGCCCGTTGGAAGTGGCTTTTCCGCGAAAAAACGGAGACCATACGGCCCCCGTGAACTTCACTAGAACTTGTGTCTTTAGTAAAAATGACGAATTTCTGACGGTGTGCGAAAGCCCTTGAAGGCTTTGCAGCACCTTTTCAGATCTTCTCGTAGATCTTTCTGGGTACGTAAGCTTTGACTTCGATCCCCTCAGCCGTATACTCTTCGGACACCAGCTCCCCCTCTTTGCGGATCAGCTGGATGATGCCGGCCTGGTCAAAGGGATAAAGCCGCTCCACGTAGATCTTATCCCGCCGGAGCACTTCCTCCAGAGCTGCCGTCAGTTCCGAAAGCCCCTCTCCCGTCTTTGCAGAGATCTTCAGTGTCTGATCGGCTTTCAGATCCCGAAGATCGGTGCGGATACCCTCCCGGTCTGTCTTGTTGAACAACGTCAGGATCGGCTTGTCGCCTACCTCCAGCCTTCGTAAGGTATCGTAGACCACATACATCTGTGTCTCCATCTGCTCATTGGAAGCATCCACCACATGAAGGATCACATCCGCATATTTTGCCTCTTCGAGGGTACTCTTAAAAGCCTCCACCAGATGATGAGGAAGCTTGCGGATAAAGCCTACCGTGTCTGTGATGAGGATCCTGGTGCCGTTTTCCAGCGTCATGGTACGGGTGGTCGGATCCAGCGTGGCAAAAAGCTTGTTTTCTTCCAGCACGCCGGCTCCTGTCAGCCGGTTCAGAAGCGTGGATTTTCCCGCATTGGTATACCCTACAATGGCTGCCACAGGCATACGGTTCCGGCTTCTCTGGGCTCTTGTGATCTCGCGGTGGCGTTTCACTTCCTCCAGTTCCCGGTTCAGCTGGGCAATCCGGCTCTTGATGAGCCGACGGTCCATTTCCAGCTTTTTCTCTCCCGGTCCTCTGGTTCCGATACCGCCTCCCAGACGGGACAGAGAATTTCGAAGACCGACCAGTCTTGCCTGGCGGTATTTGAGCTGGGCAAGCTCTACCTGGATCTTTCCCTCACTGGTTCGCGCATGTGCCGCAAAAATATCCAGAATGATCAGCGTCCGGTCCATAACCTTCAGATCCAGCTCCTGCTCCAGATTGTTCAGCTGGGCGGGACTGAGCTCATCGTCGCAGATCACACCGGTGGCATTAAGCCCGAAAGCCATCGCCCGGACTTCCTCGATTTTTCCTTTTCCGATGTAGGTGCCCGGGTGGACCGCTTCTCTTTTCTGGATCACAGTTCCCACCGTCTCAGCTCCTGCCGTATCTGCCAGTTCTTTTAATTCCTTCAGGGATTCCTCTGTATCATCTCCGTCACTGACGCTGACACCGATGAGGATCACCCGTTCTTTCAATTCTTCGATCGTGTTCATTTCCATAGCATTACCTCGTCTGAAGGAAAGTATATTCTCTGGTGCCGCGCTCATCCGAAGGATATTTTTCCACATATTCCTGTGCCTTCGCCCGGGCATTTTCAAAATCTCCCTGATACTCATATGCCACGATGGTATTATACATGAGCTCCTGACGTCCCTCTTCTCCTGACAGAGCCAGACCTTTTTCCGCGTTTTCAAGAGCAGAAGCATAGGCTCCGTCCTTGATATCACAGAGTACCAGACCATTATAGGCGGTCAGACTCTCGCCATCGCTGCTCATAAGCTCCTGCCAGGTCTTCCTGGCATGGGTGGTGTCACCTTCCTCCAGATAAATGCGGGCCATAAGCTCCATGGCTTCGGCATTTTTCTTTTCTGTCAGGGGATCCAGAAGCTTTTTGGCACTGTCATAATTCTCCAGATACACATAGATCCGGGCCTTCTGGCAGCTTCCTTCCTCGCTGGGATCTTCAATATTCAGAGCATTTTCCAGATAAGGTGCTCCGTCTGCGGAACGTTTCTGCTCCTGGTAGCAGCTGTAGATATCCAGTACCAGATCGTAATCCTTCGGAGACAGAGAAACCGCCAGATCAAAGTCGGTTTTTGCCTGATCATAGTCTCCCTTTGCCATATAGCAGGCACCGCGGAGATAGCAGGCATCTCCTTCCTGACGGAGCTTCAGCAGGTCATCGCAGACAGCAATGGTACCGTCATAATCGCCGTTTTTATAAAGAGCCGTTGCTTTGTAGTAAAGGATGTCTCTCCGGGTGTTCGGCATCTTTTCATCCGTGGCTTTCAGAGCCTCGTCAAAGGCCGCTGCTGCCTGTTCGTACTGTCCCAGCCCCATAAGCGCCAGACCCTCGCCCCGATAAGCGGCTGCTTCGTTTTCTCCCAGCGCCACCGCTGTTTTAAAATCCTCCAGGGCTGCCTGGTATTCTTTATGTTCCATGGCTGTCATTCCTTCATCAATGCTGTCGGTGCCATTATCTGCACTGCACCCGCTCAAAAGCACTGCTGCCAGAGGAATCCAGATCCATTTGTTTTTTTTCATATAAAATCTCCGTTGATCGCAAGTATTCAAAAGGTTACGATCGAAGTATAGCAGAAAAATCCATGCTTGTACAGACTTGTATCTTTTGCGGGGTACGGGTATGATAGGATTATCACAAGAGGATGAGACAGAAAGGATTTTGAAGGGAGGAACGCCTGTGGCTTCGAGGATCATTTTTCATATTGATGTAAATTCTGCTTATCTCAGCTGGACGTCTGTAGAGAATCTTCGGACCGGCGCAGGTCCGGATCTGCGTGAAGTACCGGCCATCATCGGCGGAGATCAGAAAAGCCGGCACGGGATCGTCCTTGCCAAGTCCATTTCTGCGAAAAAAATGGGGATCTATACCAGTGAACCGGTCGCTTCCGCTTTGAAAAAATGCCCGGAGCTTCTGATCTTTCCACCGGATCATGAGCTGTACCGGCAGTACAGCCACCGGTTTATCGATTATCTGAAGACACTGACTCCGGATATCGAGCAGGTCAGTGTGGATGAGTGTTATCTGGATTTCACCGGCATCGCCCACTGCTATCAAAGCCCTCTGGCAGCCGCAGAAGAGATCAAGGACACCATTTACCGGCGTTTTGGCTTTACCGTCAATGTCGGCATCTCCTGCAACAAACTGCTGGCCAAAATGGCTTCCGATTTTGAAAAGCCAAACCGGATCCACACGCTTTTTCCGGATGAGATCCTGCGAAAAATGTGGCCGCTGCCCGTGAGTGAGCTGCACATGGCCGGACGTTCCTCCGTCCGTGTCTTACATAAGCTGGGCATCCACACCATCGGAGAACTGGCCCACACGGATGCAGACCTTCTCACCGCCCATCTGAAAAGCCATGGCCGCCTTCTCTGGGAATATGCCAACGGGATCGATGACCGTCCGGTGGAATCCCTGCCCGCACGGGCAAAAGGGATCGGAAATTCCACCACACTCTCGAAGGATGCCCTGACAGAAAAAGAAGCGGCTCCTGTCCTGCGCCGCCTTTCCGAGAGCGTGGCCAAGAGACTCCGGGCAGCCGGACAGCTGGCCGGAAGCATCTCTGTGGAGATCAAATACAGTGATTTCTCCTCTTCCTCCCATCAGATGCCTCTGGAACCGCCCTCCAACGCCGCTGCGACCCTTTATGCGGCTTCTCTGCGCCTGTTCCGGCGGCTCTGGAATGGAGATCCCATCCGCCTTCTTGGTGTACGCACCACAAGGCTTACCGATGAGGATGCCCCCATCCAGCTTTCCATCTTCGATATTGACTGGGAGAAAAACGAAAAACAACAGAAGCTGGATGCCGCACTCGACAAGATCCGCCAGAAATACGGGGAACAGGCCATCCGCCGCGGAAGTGAGGTAACTGCCAAAAAGCCTTAGCTTATCTGCACCGTTTTGCCTTTTTCTTCGCCGGTTTCCTTACGGAATAACCGAAGGTTCCGAGGGATTTTCCCAGGCTGAAATATTCTCCGTGGGAATAGGCCACCAGTCCCGTCCGGTTCAGGCGGAAACGGCCGTTCCCTTCCATATAGTCCTCAGATACATGGACAGCCACTACCTCTGCCAGAAAAAGATCATGGGAACCCAGGGCTTTTATCTCCTTCACACGGCATTCCAGGTTTACGGGGCTTTCTTCCACCATGGGACAGCCGGTCACCGGACCCGAGACAGCCGTCAGGCCGGTCTCCTTGAATTTATCCACATCCCTTCCGGAACGGACACCGCAGTAATCGGTGGCTTTCAGAAGTTTTTCTGTCGTCAGGTTGATGACAAAGGTTTTTGTCTCCTTTAAGATCGCATGGGAATACCGCTCCGGACGCACGGAAATATAGACCATAGGCGGGTTGGTGCAGACCGTTCCAGTCCAGGCAACGGTGATCATGTTCGGTTTTTCTCCTTCCCGGCCCAGGCTCACCAGCACTGCCGGAAGGGGATAAAGCATATTTCCCGGTTTCCACTGCTGTTTCTTCACGGAAACCTTCTGTTTTTCCATCGTCTTTTTTTCCATTTTTTCGTTCTCCTTTTTCCTCTGGATCGTATCCCGCACCTTACTGCTGCAGGGCATTCATAAAGGCCGGGATCAGCTGTTTTTTCCGGGATACCACGCCCGGCAGGGTGATGGAATGTTCCACCGGTGTCTGATGAAAGGCCTCTTCCACAAGACGCACATTCTCGCCTCCGTAGCAGAGAAGCTCTGTGGACTGATGGATGATATCCGTCAGCATGAAAAAGATCATGGTCTCTCCGTGTGCTCCCAGAGCCTTTTCCATATAGGGAAGCAGGCGCTTTTTCATCTCTTTGAGCTCCTCCGGGTTCATGGAGTTGATCTGTCCTACGCCAAAGTTTGCTTTGTTGAGCTCGAATTTCTTGAAATCCTGATAGAAGATCTCCTCTGTCGAACGCCCCTTCAGATCACTGCCTGCCGCAAACATTTCCGTTGCAAACTCTTCGCACTGGATACCGGCGATCTCCGCCAGCCGTTCTGCTGCCGCCCGGTCCAGGGCCGTGCAGGTGGGAGAACGGAACATCAGCGTATCAGAGATAATGGCCGCACAGAGAAGACCTGCGATATTTTTCGGGATCTCCAGTTTCCGTTCCTGATAGATCTGATAAAGGATCGTGGCAGTACAGCCCACCGGCTGGTTCCGGAAAAAGACCGGAGCCATGGTCTCTAGAGAGCCCAGGCGGTGATGATCGATGATCTCCAGAATGTCGGCACTCTCGATGTTATCCACAGCCTGTGACTTTTCGTTGTGATCCACCAGAATCAGCTGACGCCTCTTGATCCCCAGCAGATTCCGGCGGGAAACCATTCCCACATAATGTTCGTTTTTATCCAGGATCGGGAAGTCCCGGTGTCTCTTTTTCGCCATGACATCCTTGATGGAGTCTGTATAATCATCCAGACGAAAAGTAATAAGATTACTGGATTTCATAAAGAATTTTACCGGCATACTCTGGTTGATGAGACGTGCCACCGTATACGTATCATGAGGGGTACTGATAACGGCGCAGACCCGCTCGGCCGCCAGACGCTGGATCGTCTTGGAGACCGGAGCCCCCTCGCAGACGATGATGCAGCCTGCTTTCATCTCGATCGCACACAGCTGCGATTCATAACGGTTTCCGAGGATGACCAGATCATCTTCTTCAATATAATTCTCCATCAGATCCGGATTGGCCGCCGCAATGACAACCTTTCCTTTGACAAAATACGCATGTTCATTTCCCACCACCATAGTTCCGTCCAGCGTCTCCAGAATATTTTTGTACTGGGTGCGGGCCGTGGAAAGAATGGCATTATCATAAACGTCCATGTAAGACTTCGCAATATCGCTGATGGTGATCAGACCCTCCAGCATATTTCCTTCCTGAACGATGGGCAGGGTGTTCACATTCTGGGTCCGCATGAGATTCCAGGCCTTTTTCAGGGAAATGTGATCACTGACCCCCGGGATCCGGCGGATCTCCATGTCTTTTACCCGGGGAGCCACATTCGGCACATATCCCGGCGGATCCACCTGAAAACGATCCAGCACATACTGGGTCTCCTGGCTGATCTGACCGGCCCGTTTTGCCTCAAAGATCCCATCCTCCGTCCGACGCTTGATATCTGCATAAGCGATGGCCGAGCAGATCGAATCCGTATCCGGATTTTTATGTCCGATGACATAAACCTTTCTGGGGGCAATCACCGGAGTCGGCGCATTTGTCTGCAGTTTTCTATTTTCACTCATATGATATCCTCCACAATTATTCAACACATAAATACATGTCCTTCTTATTTTACACGATTCTTTACTTTCTGCATCAAAAATGTTAAACTTTTTTATATAACAGTTCGGGACAGCAGAAAAATGAAAAGCCAGACGGTGCAAATCTGGCTGCAGGCGGATGGCTTTTCGTTTTAAAATACGTGGAATGCCCTGAATGGTTACTTTTATACAAAGATGCCCGCAAAATGCAGGCGGCGACCTTTGCACGGAAGAACATCATAAAAAAGGAGATCATATTATGAGTGAAGAACTGAAAAACGTAACACCGGAAACCGCAGAAGCTCCCGAGCATGTGGAAAGCATGGACGATTACAAAGAGGAACTGGAAGCCTCCTTTAAGCAGATCCACGAGGGCGATATCCTGACCGGAACCGTCATCGGCGTTTCTGAAACTGCCATTACCCTGGATCTGAAATATTATACCGACGGCATCATCCGCCTGGAGGATTTCACCAATGATCCGAATTTCAACCTGGCAGAAGATATCCACACAGGCGATGAGATTTCCGCCACTGTGATCCGCAGAGATGACGGCGAAGGTCACATTCTCCTCTCCGCCAAAGAGGCCAATGAGGTCCTTGCCTGGGATAAACTCCGCAGCTATAAGGCAGAGGGCACAAACCTGAAAGTCAAGGTTGCCGGCATCGTAAAATCAGGCGTTGTCGCTTATCTGGAAGGCATCCGCGGCTTCATTCCCGCTTCCAAACTTTCCCTGAACTATGTAGAAGAAGATGATCTGAATGACTGGCTTGGCAAAGAGCTCGAGATCCGCGTCATCGCAGCAGATGAGGAGGACGATCACCTGGTACTCTCCGCCCGTGAAATCCTCCGTGAAAAGGCAGACGAAGAGCGGAAAGCCAAAGTATCCAATGTCGAGATCGGCCTTGTAACCGAAGGTACCGTAGAATCCATCCAGCCCTATGGTGCATTCATCGATCTTGGAAACGGTCTTTCCGGTCTGGTACATGTTTCTCAGATCTGCGAAAAACGGATCAAGACTCCCGCCGCTGTCCTGAAGGTTGGTGACAAAGTAAAGGTAAAAGTCATCAATGTAAAAGACGGCAAGCTCAGCCTGAGCATGAAAGCCCTGAATGATGTGGCTGCCGAGGAGATTCAGGAGGAAACCATCGAATTGCCGGAAACAGAGGCTGTAGGTACCTCTCTTGGTTCTCTTTTTGCCAACATCAAACTTTGATCTGTCTTTGATTATTTATTATTTTTCACCAAAAACCAGTTTGAAACAAACTGGTTTTTGGTTATTTTCACATATTCTTTACTGCTTGTTCATATTTTATTCATAATTTATTGCTACACTATAACTGTCTTCGAAAGGAGACAACCAATCTTGGTCATGGCGTAATGTTTTCATTACACATAGATAAATTTTTTCATAATAGCCCGGGTGTACCAGACGCCCGGGCACTCCTCATTTTATGGCATAAAATCAGTCTTTCTTTACCTTCGTAAACCGCAGCTGACAGACCGGAAGGCCGTCTGCAATGGTGCCTTTCAGTTCGAATTTCAGGCAGGGGAACTGTTTTGCAAACTCTCTGTCACCTTCCATCGTCAGATCGCAGAGATGAGCGATTTCTTCCAGTGTATGACCCTGTTTTACCCACTCGGTTACATAGGGGCAGTAATGGAAATCGATGGACAGCTTGTCCTCCGTCTTCTCTACTACTTCCATCTCATAAATCTCCCTGTTATGATCCGTACCAAATTCATTGGCAAACTCAGTAAAATCATCGGGATCCTTCATGCTCGCACGCATGGCTTTCGCATTGTCTGCACCATAACGGCCGATGGCAGTCCTCGCAAAGGAATCGTCGATGCCCTGTTTTGCCGCCTCTTCGATCATATTGGAGATGGTTGCCGCACGGCGGGCGCTGATATCACGCATACCGTCTACGCCAAAATTGTTTTTGATCTTCGGAATGTTGTTTTCAAATGCCATTTTCTTCTACCTCTTTCTTCTTATTATTTATATGTTATATTGGCGGGTTCCATGGGTTCGTTGAGCAGTGAACGCAAGAACCTTAACGTCCTTTCATCTTTCGGGCTTTCAATGACCTCTTTCGGGCTGCCCTGCTCGACAATGACGCCGCCTTCCATATAGATCACACGGTCAGCCACATCGCGGGCGAAACTGATCTCATGGGTCACGACGATCATCGTGATACCACTCTTTGCCACGGCACGCATGGCACCCAGCACCTCTCCTACCAGTTCCGGGTCAAGAGCGGAGGTGGGCTCGTCAAAAAGAATCACCTTGGGATTTAAAGCCAGAGCCCTGCAGATGCCCACACGCTGCTGCTGACCGCCAGAAAGCTGTGCCGGATAAGCGGAGGCTCTGTTTTCCAGATTCACTTTTTTCAAAAGTGCCATGGCCGTTTCCACAGCCTGCTCATGAGGAATCTTCCGCACCGTGGTCAGACCTTCCGTGATGTTCTGTAAAACGGTCTTATTGCGAAAAAGATTATAATTCTGAAATACCATTCCGGTTTTCCGGCGAAGAGCCAGCGTTTCCTTATGATGATGCTTCTGGCTGTCCACGGTCAGTCCGTCAATGGTTATCGTTCCCTGATCTGCGGGGGCAAGAAAATTGATGGTCCGCAAAAGAGTCGTCTTTCCGGATCCGGAGGGTCCCAGGATGACCACTACCTCTCCTTCCTCCACAGAAAGATCCACGCCGTTTAAGATATCCACGCCACCCAGTTTTTTTCTGATATTTTTCAATTCTACCATTGCCATATCTTCTGTCTCCTGTCTTTTATACCGCAGAAACGGTCTTCTGATAACGATTCATCTTCTTATTGATCCGTTTCAGGATCTGCTCCGCAAGGATACATACTGCCCAGTAAATGCCTGCTGCCACCAGATATCCCTCAAGGATCGCATAATTGACGGCAGTGGAAGCCCGGGCTGTTGCCAGAAGCTCAAACACATTTACCACGGAAGCCAGGCTGGTGGCCTTCAGAAGCCACATGAAGTAGTTGGAAAGGTTCGGAAGAGAGATCACCACGGCCTGTGGGATCACGATCCTCCACATAGCCTGAAACGTGCTCATTCCTACGGAGTAAGCAGCCTCCAGCTGCCCTTTGTCCACCGCTCTGTAAGAAGAAACCACCACATCCGTCATATAGGCTCCGTAATTGAAGGCAAATGCCACCACAGCAAAACCAAAATAAGAAGGATGCTTCGGATCATAAGTGTATCCAAGTACGCCATCAAAAGCCCGGAGCACATAAGGGAGTGCATAATAGCAGAACAAAAGCTGGACGATCAGCGGAACGCCTTTGATGAAGGTGTTGAGTCCGATGACGAACTGCTTCAGCACCGGAATCTTTTTCAGGATACAGACTCCGAAGAGCACAGCCAGCAAAATTGCAAAAAAAAGTGATGCAAAAGTAAGTTCCAGTGTCACCGGCAGGGCACTAAGCACTGTCGGAATGTCCGATATCATAAATTTTACATTCAGATTCATGCGATACCCCTTTCATGCCGGCTGTAATGACGGGTCAGGCTGTTGAAAACCAGTTCGATGACCACATTGATCAGGAAATACAGGATCGCTGCCGCCAGAAGGATCCAGATCTGACCGTAGCCTCTGTGCTGGGCAATGATCTTGTCCGCCCGGCCCATGACATCCACAACACCAATGACATAGGCTATGGCGGTCCCTTTCAGAAGGTCGATCTCCAGGTTTTTCAGGTTCGGAAGCGCAATCTGCATGGTCAGAGGAGCGATCACATGGCGAAAGCACTGCCAGCGGCTGTAGCCGATGGAATATCCCGCCTCGATCTGATCCTTGTCAATGGCTTCATAAGCGCCCCGGAAGGCCTCGGAAACAAAGCTGGAAAAGTTACAGCAGGTCGCTATCACATAAAAAATTCCGGCGTCCCAACGATTGATATTGATCCCAAAGGGTTCAAAGATCTTCGGGAGCCCGAAAAACACAATATAGATCTGAACCAGCCCCGGCGTTCCCCTGAAAAAAGAAACAAACAGGGAAACCAGCCAGTACAGCGCATTCTTTTTTCCCACCCGTACCCGGCAGATCCATGCTCCCAGGACCAGGGAGATCACGGTCGGCACCAGAAAATAAAACAGGGTTGCCGGAATATATTCCACCAGCACCGGAAGGCTGGAAATAAATAATTCATGTCCTCTCCACATGCAAATACTCCTATTACAACAGTACAGTCCATGACACCCGGTCATGAACTGTAACTGTGATCTTTTTCTTTATCAGTCGCGAAGACCCAGCTCTTTTGCCACCTCGAAGTTGTCCTCACCGAAGAATTCCTCAGTCAGTTTACTTAAGGTACCATCCTCAGTAAGAGCATCGATGGCTTTGTTCACTGCCTCCTGAAGCTCTGTCTGATCCTTGTTGATCAAAAAGTCGGTGTCTCTTCCGTCTACACGGTCGGTAATGGTCAGATCGTCATAGCCGGTCTCTTCCAGGATCGCATTGGCCTGCTCTGCGGAAAGATAAGCAGCATCGTAAACGCCATCCTCCACGCTGGTGATCTCATCTGCCATTGCTCCGGATGCTGCCAGCGTTTCGAAATCAAGCTTGATATCCGGATGTTTTTCCATCCAGTCTGCCAGAGCGACTGCACGACCGTCTGTTGCAACGATGGGGGCAATGCTCTTTCCGTCCATATCCTCCAGGCTCTTGATGCCGCTGTCATTCTTCACGACCAGATTCATGAAGAAATAGTTGTACGGATTGGATACCAGGAAAGCTTCCTCTCTTGCCGGTGTACGGAATTTGCAGCCGGAATCCAGATCGTATTTTCCGCTGGTGGTTCCTGCCAGAGCTGTCTCATAATCCAGTACGGTATAATTGAAGGTCCAGTCATCCAGATAATCATCGATGAGTTTCAATACTTCATACTCATATCCTGCCGGTTCCCCGTTATCATCCTCATAGGTATAAGGAGCGTTCTCTGCTTCCAGAACGATTTCTGCCGTTTTCGCGTCATCGGCGCTTGCTGTCATTCCGAAGGCTGCGGTTGCTGCTGCGATAAGTGCCATGGTAGCTGTCAGATTTTTTTTCATAAGTTTTTCTCCTCGCTTAATTCCTACTGTTTCGATAGATTTAGTGTTATTATACTTTTTTTCCAAAAATTGTCAATCAGATAACGGTATATAGAGGTATGCGAAATTTCAATACCACGATATAGAAAAAAACTATAGCACCGTCTGAGAGCATAACAACAGACAAGGACAGAGCCGTAAAATGAACTCTGTCCTTGTTGATGAATGGTATGCTTTTGGGCGGATATGACCGCTATTTCTGATTTTTACAGTTTCTCGGCAACTACCTGACATCGTTTTCTGCAGAAAGAAATTCCATAGATCAAGATATCATTTCGTCCTTCATTTCGTAAATATTCATCGTAACGACGTTCTCTGATCTGTTCCAGTGCGGCTGCACAGGCTTTTCCCAATGCTGCAAAAGAACTGACATATTTCACTTCAATGATGATCCCCGCTTCCGGATCTTCCGGTTCGATCAGAATATCACAAAAACCGTCTCCCGATTCCATATTGGATCTGATAAGCCACTCCGGATTACTTCGCAACAGTCCCAGCAACAGACCATGATAAAAATTCTCCTTCTGACCTTCCCGTGCTTTCGTATCCAGAATGCTGATCATATTGCTGAGAATCAAAGTCAGCTGTTTTTGAATTTCTTCGGCATTTCCACATAAAAATGCCTCACAAAATGCTGACATTTTCCTTGCATCTTTTACGACTGCTTTTTGAAACCACTCCTGAATCTGGTAGATAAAGACATCTCGCACTTCTTTATTGGGAATGATCAGTTTATAAACCCCTCGTTCTATTTTTTCCTGCTGTGTAAGATACCCCGTTGTAAATAATACACTCCACAAATTGCCAATATCATTGTCTATCTCATCGTAAGTCAGTTCCAGACGAACTGCTTTTTCGATTCCTTCTCCTGCAATCAGGCGTTCGATCTCATCCCGTGTTGTTTTGTCTGCTTTATCTACAAAACGTTTTACCAGTTCATTTCCACTCGTATTGATCCAATAGGACTGTGGTTCCGCGTCCGGATCTCCCAAAAGACGATCCACATGATTAATAACATCCCAGGGTGAGTAAACATCTGCATCCCCAAAATGATAACCATCATACCATTCCTTTGTTTCCATGAAATGACTTGTCAGATGATAGTATTCCAATAATTTCCGTACTTCCGTATCTGTAAAGCCAAATTGCTCGTCAAACCTGGCATCTGTAATAGAAAGTACCTTGAAATTATTCAGTCCGGTAAAAATACTTTCCTTGGAAATACGCAGGCATCCCGTCAGTACTGCAAACTGCAGAGCATCGTTTGTTTTTAAAGCCTGTCCGAAAATCCCTCGGATCAGAGACACCATCTCCCGATAATACCCATGCTGAAATGCTTTATCAAGTGGAACATCATATTCATCAATCAAAATAATTGTTTTTTGACCATAATATTTGGACAGGAGCTGAGACAAAATCTGCAGACTGGAAGTAAGTACATTTCCCTCCATAGAATAATGCCCTTCTTGCCAGGCCGTCAGCGCATGATATCTTTTCTTTTCATTTTCAGAAAGCTTATCACTCTCCTGTAAAAATGAAAAACGTTCTGCTTCCATACCGATCAATTCAGCAAAACGTTCTTTTGCCTCTTCAAAAGTAAGCCCATCCACATTTTTAAGCGAAAGAAAAATTACCGGAAACTTCCCCAGATATTTTTCACAGAGCGCTTTCTTGTGCGAAATATACAGATTTTCAAACAAAGAACTGTCTGTCCCTATTTCAAAGAAACTGCGGAGCATGCTCATGTTCAATGTTTTTCCAAATCGGCGGGGCCGTGTAAACAGATTGACCTCTCCCCATTGAGCAAGAAGCTGCTCGATCAACTTCGTTTTATCAACATAATAAAACGCTTCTTTCCGGATCTTTTCAAAGCTGTCAATTCCTACCGGTAATTTTAATAACTTCGCCATCTTATCCACCTGCCGTTACTGAAAACTTATAAAAAGTTATAAACTTCCATGTTTCATTCCTACTTCAACGA
>NZ_QSCM01000022.1 GCF_003463065.1 Blautia sp. OF03-15BH
GTATAGAATAATATTTACTCAAAGTATCAACTCCTTTCAATAATATTCTACTCTAATATTTTATAAAACTCAACACCGTCTTATATAATTTTATAATTTATATTTAACTGTTAACAACCTCCCAGAAAAATACCCCGCAGCATTTTCTGCCACGGGGCAAAATCCCCCCTCACCCGCCGCTTAGTGCTCCGCGCACTTGAAGCGGGGGAATGCTTATCTGCGTTCAGAATCTTACTCTGCTGCAGTCTCGGTTTCTGCTACGGTTTCTGCTGCCGTCTCGGAAGCTACCTCCGTCTCTGTTTCAGAAACTGTCTCGGTTTCAGAAGTGCTCTCTGCTTCAGAAGCTGCCTCTGTTTCCGAAGAAGTCTCGCTCTCGTCCTCTACTTTTACAGTGGTATTTTCTTTCAGGAAATCCAGTGCCTTATCCATGATCAGGCTTCTGCGGATTTCTGCCTCTGTGTACTGGGAAAGAAGAGTTTCTTTGCTTTCCGCACCGGTACTTTTAATGTATTTCTCGATACCTGCTTCATACTCTTCATCGCTGATCTCCATATTTTCGGACTCGGCAACGGCTTTCAGCAGGAGTTCTTGGATCATGCTCTGCTTGATAACAGCCGGGCACTGCTGGTCAAACTGCTCCTCCGTCATCTGAAGCTGATTGCTCAGGAAATCAGCAAGCGTCATATCGGACTGTTCTGCGACCTGGGTATAATATGCTTTCATCTGGGCGGTACGGTAATTTACCACCTCTTCCGGATAACCGTTGATCGTGGATGCACTGTAGATCTGATTCAGGATACCATTGATCTTATCGGAATTCTGCTGTGCCTCTTTATCTGCCTTCAGCTGCTCTTCGACTCCTTTGCGGTACTCGTCCACCGTCTTATGATCAGAGATCTCTGCAACGATGTCATCGGTCATCTCCGGCGCTTTTTTTACAAAATTAACCGTCACCGCAAAAACCGCATCTTTTCCGGCAACATCGGTATTTTTGTAGTTCTCCGGAAACGTTACGTTTACATTGATTTCTTTTCCGATAGCTGCTCCGATGAGTCCGTCCTCAAAGCCCGGGATGAAGGTACCGGAACCGATCGTCAGATCCACACCTTTATCTGTGCCGCCGTCAAACTCCACGCCATCGATGCTTCCCACATAATCGATATTTACCACATCGCCTTCTGCAACCTCTCCTTCTGTTACCTGAAGAAGTTTGTCATGGCTGCTGCAGTCATCGTAGAACTGCTGCTGGATCTCATCCTCTGTCACATCCAGAGAGCAAACAGTCACTTCCAAGGCTTTATACTGACCCAGAGTCACATAATCCAGTGCCTTATACTCTGGCTCTTCACCAAGCTCCTCTGTCTCAGCGGTCTCGGAGGCTGCTTCACTGGAAGTCTCGGAAGCTGCTTCCGTAGTATCTTCTTCTGCTGCGGTTTCTGTCTCTGCCACAGTTTCTGTCTCGGTCTCAGAAGCATACGCACCTGTATATCCGGTTGCTGTTACACACAGGCCCAGCAGAAGGGCCATGATCACTTTCTTTTTCATTGATTTTATCTCCTTTTTCTATAAATAAATAAGATGATATCTATAACACTTCCGGAGCAAAACCGGAAATATTATTTTTTCTGTTACATCGGCGGTACCGGTGTCGGTCTTGCCGGATCAAGGATCGCTCTTGCATCAAAGAGATCCTCTACCATTTCCGGATTGTAATACATCCGGTATCCATCCAGATTTCTCCGGCCCTGACGCATATACTGCCCGCCGTTGGCCACGTCACTTCCGAACTGTACCCAGTACTGGGTGGAATCCACGTTACAGTAAATGTCGAAGCCCTGGTTTTTCAGGTAATTGAACTTTTCATTATCTGTGGTATAACCGGTCCAGTCTCCCAGATCCGCACCGAAGGCAAAGATGATCACATCCGTTCCTCCGATGAGAGGCGATACATAGTTGAGCCATTTTTCCGTATCGGTCTGAATGCCCTCCAGAGATTTCTGACCCACATTGATATGCCCCCAGGTATGGCTGGCAAATTCCCAGCCGGTGGCTTTCATGGCAGCAGCAACAGCCTTGGCATCCTCACATTCTTTGTTATAGGCTGCCTCGTCAAAATCCGGATGCTGGTCAAACCAGGCCTGCTGAAAGCTGTCCAGATTTTCTCTTGTTTTATATGCGATATCGGTCCGATAGCCCAGGATCCCATTATATCCTGTCAGTGCAATGATTCCCTTGTGTCCATGATAGGCAAAATCCGGATGTTCCTTTACAAAGGTATCGATCCAGGGAACCATATCGTAATCGCCGATCAGGACATTGCCATCCGCATCGGTATACTGGTTCTTCACATCCCCGTTCTCATCAATGAGAAGCTTGTCTGCCAGACCGTAGCCATCCTGATAATGATAATAGCTTACATCATCCTGTGAAAGCACAAATGCCTTCTTTCCTTCCGGAAGCAGGATCTTTCCTCGGGTCACATTTCCGTTTTCATCCACGTTGCACATATCATGAAGACTTACCATCACATAGCCTCTGTCATACATGGACTGCATGATCTGTGTAAATTCCTTCATGGTAGTCATGACCTGATTGAGACCATCTGTCGTAGGATCTCCAGCTCCTTTTCCAAATGCCCTGTCCGTATCCACGATCATGGAGTGAAAAAATACATGTGTCACCTGATCAATCGGATATTCTACCAGAGAATTCTTTGCCATGGCATAATCGGTAACCGCCTGCTGCATTTCTGTATTTGATTCATAATCCGGTGAATCTTTCAGAAGAGCGATCGCCGCATCATAATCATACTGGGCTGCTTTAAGCTCTGCCTCTGCCATCACATCAACACTCTCTGTTTCTGTCTCCGCAGCAGTTTCTGATTCACTCTCTCCCGAAGCCGCCTCTGTACCTCCCGGTACGGATGCCGCTTCAGTCGCTTTTCCTTCCGGCGTGACCTTGTTCTTTTTGCCACCTACAAGATCTTTGACCACAAAGATGCACAATGCCGCCAGAAGTACAAGCAGCACCGCTACGATCAGTCTTCCGATCAGGACCTGGCGTTTTCTTTTCGCCATCCGAATCCGTGCGCGACGCTGTCTTTCGTTCTCATCCATATTCTTCTCCTCCGTCTGCTTTTGATATACCGCTTCCTGCCACAGGAATTCCTGCACCCCAATGCCTGCGGATTGCTCCGTTGCAAAGCAGTTCTCGTAAATCTGCAACTTATTATATCATAATTTATTTGAAATAGTAGCCTCTTTTCCCTGTTTCTATGCGTTTTAAGAAAAAATAAAGAATTATTGCACTTTTTGGAAAACGATGGTAGAATAAAATAATGTAATATTTCATACAGGAGGGAAATTATGCCTACCGTCTTAAATGTACTTTTGATCATTCTGACGATCGTAATTGTCCTGCTGGCTGTTCTTTACTTTGTAGGAAGAAAGCTTCAGAAGAAGCAGGCCGTACAGCAGGAGCAAATGGAGGCTGCCAAGCAGACGGTTTCCATGCTGGTCATCGACAAGAAGAAGATGAAGATGAAAGATTCCGGACTTCCCCAGATGGTACTTGACAGTACACCGAAGCTTATGAGACGCACCAAGCTTCCTATCGTTAAAGCGAAGGTCGGTCCCAGAATCATGACTTTCATCGCCGATGCCAGAGTTTTTGAGATGATCCCCGTGAAAAAGGAGATCAAAGCCACCATCAGCGGTCTTTACATAACCGATGTAAAAGGCGTGCGCGGTACGGTTTTAGAGGCTCCCAAGGCAAAAGAGGGATTCTTCAAGCGCATGAAGAACAAGGTCACCGGTAAGAACAAAAAAGCAGAGACTGCCTCTGATTCCAAGGCGCAGGCTCCTGCTCAGAAACCGAAAAGTGCCGCAGCACCGGCCCCGCAGAAACAGACTGCCGCAAAGAATACAGCCAATGCTTCCGGCGGAAAGAAATCTGGTTCTAAGAAAAAGAAGAGAAAGTAAAAAAAATCCATCTGCCTTGATTTTACAGCAGATGGATTTTTTTATGCTTTTTTTACAGACTGTATCGTGATGGCAATGCGGTTTTCCGCCGCATGAGAGCCATTCAGCTCCAGATCATAATCTGCCTCGATGCGGATTTTCTCATCACTTTTCAGGATCAGTAGTCTGGTGGCAAAGGTTCCGATCTCCAGATTTCCAAAGGGTGTCCGGTAAAGACTCCTGTGTTTTTTTCCTTTTTCAAAAGTCATGGTGGATTCCATGCTGCCACGGCGGATCACCGTAAACTGTCTGTCATTGAATTTCAGCAGATTACGTATCTTCTCTCCGTCCTCTTCCATGATCTCATCATATTTTACAAAGTTCAAACCGTCCCGTTCAAAGTACTGGCCCGGCAGCATCAGGTCTGTGGTGTCTGCCTCCTGCCCTTCTGCGTACTGCAGACCTTTGATCCGGATCATCACATCTTTCGTCATTTAGTACTCCTCTATTGGAATTTCCTGTGTTGTATCGATATCATAAGGAAGGATCGAATTGGCAAATTTATTAAACTTCTCTGCCGCATCGCTGACATAAAACCGATGGTTCATCTCGCTCGGATCGGTCTCATGATCCGGATTGGAAAGCCCTTCCCTCTCCAGCAGTTTTTTCAGATCTCTGGCCGTCTCATAAGCCGGATTTACCAGATTCACTTTCTCCCCAACGATCTTCTGCACCGTGGAACGAAGCAGCGGATAATGGGTACAGCCAAGGATCAGCGTATCGATATCGTACTGAAGCAGTTCCTCCAGATAGCGCCTTGCCACTTCCATGGTGATAGGATCCTTGAGCCAGCCCTCTTCCACAAGCGGCACAAACAAAGGACAGGCCTTGCTCACCACCTGCACATCCGGTTTCTGCCTCCGGATAAAACTGGTATAGATACCGGAATGGACCGTCGCTTCCGTACCGATCACGCCGATCCTGTCGTTTACCGTAGTTTCACAGGCGACCCGGGCTCCCGGCTCCACGACACCGATGATCGGGATGTCCAGTTCTTTCTTGATCGTTTCCAACGCATAGGCACTGGCTGTATTACAGGCGATCACAATGGCTTTGACTTCCTTGGACTGAAGGAAACGCACGATCTGCCTGGAATAGCGGGTCACCGTCTCTTTTGATTTGCTTCCATAAGGAACTCTGGCTGTATCGCCAAAATATATGATTTCTTCATTTGGAAGATTCCGCATGATCTCACGGACTACCGTCAGTCCGCCCACGCCGGAATCAAATACTCCGATGGGTGCTTCACACCTGTTTTTCATTTTCATACCTCCCGAAAAGGAATCGTTTTTCATTGTACAACGGCTCTCTGAAAAATGCAAGCATACTCCAGGACGCTCCACACTGCATGCAGCATTTTCCCATCGGTGTCAGAGTTCTTCGATCAGAGGCGTGCCGTCGCTGAGAAGCGCATAAAGAACTGCCTTTTCCTCCTGATAAACGGTTCTTCCGCTGGTTCCCTCCGTGATCTCTTCTTTCAGCCCTTGTTCCTCTTCCTCCGGAACAAGAACCTCCAGTACCACATCCGCTCCATACTCGGAAGCAATGGTCGGGATTCCTTTTTTTCCTAAAATATACTGGATCTTTCCGATGCCGTTATAATCTGCTGCCATTTTCAGAAGAAAACCACTCCTCTTTTCAATGACCTCAGAGGCTTCCAGCCCGATCTGTACCGATTTAGAATAGGCCCGTACCAGGCCGCCGGTTCCGAGAAGCGTGCCGCCGAAATATCTCGTCACTACGACTGCCATATTATGGATATCCTCTCCAAGAAGCACATCCAGCATGGGACGGCCTGCAGTTCCCTGCGGCTCTCCGTCATCGCTGCAGCGCTGGATCTGCTGCCGATCGCCAATGACAAAGGCAGAGCAGTTGTGTGTGGCATCCCAGTATTTTTTCTTCATCTCTGCCAGAAAAGCCAGCGCCTCTTCCTCGGTTTCCACCGGTCGGGTCGTCGCAATAAAACGGGATTTTTTTTCGATCAGCTCTCCTTCTCCGCCTTTATATAAGATTTTCTGCGTTTTCATTTGTTTCCTCCCATGCATAATCAGCCTTTTTCTGGAAACAGTATATCAGACAAAGGAGTATATTTCAAATGGGGGTTTTGAAAAGGAGCCACTTTTGGTATAATAGGTTCGAACACAAGACCGTTTCACACGTTTTAATCATTCAGGAGTATCACAAACATGAATTTCAGCAAATGGAACTTACCAAACTTAAAAAAGACGGATCTTTGTACCAAGGCAGGACGCAAGCTGGCTTATCTCTGCCTGAAGGTCTTCCTGATCCTGCTTCTTTCCGGTGTGGTCCTTGGTACAGCGGCAGGCTTCGGTGCTTTCCGGGGACTCATTGCCACAGCCCCGGACATTTCCAGTCTTTCCGTGGCTCCGTCAGAGTCTGCCACCTACATTTACAACAGTGACGGCTCCATCATGCAGAAGCTGTCTCTCGGCTCTTCCAACCGGACGATCGTCACTATTGACCAGATCCCTGAGGATCTCCAGCATGCCGTGGTCGCCATTGAGGACGAGCGCTTTTATCAGCATAAAGGAATTGATATCCGCGGAATCCTAAGGGCCGGTATTCACGGTCTGGCTTCCGGCCGTTTTGATGAGGGCGCCAGCACCATTACCCAGCAGCTTCTGAAAAACAGCGTTTTTACAGGCTGGATGAAGGAATCCTCTCTCATTGACCGGTTCCGCAGAAAATTTCAGGAGCAGTATCTGGCGCTCCAGCTGGAGAAAAAAGTCAGCAAGGAACAGATCCTGGAGGATTATCTCAACACCATCAATCTGGGAGCCGGAACCTATGGTGTTCAGGCAGCTTCCCGCCGTTACTTCGGAAAAAGTGTTTCCGAACTGAATCTTTCCGAATGTGCCGTACTGGCCGGCATCACCCAGAATCCCACCCGTTACAATCCGATCACCCATCCGGAGGAAAATGCTGTTCGAAGACAGACGGTACTGGACTATATGTTGAAGCAGGGCTATATCACACAGGAAGCCTATGATGAAGCAGTCGCCGATGATGTCTATGCAAGGATCCAGGAGACCGATTCACAGACGGAAGAAGTTTCTATCTATACGTATTATGTAGATGCCATGATCGACCAGATCATCCAGGATCTCATGGAGCAGAAGGGCTACACGGAACAGCAGGCCAACAAAATTCTTTTCACCAAAGGTCTGAAAATCTATTCCGTTCAGGATATGGCGATCCAAAAGATCTGTGACGAAGAATTTGCCAACCCTGCCAATTTCCCTTCCGGAACGCAGGTAGGGGTCGATTATGCCCTCAGTGTGCAGACAACCGATGGGGAAACCATTCATTACGGAAATGAAACCTTTCTCTCCTGGTACCGCCAGAATTTCGATGCTTCTTTTAACCTGATGTTCGATGATGAGGCTTCTGCCCGCTCTGCCCTTGCTTCTTTTAAAGAGAGTAAAACGGCAAACGGTGAAACGATCCTCGGTGAACGGATTTCACTTGCTCCCCAGCCGCAGGCTTCCCTGGTCATCATGGAGCAGGAAACCGGTTATGTGAAAGCGATCGTGGGCGGACGTGGAAACAAAGAAGCCAGCCTTACGCTGAACCGTGCGACAGCAACCACCCGTCAGCCCGGTTCCACATTCAAGATCATCACCACCTATGCCCCTGCTCTGGACTATGACAACATGACCCTTTCCAGTATTTATTACAATGCTCCTTATACCTACCGGAACGGCGTCCCCGTCAACAATTGGGACAGCAACAACACCTATACCGGCTATACCACGATCCGGGATGCCATCACCCACTCCATCAATATCGTGGCCGTCAAATGCCTGACCGAGATCACCCCGGCTATCGGTTTCCAGTACGCAGAGCGCTTTGGTATCTCCACTCTGGAAAACAGCGAAGCCCTGGATGTCAACCAGCCTCTGGCCCTGGGAGGAATCACCAACGGTGTCACAAACATGGAACTCACCGGTGCTTTTGCTGCGATCGCCAACAAGGGACAATACATCAAACCGAAATTTTACTCGCATATCGAAGGCCCTGACGGAGAGATCCTCATTGACAACCGTACCCCTGTCACGACCAAAGTTCTGAAGGAGGGAAACGCCTGGCTCCTGACTAGTGCCATGGAAGACGTCGTGACAAAAGGAACCGGAACGCTGATCTCTCTCGGAGATATGCCCGTAGCAGGAAAAACCGGAACCACTTCCGATTATAAAGACATCTGGTTCTCCGGCTACACACCTTATTACACCTGCTCGATCTGGGGCGGCTACGACAACAATGATGATCTTCCCTCCGTAGACGGTGACAGTTACCATACCTATCACAAAATACTCTGGAACGCTGTCATGAACCGGATCCATCAGGATCTTCCTGTAAAAGATTTTGAACAGCCGGACGACATCATTACTGCAACCGTCTGCAAAAAATCCGGCAAGCTCGCCATTGAAGGCATCTGTGACCAGGATCCGAGAGGCAGCCAGGTTTACGAGGAGTATTTCATCCGCGGCACTGAGCCCAAGAGTTCCTGTGACAAACATGTATCTCTCACCGTCTGCCAGGAAACCGGTCTTCTGGCCAGTTCTACCTGTACTCCCGTCAACCGTGTCTTCCTCAAACTGCCGGAAGATAATTTTGACACCACGGACGATACCAGCTATGCGCCACCCACCCAGACCTGCCCCGGGCACAAACCGGTTACGATCCTGGATGGCCTCAAAGACAGTCAGGACAGCAGTGGAACCACTGTAATCGATCCTGACAGTTCCGAAACACAGAATACGGAACGGCGGGCCGAAGAAGACGGAGACACGCCTGTCACGATCCCTGGAGACGGAGACGGCGATGTGAGCCTGGGCCTCCCCTGAGAAAATAATACGAACGCCACGCAAAAAAAGACAGTTCCAGCAGATTTTCTTCTGTATGGAACTGTCTTTTTTTGTTTGCCGGATCCTGTGGTCTCTTTCACATCCTTAATTTCTTTCTGAATTCCCGTATCGTATCCTTCTTCTGGAAGATAAACAGAGCCGCCAGAACCAGAAAGCTGATGCCGCTGCAGATCACTGATGGGTAGGTGAACTTCAGCAATCCCGTCCATAAAAGGATCACGGGGACACAGCCTGCCATTCCGGCCTGGATCAGATAAAAAAGGTACTCTTCTCTCTCCAGCCGCTGGACCTTTGCGATCAGTGGGATCGAACAAAGTACTGTCAGAGCCCCGATCGGGAAAATGAAATCCACAGACCAGCCTCTCCAGCCGGTAAAAATATCCCATAGCACTGCTATACCTGTCACGAGAAGCAGCTGCCACATCTCATTTTTCAAAAGATTCCGCCGTTTCATGTACGCCACAGCCACGATCAGCCAGGTACACAGACAACCTGCACCTGCAAACCAGAACCAGTCCAGTGCATCCGCAGTCAGGTAATTGATCATCCCGCAGAACACCGCTGCCGCAATACAAAGGAAGGAAAAAAGCTGAAAAACTTTCTTGTCCTCTTTTTTATAATGCTCCTGACAGCCCGGAAAATCATTTTTCTCTTCCGTGCAGGGAATCTCCTCTTTTTTCAGGATCTGAAGGAAATTTCGCTGAATGCTGTCGTCCGGGAGCTTGGAGGTAAAGCCCAGAACCATTTTTCCTTCATAAGAACAGGAACAGAGCTGAAGAGACCCCGTGCTGGCAAAAATACCGAAGCGCTCTATATAACTCCGGTATTCTTCCGGTAATTTCAGAATCCCGATGTTGGAATAAACAGCTGTAATGCTGCGGCTTCCCAGATTGGCCCCCGCCATCAGGAAATACCGTTTGAGTTCCAGCGGCACCATCCGTACCAGAACATGTTTTTCGATCCGTACATAACCATTCATATGCATGGCGATCTTTTCCGGCGTAAGTTCCCGTACAAACTGCTCTTTCACAGCAGCAAGCACATCCTCAAATGTTGTATCCTCCTGAAAAACAAAGCTGATCTCGATCCAGCCAAAAAAGTTGGTCATGGACTGAGATGGAAAATAGTTTCTCAGGTTCACCGGGATCATCAGACCGATCGGCCGTTTCTGCCGGTTTTTCGGAATCTCCTCATGGATGGCACAGAGAAGGACCGCCGTCAGATAAACGGTGATGGAAACACCTCTGGCTTTTGCCTTTGCATGAAGCTCATTTACCGGAAGTTCTGCTTCCAGAATGTGCATTTCCTCATGGACTACCTTTTCCCCTTTGAGCTTCACAGCTGCCGGTTTGCGTTCCTTATCTCTTGGAACATCCGCTGAATAATACTGAGAAAAGCTGTCTTCCTCCTTGTCTCCCGGCGTGATCTCTTCCGGAGGCTCGATCCTTGGAAATTTTGCTTCCGGATGAGCCAGGATCAGATAATCCTGTACCAGCTCTTCCAGAAAATACATTGCCCCGGTTCCATCTGTCAGCGCATGGTATACCTCAAAATTGATCCTGTTTTTATGATAGCTGACTTCAAAGAGCAGGGATTTTTTATCCGGAATGTAAAGCCTGCTGCAGGGCGGCTTTTTTTCCTTTTTTACCACTGGCTGAATATCCCTGTGTTCCAGATAAAACCAGAAAAATCCTTTTCTTAAAACCGCCTGAAAAAGCGGATACTTTTCCATCGTCTCATCCAGCGCCTGCTGCAGGAGCTCCGGATCCACCTCTTCCTTGAGTTCACAGTAGAAACGAAACACTCTCGTATCATCTTTTCCTGTGACCAGAGGAAAAGCCAGAGCCGCATTATCCAGTTTTCTCCATTTTGAATATCCTTTTTCCACGTTTCTCACGCTTCTTTCTGCAAAAACGCATTCATATAAGTAAAGCTTTCCCTCACATGAAGGAATTGAATCCCCAAGGCGAAAAATCCATGGAGAGCGTCCTTGATCCGGTGCATCTCCACCTGATTTCCGGCTTCTTTTAACCTCTTTCCAAATTCCTCGCCTTCATCCCGGAGCGGATCAAACTCCGCCGTCAGGATCAGGGTATCCGGAAGATCCGAAAGATCCTTTTCCAGCAACGGCGCAAAATACGGATTTTCCCGGTCTTTCGGACTGCTCTCATAAAGCTTTAAATAGTCTTCCATCTTAACGGCTGTCAGAAGATAATCCGTTCCGTTCTCCTTTACGGAAGGATATGGCGACGCTTCCGTATAGCAATTGTTCAGAGCCGGATAGATCAGGATCTGCCGTTCTACTGCAAACTGTCCCTTATCACGGGCCATAATGGAAACCGCCGCCGCCAGATTTCCGCCTGCGCTGTCCCCCATGACTGTGATTTTTTCCGGGACTGTTTTCAACGGAAGCTTACCGGTATAAAGGGCTTCTGCCGCCGCATAACAATCCAGAAGAGCTGTCGGAAAGCGATACTCCGGAGCCAGACGGTATTCTACGGATACCACGATCTGTCCGGTAGACTGCGCCATCCGGGCACAGACCCGGTTATAGGTGTCCACACTCTCTGTCACCCAGCCGCCTCCATGAAAAAACAGGAGCACCGGGTATTCCTGCTGCTCCTCTATTCCTTTTTTCATCTCTTCCTCACTTGGAAAATACAGGCGGATCGGAATCTCATAGTCCCCGTTGTATACTTTTTCATCCAGTTTCTTCAAGAAGATACGGATGGCGTCCAGTTTCTTGATGTCCACCAGTCTTCTGGATGCTTCTACCTCAATGTTGCCGTACGAAAGTGCGTGTAAAATTGCATGCATGGTCTTTGAAATCATGGTTTCCTCCAGGATAAACGTTCATTCCTTTTATCTGCCCTGTACTATAGCATAGATAAAGATCCATTACAAGTCAGGCCTTTTCCCGGAAGTCAAAAAAATTCCAGGCAGATGTAAGCTCTTGCCTCCATCTGCCCGGAAATATGAATGAGAATGATCAGCCCAATACCAGTTTCGCTGCGCCGCAGATACCTGCGTCGTTGCCCAGCTCAGCCAGAGCAAAGGCACAGTCACGGCTGCCCTGGAATACATATTTCTTGTAGTATTTCTCCACATAGTCGAGAAGGATCTTACCAGCTTTGGAAACACCGCCGCCGATAACGAAAACCTCGGGATCTACCACGCCGGCGATCACTGCCAGAGCAGTTCCAAGATATTTGCCGAATTTTTCAGCAACTTCCATAGCCAGCTCGTCTTCTGCTTTTACTGCATCGAAAACAGCTTTTGCAGTCACTTCCTCATTTCTTAATACAGATGCCTTGTCAGTAGCCTCCAGCATGCGGTTTGCCAGACGGACAACTCCGGTCGCACTGGCATACTGCTCCAGGCAGCCCTGGTTTCCGCAGTTGCAGGACAGCGTCTCGTCATCCTCTACATGGATATGGCCGATCTCTCCGCCTGCACCATGGGTTCCGGTAACGATCTTTCCGTTGACGATGATTCCGCCGCCGACTCCGGTTCCAAGTGTTACCATAACAACATTGTGGTAGCCGGCTCCGCCGCCCTTCCACATCTCACCGAGAGCTGCCACATTGGCATCATTTCCGGCTTTTACCGTCAGACCTGTGAGCTTCTCCAGTTCTTTCTCCAGCTCTACATAACCCCAGTGAAGGTTTACGGCACAGATCACGGCACCATCCTCGTTGACCGGTCCCGGAATACCAACTCCCACACCGGCAATGGTGTCGCGGGCGATCCCTTTTTCCTGAATCTTCGCATCGATGGCAGCAGCCACATCCGGAAGGATGTTCACGCCGTTATTTTCCGTTCTTGTGGGGATCTCCCACTTATCCAGGATGTCACCTTTTACACTGAAAAGACCGCATTTTACAGTAGTTCCTCCAACATCAATACCAAAACAATATTCTTTCATCTTTACTCTTCCTCCGGATTTCTTTTTCTTGTAAGGGATGCCTGTACACGGTTGTACAGCTCTTTTGCCGCATTATATCCCATCTTCTTCTGACGGTGGTTGACTGCCGCACATTCTACGATGACGGCCAGGTTACGGCCCGGGCGGATGGGCAGAGAATGGCAGACTACCTTATTTCCAAGAAATTCGGTATACTCTTCCTCAAGTCCCATACGATCATACTCTTTGTCTTTGTTCCACTCTTCCATCTTGATGACCAGATCGATGGACTGCGTATCTTTTACACTCTCAACACCGAACAGAGTCTTCACATCGATGATACCGATGCCACGGAGCTCGATGAAATGACGGGTGATGTCCGGTGCACTTCCCACAAGAGTATCGTCGCTGACCCGTCGGATCTCTACCACATCATCACTGACAAGACGGTGTCCCCGCTTGATCAGCTCCAGAGCTGCCTCACTCTTACCGATACCACTCTCACCCATGATCAGGACGCCCTCACCGTAAACATCCACCAGCACACCATGAATGGAAATACAGGGTGCCAGCTCCACATTCAGACGGCGGATGATCTCCGCCATAAAAGAGGTGGTCGTCTTATGTGCCGTAAAAATAGGAATGTTCCGTTCGACCGCCATACGGAGCATATCCTCGTCCGGCTTGGTCTTTGTGGTGTAGATCAAACAAGGAATCTCATAGGAAAGAAACTGCTCATAAATCTCCAGCTTTCTTTCCCTGGACAGATGCTCCAGATAGGTGTACTCTACATATCCGATGATCTGAACACGTTTGGAATCAAAATGATCAAAATATCCTGTCAGCTGCAGGGCCGGCCGGTTGATTTCCGGCAATGTGATGCGGATCTTACTGATGTCCACATCCGGCGTCACATTTTTCAGATCCAGCTGCTCAACAATCTTTGATAATGCTACACTTCCCATGCCTTTTCTCCTTTTCTTCAGATCGCAGGCACGACGCTTTCCGCTGTCATGCCGCCTACGAAATTGCTTCGCCGCAAAGCGGCACATGCAATTCTGCATGACATCAGTCTACCATAATTTGCCGGTACGTTCAACGGATTATTCCTCGTTTTCTTTACACTTTTTATGAAAAAATTCATAGACTCTCCGGGCGCTCTGTTCATTCATGGAGGGGGCTTTTTTCAGTTCTTCCACCTCTGCTTCCCGGATTGCCTCCAGACTCTGGAATGTCCGCATGAGGGATTTTCTCCGGGTTGGCCCGATGCCTTCGATATCATCCAGAATGGAATGTACCTGTTCCTTGCTTCGAAGAGACCGGTGATACTCGATCGCAAACCGGTGCGCTTCGTCCTGGATCCGTGTGATCAGACGGAACCCCTCACTGTTTGTATCAATGGGAATCTCCACATTATGGAAATAGAGTCCTCTGGTCCGGTGATTGTCATCCTTTACCATACCGCAGACCGGAATTTTCAGGTTCAGCCTGTTCAGAACCCGCAGCGCCACATTCACCTGACCTCTGCCGCCGTCCATCATGATGAGATCCGGGAAAATGCTGAATTTTCCAAATTCTTTTTCCAGAGCCGCCTCTTTGATCTCCGCCTGTTCATCCAGTCCATGGGAAAAACGCCGGGTCAGCACTTCTTCCATACTGGCGTAATCATCCGGTCCCTGAACCGTCTGGATCTTAAATTTCCGGTAATCGCTGCGTTTTGGCTTCCCCCGTTCATAAACGACCATGGAACCAACCGACTCAAAACCGCTGATATTGGAGATATCGTAGGCTTCCACCCTGGTCAGTTCCGGAAGCTGAAGCCATTCAGCGATTTCCTTCATGGCTCCTATGGTCCTTCCTTCTTCTTTTTTCATCCGGTCCTTATCCTGGCTCAGGATCATGGCCGCATTTTTCCCTGCCAGTTCCACAAGCTTTTCCTTGGTTCCTTTTTTCGGCACCCGGAGATAAACTTTCCCTCCACGCTTGGCAGAAAGCCAGTCACTGACTACCTGCTCATCCTCCACCTCACAGGGCAGCATGATCTCTCTCGGGATAAAAGGCGTTCCCGCATAAAACTGGGTAAGAAAGCTTCCCACAATATCCCGTTCCGTATCCTGCGGAGCTACCCTGAGGAAAAAATGATCCCTTCCGATCATCCTTCCATCACGGACAAAAAACAGCTGCACCACTGCATCCGTATCCTGTATATCCACACCGATGATATCCTTATCTTCTCCGTCACTGACGGTGATCTTCTGCTTCTGTGCCACCTGTTTCACACTGTTGAGAAGCTCCCGCTGTTCAATCGCCGCCTCAAATTCCAGATTTTCTGCCGCTTCATTCATCCGTTCCGTGATCAGCTTCATGATGGGTTCATAATTCCCGTTCAGAAAATCCATCGCCTCACTGACATTTTTCCGGTATTCTTCTTTTGAAATATATCCCTGACAGGGAGCCTTGCACTGATGGATATGATAATTCAGACAAGGTCTCTCTTTTCCGATATCCCGCGGCAGATTCCGCTGACAGGAACGGATCTTATAAACCTTTCGCAGAAGTTCGATCGTATCCTTAACGGCCCCGGCACTGGTATAAGGTCCAAAATACCGGCTCTTGTCTTTGTTCATGGATCTGGAAAAAAGGATCCGCGGATACTCTTCCTGGACCGTCACTTTGATAAACGGATAGGTTTTGTCATCTTTCAGCATGGTATTGTATTTCGGACGATGCTCTTTGATCAGATTACACTCCAGAACCAGTGCTTCCAGTTCCGAATCGGTCACAATATACTCAAAACGCCGAATCCTGGTCACCATCTGATCGATCTTGGCTCCCTTGTTCCGACTGGCCTGAAAATACTGCCGCACCCGGTTTTTCAGAGAAACGGCCTTTCCCACATAGATAATGGCATCCTTCTCATCATGCATAATATAGACGCCGGGCTTTCCCGGCAACTTTTTCAGTTCTTCCTGAATATCAAACATTTCTGTCCTCCTGTCAGAAAAGGCCGCCGGTCCGGAGGATCTCTCCAGACGGCAGCCCTTGGAATCGACTGTGTCTTACACGGTTGTATCTTCTTTATTTTCTATGGTTTCCGTCTCTTTGACCTCTGCCGCCTCGCTCGCGCTCTCCGGCTGATCCTCTTTCTCCACCTGATCAAAGATCTCCATAAATTCCTTACCGGAAATGGTTTCCTTTTTGATCAGGAACTCTGCGATCTGATCCAGTGCCTTCCGATGCTCCGTCAGAAGACGTTTCGCCTCATCGTAGGACTCCTGAAGAACCTTCCGCACTTCCTCGTCCACCTCTGCTGCAGTGACATCACTGCAGTTCATGACCGTCCGGTCATCCAGATACTGGTTTGCTGAGATCTCCAGTCCCATAAGGCCGAATTTCTTTGACATACCATACTGCGTCACCATGGCTCTGGCGATCTTTGTCGCCTGCTCGATATCATTGGAAGCGCCTGTGGTCACGGAATCAAAAACGATTTCTTCTGCCGCACGGCCACCCACACACTCCACCAGACGGGCACGAAGCTCATCCTCGGAACTTAAATATTTCTCTTCCTCCGGCACATTCATAACGTACCCAAGTGCTCCCATGGTCCTGGGAACAATGGTGATCTTCTGCACCGGCTCGGAATGCTTCTGAAGTGCACTCACAAGTGCATGTCCCACTTCATGATAAGAAACGATCTCCCGTTCCTTCTGGCTCAGAATCTTGTTTTTCTTCTCTTTACCGACGAGAACCACTTCCACTGCCTCAAAAAGATCTTTCTGGGATACCCGGTTACGGCCTTTCTTGACTGCCAGAATTGCCGCCTCATTGATCATGTTCGCCAGATCAGAACCGACCGCTCCGCTGGTGGCAAGTGCGATCTCTTCAAAATTAACGGTCTCATCCAGATGAACATTCTTCGCATGCACTTTGAGGATATCCACACGCCCCTTAAGATCCGGACGATCTACGATGACTCTCCGGTCAAAACGGCCAGGGCGGAGAAGGGCGGAATCCAGTACCTCCGGACGGTTGGTTGCCGCCAGGATCAGGAGACCACTGGAGGTATCAAAGCCATCCATCTCTGCCAGAAGCTGGTTCAGAGTCTGTTCCCGTTCGTCGTTTCCACCACCGTACCGGCTGTCACGGCTTTTACCAATCGCATCGATCTCATCGATAAAAATGATGCACGGGGCATTTTTCTTCGCCTCATCAAAGAGTTCGCGGACACGGGATGCACCTACACCGACAAACATTTCCACGAAATCAGAACCGGAAATGGAAAAGAAAGGCACATGTGCCTCACCGGCTACCGCCTTCGCCAGAAGCGTCTTACCGGTTCCCGGAGGCCCGACAAGAAGTGCTCCTTTGGGAAGCTTGGCTCCAATGGTCGTATACTTTCCGGGATTTTCCAGAAAATCCACCACTTCCTGAAGAGATTCCTTCGCTTCATCCTGTCCTGCCACATCTTTGAAGGTTACGCCTGTCTCCTTCTGGGAATAAACCTTTGCTTTGTTTTTTCCCACATTCATGACACCTCCGCCGCCGGCCATTTTCCGCATGATGAAACCAAATGCCACCCATACAAGGACCAGAGGGATCACCAGACTTAAAATATTGTAGAGGATCGCTCCCGTCACATCCGGGATCTCCTGTGTGTAGTCCACACCGGCTGCTTCCAGCTTCTGCTGCAGATTGTCATCTGCCATCACACCTGTATAATAGGTCAGCTTCATCCCAGGGAAAGGCTGGTTTTTCGGTGTGATCTCGATCTCGCTGGACTGGATGACCACCTTATCCACTTCTCCGTTTTCCAGCATTTTCATGAACTGATTATAAGTGATCTCCTTTTCCGTGGAGTCCTTGAGTATCCCGTTCATAAAATTTACCAGAAGAAGCACTACCAGGGAAATCACTAGAAAAATCAGAATGGTCTGACCGTTCTTCGTTCCCTTGCCATTCCGGTTATTATTTTGATCGCCTGGTCTCTGATCAGGGTCTCCGCCAGGTATTTGATTATGGTTCATTTTTTTCCTCCTAAAAACTAATCTCTTCCATTATAAAGATTGTTCTTCCAGAAATCAATAGACAGATTTCAAAAGGTCTGCAAAAAATGAAAGAAAAGTATGGAAAAATGTCGGCGCTTTGTGTATACTGAGAATAATGGAGTTAAATTTTTTGGCTCTAAATTTCGTAAAAGAAGAATGGGAATGAATAACAGATGAAAATTGGATTTGACAACGACAAATATCTGAAAATGCAGTCCGAACATATCCGTGAACGGATCAATCAGTTCGGTAACAAGCTTTACATGGAGTTCGGCGGAAAGCTTTTTGACGATTATCACGCTTCCCGTGTTCTTCCCGGTTTTGCGCCGGACAGCAAGCTGCGCATGCTCATGCAGCTCTCTGACCAGGCTGAGATCGTCATCGTGATCAGTGCCGGTGACATTGAGAAAAACAAAGTCCGTGGTGATCTTGGCATCACCTATGCAGCAGATGTGCTTCGTCTCATTGATGTTTTCAAGGACCGCGGTCTGTATGTGGGAAGTGTTGCCATCACCCAGTACTCCGGTCAGCGTGCAGCTGATGCTTTCAAGCAGCGTCTGAACGAACTTGGCATCAAAGTCTACACCCTTTACAATATTGAGGGCTATCCCAGCAATATCCCTCTGATCGTCAGTGACGAGGGGTACGGAAAAAATGAATACATTGAGACCACCCGTCCTCTGGTCGTGATCACAGCTCCGGGACCGGGAAGCGGAAAAATGGCCGCCTGCCTTTCCCAGCTCTATCATGAACACAAACGCGGGATCCCGGCCGGTTACGCCAAGTTTGAAACCTTCCCGATCTGGAATCTCCCCCTGAAGCATCCGGTAAACCTGGCTTACGAGGCAGCCACTGCCGATCTGAACGATGTAAACATGATCGATCCCTTCCATCTGGAAGCTTATGGAAAAACCACGGTAAACTATAACCGTGATATTGAGATCTTCCCGGTCCTGAATGAGATCTTCACACAGATCTACGGGGAAAGCCCTTACAAATCTCCCACCGATATGGGTGTTAATATGGCAGGCAACTGTATCATCGATGATGAAATCTGCCAGGAGGCTTCCCGTCAGGAGATCATCCGCCGTTACTATAACGCCATGGATGCCAGAAAGTCCGGCAAAGGCTCCGAATCTGAGATCTTCAAGCTGGAAGTCCTCATGAAAAAAGCCGGCGTTACGGTTCATGACCGAAAGGTCGTGGATGCTGCCCTTTCCTATGCGGAAGAGACCGGTGCTCCTGCTGCCGCCCTGGAACTGGATAACGGAAAAATGATTCTTGGAAAAACCTCAGATCTTCTGGGTGCTCTTTCTGCCGTGCTTCTGAATGCCTTAAAAGAGCTGGCCGGTATCGACCGTCATTACCATGTGATCTCTCCGGCAGCCATTGAACCGATCCAGCTTCTGAAGACCGAATATCTGGGAAGCCACAACCCCAGACTGCACACCGATGAGGTTCTGATCGCTCTTTCCACCACCGCCGCATCTGACCAGGCAGCCCGTCAGGCACTGGAGCAGCTTTCCAGACTCTCCGGCTGTCAGGCTCATACCTCGGTCATGCTTTCTGAAGTGGATATCAAGATTTTCAAACGCCTGGGCATCCAGCTTACCATGGAGCCGCAGTATGAGAATGACCATATTTATCACTGATGGAGTGAACACTTGTAAACATTTTGTTTTTTCTGTTTTTTACACTGGCCGGAACGGGATTTTTTTCCTTTTCCGGTCAGTTTTTTCTGCCTTTTCAGATATTTTTCCTCTTTTTGGCACACTCCTTGCCTGCTCCGTTTGCAGATACGAAAGTGAAAATATTTTATCTGAAAGTGTCCACAAGTTTGTTTGCATTTTTTACATTATTGATATACAATAAAGACAGCAAAAACGAGAGTTTACAAAAGGAGAAGAATTATGAGAATTATCAAAACCAAAGATTACAACGATATGAGCAGAAAGGCAGCCGATATCATGGCTTCTGTCATCACTCTGAATCCGACCTGCACACTGGGTCTGGCAACCGGTTCTACCCCGATCGGTCTTTACAAAAACCTGATCGCATCCTACGAGAGCGGAAATCTTGATTTTTCCAAAGTCCACAGCATCAATCTGGACGAGTACAAAGGTCTCTCCGGTGACAATGACCAGAGCTATCGTTACTTCATGAACCATAACCTCTTTGACCATGTCAACATCGACAAAGCAAACACCAACGTTCCCAACGGACTGGAGCCGGATTCTGACAAGGCCTGCGAAGCTTACAATGAGATCATCCACGCTGCTGGCGGCGTTGACATCCAGCTGCTTGGTCTTGGACGCAATGGTCACATCGGTTTCAATGAGCCCTGCGATCACTTCCCGAAGGAAACGCACTGTGTAGATCTGACCCCCAGCACCATCGATGCAAACAAACGCTTCTTTGAAAAAGAAGAGGATGTTCCCCGTCAGGCTTATACTATGGGAATCCAGACCATCATGCAGGCAAAGAAAGTGCTTCTGGTAGCCAGCGGTGCTGACAAAGCAGAGGCTCTTGCAAAAACGATTGAAGGACCGGTAACTCCCGAAGTTCCCGCTTCCATCCTTCAGTTCCATCCAGATGTAACGATCGTAGCTGATGAAGCTGCTCTCTCTCTTGTGAAAAGCAAAATTGACTAATGACTTTGACTGAAAAGGAGTCCTGATATTTATGATCATCAAGAATGCTTCCGTTTTTCAGGAAGACGGTACTTTCAAAACACAGGATATTTATGTAGAAGGCGATAAGATTGCAGAAAGCGGCAGCGGCGATGTGATCGATGCCACCGGTCTCATTGCCATTCCGGGACTTACCGATATCCATTTCCATGGCTGTATGCGTCACGATTTCTGCGACGGCACCACGGAGGCAATCCAGACTCTGGCTGATTATGAGCTTTCTGTTGGCGTCACCACCATCTGTCCGGCTACCATGACATTCAGCGAAGAGATCCTCGCCGGTATCATGAAAGCTGCTGCTTCCTATGAAAACAAAACCGGTGCCGAGCTGGTTGGCATCAACATGGAAGGTCCTTTTATCTCTCCGGCAAAAAAAGGTGCTCAGAACGGTATCTACATCCATAATCCGGATGTTGCTATGTTCCGCCGTCTTCAGGAGATTTCCGGCGGTCTCATCAAGCTTTGTGATATTGCTCCGGAAACAGAAGGTTCCATGGAATTCATCGATGAACTCAAAGATGAAGTAGGTATCTCCATTGCCCACACCACCGCTGACTATGACATTGCAAAAGAGGCGTATGACCGCGGTGCCCGTCATGCCACTCATCTTTACAATGCCATGCCGCCCTTCTCACACCGGGCTCCCGGCGTTATCGGTGCCGCCTGCGACAGCGACCATGTACGGGTAGAACTGATCTGCGACGGTGTTCACCTGCATCCAGCCACTGTGCGCACCACCTTCAAGATGTTTGGTGACGACAGGATCTGTCTGATCAGTGACAGTATGATGGCTACCGGTCTTTCCGACGGTGATTATTCCCTTGGCGGCCAGCCGGTAAAGGTAGTTGGAAATCTGGCTACCCTGGCTGACGGCACCATTGCAGGCAGTGCGACAAACCTGATGGACTGCATGCGCACCGCTGTGAAAAAAATGGGAATTCCTCTGGGAAGTGCAGTCAAATGCGCCGCTGTCAATCCGGCAAAAGCCATCGGCATCTATGATACCTACGGCAGCATCACCCCTGGCAAAAAAGCTAATATCGTTCTTCTGGACCAGGATCTGAACATGAAACATCTGATCTTCAAAGGCAAACTTCAGAAATAAGACCATAAAAAAAGAACCCTTCCGTCTGTACGGGGTTCTTTTTTTATGGTCATTTTCAGTTTTTGTCAGGACTTTTTCTTCTATTCTTCATCCAGCTTATTATTATAGCCCTCGAAGATCACCAGGCTTCCCTCTTTTTTCAGGAAATCTGCCAGTTCTTCATCACGGACTGTCCAGGAAAATTCCTGTACGCCATAGAGTCCCTTGATGATGCGGAAAGCCAGACGGTCTCTGTCCATATACTGATAAGAAATAAAATCGGGCTGCGTGATAAAATCAAACAGCAGGTGGCTGGCAAAAAAATCATAGATTGGCACCACATTGGTTCCATGTCTCCGGAAATGCTCCATGAGCTGTCCTCTTGGAACCTCCGGACAGTTTTTCCGAAACCACCATAACACTCTCGGATCAAAGGACTGGATCGCATAGGTTCCTTCGTAGCCGCTTAAGCACTCTTTCAACTTCTGACAAAGCTTCATATAGCGTTTACTCATCACATTGTTGTCCGTCTTCAGTTCAATCAGAAGCGGAACCTTGCTGTCTACCAGCGACAGAACATCCTTAAAAAGCGGCATCGTCTCATCCGTTCCAAACAGCTTATAGCTCTGCAGCTCCTTTAAAGTGCTGCTATCCACTTTCAGGCTGCTGTCGCAGGCACGCACCAGATTGTCATCATGAAAAACCACCAGTTCTCCATCGCTGGTCAAATGAATGTCCAGCTCAATACCGGAATTTTTGTCGATTGCCCGCTGAAAAGCCGGCATCGTATTTTCTGCAATTCCTTCCCTCATATCATAGAGTCCCCGGTGAGCATAATCATATTGCTGGATCACTTCCATGGAAACTCTTCCTTTTCTGGCCGGTTTCATAGCCAGGATATTCATAAGTCCAAGTGCAACTACCGGCATCCAGATCCTGTATTTCCATTTTTTTCTCATTGCTGTCATCTCATTTCTCAGATTATCTAAAAAGGTAACTATTCAGGACGTTCAAAACAACAGGCCACAGACTCGCGCATTGCATGCGCTCTCGCTGCATTCGCAGCTTTTGTCTGAGGCTAATGGGCGTTCCGCCCATTCCGAAATGAAAATTCATCCTATTGCAAACAAGTTTGCATAGTCTGATTTTTCATTTCGCTGATGTTCTGAACTGTTACAAAAGATTATAACACACTTCCTGTAGAAAAAGAGACAGCTTCCGGCAAAAAATTTCAAAATTTTCAGCGAAGACAATTGCAGATCCCTTCCAGGGTATCCGGAAAGGAAATCCCGGCTGCTTCCAGCTTTTCTGTAGAAAAAGCCAGATTCCGGAACGCACCGTTTTCCTGCTTTCCAACGATTTTTTCCGGATCTCCACCCAGGGCTTCGACTGTCTTCCTCGCTGTTTCATAAAAATCTACCCGGTTGGGACTGCCGAAATTATAGACCCCGCCCGGGATTTTTCCAAGCCTGGTGATCCGCTCCGCCACGGTCCTTCCATCCGTCAGTCCCCGGAAATCATTTTCTGAAAATAAGAGAAGCTCTCCCTTATCCATAGCATTCCTGATATTCGTGATAAAATTCGGTTTTACCGGAAGTTTTCCTGGAAGATCATACATCCAGGTAAGGCGGAGAGAAATGCCATCCGGACATAGTGCAGCGATGACTTTCTCCGCTTCCAGTTTTTCTCTTCCATATACATTTGCCGGTTTCAAAATTTCTGTTTCTTTGTGCGGTGTCCGGATCTTTGATCCGGTATACACCTGATCAGAACTGGCAAAAATGAGCTTCGTTCCGTTTTCGCGGCATACTTTTGCCAGATACTCCACACCGGTGACATTCACCTTCCAGCTTCCTTCCGGATCACGTTCGCAGGCTCCGGTGTCCGAAATGGCTGCTGCATGGACCAGGACATCCGGCCGAAAGCTTCCCAATACTCTTTTTACCTGTTCTTCATCTGTAAAATCCAGTTCCCGCCTGGTCATGGGAAGCACCTTCACCTCTTCCTTTTCTCTGAGAGCGACCTCTACTCTCGGTCCCAGAAAACCTGTGGTCCCTGTGATCATCCATGTTTCCATTTTCATTTCCCCCTTGCATCATCTTGTGATTTTTCTGTGAATTCTTCCCTTATATGTATACAACTTACATTCTGTGTGTTACAATACACACGTCATGGAGAAAGTTGCCCCTGCTTTTCTCCTCATTTTACTAAAATATAATCTTTTATAAAAGGAGATCAAACACTATGAACAGAAAAAAACTGATGGCCCTTCTGGCCGCTGGTATCTTCAGCGTCGTTTCTATAAATCCAACCGCCGTTCTGGCAGAAAGTGCGGAAACAGAATCCACTACCGGCGAAGCCCTTGCTGTTCCTGCCGGCGAAGCCTTTGTCGTAGACGGTGACGGTGCAGATGGAGAGATGAGCGTCTCTGATGACGGAACTCCCATCAAAAAGACAGCCAAAGCCTCTGAGATGGGAATGGCTTCTGAAGATTCCTATTCTTTCCCCTTTATGGGACTGACCGCTGTCCTTCCGGACGAATTAAAAAAGCAGATCGATTCTTCTGATGTACTTATGCTCTCCGCTGAAGACTGGACCGAGGCTTTTGACGGGATCAAATATGCCTACCTCAGCTGGAACAAGCTGACCGAGGAGCAGAAATCTGAAGATGTCAACCTTCTCGGAACCGGCTATGATGAATGGCTTGACAGCATCGAACGCATCGGAACCCTTGGCGTTTACAGCACCGACGTTCTGGACGATCTCGACGCACTGACCGGCTGTAAGGAGCACAAAGAGCTCGGAAGCAGTGCGGACGGCAACTTCAAATATTATCTGAGCATCAATACCGATGCAGAAAAAGAACTCACCGATGAGATCGAGAAAATCGAGACCACACTGACCGAAATGACTCCCTTCAACGGACAGTCTTCCTTTGAACAGCCTTCTGCCGCCACCTCCGAGGCTGACACAGTAGGAACCTTTGAAACTACCGATATTGATGGAAATGCCTATACAGAAAAAGTATTCAGCGATTATGACCTCACTCTGGTCAATGCCTTTACAACCTGGTGTTCTCCCTGTGTCAATGAGATGCCGGAGCTGGAAAAGCTCTATGAAGAAATGAAAGAACAGGGTGTCGGTGTTGTCGGCATGGTACTGGATACGGTTGGTGATGATGGAAGCGTCAATGACGAAACCGTTAAAAAAGCACAGGTTTTAAAAGAAAAAACCGGTGTTACCTACCCGCTCCTGATCCCCGATTCCGGTTTCCTGAACGGACGGATTCAGGGACTTCAGTCCTTCCCGGAATCTTTCTTCGTTGACAAAGAAGGAAACATCGTCGGCGATCCCATCATGGGAAGCAATGATTTTGATGGCTGGAAAGAAGCGGTTGAAAACCAGCTTGCTGCTCTCAAAGGAGAATGATCTTCCATGAAAAAAATACTTGATACCAGATGGCCGGGGCTTGCCCTGGCCGCTGCCGGGATCCTTATGATGGCTTACGGGATTTTCCGGGGAGAGATGAGCGTTGTTCTTACCAAAGCCATAAATATCTGTATGGAGTGTGTCGGAATTGGATAAGAAAAAACAGATCAAAGACTGGCCCAGACATTTGATACAGGCTGGCTGGGCCGCCCTCACAAACTCCCATGTTTCCGGCTTTATCACCGGAAAAATATATACCGGAAAGCTGAAAAACGTCTGTGTACCCGGTCTGAACTGCTACTCCTGCCCCGGCGCCACAGGAGCCTGTCCCATTGGCTCCCTGCAGGCAGTCATCGGCAGTTGGAACTTTAAATTTGCCTATTACGTCATCGGTTTCCTGATCTTTGTCGGTGCCCTTCTTGGACGTCTGGTATGCGGCTTTCTCTGCCCCTTCGGTCTGATCCAGGATCTTTTACATAAAATCCCGTTTTTCAAAAAAATACGCACCTTCCGTGGAGACAAGCTTTTGAGAAAGCTGAAATACGTGATCTTCCTGGTCTTTGTGATCCTGCTTCCACTGTTTCTCACAGATGTTATGGGACAGGGCGCTCCTTATTTCTGTAAGCTCATCTGTCCTGCCGGAACTCTGGAGGGCGGCCTTCCCTTGGTGCTCCTGAACAAAGGAATGCGAAGCGCCATCGGCTGGCTCTATCTCTGGAAAAACACCATTCTCCTTGTGACGGTCCTGCTTTCCATCCTGATCTACCGGCCGTTTTGCAAGTATCTCTGTCCGCTGGGCGCTTTTTATTCCGTTTTCAATAAGGTTTCTGTTTTCCGTTACCGCATCGACACGGAAAAATGTGTACACTGCGGAAAATGCGCCAGTGCCTGTCAGATGGGTGTCAACCCGGTAGAAACCCCGAACAGCAGCGAATGTATCCGTTGCGGCAGATGCCGTCAGGCCTGTCCGAAGGATGCCATTTCCTGCGGTTTCTGTAACAAGAAAAAATAAACGTTATCTGCATTCCATATGGATCTCAATGGAATTCCCCTCCACCCGGACATTTGCATAGCTTCCTGTGATCAGAGGCATTGCCGGGTGGAGATGCCCGAGATCCACATCCATGATGACTGGCACCTGATATTTTGCCAGCAGATCCGTTACTGCATGATACTGGTCCAGTCCCATCGCAGGCTGATCAAACATCATCGGTCTTCCGATCAGAAATCCCTTCGTATACTGGAACCAGCCTGCATGATCCAGCTGCCAGATCGCACGGCGGATACTGAATACATTCAGCTCACAGGCTTCCAGGAACCAAAGGATCCCGTCTTCTTTGTATTTTTCTATAAATTCTGTTGTTTTATCAAATTCTGTTCCCTTTAAATTCACCAGGCAATCCAGACAGCCTCCCAGAAGCCTTCCTTCAAAAACCGTATCCTGATCCGGATATTTTTTCAGGATCATCGGTTCAGTGATGTGATAGGGTTCCAACGGAGTTTCTTCTGTTTTCAATGAACCATCTGCCTTTTCCCAGCCGTCATAATTCTGTACCGTCCGAACCTCTCCTGTCAGGATACCAAAAGTATCATTCAGAGATGGATGCCAGGGTTCCATACCAAAATCAGCGGCACAGGGACCATAGACAGAAGCGGTATCACAGAGCGTTGTCAGAAGATAGGTAAAGTTGGTATTGTCCGAATAGCCCAGATACCATTTGGGCGGTGCTTCCCGGATGGCATCAAAATCCACATGTTCCAGGATCTCACACATCAGTTCTCCACCACCACAGGAGATCAGGCAGTCATTTTCCCCGCTTCGATAGCTTTCTGTCAGTTCTTTTCCACATTTTTCCGGTGTATTGCTGATACCGATTCCCTCAGATGCATAGCAGTTCGGACCCAGCTGGCACTGGTATCCCATCTCCTGAAATTTCTTCTGTGCGTTGAGAAACGCAGATTTATAAGGCTCCGTGGCACAGCCAAAGGAAGGCGCCACAAAACCGATCGTTCCGCCCTTTTTCAGATTTTGGGGATATCTCATTGTTTCCATTCCTCCTGTTTTTCGATCTTTGAAAAGAAATAGCCGATGCTCGGCACGGTAAGTCCGCTCTCATAAAGCTTCCGTATCTCATCCGGCCGCATCCAGTGGACTTCACTCACCTCTTTTGTCTCTGCCGCGCCAAGATCCGGCACAAAACATTCCTCTTCTTTTTCTTCAAAAAGCCAGACATCCAGCAGATGAGGCATAGCCGAATCTCTCACCATAAAGAAAACCTGCCTGCCATTCTCAGGTACCAGTCTTACCCCTACTTCTTCTTCTACTTCCCTGACTGCTCCGTGAAGACTTGTCTCTCCCAGAAGCACAGACCCTCCCGGGCACTCCCACATCAGCGGATGCGTCGGTCTGTCCGCTGACCGTTTTGATATCAGGTACTGTCCCTGGTGGTTCTTCAGCCAGACATGAACAACCAGATGATAAAGTCCTTCCGGTATGGTCTCTCCCCGAATCTGCTCCCGTCCGGTACATTCCCGGTTTCTCGTATACAAATCCCATTTTTCCATAGGCGCCTCCGATCTTCCGGACAACAGAATTTTCGGTCAAAAAAATCCTGCTCTGCTGAATCTGTCTGTTTTCTCCGGATTCTTCTTTTCCAAATTTATTCTAACACAGATTTCAGCAAAACAGGATATTTTTCTACTTTTTCTCTCTTTTTTCAAAACTTACAAACCATACCATATAGAAGTAGGTATAGACTAAGGCCACGAGCCCCAGAAGAATCTCCAAAAAGAATTTTTCCGTGATTCCCTCCCACAAAAACAAGGCGGTGGGAAAAGCCGGAAAGATCGTCCAGACAGCCACCCAGCGGTTTTTTCTGTTTTCCCGGACAGCTCTCAGCACGTGGAAATTGATCTCCTCGATCTTATGCTTTCCCAGAAAACCGATCAGCCCGTGAAAAAACGCCGTAAACACCAGGAGAAAGAAAGCCACCAGGAGATTGGCTCCTACCAGTATCCCTAAAGAATCTGCACCCGGGTCCAGTTCCCCGCCGCAGCCTTCTCTCGTTACGATTTCTACCGTCATAAACAGATAAATAGCAATGCTTATAAGACTGCACCCAAACATGGCCAGCCAGGCCCAAAGCTTCTTATTTTTCATCCGCATCCCCCTCTCCCTGCCGATATTCCAGAAGATCCCCAGGCTGACAGTCCAGCGCCCGGCAGAGCTTTGCCAGAGTGGAGATTTTCAATGCCTTGGCCTTTCCGTTTTTCAGGATGGAAATGTTTGCCATAGTGATCCCCACTTTCTGAGAAAGCTCAGTCACGCTCATTTTCCGCTTCGCCAGCATCACATCAATGTTAAAAATAATCTCATCTTCCATAGCTGCTCCTTTCTCAGATGGTAAATTCACTCTCTTCCTGAAGCTTCGCCGCTTTTTCCACCAGATGGGAAAGACCGGCCGCCGCCACAGAAACAGCGATACCGATAAAGTCAACAAGCAGGGATGCCAGGAGCACTCCTGGATGATTCATTCCACAAAGCCACAGTATGATATTTCCTATGAAAAAATAGACGGTATCCCCTCCGGCACAGTAAGCGATCTTTTTCAGAAAGCCCGCATTTTCCATGGAAAAAGACCTGTCACCGCCAATATTTACTGCAATCTTCCAACCAAAACAGAGCACGCCAAAGCAAGGCAAGCCGCTGATCTCCAGGAAAATGAACCAGGGCAGATACCAGCCTTCAAACTCGGGATATCCCTCCAGAATGCCTTTTCCTGCAAAAGGAACCAGCCAAAGAAAAACAACCAGCCCGCAGATTCCGATTCCCAGGATGACTGCTTTCAGCCACCACGCCAATGTTTTCTGATCCATAAAAAAGATCCTCCTTTCAAAAATATATCTTTCTAAGGAGGATCTTATCATATTTATTTCTGTATTGCAATCTATTTTTATTGTTTTACGATATTTTTTTATTTCTTTACAAGAGCAGGAATCCTATAGAGATAATTTTTTCCGGAGGTCACACCATAAAATGTGTAGCCCCAGAAATTCATTTTTCCATAAGTATATTTCTTATCCAGCCAGGTGATGCCTCCGTTGCTGAGTATCGTCTGGGATGGGAGATGCATTGCAAAAAAGAACACTTATTTGGTAACAAAATCCGTGGTATAATAGAATCAGTCGATAAGATAAGTGAGCAGATGTGCAATTCATCTCACCACCTGAAGAGGTGGGCGAATTCTTGCTACATTTGTTAAAAAATATCCCGGAGGAAACCTCCAGGATATTTTTCCTTTCTCTTTGATCGCTTTACTCCATGGTTCCGTCATCGGTTGCTTCCGGGATCATGTTCTCATCATAGATTTCGTCAGAGCCTTCTTCGCTGTAGCTCTCGTCACTGTATTCATCTTCGTAGGAATCCTCGCTATAGGCTTCCGTCTCACCCGGTTCCTCTTCGGAATAAGTTCCCTCGTCCCCGGCATCATCTACGCCATAAATCTTCTTGAAGAATGCTTCTGCTTCATCGCTTACGGTCTGACGGACAGTCGGATCTACAGAAACCAGCTTCTGGGCTGCATCGGTAACGATCAGATCTTTGATTTCCTGAGAAAGAACCTTGACTTCCGGTGCGCCATACTCGGCAGTATCCAGCTCATCCAGCATCTTCTCTTCTTCACTCAGTCCTTCAACCAGGAATTTCAGAAGGAATTTATCGAATTCCTCTTTCAGTGCTTTGGAAGTCTCCTCATCTGCAGCCAAAGCAGTCACATCCATCTCACTGATCTCCTTGTACTCTTCCTTATGTTCACCGTTTTCTGCTTCCACTCTGGATGCCTCGGTAGTCAGATCCAGGACTCTGTCCAGATACCAGTTGATCTCGGTGTAAGTCACTTTCTTCTCATCGCTAAGGTCATCTATCGTATACTGCGGCTCTGTGGAAACTTCCGTTTCTACCGGAGCTTCTGTTTCTACAGGTGCTTCCGTCTCAAGAACAGGAGCTTCTGTTTCAAGCGGAGCCTCTGTCTCGAATTCCGGTGTTTCAGACGGTACATCACTGTAGCCATCTGTTTCAACCGGCATCTCAGTCTCTGCAGGCATCTGGGCATCGATTCCATCACTGCCCTCGGTATAAGTTTCTGCAGGCATCTCCGTCTCAAGAATCGGTGATTCCGTCTCAGGAAGCGGTGCATCGGTTTCCGGCTCCAGGGTAGATCCGGTGATGACATCCCCGCCAAACGCATCATCGTTGGTATTATCCAGGATGCTGGCTTCTGTCTCTTCTGTTTCGGTCTCAGCTTCTGCCTGTGCATCCTGTGCAGCCTGCTGGGCGGCACTCTCTTCGTCATTCGACTCGTCTCCGCTCAGTTCATCCGTCTGACTGGTCACTCCTACGTTCTCATCCACACGCTCCAGCGTATCCTTCATATCATCGTAGTTATAATCCTCCTGGGAGATCTTATCCAGAAGCTCCGTAACCATATCGACCTGATCCTGTGTCAGCTGTGTATTGTTGTCATTGGCTGCCTCATTGACAATATTCTGGATCACGGTAACATCCGTGATATCCTGGGAAATGATCTCCGTCTTTGCTTCATTGACAATGGCAGTTGCTTCCTTCTGACCTACATTATTGGCAAGCTGTCCGGTAATGACAAGCTCCTCTGTGGCAAGTTCTTTTTTCTGAGGACTCAGAGTCTCTCCGCTGGCCTGCTCATAAGCCATAATGATTCCGGTCAGAGCACCTGTTCCGGATACCTGAATGGGAGATGCAGCAATTACATCACAGTTCACAACACCAGAAGTGGAAAGGGTGGTAGCAATCATGTTGCAGGTCACCCAGTCCAGATTAGCTGTCTTTACCTGGATTCCGCCGGAAGCTGTCGGGGATACCAGGGCACAGCTGTATGTGTGGGTTCCGATCTGCTCCAGAGGAACATAGGATCCCAGATGATCTCTCTCGTCCTGGTTGGTGATCGTCAGGATATCCACCTGATCGGCGGTCACGCCAAAATAATTCATAACGATCTGTTTCTGCTGTTCACTGAGATCAGCGCCAAGAGTTACTACTTTTCTGCTGTCTGCACTGACACCCATGGAAAATCCAAGTGCCAGGCAAAGTCCAAGAGCAGCCACACTGGTAAATTTTTTCTTCATCATAAAACCTCCTCACTTGTTATATCCTAAACTTCGCTTCCCTTTCGGGAGACTACTTCCTATTTTAGCAGATTTTTCGAAAAATGCCTATCTTTTTTATGAAAAATCCTGTCTTTTCTCTTAAGGTCTGCTGCTTTTCTCAGAAAGACAAATATTTTTCTCATGTCCGCCCCGGTTGAACATTGACGTTTGCAGTTTTATTCGATACAATGAAGTTAATTTACTAAGATAGGAGTTTTTTCTGATGGCAGCACACAACAAAACCATACCGATGACAGAGGGAACAATCTGGAAACGGATCGTCGCTTTTGCCATTCCTCTCTTTCTCGGGAACCTCTTTCAGCAGCTTTACAACATGGCGGACTCTCTCATTGTAGGGAACTTTCTCGGAAGCAACGCTCTCGCCGCAGTCAGTTCTTCCGGAAACCTGATCTTCCTTCTGGTCGGCTTTTTCAACGGCATCGCCGTAGGAGCCGGTGTCGTCATTGCCCGCTACTTTGGTGCGCAGGAAAAAGAGCAGCTTCAGCGTTCCATCCACACCACCATTGCCTTTGGTCTGATCTGCGGTATCGCGCTCTCACTGATCGGCGTGATCCTGGCTCCGAAGATCCTGATCCTGATGGGCACACCGGAGGAAGTACTTCCGAATTCAACGGTTTATTTCCAGGTGTATTTTGCCGGTTCCATCTTTTTTGTCATGTACAATATTTTTGTTGGAATCCTTCAGGCAGTGGGAGATTCCAGACATCCGCTCTACTATCTGATCATTTCCTCTATCACAAACGTGATCCTGGATCTGATCTTTGTAGCCGGCTTCCACTTCGGCGTAGGGTCTGCAGCCCTGGCTACCACGATTTCACAGGCTTTGAGTGCCATTCTCTGTCTTCGCCAGCTTTTGAGAAGCCCGGAAGAGTACCGGGTTTCCATCAAAAAGATCCGTCTGGATTTCTTCATGCTGCGGCAGATCATTTCCAACGGTCTTCCTGCCGGCGTCCAGAATTCCATCATTGCCCTGGCTAACGTGGTGGTACAGTCCAACATCAACTCTTTCGGAAAAATGGCTATGGCCGGCTGTGGCTCTTATGCCAAGGTCGAGGGCTTTGCTTTTCTCCCGGTTACCTGTTTTGCCCTTTCCATTACTACCTTCACCAGTCAGAACATCGGGGCAAAAAAATATGACCGTGTCAAAAAAGGTGCCCGCTTCGGCGTACTCTGTTCCATCACACTGGCAGAACTTGTGGGGATCCTTATGTTTCTTTTCATTCCCCATCTGATCTCCGCCTTTAACCGCACACCGGAAGTCATCCAGTGTGGAACCAGCCAGGCCCGGATTGATACTCTGTTTTATTTCCTCCTGGCCTTTTCCCACTGTGCCGCCGGAATTCTCCGCGGTGCCGGAAAATCCGTTGTTCCCATGATCGTCATGATGGTCTGCTGGTGTATGATCCGCGTGACCTACATCACGATCACCCTCCATTTCATCCCCTCCATTCAGGTCATCTTCTGGGCCTATCCCCTGACCTGGAGTTTAAGCACGATCGTCTTTCTGTTTTATCTCTTTAAGACGGACTGGCTGGGGGAAAGAAAGGAAGCATAAAGACAACGACAATGGTCAGACTTGCAAACAATTAAAAATGATTTATGCAAATTTATTAATAGCATTTTCAAATCAATCATGCTAATATAGTGGACTTAACCATTCCATACATAAAATGGGCATAAAAACCCCAGAGTCAGTCTCTCTGGGGTTTTTGTCGGCTTATGGTCGAATCACCTGAATTACTCGCTTCTCTTGCCTATTGGCGTTATAGCATATATATTTGCAAAATTCAATATACAATCTGTTTTATCCGTCATTCAATGAACGCCTTCAGAGCGAAGCTACTTCCTTCTTTTCCCATCCGGAGGCTTTCCAAACCATCAGCAAAATGGCTGACTGGCTCTATGAAATCTGTGAACAGCTATCATGACGAATCTCCATCCGTACCGGCCTGCATCCCATCAGCTCCACGCTTCGTTCATCCGGCTGTGAGAAGCCTGCATAGACTTCGAACGCTCCGGAGGCAGCCTGACGTTGTCCTTTTTCATCCACCACAGTAAAGGCCCGTTCATCGAGAAGCAGTGTCTTTTCCATGGTCTTGCCTGGCCGGACGGTAATGCGGACGAACGCGGAAAGAGACGGATGGAGAGGTGCACAGGGAGACTCCACGCTCCTGACATAGATCTGAAGTGTTTCTGTCACTTCTCTCTCTTCGCGATTGTGAACGGTCACGACCACTTCCGCACCGCTTCCTTTTTTCTGGATTTCAGCATTGGTAAGCTCCAGTTTTCCATAGGTCAGTCCATAACCGAAGGGATACTGGGCTTTGCCCTTCAGATAACGATACGTTCTGCCTTCCATGGTATAGTCTTCAAAGTCCGGAAGTTCCTCCAGAGACTCATAGAAAGTGACAGGCAGTTTTCCGGTAGGCGCTGTTTCTCCAAAGAGAACTTTTGCCGCCGCTTTTCCTCCCTCTGCCCCCGGATACCAGAGCACCAGGATGGCATCAAAATGCTCCCTCGCATAAGAAAGATCAAGATCGCTTCCTGCCATCAGACAAAGGATCACCGGTTTTCCACAGTCCGCCAACGCTGCCATCAGCTCTCTCTGGGATTCCGGCAGAAGAAGATCTTTTTTATCTCCGGAAAAATAACTGTTTCCGGTATCCCCTTCTTCTCCCTCCAGCGTCTCATCCAGCCCCACGCAAAGGATCACTGCATCGCTGTATTCTGCTACGGTTCTTGCCTCGGAGATCCGGTCTTTGGCGTAAGCCAGCGCTTCTACTCTGTCTTTGCTGATGTCACAGCCCACAGAAGTAAGGATCCGCACAGAATCACCCAGATAATCCTGCAGCCCCTCCTGAATGGTCACATATCTGGACGCCGTTCCGTGATAATTGCCAATCAGGGCAGCCCGGCTGTCCGCATTGGGGCCAATAATGCCAAGCGTATGGATTTTCTCTTTTTTCAGTGGAAGCACTCCATTGTTTTTCAGGAGGACAAAGCTCTCCTCCGCTGCTTTTTCCGCCAGTGCCAGATGCTCTTCGGACTCCACTTCCAGATAAGAAATCTGATCATATTCTGTCTCATCAAAAAGTCCCAGAAGATAACGCGTTGTGAAAAGGCGTACCGCAGCTTCCGTGATGGTTTCTTCAGAAACCAGCCCGTCCTCACAGGCCTTCTGGACATAGAGGTAGGTAACGCCGCAATTCAGGTCACAGCCGTTGTTGATCGCCAGAGCAGCCGATTCTTCTGCTGTGGAGGTCACCATATGGTTGGTATGAAAATCCCGGATAGCCCAGCAGTCGGAAACAAAATGTCCCTGAAAGCCCCATTCACCGCGAAGGATATGCTGAAGCTTTTCACTGCCGCAGCAGGGTTCTCCGTCTGTCCGGTTATAAGCACCCATGACGGCTTCCACATCTGCATCCTTTACCAGCATTTCAAAAGCCGGAAGATACGTTTCGTGGAGATCTTTTTCCGTTGGCTTTGCATCAAACTCATGACGCAGAGCCTCCGGACCGGAATGAACGGCAAAATGCTTCGCACAGGCAGCCGCTTTCCGGTATTCTCCTTCTCCCTGAAGACCTTTTACAAAAGCCGTTCCCAGTTTTCCGGTAAGATAAGGATCCTCTCCGTAGGTCTCATGCCCCCGTCCCCATCTGGGATCACGGAAAATATTCACGTTCGGAGACCAGAAAGTCAGTCCCTTATAAATATCCCTGTCGTTCTGTTTCACATTTTCATTGTATTTCGCTCTTCCCTCTGTTGCGATCACCTCTGCCACATCATGAAGAAGCTCTGTATCGAAACTGGCTGCCAGAGCGATCGCCTGTGGAAAAACAGTCGCCTGTCCGCTTCTTGCGACCCCGTGAAGACCTTCATTCCACCAGTTATACGCCGGTATTCCAAGTCTTTTGACAGCAGGCGCATCATATCTTAACTGGCTGCATTTCTCTTCCAGCGTCATTTTTTCCACCAGGGCTTCTGCCCGTTTTCTTGCTTCTTCTCTCGTCATCTGCAAATCTTCTCCTTTCTGTTCCTTCCATACTGTCGGATGCCTCAAAGTAAAAAATGAGCAGCTCTGCCTTTTTCAGGGCATTGCCGCTCCTTTTTTATCTCTTTTATGCCAGAGATCCCATCGGATCCCAGGGTTTCAGCATGATCGGCTCGCTTTCGTAAGCCTCCAGCGCCTCTTTCGGAAGATATTTCTTATTGACCACAATCTGGTAGGTATACTCGTCAAACCAGCGGTCAGACATTACATAATAACCTTCTTTACCGGCATCCTCGCCCCAGCTGTTTTCTACTCTCCAGCGGTTGGGCCTGCCATCCTCGTCGAGGTTGACCCCCTGGAATACCATGGCATGAGTCATCAGACTCTGGCCGTACTCCAGTCTCTCCGCCTTGTTCATGCCGAAGGTGGTTCCAAAGAGGTCGTCCACACCGTAAAGATCCAGATCCATAATGCCCTCACGGCAGGAACGCTGTCCTACATCACTTCCGAACCATACCGGCTCGCCGTCCTGCAGCTGGGCAATGGCAGCTTTTTTCAGCTCCTCGATCGGCAGGTTTACATATTTTACCTGGCGGCCTTCCAGAACATTGCCCAGATACTCGACGCTGTAGCTGCGATAGTAGGGCTTGTCTTCGGTGGGCGCGTTGATGATGCTGATGTACTCATCCAGATCCAGGCCGATGTACTTCTCATAAAAAGCCTGCGGAGTCAGGTTCAGATCTCGGTGGAAGTTTTTATCTTTATCACGGTACTCGAAATCAAAAGTCTTTGGCGGTTTTCCAAGGCAGATGCAGAGCATGTTGTAAACGGTCTGCATCATCTCATCCTTCATGGCACGAAGCTCGGCATCGGTTTTGCCATCTTTGTGCGCTTTTCTTAAGATGCAGGCGTACTCACGGAGCTTCTCCGTCATATAGGAAACCATCTCGTTGGTTGCAGAGGAGGAAAAGGTCTCCGGCATTGCTCCCTTCGGAACCAGGCCATATTTGCTCACGATCGCAGTCAGCATGTCCCACTGTCCGCCGTCATTTAACGGCATGGAAAGAAGATGGGCGATCAGTCTTCCTTCTGTCGGCTCGTCCAGTGTTTTCAGGATGCATTCCAGGAAGTAATTGGATTTTTCCAGCTTGTCATAGAACAGCGTATAGTTCTGGGAGAGCTCGAAGTTCTCCAGATTCCGTTTCCGGATCACCTGGAAACGCAGGCAGTTCAGAGCTGCAAACATCCAGCAGCGGCCGCTCTTCTTCTGGTTAGTGATCTTTCCCTGCTCCAGGCTGATGGAAAAATCAAAAGTCGTCTTTCTCTCGGTCTCATAATTTTTTGCGGAAGCGTTCACACCATTTACAGTCACTGCATTCATTGCCAGAGAATTGGCACGATTGGCGTCAAAGTTTTTTTCGAACGTTTCCAGACTTTCCATAGAAATTGTTGTTTCCATTTTCAGAATCTCCTTTGTAAAAATATTGTAACTGTTCAGAACCACCTCCAAAATGCTGCGCATTTCGTCGGTGTGGCGTATCCGCCAAATAGATTTCCATGTAAAAGTGTTCATTCATACAAGCATGATTCACACTTTTGCATGAAAATCTGCTTGGCTCTGAACAGTTACAAAATATTGTACCTTTATTCTAGCATACTTTCTCGAAAAAGGTTAATAATTTTCGTAGTGATTTTTTTGTTAAAAAAAAAACAAAAAACGCTTGCGTTAATTATTTAACAGAGTTATAATAGAATCGTCGAGAGAACAGATTCTCGAAAAAACAGCTTACAGGTTTGTTTTTTACCTGCACAGCTATGCAAACAACTAATCAAGCTTACTAAAATTATTTTTTTAAGGAGATGACAAACATGGCAAGATTTACTTTACCGAGAGATATTTACCATGGAACAGGATGTCTGGAAGAGTTGAAAAATCTGAAAGGTAAAAAGGCTGTTCTGGTTGTAGGAGGCGGCTCTATGAAGCGTCAGGGCTTTCTTGACCGCGCTGTGAACTATCTGAAAGAAGGCGGCATGGAAGTGCAGCTGATCGAAGGTGTAGAACCGGATCCCTCTGTTGAGACTGTCATGAGAGGTGCAAAAGTGATGCAGGAGTTCCAGCCGGACTGGATCGTGGCAATGGGCGGCGGTTCCCCCATCGATGCAGCCAAAGCTATGTGGGCTTTCTATGAGTATCCGGATACGAAATTTGAAGATCTTATCACTCCCTTCGGTTTCCCGGAGCTGAGACAGAAGGCAAGATTCGCTGCCATCCCCTCTACTTCCGGTACTGCTACCGAGGTAACTGCTTTCTCCGTTATCACTGATTATCAGAGCGGCATCAAATATCCGCTGGCTGACTTCAACATCACTCCGGATGTTGCCATCGTTGATCCGGATCTGGTTATGGGACTTCCTGTAAAACAGGTTGCCTATACCGGTATGGATGCTCTGACTCATGCCATCGAGGCTTATGTTTCCACCCTGAACTGCCCGTTCACCGATCCGCTGGCTCTGCAGGCCATTGAAATGGTTCTTGAATATCTGCCGGCTTCTTACAACGGAAACAAAGTTGCCAGAGAGCAGATGCACTATGCACAGTGCCTGGCTGGTATGTCCTTCTCCAACGCTCTCCTGGGTATCGTTCATTCCATGGCTCACAAAACCGGAGCTGCATTCTCTACCGGACATATTCCTCACGGCTGTGCGAACGCTATTTATCTGCCGTATGTTATCAAATACAACGCAAAAGATCCGGTTGCTGCCTCCCGTTATGCTGAAATCGCACGCAGAATGGGTCTGGAAGGAACTTCCCAGCAGGCTCTGATCAACAGCCTCTGCGAAAAGATTGATTCCTTCAATGTAAAACTGAACATTCCGAAGACTCTGAAAGATTTCGGAATCAATGAAGAAGAATTCAAAGAAAAGGTTGCCAAGATCGCTGAACTGGCCGTTGGTGATGCCTGCACAGGATCCAACCCGAGAGCCATTGATCCGGCCAATATGGAAAAACTGCTGACCTGCACCTTCTATGGTACCGAGGTAGATTTTTAAAGTTATGTAAGTTCCTGGAACTTAAAGGGGGGACGGCTCGAAATCACGAGCCGTCCCCCCTTTGTTTACTCTATACAATCCTTTTTCCACGCACCACCGGTTCCAGTGTCGTTTCCATCGCCAGTCTGAGCAGATCTACATTTCCTTTTTCCCGTATCTTCCGTACCACTGTGTTCTCCGACAAAGCAGCGGTAAGCGATTCCAGGCCATCCAGAAGGATTTTCTTTCCGGGCACTTCACTGAAGTGTACTTCCGTCTCTTCTTCCTCAAAGAAAATTTTGATCCTTCTTCTTATGGCGTCTTCCAGATAATAAATGTTCAGTTCCAGTACCAGTCTTCCGTCTTCATCGAAAGCAAAGCGGCCTTCTGCCGCATCCAGATAAGGTTCTCCGTGAAAATCGATCACGGAATATTCTGCTTTTTCAAACCCTGCCGGGATGGAAAAGCTCTTCTCTCCCTCCCGGATATCCAGGAAAAAACGGCTTTTTTCCAGATGAAAACCAAGTTCCCGGATCCCATCGGTGTAATTGTTATGAAAGACCTGCCCCATCAGGGTGAATAAGCCCACCTGAGGAGTCATCATTACATAGCGTTTTCCGTCCAGAAAATGCTGAAAACGCCGGATATCAGCCGGCTCCATACCGCGCTTGCCCGCTCCTCCCGGAGCCTGATATGCCATTTCCATGCCCTGACGCTCTGTTTTTAAAAGAAAGCTGCGATCTTTCCTGCTGCGGCAGTCTCTGCGGCTTTCGCTCATCCTGCGGCTCCAGCCTCCATGCCTGAGTATGGATGCCTCCGGGGAAGGACCGGAAAGCTCCTGCTGACAGGTAAGCAGGCTCTGATATGCCTTTTTATCTTCCGGAAGCGGCGGAAGATAAGCACTCTCCGATGGCAGATGCTCTTCCAGCACATCCTGAAGCACATTGCTGTTAAAAAGCACCTCATTTCCCGCTGTGGTCACTACCACCATATCCACATCCGGATAAACGAAAACATTCTGCCCCAGCATCCCGTTGAATGCAAACTGTCCGGCTCTTTTGCAGGTCCAGATCTGATAGCCGTAGCCCGGAAAACCGGTATTTTCCGGCGGAACTACTTTAGAGGAAACAGACTCTCTCACCCAGTCCTCCGGAATGAGCTGCTGCCCCTTCCATTTTCCGGCATCCAAATACAGCTGCCCCAGCTTGGCCATATCCTCCACACAGAGAAACAGACCCCAGCCGCCCTTATTATTTCCCTTTGGACAGGTTTCCCAGAAGACTTTTGTGATCCCCATGGGAGCAAAAAGTCTGGGGGTTAAATATTCCAGTACGGTTTCTCCTGTGATTTCCGTGAGGATCGCAGAAAGCATATATGTATTCATGCTGTTGTATTCAAAAAACGTTCCCGGTTCATGATGGCAGAAAGCCTCCAGATAACTCTTCACCCAGTCGTTGCCGGAGATCGCACCGGTCTCGTTAAAAGAAACACCGCTGGTCATGGTCAGGAGGTGGCGCACCGTCAGATCTTTCTGCCGGATAAAGCCAAAAAGGCTCACATTTTTCCGGAAAATGTCCACAACCTTCGTATCCAGCGTAAGCTTTCCTTCGGATATCAGAAGACCGACAGCCATGGAAGTCACACTTTTACACATGGAATAGGTTGCATGCCAGAGCTCCTGCCGGTAAGGATAAAAAGCCGTTTCTCCGATGACTTTTCCTCCCTTCAATATCATCACATTATGCATATGAAGCTCTTTGGAGGCTTTAAGTGCCCGGAAAAGCTCCTCGATCTGCCGGGAGTGGATCCCCTGAGACTCCGGTGAAGTCCTTGGAAAGGGCTGTTCATAGGGAAGTGCCTCCGGAAAAACCGGTTTCTGGGGAACATAATCCACCCGGCTGATCCCCTCCGTTCTTCCTCTCATAAGATCCCAGATCAGTTCAATGGTTGCTGCTTCTTTTGCCATAGTCTGCCCTCCTGATAAACGATAGCCCTTTCAGGCTTTTTCCTCTCCCTCATTTGCTTCTTCTGTCAGAATCTCTTCCCTTGCCGGCTGATCTGTGAAATTGATCTGAACGACCGACTGCTGGTAATTGACGGAAAGCCACACATGTTTGTCTTTTGTTGCCGCCTGTGCTTCCGCTTCTCTTAAAATCTCCTCCAGGATGGAACGGTTCCATGCACCGCCCCGCCAGTGAAATACAAAACAGGGCTGTTTCTTCCGGAGGACGGCTTTCAGTCTTTTTCCCACCTCTTCCGTCTTTGTCAAAGACAGGCGGTTGACCCGGTAATAAAAAGCATCTTTTTTTGTGCAGGCCGGTACCGGTGCGATCAGAGGCTGATGATCCCGGAAAAGCTGGCGGTCATCCAGGTTATAATAATCATATCTCTTTGTCCCGTACCGTTTCAGGGAATTGTCAAAGGTGGCATCCAGATGCATCCAGTCTCCGCCGATCTTCACCAGATTCCACGCATGCCGATAGCGGACGCCATGTTCCGGGTCTGCCTCGCTGACAGCAATCAGGCAGTCGATCCCCAGACGGTCACAGAAAAGCTTCACAGTCTTGGCGATCCCTTCACAGACACCGATTCCATGCTGGAGCGGACCGATGATCTCATGCGAATACTGCTTCTGTAATTTGTCATAAGTCACATTTTCCAGAATAAAATCATGAATGCTTTTCTCCTGTTCCTCCGGCGTCAGCTCCTGCATCGGACGAAGCAGTCTGGTGATCCGCCCTTCCAGGGCCTTCTGGTGCTCCTTGATCTTTTTCTTTTCAAAAAGGTATTCCGGAATCAGATGAACAGAATCCGCCTGATCAAAAAAACGGTATGTGAAGCTGCTCACATAAAAGATCGAGGGGTGATCCAGCCGGAGCCTGAAAAAAATCTCCGCAAGTTCTTTTCCTTCCAGACGGAGAACCGGAAATTCCGGCGCCAGAGCTGTAAAACCGTCATACATGGCCCGGTAGACCTGTTTTTCTTCCCGGTTCATCTGTTGAAAATAGTATTCCTGTTTCATCACTTCATCCTTTTTACACCTGTGGCGCAGAAGGTTTTCATCCAAACTGCGCCACAGGTTTTTTCTTATTTTACATTGTATTTTTCTCTCAGTGCTTTTACCTTCTCATTATAAACAGTATTCTGCTTCCTATTCAGAAGATTTCTGCGGATGGATTCTTTTGCTTCATCGAAGGAAGCAATGCTTTCTTCTGTGCGGCTCTCAACCTTGATCAGGTGATAACCGAACTGTGTTTTCACCGGTCCGATGACTTTGCCGATCTCACCTGTAAAGGCTGCATCCTCAAACTCTTTTACCATCTGGCCTCTGCCGAATTCGCCAAGATCTCCGCCTTTCTGGCCGGAAGGACAGGTGGAATACTCCTGTGCTGCCATCTCGAAGGCTTTGGTTCCATTTTCGATCTCTTCCAGGATCTCTTTACATTTGTCTTCGCTGTCCGTGAGGATGTGTTTCGCACGGACGGTTCCGCCTTTTGCAAACTGATTTTTATTTTCCTCATAAAAAGTACGGATCTCTTCCTCTGAAACGGTTGCAGTCTTTAAAGCCTCTGCCATAGACAGCTGTGCCAGAATGTCGCGTTTTGCATTGGCGATCATACTTTTGAACTCTTCTGTTTCATCCAGCTTCTGATCTGCTCCGTCTTTTGCAAAAAGATGAAGCGCGACCAGCTGATCCAGATAGTGGCTTCTCATAGCCGGATTGGAAAGATACGCCTGCTGCTCTCTCGGCACATTCTGTAAAAATGCTTCAAATTCTGCTTCTGTGATCTCTTCACCTGCTACGGTTGCTAATACTTTGTTTTCCATTGTTGTTCTCCTTTTTTCTTGTTCTTCCAAAAGTATAACAGACTCTGGAGAAAAACAACAGCTTTATTTTCTTGCCTCAACCATTTTCAGGATCCGGTCACAGCCGGCGAAGGTGCTGCTCCAGAAAAGTAATGCACTGATGAAGCTCCCGGAAACTGATTTTTTCCAGTGGAATCCCATTGATGAGGATCTCGCCCTCCGTTGGCGCATAAAACCGAAGAAGCAGCCGGAGGATTGTGGATTTTCCACAGCCCGAAAGACCAACCAGAGCCGCCACCGGCAGGGAGATATCTTTTAAATGGAAAAAAAGATAGATTGGCGCGAGCACGCTGTAGATGAGGCTCGGCAGATAGCTACTGAAATAGGTCTGCATCTGCTCCACCGCATCCACAGAGGCCGTGATGGCAGACACCGGCCCGATCTTCTCGATGCCTCCGGCATCCAGTTCCAGCACCTTTTTGAAGATCATCCGGCGCATGCTGGTTCTCGCCGCTGCCGCCGTCCGGTATGCCAGCAAGCCTTTCAAAAGCTGGGCCAGAAAAGTAAAGATTGCTGCAAGCTGAGAATTTTTATTGGCGTGAAAAAAAGACACCTGTTTCTGTTGTGAAAGCGGCGTCTCTTCGTCCATAATTTCTATTTCAATTCCATATTGATCGTTTTTTCCGTAAACCCATAGTTCTTATACATTTCATATGCCATTTTGTTTTTAACATTTACCTGTAATTCAATAGAATCATAACCATTCTCTTCTTTGATTTGCTTTACTTTTTCAAAAAACTGGTGTCCGATTCCTTTTCCCCGATATTCCTGATCAACCGCCATGGAACTGATAAATAAAATGTCCCTGGTTACCTGAGAAGGATTCTCAATATGGTATATAATTAATTCCAGAACACCGACTACCTTACCATCTGCCTCAGCTACATACCAGTTATCTCCCTTTAGAATTTCTTCAAACATTTCCTTCGTAATCAAAGGAGTGGCCGGTTTGTAAACATCCGGTCTCCAGCCAACATGAAGCAGCTGAACCTGATCCATAATATTGGAAAATCTGTCATAATCTTGCTGTTTCGGCGAACGAATCTTAACCTCCATAAATGTTTCCCCCATTATTTCCTTTTTGCAAATCAAAATCCGGTCAGATTTCTATCTTCCTTGCAATCATCCCATACAATTCTGGCCGTCTGTTTTTGAAATTGCAGCTCTCACGTTTTCTATACTCACGCAGCATCGTTACATCCAGCTCAGCCAGAAACACGCCTTCTTCTTCGCCTGTTTCACACACAAGCATATCGCGGGGAAGACCCGTTTCCATATCATATATCACACCGTCAAATAGCGTGGAATGGCCATTGCAGCCGCGCTGCAAAGCCGGATAGTTGCAGGTAGCAATCGCCAGCTGATTCTCATAGGCCCGTCCGCGCAATTGAGACAGGCGGTTGATTTCCATCGGGCAGGCATTTGGAACAAGAAGAAGTTCCGCCCCTTTCATCATCAAGACTCTGGCAGCTTCCGGAAATTCCCGATCGTAGCAGATCATTGAACCAACTTTTATCAGACCCTTTTCCGTATCGAGGTCTTCCACACAAAAGTTATCTCCGGCGTCAAGGACGCTCTCATCATCCTCCTCTCCAAAGTTACAGATATGTACCTTGGAATAACGATAAACCAGCTTTCCATGCCGGTCAAAGAGGCAGACGGTATTTCTGGGATTAGGCTCATGCTTTTCCAGCAGTGTGATCGCGATTGCCATTTGAAGTTCTATATTATCTTCGATAGCTGCACCAGGAAGCAGTTGTAAAAAAGCTATTTTGAGTTTCATATTCTTTATTTTTCCATAACCTCGATCGCACATTCATGTTTCTTCGTTTTCTTATTATAATTGATAGCAACCAGTAGCAGCTTTCCCTGATAGTCTTTCAATGCACTTCCATAATTCTTTTCTTTGATTTGCTCCAGAGCACCAATTGTACTCTTGTCCCATTTTAATTCAATTATCACTGCCGGTTTATCCAAATGCCGCTTCCTCGGAATCATACATACATCAGCAAATCCTTTTCCTGTCGGCAATTCCCGAATCATGGTGTAGTATTCCCGTGCAAAATAGAATGCGAGATGAATGGTGCAACTAAGAGAATTTTCATCATTATATTGAAGAATTGAAATTTCCTCATGTGTTTTTTCAACTCCGACAGCCACCGCATCTGCATCCATTGCCCATAAAGATTCCAACAATTTGCGTGAAGATTCCAATGACTCCGTCACTCCATACCAGTTCATCGTACTGATTGCATTGACATATTCCTGAGAAACCTCTTTATTTGGAATACTCACAGTCCCCTCTATGCTGTTGTAAGTCAGATAGCCCAAATGTACCAGTAAGGTCAGCACATCGTCTTTCGTTGCAAATGTAGTCATATCGTTGCTGAATGTTCCAATGTTAATCGGAACAGACTCACCCGCAAGTATTCGAACCACGGAATCTTTTAATCCATCCATGCCCATCTGAATATAAACTTTTAGTGCTTCATATGTTTCCGTTTGATTCCAGTAGGTTCCAAATTTGTGACGCAGCATGGCTTCCACAACGGATTTGGGGCTGTACATGGAGTAACATGCATTTCCCGTCCGACGATGTGTGATCAACTGATAGCCATCGTACCATGTTTTTGCTTCCTCAAAGCTCATTTCATATTTCTCACAGAGTACAACTACCTCCTGCTCCGTGAACCCAAAATATTCTGCCAGCTCACCGGGATCTGTCATGGAATACTCTGTAAACATATTTAATGCAGAATGAGAACCATATTTCTTGATCGGCAGAATTCCTGTCATGTAGGCCAATGCAACATAATCTTTATCTTTCAGCCATGCTCGAAGAAAATCCAGATATTTTTTCTGCGCTTCTTTATCCTGTTTATATTCCCGGAACAGACAATCCCACTCATCAATCAGAATGACAAACGGGCACTTGGTATAAGAAAATACATCTTTCATAACCTGAATCAGATTCTTTTCATCTCGAAAATGCACTTTCGGGTAAATTTCCTCAAAATCTGAAACAAGATAGTTTTTAAGCATGCTCAGCATTTCTTCTATCGTTTCTGACATACTCAGAAATTCCTGTATATTGACTTTGATAACATCGTACTGATTCAGATTTTCTTTGTAGGACTTGTCTTCACTGATTACAAGATTCTGAAATAAGTCTTCTGTATTTTCACTTCGATCATAATATGCGGCAAGCATATTGGCTGCCATGGATTTGCCAAATCTTCTCGGACGGCTCACGCAGATATACTTCTGCTCTGTACAAAGAGCTTCATTTGTCTTTGCAATCAATTTGCTTTTATCTACATATATCTTAGAGCGAAGACTTCCACGAAATGAAAAATTTCCCGGATTCAGATAACTTCCCATGCAAATCCCTCCCTGTCAAATTTTCATAAAAGATATTATACTTGATTCTCTCAATAATCACAAGAACCATTGGGGACGGTGTTTTTGGCTTTTTTAGCGTCCCCAATGGTTTCCATCAATTTTAGGAAAATAAGCGGGAATCCTCGGTAATTTAATTGCCGAGATGAAAGCGAATA
>NZ_QSCM01000023.1:0-25038 GCF_003463065.1 Blautia sp. OF03-15BH
CTTTTGAACTTTCAAGGATATGTCACTGTTCAGTTATCAAGGTTCTTGGTTTGTTGCTGCTCATCAGCAACTTTTATATCATATCATGTTCGTTTCTGTTTGTCAAGAACTTTTTTCAACTTTTTTTGAAAAGTTTTTGTTCTTTCGAACTTCTTTCGAGCATCTCTGCCGCAGCTCCCTGCGACGTTGATTATCATATCACCCCTTCCACGGAATGTCAACACCTTTTTTTGAAATTTTTCATATTTTTTAAACTGTTTATGCAATTCCAAGTTCGTTCGCACATTTTAAGAAAACACGTCTCAACGAGAAAAAAAACTGTGCGGAACCCGCACCATTTTCCGGCACAGTTTTCTGCACAGCTTTTCTTCATATATTATAGTAAAAATCTCTCTTTATGCACTTACCTGATTTCCTGTATACAGCTGATAGTATTTTCCTTTTTCTGCGATCAGCTGATCGTGGGTTCCGCGTTCGATGATCCGGCCCTGTTCCAGAACCATGATACAGTCCGCATTGCGGACAGTGGAAAGACGATGGGCAATCACAAAGGTGGTCCTGCCCTTCATCAGCTTATCCATACCGTCCTGCACAATACGCTCAGTTCTGGTATCGATGGAACTGGTCGCTTCATCGAGGATCAGCACCGGCGGATCAGCGATAGCAGCACGGGCAATGGCAAGCAGCTGTCTCTGTCCCTGGCTTAAGTTGGCTCCGTCACCGGTCAGCATGGTATCATAGCCATTCGGCAGGCGACGGATAAATCCATCTGCATTGGCAAGTTTTGCCGCAGCAATCACTTCCTGCTCGGTGGCATCCAGTTTTCCATAGGCAATGTTTTCACGCACGGTCCCCGTAAACAGATGCGTATCCTGCAGTACGATACCAAGGGAACGACGAAGATCCGCCTTGCAAATCTTGCTGATATTGATGCCGTCGTAACGGATCTTACCATCCTGGATATCATAGAAACGATTGATCAGATTCGTGATCGTGGTCTTACCTGCTCCGGTAGAACCGACAAAGGCGATCTTTTCGCCGGGATTTGCAAAGAGATTGACATCATGGAGTACGATTTTATCCGGATTATAGCCGAAATCCACGTCATCAAAGACAACGTCGCCTTTCAGTGGTATATAATCCACACTTCCATCCGCCTGGTGTGTATGCTTCCACGCCCAGTGTCCGGTACGCTCTTTGCTCTCTGTCAGTTTTCCGTTTTCTTCTCTGCTATTGACCAGGGTCACATAGCCTTCGTCTGTCTCCACGGTGGTATCCATCAAACGGAAAATACGTTCCGCACCGGCAAGTGCCATTACGATGGCGTTCAGCTGCTGGCTCACCTGGTTGATCGGCATGTTAAAGCTCCTATTAAAAGTCAGGAAGCTTGCCAGTCCGCCCAGCGTAAAACCGCCTACACTGTTCAGCGCAAGGATTCCTCCTACAAGGGCACAGACCACATAGCTTACATTTCCAAGCTGTGCGTTGATCGGTCCCAGAACATTGGCAAACGCATTTGCATTATAGGAACAGTCACAAAGATTGTCATTCAGCTCTTTGAATTTTGCAATGTTCTCTTCCTCATGGCAGAATACTTTGACGACCTTCTGCCCATCCATCATCTCCTCGATAAAGCCGTTGGCATCACCAAGCGCTTTCTGCTGCTTCACAAAGAAATTTCCGGAAAGACCTGCCACTTTCTTGGTCACAGTCATCATGATCGTAACCATGATAAGCGTTGTAATGGTCAGCGGAATATTCAGGATCAGCATGCTGACAAAAACGCTCACGATGGTGACCGCACTGTTCAGCACCTGCGGAATACTCTGACTGATCATCTGACGGAGGGTATCGATATCGTTGGTGTAGATCGACATGATATCTCCATGGGAATGCGTATCAAAATATTGAATAGGAAGCTTTTCCATATGAGAAAACAGATCATTTCTCAGATTTCTCAGGGTACCCTGTGTCACATAGATCATCACGCGGTTCTGGGCAAATGCTGCCAGAATACCGATCAGATAAAACACAGCCACCCGCATCATCGCATGGAGCAGCGGGGCAAAATCCGGATCAGAAGCTTTCAGCATCGGCAGAATGTAGCTGTCAATGAGCGTCTTGGTAAATAACGTTCCCTGTACGTTTGCCAGTACGCTGATAAAAATGGATACCACTGCGACAATACAGTGCGGCGTATAATTTTTCAGCACATATTTCATGATCCGTGCAAAAATCTTACCTGGATTTTTCACCTGGGATTTCATTCCTCTGGGTGCTCTTCCCATAGGACCTTTTATCGGTTTTGCTTCTGCCATTATGCCTCACCTCTCTTCTCGTCAAAATCTCCGCCGCCACCGGTCTGGGATTCATAGACCTCACGGTAGATCTCATTGGATTTCAGCAGTTCTTCATGCGTTCCGATACCATTGATCTTGCCGTCATCCATAACAAGGATCCGGTCTGCATCCTGCACACTGGAAATACGCTGGGCAATGATCAGCTTAGTGGTATCCGGGATTTCCTCCAGAAAGGCTTTACGGATTTTCGCATCCGTAGCGGTATCGACTGCACTGGTGCTGTCGTCAAGGATCAGAATCTTCGGTTTTTTCAGAAGAGCTCTGGCGATACAGAGACGCTGCTTCTGTCCGCCGGAGACGTTGGAACCGCCCTGCTCAATGTAAGTATTATATTTTTCCGGCATCCGCTCAATGAACTCATCGGCGCAGGCCAGACGACAGGCACGGATGCACTCCTCCTCGGAAGCATTCTTGTCTCCCCAGCGAAGGTTCTCCAGGATCGTTCCGGAAAACAGGACGTTTTTCTGAAGAACAACGGATACCTCGTCACGCAGTTTTTCCATATCATACGAACGGACATCTTTTCCGCCTACCTTTACGCTTCCGCCTGTCACATCATAAAGACGGCTGATCAGATTGACCAGACTGGTCTTGGCACTTCCGGTACCTCCGATGATGCCGATGGTTTCTCCGGATTTTATGGAAAAACTGATATCCGAAAGCACCGGTTTGCCCTCTCCTTTGCGGTAACTGAAGTTTACATGTTCAAATTCGATGCTTCCATCCGGCACCTCAAAGTCTGGATGCTCCGGATTGTCCAGATCGCTTTTCTCATTGAGAACCTCTGTGATACGCTCTGCACTGGCGATGCTCATCGTGATCATGACAAAGACCATGGAAAGCATCATCAGGCTCATCAGAATGTTCATGCAGTATGTCAGAAGACTCATCAGTTCTCCGGTAGTCAGGCTGCCGCCAACGATCATCTTGGCTCCCAGCCAGCTGATGAGCAGAATGCAGCTGTAAACCGTGAACTGCATCAGCGGTGCATTGTAGGAAATGTTTTTCTCCGCCTTGCAGAAAATATCGTAAATGTTACCGCTGGCTTTCTGGAATTTGCTGGTCTCATAATTTTCACGTACATAAGCTTTTACCACACGGATAGCCGATACGTTTTCCTGTACGCTGGCATTCAGGTCATCGTACTTCGGAAATGCCTGCTGGAAATAAGCAGTCGCTTTTCGGATGATAAAAAACAGACAGCATCCGAGAGCAAGAACCGCAACGAGATAAATGCTGGCCAGACGGGCATTGATCATAAAAGCCATTGCCATGGCTACGATCATGCTGGCCGGTGCACGCATACACATACGAAGGATCATCTGGTAAGCGTTCTGAACATTCGTCACATCCGTTGTCAGACGGGTCACAAGACCTGCCGTACTGAATTTGTCAATGTTTGAAAAGGAATACGTCTGGATATTTTCAAACATAGCCTGTCTTAAATTTCTTGCAAAACCTGTAGATGCTTTCGCGCCGTATTTTCCGCCCATAACACCGGCAAAAAGCCCGATCAGCGCTGCTACGAGCATCCATCCTCCCATCACATAAATGTGATGAAGATTCCCGGCTTCTACTCCGTCATCAATGATCGAAGCCATCATAAGAGGAATGATCATTTCCATGATGACTTCCAGGATCATGAAGAGTGGCGTGGCAATGGAAGCCTTTTTGTACTCTTTTACCTGAGCTCCTAATGTCTTTAACATCGTTTGTCCTCTCCTTTAGATTGTTCGTCACTAAACATTCTAAGGAGTTTTTTTTTAAATGTCAATAAGGGAATCTAAAAAATCTGTTTACTTCTTTTTCCCGATTTTCCCAAGAAGCCAGACACAGAGCATGATCAGCAGGATCGTAATAAAAATCCCCGCCATACCTTTCCACATGATTTCCATGGCTGCATAAATGTTTGCTGTATTCATAAAGGGCTCTCCTTTCTTATAAGAAACGACTTACCAGATTGATAACCAGACCGCCTGCGATCACCGAAGCAATCTGTCCGGAAACGTTAGCACCTGCCGCATGCATCAGGATCACATTACCGGGATCCTCTTCCATAGCCATCTTCTGGATCACTCTGGAAGACATAGGGAAAGCAGAAATACCAGCTCCACCGATCATGGGATTGATCTTCTTTTTCAGGAAGAGATTCATAAATTTCGCAAGAAGCACACCACCGATCGTATCCATAACAAAAGCAAAGAGACCAATGGCCAGAATCATCAGCGTATCAATGCTCACAAACGCATCTGCCTTCATACTGAAAGAAACCGTGATACCCAGAAGCACTGTGATCAGATTTGCCAATGTATTCTGTGCCGTTTCCGACATGGTATGAAGGACGCCACATTCCCGGATCAAATTTCCAAACATCAGAAAACCTACCAGAGCCACGGATTGTGGGGAGACAAAACCTACGACCATCGTTACAAGAATAGGGAACAGGATCCGCATCTTTCTGGTCACAGAAGCAGGATGGTAATCCATACGGATCTGCCGTTCTTTTTTCGTAGTCACCAGACGAATGGCAAATGGCTGAACAATCGGCACCAGTGCCATATAGGAATAAGCCGCCACTGCGATGGCACCGATATACTTCGAGCCAAGGACCTGTGATACGAGGATTGAGGTCGGACCATCCGCTGCTCCAATGATACCAATGGAGACTGCATCCTTAAGATCGAAGCCCAGAACTGCCGCCAGAAGAATTGCCGCAAAAATTCCAAACTGGGCTCCTGCTCCAAAAAGAAACATTAACGGATTCGTAAGCAACGGTCCGAAATCGATCATAGCTCCGATACCGATAAAAAGCAGGATCGGCATCGCCTCAGATGCTTCAATCCCTGTATGAAACAGCCATTGAATGATTCCGTTGGATTCGATTCCTCCCTGAAGTGTCTGATCCAACACTCCTGAAAAGGGCAGATTTACAAGGATCGCGCCAAACCCCATAGGTAAGAGCAGCGATGGCTCATACTCCTTTTTGATCGCCAGATAGATCAATCCAAAACCAACCAGATACATTACGACCTGCTGCCAGGTCACAGCCTTAAGACCTTCCAAAAGAAACTCCATCGTTTTTCCTCCTTTTCCGGGAGCTGCCGTCACAATAAAAAAAGACTTCTACCACAGTGTACAAAAACACTACGGTAAAAGTCTTGCTATTTCAATTCCCTGCGAACCGCCTTCTCTCAGGCAGTCGTACTGACGCTCGGAAATCCATTTTCTAATGGCAGCTACTCCCTTTCACTTGACAGATTTATTATATGCTGAAAACTTTTCATCTGTCAATCCCTTTTTCTGCATAATCAAAAACTTCCCGGAGACTTTTCCGGGAAGCTTTTGATTCAGCGATCAGCCCTTTACGGCTCCGATCATAACACCCTTTACCAGATGTTTCTGCACCAGCGGATACAGGAGCATAACCGGAATGGATGCTACGACAATCGTAGAGTATTTCAGAAGCTCTGACATACCCTGCAGTTTTGCCAGGTTGGATGCATCTCCGATCTGAGTCATATCAACCTTATTCTGGATCAGGATCTCTTTCATAACAATGGTCAGCGGCATCAGAGTATCATCTCTTAAGTAGATCATTGCTGTATAGTAATCGTTCCATTTTGCAACGCCGTAATACAGAGTCAGAACTGCAAGGATCGGTTTACAAAGCGGAGTTACGATCCGCAGGAAATATTTCCAGGGTGTACAGCCATCGATCTGTGCTGCCTCATACATCTCATCCGGAATACTGTTGCTCATGTAAGTACGACAGATGATCATATTGTAGGTGGACATTGCAGACGGAATGATCATTGCCCAACGGGTGTTGGTCAAATGCAGGCTGTTTACCAGGATGTAGGACGGTACCAGTCCGCCGCTGAAATACATGGTAAACACGAAGAACATTGCAATACCGCCTCTGGCACGGAACTCTTTTCTGGAAAGAGGATATGCACAGAGCATGGTCATTACCAGGTTCAGCAGGGTACCCACTACCAGGTAGTATACAGAGTTGGCAAAACCGGTAAGGATCTTTTTGTTTTTGAATACGGCCTCATATCCACGAAGAGTCGGACGTACCGGGAGAATGAATACCTCACCGCTGACAACCGCCTGAGGATCTGAGAAAGATGCTGCAACAATATACAGTACCGGGTAAAGAACAACAACCATGATAACAGTCAGCAGGGTATAGTTCAGGATATCAAAGATTTTATCGCCTGTACGCATGTTTTTGAATTTAAGCTGATGATTCATTCTTACCCCTCCTTACCACAAACTGGTCTCTGTTACTTTTTTACAGATCTTGTTTACAGCAACCAACAGAATAAATGAAACGATGGACTGGAACAGACCGGCAGCGGTTGAGAATCCGAAGTTGGAGTTTACCATACCGATCTTATAAACGAAGGTAGAGATAACCTCGGAAACATTGCTGTTCTGGCTGTTCTGCATCAGGTAAACCTTATCAAATCCAATACTTACAACACTTGCACAGTTGAAGATCAGCATGGTGATAACGGTCGGCAGGATTGCCGGAATATCTACATTCCAGATTCTCTGTACACGGGAAGCACCATCTACGATCGCTGCCTCCTGAAGCTCCGGGCTTACGCCGGCCAGTGCTGCAATATAAATAACCGAAGAATATCCCGCGGTCTGCCACAGTCCGCTCCATACATATACATGCCGGAACAGCTTGACATTACCAAAGAAGTTCACCGGATCGCAGCCGATCTTCTGAAGGAGCACATTGATGATACCGGTACGAAGATCCATCATCTGCATCATCATACCAACCATGACAACGATAGAGATAAAGTACGGTGCGTATGTTACCATCTGAATGAATTTACGGTATTTCACACTTCTCAGTTCATTCAGGCCGATAGCCAGAAGAATGGGGAGCGGAAAGTTTACGATCAGAGAATATACACCGAGGATCAGTGTATTCTTAATCACTCTGACACTGGAGGTAGAAGTTAAAAACTGCTTGAACCATTTCAGGCCAACCCAGTCACTTCCGAAAATTCCGCCTCGCGGACTGTAATCCTCAAAGGCGATAAGAATTCCAGCCATGGGAATGTATGCAAATATTGCTGCATAGATCACCGGCAGTGCAATGATTGCCCAGAACTGCCAGTTATTGCTTTTGATTTTGTTCTTTGGATCAGGATTGTAAATTTTCTGTTTCTGTTTACCCATCCGAGCATCCTCCTCTTCTTAACTCTAAATCTTTCTTCCGAAGTATGCGGCTTCTGTGCTTCCCCTCTTTCACACAGCCTCCGCCTGCTCCCCGTCAAATGTCTGAGCAAGGAACAAATCCTCACATGATCGATCCCTGTCAGCCAAAATCTTGTCCGTCGCTCAGCCACTTGACGGGACCGTTGTGGCTTTTACTTCTCTTTAAGAAGAGGAGCCGCCGCTGAAAGCGCCAGCTCCTCTTCTTTTTTTGATCTCATAACTTTTTTGATTTCGCAGTTAACTTTTCCAGTCTTTTCCCGTTTATGCTGCGGTCTCAGTCTCAGTCTCAGTTTCAGCTACGGTCTCTGCTGCGGTCTCAGTCTCAGTTTCAGCTACGGTCTCTGCTGCCTCAGTTGCTGCTTCTGTCTCATCACCCTGGCTGGAACGAGCATAAGCTTCCTGATATACAGCGATCAGATCCTGCAGACCAGCTTTCTCAATAGAATCTTTGTAGCTGTCCCATTCGGAATCGATGTCTTTTGCACCAGTCATGAATGCTACGGAATCACTCTCGATGATGTCAGCAATTTCTACTGCCATAATGGAGATGTTGGTAGACTCTTCATCGGTCAGTTTCATCTCATCAAAGAGTTTGATGTTGCCGGTTCCGGCATACGGAGCATAGAGATCAGCACTTGCATCGTAGAGAAGTTTCTCAAGACCTTTAGAAGTATGAACATCAACGTTCGGATCTACAGCCTGACCAAGACGATACTCAGCCGGAGCCACACGGATACCGATATCCTGCCAGTCATGGTTCTGAGTCTCCGCGCTGTAAGTATTCAGTACTTCATATTTTGCAGGCTCACCATTCAGACCTACTTTTCCTTCCGGATTCAGTACCCAGTCGGTTCCCTCGTCAGCACCATACTGAGAGCAAAGGTCACCGGTCTCGCTGTAGAAGAAGTCTACCCAACGAAGAGCTGCTTCCGGATTCTCACATTTGTCGGTAATGCAGAATGCACCGCCGCTTACACCCGGGTTCGGGGTCTGGAATGCGATTCTGGTTCCGTCCGGTCCTGCGATGGGTGCCATGCACTCATAGTCTTTGTAGAAGTCCGGGTTGCTGGCTGCGTCGATCATATCAGAAATGGTACCTGCAGTGAAGAACAGCACCGGCTCATCAGCCTGGTTTACAAGAGTTTTCAGCTGCTCAGCGGTCTGAGTGAAGTCACCATCATAGATAGCACCCAGATCATAGAGGCTCTTGATCCATTTCATTGCTTCTTTATAACGGTCATCGGTTGCCACACACTCGATCTCGTTGGTATCGGTGTTCAGCGCGATGGTATCCTTCTGGCTGGTGGTGTAGGAGGTGTTCGGCATCAGAACGAATGCATCGATCAGCCAGTCCTGCATACGGCTGTACCAACCCTGAGCAGCGCCGCCGATTGCTACGCCATTGGGCTTGTACTCCAGGAATTTCTTGCAGACATCATAGAACTCATCAGTTGTGGTAGGAACATCAACGCCCATCTCATCCAGATAACGTTTGTTTACCCACATTTTTCTGCCGTACTGGCAGTGGTAGCAGACATTGATATTAGCCAGAGAGTAGATTTTTCCATCAGCCTCTTTTGTCATATCCAGACCATAAGGCTCCATTGTCTTTAAGTAATTCGGAACATTCTCTTCGGTCAGATAATCATCCAGAGGAATGATCATTCCTTCTTTTACGCCATATTTTGCCAGATCCGGAGAAACACCCAGAATAACATCCGGATAATCACCGGACTGCAGCATCAGGTTCAGCTTGTCGCTCCAGTCATCACGACCGCCAGTCAGGAAGTTCATGGTGATACCAGTCTTCTCTTCCATGTACTTGGTAAAGTCGTTGGTCTGAAGGTCCTCAACGTTCGGCATGGACATGGTGAAACAGTCAAACTCAAGGGTTCCGTCTTTCACTACCGGATAAGTTCCGGCCGGGTTCAGCTCTGCATCAGAAGCTGCTGCTGTCAGGCCTGTTCCGCCGATCATTCCGGCTACGAGCAGAAGAGCTGTTGCTTTGGCAAGATTTTTCTTCATAAAATCTTCCTCCTTTTCTTATAGATTCACTTCTCCTTGTTGCGTGTGTTTTTGCAACACGCCTTAACTACATTCTGATTTTACCATTTTTTACAGCACTTTTACAAGGTACAGATTTTCAAAAGGGCATACATTTTTCATAAATCACCTGTTTTCGCTACTGTTTGCGTGTGTTTTTCCGTTTTTTTAGACAAAAATAACCCCTTGTCACCAAGGAGTCACTTTTGACAGAGCAGATGGGCTGCCCATATTTTTTTACTTTTTCAAGCATTCTTTATACGACTTTTTGTGTATAGTTCACTATATCTATCTCAAATATCAGACCGTCTGCATCTTGCGGAAATCACTTGGCGGGATTCCCACCACGCGTTTAAAAGCTCGCCGGAAAGAATAGTCACTGCCGTAGCCAACCTTTTCCGCAGTCTCTTTTACCGCCACGCCATCTTTCAGAAGTTCACAGGCGCGTGCCATACGACGCTGCTCCAGATAGCTGCTGAAGGACATACCAAAACATAATTTGAAATCATTATACAGCTTTCTCTCCGGTTCTGCAAGCCATTCTGACAGCACACTTAAATTCAGACTGGCATCTCCCAGATTTTCTTCGATGTAACCAGAGATTTTTTCCCTGTCCAGATCCACCACTGCCTCTTCTTTTTTCTCCTGCATCCGGGCACAGAGTGCTCTGGTCTCCCGCAAAAGTGCAAAAAGCGGTTCTTCCAGATAAACCTTTTGAGCAGCCTCCCGGAGTCTCCGGACTTCCGGATCTTCGGAATCTGCCGGGATACTCCGGAACAGGCAGCTTCGCAGGATCTCGATCGTGTGACGATAGGTGTACTGACTGTTTCCGGGCCGGAAATAGATCTTTTTTATCTGATCGATCAGCTCTTCCAGCTGCTCCGCGCTGCCACTCTGGATCTGTTTCACCAGCTTCAGCTCCATATCAATGGTAACAAAGAGCGGCTGATCCAGCATCTGCTCCTTGGGAAGTTCGTCCGGAAGCACCGGCACGCGGATTCCACGGTAACGTGCAAATTCACTGATCCTGGAGGCGATCTCATACTGTCTGGCGATCTCCAGCGGTTCCTGCACAGCCGTACTGATACCCGTATAACTCTGTACTTTCAGACAACTGTAAAATTCATAGTTCATCTCTTCCAGAGCTTTTTTCAATTCTTCTGCCGGAAGTTCTTCGTCGCTCTGGATCAGAAGCACCATGGAAAGCTCACTGACGGAATAACGCCAGCACTTCCAGACGATATACTGTTCCAGAAGCCGATCGAGGATCGCACTGAATTCTTCCCGGCTCACATTGCTACCACTGCGAAGAGGATCCTCAAATTCCATATCCACTACATAGTAAAAACCCATTTTCAACGGAAAGCCTGCCTTTTCCGCACCGGCCTCCAGCTGCTTTTCTGAATCATAACTGCCATAGAGCATTTTTCCAAGAAAATCTTCCCGAAGTATGCTTTCCTGCTGTTCTACTGTATTCTGCAGCTGATCCACCTCCGTCAGAAAGCTGTCAAAGCTGCTCCAGAACTGAAGGTGCTCCTTCTGGATCGTTTTTCCCTGAAGAAGCCGGTCTTTTAAGTCAAAAAACTCCTGTACCATTCCTTTTCTCTGGTGCCAGTAGGCCAGACAGACGATCATTCCGATAAAAACAGACACAAAACAGAGCGAGATCGTCACATAACGCGTTGTCCCGATCTTACTTGTCAGCACACTCTTAGGAACATAAGAGACGATCCTCCACCCGTTATAGGAAAGACTGGTACTGCAGGTGACAAGGCTGTTCTTTTTCCAGCCGTTTTCTTTCAGATGCTCCTCCAGACTTCCCGCTTCCTTTCCGTATAAAATGCTGCTTCCGTTACCGAAATCCTCTGCACAGGCAAGGATTTCCCCGTTTGCATTCACCAGTGCGACCACACCTGCCTCCCCTGCCAGGATCGGATGGAGCATTTTCGTGATCCGGTTCCAGTTCAGCTGCACAACTACGATACAATCCACAAAAGGATTGGATGGATAACTCGCCCTGCCGGGGATCAAAAGAGAGATTTTTCCATCTTCATCTTCGTGGCAGAAAACAGACTGTGCCGGATCCTGCTCATGATAATAAGCCATGAACTCATCATAGCTTCCAAATGGAAAATCTCCCAGTGTCGCCACTCCCCTCGCATCTTCCGGAATTACCTGAGGGATCTTAAGGATATAGCGGCTGTCCGAAATGAGGATGAATACATCTTCGATCACCTCATTCGTCAGTGCATAGTTTGGATAGGCCGTCGAAATGGTATACAGAGAATAGAATTCCTGCTCCTTGTTCTGCGGCCGTGCTTTCATAAGATAGTCAGAAAGACGTTTTTCTTTTCCTACGTAATAACCGACGTTCTGTGCTTCCTTCACTTCCCGGTCAAAGCTGTTTCCGACTTCTGTAACGACACTTTGGATCCGTTCCTTCTGTGTTTCCACCATAGCATTTTTTGCAGTACAGTAGATTGCTATCACGGCCACAGCCGGTGCCAGAAGGATCAGAAGATAAGATCCCAGGAAATTCCTGGAGATTTTTCTTTTTTTATTCTCACTGAACTGTTGTTTGTTGTGATTTTTCCATTTTTTCATCTGCTCACTCATCCTGTCCTCTAATCAAAACCCCAGTTACTGGCAATGGGGCATCAAGATGGTTGACGAAACGGTTCGTTTTATAGTACCATACTCTTAACAGAATTGCCCGAATCCGGCAATTCCTTCTTAATATGTAACTGTTCAGAGCCAAGCAGATTTTCATGCAAAAGTGTGAATCATGCTTGCATGAACGAACACTTTTACATGGAAATCTATTCGGCGGATACGCCACACCGACGAAATGCGCAGCATTTTGGAGGTGGTTCTGAACAGTTACCTTAATATTTCATCTCCAAAGGAGTTTTACTCATGTTTTTCAGAAAAAAATCAGCTGCCCCCGCTCTGCCTTCTGTCCGGATCCTCGCCGGTGACCATGTTGTGTACGAAGGTCTTTTAAAAGACATCCCCATCAAAGAAACCGTGCTGATTGAAAAGAGCATCTATTTCTTTGACGATCCGGAACCCTGTTTTATTCACAGGGACGCTGTCCGTGTACGGCTTACAGAGGAGCTGCACCAGGAGCTTCTCCGTGAAAATAATGCAAAACCCGGTCCTCTGCTGATCTCCTATACGGATCTTTCCGGCATCACTTCCTGCGAACTTCTGTGAAATCCTATTTCAGCAGAAAATATGCCGCATAGAAAAGAAACAGCAGACCGTTCAGAAGCTTGATAGCTCCCATGTGCTTCAGCATAAAGTCAGAAACTCTTCCGGTTCCTTTCGTTCTGGCGATGACTGCCAGGATCACAACTGCCGGAATACTCATGGCCGTCACATAAACCATCAGTGTTCCAAGAAGAGAAAGCCACTGTTCCCTGGCGTTTCGCAGAAGATACAGGATCGAAGCCATATAAATCTGTCCGGTACAGAAAAATTCTCCTAAAGAAATAGCAATTCCCAGTCCCAAAATCAGAATCCCAAGAAAAGCCCCCTCCATGTGAGAGGCTTTTTTTAACATCTGATGATTCAGATGGCGGAGTTTTTTCGGCAGCTGCATCCGTACCTTGCCATATTCTGCTTTTCGTACATTCAGAAAATCCACGAAATTCATCACTGCCACAAAAAGGAAGAGCAGGACCAGAATCCCATTCAGGATCTGTCCAAAGCGGCCGAGAAGATTCTGATCAACCCTTGAAGCCGCAAAGCAGATACCCAGTCCAAGACCCAGATAGGTCATATATTTTCCGATCAGATAAAGAATTCCGTTTTTCAAAACGGAAGCCTTTGTCGTGATCAGAATAGAAAACAGCATCAGAAGCATGGAGATGGAGCAAGGATTAAAACCAGCCAGAAGACCGGCTCCAAAAAGCGTGGCCAGACTGGCCGCGGTCACGTTCTCTCCACTTTCCAGACTGTTCCATTTTTCTTCCAGCTTTTCATAGGGTGCTTCGCCTTTTTCCAGAAGTCCCGGTAAATTTTCCCGGATCTCATCCTTTCCGAGCAGCACCACTTCTCCTGCAAAAACGGCCGGAACCTTTCCATCGTCCTGGTTTCGTCCAAATGTTCTCAGAAGTTCTTTAAAAAGGCGGATGTTCTCTCCCTCCGCCACATTCACCTCTGTCAGCGCAAACGATTCCTGCCCCTGAAGCTCCTTTAAATATTCCTTGATCTCTTCACAATCATTACAGGAATACGTGGTAAAAAGCAAAACTGCCGGTTCTTTTCCCTCTGCTTCGATAACTGGCAGACTCCATTCCGGATTTTCTTCAGAGGTCTTGTTTTTTTCTGTATTCTTTTCAGAAACTTCTATCGTTGTTTCTTCTCCAAACAAAACACTGTGAAGTTCCTGTTCTATCTTATCATAACCGCTCAGCCATTTTCCGTCAATATATAAAACGGGTAAAGTGACATCTGCCTTTTCTTTTCCGCTTTCCTTCAGTGCTTTCTCGTAAACATCTTCGTCTGCACTCTTGAAAACATTATAAGTGCGGATATCATAGGAAATGGAAGATTTTTCTTCTGTGGTCACACAACGGTTGAACAGGTCATAGAAATTTTCTTCTTCATGACAGGAGGCGCATACCTTCTCAAAGAAAAACCAGATCGTATGCGTTTTTTCCTCCGCTTTTACAAGGCTTCCTGTTAAAAAAACAGCAAAAAGTAAAAACAGACCCAACAAACAGGAAAAAAATTCCGTCTTTTTTCTATTTTTTCTCATTGGAAGCCTCTCCTCTCTAATATAAAATCACACCGGCATTTTCCAGCATACTTACCGTAGCCGGATCCGGCGTTTCATCACTGATGATTCCGTCAATGTCATCAAAATGAGCAAATTTATAAGAATCATTAAAGTAAAATTTGTCTTTTTCCATTACAATGTATTTATGACGGCTGCTCTGCAAAGCCGCCCGTTTAGTCAGTCCGTCTTCCACTCCGAGAGTGGTAATAGAAGCATCTGTCAGATCCAGGCCACAGGTTCCTACAAAAGTCCGGTCAAAGCTGTATTGCCTGATCATTTCCATCGCCGCGGCTCCCATAAAACCATTGACGGTCTGATACATGATGCCGCCGGTCCCTACCGCCGTGATCAGCGGGCTTTTGGCCAGAACCTGGAGAATGTCGATCATATTGCTGACAACAACCACCCGCCGGTGTTTTTCCACCAGAAGCTCTGCCAGTTTAATGTTTGTGGTGGAAATATCCAGAAAAATGGTTTCATTATCCCGGATCAGTCCCAGCGCTTTTTCCGCAATAGCGGCCTTTTTCTCCACATTCACATTTCTCCGGTCAACCACATCCCGCTCCAAAGGATAATCCTGAGATAAAATCGCCCCGCCATAGGTCCTCTTCAGACATCCTGCATTTTCCAACACCTTCAAATCCTTCCGGATACAGTCATCCGTGACCTGAAACTTCTCGCTCAGGTCACGGACTTTTACTTTTCCATGTTCATGCAGAGTCCGGAGGATCGCCTCGTGTCTTTCTTCAATAAACATGCGATGTTCCTTTTCTGCTTCAGTCTTTTAATGTTACCTCAAGAACTGTATCCACACCATCCGGAAGAATCGGATTCGGACCCAGATCTGCAAATACGATGTCCGGATAGTCTGTATGAACCCAGCTGGTGGAAATGGGAACCTCTGCTCCTGTTGCCAGATACCGGATACATTTCACCTCGTCCTTTTTGATGCCCATCAGCGGCATCGGACCAATGGTGTTCTCGTAGAGATGATAGTAAAGTTTGTTTCCATTTCTGGTCAGACGGCCGTTGTCCGGCTTCGGAAGCCCTGCTTTGCCACAGCCGTAAATGCTGTTTTTATTCTTCTTCATCCAGGTACCGATCTCACTTAAGATCTTCTGGGAAGCATCCGGGATGTTGCCCTTAGCATCCGGTCCTACATTCAGGATCAGGTTTCCGCCCTTGGACACACATTCTACCAGTTTTTTGATCAGCATAGGAGATGGTTTCCAGAAATTATCTGTTGCATGATAGCCCCAGTTTCCATTCATCGTCACACAGGACTCCCAGTAAAGGTCATTTCCGTTCACATCTTTGATTCCCTCCGGCGGGATGATCTGTTCCGGAGTCACAAAATCGCCATGATACGGTTTGGGATTTCCGGTTGCCATGGAACCATATCCGACTCCACTCGCCTCCAGACGGTTATCGATGATAACGCTCGGCTGCAGCTCTCTTACCATATTTACCAGATCGGTGGCTCTCCATGCCTCTCCGTTCAGATCGTCATAGGAGAAATCAAACCACAGAAGATCCAGTTTGCCGTAGTTGGTACAGATCTCGCGGATCTGTTTGTGCATATAATCCACATAACGGCTGAAATCACGGTTGTCATTTTTATACGCCGGATTGTTTCTCATCGGATGCTGACGGTCACCGTAATGAGGATAATCCTCATGATACCAGTCAAGCAACGTAAAGTAAAGACCAACTTTTAATCCCTCTCCTCTGACAGCTTCCACAAACTCGGCAACCAGATCACGGCCACATTTTGTGTTGGTGGATTTGAAATCCGTATATTTGCTGTCAAACAGACAGAAACCATCATGATGTTTTGCTGTAAGAACCACATACTGCATACCGGCCTCTTTTGCAGCTTTGGCCCATTTCTTCGGGTCATAGTCCACCGGATCAAATTCCTCGAAGTATTTCATGTAATCTTCCTTCGGGATCTCCTCAAAACTTCTCACCCATTCGCCTCTGGCAGGAATCGCATAAAGTCCCCAGTGAATGAACATGCCGAAACGGGCATTGACAAACCACTGCATTCTTTTTTCGTATTCTTCGCGGTTAAACTGATACATCGTTCTGTCCTCTCTTTCTCAGTAAAATCAAGTAAACTTTTTTGCCGTAATTACATCTCCAGGATACGAAGAAGCATGTCGGCAGTTCCCACATTATAGCCGCTGGTAGCATAAATACCGTTCAGTTCTCCATCGGTAACAAGGATCAGCGGAAGCTTCTCCGGATCCACATACATCCGGCGACCCAGCGTATTAACGTTCTCTGTAAAGGTGTCATAAAGCACAGGGATTCCCGGAAGTGCCTCGCGGCAGCGGCTGAGGGTCGGATCCTTAAGATCCTCATCCTTCTTTATGATAAAGAGAAGGTTCTCTTTGTAGTTTTCAAATGCTTCTTTCCGCTCCATCAACTCATTGAGGATATGTTCGGTAGGCTCCTTGCTCACTTCCAGCCAGAAGAGAATCTTCCGGTCGCCTCTGGTCACATCAGCAGCCGGAACCTTGTTTCCGTCTTTGTCCAGCAGGTTGAAGGGCAGAATTGAAATGTTCTCCAGCATATCTTTCAGTTTCGCATCGCGGAAGTTCATTTCCACCGTTTTTTCCTCGCCTTTTTCCACACGGAAGGTCAGACTCTTTCCAAATACATTTCCATTCGGCAGACGGTTTCCGGTAATAATGCGGTAAACGCCCGGATCCACCTCTACGCCAAGTTTTCCATTCTCCCAGGAAAGTTCTTCCAGTTCAAGAGTGAAGTAGCCCTTTTTCTCCAGACGTGCTACAGACCAGTTCTGTCCATAGGTCCATGCCATGCCTGCATCGGTAAATACCAGATGGGATTCCTTTGCCTTTCCTTCGATCACTGCCTGGAAGCGGCTGTCTGCATAGGCATCTGCTCCCTGTTTTGCCGGATCCGGCATCAGGTATTCCATTGCTCCGTCCATGGGATTCAGTCTTGCAGGGATACCAAAGGTTCTGGCGATCGCTACAAACAGGATCTTTCTGGAAAGCTCACTGGATTTTCTCATTGCCAGAGAAGCTGCCGGTACAAAATAAACACTTTCCTGCTCTGCTTCCGGACAAAGCGCAATGTTTGCCTCGATCCAGCTCCAGATTTTTTTCGGCTCCTGACGGAAAGCAGTTTTCTCATCTTCCGTAAAGGCTGCTTCTACCGTACCACGGTAATCGGTCATGACCTCATTGAAAATTCTCGGATTCAGTACATAAGAATAATAAATCTTCTCCGGATAAGCTGCTTTCAGCTGAAGAGCTGCCTCTACATGACTCTTTAAAACAGCCGGTTTTGCATCGATCCTGTCTTTGTCTGTGAGAACTTCCATCAGTTTTTCACATACCTCGCGGTTTTCGCCTGCTTTATCCACAAAATCCACTTTCCAGTCAGGGATAAAAGCTTCCACCTTGGCTGTGCGGATCTTTAAAGCCTCTGCAAGACGACGGTCACGTTCCTCTTTCTGCTCTTCCGTAGGCTGATCCGTGTTCACCGGTGTATCAATCGGAGCGATGGAATCAAAGTTCTGCCAGCCCTCTGTGATCTTAAAGGTATCAAGAGTCAGTTCCATAACGTCTGTTTTTCTTGTATCCATCATACCTTCACCGTAAAGATCATCCAGCAGTACCGTTACATGAAGGCTTCCTTTTCCTGTGGTCGCATGGATCTCACCGTTTTCATCCGTAACCATATTTGCGATCGGAAGGAACTGTGAATAGTTATATACCTCCAGTACAATTCTAGCACCGGCTGCAGGCGTTCCGTCCGGCTTTTTCACCCGGATCGTGATTTCTTTTACATCCGCATAACGGCGAAGCTGGTTGAGTACCAGCGCACCGGCCTCTCTTCCATTGATGTTTTCATCTTCCGGCTGGATTTTATCAAACCAACGGGAATGAACCATCATCGCACGGGAAGAAGCATTGGTAAACCAGCCTTTGTTCAGGATGGGTTCCGGCTCACAGGCTCCGGTAAAGTACCATTTTCCATCACACCACACCTCTACCCAGGCATGATTGTCATCACAATGAGACCAGAACGGTGCATAAACCTGACGGGCCGGAATACCTGCACTCCGAAGAGCGCTGATGGTAAAGGTGGATTCCTCTCCACAACGGCCGTTTCCGCAGCGATAAATATTGATGGGGGCAATGGTTCGTGCATCGGTCGTATGGTAGGTTGCTTTTTCTGCACACCAGTAGTTGATCTCGATCGCAGCCTCTGCCATATTTTTTCCCTGGATCCGCTCTTTCAGATCTTCATAGAAAATGCTGCGGCAGGGAAGGATCTCTTCCGTATTGATCCTGTGATACAGAATGTAGTTAAGGAACATTTCCTCTGTCATATTTTTCACATAAGGGCTGTTCTCCCAGAGGAAAACTCCATGCTCTGCATAGTCAAGAAAAGAGGAAACTCCATAATTTCCCACATCACTCAGCGGCATAGCCGTATACAGGAACTTCAGTGCCAGTGCAACCTCCGGACGGAAGGTATCGATCTCTTTTTCTGCTTCTTTTACAGCAGGAACTTCTGCTGCTCTTTTTGCAAACTCAGCCTCAATACGGCTTTTATTTTTCTCCAAAAACATCTCTTTTCCTCCTACATTTCTTCCAGTACTTTTCGTGCTTCCCGAATCTTTTCCGCATCGGTGCGGAAGATCTCAAATTCGCTTAAGGACGGCAGTCCCATATTGACGCCCTCTTTGCGATACTGCATAGTGCTCTCCAGTACGACTTTTCCGGTCATATGGAAGGCATGTGCTCCCGTATACGGCTGGAGCTCCCGGATAGCAGCTGCATCCACGCCGCTTCCAATCTGAATGGTGATCTCGTCATTTTCCATGCTTACCAGTTCCCGAAGGAGCTCTTTTCCTGCCAGACAGCTGTTCTTCTGTCCAGATGTCAGGATTGTGGAAATCCCGAGGCGTTTGGCCTGTTCGAAGGTCTCATATGGATCCCGGCATACATCAAAGGCACGATGCAAGGTGACAGACATATCTCCCGCAGCGTCCATAAGCTGTTCCATTTCTTCCATATTTAAGGTACCATCCGGACGAAGGTTGCCGATCACGACACCTTCCGCCCCCAGTTTCCGGAACATCCGTACCTCATTGCGGATGATCTCAAATTCGTGATCCGTATAGCAGAAATCACCAAAACGCGGACGGATCAACGCATGGATCCGGATATCAGATTCCTTCCGGATCTCCTCATAGAGCCACTGGCTGGGTGTGGTTCCCCCAATAACCAGGTTGCTGCAGAGCTCCAGCCTGGTGGCTCCCCCCTTGACTGCTGCCAGTGCGGATTCTACCGAATCAACACAGGCTTCCAATACAAAATCTTTCATTTTTCCTGTCCCAACTTTCTTTTTTATTCAGGATGTTCAAAGCATCTGCTTTGAACTGGTTCAGTAATTTCACCATAGCATTCTTTCCTGATTATGTCAAGTTTTTTATCATTTTGCCCTGTTTTCCGTATTATTTATTATCGTTTTGTATCACTTTATCCAAAGAAAGAAAAAATCCCTGTTTCTTCTATATTAATATAGTTGAAACAGGGGCTTTCCATCGTCTGCTGAGACTTTTCGCATTCTATTGATTATTTATGCCACATTTCCGTTGTGAAACCCGTGACCGTTCTTTTCCAATACTTTCTCAAACTCTTTCAGTTTCTGTCTGGCCTCTGGATCGAGATTCTTCGGAACCGCAATTTCCACCACTGCATACTGATCTCCATGAACGGAAGAATTGCTTAAACTTACAATTCCTTTTCCTTTCAACCGGATCTTGGTTCCTGACTGGGTTCCCGGTTTGATCTTGCAGAGAACCTCTCCGGTCAGCGTCCGGATCTTCACCTCGCCACCGAAAACTGCTGTGGTAAAGGGTACCTGGACGGTGGTATATACATCCATTCCTTCCCGACGGAACCCGGGCTTTTCATCCACGGTAACTTTCAAAAGCAGATCGCCTGCTTCTCCGCCGCCGGTTCCAGGGGAACCTTTTCCTCTCAGACGGATACTCTTGCCCGTTTCAATGCCGGCAGGAATATTCACTTCATAGGACTGGACCGCACCCGTGCTGTCCTGAAGATGGATCAGCTTTTTTCCGCCAAAGGCCGCTTCATCGAAGGTGACATGGATCTCGGCCTGAACGTCCGAACCTTTGCTGCTGTAGTTTCCGCCCTGGCCGAAGCCGAAACCGTCAAAGCCCTGATCCTGGAAGCCATGGAAGCCGCCGTAGCTCTTCGAGCCGGTGCTTCCGCTGCTGTGAAAGCTGCTTCTCCTGCTTCCACCCTGGCTGTGGAAATTACCAAAAATATTTTTGAGGATATCATCCATATCCTCTCCGCCCTGGAAATGATATTCCTGATAAGAACCATTCGGACCCGTATAAGAACCGCTGAAACCACCCTGAAAAGGATTTCCCTGTGCATTTCCATAGCCGCCAGCCTGCCCTGCTCCTTCATCGAAGGCGGCATGACCAAACTGATCATATAGTTTTCTCTTTTTCTCATCGCCTAATACATCATAGGCCTCTGTCACTTCCTTGAATCTCTCTGCGGCCGCCTTATTTCCGGGATTGCTGTCCGGATGATATTTCTTGGCAAGCTTTCGATATGCTTTCTTTATCGCTGAGGCATCTGCAGTTTTACTGACACCCAGCACTTCGTAATAATCTCTTTTTGCACTCACCGTCTTCACCTTCTTTCCCCTGCGAAAAATGAGAGGTCGTTTCCGGCCTCTCATTCCATTCTCTTACCGATCATCAGCCCTCAATGGCGATGTGATTCTTTTTCTCTACTGCCGGTTTTGCTTCTTTCTTCGGAACGAAGAGTTTCAGGATACCATGTTTAAATTCAGCCTTGATGTCCTCCTGCTCCACATTCTCACCAACGTAGAAGCTTCTGCTCATAGCACCGGCATAACGCTCTTTGCGGATGTAATGTCCGGTCTCTTTCTCCTTCTCTTCCTTATCCAGGCCTTTCTCTGCCTGAACGGTCAGATAACCATTTTCCAGAGTTGCCTGAACCTCGTCTTTGGTAAAGCCCGGCAGATCCATTACCAGTTCATAGCCATCTGATTTTTCCTTGATATCGGTCTTCATCATATGGGCTGCTTTTCTGCCATACAGTTTCTTCTCTACATCTTTTCCTGCATTGTCATAAAACGGAAAACTATCAAACAAATCATCAAATAAATTCTCTCCAAAAATACTCGGCATTAACATAAGTCATCTCTCCTTTAATTTTTTATCTATTTTATTGGGTTATTATCGTTAACGGCTTCTCTCTGCCTTCCGGCAGAATCGGAAGCTTTTGAACCTTTGAAGAACTTCCTGGAATCTTTTCTTTGATCCTTTTCTGTTCCTCTCTTTGTTCTATCTGTAATATAACACGCAAGTTTTGTTCTGTCAATAGTCTTTTTCAATTTTTTTGTGAAGATTCTGTGAACTTTGGAAAAGAAAAAACGATCAGACATCCAAAAAGAGAGCACACATTTTCTTGTAAAATGCACACTCTCTTCTTATAAAATCTCTGATACTTACCGGATGATCTTGATCTGGCACATCTCCATGGCTTTCAGCGCATTCTCATGACGCTCCGGTGTCACTCCTGCACAGCATGCGGCATCTACAGAGATCGGAACCTCCGGAAGATATGCTTTGATCAGAAGCGCATTGGAAATCACACAGATGTCCGTACAAAGTCCCACCAGAGTAATGCTTCCAACTTCTTCCTTTTCGTTAAGTGCAGCCAGCTTTTCTGCCAGCTTTCGGGATCCAAAAGTTTCCTTGTCTACCGGCTCTGTCTTTCTCAGGACATCCAGTTCCCGGCGGATCTGCCAGCCTTCTGTCTCACGAATACAATGCGGGACGGGAAGATTCTTTCCCTCCTGCGTTTCCAGATAACAGGCCTCATGCGTGTCTCTTGTAAAAAACACCTCTCCTTCAAACTCCCGAATCTTCTCTTCCACCTTCGGAACAATAGCAATGGCTTCCCGGGTTCCCAGTGCTCCATCAATAAAGTCATTTTGCATGTCTACTACAATAAGGATGTTTTTCATTTTCTGCCTCCCTCGTTTTCGTATACGCTTATCATACCATGATGTCAGGCAAAAATATATGATCTCTTATTCTTTTTCATAAAGGAATTCTTCCGGAAGAGTCACATTGAAGTCTTTCGCCAGATCGCGGAAATTATCTGGCTGGATAGTCTGCAGCTTATGCGGAACCATAGACAGGATTTTCACCAGGATCTCCGCTGACTTTTCTACCGTGTGAAGCAAACCAAAGGTCAGATCAAAATCCTCTCCCGAACAGAACATTCCATGGTGTGCCCAGATGACCACATCATATTTTTTCATCAACTCCGCTGTTTTCACTGCGATCGCTCTTCCACCGGGAACCATCCACGGAACAACACCGACACCATCCGGAAATACCACCGGACACTCTGTTGCAGATTCCCATAATTCTCTTGTGAATACCTTGTCCTCAAGCGGCAGTACAAAAGTCAGTGCTATGGTATTGGTCGTGTGTGCATGATAGATCACACGATGTCTTCCGTTGGTAAGCTTCTTCTTTACTTCATGATTCATCAAATGCGTAGGAAGCTCACTCGTTGGCCTTCCTCCTTCTACCAGTCCCCAGCGAATACGATAATTACAGCCCTTTTCATCCAGCTCAATGATTGCCAGGCAGGCTTCCGGGTCAACAATGATATTTCGGAAATACTTTCCGCTTCCTGTCACCAGAAAAAACTCCCCTGCAAGTCCCGGTACCTCCGTCCCGATCGGAGTCCATTCTCCCAGTGCGTTCAGACGCGGACGGATCATATCCACTTCATCTGCTTTTAGACGATAGCTAAGATTTCCACCATTTCTTTCATGCCATCCCTGAAGATAACCGTCATTTGCCATTTTTATAAATCCCTGTACAAATTTTGAATCCAAAATCTTCATTCTACTTCCTCCGTTTTTTATCCGTTATAAATGTTTCTATTTGTTTTTGTTGTTTCTCTTTGTTTTATATGTTGTTTTTCTTTGTTTTGACTGCATTATATCTTGTTTTATGTGGTTTGTAAAGATGTTTTTTTAAAAACACTGTTCCAATGAAATATTTACCATATATTTTCCCCAAGAAAAGAGGTGCCCCCGGAAAAGGCACCTCTTTTCTTATTCTTTGCTTTTTTATTAAACTGAAATTAGCTACGACCGGAAGGACTTTCTTTTTCATCCAGACGCCCTTCTTTCATTCTCTGATCATCAGTTCTGGAAATGGATTTTTTCTCCCTGAATCACCGGATAACAGATCAGAGCCTCGCTGTCCAGATCTTCTCTGTGCATATCCACTGCGCTGATCTGATGGTTTTCATAGGTATTATAATAATAGATTCCCTTTGTCACATTACAGCAGGAAGTATACAATGTGATCTCATACTTTCCATCAGCAACTTCACAGCATCCCCGCTGCTGATCCACTGAGCCGAGAATATGGAAAAACTGGCTGACACTTTCCGCTTCTGAATCTCCGGAAAGAGCATTTACTTTTGTAAAAGCCACACGTACAAAACGGGAGGCAGAAGAAAGATCTCCCGGAAGGCCAAGTGCGCCCATCCCACGGCTGTAGGCATTGAGGGAAAGATCCTTGCAAAAGGTATTTTCCGGTTGTTTCGGTGAGAGATGCATATAGTTGTTCAGCTGGAACATCTGCTGTGGAAACGGCGGATTGTTTGTGAGGACTCCGACCGGGTTATCATAAACATGCAGTCCGTCCGCCATGGATTCTACCGTGATGGATCCTTTTTCGTCCGAGATGATCCAATGCAGCTGTGCCAGTGGAAACTGTTCGCTGAAGGGCGTATTGACCAGATTCATCCGGGCAAGAAGTTCCCGGACTTCCGTCACGGAAGAGCACTGGCTTAAGATCCAGGGGATCAGTTCAAACTGGGCAATGTTCTCTGTTCCGGGACGGACATCCGAATACACCGCATTGCCGACAAAGTTTAGGCCTGCCATACCGAGTCCTTTTTCATTGATCGCATCATAATACAACGGATAATCTCCCGCTACATGAGCCATGCCGATGATCGCATAATGACTTTTCCTGTCACCGGCATGACGAAAATGAAACGGATAATTACGTGGTGTCACCGTGATCTGATCACCGTAAGAAAATTCATAATCCAACGTTCTTCCAAAATAAAAATCTTTTGTTTTATAAGTTGCAGCTGTACACATTCCTATCTCCTCCTTAAAATGGAATTTTTCACTGACTGACCGTATATGGCATGACTTACATGATAAAATTTCTCATATTTGGCGGGTCCCAGGTTCAAAAGCCTTATCATGCAAGCATGAACGGATTTTTGACCCTTTGACCCTGGCTGATGCCTACGAATTACTCCGCTGCAAAGCAGCTCCCGCAATTCTATAAACATTCGAAATCCGCTGATTTACTGCGTAAATCGCTACTTTCTCATGTTTGGCGGGTCCCAGGTTCAAAAGCCTTATCATGCAAGCATGAACGGATTTTTGACCCTTTGACCCTGGCATCATAATATGATATCATATTCTACACAA
>NZ_QSCM01000023.1:25048-38644 GCF_003463065.1 Blautia sp. OF03-15BH
ATCATAATATGATATCATATTCTACACAAAAAAACGTGCCCGAAAAATCAATTTTATATTAATTTTGGAGGAAAAAAGTATGAAAATAATAAGAACTGCTGTTATGTCCGATCTGGATGCGGTTGCTTCTGTTGAAGCGGAATGCTTTCCGCCTGCCGAAGCTGCCACAAAGGAGGAATTTGCGGAGCGTCTCCGGTATTACGGTGACTATTTCTGGCTGATGTTCGAGGATGAAAAGCTCATCGCCTTTGTCGATGGCTTTGTCACGGATGAAAAGGACCTGACCGATGAAATGTATGAGAAAGCTTCCATGCACAACGAAAACGGTGCATGGCAGATGATCTTCGGTGTCAATACGCTCCCTGCCTACCGGAAACAGGGGTATGCCGGTGAACTGATCCAGGAAGCAATCCGGACAGCAAAAAAACAGGGACGAAAAGGTCTTGTCCTGACCTGTAAAGATGCCCTGGTTCCCTACTACGCAAAATTTGGTTTTCAAAATGAAGGCGTCTCCGGCTCCGTCCACGGAAATGTGGTCTGGAACCAGATGCGGCTGGTATTCTGATAACCGGTAAATTGTTGAACGCAGATAAGCATTCCATTGACACACTTTGCTCTTTTCTTGCACGACTTTGTTATTTTTGTTCATAAAAATCTTCACCTGGCAGTTTCAACAGATGGCGATCGTTCCTATAAACAGAAAAACCGCCTGCGGGTCAGAAATTTCTTCCGCAGACGGTAAAACACTCGTTATCCTTTTACTTTCTTTTCTTTTTTCTCCAGATACAGGAAAAACCCCAGATTCAGAATGATTCCGACAAGCGTGGAAGCCGGAGCTGCCAGGCCGATCTTTGTCAGACTTGCGTCAGGCTGGATACTCATAAAGTAAGCCAGCGGCAGACGTACCAGAAGTGTCTGGATCAGTCCCTGTGTCATGACCCAGATGGTCCTGTTGGTTCCGTTGAAATAACCGATCATGCTGAAAAGAACTGCTGTCAAAATGGTTTCCAAAGCAAAGCCTTTCAGATAATCATAACCCTTCTGGATCACTCCTGCATCTGTGGAGAAAAAGCCGGCCAGGAGATCCCCCTTGAACATAACAAGTACAAAGACCAAACAGCCCACAGCCAATCCTACACCAATTCCTGTGAACATGGATTTTTTCGCACGTTTGTATTTACCTGCTCCCACGTTCTGCGAAACAAAGGAAGCCATGGACTGCATCAGTGCGCTGGGCACCAGCATGGCAAAGCTTACGATCTTGCAGGCAACTCCGTAACCGGAAGAAGCCTCCAGTCCCAGACGGTTGACGAAAGCACAAAGTGCCAGGAAAGAAAGCTGCGTCAGAAACTCCTGCAGTGCCAGCGGCAGGCCGATCTTGAGGAATTTCCGGCACTGGAGATTCAGGCGGAAATCTTTCCTGGTGATCACAAAAGGCATTTTCTTCCTGATCAGGAGCAGCACTGCAAACACAACGCTGAGTGCCTGCGCCAGAACAGTGGCAATGGCTGCTCCCGCCGCATCCAGATGAAATCCTGCCACCAGGATCAGGTCGCCGATGATGTTCACGATGCAGGCTACCAGAACAAAGAGCAGCGGAGACTGGCTGTCCCCCAGTCCCCGGAAGATAGCTGCCAACAGGTTATAGGCTACAATAAAAAAGATACCACCTCCACAGATACGGACATAGGCTGCTGTCAGATCGACAGCTTCCGTCGGAGCCTGCATCAGAATGGAGATCGGCCGTGCAAAACACACCATCAGGAAAAACAGTACTACAGAGATCATGGAAAAAACCACCACGGCTCCGCCGATCACAGCTCCGATCTGTTCCTGCTTTTTCTCTCCCAGATAACGGGCGATCAGAACGGTGATGCCCATCGCAAACTGCACCACCACAAATGTCACCAGGTTCAGCACCTGGCTTCCGGTAGAAACCGCGGAAAGTCCGGAGGTGGAGCCAAATCTTCCCACCACCAGAAGGTCAACGGCTCCGTACGCCGCCTGCAGGATCAGTGCCCCGAGAACCGGCATCATGAAAGCCACCAGTTTTTTCAGGATACTTCCCTGCGTAAAATCTGCTTTGTCATTTGTCATAATGATTCCTCCTCTCACACATGATCTCATAAAATTTTTCGATCGTCCGGATCATCTGATCCGCATCCTCTTCGGAGATCACAGAAAGATACGAAGACAGGTTGCTGAAATAAGTCTCATCATATTTATGAGAAAGGGCTTTCCCCTCTTCTGTGAGGGAAATATAAGTGATACGACCGTCCTCCGAAGCGGCAGATTTCTGAAGATATCCCTTTGCCACCATATCCTTCACTGTCCTGGTGACTCCGGGTCTCGGAAGTCCCAGTTTGTCACTGATATCGGATATTTTGACCTGAACACCCTTTTTCTCCAGTCCCTGGATCGTATCCAGATACTTGATGTAGGACGGCATCACACCTTCCGGCAGCGGCGGAAGCATTTCCCGGATCCGTTTAGCCTGATAACAGGCATCAAACATCTGCTTGATCTTTTCGTTTGTCATAAGCTTTTATTCCTCCACATATAGTTACCATAGTTAATTACCAATGATAATTATATAGATATTCCGCCATTTGTCAAGCAAAAAAGAAAACCAGCTGCCTGCAAGAGCAACTGGTTTTAAATGGTTCCATTTTTTATTTGTAACTGTTCAGAGCCAAGCAGATTTTCATGCAAAAGTGTGAGTCATGCTTGCATGAATGAACACTTTTACAGGGAAATCTATTTGGCGGATACGCCACACCGACGAAATGCGTAGCATTTTGGAGGTGGTTCTGAACAGTTACTTTTATTTTTTATCTCCGCTGTCGGCGATCATGTTCCGGATATCCTGCATCCGTTTGTCCAGAGCTGCACTCTGGCAAGAGCAGTCATAAAGCTCCTCCTGAATGAGCTTTTCCTGATCGGCCGGAATGTTCTTTTTATAACGGAGCTTATGCTCCAGGCTTGCCCAGAAATCCATGGCAATGGTCCGAAGCTGTACCTCCACATAGACAAATTTCTTCGTCTTCTGGAGGAAGATCGGCACCTGGACGATAAGATGAAGACTCCGGTATCCGCTGGGCTTTGGCTCCTTGATGTAATCTTTTTTCTCAACCAGAATGATGTCATCCTGTCTCAAAAAGCTTTCTGCGATCTCATAAATATCCTCCGGGAAGGAACAGATCACCCGCACCCCTGCGATATCCCGGATATTTTCTTCGATAGACTCCAGTGACATTGGGAGGTCTTTTCTTCTGATCTTCTTCAGGATACTTTCATAAGATTTTATCCGTGTTTTGATGCTCTCTATGGGGTTTCGGTCATATTCCAGAGAATATTCCTGGTTCAGGACACGGAATTTCGTCTCGATCTCCATACTGGCACACTGATAATAGGACATCAGAAGATCCATGGGCTTTTTATTTTTCTGGATCATCTCAAAAAACTCATCCGACAGAAGCCTCTGTTTGACAAACTCATCTCTTTTTTCATCCAGCAGGATACGCCCCTGCTGCTTTAATTCTTCCAGATTTCTCATTCATACGATACCTTTCCTGTTTTTATCCGCCTTTTCTCAACTCAAGAAATTCTCGATGATCACGTTTTCCGCTTCTGCCTCTGTCATTCCGAGTGTTCGAAGTTTCAAAAGCTGCTCATCGTTAATCCTTCCGATCGCCGCCTCATGGATGATCGCTGCATCCACATGCTTTGCCTGGATCTCCGGTATGGAGCTTACTTCTGCATGATCCATGATGATGGAATCACACTGGATATGGGCATGGCACTTGTTCTTTCCGACAGCTCTCGGATGGAACACCTGAGAGGAATGGCCTTTTCCGACCGATCTGGAAATGATCTGGGCAGCGGAACCGCTTCCGTTCATGGTGACTTCTATGTTGGATTCTGCTTTCTGTTCGCCATCTGTCATCAGACGTTCCAGCACAAACAGTTTTGCATCGGCATCCATGGACACGTTGGTCTCGCGCACCGTGGAATCGACACCCTTGATCTGTACCGTATCCAGCGTGAATACAGAGTTCTCTCCCAGCTCAATATTGGTCACAGGGTTCAGGATTCTGCTGCCGGTGCCGTTTCCCTCACCGTAATGCTTCTCTTCATAACGCACATTGGCATTTTTTCCTACATGGAAGGTATGGATCCCGTCATGGCGGCTCTCATTACAGCCACTGTTGTGGATCCCGCAGCCCGCGATGATCGTCACATCTGCTCCGTCTTCAATATAAAAATCATTGTATACCAGATCCGTCATTCCGGAAACACTCACCACAACAGGAATATAAACCTTCTCCGCAATGGTCGTTCCGTCAATAAAAATATCGATGCCCGGTTTGTCTTCTTTCTTCTTTATCTTGATATGTTCACTGTCCCCGTGACAAAGAGAGATCCCGTTCTGACGGAGATTGAAAGCCCCGCTCTGTCCAAATCCCTCACTGATCTTGTCCAGTACCTCCTGTGTGATCGCATCCAGCTTTACCATCAGTTTCTCCCTCCTTCCAGTCCGGTCATACATTTCTGGCATTTCTCCTGCTGAAACAGCGTCGGATAAACGTCGGCTTTCTTTCCGTACTGTCTGACTTCTCCATCCTCGATGACCATGATCTTGTCAGCCATATTGATGATCCGTTCCTGATGGGAGATCAGGATCAGACATTCCTTTTTTTCTCTGTGGATCTCTTCAAATCGGCGGATCAGCATGGAAAAGCTCCAGAGATCGATCCCTGCCTCAGGCTCATCAAAAATGCTGACCTTATGCGGCTTTGCAAGAACCGTAGCGATTTCCAGCCGCTTCATTTCACCACCAGAAAGCGTTCCGTCCAGCTGGCGGTTCAGATAATCATCTGAACAGAGACCGACAGCTGAAAGAAGCCGGCAGCTCTCGGCCTCGGAAAGTTCTCTTCCGGCTGCCAGAGACAGCATCCTTGTCACCGTCATCCCTTTGAAACGGGGTGGCTGCTGAAAAGCATAACCGATTCCTGCATTGGCCCGATGATCGATATCGTACGCAGTAATATTTTCTCCATCCAGATAGATCTCACCGCTATCTGCCTTCTCGATTCCTGCCAGAACCTTGGCCAGCGTTGATTTTCCACCACCATTAGGTCCCGTGATGACCAGCATTTCGCCATCCTCGACCTGAAAGCTGACATGATTGACCAGACAGCGTTTCTTCCCTTCTTCATTTACCTCAAAAGTCAGGTTTTCTACTTTTAACATATGTTTTACCTCTTTGTATTTTAATATAGACTTACAGAGATGTCTCTTTTTCCTATAATGAAATTTACTCCTTTTCCAGAAATCTGTCAACGGTACCTGTTTTCCTCTTGAAATTTTTATCCGTTCGCGTTATAATCGGCATATGCCGGAAATAAGGAGGAAAATCTATGTCAAGACCACAACGCTGCCGCAGGATCTGCTGCGCGCCCCAGTTTGATTCTTTTTCTCCGGAAAAAACACCGGAATCAGAAGCTGTCACCCTGACGCTGGATGAATATGAAGTCATCCGTCTGGTAGATCTTGAGAAAAAGGCACACAGCCAGTGTGCTGCACAGATGGATATTTCCCGTTCCACGGTCACGGAGATCTATGAAAGTGCCCGCGAAAAACTTGCCAGATGTATCGTTTACGGTCAGCGCCTCCTGATCAGTGGTGGGAATTACCGGGTCTGTGAAGGAAACGAGCAGGCCAGATGCGGACAATGCTGGCGGCAGGACACAGTGATAACAGTAAAAGAAAAAGGAGACAAAAACATTATGAAAATCGCAGTTACTTATGAAAACGGAGAAATTTTTCAGCATTTCGGACACACCGAACAGTTTAAGGTTTATGAAGTGGAAAACGGAACGATCACCAATGCAGAAGTGATCGATACCAATGGCAGCGGTCATGGCGCTCTTGCCGGCTTTCTGGTTCAGCACGGAGTCGATACTCTGATCTGCGGCGGCATCGGTGGCGGCGCTCAGAACGCACTTGCGCAGGCAGGCATCCGGCTTTACGGCGGCTGCAGCGGAAATGCGGATGACGCAGTTGCAGCTCTTCTTGCCGGCAGCCTGGGCTATAATCCGAATGTCCGCTGCAATCATCACGATCATGAGGGAAGCGGTCACACCTGTGGTGATCACGGCTGTGGAAGCCATTCCTGCCACTAAGACCATAAGGAGCCTTTATGACAGATAAGATCACTACTGTTTTATGGGATGTGGATGGCACACTTCTGGACTTCATTGCTGCAGAAAAGGCCGCCATCCGAAAACTTTTCAGAGAATACGATCTCGGCGAATGCACGGATGAGATGCTTGCCCGTTACAGTAAGATCAACCGTACTTACTGGGTAAAGCTGGAAAACGGCGAAATGACAAAACCGGAAATTCTCGTAGGCCGCTTCCGTGACTTCTTTGTATCAGAAGGTCTGGATCCTTCCATCGCCTCTGCATTTAATGAAAAATACCAGGATCGGCTCGGAGATGCGGATTCAATCGTTTACTGCAATGACAGTCTGAATCTTCTGAAATCTCTTCGGGGAAAAATCAGACAGTACGCCGTTTCCAACGGCACCATCGCAGCCCAGACCAAAAAGCTGAAGCTTTCCGGTCTCGGAGAACTGATGGATGGTATTTTTCTCTCGGAACAGCTGGGCTATGAGAAACCCAACATTGAATTTTTCAATCAGGTGTTTGATGCACTTGGTCCTGTGGACCGTTCAAAGGTCCTGATCGTCGGAGACTCTCTTACCAGCGATATCCGCGGCGGCAACAATGCCGGCATCCCTACCTGCTGGTACAATCCCCACGGTCTTTCTGCAGGTCCCGAATATCAGATTGATCACGAGATCAAAGATCTGCATGAGATCTATCCACTGCTCGCACTGTAAAAATGTATATTTTTTCACTTCAAAGCTCTTTTTGGCTGAAGCCGTACTTCTGCCAAAGAGAGCTTTTTTTGAACAGCCCCTGTTTTTATAAAATCACGGAATTTTTCTGTTTTACAGTAATAAAATTCATTAAAATTTTATTAAAATACAGGATTGGCTTTTTCATCTTAATGTGTTATCATGGTAAAGTTCTATTGTAAAAAATATTTACGAATAAGGGAGAAAAAAGAGAAACATGACAAAAGAAGATGTGCTTGAAAAAGCACTGCGTTCCTACTCCGCCTATTATGACGTAAACCGCGAAACACCGGAAGCGCCTTTTGCCGCGGAAGCTGTGTTTCATTCACACAGCAGCACCTATTTCCTTACAAAATCTGCAACCATCGGCGAAGCGGAATCCAATGAGTACGTATTTTTTGCCCTGGCTGATCGACTGGATGAAGAAAACTTCCAACGGCTTGATTCGCTGGCCTGGGAAAAGGGACTGAACCGCGTAACTCCTCATGCCAATCACAGAAACACCGATGTCTCCCTTATCATCATCGCTTCTTCCGTTACCGAAGAGGCAGAAAGAATGGTCCGAACCCGAAGCCATTACAAAAATTACCGCTTCAGTCTTCAGGGCTTCAGCCATTACCATCTGATTGTTTTAGATCTTTCCCGTGAAAAAGTGACCTGTAACCGGCAGGGACGTTCCATGAGAAAGATCTTTAGCAAAATATTTACCTTGCAAGAAAAGGAGAGAAAAAAATGACAGCGATTCTAATCATCGTAGCAGCGATCGTCCTGCTCCTGATCGGCTATGTAGGCTATGGTTCATGGCTTGCAAAGCAGTGGGGCATCGATCCGAAAAAATCCACTCCGGCTGTCGAAATGGAAGACGGCGTGGATTACGTGGCAGCAAAACCTGCAGTCCTCATGGGACACCACTTTTCATCCATCGCAGGCGCCGGTCCGATCAATGGTCCCATTCAGGCCGCGGTTTTTGGCTGGGTACCGGTATTTTTATGGTGCATCATCGGTGGAATTTTCTTCGGAGGCCTTCAGGATTTCGGTTCCCTGTTTGCATCCCTTCGTCACAAAGGAAAAAGCGTAGGCGAGATCATCCGCGATTCCATGGGAAAAAGAGCCCAGAAGCTCTTTACCATCTTTGCGCTGCTGGTGCTGATCCTGGTTATTGCATCCTTTGTCAACGTTGTTGCAGGAACCTTTATGAGTGACGGCGGTTTCGGCGTTTCTACTTCTCCGACCGGAAACCAGACCACCGCTATGATCTCTCTTCTGTTCATCGTTCTTGCTGTTATCTATGGATATATCACAAACCGTATGGGTGTCGGTACTCTTCCCGCAACCATCGGCGGCATCATCGGTATCGTTGCGATCGTTCTCATTGGTCTGAACTGTGGTTTTGTTATGAGCCGTATCGCCTGGATCGTTGCCATCGGTATCTATATCGCTGTGGCTTCTCTGGTTCCCGTATGGATCCTCCTGCAGCCGCGTGATTATCTTTCCAGCTTCCTGCTTTACGGCATGATGGCACTGGCCCTGGTTGGAATCTTTGTTTCTGCCTTCGCCGGACGTTCTACCTTTAACATTCCCGCTTTCACAGGCTGGAGCACTCCGATCGGAACTCTGTTCCCGGCACTCTTTATCACCGTTGCCTGCGGCGCCTGTTCCGGTTTCCACAGCCTCATTGCCACCGGTACCTCTTCCAAACAGCTGGATAACGAAAAACATGCCAAACCCATTGCTTACGGTTCCATGCTTATTGAGTCCGCTCTTGGTATCGTAGCCCTGATCGCACTTGGTATGGTTTATGAGAAATACACCAGCGGTGCTTTCGGCGGACCGCCTGCCGCTTTCGCAGCCGGTGTTGCCACCATGTTCTCTGATGAAGGTTCTCATACCTACAACACCATTTATGCACTTTTAACCCTGGCAGTTTCCGTCTTTGCCCTGACTTCTCTGGATACCGGAACCCGTCTGGGACGTTTCCTCTTCTCCGAGCTCTTCCTGAAAGAAAATGAAAAGAGCTGGAAGGATGCCACCGGCGCACGCCGTTTCCTGGCTCATCCCATGGTAGGTACCACCTTCCTGGTTGTCATCGGCTGCATCCTGGGCGGACTTTCCTTAAGTCAGATCTGGGGACTTTTTGGCGCTGCCAACCAGCTTCTGGCCGGTATCGCTCTGATGGCAGTCTGTGCATGGCTGGGACAGGCCGGTAAGAACAACAAAATGTTCTATGTCCCGATGGTATTCATGCTTGCGGCTACCTTAAGCAGCCTCCTCATCACGGTCAGGAAAAAACTCGTGATGATCTGTGACGGTGAAGCTCTCTGGGGCGACTGGTTCCAGCTTTTCTTCGCCGCAGCCATGGCGATCCTGGCAATCTTCCTGGTTGTGGAAGGAATCCAGACCTTCAAGAAACAGAAAAGCCTGAAAAAAGCTTAAATCCATCCACTCCCATAAAGAAACAGCGCCGCCGCATCCCTGTGATCTTCCGTCTCCTGCAAAGCAGAAGGCAGACACACATAAATGCGGCGGCGCGATCAATATTAAGAATTGTCCCATCAGGCAGCCCGTTGGCTGCCTTTTTTTCTGTCCATCAGCCACAGTACCAATCTGCTTCCGATATAACCGGAAAGCAGGCCCAGAAGCAGACCTCCCAGCACATCGGTAGGATAATGCACATACAGATACAGCCTGGAAAAAGCGATCAGTACAGCCAGCACCAGTGCCGGTTTCCAGAGACGCTTCTCTCCTGCCATAAAAAGTCCGGCCACCGATGCAAAGGAAGCGGCCGTATGACCGGATGGAAAGGAATAATCCACCGGCCTGTTCACAAGAAGCTGTATCGCCGTATTCACATCAAACGGTCTGGTTCTTGCTACTATCGGCTTTAACAGCACATTACAAAACAGAACATCCATCAAAAGAGCACCTGCCACGATAAGGCCGCTCTTTCTTGTCCTCGGCACCAGAAGCAGCACAGCCGCCAGAAGGATCCAGAAAGCTCCCGCATCTCCAAGATGTGTGATCGAGCACATGATCTGATCCAGTACCGGTGTATGCAGCTTCTGCAGCCAGTCTAAAATCTGAATTTCAATTCCTATTTTTTTCACTCCTCTCCGTTTTTTCAGAATCTGCCTGCTGATCTGGCAGGCGTATAAGTTTTTGCGATCTTTTTCATACGGATGATATAAACAGGTACCAGCGGGATCAGGGCTGCCAGCCAGGCTCCCGGATCACAGAGACAGATCCCGAGGAAGCCCAGAGGACCTGCCAGAACCGTAACCATGATGCCACGGGCCAGCAGTTCAAAAATGCCGCCTATCATAGGTACCAGTCCGTCTCCCATTCCCTGAAGTGTATTCCGATAGATAAAAATAGAACCCAGGAACGGATAACACCATGCCGTAGCATGGAAATATTCATTACAGATCGTCCGGATCTCTCCTGTCGGATCAGCGACAAACAGTCTGGATGCTGCTCCTCCCCAGAAAAATACAGCAAGGCCGCAGACAACTCCGACTATAATGGTAATGATCTGCGTGATCTTGACTCCCTGACGGATCCTCCGGATCTCTCCTGCTCCCATATTCTGGCCTACATAAGTTGCCAGCGTGATCCCAATGGACGGAAACGCCTGCGTCACAATATTGCAGATCTTTCCACTGGCCGAAAAAGCAGCAATATACGTAGCACCAAGAAGATTGACTGCTGCCTGTACCATCACCGTTCCGATGCCGGTAATGGAAAACTGCAGTGCCATAGGAACTCCCATCATCATCAGTCTGCCCGCACTGGCAGCGGAAAAGCCCCATTCTTCTTTTCGGATCTTTAAAATATCATATTTCTTTTTGATATAAAAGAAACAGGAAACAACCGAAACTGCCTGAGCGATCACGGTTGCATAGGCGGCTCCCCGTACACCAAGCGGGATCACTGCGATCAGAAGAATATCGAGAATGACATTCAGGACGGAAGAAAGGATCAGAAAGATCAAAGGCGTCCTGCTGTCTCCCAGAGATCTGCTCACTGCCGCGAGCATGTTGTAAGCGATGGTAACAGGAAGGCCTGCATAGATGATCCCGATATAGCCTGCCGTATCGTCAATGATCGTATCCGGCGTGTTCATCAGCTTTAAGATTCCCCGGTTCATCAGAAGAAGTCCGCCAGTCATCACTGCCGCCATGATGATGCAGAGATAAAGAGACATTACCGTATAATGACGAAGTCTTTTTTCATCTCCCGCTCCAAAGCTCTGTGCCAGAAGGATCCCGAAGCCTCCCGTCATACCTGTGATCCATCCAAAGACCACAAAGGCCAGGGTTCCTGTCGTTCCAACTGCCGCCAGGGCATTGACGCCGAGGAAGCGGCCTACGATAATCGAGTCCATCAGATTGTATACATTCTGAAAAATATTTCCCAGCAATACGGGAATCGTGAAGAAAATGATCAGCCTGAGAGGGCTGCCTTTTGTCATGTCATTCTGCATAAATTTTCTTTTTCTCCTCAAAAAACGCTTCAGGTCTTAGTTCTGTGGTTTACATATTTTGCTTTATATTTGGAATACAGGATCGTCTGTTCTTTATAAAGTCCGTAATAGCCGGAAGCCGCATAGCTGATGGAAACAGCGATCAGATAATAAGCCACACCCTCAAACCCGAACAGCTCAAAGGCAATGAGGATCGAGGTCAGCGGACAGTTGGTCACACCGCAGAAAACAGCCACCATTCCGGCTGCTGCACAGATGGAGGGCTCCATTCCAAGAAGCGTACCGAGCACACAGCCAAAGGTTGCTCCGATACAGAAGGAAGGAACGATCTCACCACCTTTAAAACCGGCTTTCATCGTAATAGCGGTAAGGATCAGTTTCCAGAGGAAATCCAGGGGTCTGGCCTCTCCTTCCTCAATGGCCTTTTCGATCAGACCGGTGCTGGCTCCCATATAATCCGTCGTGTGAAGGAGCAGCGTAATCCCGATGATCAGGGCACTGGCTGCCACAACCCGGATGTAGGGGTTTTTTAGCCATTTTTTATAGCCGGAAGCCACACCTTTTAAGGCAAGACAGAAAAGAATACTGACCACTGCACAGCCAAGTCCGACAATTCCGACCTTGATCCCGCTTTCAATCGTCAGAGCCGGGATATGACTCACATGAAAAACCTCCGGATGGATCCCCATGCCTGCTGCGAAATTGCTGGCGATCAGAGAAGCGATCACACAGGGAACCAGCGCCGTATAGTACATAACACCCACACTGACTACCTCCATGGCAAATACGGCCGCCGCCATCGGTGTCCCGAAAAGTGCCGCAAAGGCTGCACTCATACCGCACATAACCATCACATGACGGTCTTCCTCATCTAATGGAAGCCACCGTCCCAGCTGGTTTCCGATGCTTCCGCCAAGCTGGATCACCGCTCCCTCACGGCCTGCGGAACCACCGGTAAGGTGTGTCAGGGCTGTGGAAATAAAAACCAGCGGAGCTGCCCTTAAAGGAACACTGTCTCTCGAAGCAATCGTGGCAAATACCTGATTTGCCCCGCCGTCGTCCTTTCCAAAGGTCTGATATAAAAATACGATGACCAGTCCTGCTGCCGGAAGAAAATAAAATACCCAGTTGTTTTCCTGACGAAAGACAGTCACTTTGGTGAGTACAAAAGCAAACAAGGTACTGATCCCTCCCACTACACAACCACTCACAACTGCAAGCAGAAGCCATTTTCCAAGACTTGTCATCGTTTCCCGGATCCGGTTCAGATAGAAGACAAGCCCTTCTTTTGTTTCTTTCTTCATTTGAATCCCCTCTCTCTTTCTCTGGTACAAAAGCAGATGTTCTCTGTTATACCTTACAGACAGCTGCACTTTCCTGTCCATGTCATCGTTTATTATACAAAGCACATCTGGTAAAAGCAACTGGAAAATCTGCATTTCCAGTGGCGCTTTCCGTCTTCCTCTGTTAAAATAAGCAATAGAACCTAAGACTGTCTGTCTTTGGACAACTGCTGACTATGGAGGAATTCATTATGATCACAACCATCATCTTTGATATTGGAAATGTTCTGGCCGCTTATGACTGGGAAGGTGCTTTGAGGCGCCTGGGCTGCCAGGATGAAACGTTTGAAGCCGTGGCGGATGCTGTGTTCCGAAGCCCTGACTGGAAAGAAATGGACCGTGGAGTCCTGACACTGGAGGAGTTGCTCCAGCGCTTTATCCGGCGTGCTCCGAAATACGAAAAAGAGATCCGCCAGGTCATCCTTGATTATTCTTATATGGCCCGTCAATATCCCTATACCAGACCCTGGCTGAAGGAACTGAAGGAAAGAGGCTTTCGCCTTTACTACCTCTCCAATTACGGCGAGTTTGGCGTACAGGAGACTCAGAAAGCCCTGGATTTCCGGGAGCTGATGGACGGCGGCCTCTTTTCCTATGAAGTACAGCTGATCAAGCCCGACCGCTGGATCTATGAGGAACTGCTTCGTCGCTATCAGATCAGCCCCGAGGAGGCGGTTTTCTTCGATGACAGCCTTCCAAATATCGAGACCGCCTGCAGCCTGGGGATCCACGGCATCCACTTTACCGGTTACGAGGATGCCCGCAAGAAACTGGAGGCTCTTCTGGCGCAATAGAGTAGGAGGCGGTGACTAACCGCCGTCCTCTCACACCACCGTGCGTACCGTTCG
>NZ_QSCM01000024.1 GCF_003463065.1 Blautia sp. OF03-15BH
AGCCCTGATCCGGAGAACCCGGACGTACCGGTAGAACCAGGCAAGAAAGAAGATCCTACCGATCCTGCAAAAACCAGCCTTCAGGTAGTCAAGACCACCATCAGTGAGCCGGCAAACGGCGAGACGTATGCACTTGGCGAGACGATCGAGTATCGCATCACGGTAACCAACACCGGAAACCTGACAGTAAAAGATGTGAAAGTGCTCGATGAGCTGACCGGAAACACCGGCGATAAGGCTCTGGTTGTCGAGGAACCGCTGGCTCCTGGAAAGAAAGCGGAATTCAACGTAAGCTACACCGTAACGGAAAAAGACATCCTTGCAGGCAGCGTAGTCAATGAAGCAACCGCAACAGGAACAAGCACCAATCCGGATGATCCGAAAGTACCGGTAATCCCGGGTAAGACCGAGGATCCTACGGATCCTGCAAACGGCCATCTTGTTATTACCAAATCCACCACTAGCGAGCCTGCGAATGGTAAAGCCTATGCACTTGGCGAAACGATCACCTATAAGATCATCGTGAAAAATGACGGAAACCTGACAATAAAAGACATCGAAGTAACGGATGAACTGACTGGAAACATCGGCAACAAGGCATGGAAGATCGAAGAACTGGCACCTGGAAAACTCGAAGAGTTTACCACCAGCTACACCGTAACGGAAAAAGATATCCTCGCAGGCAGCGTAGTCAATGAAGCAACCGCCAAAGGAACGAGCCCGGATCCGGAGAACCCGGACGTACCGGTAGACCCAGGCAAGAAGGAAGATCCTACCGATCCTGCAAACGGACATCTGAACATCACGAAGACGACCACCAGTACACCGGCCAATGGAAGTGCCTATGCCCTTGGCGAGACGATCACCTATCAGATCACCGTGAAGAATGACGGAAACCTGACAATAAGCGACATCGAAGTAACGGATGAACTGACCGGAAACATCGGCGATAAGGCATGGAAGATCGACAGCTTAAGCCCGGATGAAAGCAAAGTATTTACAGCTGAGTATAAAGTGACAGAAGCAGACATCTTAAAGGGTGAGGTACACAACGAAGCCACTGCCAAAGGCAAGAATCCGGATCCGGAGAAACCGGAAGTACCGGTAGATCCCGGAACCAAAGACGAGCCGACAGTGAAAGCAGAACCCAGTCTTTTCGTAGACAAGGAAGCAAATCAGAAGGCAGGAGGCTATGCACTTGGTGAAGAGATCAGCTATACCATCCGCGTACTGAACAATGGAAACGTAACGATCAGCAACATCACAGTAACAGACGAAATGACCGGTCTCAATGAGACGATCCCGACACTGGCAGTCGGAGAGGAAAAGACCTTCACTACTACCCATAAAGTAATAGAAGCAGATATCCTCAAAGGAAAGATCCTCAACGTTGCAACAGCAAAGGGAACGGATCCAAAAGGAAACCCGGTAGAAAAAGAAGACACCAAGGAAATCGACACCGAGCGGAAGAATGCTCATGTAACGCTGGAAAAAGAAACAACCAGCACACCTGCAGACGGTAAAGCTTATGTGATCGGCGAAACGATCACCTACCAGATCACCGTGACTAATGACGGAAATCTGACAGCAACCAACCTTGTTGTAACCGATGAACTCACCGGAAACAGCGGAGAAAATGCATGGAAGATCGAAAGTCTGGCACCGGGAGAAAGCAAAGTATTTACAGCAGAATATACCGTGACAGAAGCCGACGCCCAGGCAGGTAAAGTAGTCAATACCGCAGCAGCATCCGGAACGAGTCCGGATCCGGAAAAACCGGAGATCCCGACCACACCGGGAACCAAGGAAGTTCCGACGCAGGATAACAGCGGAACGATCCAGATCACCAAGAACCTGACTCTGGATGGCGAAAGCATAACCGCGAAGGATGTCACCTTCTATGTGGCGCTTTTCGAAGATGAGGCCTGCACAGTAAGACTGACCGAAGCAAAAGGACTGACCTTTAACGGAACCTCTTCTGCAACAGTTACCTTTGATCATGTGCTTGTCGGAAAGACCTATTATGTAAGTGAGACCGATGGAAATGGTAATGTTGTGACAAACGGCAGTATCAACGGAACACCTTACATGGCAGACTTCTCCGATGGAAGAAGCGTCACAGTCAGCGAGACAAACGGAAGTGCAAGCCTGACATTCACCAATGTATTTGGAAATCTGCCGTCCGATCGCTTCTATAAAGATGCAAGACTGACACTTACGAAGAAAGTCCTGGATGCAGACGGAAAGGCAAAGAAGAGCAATGAGACCTTCTACATCGGCCTCTTTGCAGACGCAGCACATTCTCAGCTGACAGACCGTACCACAGAAAATGTGATCGCACTGGATATGAATGGAGCTTCTGAATCCGCAGCGAAGACCATCAACATCGTGATCTCCGCTGACACACCGGCTACCTTCTATATCGCTGAGGTAGATAAAAACGGCAACCCGGTAGGCAAAGACTTTGCATACAAGGCAACCGTGGATCTGCCGGAGGTTACCTTAAGTGAAACCAACAACAATGTTTCTGTAGTGATCACCAACCAGGAAAAGGCAGAAGAACCGACAGAAACAGAAGAGCCGACAGAAACAGAAGAACCGACAGCTAAGACCACTGAAAAACCGGCAGATAAGACAACGAAAGCACCGAAGACAGGTGATAATACCAACATCTGGTTATATGTAACACTGATGATGCTTTCCGCTCTTACCGGAAGCGGTTACGCAGTACGCAAACGGAGAAAAAACCGTAAAGCGAGATAAGCAGTAAAGAACGGAGGGGCGTGGAAAAATCCACGCCTCTCTTTCTTTCATGAGACCGTTATAAGACCGGAAAACGGTAATATAATACTATATTATTATGTAGAATTGCGGGAGCTGCTTTGCAGCGGAGCAATTCGCAGACATCATCTTATTTATGATCACAGAAAATGGGGGGAAAAATATGGGATATGACAGGATGGAACAGGAAAAAAGCCCCACAGAAATGATGTATGGTCTCACGCGTGCTTTCTATGAAGAGAAGGATGCGGAGAAGATCGTAGGCTTTTATGATCCGAAAGCCATCTGCTGGTTTGGAATGACAGAGCGCGGGGAAGCTTATCATATCCAGAGCCTGAGAGAAAAACTGCAGACGATTTTTGAGAGTATGCAGAAGACCTGTATGGAAAAAGAAAACTATCGGGTGGTGACGGAAAATAATAAAAGCTGTATGATATCCGGAAATCTGGCACTTCTGGAAAATGGTGAGAGGATTGAAAATGAGATTTCTGCTTTCTGGACTTTTTTTCAGGGAGTCTGGTATCTGAGCCGGTTTTCGATCCAGCATGCCGGGATGACACCGGAACCGGAAAAACAAGTCTTGGAAGAAAAACTGGATCTGGAAAAAAGCAGAAACCAGACACTGATGAATCTGATACAGGGGAGCGTGCTGGAATATGATGTCCTGAAGGATCAGCTGGATCTTTATATTCAGAGAAGTATGAGGGAACCGAAAAAGCATATGGTATATCCGGATCTTGTCAAATCCGGAAAAGCTCTCTTTCAGGCTGCTGTTCATCCGGATGACAGAGAAAAACTGGAGAGAGCCTTCCTGAAAAATCAGGACTACCGGATCATTGAGTTCCGCTTTCAGGAAAAAGAAGGCTTTTACTCCTGGAAACGCCTGACCCTCCAGAAAGTGCGGGACTCCAAAGGAAAACTGCTTCGGATCCTCGGAAATGTTGTGGACATCAGCCTGGAACGGGAACTGTTGGAAGAGGCACGAAAGGACAGTCTTACAGGGGCCTATAACCGGTATGGGCTTCGTACGTGTCTTGAGAGCTATTGTGGAGAATTGAAACGAAGAAAAAGAGGAGTCAAAGGAGCCGTCCTTCTTCTTGACCTGGACAACTTTAAAAACCTGAATGATACCTGCGGCCATCCGGCAGGAGATCAGGTTCTGAAAGACCTGGTAGAGCTTCTGAAAAGTCATTTCAGGAGCGATGACAAGATCTTCCGTATGGGTGGCGATGAATTTCTGATCCTGATGAAGGACATTCCCGGAAAGGATATCGTCTGCCGGAAAGGACAGGCGATCGTAGAAGATTTCTCAAAATATGCCGCGCAGTATGACACCCATGGTATTCCGCTGAGTCTCAGCATCGGAGCAGTGGTCTTTTCCGGAAAGAGCAGTGGTAGCCGTGAGATTTATCAGAGAGCGGACGAGGCTCTCTACAAAGTCAAACGCAGCGGAAAAAAAGGCATCCGCATTGACGAAACCTGATTTTTTCTGCATGTATGAGAAAGTCAGAAAACATAAAAACTGCCGCTTCGGAAAGTGAGAATTCCGGGCGGCAGTTTTTCTATGCAGTCTTATGGACTTCATCCAGCTGAGCGGTATAAAGCTTGTAATAGTGGCCTTTTTTTGCCATGAGTTCTTCGTGGGTTCCGGTCTCCAGGATGCCGCCGTCGTCAATGTACATGATCCGGTCACAGTCGCGGATCGTGGAGAGGCGATGGGCGATGATAAACGAAGTCCTTCCCTGAAGCATGGCATTGAGACCGGTCTGCAGGGCTTTTTCCGTCTGCACGTCAATGCTGGAGGTGGCTTCGTCGAGGATCAGGATGGAAGGATCCGAAAGCAGTGTCCGGGCAAAGGAGATAAGCTGCTTCTGTCCCTGGCTCAACATGGAGCCGCGCTCCCGGACCTCCGTATCATACCCTTCCGGCATCCGGCTGATGAACTCATCAGCGCAGACGATCCGGCTGGCCTTCTGGATTTCCTCTTCTGAGGCGGTCAGTTTGCCGTAGCGGATGTTGTCTCCGATGGTGCCGGAGAAAATGAAGCTGTCCTGCATCATGATCCCCATCTGGGAACGGAGAGAGTGGATGGTCACATCAGAGATATCCTGGCCGTCAATGAGGACACGGCCGCTGTCCACGTTGTAGAAACGGGAGATCAGGTTGACGATGGTGCTTTTTCCTGCCCCGGTAGGTCCTACCAGAGCGATACTTTCCCCGGGTTTTACGGTGAAAGAGACGTCTTTCAGGATCTTTTTGCTTTTATCGTAGGAGAAGCTCACATGGTCGAAGGTGACCTCGCCGCGGATCTTGGGCATTTCCCGGGCATTTTCCTTGTCGGAGATGGTTACGGGCTCATCCATGGTCTCAAAGATACGTTCCAGGTAGGCGATGTTGTTGATGAAGTTGTTGAAAATGTTTCCGAGATTCATGATGGGCTGCCAGAAAAAGGAAGCATAACTGGAAATTGCCACAATGGTTCCAAGAGATTTGTTCCCTTCTCCGAAAAGCACAAGGCCGAAGAGAAAGATCGCAGCCCGGACGCAGACGGAGATGGAGTCAATGCCTGGCCACACCAGGTTGGAGTAACGGACAGCGGTGTTCCAGGTCTGGCGGCAGTCGTTGGAAAGATCCTGGAAAATCCGGGCGTTTTCGTCCTCGCGGGCGAAAATCTGGGTGATCCTGGCGCCTACGATGTTTTCCTGCAGGTAGGCATTCAGGTTGGAATTTTTGTTGGAAACGGCCTGCCAGGCTTTTCTCTGACGGTTCTTGATCCAGAACATGAAGACCATGAGAACGGGGACGCCACAGAGCACCACAAGAGCCATCTGCACATCTACCAGAAACATGAAGATCACGATAAAAAGCAGGTTGAAGCTTTCCAGCAGGATATTGATAAGACCGTTGGAGAGCATGTCCGAGACAGAGTTTACATAGTTGACTACCCGGATCAGGATTTTTCCATGAGGACGGTCGTCGTAATACTGGAAGGGCAGCTTTTGCAGGTGTGCGAAAAGATCTTTTCGTATGTCATAAATGATGCTCTGGCTTACATCCACCATGATCTTGCTGCGGATCGTTGTGAAGATCACGCTGACGGTATAGATGCCGATCAGCACTCCCACCAGAGAAAACAGCAGGCGGAAATTTTTGTCGGGGATCGCCACGTCCAGAGCCCGCTGGATGATCATGGGAGCCACATAGCCGAAGGCTCCGCCGATCCCGCTTAAAAGAATGGCACAGATCATCCGTTTCTGATATTTTTTAATATAGGAAGATGCTCGTAAAAGATGACGGATGTCAAATGGTTCTTCGAGGATCTCATCCTGTTTGTAAGTATTTTTTGCCATGATTTTCCACCTCCTTAAAGTTCATCCAGTCCGGTCTGCAGTTTGATCAGTTCGTAATAATATCCTTTTTTAGCCAGCAGTTCTTCGTGAGTACCGGTTTCTTTGATGTAGCCATCCTGAAGTACGATGATCCGGTCTGCATCCCGGGTCGTGGAGATCCGCTGGGCGATGATGACCTTGGTACAGGGGAAATCCAGTTCTTTCAGAGAATGCTGGATCTGTTTTTCTGTTTCCATATCCACAGCAGAGGTCGTGTCATCCAGGATCAGGACAGAAGGACGGACAGCCAGCGCCCGGGCCAGGGAAATTCGCTGTTTCTGACCGCCGGAGAGACCGACACCCCGTTCGCCCACGATGGTATCGTAGCCTTCCGGCATCTTTGCGATGAAATCAGAGGCAGAAGAGTAGCGGGCAAATTTTACCACATCCTCCATATGGATGGAGCCGTCGCCGTAAGCGATGTTTCCTTCAATGGTGTCGGAATAGAGAAGGACGTCCTGGGTGGCCAGACCGATGTGGCAGCGAAGATCATGAAGCTTCAGATTTTCCACGGGGATGCCGTCAATGAAAATCTCACCTTCCGTAGGCTCGTAAAAACGGGGGATCAGATTGATGAGAGATGTTTTTCCACAGCCGGTCTCGCCCATGATGGCCACGGTCTCTCCGGGATTGACGGTAAAGGAAATATTGTGGAGCACCGGCAGATCTCCGTCCTCATACTGGAAGGAAACGTTTCGGAACTCGATCTTTCCGTCGAAGCGGCCGGGATGGGGTTTGGCATCCTTGTGATCTTTGATCTTCGGTTCGGAGTAGTAAAGTTCCATGACCTTTCTTGATGCAGCGGAAAAACGCTGAAACTCGTTCATGATATTTCCCATCTGGCGCATAGGGTTGGCGATGGCCCAGATGAGACCGGAGAAAGCCACATATTCACCCATTGTGAGCTGACCTCTGATAAGGAAAACGCCGCCGACAGCCAGCATGACAACAGGCATCAGGTTGGCAATGCTCTCCACATAGGGGAAAAACTTCAGCCAGACCATAGCGGTAGCCTTATTGGTTTCACAGAATTCCCGGTTGGCCCGGTCAAATTTTTCAATTTCATGATCCTCCCGCGCAAAGGCTTTGACCACCCGGTTTCCGGAGATGTTTTCCTGGGCACAGGTATTCATCTGGGAGAGTTTTTCACGGAGCAGTGCGTGCATGGGTGCCACCCGGTTCCGAAACAGGCAGATGATCCAGAAAACAAAGGGGGAGATCACCAGCAGACAAAGTGCCATTTTCCAGTTGGTATAGAGGAAAAAAACGGCCGCCGCCGCAAAGAGGGAAAAGGACTCGATGACCATACGGACGATCCAGGCTACCATATGACGGATGGCATCCAGGTCTCCCGTGAGACGGGTCATAAGATCACCGGTGCGGTAGGTGCTGTAAAAAGTCATGTCCTGACGCTGGATCTTGTCATACAGATCATTGCGGACCCGGTAAAGCACAGCCTGGGATACGTTCTCGTAGATCATGCAGGTGCCATAGACAATGACACAGCGCAGGATCGTAAAAAGCACCATGGCAAGGATGAGCCGGTAAAAAAGCGCGCGGTCCGTATTCAGGTTCTGGCGGGCATTTTCACCGGTGAGGAAAAGATCGATGATCTTTCCGGAAAAATACGGGACGGTCAGCTGTAGAATGTTGTAGACTACAGTGCCGGCCATTCCCACAAAATAGATCCCGCGGTAGCCCTTCATGTTTTCCCAGAGCCATTGGAGCTTCGTTTTCGGGAATGGATCAGTCTCTTGTTTCATAATAAATACCTCCTCCATCAGGCAGTTAAAGTTAAAGGGATTGTATCAATTTTTTTCAGAATGTGATATAATCCGATTATTAAAAAATGGAATGTTTCTATTCTTTTGAGTGTACAAAGGAGGAATTTCTCCATGAAAAATCTGTTTGAGTACACGGACATCCTGCGCTCTCCGATCGAAGCGTTTACCTGTGTCACCGGAAGCTTTCCGCTGCCTGTGGAGGCGCACTGGCATTATTTTATGGAAGTGATCTATATGCAGGAAGGCTCCGTTCTGGTGACCTGCAACGATGCCTGCAAGCGTATAGAGGCCGGAAGCGTCATGTTTTTTCCGCCTCAATCGGTTCACACCATTCATGCGGACGGCGGGAAAAGATACCGTTACTTTTGTATCAAGTTTAATCTCAACCGGATCCATCTGACAGGAAGTTACCTGCCGGATCTGAATCTTGCTTTTCGAAGGGTGGCGGCACTTCCCTGTCCGCCGATCCTTTTTACGCCGGAAAATCTCCCGGATGTGGATCTGGGGCTTTTTTTCGAGGATGTGGAACGGGAATACAGGGAAAAGAGGTATGGCTATGACGCATCTATCTATTCCTCTTTTGCATCCTTGATGCTCAAAATCTTAAGGATCTGGCATTGCCAGGGAATCTCGCTTGATCTGGAGAATTCATCGGAGACAGAAGAAACCAGGATCCAGGATATCCTAGTTTATATTGACCGCCATTCCCAGGAGAATATTAATATAGAAGAACTGGCTCACCATTATAATATGAGTTACTCTTATTTTGCAAAAATGTTCCTGAAATATTATGGACAGAGCTGCAAGCAGTATATTGAGTTCATCCGGCTGAGCAAGGTGGAAAATTTCCTGCTGTTTACGGACTATGACCTGAACTATATTGCTGCTGAAACCGGCTTTGCAGACTGCAGCCATCTGATCCGGACCTTCAAAAAGCACTATCAGATCACGCCCAAGCAGTTTCGCCTCCGGAGTCGGACCGTCGGAAATGCTTTCGTTCCGGAAGAAATGAGGGCAGCAGGAAACTGACCGGAAGAAAAGAAGAAAAAAGTGCTTGCCAATTCAAAAAAGGTATGTTATAGTAAAAAACTGTGATATATTATTTTCCTTGTTCCCTGCATGGGTCAGGGGGCCAGAGACCATAAGGAGGTGCGAAGAGCATGAACAAATACGAATTAGCACTGGTTCTGAACGCAAAGGTTGAAGATGACGTTAGAACAGCTACTCTCGAGAAAGTGAAAGGACTGGTTGAGCGTTTCAACGGTACCATCACAAACGTGGACGAGTGGGGCAAGAAGAGACTTGCTTACGAGATCCAGAAAATGAAAGAGGGCTACTACTACTTCATCCAGTTTGATGCAGATGCTGCATGCCCGGCTGAGCTGGAGAAACGTGTACGCATCATGGATAACGTTCTCAGATACCTGATCGTCAGACCTGAAGTATAAATCTGACTGAGAGAAGGAGATTCCATGAATAAAGTTATTTTAATGGGGCGCTTGACAAGAAATCCTGAAGTTCGTTATTCCGCAGGGGACAGTTCCATGGCAATTGCCAGATACACCCTTGCTGTTGACCGCAGATTCGCCAGAAGAGGCGAGGACAACAACGGAGCCACCGCAGATTTTATCTCCTGTGTGGCTTTCGGACGCAGTGCTGAGTTTGCTGAGAAGTATTTTCATCAGGGACTCAAGGTGGTAGTCACCGGACGTATCCAGACCGGCAGCTACGTGAATAAGGACGGACAGAAGGTTTATACGACAGACGTTGTCGTAGAAGACCAGGAGTTTGCGGAGAGCAAAGCATCATCCATGGCGAATGGCAGTAACGGAGGTTACAGCGATTATCAGCCAGCAGCCCCGGCACCGGCAGCAAAGCCTGCACCCAGTGCAGCAGTCGGTGATGGATTTATGAATATTCCGGACGGCATTGATGAAGAGTTACCGTTCGACTAAGTGAAGGAGGTTACCACCATGGCTTACAATAGAGCAGAGAAAAGCGATTCTCCCATGAAGAGAAGAGGCGGACGCAGAAGAAAGAAAGTTTGCGTATTCTGTGGCAAAGAGAATAACGAGATCGATTACAAGGATGTTAACAAACTGAAAAGATACGTTTCCGAGAGAGGAAAGATCCTTCCGAGAAGAATCACCGGAAACTGTGCAAAACATCAGAGAGCTCTGACTGTTGCTATCAAGAGAGCACGTCACATTGCACTGATGCCCTACGTTCAGGACTAATTCATCTATGTATGAGCAGCGCACCATCGAAGGATGGTGCGCTTTTTGCATATAGAGCCTGCACAGCAGGCCGGATTGCGAATGTATGACAGAAAAGGAGATTATATTAAGTAATCAAATTTGTTGACTAACATGATTGAATGTGTTTAAATATACTTAAAGGAGTAAATTATTATGAACACATCAAATATCACAAATTACAAGCCAAAAGATTTTGCTGAACTGTTAGGTGTATCTGTAAAAACATTACAGCGTTGGGATAGAGAAGGAACTTTAAAGGCAAACCGAACTCCAACTGATAGACGTTATTACACTTATGACCAATATCTACAATTCAAAGGAATAAATACGGAAGATGACCAACGTCAGGTAGTTATTTATGCCAGAGTATCTACAAAAAATCAAAAAGATGATTTACAAAACCAAGTTGCATTTTTACGACAGTTTTGTAATGCCAAAGGTATGATTGTAGACCAGTGTATTGAAGATTATGGAAGTGGTCTTGATTACAATCGTAAAAAGTGGAACGAATTATTAGATGAAGTGATGGAACAAAAAATCAAAACCATAATCGTAACTCATAAAGACAGATTTATCAGATTTGGTTACGACTGGTTTGAAAAATTCTGTACGAAGTTCAATACGACCATCGTGGTAGTGAACAATGAAGAACTATCACCACAAGAAGAACTCGTGCAGGATATTGTTTCAATACTCCATATGTTCTCTTGCAGGTTGTACGGACTTCGTAAGTATAAAAAACAAATAGAAAAGGATGTGGAAATTGCTAAAGAGCTTCAAGACGGAAATAAATCCGTCAGAGGAACAGAAAGTCAAGATTCATAAGACGATAGGAACTTGTAGATTCATTTATAATTTCTATCTTGCTCATAATAAGGAACTTTACGACAACGGTGAAAAGTTTATGAGTAGTAACAGGTTTAGAGTCTGGCTTAACAATGAATATCTTTCTGAGCATCCAGAGTATTCGTGGATTAAGAAAGCTTATTCAAAAGCAGTAACACAGTCAGTAAATAATGGACAAACTGCTTTTACAAGATTTTTCAATCACGAGAGTGCTTTTCCTAATTTCAAAAAGAAAGGCAAATCTGATGTAAAGATGTATTTTGTAAAGAATAATCCAAAGGATTGTCGTTGCGAAAGGCATAGAATCAATATTCCGTCACTTGGCTGGGTTCGTATCAAAGAGAAAGGATATATTCCAACAACAAAAGATGGATATGTAATCAAAAGCGGTACAGTTTCAATAAAAGCTGACAGATACTATGTTTCGGTTCTTGTAGAACTGCCAGATAACAAGACAGCTGATAATTCCAATGCAGGAATTGGCATAGACCTTGGATTAAAGGATTTTGCCATTGTTTCTAATGGTAAAACTTATAAGAACATCAACAAGTCAGCAAGACTGAAAAAGCTTGAGAAACAACTTATTCGGGAACAGAGATGTCTCTCCCGTAAGTATGAAAACCTAAAGAAAGGAGAAGTCACTCAAAGGGCGAATATACAAAAACAAAAACTCAAGGTACAGAAACTTCATCATAGGATAGATAATATCCGTACGGATTACATTAACAAGATAATTGCTGAGATAGTGAAAACCAAGCCATCTTATATAGCGATTGAAGACTTAAATGTAAATGGCATGATGAAGAATCGACATCTTTCAAAAGCAGTTGCATCACAGAAGTTTTATGAATTTAGAACAAAGCTTCAAGTTAAATGCAATGAAAATGGAATCGAACTTCGAGTAATAGATAGATGGTATCCATCATCTAAAACCTGTCACTGTTGTGGCGCTATCAAAAAAGATTTAAAGCTTTCAGATAGAATATTCAAATGCAGTTGCGGTTATGTCGAAGACAGAGATTTCAATGCTGCACTTAATTTGAGAGATGCAATAACTTACGAAGTTGCATAACGAAAACGCAAACGTAAGTATGTACCGAAGGCTATTTTCGGGAATTTACGACTGTGGAGTGTACAAGAACTTGTGAGTAGATATGATTTCGGTCAATCAAAAACATACACGGTGAAGCAGTAAGTAGAACTCGTGAGAGTCTACATTATCTCGATGTGAGTATATTTACACATATTTTGAGTGGCAGGAATACTATGACCCATATCATTCATAAAACGATCAAATCCCGGGCTGACGGCCTGGAACTTTCCGTTCTTGAGATCGCTCCGGAAGGGAAACTTCGGGGGATCGTGCAGCTGGTTCACGGAATGAGTGAGAATAAAGAACGCTATCAGCCCTTTATGGAATATCTGGCAGCGGAAGGTTTCCTGACAGTGATCCATGACCACAGAGGCCACGGTGCCAGTGTACGCCAGAAGCAGGATCTCGGCTATATGTACGGAGGTGGTGCAGAAGCTCTTTTGGATGATATTTCTCTCATCAACGAGACGCTTCGGAAAAAATATCCGGAACTTCCGCTGATCCTTTTCGGTCACAGTATGGGATCCCTGGCCGTACGGAGCTTTGTGAAAGAGCACGATGACTGTGTGGATGCCCTGATCGTCTGTGGTTCCCCGTCCAGGAATCCGGCTCTGCCGCTTGGAAGATTTCTGGCAAAAAGCGCAAAACTGCTTTTGGGAGGCCGCCATGTCTGCCATTTCATAGAATCCATTTCCTTCGGCTCCTATGCTGCCCGGTTTTCGGACGAGAAAAACAGGTTTGCCTGGGTCTGCTCGGACCGGAAAGTGGTGGAGGCCTATGCTGCCTCTGAACTTTGCGGCTTTACCTTTACTGCGGATGCCTATCTGACACTTTTTGAACTGATGCGGCGCACATATGATAAAAAAGGCTGGCGGGTAACAAAACCGGAACTTCCGATCCTTTTTGTCGGCGGAGAAAACGATCCATGCATTGGAAGCCGCAGAAAATTTGGCGAAGCCATTCATACGATGGAAGAGGCCGGCTACCGGAATGTGAAAGGCCATCTTTATCCGGGCATGCGCCATGAGATCCTCAATGAAACCGGCAGACAGCAGGTTTTCCGGGAAATCCGGCGGTATTTATCAAAAGAAGGATTTTAAGCTTCCATAACTCTCAAAAAAATGGTATGATTGGAAGGTAAGCATCCATTAACGTATCAGGCAGACGCAGAGATTTTTCTGTGGCTGTATGCAGGAGTTGGATATGAAAAAGACGAAAATCAAATATAAGGGAAAACTGAAGTCGTATATGCAGTGGCCGGTGGTCTTTCTGGTGATCCTGGCGATCATGAATGTGGCGGTCTATACCGTCTCTGTAAAAGCCGGACTTGTCGTTTCCGGTTTCCTTGCACTTTTCGTAGTGCTGACACTGCTTCTGATCTTCCGGCACAGACCGCTGATCCTGAACGACCTGATTTCCTTTGCCACCCAGTACGGACAGGTGCAGAAGACGCTTCTGGATGAATTCAGCATCCCTTATGCCCTTCTGGATTCCGATGGCCGGCTCATCTGGATGAATGAAGAGTTTTCCCTGACAGTAGGCAAGGATAAAGATTACAGGAAAAACATCCAGACCCTTTTTCCGGAGATACACAGCGGTACGATGCCGGGGCTGAAAGGGGTAAAAGAGATCGAGATTCACTATGAGGACAAGGATTTCTGTGCCCGCCTTCAGCGGGTTTCCGTACAGAGTCTGGAAGATGCAGTCAATATCCTGGAGATCCCGAAGGACCGGAATTATGTGATCGCTCTGTATCTCTTTGACAACACGGAGCTGAACCATTATATCCAGGAGAATCAGGATCAGAAAATGGTTCCGGGGCTGATCTATCTGGATAACTACGATGAGGCGCTGGACAGCGTGGAAGAGGTACGCCGTTCCCTTCTGGTGGCTCTTATTGACCGGAAGATCACCAAGTATATCTCCAATTATGACGGTATCGTCAAGAAATTTGAGACAGACAAATATTTTATTATCATTAAGAACAAATATCTGAAGGAACTGCAGGCCAACCGTTTTTCACTTCTGGAAGAAGTGAAAGCGGTCAATATCGGTAATGAGATGAGTGTCACTTTAAGTATCGGCATCGGTGTCAATGGCGGCAGCTATCAGCAGAATTATGAATTTTCCAGGATCGCGATCGAGCTGGCTCTGGGCCGCGGCGGCGATCAGGCCGTAGTGAAGGAGAATGACAAAATCTCCTATTACGGTGGAAAATCACAGCAGATGGAGAAAAACACCCGTGTGAAGGCCCGTGTGAAGGCACAGGCTCTCCGGGAATTTATCGAAAACAGCGAAGAAGTAGTGGTTATGGGCCACAAGATCACGGATATCGACAGCCTTGGTTCTGCAGTCGGCATTTACCGGGCAGCGAAGATGCTGGACAAGAAGGCCCATATCGTACTGGGAGATATCAACAGTTCCATCCGTCCCTGGGTCAACATGTTTCGCAACAGCCGGGATTTTGATGAAGATATGTTTGTCACTCATGAGCAGGCGGAAGCCATCGTCAATCCGCAGACGGTTCTTGTGGTGGTGGATACCAACCGGCCGTCTCTTTGCGAATGTGAATCCCTTCTGGATATGACGAAGGTTATCGTGATCCTTGACCATCACCGCAGATGCAGTGATGTCATCGAAAATGCGGTGCTCTCCTATATTGAGCCGTTTGCTTCCTCAGCCTGTGAAATGGTGGCGGAGATCCTTCAGTATTTTACAGATGATGTGCGTCTGAAGACGGTGGAAGCCGACTGTATTTATGCGGGTATTATCGTAGATACGAACAATTTTGTGGCAAAGACGGGTGTACGCACCTTTGAGGCGGCTGCGTACCTTCGAAGGAGCGGTGCAGATGTGACAAGAGTCAGAAAGCTCTTCCGGGACGATATCACCTCGTATAAGGCAAGGGCAGAGGCCGTGCGTCATGCGGAAATTTTCATGCGTGAGTATGCGATCTCCCGTTGTCCCAGTGAAAATCTGGAGAGCCCGACAGTAGTAGGAGCACAGGCAGCCAATGAGCTTCTGAATATCGTAGGGATCAAGGCATCCTTTGTGCTGACGGAGTTCCAGGGAAAGATCTATATCAGTGCCAGAGCCATTGACGAGGTCAATGTACAGATCATCATGGAGCGCCTTGGCGGCGGCGGCCATCAGAACATTGCCGGTGCCCAGCTTGCAGATATGACTATGAGCGAGGCGATCAATAAACTGAAAGAAGTTTTGACAAAAATGACAGAAGAAGGAGCGATTTAACATGAAAGTAATCTTAACAGCAGATGTAAAATCTCTTGGAAAAAAAGGTGAGATCGTCGATGTAAGCGACGGATACGCCAGAAATATGCTGCTTCCCAAAAAACTCGGTGTGGAAGCAAACTCAAAAAACATCAATGATCTGAAGCTTCAGAAAGCCAACGAGGACAAAGTGGCAAAGGAGATCCTGGAGCAGGCGAAAGCTCTTGCGGCTGAGATCGCCGAGAAATCTGTGACAGTGTCTATCAAAGTCGGTGAGGGCGGAAAGACCTTCGGTTCTGTTTCCAGCAAAGAGATCGCCGAGGCAGCCAAAGCACAGATTGATCTGGAACTCGACAAGAAGAAGATCCAGCTTTCCAGCCCTATCCGTACGCTGGGTGTGACCATGGTTCCTGTCAAGCTTCACCCCAAGGTAACTGCTGAACTGAAGGTACATGTAAAAGAGGCTTAAGAGAATGGAAGAAGCGCTGATCAAACGGGTTCTGCCCCATAGCGTGGAGGCTGAGCAGTCAGTCATCGGTTCCATGATCATGGACCGGGACGCTATCATGACAGCCTCAGAAGTCATTACAAGTGAAGATTTTTACCAGAGCCAGTATGGTGTCCTTTTCGATGCCATGCTGGAACTTTATAATGAGGGAAAACCGGTAGATCTGGTCACTCTTCAGGAGCGCCTGAGAGAAAAAGATGTGCCGCCGGAGATCAGCAGCCTGGAGTTTGCAAAAGACCTTCTGGATGCGGTTCCAACCTCTGCCAATGTGCGGCACTATGCCACGATCGTTCAGGAAAAATCGATGCTCCGTAAACTCATCAAGGTCAATGAGGAGATCGCCAATACCTGTTATCTGGCAAAGGAACGGACGGAGGATATTCTGGAGGAAACAGAGAAAAAAATCTTTGACCTGCTCCAGTACCGAAGTACCGGAGATTTTGTTCCGATCAAACAGGTAGTACTGAACGCTCTGGACAAGATCGAAAAAGCATCAAAAAACAAAGGAACCGTTACAGGTATTCCTACCGGTTTTATCGATCTGGATTATAAAACTTCCGGTTTTCAGCCATCGGATCTCATTCTGATTGCAGCCCGTCCTTCTATGGGAAAAACGGCTTTCGTCCTGAATGTAGCTCAGAATATGGCTTTTAAGGAAGGGAAGACCGTAGCGATCTTCAGTCTTGAGATGTCCAAAGAACAGCTGGTAAATCGTCTGTTCTCCCTGGAATCCAAGGTGGATTCCCAGGCACTCCGAACCGGAAATCTGACGGATGAAGACTGGGCGAAGCTCATTGAAGGAGCCGCTGTTGTCGGAAAATCGAATCTGATCATCGATGATACTCCTGGTATCTCCATTGCCGAGCTCCGCAGCAAGTGCCGGAAATTCAAACTGGAGCACAACCTTGGGATCATCATCATCGACTATCTGCAGCTGATGAGCGGCGGCAAACGTTCCGAATCCCGTCAGCAGGAGATCTCCGAGATCTCCCGTTCCTTAAAAGCGGTAGCCAGAGAACTGAACGTTCCTGTTGTAGCCCTTTCTCAGCTCTCCCGGGCTGTGGAACAGCGTCCGGATCACCGTCCCATGCTTTCCGACCTCCGAGAATCCGGAGCGATCGAGCAGGACGCCGACGTAGTTATGTTCCTCTACCGTGACGACTACTACAACAAAGACACCGACAAGAAAAACATTGCCGAAGTCATCATCGCAAAACAACGAAACGGCCCCATCGGAACCGTTGAACTCGTATGGCTCCCCAACTACACCAAGTTCGCAAACATGAAAAAATAGAGCCGTGCAGACGGACATATGGAAGACCTCACCCTGCTAGCAGGAGTGAGGTCTTTTATATGTCCGTCTATAGGGCGAAGCCCGTCAGCGACATGAAGCGTCAGCGGAATGGAGCTGAAGCACGGCTCGAAGCAGAGAGAAGCCGTACCTCACCCTGCTAGCAGGAGTGAGGTCTTTTATATGTCCGTCTATAGGGCGAAGCCCGTCAGCGACATGAAGCGTCAGCGGAATGGAGCTGAAGCACTACCCTTTCTGCTTTCGGAACTCCTTGGGAGACATTCCAAATTGGTGTTTAAAGCAGCTGCAAAAATAAGAAATATCCGAGAACCCGCATTTTAAGGCAACATCCCGGATATTTTCTTCACTAAGTCGCAGTAGATGCTGGGCATTTGACAGTCGCAGATATCGTATATATTTTATTACGCCTGTTCCGGTTGTTTCTTTGAATTTCCTACAAAAATACGCCTCTTCATAGCCAAATCTTTTACTAATATTTTGGGTCGATATACTCTCCGTGTAATGATTGTTGATATAGGTAAGAGCTTCTTTGAATCGTTTGTCTGTTTTATGAATCCGTACTGTCTCAACAGAACAATATTGGTAGAATAAGCCAATAATTTCATAAATTTTACCAATGGCACAAAGGGGATTACATACATCCTGTGCAGCAAGCAGGGCAATTAGTTCTTCCATAGCATTGGCTACTTTTGGGTGAGTGGCCACGGGACAAAAAGAGACTTTCTCCTGAAAGAGCGGCTGAATGTATTAAAGAGAGGCTAGAAGCAGTAGGAGAAGAAGTAAAGGAAGTTTATACACCGGAAGAAGTGTATGATATTCTAAAAAAGATGCAGGATGGAGATGCCAATGGTAATGGAAGTCCGGATGAGATTGCCGATTTCGGAATTAACGGTTTCAGTTATATTGCCCCTGCTTTTGGATTAAATATGGATTTATTGTGCGGGTATTTCTTGGAAGATAATAAGGTATTTTCAAATTTCTATCATGAGAATTTCCCGGCTTATATTGAATATATGCAGCGGATGTATCAGGATGGATTAATTGATACATCAGCGCTTAATTCTTCAACGAGCCAGTTGATTAGTGAGAATCGCTTAGCACTTGTGTCCGGATACGCAGAATGGAATTTTGAATATTCGATTCCAAATCTGGATGAAAATAAGACATTTTTTACTCCTGTGTTGGTAGATGCAGATGGAGATCTTTCGAATGGCTTCCCAGTATGGGCAGATAGTGTGGAGACTATGACATATTGCCAATACTTTATTCCCAAAGCAAGTGAGAAAGCGGAAGCAGTAGTTAAGTTAATGGATTATGTCTATAGTGACAGATATGCGCTTATGAACCAAATTGGTGTTGAAGGGGTAGCATATGAAGTGGACGAAAATGGAAATTATACGAAGTTGCCTGCAGAGGGAGATGATGCAATAAGTTTTACTTATGCAAGTGCCGGTTTATATGCGTTACCAAGATTTATACTGTATCCAGAAGTGACAGAACGCTATAATGCCAGCGAGCCTCAGTATATGATTAATAAGGCTAATTGGAATTACAATTTTTATACAGAATTGTATCCGTTGGCTGATCAGGTAGAAACCACCAGTTATTCCTTAGCCATTGCTACGGATGAAGAGAGTGAAATTATATCAGAAAAGGAAGAACAGCTAAGGACTTATGCGTCGGAACTTATTTCTGATTTAATAATGGGTAATAAATCTCTGGATGATTTACCTGAATACCAGAAGGAACTGGAGGATCTTGGTTTGTTGGAGTATATGGAAGTTATGCAGGCACGTCGTGACCGTATAGTTGCTTCTGAAAAATAAAATATCGAATTTTGCGATTTCTTTTCGTGTTCATGCCACAGAAAATGTGTTACACTGATTCTGTAAGTGTTGGGGCAGTTTTGCCCTGAGAATGAACATGAAGGGGAGAAAAAATTTCATGGATGAAAAAAGGTATTTGATCTCTGATGCAGCCAAAGCCGTTCAGGCAGAACCTCACGTCCTCCGCTACTGGGAGGATGAGCTAGAGCTTCCGATCCAGAGGACGGAGCTGGGGCATCGTTACTATACCGAGGAAGATATTCAGACCTTTCAGAATATTAAGGAACTAAAAGAGCGGGGTTTTCAGCTGAAAGCCATCAAAGTACTTCTGCCGGAGCTTAAAAAACGAAAAGGAGATTCTTCTGCGGAGATCATCGATCTGGAGCAAAAACTGGCAGAACAGGAGAAAGAAAAAGCGGAGCCCGAGGAAAATATCACAGTCTTTCCTCTGAATCCGGACCTGGACAAGTTTCAGCAGTTTGAAACTATCATGACTTCTCTGTTCCGGCAGACCTTAAAGGAGAACAACGAGGAGCTGGAAAACCGGATCTCTGATTCGGTCATCCATGGAATGGACGTGCTGATGCAACTTAAGGAGGAAAAAGAGGAAGAACGGTTCCGTCGCCTGGACGAGACGATCCGCCTTCACCAGAAAAACGGAACGCTTGTGGCAGCGGCCAGAGAGCCCGGTCTTTTCCGGCTGTTCCGCAGGAAAAAGAAATCAGCAGTTGACATGGCAGGAGCAAAAAGTTAAAATCATTTTACCATATCGGACAGGCTTCCCGCTGTCTCTTTCAGGAGAGATATGTGGGGAGCCTGTCTGCATGATGAGGAAAAAAGAAAAGAGGATAAAATCATGGAATTCCTTCCAAATCCGAAACAGACGGAATATCATACAGGCCATTTTCTGCCGGGTCCCCTGACAAAAATCCTGCTCGTTGGCACAGAGCCGGGAGCTTTTCTCTATGCACAGATGCTCCAGAAGGAGCTTCGGGAAGAGGCAGGTCTTTCTCTGGATATCTTAAGGGCGCTGCGCCCGACGGAAAGCGGCGATATCATTCTGGGCCTGGATCAGAAACTGGAAAAGGACCACTATCAGCTGACTGTTGCAGAAGACAGGATCCTTCTGGCTGCAGGCGGTGACGAGGCACTCTGCAATGGCGTACAGACCCTCTGCCAGCTCATTCAGCTTCACGGCGCAGTTCTGCCCTGTCTTTCCATCACAGACTGGCCGGATCTAAAAAACCGTGGCTACTATATGGACTGCTCCCGCGGCCGTGTGCCGAAACTCTCCTATTTAAAGAAGGTGGCAGATCTGCTCTGCCGGTTCAAGGTGAATCAGTGGCAGCTCTACATCGAGCATACCTACCTTTTCCGTGGACTTTCTGAAGCCTGGAGAGAGGATACACCGCTAACGGCCGAGGAAATCATGGAACTGGATGTTTACTGCGCGGCCCGCCATATCGAACTGGTGCCCTCCCTTTCCAGCTTCGGCCATATGTACCGGATTCTCAGCACCAAGACCTGCTGTGATCTCTGCGAGCTGCCAGATTCCGAAAAAATCCCCTACAGCTACACCTATGCGGGTCAGCACCACACGCTGAACGTTTCCCATCCGGACGCTCTGGATTTTATCAAGAGACTGATCGATGAGTACCGTCCCCTTTTCCGTACGAACAAGTTCAATATCTGTGCGGATGAGACCTTCGACCTGGGAAAAGGAAGAAGCAAGGCTCTGGCGGAGGAAAAAGGCGAGCGCCAGCTCTATGTGGAGCATGTGAAAGCCCTCTGCGAGCATCTGGTGGCTCAGGGCTGCGTGCCGATGTTCTGGGGCGATATTATGTACCGCTGGCCGGAAAGCTGTGGAGAGCTTCCGAAGGAGACAATCTGCCTGAACTGGGGCTATGCGCCGGATCAGCCCGAGGATGCCATCAAGGCCATCGCGGAGAGTGGAATCACCCAGTATGCCTGCCCGGGTGTCTGTGGCTGGAATATGTGGATGCCGCTTCTCGATTTCGCCTACCGGAACAACCGGATCATGTGCCGTCATGCTCATAAGTATGGCGCTGTTGGTCTCCTGAACACTGACTGGGGCGATTACGGCCATGTGAACGATTACCGCTTAAGCATTCCGGGAATCCTCTACGGAGCAGCTTTCAGCTGGAATGCAGAGGAAGTTCCTTTTGATGAGATTAACGAGGCGATTTCGAGACTGGCCTACGGAGATACCTCCGGGAAAATCGTGAGCGGTATTGCTCATTTTTCCGATAATGAGATGTTTCAGTGGTCTCAGTCTGTGAACTGGATGGAAGGTGACGAGGCTCGCCGTGTGGAGATTCTGGAGGAGTGGAAATATACAAAGGAAAGGGCAGAAAAAGCCAATGCAGAGGTAAAAAAAGCCCTGGAGGAGATTTATGCCTGCACGCCTTATATGAGCGCCGGAAGAAAAGCTGTGGTACAGCTTTTTACTGTGACCGGAGAGGGAATCTGTATCTGGAATGAAGTCGGAGCCTGGCTCATGGACCGCTCTGAGGAAGAAGGCCGGAAACTGGCCGAGAGACTGGAAAACTGGCTGGAGCATTACCGCCGGGAATGGAGAGAGATCAGTAAGGAGAGTAGTCTCGCTGTACTGAGCAGCATGGTTGTGAGATATGCGGATTTGCTGAGAGGACGTTGACGTTCAGCGCAGGCCACAGGTCTATGCTACGCTTCGGTCGGTGCCAAACGAGTCCCACCGGGACTCAGCACCGCGCTTCGCGTTGGACTATTGATAAAAAAAACCGCCTGGTGTCGGGAAAACACCAGGCGATAAGGGAAAGAGAACTGCCACGCATCAGAGGCAGCTTCTATCCAAGAAACGGGAGATTACTCACCCGGATGGATAGCTTCGTTCGGGCACTCTGCCTCGCAGGTACCGCAATCCAGACATGCATCAGCATCGATCACATATTTTCCATCGCCCTCGCTGATAGCGTCTGCCGGACAGACAGCTGCGCAGGAACCGCAGGATACACAATCATCAGAAATTACATATGCCATAGTAGTTTACCTCCTTATAAAATGTACATGAATTGGTTCACTCAGAACCTTACCGCTATTTTAATACATTTACCTAAAATATACAAGTGAAATATTTGGATTTCTTGTTTTTGTCCCTTGCGAAAAACAAAGAAAAAGATTATAATGAAAAATATCTGTGAAAAAATCAACAAGGAGGAAAAACGATCATGATTAAGATTACCAAAGAAATGATCATTGGCGATATTTTAAATGAAGCACCGGATATGGCTCCTGTACTGATGGCTGCCGGAATGCACTGCATCGGCTGCCCGTCTGCTCAGATGGAAACCGTAGAAGAGGCTGCTTATGTTCATGGTATCGAGCCGGAGCTGCTCATCACCAGAGTAAATGCTTTCGTTGACGCTCAGGATAAGGAAGCAAAGGCAGAGTAATCGATCTTTGTAAAAAGAAGCAGGAAGAAGCTTTTTCAGAAAAAGTTTTCTTCCTGCTTTTCAATTGCCTGTTTATGCCAGCTGAGCCAGCTTCTGAAGAGCATTATCTTTTACGATAACATCCATATGCTCTTGATAAAAGGCACGCATGGTCGGTACATATTTCCGGTTGCCGGCATACTCGGAAAGAATGTTGCAGATTTTGTTAAATTCTTCCGGAGTGTGGTCGGATTTGCTGATGATAAGATGATATTCTCTGGTCAGCGGATCCTTATACAGACTGTTTTCTCCATCATAATGACCTTCCAGAATGTGAGCGGCACGGATAACAGTATCCAGATCGCGGAAACGGTAGAGTCTGGTCAGATTAAAGGAAGCAGTGTCAGCCGGAGCGGATTCCGCCTCTTCTTTTTCTGTGCCTTCTTTTGCAGACGCTTCTGACTGATATTGTTCCATAGCCTTTTTCTTGGCATTGCGGATTTTGTTGAAAAGTCCCAGTACATCATCGGCACCCTCCAGCTTGGAAGCGATAGGAGAACCGCCAAAAGGCTGTTCGCCCGGCTGCTGGGGAGAAAACTTGGCAAAACGTGTGTCAAGTTCTTCTGGATCCTCGACCTTTGTAATGATAAGGATAATGGAATCGGAAGAAAGAGGAATGGCCTCGATCATCAGGGGAATATCATTTGCCTCAAAACCAAATTCATAAGCGGCCTGCTGCATCATGTCGCGGAAAAGGCTTTTGGCCTTCTCAGTACCATAGGCAAGCTCGCTCAGCTTGATTTCACGGCTTAAAAGATCTTCTTTTGTAAGGGTGCATCGTATCTGATTGTCATTGATTTTTTCAATTTTCATTCTATCACATCCTGACTGTTTGAAACGGTTTGGTTTATATTTATCATATCATTATATACCGTTCCTGTGGTTTATGTAAAGTAAATGAAAGGAAAAAGATGAAAAAAATCAAAAAAGTGCTTGCAAATCATAGCTTTGTATTGTATAATAGCCGTTAAGAGATTTGAAATGGATTTCTGATTTTATTCTAATTTTATTCTGTGAGAAAATCATCTCGCTTATTCCAACTTTTTAACAACTGAACAGACAATGACAAAAGACTCAGACCTTCAGCCTTGCTCCTGCTCTGTTTTTATCTCTATTCCGTTTCATTTCTCTAGGATACAAAAGAAAACCGCTTGGTATGGAAATGGAACCGGCAGTCCGGAATAGCATAGAAGCAATATTCTGAACTGTCAGCAGGAAAGTAATATATCACAGGAAGCACATCCATTTTCGGCGGCGAAAAGAAAGGGGTGAGACCGATTTCAGGAAAGCACTGTGACGAGCAGTTCAGACTGTACAGGGAACTTTCCGATTATGACGGAGCAGGCATTCGGCTTTGGCTGGACGGTGTACCGAGTACGCCCGAGGAGATCACCAGGGCATGCTGCGCCAGAGAAGGAAACAGTTACATGCGGGATTACATCAGAAATTCTTCTGATAAAGTAACGGATATTGCCTTCGACTGCATCGACAAAAGCAAAAAAACCAGGTGAAAGCGCCCCCTTCGCAGACAGACTTGGTAAATTATTCTGATGAAAGTCGAAATTGGTCGTTTCGCAGCAGACCCTTCTATGCTATAATGCAGGTGTATGAGAATTGTGCGAGCTCGTTGCAGCAGAGCAATTTTCAGGTACTTTGTAGAATGATAAAAGGGGCTGGAGGTCGAATGAATGAAGAAAAAAATACTGCCTGTGATAGCGGCAGCTGTACTGATCGTAATTCTTGCGGCAATTTTGATTGTCGGTAAAGTAGTAGATAAATACATTCCTACAGATGAACGGATGGATTCTGCGGAATATTATGGGATTACCGGGGAAGGTCAGGTGCCTGTGATCCTCCAGGATGAGGTGGCGCCGGAGCAGAGTATGCTGGTGGAAGGCGTGTCGTACCTGAATTACCATACCGTAAAGGACAGCTTGAACAGCCGTTTTTACTGGGATTCCACAAATCAGCTCATGCTTTATACCACACCCACGGATGTGATCAAGATTCCGGCAGGCAGTGCGGAGTATACGGTTTCCGGGGAAGAGAAATCCTTCGACCAGATCATTGTCAGACTGGAAGGAGAGACTCCTTACATAGAAGCTGATTTTGTAAAACAGTATACAAATATGACTTATGAAACGCTTCAGGAGCCGGATCGCATCCTTGTGACTTACAAGTGGGGAACCATACAGCAGGCAAAGGTCAAACGGGATGAAGACGTCCGTTATCAGGGCGGAGTGAAGAGTCCGATCCTGACAGAGGTTTCCAAAGGTGATCTGGTGACCGTGCTGGAACAGCTGGAGAAATGGACCAGAGTTGCCACAGCGGACGGTTATATCGGTTATGTGAGAAATAAGAAGCTGGGTTCTGTGAAAGAAACGACGATCTCCAATGAGTTTACGGAGCCGGAGTACACAAGGATCCGGAAGGATTACACCATCAATCTGGTATGGCACCAGATCAGCAATATGGATTCCAACTATGCACTGTCTACGGATATAGAATCCATGACCGGCGTCAATACCATCTCACCGACCTGGTTTTCTGTAGCCAGCAAGGACGGAACCATTTCTTCTCTGGCAGATGCGAGCTATGTGGAGACCGCCCACGAAAAAGGCTTGGAGGTCTGGGGACTGGTAGATAACTTCAATCAGGAAGTGGATATGAAGGAAGTCCTTACTAATACGACAGCCAGAGAGAAGCTGACGGACCAGCTGATCGAAGCGGCTCTAGAATATCAGCTGGACGGTCTGAATATTGATTTTGAGAATCTGGGTGAAGAACTGGGAGATGCCTATATCGAATTTCTGCGAGAACTTTCTGTTCAGTGCAGGAAAAACGGTCTGGTATTATCCTCGGATAACACCGTTCCCAGAGATTTCAGTTCCTATTATCAGCGTGGTGAACAGGCTGAGGTGGTGGATTACTTCATTATCATGGGATATGATGAGCATTATTCCGGTTCGGAACCGGGTTCGGTTGCTTCTCTTTCCTTTGAAAAAGAAGGGATCGAGGCTACCATTGCAGAGGGTGTCCCGGCAGATAAGATCATCAGCGGTGTACCGTTTTATACCAGACTCTGGAAGACCGATACCAACGGAGAGGTGAGCAGTGAGGCCATTGGCATGGACAGGGCAGATGACATACTGGAGGCCAATGGTGTGACGGCGAACTGGAGTGATGAGACCAGTCAGGATTATGCAGAATACCATGATCCGGATGGTGCACTTTATCAGATCTGGCTGGAAAATGAAGCATCCATTGAGCTGAAGGCCAAACTTGTGCCGGAATATCAGCTGGCAGGTATTGCAGCCTGGAAGCTGGGCTTTGAACGTTCCAGTATCTGGGATGTGATCAGTACAAATATTAAGTAATAGAAGGGGAGCGCGAAGCGCAGACTGTCAACGGCAGTCCGTGCGGAGGCTCCCTTTTTGCGTCTCCTGTTCTAAGAAGAAACAAGGGTCTCATACACTGAAAAGACGGGAACGAGTGTAAAAAAGGAAGCCGGAAATATGAAAAAGATCCGTATGGAGACCGTTTTAAGTATTCTTCTCCTGGCAGGTCTGTGTCTTCTCTTTAGCAGAGAGAGCCACCAGACGGCAGGAAAGGCTGTGACAGGAGAAAAACAGGCGGAAGCAGCCGGTACAGTGGTGGTCGATGCCGGCCATGGCGGAAGCGATCCGGGAAAGATCGGAATCAACGGAGCCCGGGAAAAGGAAGTCAATCTGGCCATAGCAGAGAAACTGAAGGAGTGTCTGGAAGAGGCAGGGATCCATGTGGTCATGACCCGCTCCGATCCCGGAGGCCTTTATCAGGAAGAGGATGAGAACAAAAAGCAGGCAGATATGCGTGCACGCTGTACCATTATCAATGAAGCAAAAGCAGATCTGACTGTAAGTGTTCACCAGAACAGTTATCCGGCAGAGGCTGTCTGCGGACCGCAGGTCTTTTATCATGCGCAGTCTTCGGAAGGCCGGAAGGCCGCAGCCTGCCTGCAGGAAGCCCTGAACAGTGCGCTTTCGATCGCAAGGCCGCGTGAGACGAAGGCCAACAATACCTATTACCTGTTGAAAAAAACAAAAACGCCGGTGGTGATCGCTGAGTGCGGCTTCCTCTCCAATTATGAGGAGGCAGAAAAACTGACCTCGAAAGAATATCAGAAAGAGGTGGCAGAAGCGCTCTGCACCGGAATCCTGACCTATCTGAACGCAGAATAAGCATTCACTGAGGGATCAAGCTGCACCAGCTGGCGGAAATAAGGAGGAACTTTATGAAAAATAATTGGAAGAAATATAGAATTTTTACCGCTTTTCTCTGGAGCCTGCTCTTTCTGGCAGGCTGGAATCTTTCAGGAGTAAAAGCAGCGGCAGCAGCCGGACCTTCCTGCGCAAAGACAAAAACGGTTTATTTTCAGAAACAGACCTTTCCGGATCCTGTAAGTCAGAAAGTCATTACCTCGTATGATCTTCTGGGTACAGGAGAACTGGATCTGAAGCATCTTTCCGGGAAGGCTGTGATCAGCAGCCTGAAATCCAGCAACCGGCACATTCAGGCTGTGGCAGACGTTCTTTATAAAAAAATCTATCTTTCAGCAGACTCTCTGAAAAACGGAGAGAAAACGGTCTTAAGCTTTACCGTGAAACAGAACGGGAAAAGCAGCCGTCTGACCTGTAAGGTAACGTTCCGCACGGATTTTATAAAGAAAGCAAAGCTTGGAAACCTTGATCTGACGCGAAAGCTGAACCGTTCAGCCGGTGTATTGCGTGTCAAAACCGCACAGAAAAAAGCAAAGGTAACGATCGCTCTGCCGACCGGTTATAAGATCGTGAGCATCCGCTATAACTACAAGGGGCAGGAGGCAGGTCCTGTCTGGAAAAAAGCGAAAAAGCTGAAAAATGGCGGAATCCTTTCTGTCAAAAAGAATACGGTTCTTTTGATCGAGTATGCACCGAAAACAGGGAAAACGTTGTATAACCGCTCTTATATCATACGGATCAACGGAAAATGATGTGAGCTTCATTCGGACCGGGATTTGGCTATTTGCCGATGATGAAACTGCAAGGGATGCGTCTGGCTCTGTACAAACGCTCCGGATTCCGTTATACTAGGCTATGAGCATCCACTTCCCCGCCGCTCAGGATCTTTGCACACCTGGATCCGGGGGCCTGTCCTGCATTTTCATGCAGGATGAGGAAGGAAAAACAGAGAAAACAACAAGGAGAAAAGACATGAATACAGTAGGTATCATCGGAGCAATGGAAATAGAAGTTGAGACCCTGAAAAAACACATGAAGATCAGAAGAACGGTAAACAAAGCCCATATGGAGTTCTGTGAAGGGGTTCTCGGAGGAAAAGAAGTAGTTGTGGTAAGAAGCGGCATCGGAAAAGTCAATGCAGCTGTCTGCACACAGATCCTGGTAGATGATTTCAAGGCGGATACGGTGATCAACACCGGTATTGCAGGTTCTCTGAAAGCAGAGATCAACATCGGCGATATCGTGATTTCCACAGATCTGGTCCATCATGACATGGATGCGGTAAACTTTGGATATCCGCTGGGACAGATCCCGCAGATGGATACGTTCTCTTTCAAGGCAGATGAGAAACTGGCAGAACTGGCTGAGAAAGCCTGCCATGAAGTGAATCCTGAGATTCAGGTATTCCGTGGAAGGATCGTCAGCGGAGATCAGTTTATCGCAGAGAAAGCAGTAAAAGAGCGTATTGCAGAGAACTTCCAGGGTTACTGTACCGAGATGGAAGGTGCTGCCATTGCACAGGCTGCTTATTTAAATGAGGTTCCTTTCGTGGTCCTTCGTGCCATTTCTGATAAGGCCGATGACAGTGCGACCATGGATTATCCTACCTTTGAAGCAAAAGCGGCAGAGCATTGCGTGAAGCTGGTGGAGCATTTCCTGGAACTGCTGTAAGACCTCAGTCCCTTTTTCAGGTACCTGATCCCCTTTTCGAGGCGTTTTTTGTCAAACGAAAATGCTTGCAAAAGTCTGATGATGGATTATAATGGCTCTACAACCCGGGCATGATATCCGCTGCCTGTGTGGAAGAGCAACCGCATCCGAAGAAAGACCGGCTCTTTGGATGCGGTTCCATCATCATATCTAAGTTCAAAAGGGGGATTCGTATGTTACAGACAGTGATGCAGCAGAATTTACTGTTCTATGGAATCGGAATTCTTAGCTTTTTCGGTGTGATAAGCCAGATCTGGCTCTGGATGATCTATGGCAGGATGACAAAGGATATGGAAAACGAGCGGGCAGCCAAAGGGAAACTGATCCGTCAGATCCGGCAGAGATATGGCCTCCTGAAGAGAATGGGTGACGGGAATGTCAATACCCGGGCTTTTATCGAGAGGAGCCTTTATCAGTACCGGCATCTGGGGAGAACGCTCCATCAGTGGAGGCGGACCGGGACTGTGACGCTGGTCTTAAGCCTTATTCTGGCGGCAGCAGGCTACTATTATGCGGGAAAGCTGCGGATGGGACTGGCTGTGCGTCAGGATTATCTGTGGGCCATGGGGATCGCTGCGGCAGTGACGGCTCTGGTCTATGGACTTACGGATGTCCGTTACCGCCGTTCTTATCTGGAAACAGGTCTTCTGGACATGTTGGAAAACAGCGGAAATGCTGCGGCTTCCGGAAAGTCTGCAAAAGACGCTTTTCAACCGGAGAAAAGCCCGGCTGTTCTTTCCGGTCAGCCCGGCCAGGGGGATGAGAGCCGGGGACAGAATTCTGCACCGCTGGAAACGGCGGCCGCGGCGGATAAACTTCCCTTCCGGAAAAACAAAAAAGCGGTGGCCCGGATGCAGCAGGAAAAGAAAGAACTCAAGGCCGATCTTTCACGGATCCGTGCTTCCGTAGGAGAAACAGCGGCAGGCGGGGAATCAGAAAAAGAGAGAAAGACAGAGGTTCTCAGAAATATGGATCCTGCGGAGCAGGAGCGTATTATACGAGAGGTGCTTAAGGAAATTTTATCGTGAAGAAATAGACTTGAATCTGTCTGTCAATTCTGCTAGAATAAGGGCAGCAAAGAGAAGAACTGCTAAAGAGAATGTAAAGTAAAAATGGCGAGGGCGCGGCAGGTTTGGTCTTGTCGTGCCCTTCTTTTAAAACAGGAGTGTGTATGGAGATTGTTTTTCTGGAAAAAGGTTCCCTCGGCTCTGATATCGATCTGAGCTATTTTTCAGAACTGGGCCATGTGACCTTTTATGAAGTGACAAAGCCGGAACAGGTTCCGGAACGGATCAAGGATGCTGACGTAATCATTGTCAACAAGCTTCCTATGGATGAGACCACTATTTCCGGAGCCTCTCATCTGAAGCTGATAGCGCTGACTGCTACAGGCATGAATAATATTGATTTTGATTATACCGGTTCCCGTGGGATCCTGGTAAAAAATGTAGCCGGATATTCCACCAGTGCGGTGGCCCAGCACACGTTTGCTCTGCTTTTTTATGTGCTTCACCGTCTGGCTTACTATGATCATTATGTAAAGTCCGGAGCTTACTGTGAAAATCCCGGATTTTCTCATTTTGATGAGAAATTTTCAGAGCTGGATGGCAAGATCTGGGGGATTGTCGGTCTGGGAGCTATCGGACGGCGGGTGGCAGCCATAGCAGAAGCCTTCGGCTGTCATGTGATCTATTATTCTACTTCCGGAAGAAACACGGATCAGCCGTATAAGCGGGTGGATTTTGAGGAGCTTTTGGAACGTTCCGATGTGATCTCTCTTCATGCACCGCTGAATCCGGATACCGAAGGGCTGATGAACCGGGAGGCATTCCGGAAAATGAAAAAAAGCGCCTTTCTGGTCAATGTAGCCAGAGGAGGTCTTGTAGTGGAACAGGATCTGGCAGATGCTCTGAACGAGGGCGAGATCGCCGGAGCCGGTCTGGATGTTCTCTGTCAGGAGCCCATGCGGCCGGAAAATCCTCTGTTTGCCATCCGGGACAGCAGAAAGCTGATCATTACGCCGCACATGGCCTGGGCTCCGGTAGAAACCCGTGAGCGCCTGATGCGGTGTGTATATAAAAACATAGAAACCAGTTCCTGTTGTCAGGAACGGAACGCTGATTAGTACCAGACAAAAGCTGCATCAATATCTAATACGAGGAGGAAAAGATTATGGCATTTTTTGATGAACTGAGCAAGAAACTTTCCGGAGTGAGCCGTGTAGCCGTACGGAAAGCAAAAGAAGTAACGGATATCGGAAGCTTAAAGCTTCAGATCGCGGATGAGAACCGGAAGCTGAGCAAGATCTATGAGAATCTCGGAAGAGAATACTATGACAGATTTCAGAATGAAGCGGCAGAGGAGCTGTCCGGACTGGTGAAACAGATCAAAGACAGTACCGATAAGGTCGCAGCTTTGCAGGATGAAATCAGCAGAGTAGAGGCAGAGAGTGCTGCCCGTGCAGAAGAAGAGCGTGTCCGCCGGGAGGCAGAGGCTCAGGCTAGAAGAGAGTCTGTGGCAGAAGCAGAGATGCGGGAAGTTGATGAGTACGAAGACGAGGAATACGAAGACGACGAGGAAGCGGCTAAAAAAAACAGCGAAATGACCGGGTACGAAGAAGAGACAACTGGAGAAGAGGCAGCAGAGGACACGGACGAAACCGAAGACGAAGTTGACACTGCATACGCAGAGGAAACAGAAGAAGCGGCAGAGGAAGAAACTGTGGCAGAAGAAGGCGAAGCTGACGAGACTGCAGAGCTTGCTTCAGAGGAAGAACCAGGGGATGCCGAGACGGAAGAACCGGAGCAGAATTCAGAGTGGTTATAAATCAAAACAGAGCTTGTATACAAAAACCGGAATAGCTGTCGGGCACATTCCGGTTTTTGTTTTGCATATATCAATCATCCTCTTCGAGCACCTGGATCTCCAGATAGTCGAAGGGCACTTCTTCAATAAAACTGTCTTTTCGAAAACGGGTCTTGCTGTGACGCTGAAATTCTGACACATTGGAGGAGAGCCAGATTGGCTTTCCAAGGTCAAATTCGTAGCAGATCTCTTCCAGAGCCTGAAAGACCTTGTGCGTCCGGCTGTCTTTCTGACCATTTTCCACAACCGTATCTTTTAAGAGATGATTATCCTTCCAGAGCTTTCCCCACATTCTGAACATAGTGCTAAGTTCCTCCTTTTCCAGAGTCAGCTGCCGGAATCCGGATCTTCTTCTGCGGCTTCCGTCCCGGCATCACTCTCTTCGAAAACTTTGCTGCTTTCCGTTTCCATATCCGTATCGTCAGTTTCCTCTGTTTCTGCGGTTTTCTCTGCTGTCACAGCATCGGCTTCCTGGAAAAATCCGTAAACTTTTGCAGAAACGGCACGGATATTTTCCACAGCTGTATCCTCGTCTGTAAGGTTGGTGGCCATAACGCAGATGATGTAGTCCCGATACGGTGTATACACGATGGAAGCGTCATTCTGTGTGTTGTCTTTCTCACCGGTTTTATTGGCTGTTTTGATCTCAGAAGGAATACCGGCAGGGATTTTCCAGGTGATCTCCTGATCCAGAAGGTAACCCTCCAGCTGACGGGAAGCCAGATGGCTGACCATGTCACCGTCATAAATCTCCTCCAGAAAACGGCCGCAGTCCTTGACGGAAGTGACATTGACCTCATCTCCGTACCAGAGATTAGAGTCCTCCAGGCCATTGTACTGCCAGGTATCGGTAAAATCATGTTCTTCAATGAATTCATTTACTTTTTCCATGCCGTCCTGATGCTCATGAGAGTCGCTGAGATAGCGGACCAGTTCATTGGCGGCCTCGTTGTCACTGAGACTGATCATGTCACTCAGGAGCAGATCGATGGTCTCGGTTTCTTCCAGTTCCTGATGCTGGATCTTCTCCAGAACAGCGCCTGCGATATAGAGCTTGATCAGGCTGGCAGAATCCTGCGGCTGATCGTTGATGGTGAGGCTGATCCCGCTTTTCAGATCCTTCACGTAGATGGACCAGGAACCCTCATACGTATCAATCATCTTATTCAGATCTTTTTTCAGATTCTTGAAAGAAGGAACGAGAAGGTACTGGGAGGTCAGATAATATTTCGTATCGGGATCGCTGCTTTCAGAGGCGGGACTTTCCGTACGGATCCCCTCGGAAGCCAGTTCAGACTCTTCCTCCGGAGTGACGCCGGGAGTCTGTGCTTCCGTGGAATCTTCCGTTTCCGTCGGGGCTTTGTCTTTCGTGGAATCTTCCGTTTCCGTCGGAGCTTTGTCTTCGGTGGAGTCTTCTGTTTTTTTCGGAGCTTTGTCTTCCGTGGAGTCTTTCGTTTCTGCCGGAGCTTTGCTTTTTGTGGAAGCCTCTGTTTCGGATGGAACGGCGGTTTCCGTGGTCGCTTCCGTTTCTTCAGGAGTTTTGCTCTTTGCGGAGGCTGCTGTTTTCACTGGAGCCTTGGTTTTTGTGGAAGTCTTTTCTGTTTTCTCCGTTTCTGTTTCCGCAGTTGTTTCCTTAATTATAGTGTCACTCTCCGTTTCCGGAGCTTTTTTCTGTGTATTCGGTGATGCGTCTGCCTGCAGGGAAGCGTTTACTTCTGTTGTCCGATCCAGGGACAGTGCCCCTTCATACATGAGGACGGTAGCTGCTGTTACTGCAGAGATCCGTATCAGTCGCTTTGCCAGATTCATAGATACCCTTGCCTTTCTAAATGGACGTATCAGATGTTGCCTCATGCCATCATACAATAAATGATGCGAAAAGTAAATAATTTTTGCGGACGACAGGAAACAGGGGAGATTTTGTGATATACTTTTATACATGTAGAATTGCGTGAACTTGTGTTACAGCGAAAACGTTTAAGGCAGCGATCTTGACAACGTTATGATCTGTTTAAACAACAGGAGGTGATCCGATGGAAAAAGAAATTTTGCAGGTACAGATGCTGGGCGGTTTTTCTCTGGTTTATCAGGGGAAAACACGGGTGTTTGAGAGAAATTATACATCCAAAAGCATGCAGCTTTTGCAGATTCTGTTTCTTCACCTGGGAAACGGGATACCGAAGGAACAGCTTCTGGATGAACTGTATAGCCGGGATGATGTGGAGAACCGGAACGGTAGTCTGAACAATACGATTTTTCGTCTGCGGAGACAGCTGGAGGCCGCAGGACTTCCGGAAGGAAAATATTTCAGCCTGAAAGACGGTATTTACCGGTGGGACCCGGTGATCTCCGTGGAGACAGACCTTTCTCTCTTTGAAAAAAAGCTGGAGGAAAGCAGGGAAGAAACCGATGAAGAGAAGAAAGTAGAACTTTTGAAAGAAGCCTGTAGCATGTATAAGGGTGAGTTCCTTCCAAATATGATCGGGGAGGACTGGGCGGCAGTGGCAAATATCCACTATCGGGATCTTTACTTTGAAGCTCTTCAGGAACTTTGCGGATATCTTAAGGAAAAGGAACATTTTGAAACGATTTATCAGCTGACTACGGCGGCAGCACAGATCTATCCCTTTGAGGTATGGCAGCTCTGGCGTATTGACAGCCTGATTGCCATGAATCGCTACCAGGACGCCATAGTCGTTTATAAAGAAGCGACAAAACACTTTTTCGATGATTTGGGGCTTCCGCCTTCCCAGAAGATGCTGGAACGTTTCCAGCTCATGAGTGAACGGATCCAGCAATCCGTAGGAGCTCTGGGGGAGATCAAACGTGGCCTTCGGGAAAAAGAAGATCAAAAAGGGGCATATTACTGCTCCTTTCCAAGCTTTATCGACATTTATCATGTGATCGGGCGTATGATGGAACGGAATGGAATCTCTGTCTACATCATGCTGTGCACGCTGACGGACAAAAACGGAGAGATCCGTATGGGAACCGATCGGAATAAAGAGGCTTCCAAAGCCCTGAAAATCGCTATCTGCAATTCTCTCCGGCGGGGAGACTTTTATACCAGGTACAATGAGAGCCAGTTTCTGATCATGCTTTCCGGAACGACTCTGGAAAACTGCCAGGTGATCTCAGCCAGGATCGACCGGAATTTCAGAAAAGATTTTGCCGGACATTTCCGGATCAATTACTATATGGCTTCCGTGGCAGAACTCCGTGAGGAGAGAGAGGAAGATCCGATTCTTTTTACCTCTGCGGTCGACTGTTGGGGGAATACCAGGAAATAACAGGAGTGATACATATTTATGGAAGAAATTCATTTTAATCTGGCTGCACCGAATCTTCTCTGCATCTGTGTGGACGACAGACAAAATGGGGAGAGCAGCGGAAGAGTATATTGCTGTTATTCCAGGGCAGCAGAATCTTTTGCCCATGAATATCAGCTGATCAATATCATAGAAGGATTTTTGGATCGCATCGATTATCCTCAGTCTTCGGTGAAGATCCGGAGTTTTCAGAAAAAAGAAGAAAAAAAGCTTCCGAGACCGGAAAAGGTTCTGGAAGGTCGGGAAGTGGCCAGCCACAGGGGAAAACTTGGTACTTTTCTCGTACATGTAAAGTATCGGCAGAATGCTACCTGGCAGGGGGAAATCTGCTGGGTGGAAAAGGGCAGAAACATTTCTTTCCGGAGCGAGCTGGAGCTTTTAAAACGGATGGATCATGCACTGGAAGTCCAGTGATACGATAAAACTCTTTCAAAAAGCACAAAAAAATCCTGAAAATAGCATAGACGAAAGAGATAATGAAAGAGTATATTTGTTATACTTGATGAAAATGGAAGTGATTTTTCCGGAAAACAGAGAACCAGGTGGATAAGGAGGGATATGTTTGCAGGATAAAAGAAATAGAGACGCACTGGTTGGAAAAAAAGGCACATTTGTTGTACATGTGCAATGTCTGGAGAATTCCACCTGGCAGGGTGAGATCGTCTGGGCGGAAAAGAATGAATCATTGAAATTTCGAAGTGCTTTAGAACTTTTAAAAATCATGGACAGCGCTCTGACAACAACAGAACAGGGTGAAGAGAAAGGGGAAAGTTATGAATAACAGAAAATGGTCCAGAGTAATTGCGATGCTTCTGGCCGTCATGCTGGTATTTTGTGATTCGAATGTGATCTATGCGGTAGAATCCATGACGGAAGCACAGACAGAAGCAGCGTCTGAAACTGCGGAAGCCATGCAGGAAGATCAGGAATCACCGCCGGTCGTGGATACGGAGGTTGTTAACAGTTAAATATAAATTATAAAATTATATAAGTCGGTGTTGAGTTTTATAAGATATTAGAGCAGAATATTATTGAAAGGAGTTGATACTTTGAGTAAATATTATTCTATACATGAATTTTC
>NZ_QSCM01000025.1 GCF_003463065.1 Blautia sp. OF03-15BH
TTTGTGCAATTCATCTCCCACCTGCAGAGGAAGGAGAATTCTTGCTATGTTATGTTAAATCCTTTGATCATCGTAAAACCCTCCCTGTTTTTCCACGGAATGATCCGGAAAATAGTTTTATATTGCCATGATAAAACTTTGCGTTTCCAGCTGCAATTCCTTTTAAATAAAATATTCGATCGTATGTTCGCTGGTCAGCGCCGTCCTTTCGTTGAACAACAGTACGGCTTCCCTCAGCTCGTAGGGGCCAAACGCATAAAAACTCAGGTTTTCTTTGTTGAAATAAGCTTCCGGTACTTTCCGGTTGTAGGAAAAGGGGTGGTCCTGATCCACCTCGATGTCCGGATATTCTTTGAAGGGCTCCGGCTCGTAGTAAGGATCGAACATCAGGATCCTCTTGTCTTCTATCCCTGTAAGAAGAACATAATGCTCTTCATCATAGTAGAGACGGACGACGGCCACACCGCCCCGGCGGAGTGCATCGTTGATCTGGCTCTCCTGTCCCATGTAGACGCTTTTTCCGGAAAGATAACGGCTGGAAACAGGCAGCTTTGACACCTTGCCAAAGCCGTTCAGCCAGTTGCTGAGAAACATCATGGCAGCCCGTGAGGTTCCGTTCCCTCCGGGCCGTCCTTCTTCATTGTAACAGTCCAAACAATAGATCATAATGTTTCTCACGAGCTCCGCCGGGAGATCCTCCCGTTGAAAAAGATAGCTTAACGCATTTAAAACGGTCGTAGGACCACAATCAAATTCTGATACCTGATAATGAAGCGGATTCTTCATCTCCCGCCCCTCCTTCTTTCTGTCTTAACCTTCCAAAATCAGCGCTTCTACAAGAGACGCTCCCTTTTCCAGATCTTCCACCGTTGTGTATTCTCTGGTCGAATGTGCCTGATACATCCCACAGGACAGCACGATCCCGCGGATTCCATGCTCAGCGAAGGTATTGCAGTCACTTCCGCCAAAAGTTTCGGTCAGCTTTCCCGGAAGGCCAAGCTTATGTGCCGCACGGCGGAAATGCTTCACAGAAGCCTCTTCTTCTCCCGTATGATAAGCCACCAGATGGACGGAAACCTCAGACTCCAGAGACGCACCCTTTTTTTCTGCTTCCTCCAGAAAGATCCGCCGTACCGCTTCCATATAAGAAAGTGCTTTTTCATGACTGTAGCTCCGGATCTCACCTTCTACCGTACAGCTTTCCGGTACGATATTGGTGGCGGTTCCACCCCGGATGATGCCGATATTCAGCGTGGTATCCTCCTCCACATGTCCCTGCGGAAGTCTGGCAATGGCAAGGGCCGCCGCTGTCACTGCATGAATCCCTTTTTCCGGTTCAAAGCCTGCGTGCGCTGCTTTTCCATGGATCGTAAGCACAAAAGAGAGCAAGGACGGAGCCTGCACTGCAGCCGTTCCCACCGGACCGGAAAGATCCAGCACATAAGCCTCCTTTGCCCGGATCCTGGAAAAATCAAACACCCGGCTTCCTTTGGTATACACTTCTTCGGCGATCGGGAACAATACCTCGATGTCCCGGTGCGGCTTTCCGGAAGCCAGTACCCGGCGGATCCCGCCCAGGATCTCCACTAGACCGGCCGCATCATCTGCTCCCAGCACGGTCGTTCCATCTGATGTGATGACACCATCCTCATGAAAAACGGCTTTTTTTCTGATTCCCGGCTCCACCGTATCCATGTGGGCGGAAAAAAGAACGGGCTCCCCGGAAAGAGAGCCCTTCAGAAATCCATATACATTTCCTGCATTGCCGTCGTAATGGCTGCCTGCGTCATCCTCTTCCGTTTCAAACCCCAAAGCTTTCAGTTTTTCCTTCAGAAGATCTGCCATCCGGCGCTCACCGAAGCTTACGGAGTCCAGCTCCGTAAACCCGGCAAACTCTTCTAAAAGTTCGTTTCTCACTGTCCGCAGGCTGCCTTGAACTCTGTCCAGTTCTTGTTGTAGGCCTCGTCAGCCTCTGCGGATACGTTCTGGACGATCTCACCCTTGCTGACAGAATCCGGAACGACCAGATTCGGATCTACGAGATCATCTGCTGCCTTGATGGTGTTGTAATAACCGATATATTCCATGCATTTTGCTGCATTTTCCGGCTCCAGAATGTAATTCAGGAACTGGTTTGCAGCCTCTTTATTCGGTGCTTCGGAAGGAACGAAAGCGCCCATGATACCAAAGCCAAGTCCTTCTTCCGGATAAACGACCTTCAGATCCGGATTTTCAGCCAGTACCTGCGTAACCTGAGAGGTATAGAGGAATGCCACAGAAGCCTCGCCATTGAGAAGGGAGTTCTGCGTGTTGTCATCCTGGATCAGACGGATATTCGGAGCCAGTTCCAGAAGCTTCTGGCCAGCTTCTTCGATGACACTGACATCCTCTTCATTCATGGATTTGCCCATGGAAAGAAGGGTAATACCGTTGATCACACGATAGTTGGCAGTGATGGCTACCTGATCCTTCAGTTCCTCATTCCAGAGATCGGAATAACCTTTGATCTCAAAATCCACCATCTCCGGATCATAGACGATCAGCGGAATCCCTGCACCGTAAGGAACCGTATATTTATCATCCGGGTCATAGAACTGTCCCTGGTAAAGAGGATTGATATTTCCGAAGTTTGTGATGGCATCCTTATCGAGTTCGCTTACCAGCCCCTCATTCACTGCCTGCTCAATGATGTAATCATCCGCAACGACCACATCATAATCTCCGCCTTTTGCCTGAGAAAGCTTTTCCAGCATGGTTTCGTCCGTGTCAAAGTTGGAATAAACCACTTTTACACCGGTCTCTTCTTCGAAGCCGTCCAGGACTTCCTGCGGAAACATGTTTTCCCAGGTGAAAAGCACCAGTTCGTTGTCATCTGCCAGAGCACTCATTCCACATACGGAAAGAGCCGTCATGGCGGTCAGCATTGCTGCAAGCACACGTTTTTTCATTTCATTTTCCTCCTCATTTTCACTTTCTATCTTGAACCTCTGCTCTTTTTCTGAAAGAGAGAGGAGACAAGCTCTACCAGGATCACGGCTGTCAGGATCACCGTACAAAGGGCATTGATCTCCGGTGTTACGCCGGTTTTCAGCTGTGTATACACTTTGATGGGCAAGGTGGACAGCTTCGGTCCGTTTACAAAGATACTGATGACCACATCGTCAAAGGACATGGCAAAGGCCAGCAGACAGCCGGACAGGACAGCCGGCATGATCAGCGGCAGGGTGATGTCCCAGAAAATCCTTCGAGGGGAAGCTCCGAGATCCATAGCCGCCTCTTCCAGGGATTTATCGATTCCCACCAGTCTCGCCTTTACCATCATATATACATAAGGGATACAAAATGCGGAATGCGCCAAAACCAGAGTCAGCATACCAAACGGCAGGTTCAAAAGAGAGAAAAAGGCCATAAACACCATACCGAGGATGATCTCCGGCACCATGATCGGCACCGTGGAAAGATACTCCATCATTCCCTTACTTTTATAATTTACCCGCGCCATTCCGATCGCGCCCAGCGTTCCGATAACGGCAGCCACCAGACAGCTCACCACTCCCAGGATCAGGCTGTTTTTCAGAGCCGCGATCAGAGCCGCATCCTGAAAAAGCTTCTGATACCAGCTCAGGGTAAAGCCCTTCCAGGAAACCGTCAGTTTCGAATCGTTAAAGGAAAAGATCACCACCATCACCAGCGGCAGATATGTGATCGCCATGACAACCGCCAGATACAGATGGGAAAACCTGAATTTTTTCTTTTTCATCAGAACAGTCCCTCCAGATCTTTTACATGGGTGATCTTCCGGTAAAAGAAGATCATCAGGCTGGTGAGCACCGTCAGGATCACAGCCAGAGCCGCCGCAAAGGGCCAGTTGCTTCCACGGGTCAGCTGATCCTGGATCAGACTTCCCACCAGAACGATCTTATTTCCTCCCAGGATATCGGCGATAAAGAAAAGCCCCATCGAAGGAATAAAGGTCAGGATCACGCCGGAAAGAAGACCCGGCAGAGTCAGTTTCAGAGTCACGGTAAGGAAGGCTTTCAAAGGAGAAGCACCAAGGTCTCTCGCAGCCTCCACCAGATCCCAGTCCATTTTTTCCACGCTGGAATAAACAGCAAGGATCATAAAAGGCAGAAGTGCATAGATCATGCCGACGACCACTGCCGGATAACTGTAGAGCAGCTTCAGCGGTTTATCGATCAGTCCCAGTGCCTTTAAAACTCCATTCAGGATCCCTTTTGCCTGAAGAATGATGATCCAGCCGTAAAGACGGATCAGGGAACTGGTCCAGAACGGTACCATGATCAGGAACATCATGCGTTTTTTGCCTTTTTCGGAAAGCTTTGCCATAAAATATCCAAACGGATAACCAATGAGTGTTACCAGGATCGTTGTGGTAAAGGCCAGCTGAAAGGACTGTGCAAAACACTGCAGATAAACAGAATCCGTCATTTTCCGGTAATTATCCAGGGTAAAGATCCAGCGGAAGCCATAACCGTCACCATTGTTCGTGGCAAAGCTCACAGCTACCATATAGATCATGGGACCCAGCACAAAAAGCAATGTAAACAGATAGAGCGGTGCGACCAGAAGTCCCCATTTGTTTTTCTTTTTCATCCCGTCAGGCCTCCATATCCACAAAAACTGCCTGTTCCGGCTCCCATTCCAGATACACCTGATCTCCGATGTCATAATCGAAGTTGATGCCATGGCGGCTTACCACCACTTCATCTCCGTCATGGAGTTTCACCACGATCCGGAGCATACCGCCCACAAAGGTTTTCTCCACGATGCTTCCGGTAAGACTGCAGGCACTCTTCGGCTCTCTCCAGACACTGATCTGCTCGCTGCGGACAGCCAGTGTTTCTTCGTCACCTTTGGAGACAAAGAATTTCTCTCTGTTACAGACCATGGTGCCGGAGGAATTCCGAAGCACCACCGTTTCTCCGTCGATGTCTTCCACTGTTCCTTTCAGTACATTGGCAGAGCCCACAAAAGAAGCCACATAGCTGGTCTTCGGATGATCGTAGATCTCCGATGGACTTCCGATCTGTTCAAACCGGCCATCCCGCATGACCACAATGGTATCTGACATATTGATGGCTTCTTCCTGGTCATGTGTGATATAAATAAAGGTAATGCCCAGCTTTTTCTGCAGCCGTTTCAGTTCATGCTGCATCTGCCGGCGAAGCTGCAGGTCCAGGGCTCCCAGCGGTTCATCCAGAAGAAGCACCTTCGGATTGTTGATCAGGGCTCTTGCAATGGCTACCCGCTGCTTCTGGCCTCCGCTCATTTCGGAAGGCATTCTCTTTTCAAAGCCCTGAAGCTGCACCAGCTCCAGCATCTCGTTTACCCGTTTTCGGATCTCGGCCTTTCCCACCTTCTTGATCTTCAGACCGTAACCGATGTTATCAGCCACATTCATATGAGGGAACAGGGCGTAATTCTGAAAGACGGTGTTGACGTTCCGCTTTTCCGGTCCGTCGCCCTTCACGTCCCGTCCTTCCAGAAGTACTTCGCCCTCATCCGGACTCTCCAGACCTGCGATGATACGGAGTGTGGTGGTCTTGCCACAGCCGGATGAGCCCAAAAGCGTCAGAAACTCTCCCGCTTTGACAGAAAGATTGATTCCTTTTAAGACAGGTACCTCTCCAAAGGTCTTCTTTATATTTTTCAATTCCAGTACCACTGGTTTTTCTCTGTAGCTTTCTTCTTCCATTTTCTTCCTTCCTGAAAAAATCCATCCTGCGGACAGATTTTCCTACTGATTTAGTGGGTATTCTATCATCTGCATTTTCCTGTGTCAAGTTTCTTTCTATTGAAATCTCCTATCAACAGCTATAGGAAAAAGCTTTCTCCGAACTTTACTCCAGATACAGAAAAATCCCTGCCAGCGCCGGAAACGCTGACAGAGACTTCATTGTCCCGAACATACTGAGTTCGGAGGTATTATATCTTATTTATTTTACATTGTAAAGCGTTACTTTATCAAGTTTTCCTTGTGATACTGCAATGTGTACAGCTGATAGTAGCTTCCATGAGCTGCCAGAAGCTCCTGATGATTTCCCTGCTCCAGAATTTTTCCTTTGGAGAGGACAATGATGTTGTCGGCATGCTGGATCGTGGACAAACGATGTGCCACGATAAGCATGGTTCCGATATTTCTCATTTTTTCCAGGGAATCCTGGATCAAAAGCTCGGTCTCCGTATCGATATTTGCCGTTGCCTCGTCAAGGATCATGACCGCCGGCTCATGGATGATGGTCCGGGCAAAGGAAAGGAGCTGACGCTGTCCTGCGGAAAAGTTATTTCCCCTCTCCCTGACTTCCTCATCCAGTCCGTGATCCAGACGGTTGATAAAATGATCTGCGTTTACATAACGGCAGACTTCTTGGATCCGTTCATCGGAAATCCCTTCTTCCCGAAGGACAATATTGCTCCGGATCGTACCGGAAAACAGAAAGACATCCTGAAGCATCTGACCGAAGTGTTTCCGAAGAGAAGAAATCTTGATCTTCCGTATATCGATGCCGTCAATGAGGATCTGTCCCTTCTGAAACTCATAATTCCGGCAGATCAGCGCCAGGATTGTTGTCTTTCCGGAACCGGTGGAACCGACAAAGGCTACGGTCTCTTTGGGGGCCACATGGAAGGAAACGCCCTTCAGTACCCATTCTCCCGGCACATAGCTGAACCATACGTCTTTGAACTCGATCTCGCCCCGAACCTCGGTAAGTTCCACGGCATCCTCGGCATCCACCAGCTTGATGGGAAGATCAAGGATGGAAAATACTTTTTCTGCGGAAGCAAACGCGGACTGAAGCCAGTTGAACTGCTCCGCCAGGTTCTGGATCGGGTCAAAAAATCTGGAAATGTACATATAAAACGTAACAATGGTTCCGCTGGTCAGCGTCTGGCCCAGAAAGCTGGTGTTTTCAATATAGCCTTTTCCACCCAGATAGAGCAGGCAGAGCACCGAGCTGATGTAAAGCATATATACCAGCGGGCGGAAAACGCCAAACACAAAGATCTGTTCCCTCTTGGCTTTTCCCAAGGCATTGCTTCTGGCTGTGAATTCTTTCTTTTTGATGTCTTCCCGGTTAAAGATCTGTGTGATCTTGATACCGGAGAGGTTCTCAGACAGATAAGTATTGATATCTGTCGTGCAGTCTTTTACCTTACGGTGCGCTTTTCTCGTAAATTTTCGAAAGATCACAGAGAAAAGAATGATGAATGGCACGAAACAAAGCACCATCAGTGTCAATTCCACGTTTAAAAGCAGCATGGCCGCCAAAATACCGAAGATCACAAAAAAGTTCTTCACGAGATTCACCAGAAGATTGGTAAACATCAGGGAAATGGCATTGGTGTCATTGGTTGTCCGTGTCACCAGCTTTCCGACTGGGATCTCATTGAGCTGTTCCTGAGAAAGCGCCTCAATATGCGTAAACAGATCTTCTCTCATGGATGAGATGATCTTCTGCCCTGTTTTCTGCAGGATGATCGCCTGAAGATAAGAACAGCCCATGGAAACCAGAAGGATCGCCGCATAGGCAGCCACATAGAGGAACAATGTTTTCAGTGGGAAATCACCAACCACCAGTTCCTCGATCTCACCCACGATCAGCGGTGAGATAATACTGTAGGCAATGGAAAAGACCATCAGACATCCGACAAAGACAAACTCTTTTCGGTAAGGCGCCGCGTACTTCATCAGACGCTTCATGATCTCGCCGTCTTTCATGTTCCGCTCAAAACCCATGCTCTCTTTTTTGTCCTTTACCAGACCATAGGCGATGAGAAGAATGAGAGAGATCGTACCGATGATGCCTCCAATCAGCAAAAGCGGATAATATTTATGCATTTGTCTCACCCTCTCTTTCCTCTTCTTCCAGCTTCTGAAGATCTACCATTTTCCGGTATTCTTCGCAGGAAGCATAAAGCTCCCTGTGCGTACCTACGGCTTTCACTTCACCCTCATCCATGAAAATGATCTTATCCATTTCCTCCACCGTTGAGATCCGGTGCGCAATGAGGAGCGTTGTCCTGCCTTCCCGCTTTTTCAGATTTTCCAGGATGATGCGCTCTGTCTTCGTATCCACGGCAGAAACAGAATCGTCCAGGATCATTACCGGAGCATTTTTGATCAGCGCTCTGGCAATGGAGATTCTCTGTTTCTGTCCACCGGAAACCGTCACGCCGCGTTCTCCGAGTACCGTATCGTAACCTTCCTTGAAATCAATGATATTTTCGTGAACATCTGCCATTTTCGCAGCCTGCTCCACCTGCTCATAATCTGCCTCATCGAAGGAAAAGCCGATGTTCCGCTCGATGCTGTCAGAGAAAAGGAAGCTGTCCTGCGGCACATAGGCACAGCCTTCCCGGACAGAATGGATGGAAATATCGTTGACATCCTGATCATCGATAAAGAGTGTGCCGTCTTCCACGTTGTAGGTCCGAAGGATCAGATCCACCAGCGTGGTTTTTCCAGAGCCTGTTTTTCCGACGATCCCTACGCTCTCACCGGCGTTTATGACAAAAGAAACGTTTTTCAGGACATCAAATTCCCCGTCCGGATAACGGAACGTCAGATTTCTGAATTCGATCTTTCCTTTGATTTCCTCTGCATCATGGACTCCCTGACGATCTTTCACATGAATCCTGGCATCCAGAAGCTCGCTGACGCGGTTCAGGGACGCCTTGCCGCGGGAAGTTTTCTCAATGAGCATGGAAACCGCCATGATCGGCCACACGATCGCAGAGAAATATCCGATGTACTCCACCAGCTGGCCGGCATTGAATTTTCCCTGGTAGACCAGATAACCGCCATAACCCAGGATCACACAGATCACCGATTCCACAAAAAGAGTGACCATGATATTCAGAAGTGTGGAGATCCGGGTATAGGTCACATTGGTGTCCTCGTTTTCCTTGTTGAGTTTCCGAAAGGCATAGAGCTCCTTGTACTCTTTTACGAACGCTTTGATGACAGCAATACCGGAATAACTCTCCTGTGCAAAATCAGAAAGGTCCGAAAAAGCCTGCTGGCGCTCTTCCCATTTCTTTACCATGACTTTTCCGAGTCCTGTTCCGACGGTCAGAAGGAAGGCCATTGGAATCAAGGCAAAAACGGTCAGCAGATGATCCATATTCCACATCTTAAGAATAGCCAGAAGCCCAAGCAGCAACGCATCAAAAAACATCAGGACACCGTCACCGAAGCACTCCTGGATCGTATCCAGATCGTTGGTATAAAGACTCATAAGGTTTCCTACTTTATTGACCTGATAATACTCCTGCGAGAGCATGCGGCTGTGATCAAACATCCGGTTTCGAAGATCCGTTTCCACACGGACTGCCGCACTAAAAAAACAGACTCTCCAGAGAAAACGGCCAAAAACCATGGCCAGAATGATCCAGATCATCGGCAGGCAGATCTGATCCAGCAGCACATCCATGGTGAACGCCACTCTCTGCCCGTCGATCACCACTTCGCCGCCATTTGTGCCATTGATCACCATGCGGTAGAGTTCCGGCACCTTGAGCTGAAAAAAATCAACCAGTACCAGTGCAGCCAGCCCGAGAAGAAGCAGCGGTGCATTTTTGAGGTAATACCGATTGATATGCTTTCCGAATATCATTTGTTTGTCCCCCCGTTAATAAATTTTTAGACTCTCTGTGAATTGTTTGCAGAGAAACAATTTTACCTCATGATACCAAGACTGTCATGAAAATACAAGTACTTGCCTCAACTCCGAGCAAGAAAAAAACAAGCTTTTTCTTTGCATAATTTCTGTATAAAACATCCTCTTTTTACATTTTTATACCATCATTAATATAATTTTTTATTGACAATCCCTACCTCTTTGATATAAAATCCAAATAAAACAGAAATGTTTTATTTTCAAAGAAAACTCGGAATGTTTTCCGTTTGTTCTTTTGCCCCTTAATACACATCACAGGAAAGGAAGTGCCCACATGTTGGCAAAAGGAAAAACCTGGTCCCCTACCAGACGTGAACAGGATGTTTTGGAAGTTCTCTGGACAGGTGAAAAACCCATGACCGCCTCTGAAATCGTGAACGCAAACCCCGAACTGACTATGAATACGGTTCAGGCAGTTTTAAGAAAGCTGCTCGGTCAGAAGATTATCGAAGTGGCCGACATCGTTTACAGCGGAACCGTTCTCTCCAGGAGTTATCGCCCCCTCATCTCTCATGATGAATTTATTTCTTCCCAATTCTCCCAGGATCTGGAACGCTTAAACAAAACCATTTCCAAACCCTCTCTTCTCAAGACCCTCTTTGATGCGGAAAAAGACCGCGACCGGGTAAAAGCAGAGATTGAAGAACTGGAACAAATGCTTGACGAATACAGAAAAAAACTGCAGTAAAAAAACACCTCCGGTCATTTCTATCTGACCGGAGGTATTTTTTACTTTTTTACATAACGGCGATACGCGCGTCAACATACTGAATCAGGGTCTGAAGCGTTCCATCGACACCAAGTCTGCTGCTGTTGATGGAAAGATCATAGTTCCGGGAATCTCCCCAGGCGATCTCACAGTAACGATTATGGTACTGTTTTCTGCGCTTGTCCTTCTCTTTCATGAACTCCCTGGCTTCTTTTTCACTCATGTTGTAATACTTCATGACACGTTCTGCCTTCTTACTGATGTCTCCGCCCACAAAGATGGACACCAGGCAGTTGTATTCCCTGAGAATGGTCTCAGAGCAACGTCCGACTACCACAAAGGAATCGCCAACCTTGGCTTTTTCCCGAAGATAATCAAACTGCAGATTTGCCACATTCTGCTCCGGTGAACTGTTCAGGCCACGGACGGTACGGTACAGGAAACGGTTCCACTTTACCTCATCATAGGCTGCCAGCTCATTGCCGTCCAGGTTTCGCTTTGCTGCGATCTCTTTTAAAAGATCGTGATCGTACATGGGCAGTCCGTAATGGTCTGCAAGCCCCTGGGCGATCTCATGACCGCCGCTTCCAAATTCACGTCCTACAGAAATGATCAGCTGTTTTTTCTTCATACAAATCTCCCCCTTGCTTTTTTACAGATATCTCACATAGATCATAACGAGGGATACTGCGATCACGATAGCCGTTGCCGGTGCCATGGCTTTGCAGTATCTGCCCCATTTGATGATGTGTCCTTCTTTTGCCGCGGTCGCAATACCCACAACATTTGCGGAAGCTCCGATAGGTGTTGCGCTTCCTCCGATATCCGTTCCCATGGCAAGTGCCCAGGAAAGAACGGTGATGTCGATTCCCTGTGTCGTTGCAGCCAGGTTCGTGATAACCGGGATCATGGTCGCTGCAAACGGAATATTGTCAATGAACGCACTGGCCACTGCCGAAACGATCACAATGATCGCGATCATCAAGGCGATATTTCCGCCGCTGACCTTCTCAATGATGCCGGCCAGGATCTTCAGAACGCCCGTCTGCTCCAGACCGCCGACTACAACAAAAAGGCCGATAAAAAACAGAAGCGTCTCGTAATCAATCTTCTTTAAAAGTCCCGGTCCCTCTTTTCCTGCTGCGAGCAGTGTAGCCGCCGCGATACAGACACCAATCGTAGACACCGTAAGTCCGGTCTGCGCATGTGTCACCAGCAGAACCACGGCACAAAGAAAGATCACAGAGCTTGCGATAAAACCGCTCTTGCTGGTGATCGCCTCTGCCGGATCCGGGTACTGGGATGGATCTTTTTTCGCCGCACCATTCTTCTCCAGCTCCTTATGGAAGATGAAGTAAAAGTATACAACGACAAGAACCAGTGCTACAACGGCGATGAGACCGGTATTTTTGATAAAATCCATAAAGGTAAAGCCTAAAGAAGTACCGATGATGATGTTGGGCGGATCTCCGCACATGGTAGCCGAGCCTCCCAGGTTCGCACAGAAGATCTCTGAAAGGATCATGGGAACCGGATTAAATTCCAGAAGCTTGGAAAGCTCGATGGTCACAGCTGCCAGAAACAGGATCACCGTAATGCTGTCGATAAACATAGCAAGTACAAAGGATAATACCATAAAGGTCACAAAAATAGGGATGACCTGATATTTTACCAGCTTTGCAAGACGCATGCAGAGCCAGCGGAAAAAGCCGACCCTTGCCATTCCTTCCACCATGATCATCATACCTGCGATGAAGATAATGGTCTGCCAGTTGATACCGGAGGATGCCTCGGAGGACTCTCCGGCTGCGTACCAGAATGCTGTGGTGAAAATGCTTTTCACGTTGAGCGTTTCCCAGACTGCGTTCATGCTGTGCATGCCGAATCCAAATACAAGGATCAGCGTCAGCAGTCCGCAGCCCAGTGTGATCAGATGTCTGTCCCATATTTCCAGAATGATCAAAACAAACATGGCCAAAAATATGATCAGTGCTAAAATCTGTGCTGTCATTTGTTTTCCCTCTATTCTCTACATATTTTTTACAGGTACGAAGCTTTTCGGAAGCCCTGTCTCCCCTTTGCTCCGTCCTGATTATGAATATAGAGAACGATCATAAAGCTCTTCACGTTATCCACCTCGATGTTACATTTCCGTTCATTTATCCACATATCAGGGGTTTTCAACCCTTATATTGTTCAAAAAAATCCACAAGGCCTGTCAGTGCCTTTTCCAAAATGGAAAGTTCCTCCGAATCCAGCTGCTGCATCACCTGTTCCGTCATGCGACGGTGAAATTCTGCATGATGTGCATAGGCTTTTTTCCCTTTTGCCGTCAAGCGGATATAAACCACCCTTCGATCCTTGCCGCTCCGTTCTCTTTCGGTATAGCCTTTTTTCACCAGGCCATTCATAGAGGTTGTCAAAGAACCGACCGTGATATGCAGAGCCGCAGCGATATCCGACATTTTCCGTCCATCCAGACCCACAGCTTCCATAATATGCATATCGTTATAGGTAAGATCCTTAAAATCTCCTGTCGTCAGCGCATTCTTTTCCAGCTGCCATACCTCATTAAACAGATGAACCAGTACATCATTTATCACATTCCCGTTTTCCACACTCTGCCCCTCCCATTTATGAAGCCGGAATCCAGGATGTTTTCCTGAATTCCGGCTCCTGCTATCCAAGGATTATACCACATTTTTTTTCCTTTGCCTATTGTGATTTTCACATTATTCGAAAGCGTTCCCATCGGTGTTTCAGCAATTCTTCATCAGAAAAGATTCCGTACGTATCCAGGAAAAGCCGGATTCCTTCCCGGACGCGGCCGATCTCTTTCGGGAGATTTTCCAGTGTAAGGGGCACTTCTTCCGGAATCACTTCCTCTACCATTCCCTGTTTTTTCAGCTGGTCGGCCGTCATTCCCATGACTTTTGCCGCTTCTCTGGCTCTGGAGCTGTCCTTCCATAAAATAGAAGCAAAGCCCTCCGGGGAAAGGATCGAATAAACGGCATGTTCCATCATCCAGACCTCATCTGCCAGGGCAAAAGCCAGGGCACCACCGCTTCCTCCTTCTCCGATAACCAGTGAAAAAACAGGGGTTTTCAGAGCAGAAAGATCATAAAGACTTCTGGCGATAGCCTCACCCTGTCCCCGTTCCTCTGCTTCCATTCCGCAGAAAGCACCTGGCGTATCCACAAAGAACAGAACGGGACGATGGAATTTTTCCGCCTGCTTCATGAGACGCTGGGCTTTCCGGTAGCCCTCCGGAGAGACCATACCGAAATTGCGTTTTACATTTTCTTTCGTTCCATGGCCTTTTTCCTGCGCAATCACAGTCACCGGTCTTCCTTCAAAAAACGCAAGCCCTCCGATCACAGAAGGATCATCCCGGAAACAGCGGTCTCCGTGAAGCTCTGTGAAACCATCAAAAAGAAGCGCCAGAAAGTCCGCACTTCTGGGGCGTTCCGCCGAACGGGCCAGAGAGACATGGTCCCAGGCTTCCATACCTTCTTCCGGTTTTCTGCGTGCAAAGACGGTTTCCAGCTTTTTGTGAAGCTCTGCGATCTGTTTTTCTGAGGAGCACTCCTTCCTTTCCATCGGCAGTGCGTGCATCCGGAGAAGCTGATGTAAAGTCCGTTTCATCTCTTTCCGCTCCACAATGCCATCCAGAAAACCATGCTCAAGCAAGAATTCCGACTTCTGAAAACCGGCCGGCAGCTTCTGACCGATGGTCTGCTCGATCACACGGGGACCTGCAAAGCCGATCAGTGCACCCGGTTCTGCCAGAATGATGTCACCCAGCATGGCAAAGCTGGCCGTCACACCTCCGGTCGTCGGATTCGTCAGCACACTGATATAAAGAAGGCCGGCATCGCTGTGACGGCGGATGGCTGCGGAAGTCTTGGCCATCTGCATGAGAGAAGTCATCCCTTCCTGCATCCTGGCTCCTCCGGAGCAAACAAAAAAGATCACCGGAAGGCGGTCTTTCGTTGCCCGTTCCACCGCTCTGGTGATCTTTTCTCCCACCACTTCTCCCATGCTTGCCATGAGAAAACGGCTGTCACAGACGCCGAAGGCTGTAGGGATTCCGTTGATCCGTCCCTTTCCTGTGAGCACAGCCTCATCCAATCCTGTTTTTTCCCTGAGACCGGAAAGCTTCTCCAGATATCCACGGTATCCCATTGGATTTTTTTCTTCCAGATCGGTATCCCACTCTTCAAAGCTTCCCTCATCCAGCACCTGCTCGATCCGGTGGCGGGCATGCATGCGAAAATAGTTTCCGCAGCTGGGACAGATATCCTGATTCTGTCTGGCCTCCTCCACAAAAACCGCAGTTTTGCAGACCTTACAACGCTTCATAAGTCCATCCGGGACCTCTGTGTGCTTTTTCCGCAGGATCCCTAAATTCACCGTCCGTTTAAAACTCTGCTTAAAGTTCATTGCTTATCCCTCCGATCCTGTGTGTATTCAGAAATTCAATATCAAAGTTTCCAGCCTGATAGTCCGGATCACTGAGGATCTCATACTGATAATCGATGTTCGTGTCGATGCCGCTTAAAATGGTCTCCCCAAGGGCGCTTCTCATTTTTGCGATGGCTTCCTCTCTGGTCTTTCCATGGACGATGAGCTTTGCCACCATGGAATCATAATAAGGAGGCACCTGATAACCACTGTAGATCCCGGTATCCACCCGTACACCATTTCCCCCCGGGAAATGCAATTCTGAAATTTTTCCGGGAGAAGGACGGAATCCCTTCACCGGGTTCTCCGCATTGATCCGGCATTCGATGGCATGACCTTCCAGGCGGACTTCCTCCTGGCTCACGGAAAGCGGCAGGCCGGAAGCGATCCGAAGCTGCTCCTTTACCAGATCCAGTCCCGTCACAAGCTCTGTCACCGGATGCTCCACCTGGATACGGGTGTTCATCTCCATGAAGTAAAAACGTCCGTCTCCCTCCAGGAGAAATTCAATGGTTCCGGCATTGACATAACCTGCTGCTTTTGCCGCTCCCACAGCCGCTTTTCCCATGGCACTTCTCAGTTCCTGGGAAATAGCAGCCGACGGGCTCTCCTCGATCATCTTCTGGTGATTTCTCTGAATGGAACAGTCGCGTTCTCCCAGATGGATCACATTCCCCTGGCTGTCTGCCAGGATCTGAAATTCAATGTGTCTGGGATGCTCCACAAAATGTTCGATATACATTGTGCCGTCGCCAAAGGCGGATTCCGCCTCTTTTTTTGCGGTAAGAAATGCCTGGGAAAATTCCTCTCTGGTCCAGGCGGTACGCATACCTTTTCCACCGCCGCCCAGAGCAGCCTTCACGATCACGGGATAACCGATCCTGTCTGCCTCTTTTTCTCCTTCTTCCACTTCGAGGATCGGATGGTCGGTCCCCGGAATTACCGGGATCCCCGCAGATACCATGGTGTTTCGTGCGATCTGTTTGTTTCCCAGAGCCCGGATCACGTTGGATGAGGGTCCTACGAAGGTCAGACCGCATTTCTCACAGACCTCCGCGAAACGGGCATTTTCTGAAAGAAAACCGAAACCCGGATGCACGGCATCTGCTCCTGTCACCATAGCTGCACTTAAGATCCGCTCCATATTCAGATAGCTGTCTTTGGAAGGAGCCGGTCCGATGCAGACGGCCTCATCAGCCAGCTGCGTGTGCAGGCTGTCTTTGTCCGCCTCCGAATATACTGCCACAGTCGCAATTCCCATTTCTCTGCATGCCCGTATGATCCGGACAGCGATCTCGCCCCGATTGGCGATCAGCAATTTCTGTATCATATCTTCACCTTTGTCTCTCAGCCAACCATAAAAGTCAGCTCTGCTTTTACTGCGATCTCACCATCTACCGTTGCAATGGCCTCTCCGATACCGAGAGGACCTTTCTGCCGGATGATCCTGGTCTCCAGGCGAAGCTTGTCGCCCGGGCGGACCTTCCGTTTGAAACGGCATTTATCAATCCCTCCGAAATAAGCGATTTTTCCCTTGTTTTCCGGTTTGGAAAGGATCGCTACCGCTCCTGTCTGAGCCAGGGCCTCCACGATCAGGACACCCGGCATCACCGGTTCCTGTGGAAAATGTCCCTGGAAAAAGTCCTCACGGAAGGTCACACCTTTGTAACCAACCGCATATTCTCCAGGTTCGTAATCCTCAATGGCATCCACCAGAAGAAACGGATGGCGGTGGGGAATGATGGCTTCGATTTCTTTGATATTTAAACTCTTCATGTCTATCCTGCTTTCCTGTCCAGACTGTCCGGTCAGATGATCCGGAACAGTATTTTTCCATATTCTACACTCTCACCGTTTTCCACACAGATCTCTGCTACCGTTCCGTCAAAATCACTCTCGATCTCATTCATCAGCTTCATAGCTTCCACGATAGCCAGTACCTGTCCTTTTTTTACCGTGTCTCCCACCTTCACATAGGGGGCGGCATCCTGGGAAGGTGCCGCATAGAAGGTTCCGACCAGCGGTGATTTCACCAGATTTCCTTCCGGTTCCCGGCTCTTCTTCTGCTCTTTCTCCCTGCTTTTCTCCACGGAATCTGTGGAAAGCATGGCGGGAGCTGCCGTCAGTACCGTTTTTTCTCCGCACTGCAGAGAAAGTTTCAGCCCTTCTTCTTCATATTTAAAGGAGGTCAGGGCAGAATCGGAAACGTGATCAATGAGCTTCAGGATCTCTTCAAAACTCATGCTTCTTCCTCCTCGTAAGCTTTCAGAAGAATGGAGGCGTTATGACCGCCAAATCCAAGGGAATTGCTCATGGCATAACGGATCTTCCGCTCCTTCGGCGCGCCGATCGTATAATCCAGATCCATCTCGCCCTCTGTTTCGGTGGTTCCCATCGTTTGATGGATAAAGCCCTCCTCGAGAGCCTTAACACAGACGATACACTCCACACCGCCTGCTGCACCCAGAAGATGACCTGTCATGGATTTCGTAGAGTTGATGGAAACTTTTTCAGCAGCCTCTCCGAAGGCCCGTTTGATGGCCCGTGTTTCAAAAAGATCGTTGTGACCGGTACCGGTGCCGTGCGCATTGATATACTCCACTTCCTCCGGCGCTACTCCGGCTTCCTCCATGGCAAGGCTCATGGCCTTTGCCGCGCCGCTTCCATCCTCCAGCGGAGAGGTGATGTGATACGCATCGGAGGTTGCCCCATAGCCCACGATCTCCGCCAGGATCTTCGCTCCGCGTTTTTTTGCATGAGAAAGCTCCTCCAGGACCACGATACCAGCTCCTTCTCCCAGAACAAAACCGGAACGGTCTTTATCAAAGGGAATGGATGCACGCAAAGGATCCGTACTGGTGCTCAGAGCCGTCAGGTTGGTAAAGCCTGCCACACCGATCGGTGTGATGGCACTTTCGCTTCCGCCTGCCACACACACATCGGCATCTCCGTACTGAATGGCACGGAACGCATCTCCGATACAGTGGGTTCCTGTCGCACAGGCCGTTACCACATTCGTGCATTTGCCTCTGGCTCCCAGTGCGATCGAAACATTTCCGGCAGCCATATTCGTGATCATTTTCGGTACCAGAAGGGGGTCAACCCGGCTTGGTCCCTTCGTTGCAATCTTTTCTTCGGCTGCCTCCAGTGCCTGAAGGCTTCCGATTCCGGAACCAACGATGACTCCCACACGGAACGGATCTTCCTCTTCCATGGAAAGACCGGCATTTTCTGCCGCTTCCAGAGATGCAGCTACTGCATACTGGGAAAATGTTTCCATTCTGCGGGCAGCCTTCGCATCCAGTCTGGATTTCGGGTCAAAATCCTTCACTTCCGCTGCGATCTTCACTTTATAATCTGCCGTATCAAACTTCGTGATCGGTCCGATCCCTACTTTTCCGGCACGCACACCAGCCCAGAAAGCCTCTGCGGTATTTCCGATCGGAGTCACCGCACCAAGACCTGTCACCACAACTCTTCGTTTCATCTATCTTATCCTCCGTTGTCTCCTTACATTGCCATTCCGCCGTCCACACAAAGCACCTGACCGGTAATATATCCGGTCTTTTCCGATGCAAAAAAGGCGGCAGCCTCAGCCACATCCTCCGGTTTTCCAAAAGTACCGAGCGGAATGAGTCCCTTCGCTCCTTCTCTGACCTTTTCAGAAAGAGCAGCTGTCATATCTGTCTCAATAAAGCCCGGAGCCACGGCATTCACGGTGATTCCCCGGCCTGCCAGCTCTCTTGCCGCCGCTTTGGTAAGACCGATGATACCGGCCTTGGAGGCCGCGTAATTCGCCTGTCCTGCGTTTCCCTGAATTCCCACCACGGAAGCCATATTGATGATCCGGCCGTTTCGCTGGCGGATCATCTGGCGGGCCGCATGATGGATGCAGTGGAAGGTTCCCTTCAGATTGACATCCACAACCTTTGAAAAATCCTCTTCCTTCATGGCCATAAGAAGACCATCTTTTACGATGCCTGCATTGTTTACCAGAACATCCATACGGCCATATGTTTTGATCACTTCCTGAAACATGGAGCCACAGGCTTCAAAATCCGCTACGTCACAGGCATACACCGCCGCTTCGCCGCCCCAGCTCTCGATCTCTGTTTTTACTTCTTCTGCTTTTTCTTTTGCTCCCCGGTAATTGATGATGACAAAACAGCCATCCTCCGCCAGTCGCAATGCAATGGCTCTTCCGATTCCTCTGGAAGCTCCTGTTACCAGGGCAACTCTTTTCTCTGTCATATTTACACTCCTCTGAAAACCGTTTTTCTCTTTTAAGCTTTTAAAAGTTCCACGGTCTTTTCCAGATCTTCTACGGTCTGAATGGAATAAACCACCGCATTCCGGTCGATCTTTTTCAAAAATCCGCTGATTGTTTTTCCCGGTCCGATCTCGATGAACGTATCCACGCCTTCCCGGATCAGCTCTTCCATGCTTTCTCTCCAGCGTACCGGAGAAGAGATCTGTCGGGCGAGAAGCTCCTTGATCTTTGTTTTATCCGTCACCGGCTCTGCCAGTGTATTGGAAATGTAAGGAATCTTCAGTTCGGAAAGCTCGCAGGGTGCCAGAACCTCTGCCAGTTTTTCGCCTGCTTCTTCAAGAAGCGGGGAATGGAACGGTCCGCTGACCTTCAGGGGCAGTACCCGCTTTGCACCGGCTTCTTTCAAAAGAATGCCGGCTTCCTCCACCGCCTTTTTTTCTCCTGTAATGACCAGCTGTCCCGGACAGTTGTCATTGGCGATCCAGACGCCCTCTTTCTCACCGATCACAGCCTGAATTGCTGCCGCATCCATTCCGAGAACGGCAGCCATGGCTCCCACTCCCGCAGGGACGGCTTCTTCCATGAGAATTCCCCGTTTCCGGACGGTAAGGACTGCATCCTTCAGTGAAAGGGCTCCGGCTGTTTCCAGTGCGCAGTATTCGCCCAGGCTTAAGCCTGCTGTCACATCCGGAAGGATGCCATACGTTTCCAGTGTTTTTTCCATGGCAAGACATACCGTGAGCAGCGCAGCCTGTGTATATTCCGTCTGATTCAGACGTTCATCTTCTTCAAAACAGAGTTTTTTAAGATCCAGATCCAACCATTCTCCTGCCTTGTCGATCACTTCTCTTGCCGTTGCAAAAGCTTCATAGAAATCTTTTCCCATGCCGGCTTTCTGAACGCCCTGTCCCGGAAAAAGAAATGCAATCTTACTCATAGATCCCGGTTCCTTTCATCAATGCATCGGTTTCTTTCACCAGTTTATCGATCAGCTCTTTACAGGAAAGTTCTTCCTTCACAAGACCTGCGATCTGACCTGCCATCATACTTCCGTTTCTGGTATCGCCTTCCTGAACGGCTCTTCGGAGGCTTCCCAGTGTCAAAAGCTCCAGTTCTTCAAAGGAAGCGCCTTCTGCTTCTTTTTTCAGGTATTCCTTGGTCATCTGATTGCGAAGCGCCCGTACCGGATGACCGGTGGTTCTTCCCGTTACCCGGGTATCGATATCTTTTGCCTTGATGATACACTGCTTGTAGTTTTCATGCACCTGAGACTCCTTCGTAGCCACAAAAGCAGTTCCCATCTGAACTCCCTTTGCTCCCAGCATAAAGGCAGCTGCGATTCCTCTGCCGTCTCCGATCCCGCCTGCTGCAATGACCGGGATTTTCTCTACCGCATCCACAACCTGCGGAACCAGCGCCATCGTAGTTGTCTCACCGACATGTCCGCCAGATTCACAGCCTTCCGCAATGACGGCATCGGCTCCGCAGCGCTCCATCCGCTTCGCAAGAGCGGTAGATGCCACTACCGGAATCACCTTGGTTCCTGCGCTTTTCCAGAGTTCCATATATTTTTCCGGATTTCCGGCTCCTGTCGTTACCACCGGAACCTTTTCTTCTGCAATGACCTTTGCAACCTCTTCGGCATAAGGACTCATCAGCATGACATTCACGCCGAAAGGCTTTTTCGTCAGTTCCCGGACTTTATGGATCTGTTCCCGGACCCAGTCAGCCGGAGCATTGGCCGCTCCGATGATACCAAGGCCGCCTGCCTCAGATACCGCCGCAGCCAGATGATGTTCTGCCACCCAGGCCATTCCACCCTGGATAATGGGATATTCCGTTCCAAGAAGCGCTGTGATTTCTGTTTTCATGTCTCTCGTCTCCTCTTACTGCAGCTTTTCGATGTACTCTTTCACGTCTTTGATGGTCTTGATGCTCTCCAGGTCCTCGGAAGGGATCTCTACATTAAAAGCCTCCTCCAGAGCCATTACCATCTCAAAAAGATCGAGGGAATCTGCTCCCAGATCTTCTTTAAAGCTGGTCTCCTCTGTCAGTGTGCTGATATCTGTTCCAAGGGATTCTGCAATGATTTCTTTGATTTTTTCTAACATGTTCTTAATTCTCCTTCATTGATTAAAGATATTTTTTCACCACCGGAGCAGAGAAGCTCCGTAGGTCAGTCCGCCGCCAAAACCGGAAAGCACCAGAAGCTTTCCTCTCTTCAGCTTTCCGCTCCGGTTCTGTTCATCCAGAAGGATCGGAATGCTGGCTGCGGATGTATTTCCATATTCCTCCATGTTCATGGGGAATTTTTCTTCCCCGATGCCCAGTCTTCTGGCTGCTGCCGTGATGATCCTCCGGTTCGCCTGATGAAGCAGGAAAAGGTCAACTTCTTCCTTTTCCACCCCGCCTTTTTCGAGGACTTCCCGGATCACCTCCGGGACTCTGGAAACGGCAAATTCGAAAACTGCCCGGCCATCCATCTGAATGAAGCCGTTTTTCGGTGAAACAAGAGCCTGTCCTTTTTCTCCTTCGCTGTGGCTCACCTGAATGTAAGTGTTTTCCGGTTCTGCCTCCAGAACCACAGCTCCAGCTCCGTCTCCGAAAAGAATACAGCTGTTGCGGTCCTTCCAGTCTACAAGATCGGAGAGCTTTTCCGCTCCCACTACCAGGATCCGACTGCAGATCCCTGCTGCTATGTAGGCCTGAGCCGTATTCAACGCTGCCAGAAAACCGGTGCAGGCGCTGTTGATATCAAAGCTGGCTGCTCCTCCGGCTCCGATCCTTTGCTGGACCTGTGCTGCGATCCCAGGCATCGCCTGCTCGGCGGACATGGTGGCTGCCAGAACCATTTCCACGCTGCTTCCATCCAGCCCCGCATTCTGAAGCGCTCTTTCTGCTGCTTCTCCTGCCATAAAAGCCACACTTTCCTTTTCTCCGGCAAGATGCCGTTTCCGGATTCCCGTGCGGCTCCGTATCCACTCATCGCTGGTATCCACGATCCTGGAAAGTGCATCGTTATCCATGACCTTCTCCGGGATATAGGATCCTGTTCCACATATTCTTCCTGTCATTGTTTTCTTCCTGATTATTTTTAATTCTAAATATTTTGACTTTCAAATTATATCATAGTCAAAATATTTGTCAAGCCGCATTTTCGAATTTGTTCCAAAAGAAAAAACGGCTCCGGAAATCAGCTGCTTTCTCTGATTTCCGGAACCATTTTTCTTTTCGGTTCGTGTGATAATCATTATTTAAGTTTCTCGGTGGATTTCCTGATGCAGTAAAGGCAGGTCGGCGCAATGTAAAGACACGCCGTCACCCAGGCTGTCTGATCGGCAAAACAGATCGCTGTAAAACCGAACGTGCCAACAAATCCAAGACTGACAATGGTCCTGGCCAGCATCTCCGTCACGCCGGAAAAAACAGCTCTTCCTGAGTAACCCAGCCCCTGTGTCACCATCCGGCAGACATTCAGAATCCCCAGAGACCAGTAAAAATATCCCATACAGCGGAGATATTTTGCCGAGGCATCCAATACCTCCACCGAATCCTTGCTGACAAAGATCATGGAAAGCGTTCTGCCTCCAAAGATCAGCACCAGCCCGGCCAATACTCCGTATCCAACTGCTACGGCAACACTCTGGCGGAGTCCCTGCCGGATACGCTCCGGCTGTCCTGCCCCCAGATTCTGACTGCAGAACACAGAAGCTGCCGTTCCAAACGCATCAAACGGACACATGGCAAACTGCTTGATCCTCATTCCCGCGGTAAACCCGGAAACACAGACACTTCCAAGCCCGTTATTGGCCGATTGCATGACCATACTTCCGATGGCTGTGATAGAAAACTGCAGTCCTGTGGGAATTCCCATGAGGAGAAGCTCTTCCATCGCGCTTCCATTTATCACCCGGTTTGGCTTTTTCAGCCAGAGAAGCTCCATCTTCTTCATAATAAAGAAAAGACAGAGCAAAGCACTGATCGCCTGGGAAAGGATCGTCGCAATGGCCGCTCCCGCACAGCCCCATTTCAGTACTACGATACAGAAAAGATCCAGAAAAATATTCAGGCAGGCGGAAAACGCCAGGAAAATAAACGGCGTCCGGCTGTCTCCCACAGAACGGAGCACACTGGACAAATAGTTATACATCAAAGTAAAAGGAATGCCCAGAAAAATCACGATAAGGTAGGCATATGCTCCCTCAAAGATATCCTCCGGCACAGACAAAAGATGCAGAATCTGCGGGCAGAGGATGGAACAGGTTCCTGTTACAACCACCGCAATGGCCGCTACCAGTACCGCACCGTTGAAGATATAATTCCTCATTTTTTCCAGATCATCTGCTCCGAAATACTTGGCCACCGGTACTCCAAAGCCCGTACAGCTTCCCATACAGAAACCAAGCACCAGAAACTGCACACTGCTGCTGGCTCCCACACTTGCCAGTGCCTTTGCTCCAAGGATCTGCCCTACAATAGCCGCATCAATGATGTTATAGGTCTGCTGCAGCAGATTTCCGATGAGAAGCGGCAGTGCAAACTGAAGCATCAGCTTCAGCGGATTGCCTTTTACCATGGATGTTGACATTTGTTTTTCCCTCCGTCTTATCTTTACTGTCGATTGGAAACTGTACTAGCACAATGGAGAAATCCTGCATTTACCTCTTTGGCTGATATCTCATATCCGATACATGATACACGGTAACAAAAGCTTTCGGATCCTCGTTGTTCATATAATTCATCAGCCTCTGATACTCACTCTTATCCACGATCGTAATGATCTCACGGTGCTTTTCCATGTTATAGGCTCCGATGGCTTCATAAACCGTCGCTCCACTGTGCAGATCGTTGATAATGAAGTTCCGAAGCTCCTCTTCCTTCTTCGTGATGATGCAGACCCGGCGCTTGATGTTGTGATCGAAAATGAAATGATCCAGAACGATTCCGTTCAAATAAGTCCCCAGAATACTCAGGACCACCGTTTTCTTGTCATAAACAAGAGCCGCGGAAAGAGACACACACATACCGGAAAGAGACATGGCCTTTCCAAGATCCATATGAAGATATTTGTTCATGATCTTCGCCACGATATCCAGACCGCCGGAAGATGCATTCCGGTTGAAAAGAATGCTTAAGCCTACACTCACGACCAGGATATAACAGATCACATCCAGCTCCTGACTGCCTGTCAAAGACTCGCTTCCCGGAAACAACTTCTCAAACAACCCCAGAAGCACCGGCAGCAAGATGCTGGTATAAACCGTCTTCACTCCAAACTCTTTTCCGCAGGTAAAAAAACCGATGACCAGAAGAACGACGTTCAAGATCATGGTGATCGCCGACAACGGCAGCGGGACAAAGTTGGAAAGCACAATCCCCAGACCCGAAATACTGCTTATCGATGCATGACTCGGCACCAGAAAAAAATAGACACTTGTTGCTATGATGGTCATTGCAACAGTCAGGATCAATGCCTCCCTCATAAGATCCCTTACATTTAGTTCCTTTTTCAAAATACCCTCCCTGATTTTCCATCGAAACAGTCTTTTTTTCTGTTTACGATGTTTTTGTTTTCATTTTAACCCGTTTTGAGAAAGGAAACAAGTCCTATCTCATAAGGATTCCTTTTCGAACATGGCAGCAAGCCTTTTTGCACTTTCCGCCATTTTTTTCACACCCTTACAGACATCATCCTTTGCATACTTTTTCAGATAGGCATCCGCCTCCAGAGTAAAATATCCCCCGTAATCGATCTCCTTTAATGCGGATACGATTTCCCCGAAATCGATCTTCATGGAAAACGGAAGCTGATGGGAATCATGGATCCTGTCATTGTCATGGATATGCAGTGCTTCCAGCTTCGGTCCCAGTGCACGGATCATGGCGGCTGCTCCGGAACCGGCGCCCTTCATCTCGGCATGACCAAGATCCAGACAGGCTACAAACGAAGGATCATCTACCGCATGCAGATGCTCCAGAAAACTCTCTGACGTGGCACAGGCTGCAAAACAGGCTTCTCCCTTTTCATTGTCCCAGTTCCACATGTTTTCCGTTGCGATCTTTACCCCACATTCCTTCGCAAACGGAAGCAGTTCCAGATACATTTCCGCATTCTCCTCAGCCGATCTGTCATTTTCCGGATGAATGATGCAGATCTTACCGCCCGCTTCTGCCGTACATTCGATCGCCCGCTTCAAAAACGGCCGTATGGCCACACTGGAAGGGAAAGGTGCGTGAGACTGATTGCAGACGATCCCGTTATCCAGACCGATCTGCTTCAGTTTTCTGGCAAACTTCAAATAATCCGTCGATGCCAGCGGATGATCAGACGGCAGAAACACCTTTCTGCTCCAATCGTACCGGCACATGTCAAACATGGAAAAATCCCAGGCGTCAAAGCCTGCCTTCGCAAGAGATTCTATGGCTCTTTCCTCACCGATCAAATGAGCCGCTGAACCGATTTCTGTTGATATCTTCATAATAAAGCCTCCTATCAAATGATTTATTTTTTCCTGAACCCCAGTATATCACATTCGAAATCCGCTGATTTACTGCGTAAATCGCTACTTTCTTGCATCTTATCTTTCACAACGGCCGGCACATCGATCAGTCCAAACCGATAGAACATCCCATAAATGTAGGTTACTCCCCGGATGTCACCCAAAGCTTTCGGTCCGTTAACCACCGCTCCGACCTCTTTTATATTACCAAGTGCCAGCAGCACCGAGCTCCATGCCAGACTCTTGCTGTTCTCCCGGCGGTCGATCCACAGTTCTTTTGTGTATTGACCACTTCTGCCTTTTCGTATTTCATAGGTAAAGGGCAAGCCAGAGTATGTTTTGAAACGCACACCGGAATACAGAAAGACCACCTCCCACAGATGCTCCTCCGTCGGCTCTTTCTTCAGCTTCTTTACCGCCCGGTATCTTCTCTGACGCTCTGCCCCGACACTGATCTTTTTCACCGGTGCTGTGCCCGGGAAATACACGCCCTTTTCATACGGCAGATAGGAAGTAACAGAAGACTTCGACAACTTCAGGTGATCTGCAGTTAAGATGAGTGCCGTTTTATAATCCTGTGTTTCTCTGTATTCTTCAAAAGTATCCTGCACCCTCCCTGCCACTTCCGATTCATAAACCCCGGCTGTGATGAGCAGCTTCCGAACCTTGATCGGGTTCAAACCCAGTTCATCGGCAATGGCCTGCAAAGACATCTTCGAATCATAAAGTGTAACCGCACTTTCCATCTGCTCTTTCAGATTCTTCCCTGCATCATACTCCGGCTTCCGCTTCTTGCGACCGCCGCCGGGTTTGCGAGGCTTATACGCTCTTTTCTCTTCCATAATTATTCATTTAACTCCATTGTTCCTTTTGTTTTTTGAAAATGCTGTCAGCCTATTCAAAGCAACATCAGACTTTTTGGTATTCTGCTCGTTTCATTCTCATTGTGAGAAAAAAACGAAGAAAAGTCAAGAGAGTAATCTGCTTTTTTGACTGATTTCCACATCACTCATACGCAGCTTCCTCATCCCAAAAGCCAATCGCTTTCCTTTTGTTCTGCTTTTATTTTCGCTATAAACTATATATCTTTGTAAAGCGGACATTCGCAATCCGCTTCGCTACTTGCTCATGAACGCAGTCGCTTCGCGATCTGTCAGTGGGAGTTTTCAACTCCCACTGACATAAGCATCCCACCTCACCCGCCGCTTAGTGCTCCGCGCACTTGAAGCGGGGGAATGCTCATCTGCGTTCAAAAAATACCGTGTGTGCTACAGCTCCGAAGTGCTGCGTTTCACACACGGTATAGACTGAATATCTACGGGTATCTTAAATTTCTGCCGGAGCACCGACCGAATAAAGATATGACCAATCTATCAGCTGCAATTATAGGGGAAATCTGAGGATTTAGGAAAACCAAACAGCCAGGCGATTGCCCCGATTTCTGTTGATATTTCCATGACAGATCCTCCACTTTTTTATTGCGGATAAATACAGATCTTCGCCCCTTTGTCCACCGTCTGCATAATCCTGATCATATTGCTCTCACTGACTGCCACACAGCCGCCCGTGTAAGGATTGCTTCCCGTACAATGCAGAAAGATGGCAGAACCCTTGCCAAAAGTACATTCAGAGTTGTAATCAATTGCCAGCACATAATTATAATGCGGAACATATGAAATCAGGTGTTCCCCGGAACATTCATGGGGAGTCTCCCGGACATCCACCAGGGTATTGTACCACTGTTTGTCCCCACACCAGTAAAGATAGGGATTCAGCTTCGTATAAGGAAGTTTCGCTCCGGGATTGTCTTTGATGCCAAAGGCTTTTGTGAAACCAAATACACCTGCAGGCGTTTTACGGTCCCCTTCCTTCACCTTATCAATTCCATTGCCGCCAACGTATCCCTTACAGGAAAAATCTTCTTTCCAGCTGCCATTCTCCTTCTCATAAAGGATTACCTGGGCATTACTTCCTCCCTGGTACTGTACAAAAATCAGCTGATTGGTAGATGTATCCTTTTCATAGGTTTCCAAGAGCTGATTCCATTTATCCTGCTTCAAAGTTCCCACTCCCTTTTTATCAAATGTATAGCTCTTTCCGTCAATGATCTGCTCACCAGAGACCATGACAAAAGTTTTCGGATCAAAATACCGCCGGTTCCCGTCCTGATCCGTAATCCAACCAGCACAAGCCACTCCCCGATCTGGATCAAAATAATACCATTTGCCCTGAACTTTCTTTAAACCTTTGCACATGATGCCGCTGGTCGGCTGAAAATATCTCTTCTCGCCTTTGGCATTTCTGACCCAGCCAGTCATCATAGCCCTGGTTGTGCTCTTAAAATAACGGACATTTCCACTCTTCGCCGTCCAGAATCCCTTCCGGGACCAACCGGTTTTGGGTTCAAAATAATACCACTTTCCCTGAACCTTGGTAAAGCCCCGCTTCATCTCCCCGGTCTTCACATCAAAATATCGCTTCGCACCTTTCGAAGATTTCAGCCAGCCCCTATAAAGAACTCCTGTTTTCGGATTCAGGTAGTAACGCTTTCCTTTTAATGTCAGCCAGCCCTTAACTCTCCGGCCATTCTGATAATAATAAGTTTTCCCGTTTAACACACGGAAACCATCGCCGCCTGCCAGGTTCGCATCCGCCGACGTGATCAGCTCCCCTGCATAACTCTGCCCGCCTGAGGCGCCTAATACCACACCTGCAGCTAAAACTCCTATTCCGATGCTTTTTATCCACTTTTTCATAAATTCAACCTCTGGAGAAGATATTCTATTCTTTGCGAATTATCCATTCGACAAAACATCAAATTGACTTGCCTGTTTTCTTAAAACCTCATCTGAAGCTTCTATTGCAATTCCTGCCTTTTTGAGATACCCAACGCTGTAACAAACGACAAGAACATCATGATCGCTACACGGTTACGTCCTATCGCCTGACTTTTTTCCACGCCGTGCATCAGTTCCCCATAATCCAGATGTAAAAATATCGAGCCCTTTATCAATATACACTTTGAATTATGCAGGAAGCTTATCTAATAGCTTTCTCACCTGATCCGGATTACAACATGATACATGTGCTAAAGAGTTTCTGCATTCATGCAAAAACTTAATCCAATCTCTATCTATCTCCTCCGGAATATAAAGCATATACGCACTTCAATATCGTCCATGCTTGTTTCAAGTACCCTACCGTCTTTTGAAAACACTGCCGCACGATCTGGGCGATTCAGATTCAACACGCGATAGCCCTCTGTGCATCGTGTGAACGCATAGCCGTTCACAATCATGTCCGCTGCATCCGCAACCTGTTTAATATCAGCCATTTGCAACCTTCACTCCTTTGATTGGTTCCAGAAATTTATCAGCATCAAAATAAAGATTTTGAAGAATTGGTACAAGATCAATGTACTCTTCTTCCGGTTCAGCATTCTGCTTATATTTCGCCATCACTACTAAGTAGCCGTTATCCCACTCTTTCACTTCCGTGTAATGCTCCAAAGAATACGGTGCAGCAAAACGAATCACATGATTACCAAAACGAAATACTGTATAATTTTTCTCATTGCTAAGAGTAGCTTCTCCAGTCATGCTGAATCCTCCTTAAAAAGTTTGTCCACCATTTCATGGATTTCATTCACTGTTTCTATATCTGATTTCATTGAACATGGACACGAAACCTGCTGGGAGAGTTCGCTGATTCCTTTCATGAGAAGAGAAAATCTCTTTACTGTGACGTTTTGAATATCAATATCACCGGCTTCCAATTTCTGAACCCAGCGAAGATCCAGCCCTGCTGCATCAGCAAGAGCTTTTTGGGTAATTCCCAGTCCTTGTCTCCACTCTTTTATCTTAACCATGTCAACTCCTCCTGTGTCAATTATACGTTAATATTGGCGCAAGGTCAACACGCTTTTCTTGGCTTAGAGCTTAATATTTATAAGTACAATAAACAAACGCCTTATTTCGCTTCTCGAAACAGAAGTAGGCATTATTGACTTCAAATACATTGACGCCTATCTATCATAAAATCTGGGTAATCAAACTTGTTGAGGGTCTCTCTTCGTGAGGGGCAAACTTGAGGGTTTGTCGTGAGGGGCGTTCATGAGGGGCTGGTTTGAGGGTTCTTCATGAGGGTTTCTGCCTGTAATGGAAAAGGATTGATCAGTTTCTTGGCTGACCAATCCTTTTTTCATAAGGATCTCTTGTCCTTTTATCCTTCTTTTCATATGATGTTTTTGCGGAAACTACCAAATGAAAGGAGGATACATGAATAGTATCACAGATTTACTTGACCTTGAAGATACTGATATAACAATTACGGATATTCAGATCCAAGGGCAAACCAAAACTCTCTTTCTTGAATCCAAACCAGTCGCTCATTACTGTCCTTCCTGTGGATATAAAATGCACTCTCTGGCAAAACCAAGTGTGCAAGCGGTCTTTCCTGCCGCAAAAGTACATTTCACTCGATTTTTTACAAAGTCCTCTTCCACAAGAGTTTCTGCTTCAAAAAGAGAAGACAGATTCGAGAGGGCATTTATTTTCCTTCTTACTGAACCTTTCACCTCTGCCTCACTTTGCCCCTTCTAAAAAAAAGCAAAATCATCTTCCTGCAGAGTACCTTCCAAACATTTATTAAAGAATTCGTCAGCAGATAACGCCGATGATACACCTGTCAAATGTTCATAGTTACTGGTATGTGCACCTATTATATAATATGGATTCTTCTCAAAAGCCTCTGAACAAACAAGATATTCGCAATCCACAAAGAACTCCTTAAACATCTTGGCATTCACTATTGCTTCTTCTTTCACTCGCTCCTTAAAGCTCTTTTGTTCCGCCATAACTTTCCTTTCAAAAAAGTAAGAGGGGCAGCTCTTCGCTACCCCTCCACTCATTTTACGCAGTTTTGTCTGCAATGGGAATGGGTTTACGGTCTCCATCCCGACCACTGGGGACAGGTTTTATGTCTCTGGCCCGACATTAAACGCACCAGCGTTTTATAGCCTTTGCAATTTGAAGATTCCAGATTGCTCTTTCTCTTCACCTATATTATACTCAAAACACGCGAAATTATCAACTGGTTTTCAAAAAATAATTCTATTAACTTCTGCCCCATCAACATGGCTTTGAACTGGCATCGGTGCGCCACTTTCACCGAACAGTTGGATTACCTTTGGTTCAATGATACTCTCCACCTTTTTCAAGGCTTCTTCCTCTGACATCCGCCTCAGATACCCTTTCATTGCACTTGCCACAATGATTTCCATCACTGTTGTTCCATAATCCTCAACGGACAGCCAAGCTAACTTTTTCATGTCAATCTCTCCTGCTATGTGTATTTCTGTATCCTCACCATATACCAAAACTCTGCACATAGCAATATGTACGATAAAAAATCCGTACAAAGCAAAAAAGGGCCCTGCCGGTATGCATTTCTACACATCCGACAGGGCATTCTTTCCTTTATACAGCCTGCTCTCGTTTTGCTTTACTTCTCAGATATCTTCGGTACTGAACTGTGTTGTCATATACCCGGTACGGGGCATCAACCAGAGTCACCAGCCCGTCAAGGCTGCATTTCTTAAATCCCAGAAAACTGGTCAGTGTCCTCTGATTTCCACAGGTGGGCAGTCTTAGATGGTCAGACCCCAATGCCTATGGAAAAGGTAGCCTTTTTTATAGTATTAGTCTCAAATGAATTTGAGGGCTGCACAAGTTGAATTCAGATGAGCAAGAATATGAGAGTTTTAGTTTTCAGCAGAATGTAAAACATGATTATACATCTTTGTGATATCTTCATTCATATTTATTGGTGTTATTGATATTTCAGGATGATTTTTTGGAAATAAAACAAAAAGTTGATGGGCGAAACCTTGCCCCATCCATGTGATTTCATCAAAATCGATAATAACTTCCTTGAATTTTTCCAGACGATTGCTAATTCTTTTGGCCTGTGATCGAGAAACAGGTGAAGAATCAAAGATGTTCTTTAGAGGGAGTCTGGTTTTGATAAAGTTACCATCTTCATTCGCAAAAGAATCAAATACCTCTTTTGTAGTTTTGTGGCTGAAATTTGATAGTTCCATCATAACACAAGTACCGGTTTGCTCTTGAAACTTCATATCCATAATAATTGAATCATCAAACTTATTATTTGTGAAAATTTTTCCACTTGAGAATATAAAAAAACTATCCATTAATTTTGAACTGAAGAAAATTCCCTCACCAGAATGATTTTCTGTATCAGTTGTCAATTTACCCTTAAATAATTCGCAGATAGCATCATCTAAAGTATTAAAATTAAAGTGTTCTTTAATTTTTTTGAAAATTCCGACACCATTGTCAATAATTACTACTTCTGTTTTTAGGTAATCTTGAATAATAATGATGTTTGCTATTTCTGCAGCAGAATGATCCATTACATTATTAATCATTTCGCTAAAAACATAATTCCATATGTCTTGCACATTTTGAGCAAGGTGAGAAATATGAGGAGATAAACAGTGTGCTAAGGCATACATATCATCTTGAAGATCGCCATTCTTACGTGACAATGTGTAGGTATAGTTCTGAGAAACTAATTCATATTGACCACGTTTGATTTTTCTTATGATATTGTCAGATATAAGTTCCTTAATATACGAGTGAACTGTGGAAAGATTGATATTACAAGTTTCAGCTACAGTTTTTGTAGGGGAACTATCGTTTGAGGTTATTTTTTCTAACAAATATTGTTTGATTGAATTTTTCTTTTCATCACTGAATTTCATGTTTATTACCTCCTTTCGAGTATTATTCTATTATAATATGCTTATTTTGTCAATTTTATTCTAAATAAATTTAAACTTAATTGTTTTAAAATCTTAGATAATTGTTTTATTTTTTTTTAAAACAATTATCTAAGAATTAGAAAATTAATTTTGGGTTTGCAAAATCTCACGAATTTGATACTTTTTGAACGATGGATGACACTATTTCCAAAGTATTTGGGATACCTCTGATACTTCCGGCTGATACAATGATTATGCTGGAAGTAGAAGATCAGCAGGACAATTTAATAAAATTTTTCAAAGCTCTATTGGGTTAAACACCCAATGGGGCTTTTTTTAATGCCTGAAAATCAATGATTTCCAGCCAAAGCCACGGATCTGTCTATGACCGCGTGATTGGGAAGGGAATCAGGCATGATCATATGCATCAGCAGATCACGTGCACCTCCGCCCCTGGATTTGAAACAGAAAACAAGATTTCAAATTCAGGAGGAAAAGAAGATGTATGTACAGCATCCATATAAATACGAAGGAAAATATTATGCAAAGATTGATGGAGTATTCTATGAGATCTCCAAGGAAGTGGCAATGGCAATGTTTGCCGAGTATCGAAATGAAATTTACCGCAGCCGTAAGTGGGCACCGGAGTCAGAAGAAGATGATCAGATGGAAGATTTTCAGAATTTGGAAAATAAACAAGAGAAAGAGGAGCCTGCGGATCAGAAAGATAAGAAATGGAAGCGTAAAACCAAGAGATGTGAAATCCTGGATTGCGCTTTCAGTGCAAACAGCGATGGGTTGTCTATTGCCGATATGGCAGATGATACACAGATGAGTATGGAAGAAATGATAATCCTGAAAGAGGAGAGCAGAATTCTTCATGAAAAGATTGACAAGCTTAGCCTTCAGGAACAGTTCATCATTAAATCTATTTATTTTGATGATATGAAACAGAAGGATGTGGCAGAAATCCTTGGTGTTACAAAAGGAGCACTGAGTCAGAGACTTAATACGATTCTCAGAAAGATGCGAAACATGTACATGGAAGGATAAACAACATTTTTATGATTTTTTGTTTCCTTGCCTAAACTTTCTCCGTGTTTTTTGTATTTAGAAACTGAATAAACAAGTAGAGAAAGTGAGATGGCAGATATGGACAAGAGATGTTATTCAGTAGCAGAACTGCAGGAGATTTTGGGAGTAAGCAGACAGTGTATTTATGAGCTACTCAAGAAAAAGAAATTCAGTTGGGTGATGGTCGGTGGCAAGTATCGTATTTCCAAGAAAAGCTTTGATGAGTGGCTGGATCAGCATCAATAGAAAGAGCGTTTAGGATGATTTGTTTTGTGTAAACGATGACATCCTAATGCTTTTTCTGTAGATGCGTTATGTTAGTAATGTAGGAGGTGTCACAGTTGTATTACAATCCATTGACAAAGGAAGAGGAATTCCATGAACTGGTGAAGGAGATAGAAAGCCAGAGCGCATATAAAAGGCAGCCTCCTACGGAAAAGAAATATATGTCCGTACCAGAGATGGGACGACTTCTGGGGCTGAAGAAAGCAGACCGATACTGGCTGGTACACAAGAATTTTTTCAAAACAGAAGTGATCCTTGGTAAAATGCGTGTGGAGTTGGAAAGTTTTGAAAAATGGTATGCCAATCAGGTGAAATATCATAAGGTCACAGGAGAAGAGCCAGGACTGGAACTGAAGAAAAGTTCCTATTCACCACGGGATATTGCAGAGATGCTTCAGATATCTGAGAACCTGGTTTATGAAAAAATGAAAAAGGCCGGTGTGGAATTTATCTTAGTGGACTATTGGAGGAGATATCCGAAAAAAGCATTTGATAAATGGTATCGAAGTCAGAAACGGTACCGAAATGCCGAGGACCGGGAGAAAGTTCGTGACATTGGGGTCTGACCCCAATGTCCGGATACACAGGGGACAAGGACGATTCTGCCATTCCTCGATTCGTGGAAGGAGTTTATCTGTGATATCCGATACCATTCCTTCACTTACTTCAAAGCCGTAAATATCCTCTATGGTTTCTGAAATCTGTCGAGTAGTCATTCCCTTTGCATACATTGAGATAATCTTGTCATCAATCGAAGAAATATCTTTTTGACGCTTTGGAAGTATTTGTGGCTCAAAAGAACTCTGGCGATCCTGAGGGACATCTACCTGAAATTCACCATATTTACTGCGGACAGTTTTGGATTTCATACCATTACGGTAGTTAGGCTCACCGGATCTTTCATAACGGTCATAGCCTAGATGATCATCCATTTCCGTTTCAAGCATATCTTGAATTGTTCCGGAAAGCAGATCTTTTAAAGCATCCTGAATATCCTCAGCAGATTGGATATCGTACTCCTGAAGCAGACCCTGGATAAGATTTCTTTTTCCTTCGGTCATTGGTTTTGGTTTGTAAACTTCTTTTTTTCTGTTTGCCATAATAAAAGGCCTCCTATGATTTTAATATTTTATCATAGAAGACCTTTATAGTGTTGAATTTACAGAGATTATTTCACGGGCTCTCTTGCTGCTACATTTGTTAAACCATCAATTCCATCTGAAATCCATTTTCCCCAGCTATATGGTTTTCTCGTCAAAGCACTTGAGATTCCAGTACCAAATAAAAAACAAGTTTCTCTTTCTGAATTGCCTCAGAAAAAGCATTATAATCCAAAAGCTTTCGTTTCAACTTACTCCCTCCATATCCTGTTTCCATAAATCATAAGATCGACATAAACTGCATTACCTGGTTTTAAGCAGTAAAAGGCAAGATAGTTTTTGAACACAACATAACCGTATTCTCTATCTTTATTATACCTTGGGTCTATGATAAATCCAACACCCTACGTTGAAAAATCAGAAGTGGGTTACAGCGCACGACGGAGTTGGTGAGAGCATCCCCCAAGTCACCCCCCAAGTCGATTTTACAACAGAGGAAAAGATATTGGAGTTCTGTTCTATTCCACGTTCTCGTGCCGAATTGCTCGAACATCTTAAACTCTCAGATCGAAAAAATCTCAGAACAAAATATCTCAATCCACTCTTATCTTCCGGAAAACTGAAAATGACTATCCCAGACAAGCCGAACAGTCGGCTACAAAAATATGTTAAGGCATAAAAAGTAAAGACACATAAACTACTGGGCGACTAAGTTGTCAAAGCATCTGAAAAAAGGCGAACTACCGCCTTTTTTCAAGGTGCGTCCATGGCCCAATACTACCTGCCTTTGTAATCTGCTTTTTGACTGATTTCCACATCACTCATACGCAGCTTCCTCATCCCAAAAGCCAATCGCT
>NZ_QSCM01000026.1 GCF_003463065.1 Blautia sp. OF03-15BH
AAGAACTAAATTCTTTTGAACTTTCAAGGATATGTCACTGTTCAGTTATCAAGGTTCTTTGTTGCTGTCTTTGCGACAGCTTTGATATTTTATCACACACTTTCGTGTCTGTCAAGAAGTTTTTTAACTTTTTTTGAAGAAGTTTTTCTTCCTTTGGACATCTCAGTGATTTTTTGATTATACCAAAGAGTTTCATGATTGTCAATATCTTTTTTGAAGTTTTTCAATCAATCGGCTCAACAGTTAGAAATTATACCACCCGTTTTTCCGCTTGTCAACATCTTTTTTTATTTTTTTGTAACTGTTCAGAGCCAAGCAGATTTTCATGCAAAAGTGGGAATCATGCTTGGATGAATGAACACTTTTGCATGAAAATCTATTTGGCGGATACGCCACACCGACGAAATGCGAAGCATTTTGGAGGTTGGCTCTGAACCGTTACATCTTCTTAAAGAATAAAACAAGTCCCGGTCACTGCTTATTATGTAGAATAATATGCAGTGACCGGGACTTGTTTGTCTCAGAAATCAGACAGCGAATGACACGCTCAATTCTGACTATGCCGCTTCACGCGATAAACAGATTTCCGAACATTCCCATCAGAAGCTTCAGGAAAAGATTGGTGTCATAAAATACGGATAATACTTTGTCCTGGCCGATCAGGATCAGGATCCGGCTTCCGGCATCCGTTCCTCCCAGTACCGTGATCAGTAGAAAAAGGATCCAGACCACACAGACTCCCTGTGCAGCTCCCACCAGGAATCCGAGTGTCCGGTTGATGCCTTTCAGCAGCGGCAGTTCCGCCACAACATCCAGCGTCATCACCAGAAGCTTCAGGATCAGCACTGCCAGTATAAACGTTATTATATAGGAGAGAACCCGCAGGACCAGATTTGTCATAAACGCCGCCAGATAGCCTTCAAATCCGGATACTGCCAGGCTGGCATACCCGGAGGCGTTGTTGTTTTCTGCAAGCTGGGTCTTCAAAAGCTCCGGAAGTGCCAAGCTGTCAATGATCTTCGCCTGCTCGATCCGGGTGGGTTCCGTCTCTGTATCTTTTTCGTTTGAGATCTCTTTTCCGCCCTGCAGTCTGGAAAGATTTTTCAGGCTGAAAATATCTTCACATTTATCCTGCAGCACTTCATAGACCGGCGTTTTCTCTTTCAGGAAGCTGCTCACCGCAGGATTTGCAAAATAAACCAATGCTGCTGCCATGATAAGAAAAGCCATGGACATCAATGTCCGGATAAATCCCTTTCGCAGGCCCCGCAGAGCATATAAAAAGATAATAAGACCAACTATGATCTTCAAAACCATTGTACTCTCCATATCATTTCACCCTTATCAATTCTGTATGACCATTGCTGAGAACCATGTATTTTCCGAGTCCGGGAACGCTTGTCACATCCTCCACCGCTTTCTGATAGGTGATATCCACCCGTTTTCTTCCGCGGCTGGAATACACCTGAAAACCTTTTTCATTGATCAGAAGAATGTTTCCTTCCATCATTTTGGCTTTCCGGTAATCCATATTCAGATATTTTTTCATCGTACAGCGTCCATTCAGATTGTAAACCTTGAGTTTATACTTATAGTCCGCCTTATCACTTTTGAAAATAAAGCCGATCTTTCCTTCTTCATGAAAGCAGGTCAGGATCTCATCCTCGAAATCCACACTCACTTTTTCTTCCGGGATCTCTGTCCCCCGGCAAACACTGAAACCGTTATTTCTGAGGATCACCGCACGCTGCTCATCCACAAAGTATACGGAAGGCGCCACCACACCATCATAAGTCAGAAGGTTTACCTGATTGTTTTCCTCCGTCTGGCCAATGCTGTCGAAATTATAAAAAGCCACCCTGGTTTTCAGACCGTCCTGGTCCGGCCAGAGAAAAGAAACCATGATCTTCATCCCGTCCGGAGAAAGAGCGATATCCATAGGATAACCGGATTCTTTTACGGTTGTCCTCATTTTGGCGATCTCGCCGCCCGTTGTATCATAAAAATTGATCCAGGTGACTTCTTCCTCTGTGAGCACAGCTGCTACTACCCCCTGACGGGCAACCTTTACCTTTTCGATCGGAAGGAGTGTCTCAAACTGGCCTTTCTGTCCGTTTTCATCAAAAATATAAACAGATGTCCCCTGCTGGTCTGCCACTACCGCAGAGTTTTCACAGATATCTGCGATGGGACTCTGCATGCTGAACGTGCAATTCCAGACCGTCTGTCCTTTTCCGTCAACACAGGAAACGCCATCGGCACTATATTTAAGCATCCGGCTGCCAAAGGCCAGATACTGGGTGCCGGAGGTATCCGACTTTTCAAAGCTTTCCAGTACCGTGCAACTGTCCTCCACCCGGAGTATGACCACCAGACCTCCAGCCAGAACAACCAGCATGACCGTCAACAACAGGTACCATTTCCAGCCGTGTCCTGAAAGCTTTCTTTTTCTGTCTTTCATTTTTTCTGAAATCCCATGTAAAAAATTTTTTATCTTATTCATCCTCCACACTCTTTCGTACATTTACCTCTTTTACGCAAAAAAACTGCGGTTTCAGACGCTTTTTCAGTATAGCACAGAGATTTTCCGCTGTCTATGGAAGGACCAATTTTTGCCCGGGTAAAATTGCGTTCGGGTTTGTGATCCCGTTCAGGTCGCAAAGCTCCTGGAGACGATCCGCAGAGCCATAATATCTGTTACAGATGTCCGCCAGCGTATCTCCGAACTTTACCGTATAAACTGCCTGGCTTGCACGAACAGGCGGCTGATCCGAGAGAGCTCCCGCTGACGCAGAGGCAGTCTGGCTGCTGTTTCCCTGTTGGTCTTCTGCCAAAGCGGACAGACCATGGTCCGTGTTCTGTCGTTCTGTCCCGGAAATGCTCTGCTCATTGCTGTCATTCTGCTGTGCTGCTTCCAGAACTGCCTGACTGCCGCCGTCTCCCTGCCGGTATTCTGTGGACGGCGGATCGCTGACAAGGTCCTGCCGTGTTTCCGGCGAGGCGGACGGATCACTGCCGGTATTCTGCTGCAGCGTTGCCGAGGCTGACGAAACGGCGCTTTCCTCCTGCTGCATCTCCTGACCGGAAGGAGTTTCCTCTTCTCCTGCAGCTTCCGTCTCCTTTAAAATCCCCGGGAGCAGCTCGGTTTCACCGGTCCGCCCGTCTATGACCAGCGTTTTTGTCTCTCTCTCTGTTTCTGCCACCCGGGCAGATACCGCAGCCCCTTCTGTCATCCGGGCCATGGTCTGCTCCATCTTTTTCATCCGGTCATAGTTATTGATCATGGTCACACCGATCACCAGGATCGTCAATACCAGAAACGTACTGGCTGTATACAGAAAATGCAGCGTCCGGATCTTCGGCGATGTTCTGCCGCGCTCCTCTTCCCCTGCATCTTCCCCCGCTTTTTCTCCGGCGGTTTCTTCTGCTTTTTCTGTTTTTTCCTTTTTTTCTTCCATTCCGGTCTCTTTCCCGATCTCTCCAGTTTCCGGTACAGCTTCCTCTTGCTCATCACCTGCCTGTACTTCTTTTTTCCAGAAACTTCTTAACGGAAGAGAGACCGATGCTTTCCGTTCTGCTGCTTCTTCCTTTTCTTCTTTCTCCTCTTCCTGTTTTTTAGAGCCCAGGATCCTTCGGAAGCTTTGGATGGCATGATCCGATATAACCGCTTCTTTTTCCACTGATTTTCCCAGATTGCGGCTCACCAGATATTCCTGCATCTGCGGATTTTTCTCATAATAAATATAATGCCCCGGCTGTTTCTGCAGAAAACCATCCAGCGTCAGATAAACAGCCTCTTCCTGCTCCAGTTCATTATAGACGACAAGAACTGCCTCTCTTCCCGGAAAATGTTCTTTGTACACATGCATGTCTTCTTCATTTAATTCCTCCGGGATCTCTTCCGCCCGAAGAAACCAGCCGATTACCCGAAGACCCTCAAAGGCTTTTTCTGCTTCTGCCGTGACATAATTCCAGTTTTCCTCTGAAAAATCCCCCTCCGGTATTTCCACTGCCCCGCTGATAAAATAGCACCGGGCGCTGTGTATCCGCACCAGTTCTCCAAAGAGGACCGCACCTTTCACCTCTCTCAGATACGCCACAGCATAATCTTCCAGGTAAATCCGTTTTTCTTTCCCCGGTTCCCCGATCTGCCGGATATTTCGTGGAAAATCCCGTTTTTCCTTTTCTTTATTACTCATAGCCTTTCCACTCCTCTCTGCCATCCATGCTAAGCTGTCTCCCGTACTGTTTTTCTCTGCATCTCTGATCGTACCACAAAAGATCCGCAGATTTTAGCAATTGGTGGAGGCTGCCGCAAAAAACATTGCGACAGAAAAAGCGTTCTTTTTCCCGTATATTTTTTATCAGAAAGGATAGACTGTAACAAACACAGAAAGGACTTGTTTATGAAAACAGCAGATGCGATTTACTATATAGATTCCAGAAAACCGGAGGCAGAAGAACTCCTGAGCCTGCGCCTGTCACAGCTTCTGGCCCGGTATCCTCTGCCTCCGGTTTATCTTTGTATCGGAAGCGACCGTGTGACCGGCGATTCTCTGGGGCCCTTTGTCGGAACCCTGCTTCTGAAAAACCAGCCTGCGCTTCCCGTACTCGGTACTCTTACAGATCCCGTCCATGCACTGAATCTGAGAGATACCTTATGTTTTCTGTCTGAAAAATTTTCCGGCCACCCCGTCGTAGCCATCGATGCCTCTTTAGGCAGCCGAATGCATCAGGAATTTCTCACGATCGGATCCGGCAGCCTGGAACCGGGTGCCGGTGTGGATAAAATCCTTGGCAGTGCCGGAGATCTTTTTATCACCGGGATTGTTGCCCCGACAGGACCGCTTCCGCAGCTGAATCTTCAGACCGTACGGCTCTCTCTTGTCATGCGTTTTGCAGAATGCATTGCAAAAGCCGTCATTTCCTGCTGCCCCTATAAAGAGCCATTTCTAAAAGCATGAAACAATCTCAGCGCTCAAGACCATTCAGCCACTGACGGCCGACCTCGATCTGGAGGCGCACTTCGGAGGGTGCTGTTCCACCGAAGGACATACGGGCATTGACGCAAGTCTTGATGCTGATGTCGCCCAACGTCTCTTTTGTCACACGCTTGTCGATCGCCTGCAGTTCCTCATCTGTCAGATCCTCAAAATCACAGCTTTTGTTCTCGCAGACCTTTACCATATGGCCTACGATGGCATGTGCTTCACGGAAGGGAATACCCTGCTTTGCAAAATGCTCTGCAATATCCTTACGGATCTCTTCCAGACCGGCGATGATCTTTTCTTTCTCCTCCTCAGACACAATGCCTTGCTTGCCAAGCATCGTTACATGAGCAATACTGCCGTCAATATCTTCATTGTACATTCTCTGATCAAAAAAGATCGATGCGTTATCCTTGTCTTTGTTTTATGATCGAATAATTATACGTTATATATGTATATTCGTCAAGTAAAATACAAAAAATCACAGACGAACACAAAAAAACAGCTGCCATAACGTTTCATACAGCAGCTGTTTTTGTCATAATTATTCTGCGATCAGTTTATCCAGCAGGTCTTTTGCCATGCGGATGTCTTTTTTCTGCTCGTCACCGTCGATCTCACGCTCAATGGTGATATCGCCTTCGTAACCGATCTCTTTCAGTTTGGCAATAAAAGCGGGATAGTTTACTTTACCCTGACCAAGGGGAACTTCATCACCCAGATGATGTCCGTCCGTCGGATATTTACCGTCTTTTCCGTGGATTCCTTTGACATACTCACCGAAAACCTCCAGTGCATCTACCGGATTGGCTTTTCCGTACATGATGAGGTTTGCAGGGTCAAGGTTGATTCCGATGTTTCCTTTTCCAAGTGTCTTTTCAATATCCTGGATGGCACGTTTCAGAGTAACCGGTGTCTCCTGACCGGTCTCAAAGAGGAAAGTCTGTCCATTCTCTTTACATTTTTCCACGATGGCCTTGCAGGCTACGAGAACCTCTTCATATTTCGGATCATAAGGATTCTCCGGCATATACCCAACATGTGTGGCCAGATCCGTTACATGGATCTTCTTTGCAAAATCAGAGCCTTCCATCAGCATTTTCATTCGCTCGATACGGTAGTCGCTGGGTACCAGACCCAGAGTCAGCTGGCCTTCATAGAAATCCCACACCCTGCGGCCTTCCCAACCGCACCAGAATGCCGTTACGTGAATACCAAATTTCTCAATGGCTTTGTTGATCTTCTCCGGCATGGTCTCATCATGCAGGGTCGGACGATCCCAGCAGACGAGCTGACAGCTTTCCACGCCAAACTCCTTTAACTCGGCAAATTTTGCATCGATATCTGTTGCACTGTCAAACTGAACCAAAACTCCTACTTTCATTTGTAAAATCTCCTCTCATACATCATAGTGTTGCATTAACCTTTTACTGCTCCCGCCGTGATTCCTCCAACGATATGTTTCTGCATTGTAATGAAGAAGATCAGGCTGGGAATCATGGACATCACGATACCGGGAAGGGCATGCTCCCAGTCAGCCGTCTGTGCAGAGAACTGCATGTACAGCGCATTCTGAATGTTCATGGCACTGGCGTTTCCCCCTACGATCAACTGGTTGGTGATGATATCATTCCAGGTTGCCAGTGTATCCAGTACGACAACGGTCGTCAGGATCGGTGTCAAAAGCGGAAGGACAATGCTGAAATAGGTTCTTATTTTTCCGGCTCCATCGATACAGGCACACTCCTCCAGTTCGATCGGAACATTCTTTACAAAACCATGGATCATGTAAACAGCCAGAGGCATGCAAAGACCGATATTGACCAGAATGTTTCCCATACGTTTTCCAGTCAGGTTCACATTGGCAACCAGACGGGTCAGGGTGATCATGTAGGACTGGAACGGGACCATCATCGGCATGATGATCAGCACAAAGCAGACCTTGCTGAGACGGCTCTTGGTACGTGCCAGTTTATAAGCTGCCATCGGTGCCATCAGCACGATCATGATCACAGTACAGAAGGTGTACAGCAGGGTGTTGCCGATCAGCATCGGAAACTTAAATTTCGTCCAAGTCTCAATATACATAGCAAGGCTCCAGCTCTTCGGCAGAGCCAGAAAATCCTGGATCATGTCATTGTACGGCTTGAAGGAGTTGATAAAAATAAGTACCAGCGGCATCAGCCAGAAAATGGAACACAGGAAAATGATAATCGTCAGTGCATTGACCTGTCTCAGATTCTTCGGTTTTTTATTCATTATGCCTCAACCTCCTTGCTCTTGGTGATCTTCATCTGAATAGCCGTTACAAGCAATACAAATACCACAAATACAAGGGATTTTGCCGTAGCCAGACCATACTTGCTGTTTACAAAGGCTTCTTTATAGATATTGTAGGCAACCGATACGGTGGAGTTTGCGGGACCACCCTTGGTAAATACCATGATAATGTCAAACAACTTAAACGCAAAGGTCAAGGAGGTCAACATACAAATGGAAACCGCGGGCATGATCAACGGAAGCGTGATCTTTTTGAACACTTGAAAAGCAGTCGCACCATCAATTCTTGCAGCTTCCAGAAGCTCTGTTGGAACAGCAATGATACCGGCAATATAGTTCACCATATAGAAACCAAGATTCTGCCATACAGCCATGATGACAACCACATAAAACGCCAGTTTCGGTGTACCAAGCCAGCTCCAGTTAAAAATATCCCAACCGGTCACAGTGTAAAGAGCTTCAAAGCCCGGACCAAGGATGAATTTCCAGATCAAGCTGATTGCAGTCAAACTAATGATATAGGGCACATAATAGAACGCACGTCCCACGCTGTTCACTTTATTCTCACGAGCCATGACGATTGCCACAGTCAGAGAGAGCAGGTTAACGATGATTACATAGAATATCGCAAATTTCAAAGTAAAACGGACACCTTTCCAGAAAAGAGTGTCATGAGTAAAAATCTTGATATAGTTGTCCAGTCCGACAAATGTCATGGACTTTCCTACACCGTTCCAATCAAACACCGAATAATACAGGTTCATTACAAACGGGATATCCGTAGCAAACAAAACAAACGCAACTGCCGGGAAAACAAACAGCGCAAAGACCGCCAACTCCTTTGCCTTCTTGTTGTTCTTCAAATCCATCCCCTCCTGAAGTCATTTTTTTCTGAATGTTATTACAACAAACGGGGGTACCGGATGTCTTATCATCCATGTAACCCCCATCCTTGTCAGTCACAGTACCGGATGCCGGAACTGCGGGAGCTGCTTTGCAGCAGAGCAATCCGCAGGCATCCGTTATGTTTAAAAAATCTTCTGATCACAATGTCAAGATAAAACCGATCAGCCGGCGGTCCAGAACTCCTGGAAGAGCTCGGTCACTTCATCTGCACTCATGTCGCCCAGCATATAGGACTGAATGTACGGCCCACAGGTATCGGTGTAGCTCTGCGGAGCGATGGTATGGATCCAGCCGTTGGTCTTGCCATCTGCAATATAAGTCTTCGCATCGTTTGCCAGCTTGCCGCTTACCGCCATATCGGTCTTCACACCAGGAACAGCGCCGACGCCCTCACACATCCATTTCTGACCTTCCTCAGAAGACAGGATGTACTCACAGTACTCTTTCGCAAGATCCAGATTCTCGGAATCTTTATTTACAATATAGGTCCAGTTACAGGAGGAAAGCAGAGTTGCATCATCCTCAGAGGAGCCTACCGGGAACGGCATGAAGGCAAGGTTTGCATCCGGATTGAAGGAATCCAGAGTAGACTGGCACCAGTCTCCCATATGGATCATGGCAGCTTCGCCATTTGCCAGCATGTTCTCAGAGGTCTCCCAGTCGATCTCAAGCGGTTTGTCCGGGCCATACTCAACAGTCAGATCCAGGAATTTGAAGAAGTTGCTCCAGTTCGGCATATCAGCAAAGGCCAGTTCACCAGACTCGATGGCTTCTACGGTACCTGCAGCATCTTTGGATTTATCCAGCATGAAATGGGTAGCCACCTGACCAAGTACCCATGTCTCTTTTGCAGCAATAGCAAACGGAGTAATGCCTGCATCTTTCAGCTTCTGGCAAGCCTCAGCCAGTTCATCCATGTTGGTCGGCAAAGCCTCGATGCCTGCTTTTTCGAAGCAGTCTTTGTTGTAGATCAGTCCCATATTCTCATAGGTCCAGGGCAGGGATTTGATCTTTCCATCGTCATCTCTTCCGGTCTCCAGTGCATCTTCATTGAAGAGGCTGGTCACATCGGTGTCATCGGTCCAGTCGTATGCGTACTCATAATATTTCTTTGCGGAGGTTCCGGACTCAACATCAAATACATCGGGAATATCACCGGAGTTTACACGGGACTGAAGCAGAGTAGCAGAATCGTTTGCTGCATGCTGTACTTCGATCTTTACACCAGGATGGGACGCTTCAAAAGCTTTTACCATCTCGGCATACTCATCCAGACCATACGCATGAGCATCGAAGACTTTCAGAGTAACTTCATCGTCTGCAGATGCGATCACGCCGGTTCCGAGCATCGTAGTTGCGATCATTGCTGCAGCCAATACCATGGAAATTGTTTTTTTCTTCATAACAAATCCTCCTTATGAAATAAGTGAAATTTATTTTTTACCATTATAAATGGCAAAAGGTACCTGTTCAGTGTGTGTGCTTTGCCACATAAGCTTTGGCAGTTTCCAGTTCTTTGATCGCCAGTTCTACGGATCTTACACCCTCGATCAGAGGAGCAATCTCTACCGGCTTGTCATCTCTTACACACTCCAGGAAATATTTGATCTCTGTATAGTACGGACCAAGGTTGGAAATATTGATGCCTGCCACATCGCTTTCTGCCTCATATTCACCCTTCAGCTCCGGCGTCTCGATCGCACCGTCCGGTCTGTAAATGATAAGAGAAGGTGTTCTGGCACTGTTGAAATCAATGGTAGCCTCCTCAAAGCAGGCACGGAAATCTGCATGGAATTTCACAGAAGGAGAAACATCCCAGATACCCTCAGCCGTAACAAAAGTATCTCCAAACTCATAAGAGGTGATGATCTGATTGATCATACCACTCGGGAATGCCGTTGCTTTTACATCAAAGCTGTCAGGCTCGCCCAGCATATAACGAAGGAAATCCAGATCATGTACATGCAGATCTAGAACAACAGAGCCACTTCTCTTCTCATCATGGAACCAGTCTTCAAAGCCCCATCTCACATCACCGCTGATCCGCTGCATCACCATGGATTTCAGTCTGCCGTATTTCTTTGTATCGTAGGCTTCCTTCAGGAATTTATACTCTTCAAAGGAACGCACTACCTGACCAACCATCACTTTCTTTCCGGTGCGTTTCTCCGCTTCCAGAAGCGTCTGGCAGTCCTCCTCTGTCAGGCATACTGGTTTCTCAACGAAAACATTCATACCCTTTTCCAGAGCAGCTACCGCATGACCTGCATGCAGATAACTCGGAAGACAGATATGAACAATATCCAGATCTTCATTTTTGATCAGGTCCATACCATATTCATAGGTTCTTGCATTCGGAAAATAAGCAGCTGCCTTGTCCAGAAATTCTTTTCTGCAATCAGAGAGGCAGGTAACCTCCACGCCCTCCTGCTCGGATAAAGCTCTCAGGGAAAGGTAATGAGTTGTTCCCATTCCACCACATCCAATAACACCAATCTTCATCTTGTGTACTCCCTTCTATATTTTAGTCAAGCGACTTTACTATCTTTTCAAAAAATAAAAGCAGAAACATCCCAACTTCTTCGTTCTGTCTGTTCTGCTCTTGTCTTCTTTGCCTTAAGCACAAAAAAAGAATAGCATTTTTTAGATGGAGTGTCAATATTTTTTCTTGTTTTTTTGCTTCGTTATGCACATTTCTGTTATATTTTACAAAATCAGTTTCTTGTTTCTGTGCATTTCGTATATTTTCTTTTTTATTCCGACCGTCTGATTATTGTTTTTTTATAATTGCTATTATTTTATCTTCCATACAATCATTTTTTTCTTTGATTTGTTGCTTATTTTCAGATTTTTTCTGTTTTTTGATAGTATTCTACTTTTTAGTGTTGTTTTATTCTGTTTATTGCAATATCTTTGTTTGACAAATAAGCGGACGATATTTCCATTGCCTGATCTGTCTTTTTATGATAGGATAACTTTAGTACAGAGGCTTGACGATCTAGCGATCGCATTTTTTCTATAGCAATTCAATAAAATAATGCAGTCAAGACGATTTAGCAGGGTGTGAAAGACAAGGATGAAATCTGCAGGCGTGCTGACGCACGGCAAAGATTTCTGACACAGTATTTCACACTCTGATGAATCGGATTGGATGCAGTATTTTGCAGAATTGCTATAAACAGAACGGAGGTGAGAACTATATATGAAACCCGTCAACCAGCAACAGATCAAAGACATCAATATGAAGCGGCTCTATGCTTCCATCTACAGCACTCCCGGAATCTCCCGGGCTGAGCTTGCCAAACGGACAAAATTAAGCAAAACCACCGTCTCCACCCTAGTAGACGAGCTGATTGAAAGAAGATTTATCCAGGACAGCGGGATCGTGGAATCCACCGCTCTCGGTCGACGGCCGAACAGCCTTCATATCCGCCGGAACAGTCATTACATCATCGTGTTTAACTGGTATGAAAACCAGATCTACACGCATCTTGTTGACATTGCGGGAACTTCTGTTTTTCAGGATGTTCGAATCATAGGCAAAGGCGGATCCTATGTCTCCGCCTCGCAGGAAAGTTTCCAGGAAGCTGTTTCTGCGCACTGTTCTCCGGATGAGATCCTCGGGATCTGTATTGTGATCTCAGCCATGATCGATGAGAAGCATAAAGAGATCTACTCTACCACCATCCACCTCCCGGAAATGGAGGGAACTCAGCTTTTTGCTTCCTTAAAGGATGCATTTCCCGGCTATCCGGTGGATCTTCTCAACGATACCGCCTGCTACTCTTATGCAGAAAAGGTTTACGGGGGCATCACAGAAAAGAATTTTGCTTTTATCAACTTCGGAAACCGCGGCATCGGTGCTTCTCTTTTTATTGATGGCTCCATGCTCGGAAAGGCCAGCGGCTCTTTCACACAGTTCGGCCATTATTCCGTGGATCCGGATGGTCCTTTATGCGTCTGCGGAAACCACGGCTGCCTGGAGGCCCTGTTCTCAGAGCCAAGGCTGAAGGAACGGATCTCCGAGTTCGGAGAGATCCCATCGTTAAGTTCCTGTTCGCAGGTAACTTTTTCCGATCTTGGAAAAGCAGCCACTTTCCGGGATCCCGTGGCGCTTTCCATGGTGGATGAGATTGCCAGAGAGCTTTCTCTTGCTTTGGGAAACCTTATCTGTATGGTCAGTCCTTCTCTTATCATCCTGGGCGGAAAAATACCAGATCTCGGCGAGTATTTTCTGGAACGGGTGAGGGAAAATCTGAAGAAGACCGGGTTCCGCCGTATGGTGGATAGCGTACAGGTCCGTTACTCCAGGCTCCAGAGTGATTCTTTTCTGAACGGAGCCATGAAATATTTTTTTGATATCCATTATTCTTTCACAGATAAAAATCCTTCAGGATTTTTTATCGGATAAGGAGGTTATTATTATGAAAAAACTAAAGATCGCCATCGTAGGCTGCGGAAGGATTTCCGTTTCCTATGCAGATTCTTTCCGCAGACTGGCAGATGAGATCGAGCTTGTCTATGCCGTAGACAAGGTTCCGGAGAGGGCGAAGCAGTTTGCCGATGAATTCGGCTGTGCCTGGACCACGGATTTTGATGAGATCCTGGACAAGGAGATCGATGTGGTACATCTTTGCCTGCCTCATTTTCTTCACCCTGTCATGGCTATCAAGGCCATGAAGGCAGGCATTAACGTACTGACGGAGAAGCCGATCGCTATTTCTCTTCAGGATGCAGACCGGATGCTGGCTGTTCAGAAGGAAACCGGTGTAAAGCTGGGCTGTATTTTCCAGACCCGTTATACCAAGAGTGTGGAAAAGCTGAAGGAAATGATCGCCCGCGGGGATTTCGGAAAGATCCTTACGGCCCGTTCCTATCTGACCTGGAACCGTCCGCTGGATTATTATGACGGCAGTGACTGGAAGGGAACCTGGGATAAGGAGGGCGGCGGTGTTCTCATCGACCAGGCCATCCACAGCATCGACCGGGTCCGTTATATGCTGGGAAGTGACGTTGAGTGGATCGATGGAAGCATCCATAATTACGCCCATAAGTTTGTAAAGGTGGAGGATTCTGCTGATGCGGCGATCCAGTTTAAAAACGGCTGTCTTTATAATCTGTTCGCCTGCAATATTTATGGTGATAATTCACCGATCAACATTGAATTCATTGGAGAGAAGGGGCGCTGCGGCCTGATACAGGATATGGGATATTATGATCTGGACGGCACATATGCCGAGATCCGGAATACTTATGAGACTACCAATGTGGGACCGGATTACTGGGGAAGCAGCCATCATATCCAGCTTCGTGATTTTTACCGTTCTGTCCGTGAGGATCTGCCGGTTGAGGTGGATGGACTTGAGGGCAGAAAGACGTTGGAGATGATCAAGGGTATTTATCTTTCTTCTATGAAGAGGGAGCGGGTTACGCTGCCTTTTGAGGATGTGGTTTATGAAGATGTGAATGTACCTGCGGAGAAATAAGATAAAAAAGAATATTTTGTATTTCGCAGGACGTACCGCCGTCTGCATCCAATCGGCTTTCAGTTTCGGCAGGGCGAAATTTCAAGGCTTGCCGGAATCTGCTAAATGCATTCGCAAAAATCCATAACTCGCTTCGCTCAGACAATGGATTTTTGTGAATAACGCAGATTTCGGCAAACCAGAAATTTCTGCTCTGCCTCCACATGAAAAGCCGGTTGGAAGCAGACGACGGTACTGTTTTCTGGATATGGAAAATGATGTGAGTTGACTTTGAATGCCTGCTCGGCAGATCCGTGCAATGGAAACATGCATTTTCTGGATATATAACAAAAAAGCTGCAGTACCATCTTTTGATGGCTGCAGCTTTTTATGTGTTCTTAGTCCACTGCTGATCAATCCATGTCATGTAAGGAAAGCAGGAGACTTATTTGATTTGATTCGATCAGATTGCTTTCAGAGAGAATCCGTAGGAGAATTCTTTCTCACTCAGCCGGTATTTGGGATCCAGGTCGGGGCCGCAGCTGGCGGAGCCGATGCCGCTTACCCGGTAGTCGATGCGGACATTGGTATTGGAGGGCTCCAGTTTGTAGGAGTGGTCTTTCTCCGTGAGTTCTTCTTTGGTGTAATGGGAAGTCTGAAATTCCACTTCTCCTTCGGTACGGAAGGCAATGCCGCTTCCGGTGGCCGGATCTGTGAGGGATACTTCTTTTACATGGGTATGGTTTCCGTTTTCCTGCGGCATGATGTAGGGAACATATTCCTCTGTCACGCTGGTAGTGAAACGGCCAACTTTTGCATGATGGCAGAGATCCTGATAGTTTTCTCCCGGTCCCATGCCGTAGTATTCCACTTCTTCCACAGCCGTGGGAAGGGTAAATTCATAGCCAAATCTCGGAAGCCAGATCGCCTTGGGATGTACTTTGGCATGAACGGAAACGTGAAGTTCCGGATCACCATGATCCAGGCGGGAAACGATCTCGTAGTGAAGAAGCGGACTTCTGGAAACACCGGCCAGACTTCCTTCGCTGAGGATTTCAATTCCTTTTTCTGTTTCTTTCCAGGTGAAGGAGTAGCATTTATCAAAGAGGCGGTTCATATTCCAGCCGCTTAAATTATCTCCGAAAAGTCCCCAGTTCATCTTGATATGACGGTCGTTATCCGTAGGCGCACGCCACACATCCAGATGAGCCGGCGATACCAGAAGATTCTTTCCGTTTTTCAGAATCCCGGTAAGGGTTCCGTGTACCTTGTGGAAGGTATAGGCAAGAGAAGCGGTTTCATCCGCAACCGTCAATGACAGTCTGTCTTCGCTCACTTTCCAGATTCCTTCGGAAACACTGCGCTCTGCAGGCACAATCTCTACAGGAAGCTTCTTCTGTACCATAGCAATCTCATAACCGGCTTCTGCCCACTCTGTCGCCTCTTTCTGATGAAGAGTCAGTGTCACATATGCGCCAAGCGTACAGGTCTTCGGCAAGGCCACCGGAAGGGTGATGACGGTCTTTTCACCTGCCGGAAGGTCCAGATTCAGCGTACCGGTGGCATTTTGAATACCATCCAGTTCCAGAGTCCATTTGAGATCATAATTTTTCAGATCTGTAACATAGTGACGGTTCCAGATCTCTACCCGGAGCTCGTTTTCCCCTGCCTCTTTCAGTTCTGCACGGAAGGGCTGGAAGACTGCTTTTGCCTCCAGGGAACCTGCCTTCACTTCTCTATTCGCAAATACCAGTCCATCTACACAGAAGTTGTTATCGTCAGTCAGCTCGCCAAAATCACCGCCGTAGTAATATTTTCCGTCTTTCAGCACCGTATGGTCAGCCCACTCCCAGATACAGCCTCCGATCAGGCGCGGATACTTGTCAAAAAGTTCCTGATAATCATTCAGGTCTCCCGGTCCGTTTCCCATAGAATGGGCATACTCACAAAGGAAGAGCGGACGACTGTCATCCTTTTCACCGTCTGCAATCAGATCAGAGAACTCCCGATACATGTGGCTCTCCACATCGTACATCGTCGGCGTGTTCAGCATATTGGCACGCTCATAATGGATCAGTCTTTCCGGATCACGCTGTTTTGTCCAGCGGCACATATCATCATAATGACAGCCGTAACCGGACTCATTTCCGATGGACCACATGATGACGCTGCAGGAGTTCTTGTCCCGCTCTACCATACGGCGCATGCGTTCCATAAGAGCCTCGCCCCAGTCCGGATGGTCTGTCGGCCAGGTACGGTCATACATATGGTAACTCCAGAGCGTTTCTCTGGTAACAAAGCCGTGCATTTCAATATCTGCCTCATCTACCACATAGAAGCCCAGGCGGTCGCATTCCCGGATAAATTCCGGTGCGGGCGGGTAATGGGAGGTGCGGACGGTATTGATGTTCAGTTTTTTCATCAGATAAAGATCTTTCCGGATATCCTCAAGGCTCATGACATGACCTTTGACCGGATCGGTGTCATGATGGTTCACACCTTTCAGCTGTACGGAAACGCCATTGATCAGAAGCTCTCCTTTTGGAGAGATGGCAATGGTACGGAAGCCTACAGGCACCGGAATGTATTCACCGAAACCTTCCAGTACCAGTGTGTAGAGGTTCGGGACCTCCGCACTCCAGGCTTTTGCATCGGGAACGCTGAATACTGTTTTTCCATCAACGATGGTCTGCTTCCGGATACATTCAGCTCCGTCATAAAGGCAGGCAGTGACTTCTCCCTCCGGAGCGGTCACTTTTACAGAAAGTTCTGTAAGATCTGCATGGACTTCTACATCCTGTACATGCTCTGCCGGGCGGGTCAGTGCATACACATCACGGAAGATTCCTGTCATACGGAAGAAATCCTGATCCTCCATGTAGCTTCCGTCACACCATTTAAGGACTTTTACCACGATCTCGTTTTTGCCCTCATGAAGATACGGTGTCACATCAAATTCCGCTGTACAGTGGCTGCACTGGCTGTAGCCGATCTCCTGTCCATTGATGCAGAGGTAAAAACAGGGATTCACTCCTTCAAATACCAGATAGGTCTTTTTGGTAAGATCCGTACAGTCCAGCCAGGTACGATAAACACCACAGGGGTTTTCATCCGGCACATAAGGCGGATCTACCGGATACGGATAGTTTACATTGGTGTAACAGGGCGGTTCAAAGCCCTCCATCTGCCAGTTGGACGGAACCGGGATCTTCCCCCATTCCGTGATCTCCTCCGGAACTTCATAGTAGGCGGGATAATAGTTGAAATCCCAGATTCCGTTCAGAAGATGAAATTCCCCGGATTTTTCTCTTTCTCCGGCCAAAGCCTTTTCCGTATTTTCAAAAGGAACATAATAGGCTCTCTCTTTTTCCCGGCCTTTTTCCAAGAAATGAGGATCCTGCCATTCACGACTGTTCATATTTCATTCCTCCTTATTTTCTCCTGAGCCACATACCATTGGTAAAATCAGGGATCGCAACCGGCTGGCCGCCAAGCGCGATGGACTGCTCTGCCAGAGCAGAAATGCTCATCCAGGCTGCCAGGTCATATACATCGATGGGAGCCTCGCTCTGATTCTGCACACTTTCAACAAAATCACAGAATACCAGCCAGTCCATGCCGCCGTGTCCTTCCTTGATCCCTTCAGCCATGTATTTTTTCCATACGGGATGCTCGTATTTTTCCCGGTATTCTTCCACGTTGCCCCAGTGTTTTTTCCACTCAAAATGATCCTTTGCATGCTCTTCGCCGTCAATGAAAAGAGACTGGTTGTCCTCAAAATACATACCTTTGGTCCCCTGTACGGTGAAGCCTCTGGAGTAGTATCTCGGAAGGGTTGTGTCCAGTGTCAGAAGGATCGTTTCCCCATTTGCACAAGTGATGATGGTATTTACCACGTCTCCCTGGCGGAACTCGGTGTTCATCAGCACTTCATCGTCCGCCTTGTTGTTTTTGATATATTCTTTCATACCTGCCGCCCTGGATGCCATGGCTGTCAGCGTCAGCATCCGGTTTCCCCGGTTGATATGAAGGACTTTTGCGATAGGACCAAGCTCATGGGTCGGATAGTTCTCGGTATTTCTGTGAATGTAGTTGTCCAGACGGTAATGACGGTTCTCTCTTCCGAAAGCAACCTCATCCCGAAGGTCATGCTTATAGCCGCCCTCGCAGTGAACGATGGTTCCGAGAACGCCCATCTCAGACATGTGATAGACCATCATCTCATCCCTGCCATACACACAGTTTTCCAGAAGCATGACCGGCACACGGGTCCGCTCATAAGCTTCAACGATCTTCCAGCATTCCTGAACGGTATACGCACCACCAACCTCGCAGCCTACATATTTTCCGGCCTCCATAAACTCAATGGCAAGGTTCAGATGATTTTCCCAGGAGGTGCAGAGGATCACTGCATCTACATGCTCCATCTTCAGAATGTCTTTATAGTCCAATGTGGTCTGAGGGCGGGGACGGCCGCTCTTTTCAATCAGTTCGGCCGCTTCCTGACAGCGATCCTCATACACATCGCAGACAACGGCAAACTCCACATCCTCATGATGCAGAAATACCGTTTTCAAAAGGCCGATTCCACGGCCTCCCAGACCAATCAAACCTAACGTCACTTTCTTTCCCACAATAAAGTCCTCCTTTTTCCGTTAGCTATAACGCTATCCTATCATAAATTTTCCACAAAAAAAATACACAATAAGCCTGTTTTTTATACTTATTCTCTTCGATACTCTCCCACATCAGAAAGTTTCACCCAATTTTCTTCCGTCCCCGGCGCCGTAACATGGTTTCCGGCAAAGACCACGGTCTCTACATTTTTCGCGTTCAGAAGTTCTCCATCCTGACTGATGAATTCGTTGTCCCGGATCTCCAGATACTGATGGAGTTTCTGATCCGGCAGGATTTCCCGTACCGGCGTATCCACCTGAATCACGCCCTGGCCCCAGTTTTTCACAGAATCACAGTCTTCAAAGCGGTTATTTTCCACCACGATATGCTTCGTCGCTCCGGATTCGAACCAGTCGGCTGCGTCACCGGAGATCAGAACCGCCGTTCCGGCGGTATGGAAGGTATTGTTTCGTACCACTACGGTTCCGGCACTGGTGAGAAGAAAGCCTCTGGCACGGTTGTTTTGGACGGTACAGCCTTCGATCAGGACATCTGGCACGTAGCTGATATTTTCGATGCTGTCCTTTTCCTTGATTCCCTCCGGCAGCTCGTCTTCAAATTTTACATAGGTATAATCTTTATTTAAGGTAACGATGCGCTCCGCCCGGCTTTCTCCCCTGGAAAGAAGGGTTTCATAGTGAACAAAAGAGAACTGATCTCCTTCCTTTCCCACCGGTACCCCTTTCTGCTGATGATGTACCAACTCCACCAACAGTTCGTTTTTGCTTAATACCTTTTTCACCCGGGCATAGATGCCATGAATATTCACCGCATCATCCAGCTGGCGCTCAAAGAGACAGTTCCGGATCTCAATCTTTCCACGGCAATAGACAAAATGGGTGGCATCCGCTGCCAGAGAAAACCAGTGTCCGCTTCCCGGTTTTCCGGTGACTGCCACCCGATCCAGCAGAATGTTTTCCGTAAACTGGGCAGTGATTCCCATTCCGGCGCAATGATAGATGGTCACATCCCGGAAGGTAATGTCTTTGCTGTCCGTCACATAGGTGGCCGGATAGTTTCTCGGATGGTGGCGAAGGACGATCACATGGCCCGGCGTATACCCATCAAAGGATTTCATACGACCGGTGCCCTCCAGGGTAACCTCCACCAGTCCTTCCTCCAGTTCCTTCCAGATCCCATAGTCGGCATGGGGCTCTGTTCCAAAGCCCATCTCATAAGGGCCTTCTGAAGGCTCCCCTTTTTGCGGATCCACTTCCATCCAGAAGGGAATCTCATGGCAGAAATTTTCTCCGGTGAAAAAGATCCGCTGATGGGCTACATAATAAGGAAACCGTCCTTTATCGATTCGAAGCTGCATGGAAGGGCCATCGACAGAGACAATGGTTCCCTCGGAATAAGCCGGACGCTCATAATCGATGGAAAATCCCTCCAGAGTCACATCCTCACTGTTATGAAAATAGAAAGCCAGAAGCTCTGTATGGAAAATAAAAGCGCTGTTCTTTCCCCGAATGGTCAGATGGCGGCAGTCCGTCAGGTCAAAGGCAATCCGTTTGATGGTGTCTTCGTCATGGTTGGAAATGCAAAGCGTCCGCTCAAAGGCATAATCCGGATAAAAATGATAGGTTCCCTCTTCGAAAATAAGTTCCGCTGCTTCCTCTGTATTCCGGCATTCCTCCAGAATTTTCCTGAGGTACAGCATGTTCATCCGGTCTTTTTCTCCTGGGTAAATTCCATAATCTTTTACAACTATTGTTCTCATATAGTCTTCTCCTGTGAATCGTTTTTTTCTGTAATAGTTTAGAACAGGGCATAGAACTGTGGCCTGTTGGCCAAAACGTCCTGAACAGTTAGTTTTCTCTTATGATACACGATATGCCGCAATAAAACAGCTTATTGCGGCATAGCAGATTTCTTTTATTCTTTTACGGATCCTACCAGTACCCCTTTTACAAAGTATTTCTGAAGGAAGGGATAAACCAGGAGGATCGGTACTGTGGTGACAATGATCGTAGCGTATTTGATGATCTCCTGCAAAAGCACCGAATCTGCGGTTACTCCCACGCTGCTGGAAAGAAGAGCATCCATATCCTCCTGTTTGACCAGAAGCTCCCGAAGGAACATCTGCAGGGGGTAAAGATCTCGCCTTTTCTGAAGATACACCAGAGCATTGTACCACTCGCCCCATTTTCCTACGGCATAGAACAGAGTAATGGTCGCCAGAGCCGCCTTGGAAAGGGGCAGGGTGATCTTCGTCAGCATGGTAAAATGATTGGCTCCATCCAGTGCCGCCGACTCATACAGGCTCTCCGGCACCGACTCAAAGGAAGTCCGAAGCACGATCATGTTGTAGACACTGAGCATGCCCGGCACGATCATGGCCCAGATGGTATTGGTCAGGCCCAGTTTCTGCACCACCAGGAAGGTAGGAACCATACCGCCGCTGAAGAACATCGTAAAAATGATAAAGAGCATAATCGGTTTCTTCAAAAGAAACCCTTTTCTGGAAAGCGGATACGCTCCCAGCACCGTAATGGTCATGCTGCAGAGGGTTCCGACTACCACATAAAAGATCGTGTTGCGGAAGCCCAGCCAGATATTTTCTGAATTTAATACCGCTTCATAACCTCTGGTAGAAAAACCAGCCGGTCTCCAGAGAAGCCCTGTCACTTTTCCAAACTCCACCGGATCACTTAAGGAGGCAAAGAGCACATACAAAAGTGGATACAGCGTGATCAGCATCAGGAGCACCATAAAACAGTTATTGATCACCCGGAAGATCTTCTCACCCCGGCCCACAATGACCCGGCTGTTTTCTTCCATTCCTTTTTTTCTTCTTTTCACTGGTTCTCCCCCCTTACCACAGACTGTTTCCGTTGACCTTCTGGCTCAATTTATTGGCCCCGCTCAGAAGGATCAGGTTGATCACGGAGTTGAAAAGGCCGACTGCCGTGGAATAACTGTAGTTCATTTCTTCGAAACCTTTCCGGTAAACGAAGGTGGAAATGATATCCGACGTTTCATAGGTCACCGGAGACTGGATCAGGAAGGCTTTTTCCCAACCCACATTCATTAATCCGCCCACAGCCATGATAAACATGATCACGATGATGGGCAGCATCCCAGGAAGGGTCACATGCCAGATCTGCCGGAATTTGTTGGCCCCGTCAATACGGGCTGCCTCGTAAAGCTGCGGATTGATGCCGGTAATGGCCGCCAGATAGACAATGGAGCCCCATCCGAAGCTTTGCCATACCTCAGAAACAATGTAGATTGCCCGGAAGCAGTGAGGATCCGCAATCAGGCTTCCCTGATGACCCGTAAGAGAATTGACCATCTGGGTGATAAAGCCATCACTGTTGGTGAACACCAGAATCAGACTGGCGATCACCACAGTAGTGATAAAGTGGGGCAGATAGGTAATGGTCTGTACCACCTTTTTGAAATGTATGTTTACGACTTCATTTAAGAGAATCGCAAAGATAATCGGAGCGCTGAAGCCAAAGAGAAGATTCAGGCCACTGATCATCAGGGTGTTCTTCAGCGTCCTCCCGAAGAATACGGAACCGACAAACTCTTTGAAATACTTAAGGCCTACCCAGGAGCTTCCGAGAATGCCCAGTCTTGGTTTAAAGTTTTTGAATGCGATAATGACTCCGTACATCGGGGCGTAGCAGAAAATAATCAGGTAAATCAGAACCGGCAGAAGCATCACATAGAGCAGCCAGTTTTTCTGGAAATCGGTTTTCAGTCTCCGTGAAAATGGTTCCGCTTTCCTTTTTTGACTTTTTTTCATAGCATCAGCGCCCCCTTTTTCTTATCTTGCGTTATAACGATCCAAAGCAGCCTGTTCTACTGCGATCAGATCTTCGATGTGCATATCTTTCAGATTCTGCTGGAAGGTCTCGAAGTTCTCCAACGGCTCTTTGCCCATAACAAATTTCAGCAGGCTTTCTTTTACATAGGTATCCACGTCTGCCTGATAGGAACTTCTGGTCTCAGCCTCTTCGGTATTGTAAAGGATGAAGTTGGAGAGGGTCTGAGAGGTTCCCTGCTCTTTCCACAGAGTCAGTGCATCCGGCTGGCAGCCTTTGTTGTATTTCTTAGTCAGGATGTAATCGAGATCGGTATCCTCATAAGCATGCCACTGCTGCGGAGCGGCGCCAAGAAGCTCGTCCTTGGAAGCATCCGCTGGCATTGCATTGATCACCGGAACACCGTCTTCCATATGATAGCCGACACCCTCTTCACCATTGGCCAGTTCGCGGTCGATGTCTTCCAGATACAGAGCGTCCAGAAGGGCCACGCAGGCTTCTACATTTTTGCAGTCAGCAGTGATGTATTTATAGTCGCCAAGTCCTCTGCTGCTGGTACGAAGCGCTGCGAGCGTATCGCTTTCCTTCAGAGTCGGAGCCGGAGCCGGGATCAGAGCCTTGCTCTCATCTTCACTCTCGGTGGTTACATAATAGGTGGTTCCATAGGTATAAAGATGAGTCATGGCAACGCCGACACGGTCGGAGGAAGTCAGAGACATGATGTCGTTCTCGGTCTGGGTCGTGAAATCCGGATTGATGTAACCGGCCTCATACCACTGATTCAAAAGTGCCAGGTAATCTTTGTAAGAATCCTCATAAGGGCCAAAACCAACGGTTCCGTCGTCTTTGATATAGTAATCATCAGCCGCAACTCCATAAGCGGAAGAGAACATATTGGTGGTGAAAAGCGGGCCCAGGTCATTTCCGCCGGAACCATGGACAGCCAGGGGATATTCGACACCGTTTGCCTTCATTGCTTCAAAAAGAGCGGTCCACTCATCAATGGTGGTCGGTACCTCAAGACCGGTGGCTTCCAGATAATCTTTCCGGATCAAAGCGCCGGTGAAGGTCAGATCTGCTTCTTCACTTCCGCAGATTTTGGAGCCCAGACGGATGATACGACCTTCATCATCGGTAACGGCTTTTTTCAGGAATTCATCGTCTTTGATCAGATTCCAGAAATTCGGCGTGTACTCTTCTCCAATGTAATCGGTATAGTCATAAAGCACACCGTCTGCATAAGCCATCTCAATGCCACCGGGATAGTATTGATCGATTCCACGGCTGAAGATCATATCCGGGAGGGTGGAATCTGCCATCATAATGGTAAAGTTATCCTGCTCCTGTCCTACCGGCGGATGGATAAATTCAAATTTGCAATTGAATTTTTCTTCGATGTCCTTGATCACATGGTAATCTTCCATATTACTGGTGGCCTGGGCATTATTACTGGTCATTGCAAACCAGATCGTGATGGTCTCGCCGCCGAGATCCGGATATCCCTGCTCATTTCTCGGACACGGATCTGCCAGAGCGGTTCCGGTCAGAGTTCCCATTGCCATGAGGGCTGCCAGCACGCTGGCGGTGACTTTCTTTCTTCCTACCATATTTACTTCCTCCTTTTTCTTTTCGGCTCCCGGGCTTTGGGGGACTCCCCTGCATCCGTTTCCTTTCTTCTGAGCCGTTCCTTTTTGTTGGTGAAATCACTATAACATTCCGGCTATCCCTTCGTAAATAAACACATTTTTCCTAGTTTTATCACTTTTTAAACACTGTTTTTTGGTCATTTTGTTGTTTTTTCCAGATTTTTATCTTCATTTCTTTCCGTGTACTTCCATTTTCTTCACTGTTTTCCTTTATTTCGAACAATCGTTTTTGTGTATTTTGCACAGTTTCCTGTTTTTTTCATCCCAGAATAAACCATTTTTAACAGAAAAAAAGAGGCATATCAGAAATTGATCATTCTTTTTTGCCTCTTCTTTTTCCTGATATCCTCTTTTGGGAAGTTTTTTTCTCTTCTGCAGCTGTTTTTCAGACTCCTTTGTGCAAAAATGCCCATCCCTCTGAAAAATCGTTTTGTATACTTTTACAGCTTTTCTTTGGTCTCCAGCGCTTCCCGGTACTGCCCCGGAGTCACACCTTCGTATTTTTTGAATACTCGGATAAAGGTGGTAATGTTGCAGAAACCGCTTCTGGCTGCCACATCCCGGATCTTGATCTCCGGTGCATTTTTCAAAAGATCCTTCGCCAGGTTCACCCGGCTCTGATGAATGTATTCCAGGACACCGTTTCCCATCTGATGCTTGAAGTATCGGGAAAGGTGAGAGGGGGAAACGCCCATCTGCTCCGCAATGCCATTCACGGAAAGGTTCTCGTCGGAAAGATTCTTCCGGATAAACTCCAGGATCCGCTCCAAGGAACAGTTTTCATTTTCTTCCGTTTTATCCTGAATCTCTTTGTGTACAAATTTTTCTCTGACCTCTTCGTAACCTTTATGAACCGCTTCCAGATCTTCTCCGCTCTCGCTGAGATAACAGTTACAGAAAATCTTCTCTTCGTCTGCCAGAAGAGTTTTCATCCGGTCCCGCTCGGCGGAAAGCTGCTGCCGGAAGGCTTCCTTTGTCTCCCCGTCTCCATTCAGGACGCAGAAGAAGCCATCTCTCCCCTCCAATACATAGAAACGGGAAAGCTCCGGAAAACACTCCTGAATATATTCCTTGAGAATCTCCCGTTTATCTGCCTCCGCGACACCTTCTTCCAGCACTTCCTCCACACTTTCCGTCTCCTCAAACACGCACATCAGGACGGCATAGCGGTTTCCGGTAAAATCCAGCTGGCTTTTCAGAGACTCCTCCTCTGTCAGCTTCCCCTGAAAGAGCAACTGCCCCAGATAAAGCTCCCGCATATCCGCTTCATACTGCCGGATCTTTTCATTCATTTCCTGCCGGGTCCGGATGGTCTTTTTCACATAGATCTCCAGATCTCCCAGATCATCCATCACCTGACTCTGTTCCAGATCTTTATCGGCATCCCTGACGCTGTTGAGCAGATACTGGATCGGCAGATAGTTTCTTCTAGCCACCAGAAAGCACAAAAAGATAAGAAAAATCGCTCCCACCACAGAAACCGTCACTCCAAAAAACTTAGCGAAAGCGGTCGCCGAATAGCTGGCTCCTTTCAAAACGGCATACACCAGGACCAGTCCGGTTTTGGCTGAACGGGAGAAGTTCAGTTTATAATTTTTCTCCCCGATATGCAGGTCGGAAAGATTCTTTTCCCGGCAGTTCTGAAGCTGAATGGCCAGTTCATCGCCCTGGCCGGAAAGTGTTCCGGTTACCAGTCCATTATCGGAAAGGACAAAGGCTTCTTCCCCTCCCCGAAGGCTTAAACCTTTCAGAAGATCCTCCAGATATGCTTCACTTAAGACCACCACTGCCCGGGCCATGTTGAGACTGTCGGTATTGGTCAGCTGCGTGGTGATGATACTTTTCTGTTTTCCATCCGCTCCGGCAATGGTCTGAAACTGTCCCATGACTCCGTTATTCAGCGCGTCCAGCCATTCATCGTAACTGTCCGCATATTTATCTGCCTGGAAAACTCTGCTTTCTTTACCGCCGCTGTCACTGGAGATTACATATTCATAAGCCGGAAAATAGAGATAGATCTCTTCTATATTATTGTAACCGGAAATGATAGAACGAAGCCGGTCAAACACTTCCCACTCGCTGTAGTAATCCCGCTCTGACTTCCGCACATAGGAAAGCAGTGTCTCATCCGATTTCAGTTTTTGGGAAATCATATAAGCCTGCTGGAAATCCTGGTCAACCTGATTTAAAACCCTGCTCACCGTCCGGCTTTCAAAATCCCCGGATAACCGGTCCATCATCAGAAGAGACGCCACCTCTGCAACAACGATTAGGATGATGGACACAGGCAGAATGGTCAGGATCGACCGGAAGCTAGAACGGAAGGTCTTGGATTCCATGCAAAGCCGCTGTTCCGTTTTTCCTGTTTTTGTTCTGTTCATTATTCTCCCTCCCCCATTTATAATTTTCAAAACCAAATAACCATTCAGAACATCAAAAAATCTGTACTCCTGAATAGTTCCATCTTATGATATACGGATTGTTTCGCATTTCATGCTCCCGCAATCCTGAACAGTACTTTCTGCTGCGGTGTCTCTTTTTCAAGCCTGTTCTTATTCCACCTGATCAATGAGGCGGATCATTTCTTCATAGTCCGCTTTGATCTTGGAAAAAGCTTCCTGAATTCCTTCGGTTCCGCCGTGGCGGGTAATCTCCACGAGAACCTGTGTGTGTTCAAACAGGGGTTTCAATCCCAGGTTGGCAGCCACCCCTTTTAAAGTATGAGCCTGACGGAAGATCATCTCCGCCTCTCCTTCCGCCATTGCCTCCTCCAGTGCCGCATAGGTCTTATCTGTACTGAATTTTTTCAGGAATTTCAAGACCAGCGCCTCACTGCCTGCCAGACGCTCCAGCACTTCTTCATAGTTTTGTCCGATGGTTTCATAAAATTCTTTTGCAGTCATTTTTCTTTCCTTTCCTGTGGCTCATTGCCTGATCCGTAGCTTTTCTGATACTTTCCGTTCTCTTTCATGGAGCAGACGGAGCTCCTGCCGGCGGCTGTTTTCCCGGATGCCACATCCGTTACATCTACCCGGGCCATTCCGACCCGCTCCAGTTCCTTTGAGATATAGAAAAGCTGGTACTTTTTTATCCGGTGGATCCCCTTTTCATCCGTCAGCTCTAGAAGGAAGCTGTAGCTATCCTGATCTTCCAGCTGCCGGCGGATATAATCTGTCTGAAGATTCTTAAGATACCACGCCCTGTTCTCTTCGTCCATGAAACGTTCTGCAATCTTCCCGATCTCATCTATGAAAATGCCTTCTTTCAATACATTCTCCCGGCATTTCTCCTTGACCTCCACCAAATGGTGTTTTCCGGTCTTCAGATCGATATCACAGATCAGATCATATTCCATCGCTGTCACCTTGCGGAGCAAAAGATCTTCCATCTTCTGTTCGGTCAAATTCAGCGTATAGATGAAACAGATCACATCACCGTTCTCCGGATTCAGACACAGACGGAAATCCGTGCTCCCGTAAAAAATCGTACCGTTTTCTCTTCTTCTATGAAATTCAAAATGATACTCTTCTTTTCCATTATAAAAATTCTGAAGAACTTTATCCCGCTGCATAGTCTCGCGCATAGAAATGCCCTCTTCCGGATCCACCGCAGAAGCTGCAAGCCGTTCTATCATGTCCTCAAAGCTTTCACCGAGCTGCGTTGCCACCAGATCAGAAGTCATCACACAGCTTTCCATCCGGTTAGTGGTGAGATTGACCCATCCCTGCATACCGCCCTCTGAGAAGTTCAGGCGGGTAAAATAGCCCAGTTCCTTTTCATAGAGTTCCTTTTCCCTCTGTTCCCGCTTCTTATCCTCGGTAGCATCCAGGCAGACTGCCATCCGCCCTTCTCTGCCGTCCTCCGTCTCAATGCTGCAGCCCGTATCATGGACCCAGATATAGGTACCGTCCTTTTTCTTCATCCGGTAATCGACCGAATACCGGTTCTGTTTATCCAGTTCTTCGTTCACCTGCCGGCTGACCCGCTCCCGGTCCTCCGGATGAACTCCGTTTTCCATGCAGCCATTTACATCCTTGAGAAATTCATCCCGGTCTTCGTAGCCCAGATAGCTGATCAGACTCTGATTGATAAAATAAATAGGAAAACCTTTCTCCCGATAACCGCCGATCATGCCGCCAGGAAGTGTGGTGTTCAGAAATTCCTGCTGCTCCTTGAAACGTTTTTCCCTTGCCACGTTATTCAGATATCCTTCATCTGCCCGTTCCCGCCGGAGCATCTTCTCTACCCGGAGCCGGAAACTCTCACCAAGTCTGGTATCAGGAACATACTCGTCCGCTCCAAGCTCCAGGGCCTCTTTTTCTGTCTCCTCGTCCTCATCTCCTATGACAAGAACCGGTGTTTTCCAGACCTTTTTCTCCCGCTGGATGAGCTTCCACGCGGAATGTTCATCCCTGCGGACCGCCTTCATGCCGACCAGAAAAGCGGCAATCCGGTTTCCAAAGCTTTCAATGTTCCGCAGGACTTCTGTTTCATTGACAGCTGTGACCAATTCATAGCTGCCTTCAAAAAGTCTGCTCAGACGTTCCCTCTTTTCTATCCGTTCATCCGCCAGAAGAAGGATTCCCTTTTTCTCCTTCTGCTCACCGGCAAGCCGGAAATTCCGCTCCCTGTTCTCCTTTTTTAAGAACTGTTCCCGAAGCAGCTTTTCAAAATCGGCGGGATCCAGCGGCCTGGAAAGATAATATCCCTGAATGTAATCACAGCCCAGATCCTTCAGATGTTCCAGCTGTTCCTTTGTCTCCACACCTTCCGCCACCACGCTCAGGTCCAGCCAGTGTGCCAGACCGATGATATAGCGGAGTGTTCTGCGGCTCTCCGGCATTTCCATTTCAGTACGGATAAACTGCATATCCAGCTTCAGGATATCCATGGGCATCCGGTTCAGCATGTTCAGAGAGGAATAACCGCTTCCGAAATCATCCATCTCGACGACAAAGCCATTTTCCCTCAGCTTCGTCACCGTCTGGATCAGCTCGTCCGGATTTTCCGTATAGACCGACTCCGTGATCTCCAGATGAAGCCTCTTTGGTGTGATCCCGTAGCGGTTTACCAGTTCCAGCAGGGTATCTGCCAGATTTACGTTGTAGATATCCGCCCTGGAAACATTGATGGAAACATTGACCGGCTCCAGCCCTTCCCGGTCCCACTGCCGCATCAGCCGGCAGACTTGTTCCCATACGTACTGATCCAGCCTGGTAATGAAACCGTTTTTTTCAAAGAGAGGGATAAACACTGCCGGAGACTGCATGCCAAGTTCCGGGTGGAACCAGCGGACCAGCGCCTCTGCATCGGAAAGCAGACCTCCAAAAGCTTTGTATTTCGGCTGAAGCTTTACCTGGAACTGTCCTTTCTCCAGTGCCTCTTCCATGCAGTCCAGGATCGCCTGCTCCTGAAGCATTTCATCCCGAAGTTTGTCATCATAAAAGGCAAAATACCGTCCATACTGTCCTTTGATGCTTCTGGCTCCCTGCAGCGCACGGTCACACATCTGCTCCACGGAGATCTGTCTGTCGTCAGTCACATAAATGCCCCATTTGATCACAATGTTGCTGATGCCGCATTTTTCTCTGACCTCTGCAGTGAGCTTCTCAAAAAACTCATTTGTATAGCTTTCCTGATGTTCCTGCATGCAGACAAACTGGTCTGCATAAAAACGACTGCAGATCCCATGCCGTTCCTTCGCATGAGCGTCGCAGATCTCCGCTATGATCCGAAGCACCCGGTTCCCGGTCTGCATACCGAAGGAATCGTTGAGCAGCTTGAAATTCTCTGCATCTGAGCAGATGATATCATAGATCCTGTCCGGGTTTTCCTGAAGGATCTTTTCGGCCTTCTGACAGAAATATTCCTTGCTGTAAAGGCCTGTCGTCCGGTCCTTCCGGAACAGATGGATCATCGCTGCATTTTCCCGCAGATGGATCATGCTGGCCACACGACACAAGATCACCTGTGCCTTATACGGCTTGCTCACAAAATCCGTCGCTCCGTGCTCCAGTGCCTCAAGCTCGTCATTTTCTCCTTCGCTCTGCGTCGTGACGATCACCGGAATGGCTGCCAGTTCCGGGTTATTTTTCACCACATCCAGAAATTCGTATCCGTCCATCACCGGCATCCGGATATCCAGAAGGATCAGAGAGATTTTTTCTTTCTCTTTTTCCAGGATCTCAAGACCGGCTTTTCCATTTTCCGCTTCCAGCGTATCGTACTCGGAAGATAAGATCTCCGCCAGAAGCGCCCGGTTCCATTCGTTGTCTTCAATAATCAAAATCTTTCTACGCAAATTCATCTTCTCTTTCCCTTATCTGTTTTTACTGCTGCCCTCCTCCGCTCCATACCTGACACGGGTTTTGGCCTGCAGATCACTCCTCTGCCAGACAGCCAGCAGGATTAACACTTTATTTTATCATATTTCATGCTTTCCGTCATCGAAAAAAGCAAAAAAATGTCTGTTTTTAGAACTTTTTTCCTTCTTTATGAACATTTCGATCAACATACGTTTAAATAAATGAACAAAGAATTCAAAATAATGAATGACTTTTTAACATGTTTGTGATATGATGCAGATAAACCGCCTTCCGCTTTTCTGCCGGAAGGTTCTATCTCCCAACGCTGCCTGCAAAGGCATTTAACCGCATCCAAAACCGCTGCAGGCAGCTCCCACAATTCTACAAAGGAGGATTTCAAAATGAGCACAATGGAAAACGAAAACACAGAGGAAAAAGAGCAGGACATCGTCAATCAGGGCGTCCACAACTACAGCGCCGCCGAGACCTACTGCCGTCCCGCAGAGCCCATTCTTCAGGAGAAGCTGGAATGGTTCCAGGACCAGAAGCTGGCTCTCATGATGCACTGGGGCCTTTACTGCGAGCTTGGCATGGTGGCTTCCTGGGCACTGAGTGACAAGGACGCCGAATGGTCCCGCCACCAGGTCAACTGGACGGAGGACAAAGAAACCTTCAAGAAACAGTATTTCGGTCTGAACAAGTCCTTCAACCCCGTACGGTTCCAGCCGGAAGAGTGGGCACAGATGGCAGAGGACTGCGGTTTCCGTTATCTTCTGCTGACTACCAAGCACCACGACGGCTTCTGTCTGTGGGATACCGCCTACACCGATTACAAAGTTACCGCCGAGGACTGCCCGTTCCACGAAAATGAACATGCAGACATCGTAAAATCCATGTTTGATGCTTTCCGCGAAAAGGGCATCGGTATCGGTGCGTATTTTTCCAAGGCAGACTGGCACTGTCCGGATTACTGGAATCCGGAGCTTCGTAAGGACGGTCTGACCTCCCGCGGTCCTTCTTATGATCCGAAGGAATATCCTGAAATCTGGAGCCGTTTCCAGGAATTCACCAAAAACCAGGTTCTGGAGCTCTGCCGGAATTACGGAAAACTGGATATCCTCTGGTTTGATGCCGGCTGGGTATGCAAAGCCAACGGGCAGGACATCGATCTGGGCGGCATTGTGGATGAAGCCAGAAAGATCCAGCCCTGGGTCCTCTCCGCAGACCGTACCATCGGTGGTCCCTATGAGAATTACGTGACACCGGAGCTTTGTATTCCGGAGGAGCCTCTTTTTGTTCCCTGGGAGAGCTGTCTGACCCTGGGCGCCGACTTCACCTATGAGTACGGCGACCATTATAAAACGCCCCGCGAACTGGTCAACCTGCTCGTGAACATTGTGGCAAAAGGAGGAAACATGGCCCTGAACGTCAGCCCGCAGCCGGACGGCCGGATCCCCGTAGATGCACGGGAAAGCCTCTATGGTTTCGGTCAGTGGATGAAGACCTACGGCGAAGCCATCTACGGAACCAGAGTCTGCGCTCCCTACCAGAGCGGCAATCTCTCCTTTACCCAGAAGGGCGGGAAGGTCTATGCCATTCGTCTCTACCCGGTAGCCCAGGAATCCGTGGAATCCAAAATTTTCGTTCCATACACCGGAAAAATTTCCAGAATCTGTATGCTGGACAGCAAAACAGAAGTTTCCTTCACCGAGACCAAAGGCGGCTTGACTTTGACGGTTCCCGCCGGATACCGTCAGGGAACTGCTCCCATCGCCCTCGTTTTTGAGATGACCAAGGCCGAATAACTTTCCCATCAAGAATGTTCGTTCATACAAGCATGACTCACATTCTCGCCAAAAATCTGTCTGGCTCTGTACAATTACAAAAATCCCGCTCTCTTCCATGGTACCTGAAAAGAAGAGGCGGGATTTTTATTTTGGAATGGGCAAAGCGGCACTGCATCCTGACAGGATCGTTTTGCACCGAACGAAGCGCAGCGCAGACCCAGGATTATCTGCACCGAAGACCAAGAGTCAGGATCTCATGGGGACGAAGGTTTCGTTCGTAAGTTCCTGATGCGGTTTCCGTCAATGGTTCCAGTTCTTCCTCGATGACATTGCTAAGGAACGCAGCCGAAGCCCAGAAAGGTTTCTTAAGAACCAACTGCTGTGGCTCTTCGCTCTGGTTGACGAACCGGAGCATCAGATCTTTTTCTCCTTCCGGTGTCTTTTCGCTTTCCCTGATCTTGAGGGCGGTAAGCTCCAGCGCCTCTCCCGAAAACTCCAGCGCACAGCCCGTTTCCGGCAGCCTTCCGTCATGCCTTTTGGTGGGAACCAAAAGAAGCTCTGACTGAAACTGGACGCCTTCTTTCAATGCCCGGAAACGCTCTCCTTTTCCAAAGGGATAAATGGCATAGCAGGCGGTATGAATGCCCGGAAGCTGGGCTTTCGGCGTCGGAAAAACGCCCCAGTCTCCCATCTCTCCCACAGCCCGAAGAAGGGTAAGGGCAATGGCATTGTCTTTTTCCGGAAGGATTTCATATTCATAAAGACCAATATTTGCGGCAAGGAGCCCTCCGTCTTCTCCCTCCATGGTCACAAAACGCTGCTGATGTTCGCAGCCGCTGGGATTTTTCCAGGCCAGGCTGTGACGATTGTTTCGCTTCGCCTGCTCAAAGGGACAGTCGGCAAAATGCTGCCTGGCCGAGAGACCGGTGGAAAAAATCACCCGTACCCGATGATCCTTTGCCAGATTTTTAAAGGTCGTCTCGGCCTTTACCCCTCTTGCGTTCTTTTCCAGAGACAGTCTGGTCACCAGAGAAAGGGATACCATATCTTTGCTCCGGCCTGCCTTTCTCCCATAAAAATCCGCACACCGCTTCCGTTCCTCCTCCAGAAGTTCATCGGCACTTTCCGGAATTTCCATCGTCGTCTCAATGCGGTAGACAGCTCGGTAGGGCGCATCCTCTTCCAGCGTGATTCTGGCCGGTATTCCACAGCTTAAGATGGCTTCGGTATTTTGGGGCTGTACATAGAGGTATTCGTTTCCGATATCTCCGGTATCTTCAAAATATCCCAGAGGGCCAAAGGTTCTGCCGGAAGCCTTTTCGGTCAAACGATAGGTTCCGTCTTCCAGGATCTCTACACGGAGAAATGCGTTTTCCATGGTGTTGGGGGCAGTGACAAGGGAGGGTTCCTTCGTATCCGTGCTGCCTTTTTCCAGCGTATAGAAACGATACCCCAGAGCCGGTATCGCTTCCGCCTCAAAGGTAAGACGCACCTGCCGCGCCATATAGGGCTGACGGAAACGGTCATCCGGAAGATCATAGCCGAAATGAACTCCCAGATCTTCGATTTTTGCCGAAATCTCTTTTCCACCGGCATCCTTTACCACCAGTTCCGGCAGCGGCAGAGCCTTCATCCGGTCATAGCCTTCCGTAAGAAAACGCTGGTAATCCCTCTCATAATCCACCACGGCTTCGACAAGCCCTGTCCGCTCCCAGCCCGTGGTATTAAAGACCACAAAAGGAATACCAGTACAGGCTTCCGTACGGATCTCTTCTGCCAGATATCTGGCGCTTTCTTCTGTTATCGTCTCTGCCACCTGGAGACTCTTGGCGAAACGGGTTTTCATTTCTTCATTTACCGCATCCACACTGCAGCCGCAGATGCTGTCGTGGGGATGATTCTGCATCAGCTTTTTCCAGCTGTAGTGAAGAAGATCTTCCGGATATTCCTTTCCCAGAAGAGCTGCCAGAGAAGCCAGAGGCTCCGCTTCTTTTTCAAGGGCTGTCTCTCCCCGGCGGTTTTCTTTTTTCAGCTCCACATGGGCGGAACAGGTATTTACCAGTGTCCACAAGCCATCCGTCTCCTGACTGGTGAGTTCTCCGCAGACCGTCGAAAGCCCGGCGTTTCCTGCCTTTTCTTTTTTCTCCAGTTCTTTTTTCACTGCATCGACATAGGTTTCAAAATCCGAATGGATAAATTCGATATCCGGATATAATCTTCTGGCAGTCTCAATGGCAGCTCCCAGATCCTTCTGTACCGGCTGATGGTCGCAGCCATTTAAAAAGAGCAGCTGGCTGGTTCCCGCAAAGCGCCGGGCTGCTTTCAGGCGCTCCTCCCAGTATGCCTTTGCCGCTTCCTCCTCCACCGGAATCTCTGCCCCGTTGTTATACCAGTTGGCAAAAAGAATCCCCAGAAGACTGCTGCCATCCATGGATTCCCAGTTCATCTCCGAATAGGTGGATTCATAGGCGCCGCCCTCTTTTGTTTCGTTATTAAAACCTACCGGCTTTACCCCTCTTCCAAAAACCACCGCTTTCATACCGGCCTGTTTCAGAAGCTGGGGCATCTGACCGGCATTTCCGAAGGCATCCGGAAAATATCCCACCGGGCAGACGGCGCCATATTCCTTTGCCTCTTTCATACCCGTAAGAAGATTCCGTACGGCTGCCTCTCCGCTGGTCAGAAATTCATCCTGCAAAATATACCAGGGACCCGCATGAAAACGGCCTTCTTTCACATACTTTTCTATTTTTTCCCGATTCTGGGGGCGAATCTCAAGATAATCATCCAAAACGATGGTCTGTCCGTCCAGATGAAAGCTTCGGTAATTTTCGTCGGTTTCAAAAAGCTCCATAGCCGTGTCCAGAAGCTCGATCAGCTTTGTCCTGTGCTTTTCAAAGGGCAGATACCATTCTCTGTCCCAATGCGAATGTGATACGATGTGTACGGTTATTTTCATAAAACCCTCCATTTAAAACTTTTCCTGCATCATATCATAACTTTCGGCATAAAAAAACCCCGAAACCACTTTCTTTGTGATTTCGGGGACGCTTTTTATCAGCCAATCTCCTTTTTTATTGTGCTGCTGATTTCACAAAACCTGATTTTTATAACTTTTCTTACCACCCCATGATTTTCAGATATTCCCTCGACATCCGAGCACATTCCATAGAAGGAATATCATGGTGTTCATCCTGTTCTACAACGACCCACTGTGCTCCTGCCTCCAGAGATGCATCCAGTATCGGTTTCCAAATCTGCTGACCAAATCCAACTGCACGGAATTGGAAAAATCCAGTTTCATCTTCCGCTTCTTCTGTTTCGATTCCAATTAATTAAAACATTCCCAACATTTCGGACTATAGCAAGATAGTCCGAAAATACAGTTTC
>NZ_QSCM01000027.1 GCF_003463065.1 Blautia sp. OF03-15BH
TCCGGAAAGACCGATCAGTTCTTAGCGGAATGCGTGGTCAGATGAGCCGGAATTTGCAGATGGCTGGATATTATGCTTACGGAGATGATAATCAATGGGATTCCTCTATGGAAAAAGACGTGACTGTTGGTGTTTACCGCTTGACCATGAAGTCTAATTCCGACAACTTCCGCCAAAGCAGTATCCAGGGTGTCATGAAACGAATCAAAGCCAAGGGTGCTACCGTTGTGATCTATGAACCGACTTTGAAAGACGGTACTTCCTTCTTTGGTTCCAAGGTTGTGAATAATTTAGAGAAATTCAAAGAAATGAGCCAAGCGATCATCGCAAACCGCTATGACAGCTGTCTGGATGATGTGGCTGATAGAGTTTACACAAGAGATATCTTCAGAAGATACTGATTAGTTCTGACTAACTCGCAGATAAAAATTGTCCTCCGACTAGAGCCGTGCTCCGGACGGAGGATTTTATTTTTAATCTAATATTGCAATTCTATTACCTTTGTTACTAGAGGCTGGAACTAATTTAATATCAATTCTTGTCCCATCACTGAAATCAGTTGGAACACTGCCCTCTTCATATTTTGCAGTATCAAACTTTGTTTTTACTCTAATACTTTCTAATACATGATTTTGTATAGTAATATCAACCACACTTTCAAAACTAATTGAAAACTCCTCTGGATTTACAAACGGCTTTTCGCCATCAGGTAATTTTCCAACACCACTGCACGAAAAATTTTCCCAAGTGAAGGTCTCAGGTATATTTCTAATGCTCTTAGCCAAGAAATTAATAAGTTCTATTTCTTCTGGTTCAAAAATTTTTTGGCTATCAAAAGACACATTAAAATAAGCCTCTACCAACATTATATTCCTGATAAATCTAATTTCCGATTCTAAGCGATCATATTCTTCTCCCAAAAAAGGTGCTTGTAAAGTAGCTTTGAAGAAATCTGTCTCTGTGTTTTTAATGCGAATATATAATTCTGTCCCTGCATCGGCAGCTTTCATAAATTCTAAATATTTCTTAATAGACATCCAACCTTTATTGATGTACGCATGATCTATTGTTGTCTTACCTGTATCACCATAGTAGGTCAATGTGAGCCTTAAATCAGAACAATGTTCATCATTGGAAAGTACCAAGATATGGTCATCCGGATCTACTGGTTTCATTCTTAGCCATATATCGTCATAATAAAACGCTGAATCTTTTACACCAAACACGCATTGCTTCGCTTCCGGCAATTCAGGCGGCGTAATCTGAAATTTACAACCTTCAATTTCTTTTTGAAACTCTTCTTGAAATGGATCTTCCATATCTCCAATCATTTTTTTCATTTCTACCATATCTATTTCTATTGGAGTTTGTGAAATATATGCTCTTTGAAGTAATTCCTCAAGTTCCTCCTGATTCTTGCAGGCCTTAATCCTAAATGATCCCTTTATTTTTTGTAGGTTCGCACTTGCAGCTTTCACATCAGTAATAACTGAAGAAATACTGGCACGCCCATTTTCCATTATTATTTTCTCTCCATACCCTTTCGGTAACAATTCTGTCCTTTTGATTGCCTGAGCAATAGAGTCCATTGTTACCGACATATTGTCAGCAGAAGACGCGGCATTCAATACACTTGTCGCTGGGTCAACGTTAATGATTGTGTTTCCTTGATAAATATCGCCTCCAACTTTCCCAGCAGTTATAGAATTAGATCTTACTTTTACATTTTTGTTGAACCATTTATCCCAAAACATCTACTTCCTCACATCCTGATTTATATCGCCTTGCACATTTCGAACCTTAATTGAGTTCTTTGTCTTTTCGAATGATGCCTTATCATAATTATTCGATTGATCCGAATTTACATCTTGATTAATACTACCACCTACATCATTTGCTTCAATATCATTTTTTCTGTTTTTATATTTGCACGCCTGCCAGCCCGTGATAAACGAGCAAACTAGACCTGCCACCAAGCTAATCAGAAAAGCACCCAAAGCTGTAGATGGATCTATTAAATTTTCAAATTGTTCCGCTAAACTTGGCACAACTATCATCTCCTATATATTCGCATTATTTTAAATATGTACCACTAATCTTCTATTGATTTGTATATACTTTCAAACGTACCAGCAAAAAGTTACTGCACCAGACTCCCAGCATGCATCCCAGACTATTATGCACCATATCGTCCCATTCGAAAAGCCCACGCCGCAGCACCAGCTGGCCTGTCTCAATTCCTGCAGAAATGAACAGGCCAACTGCCAAGCCCGTCCACCAGGGCAGTTTCTTATGAAAGAGAGGCGGAAACAAAAGACCGGCAGGAAACAGCAATAACATGTTCAGCAGGTTTTCCTTCAGCATTTCCCGGTCTCCCCGGAGAACTGCTTTCCAGGACCAGAAAAGTTCCAGTTCATATTCCCGGTATGCTTTTGGCTCCCGGGTAAATACTGTTGAGCCAAAAACAATCCCCAGAAAAATCAACAGGAGCATTCCCGCTATTGCCTGCGAAGGAAGGATCTTCCGATGACACAATAAATACACCGCCCACCGCTGATCGTTACTCTTCCAGCTGCGCTCTCACATCACGGATGATCCACTCCAGCTCCTGCCATTTCTTCTCGATATCCTTGGCAAGCTGCAGCTGACATCTGGCACGGACCAGGTTATGCTTCGGGTATTCGTAACGGAAATAGTGGTCTCCGGTCAGGTAATCATCCAGAAAACGGCTCGCCTGCTCCACGGTAATGGAAAAGCTTGCTTTCACCAGATTTTCCAGTTCCACCTCTGTCAAAAGATCCTTTGTTTCCCGAATAAAGCCCCTGGCAAACGCACGGAATTTTCCTGTATCAAAGAAAACCTTATCCGTGTCCGGTTCATCCTCCGCTGCTGTGTTGGCGATAAAACGAACGGCATCACCAAAATCATACATGGACATTCCGGGCATGATCGTATCCAGATCGATCACCACTAACGGTTCCTTTGTCACCTTGTCAAAAAGGACATTGTTGGCTTTCGTGTCATTGTGCGTTACTCTTCTCGGAATTTTTCCATTGGTAAAATCCACGCTCAATTCTGCCGCTTTCTCACTCACATAAGAAAGATAAGCGATCTCATCCATCACCTCATGGACACGGTTACAGGGATCCTCGGATACATGGGCAAACAGCGTATCCAGACGCTTTCTGGTATTATGAAAATCCGGAATCGTCTCATAAAGGGTGGAACCATCAAAGTCAGCCAGCTGGGCCTGGAAATTACCAAAAGCCTTACCGGTTGCCTCAATGACCCGCAGATCATCTGTCGTGTCCAGTGCAAGAGAATCCACATAATTCATTACCCGCCAGAAAGAATCCTCATCGCTGACAAAATAGTTGAGTCCATCCGCTGTGTGATGAAAATGAAGCGTCAGCTGCTCCGGGAACTTTTCCCGGATATACGACGTCACCTCGTCAATATTCTTCATGATCTCCACCGGATTCTTAAACACATGCGTATTGATCCTCTGGAACAGATAGGACTTGTACTGCCCTTCTGCAATATAAGTCCCCTTATAAGTTGCATTGATATTTCCCACTGTGATCGTGGTATAAGAATACAGTTCTCCCGGCAGGCGAAACTTCTCTCCAATGTACTTAATTATCTCAAATATGATTTCTTTCCCTTCATTAATGATCTGCTTTCTATTTGTAATACTCATTTTTTAATTATCCAGCGAAGCTTCTTTATTTACCTGGCATTTATGAATCAAAGCATTTTTATAAATCATTCTGCAAATATCACCAGGCGTATTACAATTATATCCATCAATTCTCTCGCGAGCTGATAAATGCATCTGCAGCCCCAAATTGTCTGGAATTTTTGTATCATCAAGACACACTGGAATAATTCCATCTGATTCATATTGAGCTAAATTACATGCATAAGATATTTCTTCTTTACATGGACCAGATTTCCAATAAGCATAACTAAAAAAGCCAATGAAAATAGTAGAATGTTTCAAAAAAGTTTCTACATATTGATCCCATTTTGGTCCAGGCTTAATATCTGCATCATACCAGACTCGATACCCATCTTCTTTCATTCTATTAATAATAGGAAGCACTCTTTTAATATTTTTATGTGAGTAACTGATAAAAATATAAGGTTCCTCCATGACCTCATAGTGTTGATCTTCCTTACGCCCGGCTTTTTCTTTAGATCGAACAATTACATTATTGGAATTCCTATCACCAATACAAACAACACCATTATTGATACTTCCCTGACTAATATTCATGTTCTTGACATTTAATACAATCTTTTCTCTCATATGCTCACCTACTCATCGTCCTCTGTATAACCAACCTTATTTTCATTATCATCGCCAAGAAAAACCTGTCCTCCACTTACCACTGAATTATTGACAATATTACAGTTTTTCAAATCAAACTGAATACCATTTTCATTATTTCCCGGATCAACAATTCTTTTGTACAAGGTAAGCATTACATCGTTACGAAACTCTTCTGTTGGAATTTCAAAATCATATTTCTTTGTTGAGTTCATGGTAATACAAATCATACGATGACAAATCCGGGTTGTTTTTACTCTAGGAACATTAATTATTGTTTTAGAATGCATGAAATAAGAATATGCAACCCAGATTACCAAACCAAGACACGGAATATAAAAAAATGACTTAAACAGGGCAATTATAAAACACACGATTGCTCCCCAAAAAGCATAGTTAAAAATTGGATTTGCCGTTTTAAACTCTTTAAAGCTAACGGATTTTGCAACTTTCTCGGAGTACTCTTCTTCCTTATTCTCCCAGGAATTATATCTTGATATTGAAGAAATGTTTGATAACTGTATAAGCGTTCCGCCCCAAACCATAACATTTTTATGAATCGCGAAATTAGTACCACACAGATTTTCTTCATCCGTACTATATTCATTTAACTGTTCTGAAAGATTTTTTCTTTTTTCCATTTCATAACTCTCCCTTTTCGTGATAATATCAGGTTCTTATCTTTTTAAACATTCCTTAATATCTTTCTTAACCCTTTATCAATACCTCCAATCAGAGGAATATGGCTTTTACACCAATTCGCTATCCGAAAATGTGTTTCAAAAAAATAAAACCATGTAATCAAGAATATTTCGCCAAATATCACCGTATCACACACTAAAGCAATTGTAAAAGTACTCCTTTGCCATTCTTGAATGATATGTACAATGTTGATTCCAAGAAATAATATCGGGCAAAACATTTTATAAAATAAAGTTATAAGATTCAGCACTATTGGATATTCTTTTTGATATTCTTCTCCTTCCCTCTCAAATACTGCAACTTTACTTACATTTTTTATTTCTTTTTCTAATCGATCTATGTATGGATATAAACGTCTTACATATAATGAGTCCTGGCAGTATCTTACTGTAACATAGGCGATTATAATCCAAAGAAATGTCTGTAAAACTGTATTTCCCAAAGCAATATTTGTTTCAAAATATGTGTTTATCCCTGTTCTAAATATTTCCGTTGTTTCATCAGGCTTCAGCAAAAACAAGAACGACATAGCTTCAAGAATACACAGCCAGCAGAAAAATCTATTCCGTCGATTCTGAGTTTGTTTGCTTAAAGCACATGTTTCTTTGTAATGATCATAGTAAAGATCTACTTCATTCAAGCTCATTATCTCCTCATTATTCCATCCATATTTTCTTGTAAATGTCCGTGAAAATCACACTTTCTCAAAAAACGTATCCGGCCGTCCCGGATCAAAGATTTCATTACAGGTCATCACAGTAACCAGATCTTCTGTCTCACTCAGATTAATGATATTGTGCTTCTTCATAGGGTCTGACCCCGAGAGATGCCATTGTATCCTACCAAATCAAACAAAATCTCTGTGTCAAGATACAATGTCAAATCTTTTCCCAAACTTCCTGTTTCACTGATATTATAGTTCAATCCAATATATAAAACTGCGCCTTGCCTTATTGACTCTATACTTTCTTGAATTCTCACATCGTCAGAATTTTTAAGAATAAATTCACTTATAAGGTCATGATTTTTTGTATTACTATTTTCGTCAATTAAATATGCAATAAAATCTTGCACTAAAGCATCTTCTTGAATATACTGATCTGAATGATGTTCATGTGCATAATCCAGAAGCAATTTAGATAGCTCTAAGTTTTCCACCTCTGTTTCCCTGCGCAAAGACGCAAATTCTGCGTTTTTAATCAGTTGCTTATTATTGACAACATAACCAGATGTAGCCGTTTCTCTTGTTATTCCATCAATGCCTTTTACTGCTGTTTTTATAACAGCAGTCGGCAACTCAAAGCCAAATACTCTTTTTAAATCTTGCTTCATTTTCACCAATGAAAATGAATATGTATTTTCTGTTAAAACAATGTATTTAATAAATTCTGCAAGAATTTGATAAGGGCTTCTGTATTTTCCTTCATTATACAACTCTTTAAAAGTTGCATAAGATGCCAATATCGCAGGTGAGTACATTTCTTTCATTGCGTTTTTCCTTCCGTATAAAATCACGATGAATCGTCGCTAACTATTCTTCGCTCTTTTGTGTACCCTACTCAATATCATAAAGAGCCACGGTTTCCCGTGGCTCCAGTATATCATAAGTCTGCAAATAAATCAGCCTTGTACACGCCTTTTTCTAACATTTTCTTGAAGCTGTCCTTTACGGCTGCGACATCTTCATGGTAGGTCATGCCGTACCAGGTATCGTTGGTCTTCAGAACCTTCACGGACATCTTTCCCTGCTCCAACAGTTCACCGATGAAGATCGGGATCAGATACTCGGCTTTCTGAGGATTGCCCGGTACTTCTTTCTCGAAAAACTCCTTGAAACCATTTTCCAGCACATCCAGAAAATCAGGAGTCAAGCCCCACATATTCATGGATACCAGAGAATTCACATCAACAACCACGCCGTCTGCTTCTGCTCCATCTGCAGTCTTTACGATGTTCTTGGTTTCCACAACCTCAGTCAAGTTTCCATTCTCATCCATCTTGCAGATACCACGGGTCACACCGCCGTTATCGGACAGAGTGTTCTTCAGAACGAAACCAGCCATACAAGACTTTCCGCCATTCACCAGATACTCGTGGACAGCCTTGAAACCTTCCTTGCCATAGTAATCATCTGCATTGATCACAATGAACGGAGTTTTAATTACGTCCTTCGCTGCAAGCACAGCCTGACCAGTTCCCCACGGCTTTGTCCGGCCCGCTGGAAGTTCCCCCGGAATATCGTTGATATCCTGAAATGCGTAGTCCACAGTTACATCATGAGAAGAGCAAATGGAGGCAATGCGATCACCGATAACCTCTTTGAACTCTTTCTCGATATCCTTACGGATGATAAATACTACATGATTGAAGCCAGCCTCAATCGCATCATGGATTGAGTAGTCCATGATGATATGGTTTGCATCATCGACCGGCTCCAACTGTTTGATTCCTGTTCCAAAACGGCTGCCGATCCCGGCTGCCATGATAAGTAATGTTGTGTTCATCATATCTTTTGCTCCCAGTTTAATTTGTAATTTCTTTAGAAAAGCTTTATTTTTCCCTTAGATGGTCTGACCCCAATGTCAGGTAGTTTTCTTAACTTAATAGCACTTTGTGCAAATATTCTTATTTACGCTGTATTTCTCCTACTTTTTTACCTTTTTCTTTTTTAGGGGTATTGTCTTTTTATGTAATACTTTTATTTTTTAAACAAAACTCTTGACATTACACTCCAAATGTGCGGCGCTTCGCGCCTCTTGATCAAAAAGATATATCCGGCTCACGTATCAGTCGAAATCAATTGACTGGAGGTATTTTTATGCAATTATCACCTGAAGCTGTTAAAAACAACCTTTTTTCTGTCATCTCTGATATGGCAGCCGCCTCATGGCTTTTCTCAACTCAGAAAACAGCCTTTTCCCGCAAACGAAAAATCTCTTTTACGGATACAATCCTCTCCGTTTTATCTATGGAAAAGTCTTCTTCAACATGAAATGCTCAAGTATTTTGATTTCAGCGCCGACACCCCATCTCTCTCCGCGCTTATCCAGCAGCGTTCAAAATTATCTCCCGAAGCCTTTCAGATCCTTTTCCGTGATTTTACAGATTCTTTTAATTTTGGCAAAAACTTAAAGGGATATCGTCTCCTCGCTGTCGATGGATCGGATATCTGTATTCCACGCGACCCGGAAGATCCAGAAACTTACAGGATCTCCGATCCTTATGGTAAAGGTTACAATCTCCTTCATTTAAATGCACTTTATGATCTTTTATCACGAACCTATATCGATGCCATTTTGCAGCCATGTAATTCCAGCAATGAATACTCTGCCATGTGCGATATGGTTGACCATTTTAGACAAATCTCTGATGAAAAAGTCATTTTTATAGCTGACCGTGGCTACACTTCCTTTAATGTTATGGCTCATGTTATCGAAAATAATGCCCGGTTTCTTATCAGAGCCCGAGATGAAGGTTCGAGAAATCTGCTCAGCACCCTTACGCTTCCGGCATCTCCTGAATTTGATATAGATTTTGAACGTTGGCTGACCAGGCGGAATACACGGGCTGTCAAAGAACAACCTGATATATACAAAAATATTTCTTCACGGCCCTTTGATTATCTTCGAGAACACAGCAGTTCCCTTTATTATATCCGGTTCAGAATTGTCCGTTTCCAGCTTCCTAACGGTAGCTCTGAGACTGTATTTACTAATCTTCCTGCATATGAATTCGATGTAGAACAACTTAAGGAACTTTATTTTAAACGCTGGGGGATTGAAACCTCTTTTCGCGAACTAAAATATACCATTGGACTGGCTTATTTCCATTCAAGGAAAAAACAACTAATCATGCAGGAAATCTATGCACGCCTTATTTTATATAATTTTTGTGAGATTATAACCGGTACCATCATCGTATCGCAAAAAGATAGAAGATTTATCTATCAGGTTAATTTCACGATGGCAATTTATATCTGTATTGAATTCCTGCGACGAAAAAAATCTGCTACACAAATGGATGTCATCGCTCTTATTAACAACTATATTCTTCCTATACGCCCTGGCAGGAACAGTCCGCGCCATATTAAAGCACGGACTGTAACCAGTTTTCTATACCGATAGCCAACAGAATCAATAGCTTTTAGTAGACAGATTCCCGGTCTGTCTGTTTGCCATGCCTAAATCCTTCAATCTAAGCCGCAATACGAGAACTGGTTATTAACTTCTATTACTTATAGATAATAATAAGTATAACATGCTTCTTATCTTAATTCTACCTTACTGACATTGGGGCCTGACCCTAACAGCCCATATGCGTACAGGTAGAAAAACATTGCAAGGAAAGAAAGAAGGAGTGAAAATCCAAACGGCTCATAGAGAGCAGTCAGGATGTTTGTGAGAATCTTTCCGAGTAAATCAATCGATTCTTTCATCATCGTTTACAGGTCACTGAACAGATCAGCCTTATACACGCCTTTTTCTAACATTTTCTTGAAGCTGTCCTTTACAGCTGCGACATCCTCGTGATAGGTCATACCGTACCAGGTGTCGTTGGTCTTCAGAACCTTCACAGACATCTCGCCCTGCTCCAGCAGCTCACCGATGAAAATAGGAATCAGATACTCTGCTTTCAGAGGATTGCCCGGAACTTCCTTCTCGAAGAACTCTTTGAATCCGTCCTCCAACACATCCAGAAAATCGGGAGTCAAGCCCCACATATTCATGGAAACCAGAGAATTCACATCAACAACCACACCGTCTGCCTCTGCTCCATCTGCAGTCTTTACGATGTTCTTGGTTTCCACAACCTCAGTCAGATTGTTCTGTTCATCCATCTTGCAGATACCACGAGTCACACCACCGTTATCAGACAGCGTGTTCTTCAGAACGAAACCAGCTATGCAGGACTTGCCGCCATTCACCAGATACTCGTATACAGCCTTGAAGCCTTCTTTGCCATAGTAATCATCTGCATTGATCACAATGAACGGAGTCTTTATTACGCTCTTTGCTGCAAGCACAGCCTGAACAGTTCCCCACGGTTTTGTGCGGCCTTCTGGCAGAGTTCCCGGAATATCGTTGACATCCTGGAAAGCATAGTCCACAGTTACATTATGAGAAGAGCAAATAGAAGCAATACGATCGCCGATCACTTCTTTGAACTCCTTCTCGATATCCTTACGGATAATAAATACCACATGATTGAAACCAGCCTCAATCGCATCATGGATCGAGTAGTCCATGATAATATGGTTAGCAACATCGACTGGCTCTAGCTGTTTGATTCCTGTTCCGAAGCGGCTGCCGATACCGGCTGCCATGATAAGTAATGTTGTGTTCATAATCTCTCCCTCCTATGCTCGTGCTGCTTTTATCGGACATACCTTAATGCATTGATAGCACCGCACGCACTTGCTTTCATCAATCTGTGGATATTCAAATCCCTCTTCATCCTCTACCATAGAAATCGCCTCTTTCGGACAGATAGCATAACAAGCCGTGCAACCACAACATTCTTCTTTTCTTTTATATAATACCGGTATAGATTCATTCATTTTCATAATCTCACGCTAACTTCTTCTTAGTATCTTCTTGATATAGTTTTTGTATTTTTTCAATATTATTTTCCATTTTGGGGTAGTAATTGAAGACGCATATTTTTTTATCATTGCATCAAATGATAGTCGATTTAAGTCTACGAAAAAAACCTTTCTTAATTTCGGTTTATTTGCTGAGAGATATTCTGCTGTATTGCAACGAACGCCCTCTTCATATGTAACTTCTTTATAAATCAACATTTCTTTAATTTTTTCAAAAATGTCTTGTCCCTTACTGGTTCTTGTTATCACCAATGAAATTCCTTTGTTATCATTAATTTCAGGCACAACATCTTGAATTCCCCAAAAATCAGCAATAGTTATATCCGATTTTTTTAGGTCTTTTGCATGGCACTCATAGCAAGAAGGTCGCAAACAGTAATTACGCAAAAACATTTGCATAAATGGATCAGTATGCATGGAACTAAAATGAGTATTTTCCATCATTCCAAAATCCAACCATCCTTCTGTCTTATCCCTAAAATTAATCTTGCGAATTTTGCCTAATGATTTTTCTTGATACTCAATATACTCCCGCCATAGCTTTGGAGAAGGCACTCCGTGACATATAATATCCACTAAAAACAGATTAGGATACTCTTTACCTAAAAACATAACTAATCCATTAATTTGACATCCAGTTCCGCTAAAAAGGACACGTTTATGATCCAATAAATCCTTTTTTACATGTTTAAAAGTATCCCCTACTCTTGCCTGCAAATATTTACTTCCCCTTAGGCATTCTAAATTTTTTTCAACTCTTATAAACTCACATCCATAGCAGTCATCCGTCATTGTCACACCATAAGTAACATCAAATCTTTCTGCGATTAAAGTAAATAAGCCACCTGACGATGATTCCATACGAACTTGACTATTATTATAATATGCAGCATATGTACTCATTTCATCAAATTCCTTTTTAATTTATTCTTAATTTTTCTTAATATGATATAGATTTGATAAAAATCATATGGCATTTTTTCTGGTATATCAACATCATATTTTTTCATTTCTTTTTTATAGGCGGCATAATCTTTTCTTCTTCTGTTTTTCAAAGTAAGAATATATTTCTCCTTTAACTGTTTTTTATATGAATATTGAATCCAATACTCTTTCTCACTTTTTGGCATGTCAGTTATCTTTGATATTGTCTCTTTTTGCAATACATAAAAATTATCTCTGCGCTCTATTTGCCTTTCATACAGGCGCTTCATATGCGAATGACTACCGTTATGAACAACATACTTAAATAAAATTTCATCCAAATAGCCATACTTTAAGGAATATGCAAGTGGAAGCATTAATTGCCAGTTTTGTCCTTCTCTGCTTTCATATATGCTAAGATTTGGTATCGCTCTTTTTAGTGCATCCGCTCTTACCATAATAACTCCTGGAGTAAATACAACATTATTTTCATCTAATAAATCCTTGAACAGATTATCATTATTGCTTGGTTTCTGTCGCTTGAGTACGCCTACCCTCGTACAGAGATCTTTTTCATTCACAATCTCTCCATCATTTAGGACAAAATCGTACTCAGTATTTTTTTCTAAAAATTCAACTTTTTTTTGAATTGCGTCATTGTAATAAATATCATCTGAGTCCATCCATGTGAAAAAATTTCCGGAAAATATTTTTAATCCTCTATTAATTGCAGCAGCTTGTCCTTTATTCGATTCCTGTTTTATATAAATAAGAGTATAACCCTTATTTTTGAATAAAGTCTCATATTGTTTTACAATTTCTGCGGTCGCATCAGTCGAAGCATCATCCACAAGTATCAGCTCTATCTCTGGATATGTTTGTTCGAGGACAGAATTCAAATAGGAACTCAAATATTTTTCGCCATTATAACACGGAGATACTATTGAAACCACTTTATCCAATTATACTTCACCCCTTTTTATCTTGTATAAACCCACATTACTATTATAACAATATCCTTATACTCTGTTTACTTTCGCTTAACCCTACTCAAAATATCCTTAAAAGCATCAGTTTTACCAAAAAGTATAACAAAAATAAAATTAGGTATTAAAGCTGTCAAAACACATAATTCCACAAAACTCAAAATTGTCACATGCGAAAACAGAATAGTTCTTAACATATACATAAAATAGCATAATGCAAAAGCCAGCAACGATCTAAAAGTAAGCCTTATAAAATATCCACGTGGACTTTCCTTTAATACATACCTAAATACAATATATGGTCTCACAATAACAACAATCATTCGTGAAACAATTGTTCCAACAAATATACCGGGTAAACCAATAATTTTAATAGCCGCAATACTAACTACCAGATTTGTAATTGCTTGAATAAAAGCAACCCATTTATCCTCATTAAATCTACCTGCCGCAATTTTAAAATTGTAGGGTATTAATGTCATGCCTGCTAAGTATAAAGAAACAAAATACAAAATGACTGTCGCATTATCTAACAGTAGATTTGGTCCGAGCCAAAGGGTTATAAACGGTTGTGACAGTGTTACAAATGCAATTAATACAAATCCGTAAATCCAAAACCCAAGAAGATCATATGTGTCAAAAATTTTTCTTTGCTTTTCAACACTTTCCTTTGCAAGCATATTTCCGAAGCTAGCAGTAAAACTCCCGAAAAACTTGTTAGTGAATGTAGATATCAAAGTATTTAGCGTTGTGTAATTTGACAATAAACCTACTGCTGTTGTTGAAACGAAAGCTGAAATAATAATGTTATCTGTCTGATTAACAGAAACATCACCGACTTTATGAATAATTAACGCCTTAACATTTTTCCATATTGACGATTTCGTTTCGCTGTCCAATGCTTTGATGTTTTTTTCTGTCAAAATTGGAAATTTTATATTCAGATAGCATACCGTAGCAATCTTTTGAATAAGTCCAATAATTGCTGCAATCAACAAGTAGCCTAAATAATCTCCTCCTAAGAGCAACAATATGATTTGAAAGACATTTGTTATAATTGTACCTACTGTGGTTGTGTTAGTTACAACATATTCCATCTGCAGTGCAGAAACATATGATGTCTTATAACTTACAAAATATGATGACACTGTGTTAAACAAAAAGACCAAATAATAAATTCTAATTTCTGAAAGTGGAATTTCAGTATTAACTAATATTCCCAAAAAAGGCAATAACAAAATACCAATTATTGTGACAATCAGTGCTATCAATTGGTAGGCTCGCTTATATAAGGCAAGTAATGATTTGATTTTTTCTCTGTCTCTATCGGCTATCGGTCTATATAGTGCGAATACGATTGCAGACCCTATTCCTAATTCTGTAAAGGATAATACTCCTAAAACATTTGTAAATAATCCTGAAACTCCTAAGTAATCTGCACCCAACTTGTATACAAAAATTGTTCTACAAATAACTGAGAATGCAGAAGTTAGAACAGCTCCAAGATAGCTATAAAATATATTTCTCTTTACATTTTCTGTTCGTGATATACTCATTTGCTATTATTTTCCTCTAACTGTTCTTATTGTTTGTTCAACATCTTATCAACTATGCTATCTTCTATTGCAGATTTCAAAAACTTTATACTGTGTTCTTTTTCTTGCTCTATTGCTTTTTTAGCATCAGTGAAATCACATTCAAAAAGTTGTTCTCTCCTTATACACTCACTTTTTCTTTCAAATAATCCACACATTTCTAATAATGAAGACAATCTTGACCCCATTTTGCTTCCAATCCCCTTACGATTATACACAACAAACGGTCGCTCATATATAATAGAAAATACTGTTGCATGAAAGGAGTCCGTCATAATCAATTTTGCTTCGCTAATCAATCCGATGAATTCGTCTGGAGCAGCAGCATACGCATTATCCTTTAAGTCTAAAAGGTTAATTATATCACAGTGATACATCTGAGAGTATTTCATTAATTCTGCGTTTATAGAGTCCGTTTTTTCTCCTAAAAAATATGTAAGAATATAATTCTTTCCATGTACTTTTTTCGGAACTTTCTTTATCTCGTCCCACATATATTTATCCAAGAGCATTGTAGGATCAAGGACTTTCTCACATTTTTTTCCTATTAATGATTCAACTATCTCAACTGCATTCTTTTCCCTTACCGACAGATAATGAAATTCTGAAAGACCAACTGCGTATTTTTCTCTCCATTTATCAGGTATTTCGTCCACACCAAAACTTGCGGCATAGGATATTCGCTGATTCACCGGGCAAAAACGCAGAAACATTTTATCGTATGTGTAGTCAGCCCAGTCCGGATTCCATACTTGATCACTTCCAGATATGAAGCAATCGTAGTTTTCTATTGGAATTGTGTGAAAATCGTTGTCATTTATGGAATAAGTATGAGCATACTTTTTATCAAAGGACAGGAAATTATTCAGTCTCTTTAATTGGAGCATTTTTTGTGTAAAGGGTACATCTTTTTTCCTTACCACTGTCTTTACAGCTTCTTTTATTATATTAGGGCGATACGGTACAATTGAGTCAACCTCATATCCCATTTCTACAATCAATTTTTCAAGTGCATAATTTTGCAATCTATTTCCATAATTGTTAAAATCCGCCAATGTAATAACCGCAACCCTACTCATCTTATCCCATTCCTTATTTATCAAATATTTTTATAAACCTACCCGGTACTCTTTTTCGCATCATTGCTTCAACAAGTCTACGTCGGATCTTACCTAATTTATTGGAGTGATGATCAAACCAGACCTTTCGAGCCTCATTAATCTCATGGTCAATCATTTCATAGACATCAAAGTAGCCGCCATAATACGCTAGTTTCATTATGTCTTGACCTGTATAATACAATCTCTGTTGTGCATACAGTGTCAAAGCTTCAGAGCCATATTCGTTTATACTTTTCAAGACTTTCTTTTGGGATTCATAATCCGTCATTTTAGCTTCTGAAAACACCTGACCTTTTGAAGCCCCTTCCGCTCTGCTCCTATAATAATAGAGCGGTGTTCCTATTAGCATAATGTTATTTGCTTTTTTTAAGACATCTACCATCCATAATTCATCTTCACCGATTTTCAATGTTACATCAAATAAATCCGACTTATCTATTATCGAACAGCGGAACATTTTATTCCACAGCATGGTTGCGTATTCTCCAAATATTTCTGCAACACCATTATCTCGATCTACTCGTTTTGATTTACTGGGAACAACTTCTTTGATTATTCTGTCAGTTTCATCTTCAAATTCCTTATACCCACAGAAGACTGCATCATTTTTTTCATTCTCTTCAATTTCTTTAACAAGAATTTCGACCATGTTCTGTTCAATTCTGTCATCTGAATCGATAAACAGAACATATTTTCCAGTCATAATGCTCAAGCCGACATTTCTTGCAGCACTTACTCCTGCATTTTCTTGATGAATAACCTTTAACCTTTTATCCTTAGCCGCATATGAATGACATATTTCTAAGCTCTTATCTGTCGATCCGTCATCAATTACTATTATTTCTAAGTTTGTATATGTCTGATTCAAAACGCTTTTTAAACAGTCGTCTAAATATCGCGCAACATTATACGCAGGGATTATAATTGAGACCAAATTATTGTCCATAAATTTCCCTCCCTTGACCGATATCTATATTTCCTTTTTCTTTTGTCAGAAGAAGCCAGATTACAAAGAAGCAAATATTAAAGCTCACGCTTGTAATCATATTATCAAAGAAGTTTATAAAGTAAACACAACTAGCAATAGCGAAATATTGCCATCCGTTATTATTATCACCTTGTTTTCTAAACCAACGAATCTGTAAAAGGAAAAAATTCACCAAATAGTACAAGAATGGAATAAATCCCCATCCAATATATATTCTTAAAATATCATTGTGAATTGGAATCTTATTCGTAATATCCAAACTCTGCATTGTTTCACGAAGAACCATTCTATTATCTGTATATGCAATTCCTCGTCCCCAATACCCTGGAGTTAGAGTGTACGAATCCGAAAAATAATTCCATATTCTAAGTCTTGCCATATCTGGAATATTAAAATATGTTAAAATCGTAGCAAACACGCCACTTTTTACCAACCACAGGAAAATAAATGCTCCAACTATATAAATGCCAAAAACAATCCATAACAACTGCAAACTTTGAGATTCAAATCTATTTAGGAGCACATATATTAAAATCGATATTGCCAAACCTAGGAACAATGATCTTTTGTTGCCATAAATAATCGCTATCGAAATAGGTATTAGTGCTTTTATCTTATAAGATTTTGAATACTCATCGCTTAACAAATAATATATAAAAAATAACCCCATGCAATAAGTCAGGTCATGGACTTCCAGACCCACTCCATTTACTACATGTTGAAAAAATATTAACCCCTTAAGGCCGGCTCTTTGTATATATTGAACAAATACTGTTGCATATGAAATCAATCCGCTTATAACTATAAGCCGTACAGTATCTTTCCCAAACCATCGAACTGAGTAATATGCAATTAAAAAAGCCGCACAATAATGTATGCATCTTAAAAGTGATTGGGATACATCCGAACCATATATCGAACTCCCATGTACACATATGGCTGTAATAATAGAAATCCCTGTTATCAATATCATTGGTAGCAAAAAAGCTACTATTCCACGTACAAGTTTTCTTTCAATCTTTCCCCTCACTAACATAGGAATCGCATATAAAGCCACCCCAAATAAGGCAAATAAAATCGCAAAATTATATGCATATGCTGTATTGAATACGCTATATGTAACATTCAGAACGAACATCATATAGATAACATATACAGCTTTTTTTATTGATATTGTTCTGATTTTCATAGACAATTTTCCTTACTTTTTTGCTATATAGTTACTGTTTGATTTTTAAGTAAATATTTGATATCATGTTCGGATATTTCAAAAACAAACCATAGAACAACCTTTTCTTCCACTCAAGAAGACTGGAATATTTATTCCATACGCTATAGCAGTCATTAATAATCTTCGTCTCCGCCTCTTTACATGTACTTCTATGCGCATCCCCATAAGTTCTAACAGACGATCCAAAATAATCATTCACCGCTAACTTAAGAAGAGCATTTTCAGCTTGATTACTATAAAATTCGATAGCTTCTTCTCTTGCTTCAATATCTTCAAGCCTTTTTAGTGAGAACACACTATTCATTATACTACCCTGTCGTACTCGATAATAGTACAGTTCCTTCGGAACAATGCAAACCGATTTTGCATAATATAAAAGTTTATAAGTAGTATATGTATCCTCATGATGTTTCCCAACAGGGTACAAGATATTGTGTTTTTCAAAAAGATCTTTTTTATATAGTTTATTCCATGCAACGAACGCGATTTTTTCTCCCTGACCGTTATAAATTCTACTTATTAATTCTTTGCCTGTGCAATCCTGATTTTGAATTTTGTTTTCGTTGTTTCCACTGCGCTCCTCTGTAAACCGTTCAAAAAAGCACGTTGATATATCTGCTTTATTTTCTGTACAAGCACGATATAATTCTGCTATTATATCATTATGAACCACATCATCCGAATCAAAAAAGCAGATATACTCTCCTAGTGCAATCCTTAATCCAGCATTTCTTGCATCAGATAGGCCACCATTTCTTTTATGGATAACTTTAACCCTTACATCCTTCTTTTCATAATCATCACATATCTGTGGACAGCTATCTGTTGCCCCATCATCTACCAATATAACCTCAATATTTGTATAAGACTGCGCAAGCACTGAATCCACACATTGGCACAAATATTTTTCCACATTATATATTGGAATAACCACACTGACCAACTCACTCATCATCCAATATTTCCTCTCACCTTATTTCGAACGTTTCTTGCTGCAATATATATATTTCTTCCAATAACATATATCTTTTCGATACATTTTTGAATTTTCGAATTTCCCAAACTGATTGACGCCATCAACTCTGAAAATGAAACAAAATTGTCTTTATGTTTTTCACAAAACATTTTTAAGCTATCATAATCTCTTTCTTTACTGGCTAAGCCCCATTCACTTGGATGGCACACAGCTACATTTATTTTTCCTATATCATACTTAGGCACGCCAAACGCTCTGCATGGTATCGCTATAACATTCTGTTCTTTATATGGAAGTGATGAGCAACCATCGACATTATATAGAAAGCCATTGTCATGTAAAGCATCTAATGTAATGGCATCATAGGTATGTGCCGGTGCAAAAAACATTGTAGTTCTTAGTCCATGACTCTCTAATATTTCTTTTCCTTTTTTTATTTTAGTATATTGATCATCATAGTTGTTACCTGCAAATTCAGAATGCTTTTTTCCACTTATTAGCGTTTTAGGTTCTTCCTGATCATATACATGTGTATATCCATGCAGAGCAATATCCCACCCTTTATCTTGAAGTTCCTTCAACAGTTCCCAAAACAACGGATTTTCCTCACATTTCATTTGGTCTGTATCTTTATTATTAGGGATAACACCCAACAACGGTTTAATATTATATTTCTCCATCAAAGATACTGCTCTTCCAAATTGCTCAAAATCCATGGTAGGACAAATATCATCAAAACGAACCAAGTAGTATTTTTTCACTATTCATCCATCTCCGTTCTACCTGTGGCACAATTTTTTGCAGGAACACCAACAAGAATTGCATTTTCTTCATGGCAGCTCTTGTTTACAACGGCATTTGCACCGATTTTACTTCCATTTGCCACATAAATTTCTCCAAACACCTTCGCACCAGGACCAAGGTAAACATTATCTCCCAATACGGCACCCCTCCATTAGCACCAATCACCACGCCAACATGTATTCTACAGTCACTTCCAACTTTAGCATTTCCATTTACAACAATTGTTCCAAGGTGCGCAATGCTTAATCCTTTAGCAAAGACATTTACCGGTATGTGTACACCATATTTACATTGTTTATGCTTAAGTGCCAATAAGTAGAAAATTTTTCTTATTTTGTGGTTACAGTTAATATGATACTCTGTCTTTCTTAATAGAATTATAAATTTAGCAATAATTTGTGATTCATATAAATCGAATGGAATCTTCAAGAGAACTTTCGGTGTAAACTCTCTAGTTTCATAGCTGATGTAGTCCTTCAATATTTCTTTACTATTAACCATTTTTCCCCTCCACTGAAGTAACTAGCGTATGAAGTTTATGCACCAAGTTCTCAATTTCAAAATTGCGAGCACGCAAAGTTGCATTTTGTTGAATTTTCTGACGCTGTTCAATCGTTAATTTGTTACATACAAATTCGATTTTATCAGCAATTGCCATAGGCTTCTCAGATTCTACTAAAAATCCATTTTCTCCATCGTTGATTATTTCTGGGATGCCGCCTTTTCTGCAAGCAATACAAATCTTTCCATGGCTCAGAGCTTCCGCAACTGTCAAGCCAAACCCTTCTTCACCAATTGTCGGATGCACAAAAATATCTGTCCATTTTAGTTGTTCTGGCACGTCATTTCTGCTACCGCAAAACTTTACACTATTTTCAATTTTAAGTTCTTTACTTAAATCTTCCAATTCTGATCTGTACGGTCCGTCACCTACAATGCGTAATTCACACGGTGTACTATCTTTTAATATAGATACTGCTCTTAACAGGATTTGCACACCTTTTTGCTCAATCAAGCGTCCTACATACAAAATACGCACCGGTTTGTGTAAACTTCCCTCTGAAGTGCAATCTACATCCGGACATTCGATTCCATTATAAATAACATGAATTTTTCTTGAATCGACAGAAGAATTCAACAGAACTGTATTTTTTACAAATTCTGATATTGCAATAATTCCATCACTTTTTTTTAGCAAAATATTAAGGACTTGCCTTCTTACTTTGCTGTGCCTAGTGACTTCATCATAAACATTATGAAAATAAATCAATATTCTAGCCCTATGTGGTAGACACATGTACATTAGAATAGCCAACCAAACTATTGGTGCCGGATGATGGACTACTATTGCATCAATTTGTTCATTATATACTATTTGCTTTATAATTGAATAAAGCTTTATTACGTCTCTATTTTTTAAATTTAGGCACCGTACTGAAAGCTCCGCTCTTTGCATTTCATCGTAGAATTCTCCACCCTCATGCACAAAAACAAAATACTGCCTATCAACTCCAGGATGTAATCCAATATCCTTACATAGTTTTTCTATTCCGCCTGTGCCTCCTGAATATTCTAAATGTAAAATGTTCATTTTTCTTTCCTATCACTCTTCACAAATATCAATGAATTTTTGTGTTATTTTCTCAGGTGTATATCTCGTAAGAATAGTCTTCTTAGCAGCTTTAGCCAAATCTTCTCTCATTCCATTCTGCTGGATGAGATTTTCAATTTCTTGAGATAGTCTATTTCTATCACCCATCGGCACAAGGATTCCATTTTTCCCAGACTCTATAATATCTGATGGACCTGTGGGACAATCTGTTGAAATACATGGCAAACCAACAGCCATCGCCTCCAATAACGTGTTGGGCATTCCTTCAAAATCTGAGGACAGCACAAAAGCAGATGCACTCCCATAGATTTCATTGTAATCACTGCTACGCCCTTTTAAAGTAATTTTCTGTCCAAGCTTCATGCAATCTATATGCTCTTGAAGATGATCTTTCATTGACCCTTCACCATAAATATCTAACTTTACATTTCCATATTTTTTAGACACATCTGCTACAGCATCAATCAATAAATCAAAATTTTTTTGATTCTCCAATCGACCAACACCTACAATTTTAAACTGAGATTTATCTTCACAGCGTTCTATCTGTGAAAGAGTAGATGATACAGGGTTAGGAAGAACTTTAATCGTATCCCACTGCGTCTCTGGAAAGTACTGTTTTTGCTGATTGTTTTGTACAATTGTTAAACGAGACTTTCGCACCAGATTGTTTCGGTATTTCTTCATCATGGCATTTTCAGGGAAAACTGCAGGATTGTTTCTTACTGTTTGAATCACACGCTTTTTTAGACTTGAACCCATCAATGCCAAGTCGGTTCTAACGCATGTTGTCCACAAAAACGGAAGTATATAATCCGGCTCTTGCCGTATAATCTCTTTTCTAAGCATTCCTGCCAATTTAACAAGATATGCTGTACACATTTTTTTTCGATATTCTGCTTCATTTAAATTGGACAGGCAAACAACATTGACATCATTATTTACCGGATACTCTTTATCCGCGCGAAAATGCGTCACTACGACTGCTTCTCGATTCTGTTTTACCAGTTCACTTGCCAATATAGAAACCACTCGCTCTGCGCCACCCTTCGACAATGATGGCACAATAAAAAGGTATTTTTTCTTTTTCATCCTTAATCCCTGCCAAACAAATCTCTCGTATAGACTTTCTCTTTCACATCATCCAAGCATTTGTCATAACGGTTCGCAATGATGGCCTGACTCTGTTTCTTGAACTCATCCAGATCATTAACTACCTTACTACCAAAGAAAGTATCCCCATCTTTCAGGGTCGGCTCATAGATAATCACGGTCGCACCCTTAGCCTTAATTCTCTTCATGACCCCCTGAATGGAACTCTGACGGAAGTTGTCGCTGTTACTCTTCATAGTCAGACGATAAACACCTACAACAACTTCCTTTTCCTTGCTCTCATCCCAGCTGTCATTTGCCTCATAAGCACCTGCAATTTCCAACACACGGTCGGCGATGAAATCTTTACGGGTTCTGTTGCTCTCAACGATTGCTTCAATCAGGTTTTCCGGCACATCTGCATAGTTAGCGAGCAGCTGCTTGGTATCTTTCGGCAAGCAGTAACCGCCATAGCCAAAGGACGGGTTGTTGTAATGGGTACCGATACGAGGGTCAAGGCATACGCCATTGATAATCTGCTGTGTATTCAGACCCTTCATCTCAGCATAGGTATCGAGTTCGTTGAAATAGCTGACACGCAGTGCCAGATAGGTGTTGGCGAACAGCTTAACTGCCTCTGCTTCGGTGAAGCCCATGAACAGAGTATCGATGTTTTCCTTGATAGCACCTTCCTGAAGGAGTTCTGCAAAGGTGTGTGCAGCTTTTACCAGCCGAGCATTATCCACATCAGTACCGACAATGATACGGCTCGGATACAAGTTGTCGTACAGTGCCTTGCTCTCTCTTAAAAATTCCGGGCTGAAAATGATATTGTCGCAGTGGAATTTTTCACGAACACTTGCAGTATAGCCAACCGGAATCGTAGACTTGATAACCATGATAGCTTCCGGATTGTACTCGATGACCAGCTTGATCACAGCTTCAACCGCACTGGTGTCAAAAAAGTTCTTCTTGCTATCGTAGTTTGTCGGTGCTGCGATAACTACAAAATCAGCATCACTGTATGCTTCCTTCGCATCCAAAGTTGCAGTCAAATTCAGTTCCTTTTCTGCCAGATACTTTTCAATGTACTCGTCCTGAATCGGAGACTTCTTGTTATTGATCAACTCTACTTTCTCAGGAATAATATCTACTGCCGTCACCTTGTGATGCTGAGACAGCAGCGTAGCAATGGAAAGGCCAACGTAACCAGTACCAGCCACAGCAATCTTTAAATCCTTAAAATCTCTCATGATATTTATCTCCCTAACTTTTTATATAGTCATTTATGCTTTTTGGTATAGCTTTATTGTTTTTTCTACAACAGCATCCCAGTTATATTTCTCACAGATAAAGTCAGCTGCCTGTTTCTTCATCTTTATAACTTTTTCAGGTTGATCGCAGGCATTTTGCAACTTTTCTCTAAGATCATCCACATCTGACTTCTTAAAGATCAAAGCCTTATCTTCTACAACTTCTGCACATTCTGGAATATCAGAAACTAGGCAGCAATTACCGTAGCTCATGGCTTCCAAGAGGCTCAATGGCATACCTTCCAAATCCGAAGGCAATGTGTAAATATAGGCATTACTGTACAATTCATCCAGCATCTGTCCCTGCACAAATCCAGTACAGACGATTCTCTCATCACCTTTTGCCAGCTCTTTCAGCTCTTTCATAAAGGAATCCGTATCGCTAGATCCACCAGCAATGACCAATTTCTTATCTGTTTTGACATTCTTGAATGCTTCAACCAAATACCGGATGCCTTTTTCCGGCACCAATCTACCTAAAAATAATATGTAGGAATCTTTTGTCAGTCCAAATTTTTCCGTTATTAAACCAGCTTCTCGGACTTCTGGTCTATTCACGCCATTCGGAATGAAATGTGTCTCTCTGCCATAGGTGTCTTTGAAGTAATTCTGAACACCTTTACTCAGGACGATAATTTCATCCGCATACTTTACAGCATTTTTTTCGCCCTGCCGAATAAACTTCGAACCAAAGCCGGATTTCCATTTTTCGCGTTGCCAGTCAATGCCATGGATTGTAACTATGACTCTCTTTCCAAACATCTTTGGTAGCCACGAGAAAAAAGCTGGACCTTCTGCATGGATATGTACCACATCGTATTTTCCAAGTGCGCTGTAAAGAGCTGCAAAAAAGGAGGAACTCACAGCTGCAAGGCCTTTTCTTTCAATAGTTGGAACAAATTTCTGTCGGATTCCATCATATTCAATTTTATCGTCGTACTCTGCACCGCTCACATGATGGCCTGATCTGTTGTAACATGTGACCTGACATCCATCTCGTGCCATTCTGGTACATAGTTCCTTTACAACTATCTCTATCCCACCCTCACGGGACAGTCGTTTTTGTCCGAACATGGACACCGCAAATTTATCCTTCATTCTTTTTCTCCAGCATGAATCCCGACTTTTTTCCTAACCTTTCGCAACCGTTTCCCACGTTTTTACAATATACGAGTACTACTTAAGCATTTTCAAAACTTCTTCTTTCTTGTTCTTGCAGAAGTTTTCAACATCATATTCTGGTGTTTCTTTTAAACACTTCTCCGCAAAATCATTCGTTGTAGAAATGAACTTAGCCGGTACTCCCCCCCAGACTTCTCCATTCGGTATATTTTTTGTTACCAGACTACAAGCCCCTACAATACAGTTATTTCCAATTTTTATTCCCGGCATTACTGTTGTACCAGCTCCTATAAAGCAGTTATCGCCAATTTGAATCTTTCCAAATCTAATGACTTTCTTATATTTCTCTTGATTCCGAAATACCCATGTAGAGCCATCATGTGTTATAAAAGTGCAGTTGTTTGATATTTCTGTATGTTTTCCAACGCTAATCAACCAAGGCTCACTTCCCCAGTCCGGTGCGCCGTTCAAACGACAACCTTCCCCGAACTCTACTCCAGCTTTCTTTGCATATGCCATGGGAAACAGTTTTGACTCAATAATGCTTATCAATCTATGTATTTTTTTAAGCATTCCCCTCTAACCTTTCTCTTATTTATAAAACTCAGCGTACCACTCAGCGAAGTTCCTCAGACCAGTTCTCAGGCTGGTGCTCGGCTTGTATCCGAAGTCACGCTCCAACGCACTGGTATCTGCATAGGTCACAGGCACATCACCCGGCTGCATCGGAACCAGCTCTTTATGAGCCTCAAAATCATAATCTTCCGGCAGTACTTTCGCTCTTACTAACTCCTCACTCAGAATCTGCACAAAGTCCAGCAGATTCTCCGGGTTCTGATTGCCAATGTTGTAAACTGCATACGGCGGAATCGGCAAACCATCCTCGCCATTCTTCTTGTCCGGTGCCTTCTTCATCACACGGACAACACCCTCAACGATGTCATCCACATAAGTAAAATCACGCTTGCAGTTGCCGTAGTTGAAGATCTTGATGGTTTCACCCTTCACCAGCTTGTTGGTGAATCCGAAGTAGGCCATATCGGGACGACCTGCTGGACCATACACTGTGAAGAAGCGCAGACCAGTGGACGGAATGTTATAGAGCTTCGAGTAGGCGTGTGCCATCAGTTCGTTAGATTTCTTGGTGGCTGCATACAAAGATACGGGGTTATCTACCTTGTCGTCTGTGCTGTACGGAACCTTCTTGTTGGAACCATAGACGGAGGAAGAAGAAGCATAAACCAGATGCTCCAGGCTCTCGCAATGGCGGCATGCCTCCAAAATATTAAAGAAGCCGACCAAGTTGGATTCCACATAAGCATCCGGATTGGTGATGGAGTAACGCACACCAGCCTGTGCCGCAAGGTTAACGACCACAGACGGCTTATACTTCTCGAATAGTTCGGTGATCAGTGCCTTGTCAGCGATGTTGCCTTTGATAAAAGTAAATGTGGGATACTTGGCCAGCTCATTCAGACGGAACTCTTTCAGTGCTACATCATAGTAGGCATTCATATTGTCGATGCCGATGACAGTAGCCGAAGGCGCTTCCTGATAGATTCGTTTCACAAGGTTAGAACCGATGAAGCCAGCCGCACCTGTGACTAAAATCGTTTTATTATCTAAAGTAACTGTGCTCATGTGTATTCCTCCATATCATTATCTCTTAAATTATCTATGTACAATGGCATTTCGTATATTTTTACTGGTTTCACACAACAATCCTGCTTCCGTGAACTGCGGTGGGTACCATTCCTACATCGACCCCTCTTTCCTCAACACCACCATAACCGTCTTAAACAAAATCTTAATATCCAATCCCAGACTCCACTCATTGATATACTGCGTGTCCAGTTTCACCACTTCTTCGAAATCTGTTATCTCGCTTCTGCCGCTCACCTGCCACATACCGGTAATGCCCGGTTTGATGGCCAGTCTTGCCCGGTGATGAAGTTCGTAGTCTTTCCACTCACTGGGAAGCGGAGGTCTGGTACCTACTATGCTCATGTCACCTTTCAGGACGTTGAAAAACTGAGGAAATTCATCCAGGCTGGTCACACGGATGAAGTTTCCGATGCCGGTCTTTTTCGTACCGTCCGGAAGGATTTTATTTCCGATGACTCTGGGATCAAAATCCAGTTTGAACATCTTGCTGTCACCCATACGGTTTTCTTTCATCAGTTCTGCCTTGCGGGCTTCGGCATCCATGTACATACTCCGGAATTTATAGATTTTGAATTTTTTTCCATTTCTGCCGATTCGTTCCTGAGAAAAGAAGATCGGTCCCGGAGAACTGATATAAATAACCGGCGCTATGAATACAAAAATGATCGCCGTCAGGAGGCAGCCAGCCAGACCACAGACGATATCCATTGCTCTTTTCAGAAACAGCTGACGCGTTGTCACCAGATTCATGCTGGTGGTAAGGACTGTATAGCCACCGATTTTTTCCACCATTTGTCTTTTTCCGGAAACATCTGTCACTTTCGCCAGATTCAGATGTACGGTCACCCCGGCTTCTATCAGCTGATCGATCAGTTTCTTGGGATAAGCGTAAGCCTGAGAAGGGATCACCAGAACTTCATCGATCCATTGCCTGCAGGCATAAGCAGCAGCTTTTGTTTCTTCTGCAACTACCGGGATACCACCGATCTTCGCCCCTACCATATTTCGATCCAGAATCACCAGACCTGTTATGGTAAACATTTCATAATTCTGTGTTGTGATATTTTCCAGAACAGAGGCTGCAATATCGCTGGTCGTCACAACGAGAAGGGAACGTTCTCCGCCAGACTGCATTTTCTTTTTGAGCAATTCCTTCCACAAAACTCTGACGATATAAGTAAGTGCAAGATAGAAGGCTCCCATCAGGTACAAGGCTGTTCTTGAATAGTCCTGACCTTCCTGCAGGCTGAAAAGATACAGGACCGCGATCAGTTCCACGATCGCCACATGCTTAAGTGTGGTAATAAATTCTCTATAGTAGCCTCTTTTCAGAACATTCTTTAACGTTTCAAAAATAAAGATGGTAAAAACATCTGCAAATTCAACAAATATCGCCATATTCCGGTATAATATCGTTGTATATGGATTTCCTCCGCCATGCCTGCATACATAAGACAGCCAGAATGCCAGCTGTAAGCACAACATATCTAACAGCAGAAAATCATAATGTTTCAGCCACCCTTTTGGTTCTTTTTTGTACATAGTTTTTCCCTTTTCTCTCTCCTGTAATATTACGCAACCAATACTTCCTCTAATTCTTCTCCACAATCTCCAGCCCCACACACAGCTTTCCCACAGGTTCCATCCCCGGAACATTCAGCTGTGCCAGACGTTTGTGGCGGTCGATCCTGGAGATCAGGTGTTCCCGGCCGCACAGGGGACCGGACAGTACTTCCGTTTTTCCATTCCGGATTCTGCCTTTTGACAAAGCAATGTGATGATCGCTGCCGCAGAATTCCTGAAGGAAGGTCTGTCCCTCCCGGTTCAGGGGTATGACCTTTCGCTGTGGTGGAAGTTCGTCAAGAAATGTGTGTTCTTCTTCCTTCACAACAAACGAATCCGGAAGGAATGTTTTTTCTTCCAGATGCCAGGCTCCCTCATAGCGGCGCATCCGGTCACAGGTGAATGTGAGGATCGAGCCTGCCCGATCGGGATAACGGCTACGTAATCTTTCCGCCACCGAAATCGGGTTTTCTCCCGGACAGTAAATCAGATACCAGATATGAATCCTCTCCCTTCACACTTTCGAAAATTGCTGATTTCTCAGAGTATCTCACTCTGCGAAAAGTCAAGAACAAAATAAATTCTGTTAACAGCAAAAACTCATAAAAACACATTAAAAAACCCTGCACAAAGTAACGGAAACGCCGAAATTGCCGGATTATCACATGATTTTTCTTTGCATACTTGCTTTTATATGAACGGAGTGATAAAATATTTCGCAGAGTGAGATACTCTGCGAAAATCTTTTTTCACCACGCAAAAAAAGCTTCTGACCTGCATATTTCTATGCAGCATCAGAAGCTTTCGTTTTTCTTATTCAGTTGTTATGTAGTTTAGCCTTTGACTGCGCCGGCAACCATACCTTTGATGATCTGTTTGCTGAAGACGAAGTAGAGGATCACGATGGGGGACATGGTGATGAGCATGGCCGCCATCTGCTTCGGATAGTCGGAAGCGAACTGGCCTTTGAACTGGGTCAGGGCCAGAGGAACGGTCTGAAGGCCTACGTCCTTGATCAGAACCAGGGCGAAGGAGAATTCGTTCCAGCAGCTGAATACCTGAATGATGGCTACCGTTACCAGGATCGGCTTGCAGATCGGAAAAATGATATGCCACAGGGTATAGCTGAAGCTGCTGCCGTCAATGGCTGCTGCCTCCTCCAGAGAGACCGGAATGGTTTTCACATAGCCTTCTACCAGGAAGATTCCCATCGGAAGACCGAAGGACACATAGGGTAAGAGCAAGGTGAACCACCGGTTGGAAAGGCCGCATTTTTTGAATACCACGTAGATCGGGACCAGAAGGGAATGGATCGGGATCAGCATACCCATCAGGAACATCACGTAGATCACACGGTTCAGTTTAAAGTGGATACGGGAAAGGATGTAGCCCACGATAAAGCTGAAGGCAACGATCAGAATGATGGACAGGACGGAGGTCCGGACACTGTTCCACATGGAGGCTCCCAGATGGTAATCGGAGTTGCTTAAGATTCTGGTATAATTGATGAGGGTCGGGCTCTTGGGAAGGCCGACGATATCTGCATTGAAGGCTCTCTTCTCTTTCAGGGAGGAATAGATCATCCATACGATCGGGAAGATACAGGAAAGGGAAAAGATCCAGAGGATGAGGTTCATGATAGTTCCAAGAACCCCGCGTCTGACTTTATGAGTACCGCTGTTCTTTTTCATAACGTTCACGCCTCCTTCTCTCTGGTGATATATTTGATGAGTGCCTGGGAACCGCCGATAACCAGCAGGGACAGAACGAAGATTCCTACGGAAATACAGCTTCCGTATCCCATGTTGCTCTGGTTAAAGGAGATCTGATATCCGTACATGGCCATAACCATGGAGGAGGTTCCAGGACCGCCTTTTGTCATAACGAAGATGTTATCGAATGCTTTCATATTACCTGCGATACAGAGGGTAACGCAGACAAGAACGGTATTTTTGATCAGAGGAAGTGTGATATAGAGAGCCTTCTGTACGCCGTTGGCGCCGTCGATCTCTGCACTTTCGAGAACGTCCGTACCGATGGAAGCGATCGCAGACTGAAGAATAACCATATAATATCCGATGTACTGCCAGATCAGAGGAATGGTGACCAGAAGCATGACAATCTTGGAATTGTTCAGCCATACCTGGCAGAGATCCGGTCTTCCGATGGCTTTCAGAAACCAGTTCAGAATACCGTATTTGTTGTGATAGATCATATTCCAGATCAGGCCGATACAAACGGCTGAGATCGTGCTCGGGAAAAATCCGAAGGTACGGTGAATGCCTTTGCATTTCACCAGTTTGGAGTTGATCATCAGAACCAGTATAAAGGCAATGCCGATCTGGCCGATGATACAGGCGATGACAAGATAGATATTGTGACTGAAAGCTTCCCAGAAGGTCGTATCGTGGAACAGCTGGGTATAGTTTTCAATACCGATGAAGGTCTTCTGCGGACCTCCCTTCCATTCAAAGAAACTGTATACCAGTGCAGTAACCAGCGGCACGAATACAGTAAAGATAAACATTACCACGGGAACCAGCAGGTATAACATAACGGTCTTTTTACTTGGCTTGATCGCGTTTAACATATAACATCCTCTCCCTTCCTGCTGTAATCAGTTCAGTTTCCTATGAAAAAACCGTTCTGCCCACCGCTGCGGGCAGAACGGTCTTCATTCTCAATACGATTTGATCAATAGTTTGCTTCGTATGCTTCCTGAGCAGCCTGAGCTACTTCTTCCGGAGTCTTCTCGCCATTCATCATGGACTGAAGGTCGGTGTTCAGAACATCCCATACAGCGTTGGTGATGTAGGAATCATAAATCTCACATTTCTCAGTATCAACATAGGAGTAGTTGTAGAAATCCTGAGTGATCGGGTCAAATTTGGAAAGGTCAACATCGCCGACGTTGGTCAGTCCGCCCAGAGCGTAGTTCTCAGCTACATAGCTTGCGAATGCCGGTCCGGTAATTTCCTGTGCAAGGTCGATTGCTGCTGCCAGTTTATCCGGATCATCAGCAAGTTTTGCGTTGATGGCGATGGCATAACCAAGACCGATGTTCTGAGAGGTCGGAGCCTCGGTTGCATCTGCCGGCTGCGGAAGAACTGCAAAGCCCATGTTGTTCCATTTATCGGTATCATTTTCTTTCAGAGTTGCCCAGATATAGGACTCATCCCAGTTACCGCCGATGAATGCTGCTGCCTCACCGGAGATGTAGTACTCACGGGCATCCTCATTGGTGACTGCGTTGAAGTCCTCGTTGAAGATCTGTGTATCCTGGAACAGATGCTGCATCTCGGTCAGAGCTGCTACGAATTTGTCATCGGTGAAAGCTGCGCCTTCTTTGTTGATCAGGCTTAAGAACCAGTCCGGTCCGGTGTATCTGTTGCCCAGAGTGGAAAGGAAATCACTGTTTGCCTGCCATTTTCCGCCGTTACCGAAAGCTACGGTGGTAACACCCTGCTCATTGAAGTACTCGGATGCTTTCTCTACATCTTCCCAGGTGGTGGGGAATGCATCGTATCCGGCTTCTTTCCACATTGCCTTATCGTATACCACTACGGTACAGGTACCACCGGTCAGTGCCGGGTAGCCGTAAACGGAATCGCCGTCTTTGAACGGGGTGAAGTAGTTCTGGTCATACTCATCATAATAAGGAGACTCTTTGATATAATCGGTCAGGTCAAGGAGCAGTCCCTGTTTTGCCCAGTCTTTGGTGTTCATGCCCTGAAGAAGGAAGACATCCGGAAGGTCGCCTGCTGCTGCCAAGGTAGCGATCTGGGTCTTGTACTCAGCATTTGCCAGTACGTTCTGGGTCAGAGTGATGTCCGGATGAGCCTCGTCCCATGCCTGGAGTACGGTACGGAATCCATCAGATCCGCCGTTTCCTTCGGACTCTTCGGAAGTGGAGTAATGCATGATCTCAAGCTCTCCTTTGTAAGCCAGATCATTGGCTACCACATCGGTCGCTGCGAATGATGCAAAGCTGGATCCCAGCATTGCGGTACCTGCCAGTAAAGCAACGATTCTCTTAGTTCTTGTTCTCATAGTAAATCCTCCTTTTTTGTTAGCGCCTCAGCGCGTGTTCTTCTCAATCGTGAAGGGTCTATGCTGTCCGTCTAAAGATGCGTTTCTTTTTGCTCGTCCACTCTGTTGAAGTTCTTAATCGTTTTCGTGCTTTTACTATAACTCATCTTTTCGAATTTTTCAACATAAATATTAAAGTTTGCTGTTTTCAACAAGTTATTTTGTTCATTTTGTGCAGAATGCACAGTGTTAGTCTTTGGCAATTCCTTAACAGTTGCGTTCTACTTAATTTTTTAAAGCTTAATTTGTTATTTTTTAATTTCTTTTTTCTCGTTTTTTCCTTATTTTTTCTTTATTTTCGTGTTTTTTCGCTTAATCGTTTACGATTTGTTGACGGTTTTCTGTTCTTTTTTATTTTCTTTTTCGGTTAGTTTTCATAAAAAGGTGTTTTTGATGGTTAAATACTTTTGGAACCACAAAAAAAAGAACAGGCAAACATTTTTCTCTGTTTGTCTGTTCTCTTTTTCTGCTGTGGTTCAGCTGTTCAGTTTTGCAAGGCTTACATCCTCTGCAAAGCCGGAAGCATTATAGAGGAAAAGGAGATCCGTGTAATCGGATTTTTCCAGATAGTTTTTCAGGCTTTCGTTGAAATAGCGGATATCGATAAAATCCACTTCCGAGTAATCTTCAAAGGTGAACGGCAGGAAGCAGTGGGCATAGGAGTCTTTGATGACAAGGAGCTTCCGGTCACTGCCGTTTTTTACGGAAGCCCGGATCACCGGCTGGTTTCCACCGAAGAACACACTATATTTGTCTTTCGTTTCCAGATAGCTTCTGTCATAGAGATCTTCGCTCGTCTTCTGCCCGTTGTTATAATCCAGCGTATAGGAAGGAAGATCTTTTTTCACAAAGCTTTGGATCGTATCGGGTACTACTTCCACTCCGACCTTGGACTCAATGGTTCCCTTAAAGTCCGTGGTCAGGTCTTCGATCGTGTAATCGCTGAGCGGTGCAGGTGAGAAGCCATTCTGCTCTGCCCAGGCCTGATAGACATACCAGGCGCCGAGTGTTGTCCAGTGATGGTCTGTCCGGTAATAGATCGTTTCTTCTTTGTGTGCTTCCAGGACGGAAGCAGCGTCAAACCACATGTTTGTCGGAAGTGCCGCCCGGATCCTGGAGAGGTACTCGCTTTCTCCGCTGTCCGGTGCATATTTGGGAAGCTTTTCTTTCAGGACTTCTACCGCATTGGGAACGATCATCGCCGTGATCCGGCCGGTCTCAAAACGGTTCTCCTGGCTTTTCAGGAAGGTGGTCAGATACTGGATGTTTTTCTCTGCCGTATCGGTCGTAAAACTTCCTTCGTGGCTTTCTATCAGATAATCATCTTTGGCAAAATAGATATTCTTGATTTCATCCTTTCCTGTGGCAAGCTCCGCTTCCGTCTTGATGCGAATCCAGCCATCACGGGCGGGGAACTGGTCACTCAGATAGGTCTCGTAATCGGACTCAAAGCTTCCGTCCAGGACAGCAGCCGTTGAAAGCTTCGGGAACTGCTGCAGGGCCCGGTTTTCCCGGTCGGAAAATTCCCGTTTGGGAGCCAGGAAGGTCGCCGCTGTCCCTCCAAAGACCAGGGCGAGAAAAAGACCGGTCAGGGCCTTGTTCTGTCTGTTTTTCTTTTTTCTTTCCAGGGCCAGATATTCTTTTCTCCGGAGTCTTTTCTTTCTTTTCATTGCACTCTCCTATCAGAAACGGAAATACAGGAAGGGATTATAGGTGGCATCCACAAGGTAAGCCACGGACAGAAACAGGATTGCCAGATAGAAGGCGGCCTTTGCCACTGTCATCACCATTCCGTTTTCTCCGAAGCGTTTTTCCATTTTTTCTCCGAAATGCTTCGGCAGCTGTGTGCTTCCGAGAAGGAGAAGCACCAGAAGGATGCCGTAATTTTTCAGAAGATACAGGCTTTCCGTATTGAAGAATCCCGCTGAGAAGCCGCCGAACATGGCTTTCAGATAGGACAGGCAGTAGCTCAGATCCTCACACTTGAAGATCACCCAGCTGATGATCACAAAAAACATGGTATAAAGGTTCTGAATACAGCCCGGAAGTCTGTCGAGAAAGCGTTTCAGTACAAATTTTTCCAGAATCAGAAGGACGCCATAGTAAACGCCCCACAGCACATAGTTCCAGTGAGCACCGTGCCAGATACCGGTGAGCATCCAGACGACGAAAATGTTCCGGATCTGCTTCACCAGGCCGTTCCGGTTTCCTCCCAGTGGGATGTAAACGTATTCCCGGAACCAGGAGCTCAGGGAGATATGCCATCTTCTCCAGAATTCCGTGATGCTCCTGGAAATATACGGATAATTAAAGTTTTCCAGGAAATGGAAGCCGAACATTTTTCCGAGACCAATAGCCATATCGGAATAACCGGAGAAATCAAAGTAGATCTGGAAGGTGTAAGCCAGGGCTCCCAGCCAGGCAGTTGCCACAGGAAGCTCGGCAACGGGAAGGGCTGCCGCCGCATCCCAGAGAAGGCCGATGTTATTCGCCAGCAGGACCTTTTTTCCCACACCGGTCACAAAGCGGTGGATGCCTTCCGTGAAGTCATCCAGATTTTCCCGGCGTTCCTTCATCTGCTTCGCAATGGTCTTATACTGTACGATGGGTCCTGCAATCAGCTGCGGAAACATGGAAACATAGGTTCCATAGCTGATCCAGTTCTTCTGCACGTCCGTATTTCCACGGTAAACATCAATGGTATAGGACATGGTCTGGAAGGTGAAAAAGGAGATACCGATCGGAAGCGGAATATTCAAAAGGGGCAGATTCAGACCGCTGACTGCATTGATACTGCTGATGATAAAATCCGCATACTTGAAAAAGCCGAGAATCCCCAGATTCATAAAGACCGAAAATAAAAGGCAGCCTTTTGCTTTTCCAGGCTTCCCTTCTCTTTTCGCTTTGTCAATGAGACGGCCGACGGTGTAATCCATCGTGATGGAAAACAGCATCAGGAATACATATTTTGGTTCTCCCCAGGCATAGAAAAACAGGCTGAAGAGGAATAGCACGACGTTTCGCCCTCTGCGCGGTGTCAGATAATATAGAAGGAACACCAGCGGAAGGAAGCGAAACAGGAATAAAAGGCTGCTGAATACCATGCGGTCACTGCCACTCAAAATGTGTGTAAATATACCCACATCGAGATAATGTAGACTCTCACGAGTTCTACTTACTGCTTCACCGTGTATGTTTT
>NZ_QSCM01000028.1:0-23865 GCF_003463065.1 Blautia sp. OF03-15BH
AAACCCTCACGAAAGCCCCTCAACAAGTTTGGCAAACCCTCAAGAACTTTGATTATCCACAAAAAAACAGTCTGCCTTGACGAAAATCACTTCAATCAAAACAAACTGTTCTTCATATTTACTCTAATTTTATTTTATGAGAATAACTGATTTCACGAAATTTGCAGGTGAATCTGGAATATAAACAAGAGAAAAAAATAATTTTTAAACTCCATTTGCACTCCATTTGGTCTTTTCGACGCCCCGCAAAGCCTTTATTTATGGGCTTTTCCGCGATTTTTCAAGCTACTCAAACTCGCAAATAAAATTTTGTTACTATACATTTTTGTATAGGTATTATGGTCCTATCTGGTTTCATATGTGTTCCACTGTCCTAAGTCCACAGACTGTACTGAACGGTGTTATCAATTTGTTATCAAATTTCTGTTATCAGTCAAAGATTCTAGTGATATCCTGATACCGGTTAATTACACGATAAATCTCTACATACTCACTGCCCACTTTATAGATAATCACATAATCTTCCCATATCGCATATTTATAATATGTCCGAAAGCTAACACGTTTGGAAAGATCTGATCCCATTCCCGGAAACATCTGAAGATTCTCAAATTTCCCGTAAATTTCCTTTATGGTCTTTGCCGCATATTCCTCGTTGTCTTCAGCAATGTAATCCCGAATATTCTTCAGATCCTTTGCAACAATCGGGTTAATCCGCAATTTTAACATCTTATTCCCCCACAAGTGCCTTCAGTTCATCCAAATCCAGCCATCCTTCGCCGTCTTTCACTGCTTCTTCGGCTTCCTGCAGCTTCATCAAAAGCTTCTTTTCCGCACGATCACGTTCATAATCTTCAAAATCCATAACCACAAAACGTCCTCTACCATTCTTAGTAAGATATACCGGCTCGCCTTTGTGGCAGTTCTTCAGGACTTCGTTATAATTTCTCAAATCAGATACTGGTAAAATACTTGCCATATTCTTTCAGCTCCTTCCTTGATTTTATATTGTTTCTGCTACTTATATTATACACAAAAAGCTGTAAAATTCAACGTGAACTTTTACAGCTTTATTCAAACTATGCTTTTTCTACCTAAAAGAAGCTGCCCACTACGGACAGCCTCTTCTCTATAATAAGATTTTCATTACTGATATATGTCCACCAGTCCTGTTTTTAACATTGAATCTGAAAACTCATATGCCGCTCCATCACCGTTAAGATTCAGATACATATTATTCAAGTCATTCTCATTTACGATCCATGCCATATTCACCTGTATACTCTCACCAGGTTTTAATGAAGAAATATAGTTTCCTCCATCTCCATAATCCTCTGATATACTGTTGTATGTCATTTCAGCTGTACGTGCAACTCCATCCCATATAACACGATCGTAGTCATCTCCGGACTGTTCTGTCGGATCGTAAATTTGATATGCTCTATCTTCATGGTCCATCAACAGCAATGTACCAATATAAAGCATATGGTTAATTTCTTCATCTGACTTATTGGTATAAGTAACTGTCGCATAGACGAGCTTTTGTTTCACACTTTCTGTTTTTACAATCTCATCCACTGAATCAATGCCATTACCGGACTTAATATAAGACAGCGTATTATTTTCTAAATTTCCATCAGTTCCAACTGCATCAGTCCATTCTTCCGGCACATTATTCTGACCAAGCAGCTGCAGATTGTCCCCCACCTGAACAGCATCAACACAAACTGAAATCTTATCATTTTCAATATAGTTGCCATCATCCATAATGACTTCGGTATAATAGGATGCAGTTCCAGTCTGTTCAACTTTGATCTGAGAGATTACTAACTCTCCGGAAAGAGCAATCTTAATTCCTTTTTCAAGATATTTCTCCACAAATTCTGCATTATTTCCATAAGCTGTGATCATCACTACAAATGCTTTGCTTGTGCGATTTCTTTTTACTACCAGTGGAAACCTAGATACTTTGGTTTGTCCCTTTTGCGTAGATGCCAGCTTAGTTTCTGGATCTCTGGCAAGTCTACCCATTAAAACAATCGTATTCATTCTTTTTGTCCTCCCTTTCTTCCTGCAACACCCTTCCCTGGTATTTCAAACAGGATAATAATCTGTGCATTTTCTGCACGAAAAAATGAGGAATGGAGTCGAACCATTCCCCACTTGCTACAGGATTTCTCCTGTAAAATAAATAAGAAAATCTAAGTATTCGCATTTGGGCTTTGTCTGTACATATACATCTGATCGTTATCATTCCAGATAACCCGACTGCAAAAATACAGCCACAGTCTCTGTTTCAGCAGAGGTCCTATACCTTTCGGTGGTATCATTATTGCTTCGCTCTTCCCATAGGAGTCTTCGCCTGCACGAGCCGGATTATCTCCGGTAAGCATGTTCCTCAAGATGTATCAGCTCCTTCAATTGTCAAGGTGCAATCGGAAGAACTGTCTGAACCTCTTTTACGTTTGTGATTTTTGGAAATCAGAGGATTTTCAATTTGCCTTCCATATACTCTGTATTGGGAGCGACAAAATCGGACATGATTTTAGAAATTTTTATAAATTATTTTTTTGAGGTGTAAAAAGACATAAAAAAAGATGTCAGGATTTCTCCTGACACCGTAGTGACTGTGCCAACTTCGTGCCCAGTGGGCACAAGGTTGGTTGTATTATTCTTCATTTCCTAATGATATTGGTTCTTTCTTTGTTTTCTTGTTTTTAGATATCATCTTATGACCTGTATAATTTCTGACACAGATATCTCCCGGACCGTTATATTTTTGCCGCAGAAAAACTGCGTTTCTCCTATTATAACGATATTTTTCCTGGCGGTAAACCTTTTTCTTTTACAAGTGTCAAGACAACGCCAGGATATAAAAAACAGCTGCCGCACGTTTATTGCACGGTAACTGTCTTTTGTCCTATCAGTTCATCTTTGTTCTTTACACCTCAGATCAAATATTTTAAACTGATATTACTTATAATAACCATATATCGAAAGGCAGAAAACTCTCATGAAAAACAAGCAGGTCATGAACCGCCAGACTTCATCAAAAGAACTTCATCTTATTTCCTGCGGCTGGGAAAAATGTACACCGGAACAGTCCTACGGCCCTGGTGTCCGGCGATATTACACCATCCATTTTGTGCTGAGCGGACAGGGATATTTCTATATGAACAACCGGAAATATACCTTGAAATCCGGACAGTGCTTTTTCATTCCTCCTGTGACCAGCTCTCTCTACAAAGCAGAGCCTTCTGATCCCTGGACTTATATCTGGATCTGTTTCAATGGAGAAAATGCTCCCATACTTTGTGAACACTGTCATCTTACTGAAGAAACTCCGGTCCAGCAGCTGAATTCAGTTCTTCCATATCAGGAAACTATTCTTGAAATGATGGCTCATCCACAACTGACGCCTTCCGGTGATGCCTATATCCAGAGCGGTCTTTACCGGATCATTGCCCTGCTGGAGGAAGAATTTCATGCTTCCTACACCACCATGGAATCCAACGAGAATTTTTACATCACACAGGCTGTTGATTACATCAAAAAGAGTCCGCTGCAGAATATCACTGTGACAGATGTTGCTGACTATCTCCATATCAGCCGCAGCCACCTTTACGGACTTTTTAAAAAATATCTTGGAACCACACCCCAAGCATTCCTGACTTCAGCCAAGATCATCAACGCCCGGGAGCTTCTGACCGTCACGGATATCCCTGTCTCCAGCGTGGCGTTCTCCTGCGGATATCAAAATCCATTTGCCTTCTCCCGTGCCTTCAAAAAAGAAACCGGCATGACGCCACGGGAATACCGGGAAAAATATCATCATGCCGAGGATCTTCTGGATTGCTGAATCACTTTTCCTGATTTACGGAACAACTACCTTGGCATTATAGTATTCCACCGCAGCATCCATGGTCGGACCTTCATTGTCAAACCAGTCATAAGTGATAGTTTCGCCGTTTTCTCCCCATACCTCCGGGCAGTTGATTTCTTCCCAGTCAAGCGGAACAAAATGCTCTTTCTGTTCTGATGCACGCAGCATGATCTGGTGCAGCTCCTCAAATTCCTCCGGATTCAAAACTCCAGGTTTTGCGGATACAAACAGTGGTGTACCGCTCTTTGCAAGAACGTCTGCCCACTGACGATTTTTCTCCCATGGGATCATTCCGAAAATACCGACACAGTCTGCATCAATATGGTAAAACGTATTGTGCTGTGGAAGACGGAATGCCAGCGTATTTACGCCCATTCGTCTGGTACGCTCCCAGATACGTCCGCTGGTATCGTCACCGGTCCGGTTCAGATGCATCAGGCCTGCGCCGAGATGTCCGATGGTATTGCAGCCGATGATCACTGCGTTGTTGCTCCGGGAAGCATCATAAATCTCCTGATAAAGCATTTTTACGATTTCTGCGCTGGTTTTGGTCTGATCATAAAAATGCCATTTCTCCATGGAATTGTCTCTTAAATTCGCCTCAAATCCCCATTTTCCAAAGAGATCAAAGGTAGAAAAATCATGCTTGATCAGCGTGTATCCCCAATCACAGATCCTCTCGATATCTTTACGGATATATTCCAGTGCATCCTGGTGGGACGGGTCGAGACAGCCATTATAGGAAATCCTCCACTCATCCGGGATATTCTCATCTTCATTAAGAAGCAGACGGACCCAGATACCCGGGCGGACACCTTTTTTCTCCAGCTTGTCTGCAAGACCTTTCATATCCGGAAATCTGTCATTGCCTTTTGTCCATGGTCCACCGTTGTATTCATCCAGGCGGTGATGCTCCTGCCAGCAGTCATCAATGACCATGAACGGAGGATTTTTTACACCTTCGGTCAGTTTCAGGATATAATCGGTATCACTTAAGATCTCCTCTTCGGAGCTGTCACCGTAAGCATAGTACCAGTTATTGCTTCCATATACCGGAAACTCCGGGAAGATCGGATCTGTACACATTTTTTCACAGAATTTCTGTGCAGTTTCAAAAGTATCTGCTCCTTCTGCTTCCATGCAGACGATCTGTGCGGCACACAGCTTTCTTCCTTTCAGCTGTACTCCTGTATTTCCGCAGCGAACATCCAGAAACAAAGTAATTCCTTTGGTATCCACCTGCCAGCAGCACATAGCAGAAGGACGGACCTTTACGCCAAAGCAGAGAACCTTCTCAGAAAGCTTCGCCAGAAAATACCATGGCAGATAACGGTTTCCGCTCATTCCATGCCATTCCGCATCACCATAGGTACGTTCCCAGGCATCTCCCAGAAATCTGGCTGATTTCGGGATCTTATAGTTCCATCTCAGCTTCACACATCTCACTGCATCCTCGGATGTGACAAATATATCCTCATGTTCACCTGCGTCCTGAAATTCCACAGTAGTTGCACCGGCAGCTACTGTCGTCTGTCCTCCCTGGCACACAAGTCTCTCCTCTTCTGTTTCCACTGTTACATAATCCGGTACCCCAAGCTTAAAATCTGCATATTTTTTCTGCATTATTCTCTCCTCCTGTACTTTTTCATTTACATTTTGCTTTACCTGCATACTCATGAATACTGTCTTTCTATCGTCTGTTCAACTCAGAAGAATGTACGAAAAATTTTTTAATACATTTTGTCTATATGCCCTATTATATTGATTTTTTTGGTTTTTTCTATGCCTTAAAGTTATTATAACATTGCGGAATGTTCAATCTGCATAAGCTTTTCAGTCCTTGTCCGATTCGCTTTTCAACATAAGAACACAAAGGGCTAAAGATGGAAATTAGTTTTTCATTGATACCATATCTGGGAGTATGGAGCCAGAGAAACCGGCGATTTTCTGCTGGTAAATTCTACGCATTTAGAGCGGCACTATGGCGGGGATAGGATAAAACACTCACATACCCCGCCGACTATGCGGGAAAAACCTTGAAATATAGGGCTTTTTAAGGCCCTAAATGCGTAGGTTGGTGCTTTGTTGCGATATGCTCCACGGTTACGGTGTATTGTTCATATTCTGTTTCCGGGAATCTTTATGAAATCTTCAAAATTGCCTGGTATGCTATCCGTACAATCAAAGAAAGGACTTGATTATATGGATATGATTTTGAAAACGACTGACCTCTGCAAAAATTTCAAGGGGCAAATGGCGGTAAACAATGTGTCACTGAACATCCGGCGCAACTCGGTTTATGGTCTGCTGGGGCCGAATGGGGCTGGCAAATCCACGATCTTAAAAATGCTCACCGGCATTTTGCGCCCCACATCGGGAAGCATCGAGTTTGACGGCCACCCGTGGAAGCGGAATGATCTGGAGCATATCGGTGCTTTGATTGAGATGCCCCCGCTTTACGAAAATCTGACTGCATACGAAAATCTCAAAGTCAGAACTACATTGCTCGGCCTGGACGATGCACGAATTAACGAGGTATTGCAAATTGTCCAGCTCACGAATACCGGCAAGAAACGGGCTGGGCAGTTTTCTCTTGGTATGAAGCAGCGGCTTGGTATTGCTATTGCATTGCTGAACAGTCCCCAGCTTTTGATTCTGGATGAACCGACTAACGGCCTTGACCCTTTAGGGATTGAGGAACTTCGAGAGTTAATTCTCTCTTTTCCCTGCAAAGGGATTACAGTTATTTTGTCCAGCCATATTCTGTCAGAAGTCCAGCAGATTGCAGATCATGTGGGTATCATTGCTGGCGGCGTCCTTGGATATGAGAGAGAGCTTCGCGCCGGTGAAGATTTGGAACAACTCTTTATGGATGTTATTCGCAGAAATGGTAAGGAGGGATATTAAATGGAGATGGCATATATTCAGGCAGAGAACCTAAAGCATAAGAGAACTTTCACAAAAACGCTGATCGTTCTGGCCCCGTTTGTAACTGCGCTTATGAACTTTTTTGCCCCTCTTTGGTTCCAGCTCAATTCTTATAATTGGTGGTATATCCTGCTTTATCCTGGATTCCTTACGCTCACCTGTGCCTTGATTGAACAGCGGGATAATGGCAAACTAAAATATCGTGCCGTTGCTTCATTGCCTGTTTCGCAGAACAAAGTCTGGAAAGCAAAAATTGGAGTGGCCGGTATTTACTCCTGTGTGGGGAATTTCATTTTCCTGGCGCTAAATCTGTTGGGCGGTTTTGCAATATTAGTTATCAACGAAATTCCCCTGACAATCGGAATTTGGCAGGCTGCGGCCGGAACAGCTTGTATTGTCATTGCAAGCCTATGGGAAGTTCCACTGTGCTTATGGTTATCAAAAAAAGTTGGTATCTTTGTCACGGTTATTCTTAATGCCGGACTTGGAAGCATTTTAGGAATTTTCACGGCTACAACCTCTTTGTGGATGATCTGCCCGTATAGCTGGGTGCCGCATCTTATGATTTCCGTGTTAGGTATTTTGCCTAATGGTGAGCCGGTTGCAGATCAGAGTACGGCAATGGGATTTTGGATGATTATACTTGTATTGGTCATTTCGCTGGCCTGGTTTGCGGCGCTGTCATTTTTAACTGCAAGATGGTTTGAAAAAAAGGAGGTGGGGTAACTATGGTATCTGTGGTTCGCTGCTGGAAAGCAGAATATCAGAAGTGTAAACATAGCATTTTGCTCTATATGCACATCATGATTCCGATTATATGTGCGGCGATTTTTGCGGGTTACTATCATATATCCAGATGGGAACTGGCAACCAAAATCAGTGCCTATCTGGAAGTGCTGGCCGTTGCGTTCCCGTTTCTGATCGGCATTATTGTGGGCCTGGTTGTTCAGATCGAAAATCAGGCCGGGCATTATCAGCTTTTGTTGGGAACAATCCCATCTCGCATGGCAACGTATATTGGTAAACTTGGTTTTCTGATGATCTGTGCTTTTGGCGCAACATTTTTAGCGTTAGGAACATTCGCTGCACTATATAGGGATGCTCCGGCAAGCCTTTACCTGAAAGCAGGGATTCTATTGTTGATTACCATGCTTCCCATTTACATGATTCATTTGTTTGTGGGAATGAGCTTCGGAAAAGGTGCATCTATGGGATTGGGAATTGCAGGGAGTTTAATAGCTGCCCTTATGATAACAGGGCTTGGTGACGCTACATGGAAATATATTCCCTGGGCCTGGGGCGTTCGTGCTATGGATTACACTGTGCTTTCATGGGATAGCCCCCAACTGTATGCACAGGTAAAAACCGATTTTTTCAGCGGTATGATTATTTCTGTATGCTGCACTGTTTGTCTGTTGATTGCCAGTTTGGTTTGGTTTCATGGTTGGGAAGGAAGTAAAAACAGTGAATAAAAAGTGCCTGTTTGCCGTGGTAATTGTGCTTGTAAGTCTTATATGCTTATCGGCCTGCGGTGCGCTCCGCGATACCGCCGATAAAAATAAGGCGTTAAATGAATCTCTGCCGTATTATGAGCTGAACGCCGCAAACTATGATGAAATTTCATATAACGGCCTGACATATACCATAACGGATGAATGTCTTGAAATGTCAGAACTGCAAGAAGAAATCGGGCAGGTATCGAAACGCTTCAAAAATGTGGCGGGGGAAGATTTCAGTTTCGGCTACGTTTACAGTATTGTGGATGTGGATATAAGCAATACCGTAGCTGTAAATATCAACAATGAATATCGGAAAGCTGACATTAAAAATAATGATGAGTAACCTCGACAATGTGGTATAATGGGGCGGGAGGTGATTTTTTGACCCACTTACTTGTAGTTGACGATGAAGTTTCTATCTTGGAATTGATTAAGAACAGTTTGGGGAAAGATGGATATTTGATAACAGTCTGTCAAAATGCGGATGATGTAGACATCAAAAAGCTGCATTTCTATGACCTCATTCTTTTGGATGTGATGATGCCTGGCACAGACGGGTTTGAGTTTTGCAAACAGATCAGGAATATGGTAGACTGCCCGATTCTCTTTCTGACCGCAAAGACATTAGAGGAAGATATATTGTTTGGATTGGGCATCGGTGCGGATGATTATATTACGAAACCTTTTCGTATTCAGGAGCTTCGCGCCCGTGTCGCGGCACATTTACGCAGAGAAAAAAGGGAGCATCACAGCACACTTTCATTTGAGCCTGATATAAGATTTGACCTTTCCGCAAAGGTACTGTATGTTTCAGAACAGCCGGTTCCCCTTACCAAAAGCGAGTATTCAATCTGTGAATACCTTGCGAAAAACCGGGGACAGGTTTTTACAAAAGAACAAATCTATGAAGCCGTTTTCGGGTTTGATGGAATAGGCGATAACTCTACGATCTCAACGCATATAAAAAATATTCGTGCGAAATTGGAGCATTTCAAAATAAGTCCGATCAGCACCATATGGGGGATAGGATATAAATGGGAGTGAAAAAGAAACCTACATTGAAAATATTGTTTCGCCAGTTTGCTATCTCCCTCATTGTCATGCTGGTCGCGGCAATTATTGTCCCTTCTGGTTTGGAGGGACTTGCTGTAAATGCTGGATTAGCTACAAGAGCAAATCTAAGTGAATTGCAGGTAAAAGAGATCATTCCAACGCTGACGATTGCCCCGGATATTACAAAGGTTGTGATTCCACAGGGATGCGGCTACTTAATTCTGGACAAGAACTTTAATGAGCTTTACAGCAATATGGACGATGATGAAAAAGAAATTGCCCTGCTGTACGCAAAGGGAGAATATATTGAATATGCTACGGGGAGGCAGTTTGCACTTGTTGTCCGGGAAAACGAATTCTGCGTTTTAAGGTATTATATTGGTTCTCAATTTACAGTGTCATGGCTACCGGAATATTTTCCATCTCCTGACACGCTTGCGTTTATCCTGATGGCTGTAAATTCGCTGCTGGTCATTATCATACTGACCGCCAGATTTGCTAAGAACCTGCGTACACAACTGACCCCGCTTTTTGAAGCAACTGCGGAGGTTTCAAAGCAAAACCTTGATTTTGAAGTAAGACACGCCAAAATCAAAGAGTTTGAAGATGTCCTTGCATCTTTTTCAGATATGAAAGATAATCTGAAAATTTCGTTAGAACGGCAATGGAAAACCGAACAGACACAGAAAGAGCAAATCGCCGCGCTTGCCCATGATTTGAAAACGCCTCTGACGGTTATTCAAGGAAATGCTGATTTACTCACAGAAACAAATCTTGATGATGAGCAACGATTATACGCTGGTTACGTCGTGGAAAGCTCCGGCCAGATGCAGTCATATATTCAAACCCTGATTGATATATCACGGGCGGCGGTTGGTTATCAGCTCCATATTGAAAGTATAGACTTGCCAGCGTTCATGCAGCACTTGTTCGGTTATATGGAATCACTATGCCGGACAAAAGAAATCCGGCTGCAAATGAATACTGTTTCACTCCCTCAAATGCTGAAATTTGATAGGGTGCTGATAGAACGTGCTATTATGAATGTTATCAGTAATGGGCTGGACTACTCCCCGCAAGGCGGAACGCTTTATGTGGATGTTCAGAGTAACAACGGTTTCGTGGAAATTTCAGTCACAGACGAGGGAACGGGGTTTTCTAAAGAGGCATTATGCCACGCACAGGAACGGTTCTATATGGGCGATCAAAGCCGCAATTCAAAGTTACACTTTGGTATGGGTCTATATATTACAAATTCGATTATGGAACAACATAATGGTCAGCTTATTTTAGAAAATTCAAAAGAAACCGGCGGCGCAAAGGTTACTATGAAACTTCCTTGCTGATTTTCCGATAGTGTAATGGACGTCTTTTATGTCCGTCCATTTTTCAAATCTTTATGGAATCTTCAAAAATTCCTCTTATCATGTATCTAAAGAAAAAACATCTGCCCAGCGGCAGAAAAGAAAAAAAACGCTGCTGGGCAGACCCATTTTCACGCTTAATTTATATTCACTGGTGGCGGTTTTGAAAAATCAAGGCCGCTGCTTTCTTTCTGTCATTCCCAGCAGTTAAAGGCATGGCGGCCCACGGGAGGACGCCGCCATGCTGTTTTACTATCATTATAATCTAATCCACTTCTACCGCTTAAAAAAAGCCTTGCCCCGCCACGGGAATATTCCGGCTATGAGTATGAACTATACCATGTAAGAAAACAACAAAACGCTTCAAATCGTCGCCCGGTAGGTTTACGACCTGCCGGGCGATTTTTGTCGATTTTCGCGGATTGTCATTTCCGGCAAAAAATCAGATGGAAAAGGAGGCGGTCAGCAGACCAGGGCCAGCATAGGCCCCTGACAACGGACAGGATCATCCTGCTCACTCCCCACGGAAAGGGGGTGAGAAGATGAAAGTTACCCCTGATGATTACGGGAGGCGCTGCCAGTTTGACCATTTTTGCAAGCTGGTACTGTACCATGAAGCCGTTGACTACTTCCGGGAAAGGAAGCGTCAGCGTGGCTGGGAAACATCCTTTGAAAGCTCTACACCTACCTGCAATCCAATCACATCACGGTCTACTGCGTTTAATAGGTCATTCATCAGATACGTGAGCCGAATATAGCGATACACCTGCCTTGCACTGTCATTTCCGTTCTTTCCAATATCTTTCGCACTGATACCTCCTGATGTTCCCTGATGATTCATTGCTTCCATCTTCATACGGTATACTCTGTACTGGCAGATGTAAAATCGGACATCATTTTCCGAAATTTAGCAAATTATTTTAATTTTACAGTTTCCATATGTGTTATCGCTGAACCATGGAGTTAATATCATTGAAAAAGGGTATAAAAAAACAGTCTGCCCTGACGGAAAATATTTCCATCAAAACAAACTGTTCTTCATATTCACACTAATTATATTTTCTGAGCATAGTTACTTTTGCGAAAATCTCAGATAACTCCGGAAAGAAAACAAAGAAAAAAAAGATTTTTTAACTCCATTTGCACTCCACCGGAACATCCAGACAGCCCGCAAAACCTTTATTTATGGGCTTTTTCGCAATTTAGTCCGCTACTCGAACTCAACTCCATTTACGGTTGCAGGTAGTAAAATAAAGCTTCTACAAGGGGGAAATTTACTACTATTTTTCATTTTTTCCTATCCTCCATCCAGTTTTTAAACCTTTTAGAACCATTTTAGAACCAGAGTACTGCTATAGAACCAGAGATTTTCAGTCTTTCAATCTGCTTCTCAGCATCTGATAATGTCGCTGTCCGATATGCCGTCCGGCACGCTGCAAGCCGTCAACACATTCGCAAACCTCATCAAATGTCGGTTTCCGTTCCTCATAGGCAGCTGCCTATTGTTCACCTAATTCTAATCCCTGTCTGAGATGACCTCCTTTTTAAGTTCTCTAAAAATATTTAATTCATCATCCAAGTCATCCAACGTCATATCAAAATAAGAATATCCCAATCTATCATACAGATCAATCAATTCTGTCTTTCTGATTCCCAGAATTTCTGCTGCCCGACCATGCGAGATTGTCTGATTCAATATATATGGATACAACAACAGAGCATTTCGGGTAAACTCCGTTTCCGGATTCACAGTCACCAGATATTTTGACATTCCTACTGGAACTTTAATAGTTACTGATTCCGTTGCTACCATATATAGTATCACACCTTCCTATTTGAGTTCTGAGCAAGCTAAGCGGCCGTTATTGCTCTTCTCACTTGTTCTATTGATAACTTTGTGGTTCTCGAAATCTTATCCAGATCATGCTCACCCTCTGACCATAAGTTTAGTGCTACATCCATTCTTGCCTTAATATCTGCGTCATCACGCTCTCTGTCTACAATCTTCTGCATCGTTTCACACATTTCAGTCACTCCTTTCGGTTCTTCCTTAAAATATCTGACTCTCTCTGCAATCTTAGGATTGTGCATCTCACGATAATCTTTACAGTTAAAATCATGCATCAGCCATCCAACTTCATCGTTTCCTCTATAAGAACCATTGACATAAACAATATGCTCTTTGTCTCCAAACAGTTTCCCCGTCTCCTGTATGGTTCTTTCTATTGTATATACCGGAAGTCCTCCCTTTAAAACATCATTAGATGTAATAAAGATAATGTATGTCTCCGGCATTTCTTTATATTTTTCTCCTGATGTGGTAAGCCTTGAATCAAATAATGCACTGTTAAGTCTGGCTCGTTCGGGAACAGCCCCATTATCGTCCTGCTGGACCTCAATATCATACTGTTTTCCTGTAGCATCATTAGCATAAATATCAAGCCTCACTGATCGTCCAAACAAATTTCCTATTGTCAACTGTGTAACCGATTTTGTCACAGATAAATCATTTCTCTTTAATATTATTTTCAAAAGTTCTTCTGTACATTCTAAATCGCCCGAAAAAACCTGCGTCATAAAGGTATCATCCATTAACGTAAATTTGTTAATAGCCTCCATACGCTCTGTATTCTTTTCTTCCAGATTTAATACCTGCATTTTTTCACCTTCTTTTCTATATTATATCTATTATAGTGGGTTTGTTCAACTACATTTTTGTTCACTACCTCCCTTCTCGCCTTGTTTAACTTTCCCACTAACATCTTTACCGATTGCCTTGCAATACTCCTGAATTTCTTTCTGCTCTTTCCAATGCCTATTATTGGAATTTGGTTTCTTATCAAATAAATAGGCAGCACCATTCAAAATATCCACCATTGTAATCATAAAAGCCAAATAATCCTCTTTAAACTCCTTGTAGTTCTCTCCTGACATAGAAAAATCACCAGACAAAATCTGCCCGGTGATCTCTTCCATAACTATCTGTGTTTCTCGCAGCTCTTCTACAAGGTATTGCACGCGTTGCTTCGTTCCTACCACAACAATATTAGAATATATGCAGCTTCTTGCAATAAAGTCTTTCTTATACAAGCCACTGGCTTTCACCCGTTCTTCAATCATTGTCTGCTCCCACCGCGTAGGGCGAAATGCTATAGTTGGATTACTATGTTGTCCTGGCATATTTTTCCTGTTCCTTTCCCCTAATTTTCATTTGAGTCAACTAGCTTTTCCAGCTGATCTACCAGTTTCCTTGACTGATCTGGATATAAATGAGAATATGTAGATAATGTTGTCTGAATCTTTTCATGGCCCAGTCTATCCGCTACCAAATTAGGCTGTGCTCCCAACTTTGAAATTAACAAACTGGCATGTGAATGCCTCAAATCATGTAACCTGATTTTCTTTACTCCAGATGACTCAATTCCTCTCTGTATCTCATGTTCCCAATAAGCTTTTGTCGTATTCTGGAACAAACGATCTTTCGCCATAAGCCCGTATAACTTGCCTGCATACTCTTTTAATTCTTCCACAAGGAAATCAGGCAACGTAATCGTTCTGCCGTACTTTCAGTCCGGTTCTCTTCATAAACTCATGCCGGATCACATCCTCCATCAACGTTCCCCAATAGGTGTATTCGTTCCCTTCATCGGTGATCTCTTTTCTTCCGGTTTTCTCTTCCCAAAGCTGAAGAATGGAGCGATAAGGATTTTCTCCCATAACAACAGAGGCATCGGAGCCCCCAATGCCTTCTCTACGCAATTCCAGCCATTCCAGTCTTGTTAAATCCTTTGTCGGAATCTTCTTATATCCCATAATATTTTCCCCTTTTTTTAAGCTGCTGTTACCAGCTGATATGCTTTGTCAATCAGCGGATTCCCGTCCGCCGTCTTTGCAAACATGTTTTCTCTGTAGTTTGCCGTCTTTCTCCTCGGCTCTGCATGGGTAGCGAAGTCTGATACCGCATTGACAAAACGATAAGCATTGTTTCCGAGCTCTTTCAAATCCGGCGCATCAAAATAGCGAAGCTTCATATCCTCTCTCAATTTTTCAATCCCCCTTCTCTGCTGTAAGGTAGCCTTTTCTTCGATCGGAAGCAGAAGTTCTATGTAATCCATCACCTGTTTCTCTGTCATTTTCTTCTGGCGCAGGCTCTCAAATTCATTACCCAGGGCAGTCATGTAGGCATCCGCCAGAAACAGAGTATTTTTCGCTTCCTCGATTTTCTCATTGATATTCCCCGTATGAATCATAGACCAGGAACGCTTCGCTGTCTTCAATGCCAGATTCAGCGTATTGTTGCAGACTACCCGGATCGGTGTCAGCGCCGTTTTCACAGCGCCAGAACCATCATGGGCATTGGAAAAAACCAGATACGGCGTGATTCTTTCTCCCAGAATAATGAACTCCTGTGGCATCCTTGCCAGAAGCCAGACCCGCTTTCCTTCCTGCAAAGATCCCGCAGTCTCGTAACGAACTCCCTCTCCCAGAAGCGTATCTGTAAAAGCAAAAGCTTCTTCATTCTGCACTACCTTGTAACGATCTGTGACCACTCCCAGAATTTTTCTGTCACGATCTCTTACATTGACCCGGTAGCCTGTAATCAGCTCGTTCTTTTCCGTATACGCTGGTTCCTGCAATACCATCCAGTCCAGCCCGGCCAGTCTCAAAGCTTCCCGGGCCTCCGGTGCCTCTGCCACCATGGTTCCCAATCCGTGCCACGGTTTCTCTCTTGTGTAAAACATCGTTTCTACATTTGCTGCCATCGTGAATCCTCCTCTTCTTTCATTTTTGAATTTTACTTTTCTTCATTCTGTTTAAAAACCTGCTCCACAACTGCTCCAATAGCATCGAGAATAATCAGAATAATTTTCTCCAAATAGCTCACCCTTCCTTTCCTATAAAATGGCATGAAAAAGGCAGAACCCATAATGAGTTCTGCCTGATGTGGTATCACTATTATAATATGTAATTGAAATTCTAAATTTGTTTTAATGTTCGTCATTCTTAAGCATAATACAGAAACTAAAAAAGAAAAAGCTTATAATAATAGAGCAGAGTTTAATAAAAAATGGCCAAAAAATAAAATTATTTGAAACCAGAAAATCAGCTGTTGAAACTGAAATTCAGGAACTTCAAAAAACTCTCTCCCTCTTAAAATTCAAGTGCTGGTATTACGAAACAGCAATGAAAGATGGTAACGAAGATGCTATAAATGCCATGTTGCCTGACAAACTTCCAAAAAATATACAGAAACTATATGATAAAGGGCATGACTGATTTTTGCTTTCTCCATCAAACTGGAATTAATCGATTTCTTTATTATCTAATCTGTTAGTAATCTATCCAACAGCATCTGCCTATTATTTATAAACATTTCTGTTACCTGGTAACTCTCTGTATCCTCATATTCGCACAGATGTATGCGTCCATTATCAAAACAATAGATATCTGCATCTGGTATTCCTAACAAAATTGGCGAATGCGTAACTATAATAAACTGTGCTCCCTCTTTTGCACATCTGTATATTTGCATCAACAATGTAAGCTGTCTCTGCGGCGATAATGCAGCTTCCGGCTCGTCAAAAAGATACAAGCCATTTGGATTCATATTATTCTGTGCTAATGCGAGAAAACTCTCTCCATGTGATTTTTCATGATATTTAGCGGAAGGATGTGTAATATCTGCATATTCTTCTTCCTGCGTTGCAACATTATAAAAGCTTTCTGCCCTAAGAAAATATCCCCACTTTTCCTTCCGATAGCCTTTGGCAATTCTTATCGCATCACACAACTCTGAATGTGTATCATGCGTAGAAAAAACATAATTCTTCGTTCCACCCTCAGGATTAAAACCATGTGCTACGGCAAGTGCTTCCAATAAAGTTGATTTACCGCTGCCATTTTCCCCTACAAAAAAAGTAATTGGTTTGTTAAAATCAAGTTTTTCAACTCCCTTAAAAGCCCTGATTCCCTTCAGATAACTATCCTTATCAATTTTATCCCAATCAAATATTACTCCTTGTATGAATTGATCATTCACCTAATCACCTCCTTGTAAAAAACACTTTCTAATCCCCATCTTCTTGCCCTTTAGACAAGAAGCATTCTTCACCTTCAGTTCGGTCAATCCCGATTTTCTCAATTCTCCAAACTTGAATTTACCAATTTTCGGAGATTAAGGTTTCCGGATGTGAAAAAACTAATTTAATATTCTTCTTGGAATTCAGCAACAACATCAATGTACCTTGTTCTTTTGTCTCCATTTGCGTTGTCATGACCAATGAACGATATGGTTTGAAGCCACATTTTGTCTGAACTCGTTTTGATTGTTCATTGAAATCATAGTAACCACAAATCAGAAAATCATAATCCAATTCGCCAAATAAATAATCTTTAACTGCATTTACGGCTTCGGGCATAAGTCCTTTTCCCCAATAATCTTTACTCAAAACATATCCTAATTCTCTGCCGTAATAATCCTTGAATTCTGTCAAAGCATCTTCTAACCCATATTTTTCTATGCCAACAGTACCGATTACTTTATTGTTTTTCTTTAAGCAGATTGCAAATACTTTATCCTCACTGATAAAGGAATTCATAATACTTTGAGATTCAGCAATATTTTCATGATGTTTCCATCCTGCCATCTCCCCAACACCTTCGACAGATGCATACTCATAGAAATCCTCCAAATCTGTTTGTTTGAATGATCTAAGAATGAGCCTTTTTGTTTCTATTACTTTTCCGTCTATTCTGAAGTCAGCATTCATATTTTTACGCTCCTCATAACGTCTAATTCTCCAAATTCCGATTGAGATTTCACCTGTTTTAAGAGATTTAATAACTGTTATATTTTGTTATTAAATTCTCCGCAAACCCTTGAAAACACTGAATTTATCACTGGTGAGCTTTCCCTTATTGTTTCCCTTGTGTTATATTGTCCCACCAGTGTTTACGAACTCTGATAAGGGCAAATACAAGGGCAAGAAAATCCTATAAAACAGTATAACACAAAATAAAAGTGACATGGTGAACTGATTGAAATGCTTCTGATTTTTGCAACAAATGATTGATTTAACGATAAGGAGATTTGATACGATGAGAACAATATTTGCAGAATACAATCCCAACCGTTGCTAATACAGAAAGTAAGCCCGCTGCTGCGAGAATTATCTGCAACTGCCCCAGATTGATGTTTGGCAGGTTACAGTCAGGTAACGCTGGAAAAAACTAATTCCTGAATTTGATTCTTTTTTCATGATATCTGCTCTCCTTAAATTATTTACAACAATCCCCGTCACCGCATCCAAGGCAAGTAAGGGATTCTATAAAGTGTTTGTAATTCATCAATGTCTCACAATTCAAAGAATAGTGATGCCATTTTCCTTCCTTACGATCATTCACAAGGCCGCATCCTACCAGTATCTTCATATGATGGGATAAAGTTGGCTGGGTAATTTCAAATCTTTCCAAAAGTTTACACCCGCACTTTTCTCCATCCGACAGCATCTGTACAATTTCCAGCCGGTTCGCATCGCCCAAAGCCTTGCATATCAAAGCCACATCCATTGCATTCATATTGACACCTCACATTGATCATTGTCTATGTTCAATATAATATATACATAGATATTTGTCAATGTATGTATTTTAAAAAAAGAGAATCAAGTTTTTGATTCTCTTCATACATTCATTATAGCTTTTATCATCCATTTTATTTGCCCCAAACAGCCGCTGCATTCGACCTTACAAGCAGTTCTTCCACAGGCAGACCAATCGGACAAATATCATGACAAGATAACGACTTCCCGCATCCCTCAAAATATTTCTTCTTATATTCAGCAGAAATCTCATTCAAATGAGTGCTTTCCTGTTCTTCATTCAGAATCCGAAATGCGTTGACTGCAGCAACAGCGCCTGCGAAAGTCCCATTTGCAGAGAAGTTAGGACACACTTCAAGGCAGCAGCCACACATCAGACAGCGTGCCGACTGGTATCTCGGTTCATGTGTCCACGGATTCATATAAGCTTCACTTTCAAGCCAAAGGTTCAGTTTTTTCAAATTTTCAAACAGAATTGACCGATCAACGATCAAATCTCTTACAAGCGGAAATTTGCTTAAAGGTTCCAAGGTGATTGTAGAACCTTTTAACGTATGTAGAAATGTAGAGCATGCCAGCCTCGGACGTTCGTTAATCAGCATGGCGCAAGCCCCACATTTTCGCACCATACAGCTACATTCCCAGCTGATGGGAGTAACTATATTCCCTGAATTATCTTTCAAAGGGGTTCTACTGTTCAATTCCTTTAGAACATTGGCAACAGAGCTGTTTTTGCTTCCGTCAAACTCAAATTCCTGCCAATAACTGTCTGATTTCTGACTCTCCTGCCGCCTGATTCTTATTTTATATACCAAGTGAATCACCGCCTTTCTGGAACAGGTACAAAGGAAATCTGTATCTGCTTTCCATCAAATCTGGCTACCGTTGTTTTAAGGTAATCATCGTCATTGTTCTTCGGATAATCCTCCCGCCAGTGTGCACCACGGCTTTCTTTTCTTGCAAGAGCACTCTTTAGAACTGCCATGCCAAGCAATGGAAGATTTCCTGTCAGCGCTTGTACCGTTTGAATCCCATTTAACAACGTATTCTCATTTCTGACAACACCCATAGTATCCTGCATCACTTTGTTTAATTGCTTTATTTCTGAAATTTGAGACGTTGGTGGAAAATCTATCTGTGTCGCACAAGATAGATCTACTACATCTGCCTGTTCACATGCTGATTTTGCCGCAACACGTCCTCCGTATAACGCTCCTAACAGAGAATTTCCACCAAGACGGTTGGCACCATGATATTGGGCACAGCATTCTCCGGCAGCGTAAAGATTCTGAATCGGCGTTCTGTGCTGCTCATCCACCAGAATGCCTCCCATAAAATAGTGAATTCCCGGTAAAACAGACACCGGTTCCTTTCGTATATCTTTATGCAGATAGGTCATACAATCGTCTGCCAGACCAGATAGCTTATTTGAAATAATCTCCTCCGATATTTCCGTCATGTCAAGAAATACCTCTGATTCATGGCTGACCTTCCATATCTCTCTGGCGGTAATATCTCGTGGCATCAGATTTCCAAGCTCCGGGTATTTTTCCTCCATGAAATACCATTGTTTTCCATCTTTCATGGCAAACAACCTGCCACCTTCCCCTCTGGCCGCCTCGCTGATGAGCATGCGTTTTCCACCACATTTCACAGTTGTCGGATGGTACTGGATCATCTCGCCATTTGCCAGAGGAACACCAAGCCGGAACAATTCTGCGGTGACTTCTCCTGTATTGCTCAGCGAACCCGTTGTATTTCCAAACAATCCGTGCATACCACCGGTGGCAACAATAACCGCATCCCCCGGTAATTCCACAGTCTCCTGACTGTATTCATCCCTGATTACGCAGCCACAACAAATATTGCCACACAGACGAAGTGTTAGGAAAGAATGATGGCTGAACCGTTCTACCATACCAGATGCTTCTTTCCTGCGAACAGCGTCTATCATAGCTGTCATGATCTGCTTCCCGGTATCGCTCTGTGCAAAAGCAGTCCGTTTCTTTTTCTGCCCGCCAAAATTCCGCAGATCCACATCATCATAGCCACTCATGTTAAATTTAACTCCAAGTTTTAGCAGCCAGTGCACCAGCTCCGGTGCTGCCTGTGTCATTCCCCAAACTGCATTTGGATCTGCCAGACCACATGCTGCCTTTATTGTATCTGTAAAATGTTCTTCGGGACTGTCGTTTTCATCTTTTGTATTCAAAGCTGCGTTGATACCGCCCTCCGCCATAACAGACTGTGCCCGCTCTGACGGAAGGGAGGAAACCAGTTTTACATTGCATCCATTTTCCGCTGCCTGCAAAGCCGCTGAAAGTCCTGCCAGTCCAGCACCTATAATAATAATTGTCTTACTCATAGATATTGCCACCCAATATAATATAAAATAACCGCTCCCGCTATAAAAAGAAGAAGCACCGAAAGGATCAAATAAATATCGCTCCTTCGTTCTTTATAACTAATGATTCCCAGTGATACGAGCAATGGGCGTATATTGATAAAAATATGAACAAAGATTGCCGCTACGAACAAAAGCTGAGTTACCATCTTTACCGTTGTAAAAGGGAACAAAATATATGTCCCATTCTGCACCTTTCCAAACAAGCCAATATGGAAGAACAGCAGGATCAGTATTGCCAGCCCACTGGCTCGTCTCGCCCAGAATATGGCGTTCTGTTTCAGATACATTTTTCCGGATTGTTTCGCTGCCCGTAAACTCTGAACTGTCAGGACGGTACCCATCACCGTATGCACAACAAGAATACCAACACCAATCCATGCAAGAAGTTTCCCTGCACTACTTCCAACTCCGTTCAGCATAAAGCTGCCCATGATTCCATGAATCATAAAAATGAGAAGCATTAAAACAGACAAAATCGTATTCCATTTTCTCATAAATTCCCGCTCACCTCATTTCTTCGCTGTCCATGATCATATAGTCCATCTGTGTTAGCGTTGTAACGTCAATAAAATCATCCGATGCCAGGAATACATCATACTTTCCACTTATCACTCTTGATAGCATCATTGTGTTACTGTACTCTTTCAGATCTACGGAAAAACCGGCCTGTTTCAACCTGTCACAGAGTTTCTTAGCATAACTGACAAGCGGATAATCCGTCTCAGATACATATAACCGAAAACTAATGTCCGTTTTCATGAGATCTGTTTCATTTGTTTCCGAATCGTCCAGTGCCAATTCTTTTAATTTATTCCGGGCGTTCTCGTTGTCGAGACCATCTGACATCATATTAATACCGAGAACATAAGAGCCTTCCAACTGTGCGGAGGCTTGAGCCGCCTTTTTTGACTTCGGTGTTGCTCCTGTGACTGCATCAATTATAGAAGGCGGTGAATGTAAAATGACACCAAAACCTACAAGAAAAACAATCGTAACAACTAACAGAATCAGTTTTCGTTTCACATTCCTACCTCATTTCCTATTTTTTCAAAATTCTCATTGCGTTCAAAACAGCAATTATGGTAACGCCTACATCACCAAATACAGCTTCCCACATTCCCGCAATACCAAGAGCGCCAAGAATCAGGAACACACTCTTAATCCCAAGAGCAATCACTATATTCTGCATGACAATCTGTTTTGTCGCTTTTGCTACTTCAATCGCGTCCACCAGCTTAGACGGTTCATCTGTCATCAGAACTACATCTGCTGCTTCAATGGCCGCATCCGAACCAAGCCCACCCATTGCAATACCAACATCTGCACGGGCAAGGACAGGAGCGTCATTGATACCATCACCAACAAAAGCCAATTTGCTTCCCGGTCTCTTTTTACTATCTAAAAGCTCAACCTTTTCCACTTTTTGGTCAGGAAGCAGCTGTGCATAATATTCATCCAACTGCAATTCTTCTGCAACAGCCTTTCCGATTTTTTCATCATCACCAGTAAGCATGACTGTTTTTTCCACACCGATATGTTTCAAATCAGAAATTGCTTTTTTGCTGTCCGGCTTTACTTCATCTGTTATCAGAATGCATCCGGCATATTGACCATCTACTGCTACATAAACCTTTGTACCAACTTTTTCACAGGCTGTGTACTCCACATGCTCTGAATCCATAAGTTTCGTATTGCCGGCATAAACTTTCTTCTTTCCTGCCATGGCACTGATTCCATATCCGGAAATTTCCTTGTAATCAGAGATAACTGATTGGTCAATTTCTTTTCCATAAGCAGAGAGAATGGATTTTGCAATAGGATGGTTAGAAAAGCTCTCTGCCTGGACCGCATACTCCAGAACCTGTTCTTTTGAAAATCCATTTGCAGGCAGAATATCAGTCACATTGAAAACACCCTTTGTAAGTGTTCCAGTTTTATCGAACACAATAATGCTGACATTATTAAGCGCCTCTAAATAATTACTTCCTTTTACAAGAACACCTCGTTTAGATGCCGCACCAATACCTCCGAAGAAAGTCAGCGGGATTGAAATGACCAATGCACATGGGCAAGATACCACAAGGAAAACAAATCCTCTGCGAATCCACTCTGTCCAACCTCCACCAAGAAGGATCGGTGGCAGAATTGCCAGAATAGCTGCTAAGATTACAACAACAGGAGTGTAATAACGTGCAAATGTAGTAATGAAATTTTCTGTTGGTGCTTTTCTACTGGACGCATTCTCCACAAGATCAATAATCTTTGAAGCAGTAGATTCACCAAATGCTTTCGTTGTCTTAATCGTTAAAACACCCGTCTGATTCATACAACCGGAAAGTGCTTCGTCTCCTTTATGAACACTTCTCGGAATTGATTCTCCTGTTAAGGCGCTTGTATCCAGCATAGAATCTCCATCCAATACCACACCGTCTAATGGAATTTTTTCACCAGGCTTTACAATAATAATCTCACCAATGGAGACATTTTCTGGAGATATGGTAATCAATTCCCCATTTCTTCTTACTGTAGCAGAATCTGGACGTATATCCATTAAGTCTGATATAGATTTTCTTGAACGCTTAACAGCCAATGACTGAAAAAATTCACCTACCTGATAGAATAGCATAACAGCAACTGCTTCTGGATATTCACCAATGACAAAAGCCCCAATCGTAGAAACACTCATCAAAAAATGTTCATCAAATACACGCCCCTTTGAAATGTTCCTCACAGCCTGCCATACAACATCTCCACCAAGAATAACATAAGAAACAATGAGAAAAGCTAACTCGATAGGCAGTGGCACTTTCGCAAAAACAGTCAATGCCATACCAATGGCATAGATTGCTGCACCAGTCGCCAAACGAACTGTCAACTTCTTATCCTCATTGTTATAGGATTCATTGGCCTCCTGCTTTTTTTCCGGTATATAAGATTCCTGTACAATTTCAGAAACTTCCACATCTGGCTCATGGCTATGAACAATCGTTTCAATCTGACTGGCTATCGTATCTGCGGCTGTCTGAGCAACAATGATTGTAAGCGTCTGCTTCATCAGATTTACCACTGAGGATTGCACTCCATCCAACTCTCCGACTTCTTTTTCAATTTTTGCGGAACAATTCGGACA
>NZ_QSCM01000028.1:23880-26456 GCF_003463065.1 Blautia sp. OF03-15BH
CCTTTTAACGAATAACTCTTTGTAACATTCATAACGGTTTCTTCCTGAACTTCCACATCTGGCTCATGACTATGAACAATCGTTTCAATCTGACTGGCTATCGTATCTGCGGCTGTCTGAGTAACATTGATTGTAAGCGTCTGCTTCATCAGATTTACCACTGAGGATTGCACTCCATCCAACTCTCCGACTTCTTTTTCAATTTTTGCGGAACAATTCGGACAGTCCAACCCTTTTAATAGAAATATGCGTTTCATGATAATCTCCTTATAATTTGTTTAATTGTTCAATTACTCAACTATAATGTTAAAAAATATTATTTCTGCCAAAGATGCTCAAATCCCTTGTCAATAATCTCTTTCACATGATCATCTGCCAGCGAGTAGTAAACTATCTGTGCTTCTTTACGGAATTTTACCAGATTCGCTAGGCGTAATGCCTTTAACTGATGCGAAATTGCAGATTTTGTTACCCCCAGTAGCACTGCAAGATCACATACACACATCTCACTCTGTTCTAGAGCGTGTAAGATTTGTACTCTAGTTCCATCTCCAAATAGCTTAAACAAAGAAGCCAACTGGATATAATCATCTTTTGGCTGCATCTTGGATTTCACATCATTCACAATATCCTCATGAATTACATCGCAATTACAAATATAAGACGTTTTTGACATATATTCACCTCCAAATAATAATAGTTGAACAATTACTCAACTATTATTATACTTATTTTTAAATTTATGTCAATAAGCTGATGTTAGTTCCCCATAAATTTTACAATTAAAACCAGCTCTTTATTCTTTTCTTAATCTTTTTTCCCAGTATACCGTTTTGGCTTTCTTGTCACACTTCCTGTAAATCCCGATTCCACGATATCATTTCTAATACAGATTTTACAGTACTTTTTAGATTCAGTCCATCTTTTTAATCCCAGTCGGTAGAAAAACTCTTCTGTTTCTGCTCCACTGCTGAAAATTGCATTACAGTATTCCGTAATCACTTCTTCCTGTTCTGGGGATAACGTTTCCAGTAATTTCTGGTATTTCTTATCAATCTCACTTACTGACTCTTTATCCTGATTCAACTTCCATTCTGAATATGCTTTCCCCATATGCTCTGTAATTGTCAGATTCACAAATTCCTGCACTTCCTCTGGTATGGTACTCGTAGATTCCTGTTTATCTTTCTTTTTATCATTTGATTTTTCAAGTGTCGTGTCATCAATATAACGAATGCCTCATCTTTTTCTATCACCTTGATTTTATATCCTTTTTTAGCGACTTGCTTATTAACAATTTTATCCTTATTTGCTCCAATGACAAGACCAATCAGCATTCCAAAACAAAGCCCCATTGGTATTCCTAAACTATCAATCACAGAGCCAACACCTACACCAATGCACATCCCTAATGTCATACCTGTTCCCGCATTCTTTGTTGTTTGTTTCATTTATGTTCCTCCAAATTCTAATCTACCGATTTTCTAAACCGGAAGTTGTTATTTAATTCAATGGAGATTCCATCAATACAACTTTCTTATTTGCTGCATCCATCATCACTTCACATCCGATAGGCATAGTAAGCATAGGGTGTGTATGACAACAATCAAAATCAGCTAATATAGGAATTTTAGTATCTCCTAAAACTTCTAATAGAATTTCATAAGGACATTTTCCAGTTCCATTATCATCGAATTTTTCATGTTTTCCCAAAATTATTCCACTTACTTTTTCAAATACACCAGCAAGTTTCAACAATGAAAAAGAACGTTCTATTGTACACGCATCTTTTAACGAATCCTCAATAAACAGAATATCTCCCTCTTTAATCTCCGGCATATATTCAGTTCCAAAAAAGCCCTCCATTGTGTTAAGATTTCCGCCTATCATTCTCCCTTGACAAATCCCTGGATTCACGCATATCCAATCATTTCCAAGTTGCTCTTTTGACCTGTCTTGTTCAGCCCAATTGATAAACTCTTCTGTCCAAACCTCTGGCTTTTCATAACAATAAGGAAAAGATATTGTCCCTTTTATCATAGAGTTAAAACTATCAAATGTCCAATCAACAAAAGGAGGCAACTCCCCAAACGAAGATGCAACAGCCGGTCCATAAAAAGTAATTAGCCCTGTCTTTGCGTAAATAGCAAGCAATAAGGCGGTAACATCTGAATATCCAATAATTATTTTGGGATGCTTCTTTAAATATTCATAATCAATATATGGTAAAATTGAGTTTGTATTGTTTCCGCCAATAGATGCCATTAGAATCTGAACATCCTCATTGTATAAGAGTTGATTAAACTCCTGTGCTCTTTCCTGAATTGTTCCAGAACGGTAGTTATCCTTTTTTCGGTATAACTGCCCATTTATTATTTTATAACCTTTAGATTCTAAATATTTGACTCCTCGTTCATAACGAACAGGGACAGTTGCAGAAATTGGTGATGATGAAGAGAATGCGCCTATTGTAATATCATCTTTTAATTTTCTTGCCTTCATATTTCAAGTTCCTCCAGAAATTCTTTAGGTTAGAATCGATGATGGAGTAAACGAAAAAGCAGTTTTGACATTTC
>NZ_QSCM01000029.1 GCF_003463065.1 Blautia sp. OF03-15BH
AAGATTCGGATGGAAGAAATAAATTTCTGTGTGTGGTTTTGAAGGTATATGAGATGAGAGCCAGGAGCAAAAGCTTCTGGTTTTTTTGTTGTCTTGATACAAAATTTTCGTGAAATCTGTTATAGTAAAAAAAGAAAAGCGGAGGAGGGGAATATGGTGACAATCAAGGAAATTGCAGAGAAACTGGGAGTCAGTACAACTACCGTTTCTAATGTGATCCATGGGAAAACAAGAAAAATGTCAGCAGATACGAGAAAAAGGATCGAGGAAGCGTTGGTACATTACCATTATGTCGCTGATTACAGAACGGAAAAAGAGACAGAAGAATTAAAATTTATTCTGGTAAGCTTTTGTCTTGGAACGAAAGAAAATATTCTCATGGATCCTTTTTGCGGAGAAATGCTTGGAGCGATTGAAAAAGAACTTCATCTTTATCACAGAAATGTGTGGTACGATTCTTCCTTAAATGAAGACGAACTGCTTCGGAAAAGTCAGGCTTTTCAGGTAGAAGGAGTGCTGGTTTTGGGAGAGAATCCAAAGACCTGTGAGTATTTGTCAAAATGTATGCCAAAACCGGTGGTCTTTATTGATTCAGAGGAAGGGGGGTATGATAATGTCAGCGGTCAGAGTGTGGATGGTGCCAAAAGCATGGCAGAGTATCTGCTCAGTCAGGGACATGAAAAAATTGCTTTTTTTTGTGATGAACGAATGGATTATGGAAGTACGAAAGAAAAGCTGCAGGGAGTAAGAGAGGCTTTAGCGGCTGTGGGGAAAAAACTTGAGGAGAAAGATATTTTTGTGCTGCCGGAGGAGCAGCTTCTGCGTTCAGAAATTTTCAGGAGCTTTGTTCCAAGAGTAAAAAAACAAGAATATACGGTAGCTTTTTTCTGCTCGGATTACTTTGCTTGTGAGGCTATGGATGTATTCTCTGCTCAGGGCTTAAAACTTCCGGAAGAACTTTCTGTGACAGGGTTTGATGATAATCCTCTTGCAAAACTTGTGACGCCCAGGTTGACAACCATTCGCCAGTACCCTTCCCTTCGGGCGAAGGAAGCGGTAAAACTTCTTATGAAAAGGATACGGGGAGAAGCAGTAACCGTACATAGTTACAGTTTTCCCCTGGAATTGATTGTGAGGGAGAGTGTAAAAAACAGAAACTTTGAGCAGAAGTAACAAAAAGAGGTTTTCTTTTTTGTTAAAAGATCTGGTTTTGGAAATAACCGCTTGAATAACCAGAAACAACCATTTAGGCTGTATCTCAGCAAAAGAAATTTCCAGGAGGTTATTCAAATGAAAAAGAAACTGATTTGCGCGTTGATGACAGCTGTGATGGCTGGTTCTCTTGTATCTGGTCTGGCTGTGTCTGCAGATTCCGACAGCCAGGTAACGATTTCCCTTTACACCACACTGCCCAACAAGGATGCTCAGTTTGAGCAGTTATGTGAGGAATTTATGGAGGAAAATCCGGACATCAAGGTTAATTATATTGCCTATGACAGCAGTGAGAAACAGAAATGGATGACTCTTTACGCAAGCGGCGATGCACCAACCGTTTCCATCATGGATCCTGTCGATATCCAGGAAAATATTGAGAATATGGCAGCTTATGATCTGACAGAAGATTCCTGGATCACAGATCAGTTAGATGAGTCCTATCTCGATGTGTTTAAAGGGGAAGACGGAGAACTTTATGCGGTTCCAAACTGTGTGACAGCCATGGGTATCGTCTATAACAAAACCGTTATCGAGAAAGCTACCGGTGAGGCTTTCGATCCTTCTACGATCAAGAGTAATGCAGACCTTGAGGCTCTCTGTGAGAAAATCCAGGCAGGCGGCGTGGCACCGATTATGTTTACCGGTGTGGACTGGTCTTTGGGCTCTCACTATCTCAGCCAGGTATTTTCCGGTATTCAGGGAGATGCGGAAGCACAGCAGAATTTCATCAACAGTCTGAAGGATGGTTCCGCAGAACTGAAGAGCAACGATGCCTGGAACAGCGTGATGGACACCTTTGATATTATTGCAAAATACAATTATAATGCCAATGATCCGCTGGTTGGAAATACAGATATTGATGGTCAGGCCATTGCAAAAGGTGACGTTGCCATGTGGTTTATGGGTGACTGGGCATGGAATTATATGAAAGATTCTGCTTCTGCAGATGACGAATTTGGTTTAATGCCCTGTCCGCTGACTGGAAAGGAAGATGATGCGGTAAATACAGAACTTGGAGTGTTCTGTTCTAAAGGTTACTGCATTGATGCAAGCCAGAATTCAGAGGAACAGCAGGCAGCAGGAAAGAAACTGGTAGAATTTTTCTGTGTGGAGAAAGCACAGGAGATGTCCGATCTTCTGGATATGGCATTGCCGTTCAGTAAAGTGGATGTTTCTTATGATAATCCGCTGGTTTCTTCTACGCAGGATTATATTGCGAACGGAGCAGTATCCAGTACCTATGCATTCAGCCGTCTCCTGCCGTCAGATTTCTGGTCAGAAAACGGAGCCGTTATGCAGCAGTATCTTACCGGTATGATGGATCGGGATGCAGCAGCTGATGCGATCCAGACCTATTGGCAGAATCAGAAATAAGAGACAGGCAGAAAAAAGGAGAAAAACATGTTTCAGTTTACCAATAGTCTGGATTCACTTATACTTCAGAAAAAGGGAAAGAGCCGCTGTATTAATCAGGAAAATCCGAGAGGTGAAAAGGGAAAAGGCGGAATGGCAGCAGGAAGCCTCGGTCCTGGCAGAAAAGGTTCTCCCTGCATGCAGAAGATTATTCCCGGAGAAACAAAAGTATTGGCTGAAATGGAAGGACCGGGTGTGATACAGCATATCTGGATGACTGTGACAGACCGTACGGAAAAAGATTATTACGTGTTGCGTGATCTGGTTTTGAGGATTTACTGGGACGATGAAGAAGAACCGTCTGTGGAAAGTCCATTGGGAGATTTTTTCTGCTGTGGGTTTGCAAGAGGATGTCTGGTAAATTCGCTCCCGATCGTGGTGAATCCTTCCAGAGGTTTCAATAGTTATTTTCAGATGCCTTTCCGAAAAAAAGCCCGTATTACACTGGAAAACCAGCATGAAGCAGAAATACCGGCATTTTTCTATCAGGTTGATTATACCCTTTATGATGAGCTTCCGGAGGATATGGCTTATTTTCATGCACAATGGAGACGGGAACGTCTGACGGAACTTAAAAAGGACTATACGATACTGGATGGTGTAAAAGGAAAAGGTCATTACGTTGGTACCTATCTGGCCATTGCAGCACTGGAACGTTACTGGTGGGGCGAGGGAGAGTTAAAGGTTTATCTGGATGGTGATGAAGAATATCCGACCATCTGTGGTACGGGAACAGAGGATTATTTTGGCGGCGCCTGGAGTTTTACAAGGACGGAAAATAGCGTGGCCAGGGAACAGACGTATTGCACGCCTTTTATGGGATATCCCTATTATTCCAGAGAAGACGACACGGTCTATAATCCCTATCATATGAATGATACACCAACGGAACGAGGTTTTTATCGTTGGCACATTTTGGATCCGATTCTTTTTGACGAAGATATCCGTGTGACGATCCAGCAGATCGGTGTCTGCCACAAAGGTCTCTTTGAACGGCAGGATGATGTATCCAGTGTTGCTTACTGGTATCAGTCAGAACCTCATCAGCCTTTTCCGAAATTGTTATCTAAAGAAGAGCGCTGGCCGAGATAAAAATGAATCAGAGATGAAAGAGCAGGAACTTTTCTGGGAAAAAAGTTTCTGCTCTTTTTCTGTGAATATGAGAGAAGTTATTTGATTTGATTTTAAACACTTGCAAAATCTCGCAATACATGGTAATATAAAACTGTCATTTCAAAGTCAATCTTTATTTATCTTTTTTATTCATCTATATAATCTTTATAGTCTTTATAATTCAAACAACACCACATATATAAATGAATCTTTATAATATTTTTTGAGAAAGGGGTATTTCTATGCATTTATCTTTAGCAGGAAAAGTAGAAAAAGGGGGGATTCTATGCAGATTTATTCTGCAATGATTCCGGTGAAGGAAGCATTTTCAAAGAAAGAATTTGTGCGGCTGCTCCTGGAGTGGAACCAGGGAAGTCTGCATGACAGAATGAAGGGAGTGAGCTGGGATGAGGAAACTTACACTTTGTGCTGGCAGGAGAAACAAAGACTGCTGGCAGTGGAAGATCTTCCGGAGAAGCGGATAATTGCGGCAAGATTTCAGAAAACAGACAGATATGGAATGATCTGGACTTCTGATTTTGTCTTGAATCTGGAAGAAAAGAGACTTTCTGTCAGGCTGGATCAGGAGGTGACGGAACAGACAAGCTCATTTTTTTACCGTTTTTCTCCACCATATTTTATCAGACTGGTGATACGGAAGGGGTATGCTGGAATGGATGGGAGGCTGCCTGTTACAGGGAAGCCCGTATCTTTGGGTATTGGAGAAAAAGAACTGGCAGAAAGGATACTTCTTGGAAAAGAGCATTTTCAATTGCCGATCGTTTATCTGACAAAAAAATGGGATGGCTGTTATCCTCTGAATGCCGATCTGCTTTCGGAACAGCTTCAAGGAACGGCTCATGTATTGAAAGAGACGACACCGGAGCTAGGGAAGCTTCTGAGAAAAAAATGTAACGGAAAAAATCCGCATCATGGAGCCATTGGAATTTATTATCCTTGTGTCTCTGCAGAAAATAAAAAGATCCATTTTGAACCATATACGGAAGAAATTCTGTTTCAAAAAATTGTCAATACAATCTATCGTTATGAGAACCAGCAGACGCGCGGGTTTTTATATCTCTGGGAAGGCATCCGTATGGAGCGCCTTCGTCTGAACCATTCGGTTCTTTTAAATAATCATAGAAAAATACAGGAAGAAAATCAGGATCTTTATGAAATCTTTGAAGCACAACTCAAAGATTATGAGAGTAGGATGGAGACACTGCTTAAACGGATAAATGTTTTGACACTGGAAAACCAGAGACTCCATGAAAAAGTAGAAGGAATGCAGGCAGTTCCTCTTCTTTATAAAGGCGAAATGATCGAATTTTATGAAGGAGAGATGCGGGATATCCTTCTGGATCAGCTTTCCGATGGTCTGGAAAAGCAGAATGCAGATACCAGGCGGCAGGAAATTCTGAAGAGTATTCTGGATAAAAATAAACATGCGGACCGGCAGGAGCAAAGAAAAAGCCGGATCAAAAGGCTTTTGAAAGGTTACTCCAACCTGTCCGCATCATTAAAACACGATCTGGAAGAATTTGGTTTTTCGGTAGCTTCCGAAGGAAAGCATTATAAGCTTACTTACTTTCAGGACCCACGCTATACGATCATTATGGCGAAAAGCTGCAGTGATACCAGAGCTGGAAATAATCTGGCAGCAGAGATCATCCGGAAAATGTTATGAACTAGCGGGAAGAAGATGATCAGAACCAGCTGCTGGCAAAAATCTCTATACCTATGGCAATCAGGATTACTCCGCCAAAGATCTCTGCCCGGTTGGAAAGCCTGGTTCCGAATCTTTTACCGATGACAAGGCCGGACAGGCAGATCAGCAGAGTAACGACGGCAATGATGAGAGAACAGACAAGAGCCATGAGCCAGTCATATTCTGCAATGGTAAAGCCGACGGAGAGGGCATCGATGGAAGTCGCAATTCCCTGGATGAAAAGAGTCCAGGCGGTTAGCCGGGCGGTGGAAACCTCAGATTCATCTTTGTGGCGGATACCATTGACCAGCATGCTGCCGCCGATGTACGCGAGAAGGATCAGCGCAATCCAGGGGATGAAGGTTTCAAAGGCATTGAAATATTCTACGATCGTGTGTACACAGACCCAGCCGGTCATGGGCATGAAAGCCTGAAAGACAGCAAATGTGCCTGCGATGCAAAACATGCGTTTCCGGGACATTTTCGGTTCATTCAGGCCATTTGCCATAGAAACAGAGAAAGCATCCATAGCCAGTCCGGCACCCAGAAGGATGCTGTTAAAGAAAAATAAAAAACTCCAGTTCATTTTGATCTCCTCCAAAGGATTAATATAGTTTTGGCCTGAAAGGTAAAAATCACAATGGGTGCAAAAATTGCGTGGTGACAAAAAAATACCCCAGGCACAGACGCACACGTCATACCAGGGGTCAGAAAACGAAAAATTTCGACACATGTATAGCGGTAGTGCGTATACATGAGTCTCGCAATTTAAAACAAGCCAGACCGGAAGGTCAGTATGTTGACTTGCTACGCGGTTGTTTCGCGCATGCTACTCCCTCACGGAAATATCGCTGCCATCATAGCATAATGAGAAAGTTTTGTCAATAAATGAAGCAGAAACTGTTTTTTACAGACGCGATCAGTTTGGGTCGTAAATATGAAAACGTATTCCAGATATAAGAGAATATTCCTCCAACTGGTCAAAACAACGATTTAAAACAAGAAAATTTGGAATCTTCGCCATATGGACAAGAAAGACGGAATGCGTTATAATATCAAGATGAATAAGCAATTTTAGTGAATCTAAGATTTTTAGAATCTTTTATGAAAACGTTTTCCTGAATAATGGTAGTGTTTTCAAAAGAAATTCTAAGGGCAGGTTCTTTTGAACGCTTTACAACGTTGTAGTGGATGTTTGTCAGAGAATGCAGAAACAGGTATGTCTGTGTGATAGCGATGATGACAGAAGGATCGTTAAAAAATATCGAGGAGGAGATAAAAAGATGAAGGCAGGAGCAAGAAGAAAAGGGCAAAATACAGTGAAAGACGCGATAACAGAGGCTGCAAAAACAGCTCAGAAGGAAGCGGTAAAGACTGTGGATAAGACAAAAACTGCGGAAGCAAAAGCCAAAGCAGAAGAAGAGACAAGAGCTGCGGAAGCGAAAGCCAAAGCAGAGGAAGAAGCCAAAGCTGCGGAAGCAAAAGCAGAGAAAGAAGTCAAAGCTGCGGAAGCAAAAGCAGAGAAAGAAGTCAAAGCTGCGGAAGCAAAAGCCAAAGCAGAGGAAGAAGACAAAGCAGCAGCAGAGCAGGCAAAGCGTCAGGAAGAACTGGAGGAGCAGGAGTATCAGCGCCGTTTTGCAAAGCACAGAGATGAACTGAGATGGCTGTATATGGAAGTCTATCAGAATGACTGGATGTTTGAGGAACTGTGTGAGCAGATGCATCGTTTCTACAAGGAGCGCCGGAAGGGACTGAAGACTCTGGACCGTCAGAGGGAGGCTGATCCGGAATGGTATAAAAAGAATGATATGATGGGCATGATGCTCTATGTGGATAATTTTGCAGGCAACCTGAAGGGCGTGGAATCCAGGCTTGATTATCTGGAGGAAAGTGGTGTAAACTATGTACATCTGATGCCGCTTCTGGAGACTCCGAAAGGACGTTCCGACGGTGGATATGCCGTTTCCAATTTCCGTAAAGTTCAGCCGGAACTGGGAACCATGGAGGATCTTGAGGATCTGACCAAGGCATGCCATGACAAGAAAATGAGCGTCTGCATGGACTTTGTTATGAACCATACTTCAGAAGATCATGAGTGGGCAGTTCGTGCAAGAAAAGGGGAAGGCGAGTATATGAGCCGTTATTTCTTCTTTGACAATGATTGCATCCCTCAGGAATATGAGAAAACGGTTCCCCAGGTATTTCCAACGACTGCCCCGGGAAACTTCACATATCTTCCGGAGATCGGACATTATGTCATGACCACGTTCTATCCGTATCAGTGGGATCTGAACTACCGCAATCCCCGGGTGTTCAACGAGATGATGTATAATTTCCTGTTTTTTGCCAATGTAGGTATCGATGTGATCCGTATCGATGCGGTTCCCTACATCTGGAAAGAGCTGGGAACCAGCTGCAGAAATCTGCCGAGAGTACATACCATTGTACGCATGATGCGTATGATCGGTGAGATCGTATGCCCTGGAATCCTTCTTCTGGGCGAGGTAGTCATGGAGCCATCCAAGGTAGCTCCTTACTTTGGAACCGTTGAAAAACCGGAGTGCCATATGCTCTATAATGTAACGACTATGGCCACCACATGGAACTCTCTGGCGACCAGAGATACCCGCCTTCTGAAAATCCAGATGGATGTTTTAAGCGGTCTGCCCAAAGAACATGTATTTCTGAACTATCTCCGCTGCCACGATGATATCGGCTGGGGACTGGATTATGATACACTGAAATGGTGGGGCATGGAAGAACGCCCGCACAAACAGTACATCAATGATTTCTTCCTTGGAAAAACAGATGGCAGCTACAGCCGCGGTGAGCTTTATAATGCAGATCCGGTAACCGGAGATGCCCGTTTCTGTGGAACTACCGCTTCTATGTGCGGCGTTGAAAAGGCCGGTTTTGAAAAGGATCCGGATCAGATGAATTCCGCGATCAAAAGAGATCTGATGCTTCATGCATTCATGTTTATGCAGTCCGGTATTCCAATGCTCTACAGCGGAGATGAGATCGGTCAGGTCAACGATTACAGCTATAAAGAGGATCCGGAAAAAGCACCGGATTCCCGTTATATCCACAGAGGAAAATTCCACTGGGATCTGGAAAAAAATATCCATAAAGAAGGAACGGTGGAAGAAAGAATCTTTGACGGTCTGAAGAAACTGGAGACGATCCGTAAGAACGAAAAAGTTTTTCTTGCCAATGCCGGGTTTTATACACTGGAGACTTATGAACAGGCAGTGATCTGCATTGTAAGAGAATACGAAGGCGAGAAGCTGATTGGTCTCTTTAACTTCAGTGAATTTGGAAAAATGGCCTGGATCAATGAGGAGGACGGTATGTACCGTGATCTTGTAACCGGAAAAGAAATGAAAGCTTCCGGAGTTATGATCCCGGGCAACAGCTTCTTCTGGCTGAAGAAGGAAGCCTGATGGAAGGAATCAGTCGGAAAGAATACATAGAGCTGTCTGCCCCGACAGAGGCGGACAGCCGCTCTTTAGAGGAGCGGATTCTGACAGCGCTCCGGGAAAAAGGGTATTCTGCAGGGATGTCTTTAAAAGTCATGAGAAAACTGTACCCCCTTTGTGAAAATGCAGTCTATAAACTGACGGCTTCTCTGGCCTGGGATGGCCGTCAGTGGATCCTTGTGGATCTGGAAGCAGGGGATACCACAGAGATCCATTATGGTCTGGCCGTAGATCTTGGCAGTACGACGGTGGTGGCACGGCTTTTTGACTGTAATACCGGGAACTGCCTGGCAGAAGACAGTGCCTATAACCGGCAGATTGCCTTTGGAACGGATATTCTTACGAGAATTTTTTATTGTAAGGATCAGCCGGAAAAACTGGAAGAAATGCGCGGTGCAGCACTGGAAAGCATTTTGGAAGTCTTGAAAAAGCTGGAAAAAAAGACCGGTATTCAGGCGGAGCAGTGCATTCAGATGGTGGTGGCCGGGAATACCACGATGATTCATTTTTTCCTGGGACTGGATGCGTTCTGCGTATTTCAGACGCCCTATGCGGTACAGGTAGACCGTCCGGGCTTTCTTCTGGCAGCGGAGCTTGGAATTCCGGTGAAAGGCTATGTGTACTGTTATCCGGGAAAATCCAATTACCTCGGAGGAGACATCATCAGTGGAATGGTTGCCACAGAGCTTTATAAGAAAGACGGGATTTCTGTCTTTTTTGACATTGGAACCAATGGAGAACTGGTGGTAGGAAACCGGGAATTTCTTCTTTGCGGCGCAGGAGCAGCCGGGCCTGCTCTGGAAGGAGGCGTGGTTCGCACCGGGATGCGGGCAGCAGAAGGTGCCGTAGAGTCTGTTCGGCTGACAGAAAAAGGCTTTGAACTGGGAGTGATCGGCGGCGGAGAAGCCAGAGGAATCTGCGGATCCGGCATTATCGAACTTCTGGCAGAGCTTTTTCTGACTGGCTGGATCGATCTTAGGGGAAAATTTGTTCCGGAAAAAAACAAAGCCATACGAAAAGTGGATGGAATGTATGCCGTAGAATATGCGCCGGGCCTTTTCTTTTTCCAATCGGATGTGGATGAGTTTTTAAGAACGAAAGCAGCGGCGGCAACCATGGTAGAATATATGCTGAGAGAAGCCGGAATCGGAATGGATGAGATTTCCGAATTTTACGTAGCGGGGGCTTTTGGAAAACATGTATCAAAGGAAGCTGCCGTCACCATTGGCATGTATCCGGATATAGACCGCAGAAAACTGATCAATGCAGGAAATTCTTCTCTGGAAGGGGCAGGAAAACTTCTGCTGTGTAAAAAAATCCTGGATGAGCTGGATGACATTCTGGAAAAAATGGTGTATATTCAGTTTGGGGCGGTAGAGGATTTTCTGGAACTCATGGTAGCAGCCCAGGCAATTCCTCATACCGATCTGGAGCGCTATCCGAGTGTTCGAAAAAAGCTAAAAGAGAGAGCAGAAAAAGGCTGAAAAAGGAAACGCTTCGGAAAAATCCAAACAGAAAACAACAGGCAGGAGAATCCGCCTGCAAGAAGGGAAAAGGAGACACCTATGTTCGACAACAATTTATGGACCATGGAACCTGTCGGAAGAGAAGAAAATACCGTGCAGGGCAAGACTTATCGTTTTACACTTCTAACACCTTGTCTGATCCGTATGGAATACCGGGAAGATGGACAGTTTGAAGACCGTCCGACCCAGAGTGTATGGAACCGTCGGTTTGAAGCAGTTCCACACCGTCTGGTAAAGGATGGAGAAGGGTTTGAACTTTTTACAGACCGTATGCATGTGGTATATTCCGGAGAGCCGTTTTCTAAAAACAGCCTGATGGTAAAAGCTGTCGGAGGGCTTCATCCCTTTGGAGCTACCTGGTATTATGGGGAAGAAAGCGGAAACCTGGGCGGAACAGCCAGAACGCTGGATGATGTAAACGGCGCCTGTGACCTTCAGGATGGTATCCAGTCTCAGAGCGGCTGCTCTGTTCTGGATGACAGCAAATCTCTTGTCCTGACCGAAGATGGCTGGATTGCGCCGCGTCGTGGAGAAGGCGTGGATATTTATCTGTTTGCCTACGGAAATGATTATAAGGAAGCACTGAATGATTTTTATCGTCTGACCGGAAAGACACCGATGCTTCCCAGATATGCTCTTGGTAACTGGTGGAGCCGTTATTATGCTTATACGGAGGACAGCTACAAAGAACTGGTGACCCGTTTTGAAAAAGAAGAAATTCCATTTTCTGTCGGCGTGATCGATATGGACTGGCATCTGGTCGAGGATGTGAATCCGAAATACGGAAGCGGCTGGACCGGTTATACCTGGAATAAAAACTATTTCCCGGATCCAAAACGTTTTATGACCTGGCTTCATGACCATGGCATGCGGATCACACTGAATCTGCATCCGGCAGATGGTATCCGGGCCTATGAGGAAGCTTATCCGAAGATTGCGGAGGAGCTTGGCAATGTCGATACAGCCAATGAAGCACCGGTTGACTTTGATATCACCAGTAGAGAATTCCTGGAAGCTTATTTCAAGTGTGTGCTTCACCCGGAAGAAGAGAAGGGTGTGGACTTCTGGTGGATTGACTGGCAGCAGGGAAATACAACCAAGGTACCGGGACTGGATCCGTTGTGGATGCTGAATCATTACCATTATCTGGACAGCGCCCGGGATGGAAAACGACCGATTACTTTCTCAAGATATGCAGGCCCAGGTTCTCACCGCTATCCGGTAGGCTTTTCCGGAGACACGCATATGACCTGGGATTCTCTGGATTTCCAGCCCTACTTTACCAGCACAGCTTCCAACATCGGCTACGGCTGGTGGAGCCATGATATCGGCGGCCATATGCTGGGTTATAAGAATAATGAAATGGCAGCCCGCTGGGTGCAGTTTGGCGTCTTTTCACCGATCAACCGTCTGCACAGCAGCAAGAGCGAGTTTATGGGAAAAGAGCCCTGGCGTTATCCTATGGAGATTGGCACAGTTATGACCGATTTCCTGCGTCTGCGTCACAGCCTGATTCCGTATCTTTATACCATGAATCATCGGGCCTATGCAGAAAATATTCCGCTGATTCTTCCGATGTACTATGACTATCCGCAGAACCGGGAAGCCTATGCGGTAAAAAATCAGTATACCTTTGGTACCGCTTTTGTGGTTGCACCGATCACGACTCCGCAGCAGGCTGGTATTGACCGCGGAAAAGTTTCCGTATGGCTGCCAGAAGGACTGTATATTGACTTCTTTACCGGTATGCTTTACAGCGGTGGAAGAATGCTGGATATGTATCGGGATATTCATTCGATTCCGGTTCTGGCCAAGGCAGGAGCCATTGTGCCCATGACAGAAGAGATTCTCGGAACCGCTGCTGTACACAATCCGGAAACTCTTGCAATTCGTGTGTACGGAGGCGCAGACGGAAGCTTTACTCTTTATGAGGATGACAACGAAACAAATGCTTATCTGAAAGGGGAAGCCGTCAACACGAAGATGGCCTTTGACTGGGAGAAGAAGACCTTCACAATCTTCCCGGCAGAAGGAAAGCTGGAGCTGATTCCGAAAGAGAGAACCATGAAGGTTCAGTTTTTTGGAGTGAAAGATTCCGATGTAAAGGTGACTATCGGTGGAAAAGAAGTTTCCGCAGAGAAAACCTACGATGCAGAATCCGGTTGTCTTACGGTAGTGCTTCCGAAGACTGCTGTGACAGAGGGAATTACGGTCACTATGACGGAAGGCGGACTGAAGAGGAATGACGTGGAAGGAATGATTTTTGATCTTCTGGACCGCGGAGAGCTTACCTGCTTTGAAAAAGAGGCTGTTTACGCCATTGCACAGAAGAAGCTTTCCACAGCTGCCAAACTGGCAGAGCTCCAGGCCTTGGATCTGAAAGAAGCACTGATTGGAGCAGTATCAGAGATTCTGACTGCTTATGAAAACTAATGATTTCAATTTATCTGGCAGACCGGTATTCCGAAGGGGAATATCCGGTCTGCTTTTTAAATATCCGGCTGAAATAGAGAGGATTTTCATATCCGACGATAGAACCGATCTCCTGAATCGGATAATCCGTGCTTCGAAGCAACTCTTTGGCCCGGGTGATACGCAGGAAGGTGATATACTGCATTGGCGCCATTCCCATGTAGTTTCGGAAGCTGCGGATAAACCAGCAGACGCTCATATGACGGGAGGCAGCGTATTCCTGAATGGAAATGGGAGCAGCGAAGGATTCATTGAAATCCTGAACTGCCCGGAGAATTTCTTCCTGATTGGGACGAAGGCTAAGGGTACCTTCCTTCTGGCTTCGGTGGATTTCTGCAAAAAGCAGACGAAGATAATGGGGAGGAAATTCTTCGAAGCAGGGGCGACGAAGCTGCAGTTCTCCGATAATCTGTCGGAACAGTTCCCGGTATTCAGGGAAAATTCCCACATGGAGCTGATGTTTTTTTGAAAAACCGGCTTCATTAAGATAGCTTTCTGCCTGGGATCCCGTAAAATGGATCCAGCAGACTTCCGGACGGTCTTCGACCAGATACCAGTAGCGCTGTGGAACACCGGGACGATAGAGAATCATCTCACCGGCAGATACTTCGATGCTTCCTTCCGGAAATTCGAAGAAGGCTTTTCCAGAGGAAATGTAGAGAAGCTGATAGTCTTTGCGGCCCTCTGTGCGAATTGTGTGCATGATGGGCTGGCGGATGAGGCGGTAGATGCCGCAGCCTGTGACGATGAGGGGATGCGTATAGTCTTCCAGCTCCATGTCACCGTGATTCAAATATCCAGAATAAACATACATAAAAATTGCTCCTTTTGAGAGGACAAGAGTTTTTGGGCGGGGGAAGAAAATTGCTCCGCGGCGATGCCGCTCCCGCAATTTTCCTATCCAGGAAAAATCCGCAGATTTCCTGACGGAAATTGCTCCTTTTTCCTGTCTGGCGGGTCTCAAACTCAAAAGCCGGTTGTGAGAGGACAAGAGCTTTTGGGCGGGGGAAGAAAATTGCTCCGCGGCGATGCCGCTCCCGCAATTTTCCCATCCAGGAAAAATCCGCAGATTTCCTGATGGAAATCGCTCCTTTTTCCTGTCTGGCGCTTCTCAAACTCAAAAGCCTATTTGTGCAAGCACAATCGGCTTTTTGAGTTCTCGAAGCTGATTGTATCATTTTGTCCATATTTTGTCTAATACTGGGTATGGAAAACGGGGGGAGTTTTTTTATAATGGAGGTACAGACTCGCTTTTGGCGGGATTTTTTGACAGGAGGGATTTTTGGAATGATCGTACCAAAGTATTTTGAAGATTTGCATGTGCTTCACAAGAATACCATGCCGAACCGGGCTTATTATATTCCGGCATCGGTTCCGATGGATCTGCAGCCGGAAAACAGGGAGGCTTCCGACCGTTTCCTTTTGCTTTCCGGAGACTGGAAATTCCGGTATTTTGAGAATATCTATGATGTAAAGGAAGAATTTTTTGTGGATGGCTATGATACTTCTGCTTTTGACGAGGTGAAGGTGCCTGGGGTCTGGCAGAATTACGGCTATGACCGCCACCAGTATACCAATACCCGCTATCCGTTCCCTATGGATCCGCCGTATGTTCCGGTAGTGAATCCTTGCGGCGCTTATGTCCGGTATTTCTCCTATGAGAAGGATCCAAAGGCTCCGAAGGCTTACCTGAACTTTGAGGGTGTGGATTCCTGTTTCTATGTATGGGTGAATGGAAGCTTCGTGGGTTACAGCCAGGTTTCCCATTCCACCAGTGAGTTTGATGTGACCGATGTGATCCGGGAAGGAGAAAATACCCTGGCGGTTCTGGTGGTGAAATGGTGTGATGGCAGCTATTTTGAGGATCAGGACAAATTCCGTATGAGTGGAATTTTCCGGGATGTCTATCTTTTAAACCGTCCGGAAAATGGAATCCAGGACTATTTTGTGAAAGCGGTTCCTTCCGAAGATTATCAGGAGGGAACGATTTCTGTTTCCTTTACTTACAGAAAAGAGCCGGTGCCAGTGAATCTTACCTTTTCTGATGCAGAGGGAAATACCCTTGCCCAGGTAACGGCTGAGGGGGAAGTTTCCATTCCGGTAAAAAATGCTCATCTTTGGAATGCAGAGGATCCTTATCTTTACAGGCTGGTGCTCTCCACCGGGGAGGAAGCCATCACAGAACAGGTGGGAATCCGTGAGATTCATACGGAAAATGGCGTTCTCTATATCAATGGCGTGAAGGTGAAATTCCACGGAACCAACCGCCATGACAGCGATCCGGTCACTGGTTTTACCATTAGTCTGGATCAGATCAAGAAAGATCTGACACTGATGAAAGAGCACAACATGAATGCCATCCGTACCAGCCATTATCCAAACGCACCGCATTTCTATCAGCTTTACGACCGGTTAGGCTTCTTTGTCATTGACGAAGCGGACAATGAAAGCCATGGAACTGCGGATGTATACAATCCGGATCCAAGCTGGGAAGGCAGAGCAAAACGATGGAACGAAGCCATTGCGGATAATCCCATGTATACAGAGGCGACTGTAGACCGTACGCAGCGCTGTGTGGAGCGGGATAAAAACAGACCCAGCGTGGTGATCTGGTCTATGGGAAATGAATGTGCCTACGGATGCACCTTTGAGGCGGCACTGAAATGGACAAAAGAGTTTGATCCGACCCGGCTGACCCATTATGAGAGTGCGCTTTATGTGTCTGATAAACGGAAATATGATTACAGCAACATCGATCTTTTCAGCCGGATGTATCCGTCTCTGGATGAAATCCGGGATTTCTTCGAAAAAGACGGAACCAAGCCCTTTGTGATGTGTGAGTACTGCCATGCCATGGGAAATGGCCCGGGAGATCTGGAGGATTATTTTGAAGTGATCCATTCCTATGACGGAGCCTGCGGTGCTTTCATGTGGGAATGGTGTGATCACGCCATTGACCTTGGAAAAACAATCAAAGGCAAAAAAGTCTATGCCTACGGCGGAGATCATCAGGAATATCCCCATGATGGAAATTTCTGCATGGATGGCCTGGTATATCCGGACCGGACACCTCATACGGGCCTTTTGGAATTTAAAAATGTACATCGCCCGGCGCGTGTGGTTTCCTTCGACCAGGAAAAAGGAACCGTTATTCTCCATAACTACATGGATTTCACCAACTTGAAAGATCTTCTGACGATCCGTTATGAGGCTTCGATTGACGGTGTGGTGGTGGAAAAAGGAGTCATTGAGGAGAAGGAGACTCTGGATCTTGCACCTCATGCAGAAAAAGAGATTTCGATTCCGGTTCCCCAGGCAGAAAAAGGAAAATGCTTCCTGAAACTGACTTACCTTCTGAAGGAAGCAACAGAGGTTCTGCCCAAAGGCCTGGAACTTGGTTTTGATGAACTTCCGATAGCAGCGGGAGAGAATAAAAACCAGAAGGCAAAGGCACTTCTTGCGGAAATAAACAGCGAAAGCCCGGAACCGGTACTGGATGAGGATGATCATTATCTGGTGATTTCTTCTGATACTTTCTGCTATACATACGACAAGCTTACCGGTGTTTTTGCAAAAATGGTATACAAGAACCAGAATCTGCTGGACCGGCCTATGGAATACAATATCTGGCGGGCACCGACAGACAATGACCGCAACATCAAACGGGAATGGAAACAGGCCCAGTATGACCGGATTGTGACGAGAGCTTATGAGACGAAGGTACAGACAGAGGAGAAGCGTGTTCTCATTCATACCAGTCTTTCCATTTCAGCCATTTACATTCAGAGAATCCTGGATATTCAGGTAAATTGGACCATTCAGGCAGATGGAACCGTGGATGTCGTTATGGATGTGAAACGAAACCCGATCTTCCCCATGCTGCCCCGCTTTGGCCTGCGGTTATTCCTTCCGAAGGAAATGAAAGATGTGACCTACTATGGCATCGGACCGGTAGAAAGTTATCCGGACAAACATCGGGCTGGCTGGCATGGAGAATTTACCGCTCCGGTAAGAGAACTTCATGAGGATTATATCCGGCCGCAGGAAAATGGCAGCCACTATGACTGTGATTACGTAACTGTTGAAAGCCATACCGGGCATCAGCTGGCAGAGAGAAAAACAGCGCTGACTGCCGTCGGAGAGAAGACCTTTTCCTTCAATGCTTCCATTTATACGGAGGAAGAACTGACGGAAAAAGCTCACAATTATGAGCTGGAAGAGTGCGGAAGCACCGTGCTCTGCCTGGATTACCGGCAGAATGGCATCGGTTCCAACAGCTGCGGCCCTCAGCTTCTTGAGAAATACCGGCTGGATGAAACGGAATTCCAGTTTGCGCTGCGTCTGAAACCTGAGGCGTAACTTCCCCTCCTGCTGGAAATCTATCTGGTTCCAAACAGTTACAAAAATTATAATTCAGAGGCTTTCCGGACCTTCAATGGAGTGGTCCGGTAAGCCTCTTTGAATTTCCGGACAAAGAAAGCGTAGCTTGAGAAACCATTGTTCTCGGAAATTTTACGGATGGAATAGTCGGTGGTGATCAGGTCTGTATAGGCGTGTTCCATTCGAACAGAGGTGAGATATTCCGTAATGGTAAGCTGCAGGGAATTTTTAAAAAACCGGGAAAGATAAGCCGGAGTGACAGAAATCAGGGAAGCCAGTTCGTCCAGAGTCAGGGGTTCCCTGTAATGATCGTGAATGTATGCAGTCAGTGTGTGGAGACGGTCATAGTAACGGTAATCATTTCCGGCAGCAGCAGGTTTTCCGGACGCTGGGAAGGCAGTACAGAGAAGATAGATCAGCTCATAAACGAAACGTAGCGCCTGTACCTGGTAAAAAGCCGGTTGTTCCTTGCAGAGAGTACAGAGGGAAGAGAGGATGTTAGGAAAATAAGCGGGAATCCTCGGTAATTTAATTGCCGAGATGAAAGCCAAAGGTTCTAAAACAGTTGTATCCAACTTTACAAAGAGAAAATATGTTCGATATCCTATTGCAATATTATTCGCGT
>NZ_QSCM01000003.1 GCF_003463065.1 Blautia sp. OF03-15BH
TTCTTTTGAACTTTCAAGGATATGTCACTGTTCAGTTATCAAGGTTCTTGGTTTGTTGCCGTCTCAGCAGCAACTTTTATACTATATCAGGTTCTGTTTCTTTTGTCAACCACTTTTTTATCTTTTTTGAAGATTTAAAAGTTTGAATTGTTTGAATTGTTTGAGCAGTTCAATCAATTTCATCGGCGACATGGAGTATAATACACCAATGAGACGGGATTGTCAACTACTTTTTTCAAGTTTTTTCATTTTCCATTGGACGATTGCGCAATCATTGGACAAATCAACACTTACAGGCAAAAAAATACTGCATGAAATTTGTTCCACGCAGCATTTTTCAATCGTTTCTTTCTTCAGTTCTCTTCTATTGTCCCTTCCCGTGCTTCTTTCATAAGAAGGCAGGTTTCAAAATGGATACAATGTCTGAAATTACAGTCTGCAAAGGTCAAAACCAAGCCTTCCGTACTTTCTTCATATTCGCAGCAGACGGTATTAGACCTGTTCTGGGCCCGGCAGTAACCGCTGATCATCTTTTCCTGTATTTCCACATTTTTCGCCTCCATCCAGTTCAAACCAGAATTCTACACCGTTATCATAGTTCTTGACACCACATTTCTGATGGAAAGAATCCATGATAGCTTTTACAATGGAAAGACCGATACCGCTTCCACCGTATTCCCGGGTCCTGGCTTTATCCACTTTATAAAATTTGATCCAGATCTTATCCAGATCCTCTGCCGGAATCGGTTTGCCCGTATTGAAGACAGTCGTGCGGATCACATTCCCCGGCTTCCGGATCAGTTTGACATCGATGACCTTGTCTCCCTCCAGGTGATTGAGGGCATTGCTGATATAGTTTGTCACAACCTCTTCTACCTTGAATTCATCTGCCCAGACATAAACCGGCTCTTCCTCCTCAAACAGGATCTTTGCCTCTTTCTGCTGTGCCAGAATGGAAGCAGACTGTATCACACCTTTCACCAGGCTTACCAGATCAAACCGTTCCATCGTCACTACATCATTTCCAAACTCCAGCTGATTCAGCGTCAGAAGTTTTTTCACCATCTGATTCATCTTGGAAGATTCATCCATGATCACTTCACAGTAAAACTCCCTGCTTTCCGGATCATCGTTGATACACTCCTTTAGCCCTTCTGCATAGCCCTGGATCAAAGCGATAGGGGTTTTTAATTCGTGCGAGACGTTTGAAAGAAATTCTTTTCTCATTTCATCGATCTGTTCTTTCTTCCGGATATCGCTCTGAAGCTCATTATTAGCCGTTTTCAGCTCAGAGATCGTTTCCTGAAGCTTATCGGACATCTGATTGAAGTGATCCCCCAGCTGGGCGATCTCATCACTTCCGCCCCTGGTATATTTTGCTTCAAAATCCAGTTCTGCCATCCTTTTGGAAAGCTCTGTCAGCTCCTGAATGGGTTTGGTGATCTGTTTGGACAGCCATACGGCAAGAATAACACCAAAGAGTATGCCTGCCAAAGCAAAATAGCTGAAAAACTCATTGGAGATTTTCACACTGTCCCAGATGCTGTCCAATGCCAGACGCATGATAAAGTTATAGCCATTGTCCAGACCGCCCCAGATCTCCAGATAATACTGTTCATTAAAAGGATCCCTGATCTTTTGTACTGTATAATGATCCGTATGGATCAGCACATCCTTTTCAAAAGAGCTCACACCATAATTATAGGCAAACAACCGTCCTGCCAGCAGAGATTTGTCCTGGTCAGAGCTCACACACCAGAGCTCCGGGTTCATCTCTTCGTCACTGATGACCAGTCGGATATTATAGCGATTACAGAGAAGTTCCAGATTTCTCTGGAAATCATCCTCCTGATAGGAATTGGGAAGATCATAGGCATTGATCAGAGAATAGACCTTGATCAGGGCCCGTTCCTTCTGCACCATATAGTATTTTTCCAGAAAAACATTGTTCACAAGAAAACTGGTGCCCAGAACAAATAGCAGCAGAGCAACGATCGCCACTGCGATCCTGTTTCGTATGGAATGTTTCATTTATCCTTCCACCTCGAATTTATATCCCATTCCCCAGATTGTCCGGATATAATCCCCTGCTTTTCCAAGTTTGCTCCGAAGCTTCTTTACATGGGTATCAATGGTTCTGGCATCCCCGAAATAATCATAGTTCCAGACATTATTCAGGATCTTTTCCCGGGAAAGAGCCAGTCCCTGATTTTCCATAAAATAAGAAAGAAGTTCAAATTCCTTGAAGCTCAGTTCCACCTCCTGGCCATCCACTTTTACCTGATGAGCTGCCTTGTCAAGAGAAAGGATCCCGGCAGTGATCACACTGTCAGAAGAAATAGCATTTGTTCTTCGAAGGATCGCCTCCACACGGGCCACCAGGATCTTGGGACTGAAGGGTTTTGAAATATACTCATCCACTCCCAGTTCAAAGCCAAGGAGTTCATCCTGTTCATCTCCTCTGGCTGTCAGCATGATGATAGGCACCTTGGAATGTTTCCGGATCTCGCGACAGACCTGCCAGCCGTCCATCTTTGGCATCATGACATCCAGAATGATCAGCGCAATGTCTTTTTCTTCAAAGAAAAGATCCACTGCCTGTTCTCCATCTCCGGCCTCAAGTACCTCAAAATCCTGACGGACCAGAAAATCCCGCACCAGTTTGCGCATTCTGCTTTCGTCATCGACTACCATTACTTTCAGTTTTTCCATAAATCTTCACCTCAGGTCTTTTTTATCTTTCCACTGCTGCAGCCAATACTTCCGCAGCTTTTTACTTTTTCTTATCTTAACACAGCTTTATGTAGGTTCTGTGAAAACAGACACTTGCCACTAAACTTTTTTTGCCGTTATCCTCATTCTAGCAGTTTGTAAAAAAATTGACAAGTACCGGAAAATGATCTATGCTTTTTCTGATCGGAGCACAAGCCTGATGAAACACAGAAAGGAACTTTTTTATGACTTCATATCAAATCACCGAATGGTGTCATCGGATGATCCGGGACTTTGTTTCTCCCGGTGATCTCTGCATGGATGCCACTATGGGAAACGGTCACGATACCGCATTTCTCTCTTCCCTGGCAGGAACCGAAGGCCAGGTCCTCGCTTTTGACATTCAGGAAATCGCTCTTTCAAATACCCGGAAAAGACTGAGAAATGAAAACTGCCCGGACAATACTACGCTTTTTCTTGAAAGTCACACAGAAATCGGAAAACATGCCCTCCCAGGCAGCGTTTCCTGCATCACTTTTAATTTTGGCTATCTTCCGGGAGGTGACCACGCAAAGGCCACACATCCTGAGACAAGCCTTGCCGCCGTAAAAGCGGCTCTTCCGCTTCTGAAAGCCGGTGGCCTTTTAAGCCTTTGCATTTACAGCGGTCAGGATACGGGCTTTGAAGAAAGAGATGTACTCCTGCAATTTTTACAGACTCTGGATCCAAAGAGCTATCTGGTGTTGAAAACAGATTATTTTAACCGACCCAACCATCCGCCGATTCCTGTTTTTGTCATCCGTCAGGAAGCAACATCCTCTTTATAGGCACAAAATCAACAAGAGCCGCCCAAAAAGGCGGCTCTCATTTTTATCTATCAGTCTTCTTTTACATCTTTCATACTGAAGCTCATTCTGCCCATCTTGTCTTTTCCAAGGCATACAACCTTCACGACATCACCGAGAGTCAGCACATCCTCTACACGGTTGATACGCTCTTTGGCAATCTTGGAGATGTGGACCATACCCTCTTTACCCGGAGCAAACTCAACGAATGCACCAAATTCCTTGATGCTGACAACTTTACCGGTCAGAAGCTGACCTGCCTCAAAATCGGTTACGATGATCTTGATCAGGTCGATGGCTTTCTGGATCATTGCCATATCCGTTCCGCATACAGAAACTGCACCGTCATCGGTGATATCAATCTTCACGCCGGTCTCATCGATGATCGCATTGATGGTCTTACCCTTCTGACCTACCACATCACCGATCTTATCCGGATTGATGCGGATCTGAACGATCTTCGGTGCATACTCGCCTACTTCTTTTCTCGGCTCTGCGATCGCTTTTGCCATAACCTCATCCATGATGTAGATTCTTGCCTCACGGGTTCTTGCAATGGCCTCCTCAATGATCGGACGGGTCAGACCGTGGATCTTGATATCCATCTGGATAGCAGTGATACCTTCATGAGTACCAGCCACCTTAAAGTCCATATCGCCAAAGAAGTCCTCCAGACCCTGGATATCCGTCAGTACAATGTAATCATCATCGGTGTCACCGGTCACCAGTCCACAGGAGATACCTGCTACTGCAGATTTGATCGGTACACCAGCTGCCATCAGGGACATACTGGAAGCACAAATACTTGCCTGAGAGGTAGAACCGTTAGATTCAAAAGTCTCAGATACGGTACGGATGGCATACGGGAACTCAGCCTCGCTTGGAAGTACCGGAACCAACGCACGCTCTGCCAGAGCTCCGTGACCGATCTCACGACGTCCCGGTCCACGGCTCGGTTTTGTCTCACCAACAGAATAGCTGGGGAAGTTATAGTGATGCATATATCTCTTAGTCACTTCTGTCTCATCCAGACCATCCAGACGCTGTGCCTCAGAAAGCGGTGCCAGGGTGCAGACGTTGCAGATCTGTGTCTGTCCACGGGTAAACATGGCAGAACCATGCACTCTCGGAATAATATCAACCTCTGCTGCCAGCGGCCGGATCTCTGTGATTGCACGGCCATCCGGACGTTTGTGATCTTTGAGAATCATCTTGCGGACGGTCTTTTTCTGATACTGATAAATAGCCTCTCCAAGGATTGCCAGCCAGTCCTCATTGTCAGCAAACTCTGCTTCCAGTTTTTCAGTGATCTGACGGATATTTTCTTCTCTTGTCTGTTTGTCATCGGTAAATACGGCAACTTCCATCTCTTCCGGAGTAACAATCTTCTTGATTGCCTCAAAGAGTTCCTCAGGAACCGCACAGCTCTCATAGGAGTGCTTTTCTTTTCCGCACTCTGCTACGATGGTATCAATGAATTTAATGATCTCCTGGTTTACTTCATGTGCTTTGAAGATTGCCTCAATCATTTTAGCTTCCGGGATCTCTTTTGCTCCGGCCTCGATCATGATAACCTTTTCACGGGTGGAAGCAACGGTCAGCTGCAGGTCGGAAACATCCTTCTGAGCCAGGGTCGGGTTTACAATGAGCTCGCCATCGATCATACCGATCTGAGTCGCTGCACAGGGGCCGTCAAAAGGAATGTCAGAAATGCAAGTGGCAATAGAGGAACCCAGCATAGCAACCACTTCCGGATTGCACTCGGGATCTACAGCCATAACCAGGTTGTTCAAAGTTACGTCATTGCGGTAATCCTTCGGAAACAGCGGACGCATGGGACGGTCGATGACACGGGATGTCAGGATCGCATGCTCGCTTGCTTTTCCCTCTCTCTTGTTAAAGCCGCCCGGGATCTTTCCTACAGCGTACATTTTCTCTTCATATTCCACACTTAAAGGGAAGAAATCAATGCCCTCACGGGGTTTGTCGGATGCGGTTGCGGTGCTGAGGATGGTGGTGTCACCATAGTGCATGAAAGCTGCACCGTTTGCCTGTTTTGCAACTCTGCCGATGTCAACGCTCAGCGTTCTTCCGGCAAGTTCCATGGAAAACGTCTTATACATATGTTTTTCTCCTTTTCCGGCAGCCTTCCATCCGAAACAACTGAAAAAAAGACTTTTCGGGAAAATCTGCTTTTCAGTGGTCTCGGCGGCTCCTGCTGCCTCATTTGTTTTCTTAACGCAAAGTGGGGACGGAAGACCCGTCCCCGTTTTTGTTTCTGATTATTTTCTGATACCAAGTTTTGCAATCAGAGCACGATAGCCTTCCAGATCTGACTTTTTCAGATATGCAAGGAGTCCACGTCTCTGACCAACCATTTTCAGAAGACCTCTTCTGGAATGATGATCCTTCGGGTTCTCCTGCAGATGAGCGGTAAGCTCCTGGATACGAGCGGTCAGGATAGCGATCTGAACCTCCGGTGAACCGGTATCGCCAGCTTTTCTTGCATACTCGTTGATGATTGCTGTTTTCTTCTCTTTGGAAATCATAGTTAAATCCTCCTGAAATAATAAAATAAATAATAGATAACCGCCTGTCACTTAAGACGGGGTCGGAGTGTCCGCAACCTTAGTGACGGCTAAACTCATACTGCATCAGTATAACAGAAGTTTTTCTTTCCGTCAACTCATTTTCCTGATATTTTGCGAAGTCTCAGCCAAGGATCCGCAGTCCGAAAAGAAGGTAACAACTGCCACCTGCCAGCAGAAAAAAAAGCCCCGCCATATAAAGAAGATATTCCATGCGTTCTTCCCTTCCCGGATGATTCAAAGTGAAGCGTTCCGGCTTTTGTACATCATAGCGAATCGGGACCTTTTCTCCCACACGGAAAGCAGGCGGATTGCTGCCCTTCCGGTAACGCTCCCGGATCAGACGGCCGCTGGAGGCATAAAAGCTCATGACCGGATAATAATAGTCATGAACACCTGCCTCTTTTCCCGCCTTGTCCGGTTTTCCCGGGGACAGTTCCACCACAGTCGCCACCGCCCTGCCTTTGTAAGGATCCTTGGCCCTGCGGATCTCACGGAAAATAACTCCCGCTATGGTAAGGAGAATCCCCAGTACAAAGAAGACCTCGCTGGCATTTTCCAGCATCCTGCTCATCGAAGAAACTCCTTTCCATAGGCGATGTCTCTTTCCAGCTGCTCCCGGAGTGCATCCAGAGACTCAAACTTTTTCTCCGGACGGGTAAAATGAAGAAGCTCCACGCGAAGATCCGCTCCATAAAGATCCTCATCCACATCATAAAGATAAGTCTCCACTCCCCGGAACTTTTCTCCCACCGTAGGTTTGTAACCGATATTTGTCATACCGCCCAAGATCCTTCCATCCTCCAGATACGTTCTGGACACGTAAACACCATTAGGAGGCAAAAGTTTCCTGGTCGTTGGAATCAGATTAATTGTCGGAAAAAGCAGTCTGCCTCCCATATGTCTTCCATGGAGCACTTCTCCGGAGACAAAATACGGATAACCGAGAAGTTCTTCCGCCAACTCCATTTCTCCTTTTTCCAGGGCTTCCCGGATATAGGTACTGCTGATCTCTCTTCCCTTATAAGCTTCCTTCTTTATAATCTCCGCCTGATAGCCATAAATCTTCTGCAGCTCCAGTAAAAGAGAAGCATCTCCTTTTCTCTCATAACCAAAGTGGAAGTCCTCTCCTACGATAACCTTCCGGGCATGAAGCTTTTCTGCCACGATCCCCCGGATAAATTCTTCCGGCTCCATATGCGCCACCTCCGGAACAAAAGGGCATTCCACCAGATAGTCGACTTTCTGCTTTTCCAGCATAGCACGCCGTTCTTCCCGGGTCAGGAGCATGCCTTTCCGGTTAAAATCCAGCGTAAAAACCACACTTTTCAAGCCCTGTCTGGAAAATTCCCGGGTACGGCGGATCAGCTTCTGATGTCCCCGGTGAAGCCCGTCAAATTTTCCAAGGGTGACAGCTGTCTCATCATTGATATAAAGCCCTTCAAGGCCCTGTATGTATTCCATCTGTTTCCTCCTGTCCTTCTCTGTACGGATATACAAAAGTCCACGGAATGTTTCCGTGGACTCCCGGATATTCAGCCATTCTCCCGGTCATAAAACATTTTTTCCAGACGGTACTGTTTTTCAGACTCTTCGTAGCGATAGAGTGCATAAAACCTTCCATCTGCATCATATACCCGGAGCCTTTCGCCATCGGGCACCGGCTGCTCCGTCTGTACAGAAGCCGCTCTGAGCGTGTTTCCATTGACCAGAGCTTTTATTCCTTCCTCCAAAACCACAGCCTTCGGTGCGGCAGCAAACATCCCGTCGATCGGAAGGATTTTTTCCATAAGACCTTCCAGACCTTTTTCTGTTTTAAGTGCTTCCACCTCGCCCAGCTTGATGGCTTCCTCCAGACAGAAGCGGTCTACACGGGTCCGAAGAAGACTTTCCATACAGCCGCCGCAGCCCAGTTTTTCACCAATATCCTGACAAAGCGTCCGGATATAGGTTCCCTTGGAACAGGTCACTTCCATAGTCACCCGTGGAAGTTCCACCTGCTCCACACGGATCTCCCGTATGGTCACTCTTCTGGGCTTGCGTTCCACTTCTTTTCCGGCCCGGGCCAGATCACAGAGTTTCTGTCCGTTGACCTTCAGTGCGGAATACATCGGAGGAATCTGATCATACGCTCCCACAAAAGACATCACTGCCCCCCGGACAGTTTCTTCATCTGCCGTTACAGGCTGTTCAGAAAGAACCGTACCGGAAACATCCTGTGTATCCGTATTCTTTCCTAAAAGCAGCACCGCCCGATAGGTCTTCTCTTTGTCTGTCAGAAGATCGCAGAGCTTTGTTGCTTTCCCCAGGCAGACAGGAAGGACTCCTTCCGCATCCGGATCCAGAGTCCCTGTGTGACCAATCTTTTTCTGTTTTAAAATCCCACGGAGCTTTCCCACCACATCGTGAGAAGTATAACCCCGTTCTTTATAAATATTGATTACTCCGTGAATCACAAATTTGCTCCCTGTCTCAGTTTTCTGCTGCTTTCAGCTGTTTCTCGATATGCAGTGTCAGATTGTTGAGTACATCATAAACACTGCCCTGCATGGTACAGCCGGCTGCCCGGACATGACCGCCTCCTCCGAAATAGGAAGCCACACGGCTCACATCCACCTTTCCGTTGGAACGCAGACTTACCTTAAACTCCTGAATGGCTGTTTCATAAAGGAAAATAGCCACTTCCACACCTGCGGTGTTGCGGAGCTGGCTTACGATGCCCTCCAGATCCTCGCCGGTCACACCATAGAAGTCCAGGTCTTTTTTCCGAAGAGCGCTGATGATGCATTTTCCATCCATCAGAAGCATGCTCTCCAGAAGTGCACGTCCCAGGATCTGGTTCTGCAGATAGGTCTTCTGGAAAAAAGTCTGATCCAGAAGTTCATTGAAATCAAATCCTTTGTCTATCAGCTTTCCGGCAATTTCCATCGTACGGCTGCTGGTGCAGGAATACTGAAAGACACCGGTGTCATGGGCAATTCCCATATAAAGAGCTTTGGCTGCATTTACAGAGAGCTTCTTATCATCCAGCAAAAGGTAAACAAGCTCCGAAGCGGAGCTGGCTTCCGGCTCGATAAACTGCACGTCACCAAAGCCATGATTGCTGATGTGGTGATCCACGCAGATCACTTTTCCTGCTGTATGGAGATACTCCGCTGCGTTTCCCAGCCGCCCGATATCTCCGCAGTCCAGAGAAAAGAACACATCATAGGTTTCCTTCGGGTAAGAGGTACGGATCGTCTCCGTTCCTTCCAGTACCCGGAATCTTTCCGGCACAGACTCCAGATAAAGATCCACAGCCTCCAGTGCCGGATAATTTTCCCTGAGATAGAGCCCCAGCCCCAGGCAGGAACCGACGCAGTCGCCGTCCGGCCGTATATGACCGGCAACAGCGATGCGTTTTACACCCTTCAATTCCTGATCAAGATCAAACATTTTCATCATCCTTCACAGTGACCTCGTCAATGATCTTTGACATATGCACACCATATTCAATGGACTGATCCAGAATAAAACGGATCTCCGGTGTGTTTCTCAGATTAACGGTATGCGCCAGCTCGCGGCGGATATAGCCTTCTGCACTTTTCAGTCCCTCCAGAGTCGCTTTCTGTGCTTCACTGTCACCAAGAACACTGATATATGCTTTACAGGTCTTCAGATCCGGTGCTACTTCTACAGCGACCACAGAGGTCAGCGGGCTGATCCTCGGATCCTTGATCCCGCCGCGGATAATGTTGGCCAGCTCTCGCTGTACCTCTCCGTTGATCCTTGTATTTTTGATACTGTTTTTTCTCATATTATCTCGGCACCTCTACCATGATATAAGCTTCTACCTGGTCGAACTCCTGCAGGTCATTGAATTTATCAAATACAAGACCACACTCGTAGCCGGCCTTTACTTCTTTTACGTCGTCTTTGAATCTCTTCAGAGAAGCAAGCGCACCCTCGTAGATCTGTTTGCCTTCTCTGGAAATGCGGACTTTGCAGTTTCTCTGGAAAACACCATCCAGAACATAAGAACCGGCAATGGTTCCGACTCCGGATGCCTTGAAGGTCTGACGGACCTCTGCATGACCAATCACCTTCTCTTCGTAGATCGGATCCAGCATACCCTTCATGGCAGCTTCCACATCGGCGATGGCATCGTAGATGACACGGTAGAGACGAAGGTCGACGCCCTCACGCTCTGCTGTTGCTTTTGCCGTGCTGTCCGGACGTACGTTAAAGCCGATGATGATGGCGTTGGAGGTTGCTGCCAGAGTAACATCAGACTCATTTATGGCACCTACACCGCCGTGGATGATCTTAACCACAACTTCATCGTTGGAAAGCTTGAGAAGGCTCTGTTTTACTGCCTCTACAGAACCCTGTACATCGGCTTTTACAATGATGTTCAGTTCTTTCAGATTTCCTGCCTGGATCTGACTGAAGAGATCATCCAGAGACATCTTGGAACGGGTCTCCTCCAGAAGTCTCTCTTTATTTTCACTGATGAAGGTCTCTGCAAAGCTTCTTGCTTCCTTCTCAGAATCAGTCTGAACAAAGATCTCACCTGCATTCGGGACATCAGAAAGTCCCAGAATTTCAACCGGAACAGAGGGTCCTGCCTCTTTGACACGGCGTCCCTTGTCATCGATCATGGCGCGGACTTTTCCAAAACAGGAACCTGCTGCGATGGGATCTCCCACATGAAGTGTACCTTTCTGTACCAGAACGGTAGCAACCGGACCTTTTCCTTTATCCAGCTGAGCCTCGATAACAAGACCTCTTGCTTTACGGTTCGGGTTTGCTTTCAGCTCATCGACCTCTGCTGTCAGAAGGATCATCTCAAGAAGCGTATCCATACCCTCTCCGGTGTGTGCGGATACCGGTACACAGATGGTGCTTCCGCCCCAGTCCTCGGGGATCAGTTCATATTCGGAAAGTTCCTGTTTTACACGCTCGATATTAGCACTCGGCTTATCGATTTTATTGATGGCAACAATGATCTCAATACCTGCCGCTTTCGCATGGTTGATCGCCTCAATGGTCTGCGGCATCACACCGTCATCTGCAGCTACAACAAGGATTGCGATATCTGTAGCGTTTGCTCCACGCATACGCATAGCGGTAAATGCCTCATGTCCCGGAGTATCCAGGAATGTGATCTTCTGACCATTGATAGTTACCATGTAAGCACCGATATGCTGGGTGATTCCACCTGCCTCTTTTGCGATGACATGGGTATGACGAATCGCATCCAGAAGAGAAGTCTTACCATGGTCAACATGACCCATTACGCAGACAACAGGCGGTCTGGGAACCATTTTGCTTTCGTCCTCTTCGTCCTCTTTCAGAAGTTCAGCGATCACATCTACCTTTTCCTCCGGTTCTGCGATGCAGTTAAACTCCAGAGCAATTTCTTCTGCTGTCTCATAATCGATCTCATGGTTTACGGTCACGATCTTGCCCTGCAGGAAAAGTTTCTTCACGATGGCAGCCGCCTGGATTTTCATCTTATCCGCCAGTTCACGGATGGTCATGGTCTCCGGAAGAATGATGTTTTTGATCTCATCTTCCTTCTTCTCCGGAGCCGGTGCCGGTTTTACGGTCTGCGGCTTGCTGTTCTTCTGATTCTTTCCTGCATTGTTGCCTCTGGATACATTTTTCTTCTCCAGACGGTCAAATTTATCCTCACCACTGTTCTTTCTGTTCCGGTCGTTGTTACGGTCGGTACGGGTTCTGGATTCTTTTGTCAGCGGTTTGCTCTCCATGGGAGCCTTAGGAATAGAAGAGCCACCTCTCTGGCCGCCTCTTCTGTCTCCGTTCTGCGGACGTCTCTCGCCGTCCTGCCCCTGGTAGCCGCCTCTTCTCTCGCCATTCTGGCCCTGCGGACGTCCGCCGCCCTGGCCCTGATAGCCGCCTCTTCTCTCACCATTCTGACCCTGCGGACGTCTCTCGCCGCCCTGGCCCTGATAATTTCCTCTTCTTTCACCATTCTGACCCTGCGGACGTCTCTCGCCGCCCTGGCCCTGGTAATTTCCTCTTCTCTCACCATTCTGACCCTGCGGACGTCTCTCGCCGCCCTGGCCCTGGTAATTTCCTCTTCTCTCACCGTTCTGACCCTGGCTTCTTCTTTCGCCATTCTGGCCCTGCGGACGTCTCTCACCATTCTGAGGTCTTCTTTCTCCGCCGTTTCCGGTGTTCTGACCCTGCGGACGTCTCTCGCCGCCCTGTGCTGCCGGACGGTCTCCTGCTGTTCTCTTTTCCTGAGACTGTCCGCCTGCCGGACGTGCCGGTTTCTGGCTCTTCTGCCCTGCCGGACGGCTGATTCCGCTCCGGCTGTTCTGAGGATGGAACACCTGTGTGATATTCTTTTTCTTGGGTGCTTCTCCCTCGGTATTCTTCTGATTTTCCATCTTGGATTTTTCGTTTGCTTCCACTTTTTTCCTCACCATTTCTATCTGTTTTTCTTCCAGAACGGCCATGTGACTGGTCACTCTGCATCCGTTCTGTGTTAATATCTTCATGATTTCCTGATTGGATCTGCCTAAGCTTCTGCCAAGCTCATAAACTCTCATTCTCACGATAACGACCGCCTCCTGCTCTTTTTCTGGTGCAACAGGCGGAACCTGCCATACCTGTTACGGATCTTATGCTTCCAGCGCATCCAGCTGCTTCCGGATCGCTTCTGCAAGGCCTCTGTCATTCACAGCCAGGGAAGCTCTGAATTCTTTTCCCATGGCTGCGCCCAATTCATCCTTTGTTCCGTACAGATACATGGGTACTTTATAAAAAGTACACATATTTGTAAATTTTTTCTTCGTGTTGTCCGAGCTCTCAACAGAAACGATCACCAGGCACGCTTTTCCTTCTTTGACGGATTTCTCCGTGGAAAACTCTCCGCTGGCTGTTTTGCCCGCCTTCGTGGCAAGCCCCACCAGGGACAGGATCTTATTCTGTTTCAATCGGTTCTATCTCCTTTTCCAGCGTCTCATAGACCTCTTTCGGAATCGCCATTTTCAGGGAACGTTCGATCCCTTTGTTTTTTACCGCCTTCTGAAAGCATTCCCGGCTGGGACAGATATATGCCCCTCTCCCGTTTTTCTTTCCGGTGGTATCGATGATCACTTCATCTTCCGTGGTCTTGAGAATACGGATCATTTCTTTCTTGCTTTTCATTTCCCTGCAGCCGATACACTGACGCATGGGAACCTTGCGGACCTGACTCATTTTCTCACCTCCGGGCGGCAGGATTTACTCTGCATCCCCTTCTTCATTCTCCGGTGTGCTTTCAGCCGCTGCCTCTTCCTCGTAATCATCGCTGGTATAGTTCTTATCGGTATAATCGTCCTCGTAATCTGCGGACTCCTCATACTCACCGTTATCTCCGAAAAGATCATCAAATTCGCCGGACTCTTTTGCCTGGGTCTCACTCTTGATATCGATCTTGAAACCGGTCAGACGGGCTGCCAGACGGGCATTCTGTCCTTCTTTACCGATTGCCAGAGACAGCTGGTAATCCGGAACGATAACTTTTGCGGTCTTTTCGTCATCATCTGCAATAACAGAAATAACTTTTGCCGGGCTCAGTGCATTCTCGATAAGAATCGCATTGTTCTCGTTCCAGTTGATGATATCGATCTTCTCACCGCGCAGTTCATTTACGATGGCATTGACTCTGGCACCGTTGATACCAACGCAGGCTCCTACGGGATCTACATCCGGGTTATTGGAATAAACAGCCATTTTTGTACGGCTGCCTGCCTCACGGGCGATACATTTGATCTCTACTGTGCCGTCACGGACCTCGGTAACCTCAGACTCAAAGAGGCGTTTTACCAGCTCCGGATGTGTTCTGGATACCAGGATCTTCGGTCCTTTGGAGGTGTCTTTTACCTCAAGGATGTAAACCTTGATCCTCTCAGTGGGACGGAATACCTCGCCCTTTACCATCTCGTTTTCATTGAGGATCGCATCTACTTTACCTAAGTTTACGCTGACATTCTTTCCAAGGTAACGCTGTACGATACCGGTCACAACGTCACGTTCTTTTGCGTAATACTCATTATAAAGCACTTTGCGCTCTTCCTCGCGGATCTTCTGAAGAATCACGTTCTTTGCATTCTGGGTTGCGATACGGCCAAACTCTTTGGAATGGATCTCCACATTCACCGTATCTCCGAGTTCATAAGTGGAACGGATCATTTTTGCCTTGGAAAGGGCGATCTCTGTCACATCATCGGTAACCTCTTCCACAACGGTCTTCTCAGCCCATACATGAAACTCACAGGTCTCCGGATTGATGCTTACTTTTACGTTGTCAGCTTTGCCGAAATTATTCTTACATGCCTGGATCAGGGACTGCTCAATCGCTTCCAGCAGCGTATCTTTGCTGATGTTTTTCTCTTTCTCCAGAAGTGTCAGCGCCTCCAACAATTCATTATTCATTTTGAAAATTCCTCCTTCACTCAGAAATCGAAAGCCTGCCGAATCAGCGCGATATCCGTCCTGGCAAATTTCATTTCTGTCTCTTCTAATTCAATGGTCACGGATTCTTTATCATATGCTTTCAGGACACCGGTAAATTCCTTCTGTCCCTCTATGGCACGGAAGGTACGCACTTCTACTTCCTCTCCAAGATTTCTCTGGAAATCTTTTTCCTTTTTCAGGGGACGGCCAAGTCCCGGAGAGCTGACTTCCAGGATATAGGAATCTTCAATAAAATCCTCTTCATCCAGTTTGTCACTCAAAGCACGGCTTATCAGCTCGCAGTCATTGATGGCAATGCCGCCCGGTTTATCGATATACGCCCGAAGGTACCAGCTTCCGCCTTCCTTCACATACTCCACGTCTACCAGCTCAAACCCGTTCTCCTCCATCATGGGAAGCAAGAGTTCCTCCGCCTTTTTCTCATACGTCTCTCTTTTTGTCATCTGCGCCACCTTTCCTGCCCTGTCATATGGAAAACTCTCCTTTGACAGTAAAAAGAGAGTGGACGAAACGCCCACTCAACTCTAGTTACAATATTATCAATTGCATTATAACACCCTGTAAAAGAAAAAGCAAGTGCAAAAAAAGGAAAATCCGCATTAAACCCGGGTTTTTACTCCCTTTGTATCTCTTTTTCCGATGCGGAGACGGTTCAAATGCACTTCTTTTTCTTTGTAAAGAGCAACCGCATCACCGCCAGCTGTAAGATAATATACATTTTCAATAAAATCATCATCCGCCAGCTTCATTCCGCGGACACCTACCGCATTTTTCTTTTTCATTGGGATCTCTCCTATCGGGAAGCGCAGGAAAAAGCCCTGATGGGTCTGAAGCACGATCTGCTCATATTCTCCCAGAAGTTCCACGGAGATCAGTGTATCGTCCTCATTCAGCTTGGTCGCCGCAATACAGCGTTTCGCCACATCCAGTTCAATGCCCTCCATCTGTTTGAGCATTCCCTTTTTCGTAGCCAGAAGAAGCACCGCGTATTTCAGCTTCTGCAGGCTCTCCACTGCCACCACCTGCTCACTGCTGCTGTCGTAATTACAGAGATTGTCGATGGGCTTTCCTTTATCCCGGAATTTTCCGTATGGAAGATCCAGCACCTTGATCAGATGCTGTCTGCCGCTGTCCGTGAGAATGGAGATCTTATCCGTATTCATAACGGAAAGCACATATTTGCTCTCTGCATCTGCCGCTTCCCTATTCCGTTCATAAACAGACTTATCCACCGTTCTCGCATAACCGAAACGGTCCATAAGGAAGACCACTTCCATCTCCTCGACCTTTTTCTCCTCGAAAACAGCCTCCGCCGCATTCTCAACGTCCGTCTTCCTGGGGACGGCATACTCTTTTTTCACCGCATCCAGTTCTTTGATGATGACCCGGGCCATGGATTTGTAATTGTTCAGGATATCCTGATACCTGTCAATGTTTGCCAGAGTCGCTTCATGCTCCTTCATCAGGGCTTCGATCTCCAGCCCGATGAGCTTATAAAGACGCATCTCCAGAATGGCTGTTGCCTGGTTTTCGGTAAAACGAAGTGTTTTTGCCGCTTTCTCAGAAGCTTTTGTCTTAAACCGGATTCCTTCCGTGACACCGTTTACCAGACACTCTTTTACCTGTTTCTGGTTCTTGCTTCCCCGCAGGATCTCAATGATCAGGTCGATACAGTCACAGGCCTTGATCAGTCCCTCCTGGATCTCTTTTTTGGCCAGTTCTTTATTCAAAAGCGTACGGTATTTTCTCGTAGCCAGCTCAAACTGGAAATCCACATGGTAGTCAATGATCGATTTCAGGCTTAAAGTCTCCGGTTTTCCACCGGCTACCGCCAGCATGTTCACACCGAAGGTATCTTCCAGGCGTGTCTTCTTATAAAGCATGTTGATGAGATTGTCCACATCGGCGTTTTTCCTGAGCTCCAGAACGATGCGGATGCCCTCCTTGGAGGACTGGTTGGAAATATCCACGATATCTGTCGTGACCTTATTTTCCACCAGATTCGCCACATCATTTAAAAATTTACCGATATTGGCTCCCATCATCGTATAGGGGATCTCGGTAATAACAAGGCGGTCCTTTCCGCCCTTTCCTTTTTCCACTTCCACCCGGCCGCGCAGACGGATCTTGCCGGTACCGGTCTCATAGATCGAAAGGAGGTCATCTTTGTTTACCACGATACCGCCGGTCGGAAAATCCGGACCTTTGATATACTCCATCAGTTCTCTGTTTGTGATCTGGTTATTCCGGATCACCGCCTTTACTGCATCAATGACCTCACCAAGATTGTGGGGAGGGATGCTGGTAACCATACCGACAGCAATTCCGTCAGAACCATTTACCAGGATGTTCGGTACCCGTACCGGAAGCACTGACGGTTCTTTCTCCGTCTCATCAAAATTCGGCACAAAGTCTACCACATCCTTATCCAGATCCCCAAGAAAAATCTCCTGTGTGATCTTCTGAAGCCGTGCCTCGGTATATCGCATGGCTGCAGCTCCGTCTCCTTCGATCGAGCCGAAGTTTCCGTGGCCGTCCACCAGAGGCAGGCCTTTTTTGAATTCCTGAGCCATGACTACCAGAGCCTCATAAATGGAGGAATCTCCGTGCGGATGATACTTACCCATGGTATCGCCGACGATACGGGCGCATTTCCGGTAGGGTCTGTCATAGCGGATGCCAAGCTCATACATATCATACAGCGTACGCCGCTGTACCGGCTTCAGTCCATCCCGCACATCCGGCAGAGCCCTGGCAACGATAACACTCATGGCATAATCAATATAAGATTTCTGCATAATATCCGAATATTCTGTTCGGATGATCTGTTCTTTTTCCATTCTTCCGTTCCGCCTCCTTAGATATCCAGTTCCGCATCCTGCGCATGCTCATAAATAAATGCCTTACGAGGCGGCACTTCTGTTCCCATCAGCATTTCCGTTACATCAGAAGCCATTCTTCCATCCTCGATCTCCACCCGTTTCAGAATACGGGTAGCAGGATCCAGTGTGGTTTCCCAGAGCTGCTCCGGATCCATTTCTCCCAGACCTTTATATCGCTGGAGGATAAAAGAACCCTTATGCGTCTTCCGGTAACGTTCCAGTGCTTTGTCATCGTAAAGATACTCTTCTTCCCCTTTACTGGGGATTGCCTTGTAAAGAGGCGGCATGGCAAGATACACGTGACCTTCATAGATCAGATCCGGCATAAAGCGGTAAAACAGAGTCAGCAGCAACGTGCTGATATGGGCTCCGTCCACATCGGCATCTGCCATAATGATGATCTTATCATAACGGAGCTTTGTGATATCAAAGTCATTTCCATACCCTTCAGAAAAGCCACAGCCAAACGCATTGATCATCGTTTTGATCTCCGCATTGGCCAGCACCTTGTCAATGCTGGCTTTTTCCACATTCAGGATCTTTCCGCGGATCGGAAGGATCGCCTGGAAATTCCGGTTCCGGGCAGTTTTTGCAGAGCCGCCGGCAGAATCTCCCTCTACGATAAAGATCTCGCAGATCGAAGGATCACGGCTCTCACAGTTTGCCAGTTTTCCGTTGGAATCAAAGGAATATTTCTGCTTTGTCAGCATATTGGTCTTTGCTTTTTCCTCGGTCTTACGGATCTTGGCTGCTTTTTCCGCACAGGCAAGGACACTCTTTAACGTTTCCAGGTTCCGGTCAAAATAAAGAACCAGTTCCTCACCGGTCACCTTTCCGGCAGCCTTGGCAGCATCCTGGTTATCCAGCTTGGTCTTGGTCTGACCTTCGAAACGGGGATCCGGATGCTTGATGGAAACCACCGCCGTCATGCCGTTGCGGATATCCGTACCGGTGAAGTTATCATCTTTTTCTTTCAGGATTCCCAGTTCTCTGGCATACGTATTCATCAGAGTGGTAAACGTGGTCTTAAAACCGGTAAGATGCGTTCCGCCTTCTGCATTGTAGATGTTATTACAGAAGCCTAAGACCGTCTCATGGAACTCATTGACATACTGCAGCGCACATTCCACGGTGATACCGTCAGCCTCACCTGTAAAATGGATGATCTCCGTCACGGTCTCTTTGTTTTTATTCATATCACGGACAAAGCCGGAAAGTCCTTCCGGTTCGTGAAATTCTTCCGTCTCGTTTTTCCCGTCTCTTTTATCAGTAAATGCAATGGTAAGGTTCGGATTCAGGTAAGCAGTCTCATGGAGCCGGCTTTTTACCTCCGTGGCAGAAAAACGGGTTTTCTCGAAAATTTCCGGATCCGGCAGAAAATGGACCCAGGTACCGGTCTTCCGTGTCTTTCCGATCACCGGAAGCAGACCGTCTTCCAGTTCCACCACCGGAATTCCTCTCTCGTACTTATCATAACTGATCTGCCCGTCCCGGCTGACCTTGATCTCCAGATAGGTAGACAGCGCATTGACAACAGAGGAGCCTACGCCATGCAGGCCTCCGCTGGTCTTATATGCCGCATTGTCAAATTTTCCTCCGGCATGGAGTGTCGTAAATACCAGCCGGGCTGCCGACATTCCCTTTTCATGCATTCCCACCGGGATACCACGGCCGTTATCATTCACTGTGGCAGAGCCGTCCGCCTCCAGCGTTACCTCGATCCGGTCACAGAAACCGGCCAGATGTTCATCCACCGCGTTATCCACGATCTCATAGATCAGATGATTCAGTCCCTTGGTGGACACGCTGCCTATATACATACCCGGACGCTTCCGCACTGCCTCCAGGCCTTCCAGGACCGAGATACTGCTGGCGTCATAAGTGGTCGTCTTTGCCATAGTCATTTCCTTTCCAAACATACTTTCGTTTTTTCAAAAAGCGCACTTACTATCTAACTACATTTTCCCGAAAAAAGCAAGCGAAAATTCAGCCGGACCTCAAAAGAGATCCGGCTGTTCGCCTTCTGATTTCTGCGGACATTCACGTTCCGCTTTCATGATCTGCTGTGAAAACACTTCCTTATGCCGGACTCAGCGGAGTCAGGCGGATAAGCTTACAGGGCCGGGGATCCACTGCACTGTCCAGATCCTTTGCTGAAGCTTTATACCGGATACCGTCATAATAGAAATAAAAGACCGCTTTCGAAGAAGAGGTCACCCGGAAAGGACGGTAATCCTTTCTCGCATAATAGGCAACTACAATATTCCGGTCATTGTTGTTATACGGAGGTATGGTTTTGCCCTTCAGCCAGCCAAGCTGATTTCCATTGCTGCTGTTGATCTTATCCACATCAAGAAGATAGAGGTTCTGCCAGCTCTGCCCCGGCGTCTGCAGAACGATCTTGTTGGTCAGAAGTGCGCTTCTCTTTCCAATAACCGTAAATCCAACCTCCGCAATGTGCTCGGATTCCTCTCCACTCACGCCAAGTGAAGCGACTACCACCGGAGCCTCTGCCACCCGGAGCTTGCACACCCGTCTTGCCAGACGTTTTCCGTTTTTCAATACATTGACACTGATGACGGCATTTCCGCGTCTTCTCGCGGTAACCGTTCCCCTTGATACGGTCGCTACGGAAGGTCTGCTGGATTTCCAGACAAGGGAGACTCCCTTCGGCAGACCATATACACGAAGCCGCAGCTTCTGTTTCTCTGTCAGGACCAGTTTGGTCCGGCTTAATTTTACCGCTGCTTTCGTATGTAAGGCGTTCTGCGGCAGACAGGCCAGCAGAAACAGCAGACTCACAAAGATCAGCAGACGGCTGCAGCATTTCTTTTTTTCACTCATAAAAACTCTCCCTTCCATTATAGAAATCATGCGGGCTTCCAGCAGAAAACCTTGGTTCCTGCAGGGTTCCGGCCCCTGTTCCAAGCCGGAAATCTGCAAGGTTCTGCATAATTTCATTATACACGAAAGGGAGAGTATTTTTCAATGCTTATTGCTATTATTTTGACAGTTCGTCACGAACTTCTTTGAAGCATTTTACGATGTAATCGATATCTTCTTTGGTGTGGGTCGCACAAACCTGGGTACGGATCCTTGCTTTTCCCTTGGGAACTACCGGATAGGAGAAAGCTACCACATAAACGCCTTTTTCCATCATGCGTTTTGCGTATTCGCCGGCCAGACGCTCTTCATAAAGCATGACCGGAACGATGGGATGTACACCCGGGATGATATCAAAGCCGGCTTCTGTCAGCTGATTTCTGTAGTAAGCTGTGGTCTCTTCCAGATGGTCACGAAGGCTGGTATCCTTCTCAAGGATATTGAACACTTCCATGCTGGCGCCTGCAATAGCCGGAGCCAGAGTGTTGGAGAAAAGATAAGGACGGCTTCTCTGACGAAGAAGGTCTACGATCTCTTTCCGTGCGCTGGTGAATCCGCCGCTGGCTCCGCCAAGAGCTTTTCCGAGTGTACCGGTGATGATATCCACTCTGCCCTGTACGCCACAGTATTCCGCAGTTCCACGACCGGTTTTTCCTACAAAGCCGGCTGCATGGCTATCGTCCACCATTACCAGTGCATGGAACTCATCTGCCAGATCACAGATACCCTTCAGATCTGCAATGATACCATCCATGGAGAAGACACCGTCTGTAGCGATGAGTTTGATTCTTGCTCCTGCTGCATCTGCCTCTTCCAGTTTTGCTCTTAAATCAGCCATATCGTTGTTGTGGTAACGATAACGTTTTGCTTTACACAGACGAACACCGTCGATGATGCTGGCATGGTTCAGCTCGTCACTGATCACCGCATCCTCTGCAGTAAGGATGGTCTCGAAAAGACCGCCGTTGGCATCAAAACAGGAAGAGTAAAGGATGGTGTCATCCATTCCAAGGAAGGATGAGATCCGTTTCTCCAGCTGTTTGTGAATGTCCTGGGTTCCGCAGATGAAACGAACAGATGCCAGTCCGTAGCCCTTCTCATCATAAGTCTTTTTGGCTGCCTCGATCAGGCGTTTGTCATCTCCAAGACCCAGATAGTTGTTGGCACACATATTGATCACTTCTCTTCCGTCCTCCAGTTTTACCTTTGCTCCCTGGGGAGAAGCGATGGGGGCCTCACCTTTGAAAAGACCTGCCTCTTTGATACCTTCTACTTCTTTTGCGTAAATATCCAAAATATCCTGTTTTACTGCCATTTTCCTTTGCCTCCTAACCTTAAGCTTCCTCTTCCAGTTTCGTCCAGTCAAGGATCACTTTTCCGGACATACCGCTGTTCATAGCTTCAAAGCCTTTTTCAAAGTCACGTACATCAAAACGGTGTGTGATGATATCATCCACATTCAGTCCGCTCTGAAGCATGGTAGACATCTTGTACCAAGTCTCCCATACCTTACGTCCGTAGATACCACGGATCGTCAGGCCATTAAAGATTACTTTCTCCCAGTTGATACGGGCATCTGCTCTCTGCAGTCCCAGAAGAGCGATCTTTCCACCATTCTTCATGTTATCGATCATGTTGTTGAAACCAGGCTGGCTTCCGGACATCTCCAGTCCTACGTCAAAGCCTTCCTTCATGCCGATCTCTTTCATCACATCGGTCAGATTCTCTTTTGCCACGTTGACTGTTCTGGTCGCACCCATTTTCTTTGCCAGATCCAGACGATAATCGTTCATGTCTGTGATCACAACATGACGGGCTCCCACATGACGGGAGATCGCTGCTGCCATGATACCGATCGGGCCGGCTCCTGTGATCAGGACATCCTCACCTGTCATATCGAAAGAAAGTGCTGTATGAACCGCATTTCCCAGCGGATCGAAAATGGAATAGAGCTCCTCACGGATAGAGGGGTCGCAGTGCCATGCGTTTGCTGCCGGAATCACCAGATACTCAGCAAAAGCACCGTTTCTGTTCACGCCTACACCCTGAGTGTTTTTGCAGAGGTGCTTCATACCTGCCAGACAGTTCCGGCATTTTCCGCAGACGATATGACCCTCGCCGGATACCAGATCGCCTACTTTGAAGCCTTCCACGTTCTCTCCAACCTCTACAATCTCTCCCACATACTCATGACCTGCAGTCAGACCAACCGGAATCGTGTGCTGTGCCCAGTCATTCCAGTTATAAATATGTACGTCTGTTCCACAGATCGCCGTTTTGTGAATTTTAATCTTCACATCATTTTTCCCCACCATCGGTACCGGTACTTTTTTCATCCAGAGACCTACGTCTGCTTTTTCTTTTACCAGTGCCCACATCATTTCACCCATTACCTTTTCCTCCTTAGCTTCCGGAAGGGGTGCTTATCGTACGCGCAGGAAAGGTTTCCGTTTCTTCTTTTTTCTCCTGCAGTACTTCGTTTTCCACCGTTCTGAAAATCCCCCGAAATTCCCGGTGTACCTATAACGAAGTCCCCTTACACGTCTTCTTTTCCTTACTGTTTAAGGTAATTTCATCATAACAGATAGAAGAAAAAAAAGCAAGCATTTTTCCGTGTCTTGCGTACATTTTTTCTTGTTTTGTTTTTCTCTCAGATACACGCACAAGTGTCGTTGATTTAAAGACAACGCTGTTTTTGCCATTTCTTTTGAAGGTCTGCGTGCTGCGTTTACGAAGCTTCCAGCGTATCAGATCCTGTCTTCGCTGACTGAGAACAACAGGCCTCAGGTCTACGCACTGCTTCGGTCGGTGCTCACCGAGTCCCACTGGAACTCAGCACCCCGTGCATTGCATGCGCTCTCGCTGCATTCGCAGCTTTTGTCTGAGGCCAATGGATCTACATTCCATTTCGGTCCGCGCTCACCGAGTCCCACTGGAACTCAGCACCGTTCCGCCCATTCCGAAACAAAAAATTCATCCTATTGCAAACAAGTTTGCATAGTCTGATTTTTTTGTTTCGCTGATGTTCTGAACCAATGTCACTTAGTTAGGCTTATCGGTTCAAGTCAATTTGAACCTCTAACAAAAATATTTTAATATGTAGTTGACAAAGCAGCTAAAATGTGTGGCCGCTCTCGTTGCTGATAAATTCATGAGGTAACGAGAGCGGTCCTTGAATTAGAACTATGTTTCATTCTAATTCAAGGAGGTTTAACTATGACTTTTCCTGAAACAGTCAAAACTACACTTTGGGACATTATTGATGAGATGTCCCTCTCAATTTCTTCTTTTGTAAATAATCCTGACAAGGATTTTTTACGCAGACGCAAGCTTGATTTCAAAAAAATGATGCGTTTAATCATTTCTATGGAAAGCGGCAGTATGAATCATGAACTTCTTAAATTTTTTAACTATGATTTTTCTGCCCCTACAAGTTCTGCATTTTATCAGCAACGTTCGAAACTGTCAGTTTCTGCTTTCCGTCATCTTTTAAGAGAATTTAACCTGAATTATTCACGGCTTTACCGTGAAAGTGGCTGAAAGCCACATAGTTACTGTATTTTAACTGCATTTTGCTTTTCACCTATTAAGTGAATAAAAAAAGAGCATCCATTTGTGGTAAAATTAAGGTGTCGAATCTCAAATAATACCAACAAAGGAGCCCTTTATGAGTATTGTAAACACCTTTTCACTTCAAAGCAATAGGCAAATTAAAATAAATTTTGATGGAGGCGATCTTTCCTCCGATGCAGGACTCCTTTTGATAAAAGAATTCGCCGCAAAGATCGGCTTTACAAAGCTGATCGAAAAAAAGTTTAAAACCAACGATAAGTCTATCCGGTTCCACAAGGACTATGAAAATCTATTACAGATGATCTATCAGGTCATCTCTGCATATTTTCATGATGACTGTGCGGATGAACTGACTCTGGATCCTGTTTTCAATATCATTCTTGATAAAGAAAGTCTAGCATCGCAGCCAACATTATCAAGATTTTTCAACCGTATGGATGAAGATACACTGATACAGTTTGATGACATTGATAAAAATCTCAGGGATACCATCTATTCCATAAAACGTCCGGAGCATGTGCTTCTGGATTTGGACAGCACTCTGTTTGACACTTATGGCAGGCAGGAAGGCGAAGGATTCAACTTTCATTACCAGGCACATGGATATCATCCATTCCTATGCTATGACGGACTGACTGGAGATCTGATAAAAGCGAAACTCCGCGATGGAACGCTCCATTGTAGCAATGGGGCAGATAAATTTATGGAATCTATTTTTCAGGAATACCTGGAAAGGGGCATTAAAACTTATCTTCGTGGGGACAACGGATTCTCTTCCCCAAAACTTTATGAAACCTGTGAGAGTAATGGCTGCTCCTATGCTATCCGTTTAAAACAGAATCCCGCACTCATTGCCCTGGCTTCAGATAAAGAGGAAGATTTGTACCAAGCCACTCAAAAGGATCAGGGGATGATTCGATTGAATTCAAGGAAACTGTTTCAAGGCTTTACAGTATTGAGCATTTTTATATGCTCATGAATAATTCAGGTTAAGTAATGATAAAGTATTTTTATTCTTCTATTCTATCCCCATTCTCACTTCAAATGTTGTTCCGCCCTGCTCATTTCCGCGAACCTCAATCTTTCCGTCATGCACCCGCACGATTTCACGCACCATCGCAAGTCCAAGACCTACCCCTCCAAGCTCACGGCTTCTGGACTTATCTACCCGGAAAAACGGTTCAAAGATCTGTTCCCGGAATGACTCGTCAATTCCATTCCCTGTATCCGCAACTGTCAGGACAACTTCATCCTTCTCTCTCTTTGCCGATACCGTAACCCTTCCATCTGTTCGATTATATTTAATCGCATTTTCAACGAGATTATAAATCATCCGATAGATCAGAATATCACTTCCTGTCAGAATCAGTTCATCCTCTGGCTTTTCGTTATTGTTCACACTACATGCGACCAGCAACGACTCTTCTGTTCCATCTGATCTTCCATCCGACGAATTCTGTGCCTTCTGTAACAGTTCAATATTCTTTTCCTGTGCCAGTGGTTCCAGATCCGTCAGCACTTCCTCTATCAATCCCTGAATCTCGATCTTTTCATTACGTGCCACCGTTTGTAATTCACTCATATCCAAGAGTGTTCTGACAAGCTTGCTAAGACGTTCATTCTGCTCCGTCACCATCTGGATGGTTTCTTCTGCCGCATCTCCACTCTCCGGATGTTCTGTTGTATGATAAAGATCTAGTTGTGCTTGGATTAATGCTAAAGGAGTTCGTAGCTCATGTGCTGCATTTCCTGTAAACTGACGCTGTGTCTCAAATGATTCCGAAAGTCGCAAAAGCATCTTGTTATAAGAAGTACGAAGTCGGTCTAATTCTGCGATTCTATTCTCTTCAATCGTATAATCCGCCAGATTCTGTGCCTGAACCTTTTCTACTGTCTCTGAAAATTCTTTGAGTGGTTTTAATGCCCTGCCGCTGACAAAAAATGTAACTGCACCACCAATCAGTGCCACGACAGCAGTAATCAAAAGACTTCTGTTTCTATAATCTGATTTCGAATTATAAACCTTCGTAGCAAACTGCGCTGCAAAGTCATCCCACTCATTATCCGGAATATCAATATACATTGCCTCCGGTACGGCGCTTTGATCCGTAACAGTCTCCTGAAGCGTATCGAAATAATAAATTCCGTTTTTATATAAGAAGAATGTAAGACATCCACACAATACGGTAATCAACACCGTCGTAAGAATCGTCAGTCTCCACTGGAGTGATATTTTTTTCATGCTTTACCACCACCTCCTATCTTATACCCCTCACCAATCTTATTCACGATCGGATCATAACCAAGCCCGGCTTTCAGTTTCTTTCTCAGAGAAGACATATGCACTCGGATCGAGCCGCTGAAACTATCCACAGAAGAATCCCAGACATGCTCGATCAGTTCTTCCTGACTGACCGGTCTTCCCTGATTCAAAAGAAGATACTCTAGAATTCCATTCTCTTTTCTTGTCAATGCAACCGGCTTGTCTTTTGCATATGCAGTCCTTTCTCTTGTATCAAAACGAAGACTGCCACATTCCAGACAGACATTTTTTTGTACAAACTTTCTTCTTGTCAGACTTCGCACACGGGCTTCCAGCTCTTGCAGATGAAAGGGTTTTTCCATATAATCATTTGCCCCCGCATCAAGACCGTCAACCTTATCAGCGATCTGACTTCTCGCAGACAGAATCAATACCTTTGTCTCTTCATTTTCCTTTCGAAGTTCCCGGAGAATATCCATCCCATCCATCCCCGGAAGGTTAAGATCAAGCACGATCAAATCATACATTTCCGCATAGATCATATCCAGTGCTTCCTCTCCGTCATTACACGTGTCTACCTCATAACCTGCCTGGTGCAGACTTTTCGCAATCATATCACACAATTTCTTCTCATCTTCAACAACCAATAATCTCAATTTATTTTTCTCCATTTTCTTAACAGGAATTTTACACCCTCTATTGTATAATGCAAACATCGAAAGGTCAATAAACGGACTTTAAACATTGAAAGGAGTATTTTAATGAAATCTGAAAAAGCAACACAAATTCTTTTACTTGCAGCCGGTTTGGTGTTTTTCCTTGTCGGGATTTTCCGCGGAGAAGCAGCGGTTGTACTTAGTAAGGCAATAAAATTATGTATGGAGTGTGTCGGAATTGGATAAGAAAATGAAATCAAACAAAAACTTTCTGGCCCGTTTCCGCGGATGGATTCAGGCAGCTGCTACACTGCTGACCAACATTCACATCCCGAATCTGTTTAAAGGGAAAATTTATCAGGGAAATGTAAAAACGATGTGCGTCCCGGGACTAAACTGTTACTCTTGTCCTGCCGCTACCGGAGCATGTCCGATCGGAGCATTTCAAGCCGTGGTCGGTTCTTCAAAATTCAAATTTACCTACTACATCACCGGATTTTTCATCCTGTTAGGTGTTCTGTTAGGACGGTTTATCTGTGGATTCCTCTGTCCGTTTGGATGGTTCCAGGATCTGCTGCATAAGATTCCGGGCAAGAAACTTTCCACCGCAAAACTGAAGCCTCTGCGGTATCTGAAATATGTGATTCTGGTCGTCTTTGTTATACTACTTCCGGCATTTGTAACCAATTCACTTGGTATGGGAGATCCTTTCTTCTGCAAATACATTTGCCCACAGGGCGTACTTGAAGGCGCAATTCCGCTGGCACTTGCCAACTCAGGAATCCGTGCCGCACTCGGACATTTATTTACATTTAAGTTCACAATCCTTGCGCTTTTCATCATCCTGAGCATCTTGTTTTACCGCCCATTTTGTAAATGGATCTGCCCGCTGGGTGCTATTTACTCACTGTTTAACAAGGTATCTTTTCTTAAGATTCAGGTTGATCATGAGAAATGTGTTGGCTGCCAGAAATGTAGTCGTGTCTGTAAGATGGATGTCAATGTAGTAGACACACCAAACCATCCGGAATGTATCCGATGCGGAGAATGTATGAAAGCCTGTCCGACTGATGCAATCTGCTATCATTACGGATTTTCAACTAAGAAACAGGCTGAAAATAAAAACTAATAAAACGTAATTTAAAGGAGATTTAAAATCATGAAAAACAAAACACTTAGAACAAACTCAATGAAATTAAAAAAGGTAATTGCTGCATCCCTTGCCATTTCTGTACTTTTTGCGTTTACAGGCTGCGGAAATTCCTCCACAACAGACAATACAAACACAAAACAGGAATCTTCTTCCACAACAGAAACGGGCAGCGCAGACGAGCTGAACGAAAAACGGAATGACCTTTACCAGCAGGAAAACCAGCTTTTTGCTGATCACAAAGATGCATGGGACAAAGCCTTTGGTCTTATGAACAAGAACGCTGCCGGTGATGACAAGAGCGGAAACTATGCTGATACCCTCGCAAGCACAGTGGAATCTAACAAAGACTCTTTCTCTAAAGAAGAATATGAAACTCTGTGCAAAGACATCGAGACAATCCGCGGAATTGAAGAAGAAATTGCCAAGCTTGAGAAAGAGATTGCTGCATCCGATTCCTCTGACAGCTCTTCCTCCAAATCAAACGAATCCACAGCTGTATTCAAAGGTTTCAAAGGAAAAGATCTGGATGGAAACGATGTAGATGACAGTCTTTTCGCTAAAAATAAAGTTACAGTTGTAAATTTCTGGTTCAGTGGATGCAAGCCATGTGTCGAAGAGCTCTCTAAGCTGAATGAATTAAATGAGAAACTCAAAGAAATGGGTGGCGAAGTTGTTGGTATCAACATGGATACTTTAGACAACAATGAAGCCGGAATCAAAGAGGCAAAAGAAATCCTGAAAGCTCAGGGTGCTTCCTACAAGAACCTGACTTTCGATTCTAATTCAACAGTTGGAGACTATGCTGGAAATGGAAACATCATGGCATTTCCTACAACCGTTCTTGTAGATAAAGACGGAAATATCGTTGGGGAACCTTTCATGGGTGGCATTGACGATCAGTCAAACTACGATCAGCTGATGAAGCAGATTCAGTCCGTACTGGATCAGAAATAATTTACATAAATATCCTAGTGTACACTAATTTTAAGGCAGACGAAAGTCTGTCTTAAAGTCGCGCCTGACAGTTAATATAAATTTTTTTGAACATGGTATATTTTTGTTTTCCTTTGATTATCACATCCTTTTCTTAAATATATACACAATTTTTACTATTCATGATAAGCTTAACTAAGTGACATTGGTTCTGAACTGTTACGGAATTTTCATAAAAATGCGACTTTCAAAAAAAATTCAAAAATTTTCAAAAAAGTGCTTGACATTTTTCAGTCCATAGGTTAGGATATGGCAGTAAGGTTCGTTGGTCAAGCGGTTAAGACGCCGCCCTCTCACGGCGGAAACAGGAGTTCGATTCTCCTACGAACTGCTCTTTATCTGAATATTATTTTGTTATTATGGTTCGTTGGTCAAGCGGTTAAGACGCCGCCCTCTCACGGCGGAAACAGGAGTTCGATTCTCCTACGAACTGCTCTTTATCTGAATATTATTTTGTTATTATGGTTCGTTGGTCAAGCGGTTAAGACGCCGCCCTCTCACGGCGGAAACAGGAGTTCGATTCTCCTACGAACTGTTTGAAAAAGCATCCGAGCATTTCGGATGCTTTTTTTGTATCATCCCGGCTTCGGGATCGCGATATCTCAATACCCTTTTATCACGATCCCGCTTTCTCTTGCCACAACAGCCAGCTGGGTCCGGGATTTGAATCCCGTTTTCTCCAGCATCTGTTTGATATATTTCCGGACCGTCCAGACAGAAAGATGAAGATTCTTTCCAATCTCCTCATCGGTGTCTCCTGCCGTCAGTTCCCGCAAAATGCTCAATTCCTGTTTTGTAAATTCTGTACTGAAACAATTGCCGATCTTCTGCTTCGCCGGAGAATCCGGATAAACCTGTTCCCCTTCCATGGTTCTGTTGATCACAGACATGATTTTTTCTTCGGATGGTTCCTTGTACCAGAAGCTGTCCACCCCTGCCCGACGGGCGCGTTCGATAAAATCACATTCCGGCTGACTGGTCACGATCAGGATTTTTATCCCCGGATGATTCTTTTTGATTTTTTCCGCTGCATCCAGACCGCTGGCATGCAAAGCCGTACACACATCCATAAGGATCAGGTCTATCTGCTTTGTCAGGCAGTAGAGCTCCGCCATTGCCGCACTTTCCACAGAACCTGCCACCTTATATTTTTCACTGTTTTTCAGATAAATTTCAAATAATGTCCTGGCCATCGGATCGTCTTCCACGATCAGGACCTGTATCGGTAACATACCTCTCTCCCCCCTTTTTTCGGCAGTAAAACAGACAGACAAAATTCCGGAGTCGTCAGGATCTGCATGCTGCCGCCGGCTTCTTCCAGACGGATACGCAAGGCACCAAGTCCCCCGCCCTCCCGGACAGGAAGCGTGGGATTTTTCCCGTTGTTGAAAAAACAGACCCGTATGTACCCATTTTCTTCTGTAAGCACGATCTTCAGCCGATCCGCTTCTCCGTGGCGGACGGCATTTGTCAAAGCTTCCACGGCAGCCATCAGAAGATATTCCTGTCGTACCGGATCCGCCGGTATCGATCCGGAAGTGATCACCTGCACGCCGGCATCCCCTGCTGCACGGACAAACTGCAGCCACTTATTTTCCGGCACTTCCGGCTCCGCTTCTTTTTTCAGGACCAGAACAACCGATTCCCAGCGCTTTAAAATATCCTGTTCGGTAAGCTCCGGTACCTTCTGGCAAATATACACCCGGGAAGCCAGCAGCGCCTGTCCGATTTCTTTATGGATCCGCATCTTTGTCTCCAGGAGCTCCCTGCTCCGCACATAACTCTCCATATTCTCACTGTACTGCCGCAGACGCCCGTTCATCCTCTTCAGCTCCAGATGTTTCTGATCCAGCTGCTCTAACAGGTGATAAAGCTCTGTGATATTCACAGCCGTCAGCTGAATGAGCTGTCTGCGGTCCGTATTTAAAACATCCCTCTGAAACGTCCATATTTCCTGATTTTCCAGGCAAAAACAGGGCTGTTCACCATATACGACCGCTCTTGCCTGTATCTGCCCTGTCTTTTTTGTGAGCTGTTCCCAGAAATGCCCGGCATCCTGAAGATCCTCTCCCGTCAGTTCAAAACAAAGCTGCTCCATTTTACGGTTCGCCAGCAGCACAAACCCTTCCGGTCTGGAAAAACAAAGACCGGTGGGAAGATTATCAAAGCTTTCTTTGATTGCCAGACGGTTCAGTGTAGTACGGCGATAAGCGAGCGTTTTCCATATGAGCACAACAGTCACAGTTCCAAGAAGTGTCAGCCCCAGAAGAGCACTCCATAAGGGCAGCTGGCTGATCTTGATCTCCCTCTCCCTCTGTTCTACCGTAGAAAAAAGCCTCATTTCCCGCTGTTTACTGAAGGCAGCTAAAAGGATCAGAACAATCCCGGTAACCAGAAAAAGAAACCAGCGGGACCAGAACAGTGTTTTCTTTTTCCGTCTCTTTTCCTTTGCCAACAGAAGACCGCCAAGCTGGATCAGGAAAAGACTGTACAAAACCATCAGGATCCCGCCGAACGCACCATAAGATAAAGAAAAAAGTGGTCTTGTCATCCTTTTCCTCCCTCCTTTTGCAGGATCAGCCAGTCAGCATCCGGTCCACAGGAAACGGAAAAGCAGCCGCCCGCATCGCTCCAGCGTTCCATAGCCAGGAATTCCGTACAGATCCTGCCATCCGACTGAAGTTTCAAAAAAAGACTGTCATTTTCCGCCCGCAGCCAGATCATCACCGCTCCTGCATCAGCCAGAAGCTGCTGAAAGATCTGCTGCACCACATCGTATAAAAGGATCAGTTCCCCGGCAGCTGTTTTTCCGCTGCAATGGCTTTCAAAAGAACAGAACAGATTGCACAGCCGCATACTTTCCAGCGATTCTGAAATACAAAATTCCAGCTCCTTTGTCGAAGTCTGCTTTTCACTTTCTGCCAGAAGACACAGATTACTCCGCCGTTTCATATAGGCACTCAGCACACAGATCTTCGCGATCCGCTGTCTGCCTGTCACCCGGTCACTTTTCAAAAGCCCTTCCAAAAGATCCAGCTGTTCTTTCATATCACAGGTAAGCTGATCGTAAAGACGGTTCTGTTCATCGATCTGGAGCTGTGCTTCACGAAGCTTCATCTCGGCATCCAGAAGATCGTTCTCTTCTCTGAGACGGTCATTGGTTTCTTCCAGTTTGTGCGTATACCTGAGCACTTCCTCGACATTTTCCCACCAGAAAATCCTGCCGTTGGCAATATCCGCACAGTTCAGCCTTCTGTTTTCCAGGATAATCCCTTTATTTTCCGGATCCTCCATCCGGCTTCTGGCATTTTCATCCATTTTTTCCACCTGACGGGAAGTATAACAGACCATCCCGTTTTTATCCAGGATCTGTGCTTCCATCAGTGCCGATGCAAACAACATTCCATAACCGGAATTGGAACGGATCAGACCGCTTTGGATGCAGGCTTCCAGAAGAACCACGATAAACATACAGTCTACCGCAACCAGATCCATCCGGATGATCTTAAGGCAGTACAAAACTGAAAGAAAAACATTGGCCAGCAGCACAAAAAGAGGCAGTTTCTGAAGCCACCGTTTCCCGGGAGCCCGGCATTTAAAAAGCAGCATCACGATAAAATACAGGCTGAGGAGCAGACACCATGCCATAACAAAATAGTAACCGGTCTCATAGGAATAAACACTTCCGGAATATCTTCCCTCCGGGAAAGAAAATACCTGCTGATGAAATCCATTGCTGAACACAAGACCGATCAGAAAAAAGGCCGGAAGATAAAGGAGCCTCCACATTCCCGGAAGACGGTATGTCTCTTTTTTTCCCAGATACTGCACCAGAAAAACGCCGAGCAGAGGGATCAGGATCATCGGAATGTAATAGGCATACCAGAGATACTGGTTCTGCCAGCTGTCTTCGAAAAAAAACATCCATTTTACGGTGCGGATATACAGCCAGAAGATCAAAAGCCCCCCGATCGCCATCAGATAACCGCGGATCCTGTCCTGTATGATACGTGCGTTCACCGAAAGGATCCAGCAGAAAATCAGCCCGGCATGTACCAGATGCCTGCTGAGACTCAGAACGGTTTTTCCCAGCGGATCGTAGATCCGGCGTTCCCATTCCCTGGCATAATAGGCATACACCAGGAGACATAAAACCACACATAGGCTCCCTACGGATTGATTGAGCCTGATTTTTCTGTTTTCCACTGCCTCCCCCCTCTTTCTTATGCATTCAGCACCTGTTTTTTGAGATAAACCCCTGTCACGCGGGAGAAATTCCGGATGTCTTTGATGTAGGCAAAATCTTTTCCGAAAATCTTCTGCTCTGCCAGAAGATCTTTCTCCGTCCCTGCAAAGACACCAAGGACTGCGATCCCCTGGTTACGAAGCTTCCGGATCTCTGTCGCCGTATCTTTGATGGCATAATCTCCGAAATACGGCGTCGGATTTTTGCTGCCCGGACGGTTGACAATGATATCGTTGGGGCGGCCGTCACTTAAAACGATGAGGATCTTCTGATCCTCCGGCCGGTTCAACAGGGCATTCCCAGCCGTGCGGACAGCCAGTCCGTCCCTGTTGTTTGCTGACGCATAAAATTCAAAAATCCGGCTGTTTGCCTCCCGTCCCTCATCAAAATCCCGGAAACGGCGCATCACCGTATAATCCCAGAAGCTGCAGAAACCGAATACACTGTGAGGGATCCCCGCCTGACTCAGCGCTTCACTCAGGATATACCCCTGAAGTGCCACCCGGCTGGTACGGTCCCGCTGGGAACCACTGGCATCGATAAGGACTTCCACAACAAAATCCGAATTTTCCTTTTTGATCTCCAGATCAAAGAGTTTCCCTCCTGAAGTTCTTCCAACCTTCCAGAGACGGTTCGGCACAATCCTGCCATATTCCGAAGCATAGATCTCCTCTTCATTCCGCGTCATCAGGGCATGATTCAGGATCTCTGTCAGAACTTCAATATTCTGGCGTGTCACTCTCCGGTTCTGATGCAGAAAGCGGCGGTTCATCTCTGCCGTCCGCTTCGCAAGCTCGTACTGGGCATTGACCTTTACCGGTTCCGCAAGGATCCCGTCCGTAAAATACAGACTGCAGTCCGCATGCGCCCCCCGGCAAAGCTTCTGATCGATCCGCTGCTGCTCAAGCTCATTAAGATAAGAACGGCCATAGTTCAATTCCATATAGGAATACATTTTTTCCACAGCCTCTTCATCCAGGAGCACCACTCCGCCCCTGGTTTTTTCTTTTTCCTGTTCCTCCTCTTCCGAAAGACTGGTAAGCTGATTCTGCATCTGCCTTAAGTATTCCTCCAGCCGGGCCTCTTCTGCCTCTTCCTTCAGATAATCCTGCCAGTCGTATTTCTTCAGATCTGCCATGGAAACTGCCAGCACCTCCGCCAGAGTCCCATGCTCCTGTTCAAACTTCCGATCCACGGCCGAGTTATAAATACCGTCCACACAGCGAATGATCTCCAGCGTATCTTTCGTATCCTTTAAAGCCTCAACCCGATCCAGCTCCCGGCGGATCTTTTGTTCCCCTGCCGGATCTCCGGTCAGAGCCCTGCGAAGATAGGCAAGCTTCAGCCTGCCGGCAAAAGATGCATTCAATCTGCCAAAATCCCGTTCCAGGATCTCCTCAAAGGCTCTTTTCCGGATATCGGGCACCCCGGGTCGTTCCGCTGCCACTTTTGAAAAAGAAGCCTCATCCAGGCAAAGCTGAGCGATCCCCATAAGCTGACCTTCGTCCGCACCAAGATAGATCTTTTTCACCAGGTAAAGACCAAATGCCTCCGTATCAAAGAAACGGGCAAAGGCTCCCTGTTTGATGGCATCATAAAGGGAGATTTCTTTCGCTTTCTGAAAAGAATCAATATCCAGTTCGCAGGAAAGATCATAATCACCGCTGACCGTCCAGAGAAGATTACGGATCCGTGTCTCTGCTGCCAGACGGTCTTCTCCATAAAGTTCTTCCTTATCCATATCAAAATACCTCAGATGCACTCCAGCTTTCCGGGATACGGGTCCGGACAATATCCTCTACCATCTCCCGCTCAAAAAGGTCAAAGTTTTTATTTGTGATTCCCATAGCAACTGCCAGTGAAGGTTTTAAACCGCCGCTGATCAGCTTCAAAGCCGCCAGCATGCCGCGAAGGTCAATGGCTTTCGTCGAAATCTCACTGTTATCCGCTTTTTTCTGGAGATCCAGAAAAAGACCGGAAAACTGTTTTTCTGCTTCTTGTTTAAGCCGCGGAAAGGCGGAATGAAAGATCTGTGAGAGCGTGTCTTCTGTAAGAGCCGGCATATAAATGACGAGAAATCTGGAAACCAGTGCCTCATTCAGTTCCTTTGTGCCGGCATAGCCATAGTTCATCGTACCAATAAAACGGGTTGCCGGGTGAAGATCGATCTTCTCATAACCCGGCACATCGATGATCCGCCGGTAGTCCAGTGTCGCATGAAGAACAGCCACAGCATCATTTTTTGCCATATTGATCTCATCAAGGATCCCAAAGCCGCCATATGCCGCGCATTGGTAGACGGGTCCTTTCCTGAGCGTCACTTCGTTATCCCGGAAGGTATCGGTACCAATGAGCGTACTGCTGTCTGTATTTACATGGAACGATACATTATAAACCGGACGGCCAAAGATCCAGGCCAGATTTTCCGCCAGGATATTTTTTCCGGTGGCTTTCGGACCGCAGAGCAGGATGTTTTCTCCTGCAAGGATTCCTGCCACCGCCATCTGGAGAATATCGGAGCCAAAGAAATGCATTTGCGGAGCTCCCACCCGCCGCTGTACCCGTTCCTCCACCGGGTAGGCAGCCCGAAATCCTTCCACATCCCGGATCAGGCTTTCCGGAAGGTTCTGTTCTCTTAAATACGCTAGGATCTGTTCCATTGTCTTCCCCTTTCACAACTGCTTTTCGCAACAGACCTCTTTTTTCATCTGCATGATCTGTCTTTTTCTATTATGTCATATTTTCCTTTGCATAACAAGCCTTTTACCGTCCGGATCGCTTTCTGAAAAGATATGCTTTCCATTTGCAATCTCCGGCATTTTCCATTATACTGAGAAGCAAAGGCATTTTTTAAGGAGGTTTTTTTATGAAACTGGTTGATCTTCATGTCCATTCCACCTGTTCTGACGGAACACTGACTCCTTCGGAACTGGTTTCACTTGCCAAAAAGACCGGCCTTTCTGCATTTGCCCTGACCGATCACGATACGGTGAAAGGACTTCCGGAAGCAATGGAAGCCGGAAAAAAAGAAGGCATCGAGGTCCTTCCCGGCATTGAATTTTCCACGGAATACAAGGGAAAAGATATTCATATCGTAGGACTTGAGTTTGATCCCGACAATCCTGTTTTTCTTACGGAGATCCGGCATTTTCAGGATTCCCGACTGTTACGCAACCGGAAAATGATCGAAAAGCTCCACGACGAGGGCGGAATCGATATTTCCTGGGAACAGATGCAGGAAGCCTTCGGCGAGGCAGTATGGACCAGAGCCCATTTTGCCCGCTATCTTCTGGATCATCATTACATCAAGACCATGCAGGAAGCTTTCACACGCTATGTAGGAGATACCTGTCCTTACTTTGTCCCGCGGGAAAAGGTCACTCCGGGACAGGCCGTCCGTCTGATCCGGAAAACCGGAGGAATCCCCGTTCTCGCCCACCCGCTTCAATACCATCTCTCTGATGAAGAGCTGCGGCATCTGGTCCGCACCCTGAAAAAGGACGGACTTATTGGTGTCGAAGCCCTTTACTCCACCCATACGCAGATGGATGAAAGCTATGTGCGGCGTCTGGCCCGGACCGAAGGCATCCTGATCTCCGGCGGTTCTGATTTCCACGGTTCCAACAAGCCAGCGATCTCTCTTGGCACAGGAAGAGGAAACCTGAAGATTTCTTATGATATTCTGACAAATTTACGGGAGGCTAGAAAGAAATGATCCTTTTCACTGATCTGGACGGAACGCTCCTGACGGATTCCAAAGAACTGACAAAAGAAAACCAGGACGCGATCCGGGAAGCGATCGAAGCCGGACACAAGGTCGTCATCAGCACCGGCCGGCCGCTTGCCGGGGCCACCGCGCAGGCCCATGCCCTCCATCTTGACGGAAAGGGCTGTTACATCATCTGCTTCAACGGCGGAGAAATCTATGACTGTGCAGCCCGGAAAAGCCTTTACCGGAAATGCGTTCCCTTTGATGAGGTCCGTTATGTCTTTGACCTCGCGCATAAAAGAGGCCTGCATATCCAGACTTACGACAGGAACCATGTGATCGGAGAAGAAAACCGCAAGGAGATCTTTGATTATTCCTCTGTTTACGGACTTCCGGCAAAGATCGTTCCCGACGTGATCTCCTGTCTCCCGGAGGAGCCCTGTAAAATGCTGGCGATCGATGAAGAAAACCACGAAAATCTGGTCCGTTTCCAGAAGGAACTGCTCCCCTGGGCAGAAGGGAAGCTGGATCTTTTCTTCTCCCATCCGATGCTCCTGGAACTGGTACCGACCGGTGTCTCAAAAGGAGCTGCCATCGGAATCCTCTGTGACTATCTTGGGATCCCCATTTCCGAAGCTGTAGCTGTCGGGGATGCCGAGAATGATATCCCCATGATCCGGGCCGCCGGTATCGGCGCCGTGATGTGTAACGGAGAAGCCCACACCTTGTCTTTTGCGGATTATGTGACCACAAACGATAACAACCACAGCGGGGTGGCGGAAGTCATCCATCGCTTTCTTCTTCGTAAATAGCAAAAAAACAACTCCGAAGCATTTGCTTCGGAGTCGTTTTTTATGAAAGGGGAATTTGTTATCTGATGGTGATCCTTCGTTCTACAATAGGACCATAGCCTGCTTTGTATCCCTTCTGGTTGTATGAGCGGATCCTGATCTTCATACTGTCACCGACCCAGTTTCCTTCCACGCCTGTTCTGAGAACAAAGCGGGTTCCTCTTCCCGGAAGCTCCTGGCCCCAGCCCAGGGACAGACCAAGGGTTCCCGGCAGCGTTCTGTTCAGATTGATCGTGATCGTATAGCCGGTAGAATAATACGTATGCCAAGCCCATTTACCAAAGGATTCCCGTTCCCATTTACGCTTTTTATTCAGTTTTACATTGCTGACCTGAATGGAACGGATATCCGGTCTTTCTCCCCGTCCGGTGCGGAAGTTCAGATATTTCGGACTTCCTTCCAGCCATTTTCCTTTGCTGTTTTTCGACAGTGCGACCAGTTTAAACTTATAAGCGGTGTTCGCTTTCAAACCTTTTAACTTAAAACGGTCCGGTTTTTTAATGGTGGTTTTCAGTTTCCACTTATTTCCGACCTTCTGATAGAAGCGAACCGGTGCTTTGCTGGAATATCCGCCATTGAACAACACATAATTGTGATAAATCTGATAGTTTGAAACATCAGGCGGTGCCGCTTTAAAGGTGAAATCTAACGGTTTGGATGCTTTTCCGTTTGATGAGGTAGCATAGACCTTTGCATAACCGGGATAATAACCGCCCGTTTTATAATTTACAGCTCTTGAAGTTGCTGTCACAGTAACCGTCTTGCTGTTCAGGCCAGTGGCATATTGGTCTAAACTGTCATTATAGTGGAAGTGTGAAGCTGAAGGACCTTTGATCACAAATTCTTTCAGCTTGTCATCTGCATTTGCCGGGATCGTCGTTGCTGTCAGATGTAATTTCGCCGGTTTTCTGCCGATCGCGTCCGTAAAAGTTCTCGTCTTCTCCCTGCAGGTCAGCTTCACGCCGGTTGCAAAGATATAGTCTCTTCCACTAAGCTCCAGATCATAAACAGCAGTAGAACCGCCGTAGAAGTTTGTTGCCCACAGAGCGATGACATAGTCACCCGGCTCCAGCAGGATCTGCTCTCTCTTGATTGCATCATAGATATACATCCGAATCAGAGCATCCTTCTCTGCCGCACTGGAATACAGGTACAGAGTCTGGTTACATGCACAGGATCCTTCTCCTCTGGAAAGCTGTATGTTCACAAAACGTCTTTTCTCTACATGGAAACGGAAATATCTTTTGGCGCCCGGATTGTCGGAAGTATTGTTTAACAGGCTTCCCGTGTATTTTCCGGTATTCTCGATGAGCTGCGCCTGCGCAAAGCTCTTTCCTCCCAGATCCTTTACCTCAGAGATCGTCGCTTTCACCACAAAGTACGTTCCGCCCTGATAATCACTGCGGAATTTCAGATCCAGTCTCGTACTTGCGAGCGGATTTAAATATCCACCGCCGGAAAGCGTTTTATTTCCCTGGTTATGATTCCACTGCAGGTCCGTCAGCTTGTTGTCCGGACTGCTTACGGATGTCCGTGCAAGCGTTTCCGTAATCTCCAGACGCATCGGTTTGCCCGTCTTGTTTACGATCGCCAGAGAACCTTCGCGTCCTTTGAGCTCTGCATTTCTAAAGGATACCGTATATTCTCCGGATTTACTGATCTCCAGTGTCTGATTCGCCAAGGCATCCAGCTCTTCTTCTTTCTTTATTTCGTCTTCTATGTCTCCCCATCCGTTGAATTCATCATCCTGTCTGGATGCCTGAACCTTACCAAAGCCTGGTATTGCAAAAAACAGCAAGGCGATCATCAGGAACAGTCCAACTATTTTTGTCTTTCTCTTCATAAACCTCTCCTCCTTCTTTTTCCTGTCTTGTCAGCTTTGACCTGTGGCAGACCTCCTTTGCACGTCCCCCTTTCCCTTGTCGCTTTTCCGTCTGCCGGATTCGCATACTTCTACTTTTTTTCTATTGTATCCCGTTCAAGGGACCGTGCCTATACTAATATTAGTACAACGATACCATGGAAAAAGGCCAAAGAGCCGTTCGTGCTTGCAGGATCTGTTTTTTAATCTTGGTCTTTAAAGCATAAAAATATGCCCCGTATCCGAAAACTCTGATTTTCAGATACGAGGCACTGCTATTTTATCGTTCTTTCACTCAATCCATCGGTTCTGCCGGCACAAACACTCTCTCGGAGTGCACCTCTGCGGGCATCTGTTCCTTTGCTCTTTCCATCGCCTCTTCACAGAAATATTCCTGCGCGCAGACGAGATTCTTTCCACGTTTGTCGATCTTCACATACGTTCCATCCGGCTGAAGGATCTGCGCTTTCACATTATCTGCCAGCTGGATATCAAGAATATGACGGATCTCTTTCATAATAGAAGCATCTTCCACCGGGAAGAGGATCTCTACCCGTTTATCCAGGTTTCTGGGCATCCAGTCCGCACTTCCCATATAGATCTCTTCCTGTCCGTTGTTCAGGAAATAGAAGATCCGGGCATGCTCCAGGAAATTTCCTACCAGGGAACGAACGCTGATATTTTCACTGATCCCTGGGATTCCCACCTTCAGACAGCAGATACCGCGAATGATGAGTTCTGTTTTTACCCCTGCTGCGGAAGCCTCATAAAGAGCCGCGATGACTTCCTTATCACAAAGAGAATTCATCTTTGCAATGATATGCGCCGGTTTTCCCTGTTTTGCATTACTGGTTTCCCTGCGGATCAGGCTGATGAATTTATTCCGGAGCCAGAGAGGCGCCAGACTCAGCTTGTTCCATTTTCTCGGCTCGGAATAACCGGACAGCATGTTAAAGACTGCTGTGGCATCCTCTCCGATCGGCTCTGAGCAGGTCAGAAGACCACAGTCTGTATAGAGTTTTGCCGTGGAATCGTTGTAGTTTCCGGTACCCAGATGTACATAACGGCGGATGCCATCCTCCTCCCGGCGGACCACCAGCGTGATCTTACTGTGTGTCTTTAATCCCACCAGACCATAGATAACATGACAGCCGGCCTTCTCCAGCATCTTCGCCCAGATGATGTTGTTTTCCTCATCGAAACGGGCCTTCAGTTCTACGAGAACGGAAACCTGCTTGCCATTCTCTGCCGCCTGCGCCAGAGCCGCTATGATCGGTGAATTGCCGCTGACGCGGTAAAGGGTCTGCTTGATCGCCAGGACATCCGGATCCTTAGCTGCCTGTTTCACGAAATTTACCACCGGATCAAAGGTCATATACGGATGATGAAGGAAAATATCTCCTTTTCGGATCTGTGTAAAGATATCGTCGTCATTCATCATAGCCGGCACGGGCTGCGGCTTATAGGAAGGATGCTTCAGATGGTCGAAGCCTTCCATTCCGTACATTTTCATAAGAAATGTCAGGTCCAGCGGACCGCCTACACGGAAAATATCCTCCCCCTGGATATGGAATTCTTTTTTCAGGATCTTTAAGAGCCGGGGATCCATGCTGTCCTGTACGCCCAGACGGATGACTTCTCCCCATTTTCTCATCTTCAGCTGTTTCTGGATCTCGTTTAAAAGATCCGCTGCCTCATCCTCATCGATGGTCAGATCCGCATTCCGGATGATCCGGTAAGGATCCGCACAGATCACATCATAGTTCAGGAAAAGCTGACCGATGTTCCGCTCAATGATCTCTTCAAGAAGGATCACCCGTTTTCCGCCATCCTTTCCATCCGGCAGATGTACCAAACGGGGCAGTACAGAAGGAACCTGTACGGTCGCAAAATCGACCTTTTTCTCCGGATCGTCTTTCTTGGCGATCAGAGCGCCGATATTCAGGGATTTATTCCGGATCAGTGGGAACGGACGGGAAGAATCCACAGCCATCGGTGTCAGCACCGGATAGACATTCTCCTCAAAATACCGGTCTGCAAAATCTCCCTGCTCTTTCGTCAGGTCTTCATGGCTTACCACAACCTCCAGTCCGTTCTGTTTCAGTGCCGGAAGCAGGGAACGGCTGTAGGTGGAATATTGCTGGTTTACCAGTTCATGTGCCTGCTTCAGGATCAGTTCCAGCTGTTCAGAAGCCGTAAGCCCTGCCAGATCCTTTTTTGTATAGCCCGCATGGACCATATCTTTCAAAGAGGCGACACGGATCATGAAAAATTCATCCAGGTTGGATTCTGTAATGCTTAAAAATTTCAAGCGTTCAAAAAGGGGCAGGTTTTTGTCTCTGGCTTCGCTTAAGACTCTCTCATTGAATTTGATCCAGCTCAGTTCCCGGTTGGTATAATACGCAGGATCCATATACATGCTTAATTCTTTTTCCATTTGTTTTGCCTCCTCTTACATCCGTTTTTTCTGGTGGATCGAGGTACGAATGCTGAACACCTCTTCGAAGAAAGCTGCTTTTTCTGCAAAGAGCCCCATCTCCAGAATGATGTCTTCCGGCGTATCCACCTGAATGATCAGTTCCTTCTCCTTTAAGCTGACTTTCACGTTTTCAAATTTCTGCTTATGGCTCCGGTCACAGGCATTGGCCACCCGAAGAATGGCCGTCAGCTTGGCTACCGTCAGATATTCCGAACGGTCCAGATCGGTCTCACGGCTCAGTTCCTCATAATACGGAAATTCCATGGTATTGAACTTGACCGCATAAGCAATGATCTCTCTCTCTTTTCTGGAAAGCCCGATGATCTCGGTCGCCATGATGATCTGGTAGGAGCAGTCTGCCGGATCACTGAGAGAAATGTACTTGCCGCAGCCGTGAAGGATCACGGCGATCTGAAGCAGGAGGCGTTCCCGGCTTCCCAGACCATGAACCTTTTTCATCCGGTCAAAGATCTGCAAACCCAGATTTTCCATGATTTTTACATGGCTCTTGCTGCACTGGTAGCGTTTGGCGATATTTCTGGCAGAGGCCAAGATGTCATCATCAAAATTATGGCCGGCCCGGATAATCCGGTTTCTCTGTGCGTAATCATATGCATTTCCGTCATTCAGGTTCAGGCCGGGCATCCAGATGCTCTCTGCTCCCATGGCAGAAATAAATTCGCTGCAGATGATGAGCGTGGGCACGATCAGAGAAATGCTCTCCTCCGGCAGATCAAACTGCTTCGCCGCAGCAGACGGCTCCGCATGGATCACACCGTCGTAGATCTTCTGAAACTCTTCAATGGAAAGGGATGCAGCCTTGGAAAGCCCCCCCAGATAATCTCCCACCAGGATCACATTGGAGATCTCTCTGTCTTTGACGTACATTTTTTTAAAATTCTGAAGCTCACTGCGGGTCATTTCCTGAACCAGTTCTTCGAAATGGCCATACATATGCTCCATAGCCGCCACCCGCTCCCGGATACGGAGATTTCCGATCCGGATATTCTGGGTCGCTACCAGGCTGTCCTTGTCAAAAAGAGAAACCTGAACACTGCCGCCTCCCACATCGAGGATTGCTGTGCCTTTTTCAATGATCCGGTTAAACTCATTGGCCTGGGCTGCGATGGACTTGTAATCCAGAAAACGCTGCTCTGCGTTATCCAGTACTTCGATCTTCAGGCCTGTCTTTTTCTCCAGATAATCCAGAAGGATCGTCCGGTTTTTCGCCTCCCGAATGGCACTGGTGGTATAAGCCCGGTAGGCATCTACCTTGTAGCTTTTCATGATGGAAATGAAATCATTCAGCACCAGACAGAGCTCTTCCAGCTTTTCTGTGCTGATCTTTCCGGTGGCATACGTGTCTTTTCCAAGCTCCAGCCGGCTGCGGATGCAGTCGATCTCTCGCATGCCTTTTCCTCTGGAAAGCTCAAAAATCTTTAATTCCATTTCCGATGAGCCGATATCTATGGCTCCAAACAATGTATACTGCATATAAATCCCCCTTTCTCTGAAAGCGGCAGGTTTTTCAGTTTTCCTTCTTCTGTCCGCAGAGGTAATCAATAAACTGCTGGGCGGTACGTCCGGAGAGGCCGCCATGACTCAGTTCCCACTGATTTGCCTGAAGAAGAAGCTCCTTCTCCGGCAGATCGATGTGATATTTTTCCGCCAGAGTCCGCACGATATTCTGAAATGCCTTCTTATCCGGTGCCCCGAAGTAAATCGTCACACCGAAGCGGTATACCAGAGAAAGCTTTTCCTGAACGGTGTCATTTGTATGAAGCTCCTCGTCCCTGTCTTCTTTATCCTTAAAGGTTTCTCTTACCAGATGACGCCGGTTGCTGGTGGCATAGATCAGGATATTGTCCGGCTTTCTCTCCAGACCTCCTTCAATAACTGCCTTCAGATATTTGTATTCGATCTCAAATTCTTCAAAAGAAAGATCATCCATATAAATGATAAAACGGTAATTTCTGTTCTTGATCTGAGCGATCACCTCGTTCAGATCCTGGAACTGATGCTTATAGACCTCGATGATCCGAAGCCCTCTGTCATAATATTCGTTCAGAATTCCCTTGATACTCGTGGATTTTCCGGTTCCTGCATCTCCAAAGAGAAGACAGTTGTTTGCCGGACGGCCCTCCACAAAGGCTTCTGTATTGTCAATGAGCTTTTTCTTTGCTGCCTCGTAGCCCACCAGATCATCCAGATGTACATGGGCGATCTTGGTGACCGGTACGATATGGACGCCCTCTTCATCATGGGCTACACGGAAGGCTTTGTGCAGGCCTAATTTTCCCACACCAAAATCCTTATAAAAACCGCTCATATCTTTTTTAAATTCATCAATGGAGGCTGTGTTTCCCAGACGGCGGCTCAGCTCACAGATCCGGTCCCGGATGCGCTTGTTGAACATTTTTCCCTGGTCGTCAGACCCCCGGTAATCTGCAATCATGGCATAGCAGGAGGTTTCCAGTGCTTTTTCCACAACTGCAAAATCAAAATCATACAGTTCTTTAAAAATCTCAAAGTCATGGTAGGCAAGTTCATTGATGCTGCCGCTGATCTCTCCACGGATCTCACTGGCTGTACTGAATACATTTTCATTGTTCACCAGAAGGTAGGTCAGATAGGTATGCCAGAGATTTCCTTCAAATCCATACGTGCCTGCCAGATCCACCAGACCGTGAATGCACTCATAGTAAAGGCTTCGAAGATCCTCCTCGTTGTAATATTCACTGCCTGCGTGGTCAAAGATCCAGGCCATATCCTCCAGGATCTGTCCCTGTTCAAAATTTCGGTATACGATCAGTTCATGTATCCTTGTCATAAATTTTTTCAAACTCCTCTTTTTGTCTTATCCCTGTGAACCGCTCTGCTGCCTGGCAGCTTTTTCAGTCCGGTGTCAGTAGTTTCCAAGAATCCGCATGTTATTTGCTTCCTCACGGATGCCGCGGAGTGCGTTTTTCACGCCGCCGTCGTTTAAATTTCCCTCAAAATCCACAAAGAAACGATACTCCCAGTTTCTTCCCGGAATAGGTCTGGACTCGATCTTCGTCATGTTCAGGTTGTTGTAGATAAAATGGGACAGGATGTTATAAAGGCTTCCGCTGACATGCGGTACTTCAAAAGAAATGCTGATCTTTTTGGCATCCCACCGGAAGATCCGCTGATTGGTCACAATGATGAACCGTGTAGAATTGGCCTCATTGTCGTAGATCTTGTCTGCCAGTATCTTCAGCCCGAATTTCTCACCGGCAAAAGCACTGGCAATGGCCGCCTGGGTTCTGTCTCCGTCTTCTTTTACCTTTTTGGCCGCCATGGCGGTATTTACCATGGGGATCTGCTTCCAGTCTCTGTGGCTTCCCAGATATTCCTTACACTGCGAAAGTGCCTGGCTGTGCGAATAAACCGTCTGGATGTCAGAAAGCTCCGCATCCGGAAGACCCAGAAGGTTGTGCTGGCAGCGGATCACCTGCTCGCCCACGATATAGTTTTCAAACTCCATGAGGAGATCGTACATATCGCTGACACTTCCCGCAGTGGAATTTTCAATCGGAAGGACAGCAAAATCTGCGGATCCTTCCGCAATGGCCTCCATGGCATCCCGCCAGTGTTCCACATGGAAGGAGGTGATATCCTCCTGGAAAAATGCTTTCATGGCTGCCTCACTGTAGGCTCCCTCTACCCCCTGGAAAACCACACGCACCCGTGATTTTTCAATTCCTTCAACAGCAATAAAGGGAAGGCGTCCTACCACACCATTTTTCGCCAGAAGCTGATACTGCAGTTTCCGGCTCATGGACATGATCTGCTGAAAAAGTTCTTCAATCCCGTGACGGTTGAAATCATTGTCTGCCAGTTCTGTCACTGCCTGGATCTTCTGTGCTTCCCTGGTGCGGTCAAACACCTTTTTTCCTGTGCTGATCTTGTATTCTGCCACCTCGGAACTGATCTTCATCCGTTTCTGAAAAAGATCTACGATCTCCCTGTCAATAGCATCGATCTCATTTCGCAGCTCCAATAAGTTCTCCATGTAATTCTCCTTTTAGCTCTTTCATTGTTTTTCCGTAAATGGGATGACGTTTATAGGGTGCGATCTCTGCCATGGGATCCACCACAAAATCACGGTTCTGCATATCGATATGCGGAATGGTCAGTTCCTCGGAATCCATCACCAGATCGTCATAAAAAATGATATCCAGATCCAGCGTTCTCGGTCCCCATCGAAGCACCCGTTCCCTTCCATGCTCCGCTTCTATGCGGTGGAGCTCCTCAAGAAGTTCTTCTGGAGTGAGAAGGGTCCGCACCTCCATGGCTCCGTTGAGGAAATCATCCTGCTCCACAACACCATACGGCTTGGTCACAATGAGGCTGGAGACTCTGGTCACTGTGGTGTCTTTGATGGTGCCTACCTCCTGAATGGCCTCCCGTACTGTCTTTTCCGTTTCTCCCATATTCGCTCCAACAGCGATGTAAGCTGTATGCCAGCTCCGCTCGATCTCTACGGAAACGGTATCTAACGGAAGATTGACCGGTGCCCAGGGCTTCTTGATCTCCAGATGGATCTTTTCCAGGCCTTTTGTTTGCAGAAGAAGCTCCCGGCACAGATTCTCGGCTGCCGCTTCCAGAAGCTTATAGGTATGGCTGCTCATATAATCCTTGATCTGATGGCTGATCTCGCCGTAATTGATGGATTTTTCCAGATCATCCGTCAGCCCTGCCGGTCTTGTATTGGTGTAAAGGGTCACGTCAAAGAGGAATTTCTGTCCCAGAAAGGTTTCTTCCGGATAAACACCGTGGTTGCAGTAAAGCTCCAGATCTCTGATATGTATCTTATCCATATAAACCTCCTTACTCTACGATCCACTTTTTCTCATGGAGAATGGCTTCTGTCATCTGAATGGCACGGAAATTCTCTTTCACGTCATGAACACGGACAAAAGCGGCTCCCTGCATCACACCGAAAACTGTCGTCACCATGGTACCTTCCACACGCTCGGAGGCCGGAAGATCCAGTGTCAGTCCTACAACGGATTTTCTGGAGGTTCCAAGTAGAATGGGATATCCCAGCTCTTTCAGATCATCCATATGGTGAATCGCAATGAGGTTGTGTTCATAGGTCTTTCCGAAACCGACACCCGGATCCAGAATGATTTTATCTTCTTTAATGCCTGCTTTTTTCGCAATGGCGATGGTCTCTCTCAGATCGTCCAGAAGCTCTTTCCGGAAATCCTGATAATCGGTATTGTCCCGGTTGTGCATCAGACAGCAGGATGCATCGTATTTTGCAATGACACCAGCCAGTTTTTCATCTGCCTTCAGTCCCCAGATATCGTTGACCAGATCAGCTCCTGCCTGAAGGGCAGCCTCTGCCACACCGCTTTTATACGTATCAACGGAAACGGGTACGCCGAATTCTTTTTTTACCATCTCGATCATGGGGACCACACGGCTGATCTCCTCTTCGTCGGAAATCTTTTCATAACCGGGTCTGGTGGATTCTCCGCCGATATCAATGATGGCTGCCCCCTCCCGGATCATATCCTCCGTATGCTTCTTTGCCGCATCCAGCTGATTCCATCTGCCTCCGTCAGAGAAAGAATCCGGTGTCACATTCAGGATTCCCATAACATAACAGTGATTTTTAAGATCAAACTCTCTATTTCCGATTTTCATAAACTGTTTCCTCCATCACTTCAGTACTCTATGATCAGATTTTTCTTTTCTGCACTCCAGTCACATTCCTTCTCTGCCTTGCAGCCAAAGCAGCTCCGGGACATTTTATCCGCCCGGTAAAGAATGCCTGTCAGACTTTTTTCATCTCGGATCTCCCGGTTCCGGTGATTTTCAATGGCTCTCAGAATACGTGCTTTCTCTTCTTCCGTATAGCCATGCCGGTCCATGAGTTTTTCTGCCAGCGGAAGGCTCGCCAGCTGATGCGGTGTCCCGTCTTCATATTGCACAAAACGGCCCACATCATGAAGAAGGGCCGCCGTATAGATCTCTTCTTTTTCAAGTTTCAGATTCTCTTCCAGATTAAAAAGATAGGCCAAGCGTGCCACATCCAGAAAATGTGCCATGTCATGGCCACAGAAGATCCTGTCTCTCTCGAAGAAAGCGATCTTCGAGAGACAGGTCCGATATAAGGGATCCTGAAGGATCTCATTCACCCGCTCCATCATCTTCCGATCATCCGATAGAAAGTATTCTGAAGCTTTTCATTGTTTTCAAAAACACCACGGGTAGTGACCGTAACGGTCTGTGCTCCCGGTTTCTTGATGCCTCTCATGGTCATGCACAGATGCTCCGCTTCGATCATGACCATCACACCCTGCGGATTCAAGTGTTCCATAAAAGCATCTGCGATCTGAGCCGTCAGACGCTCCTGGAGCTGCAGTCTTCTGGCAAACACCTCTACGGTCCTTGCGATCTTGCTCAGGCCCACTACCGTTCCATCGGGAACATACGCCACATGCACTTTTCCGTAAAACGGAAGCATGTGATGCTCGCAGAGAGAATAAAAGGTGATGTCTTTCTCTACTACCATCTCATTATTATCCACATGAAAGCGCTTGGAAAGATGCACGCCTGCATCCTCATACATTCCGCCGGCGATCTCCTCGTACATCCGGGCGATCCGGTCCGGAGTCTCCAAAAGTCCCTCTCTTTGCGGATCTTCTCCGATCCCCTCCAGGATTAATTTAACGCCTTCTCTGATTTTTTCCTGATCCATTTCAAATCTCCTTCTTCCGGCTGCCTTTCAGCCAAGTTCCTTCACTGCTTTTTCCGCTTCTCCCAAAAACGACAGGGAGCCAAACACGAGGATGATCTCCTCTTTTTCTGCAGATGTGATATTCTCTTTGACCGCTTCCGCAATGGTATCTGCCGTTGTCACCGGTACGCCAAAGGTCTCCCAGACCTTTTTCAGCTCTTCCTTCGGAAGAGCCCTCGGATTGCCCGGTGTTTCCACCGCTGTCACTTTCGCCGCATAGGGGGCTGTGATACGGATGACTTTCTCATATTCTTTGTCCTTGAACACTCCCATGATATAGGAAATCTTCCTTCCGGGGAAGTAAGTTTCTATCGAAGCTGCCAGTTTCTTTGCCGCATCCTCATTGTGCGCTCCGTCCATAATGACCAGAGGTTCCCTGTGAATGCAGGTAAAGCGGCCTCTCCAGACGGTCTTTTCCATGCCTCTTCGAAATGCTTCGTCAGAGATTCGAAAGCCAAGGCTTCGAAGTCCCTGCACAGCTTCCCAGGCCAGCGCTGCATTTTCGATCTGATAAGCGCCTGCCAGATGGATCCGGATGTTTTTTTCCGCTCCATAGGAAAAGCTCTGCTCTTCATATCCGTATTTCACATCAGAGATCTGTCCCGGATCGACGGTAATAAGCTTCGCATTCCGTTCTGCTGCTGTGCGCTTCAGCACCTCTGCCGCCTCTTCCTTCTGAAACGCGGAGATCACCAGGGAGTTTTTCCGGATGATATCTGCCTTACACTCCGCGATCTCTGTCAGATCATTTCCCAGAACGCCCAGATGATCCAGGCTGATGGATGCAAAAATCTCCATCATCACCTCAGCGATGGCATTGGTGGCATCATCTCTTCCGCCCATGCCTGTCTCCAGAACCACAATGTCACATTTTTTCTCTGCAAAATACAAAAGCCCAAGTGCTGTCTCGATCTCAAAAGCCGTAGGCGTCCGAAGTCCGTCCCGGTCCATGGCTTCCGATGCTTCCCGGATCCTTGTGACCAGTCTTGCCAGCGGCTCCTTCTCTATGTATTCTCCATCCACCTGGATCCTTTCCCGGTAGGAAAACAGTGTCGGTGAAATGTACCGTCCCACCCGATAGCCGCTCTCTGTCAGCACAGTGGAAAGGAAAGCCAGGACAGAGCCTTTTCCGTTAGTCCCCGCAATGTGGACGATCTTCAGTCCCTTTTCCGGATTCCCCAGGCGTCTCAAAAGCTCTCTCATGGCATCCAGGCCAAGTACACTTCCGTATTTAGCCACATTGTCTAAATATACTCTTGCCTCTTCGTAATTCATTTGTCTCCATTCTTCCTTCCGAGGGACTTTTTCTTATTCCCTCGTTAAACATGTATTATAGTATAAAAGCCCCGTTTTTTCAAGGGCGGAGTCATTGTATTAAAGAAAGTACATCCGGCCGTTCCACGCACAGATCTGCGGTCTGCTGATCGGAACATCCTGAATAATTTTACCGTATCCGGGAATCCTGTTTTATATGAGAAAAACATTCATTCAATGCGGCATCTTGGGCTGGGGCATGGAGATCCTGTGGACCGGGCTTGACTCCTTCCGGCGCCGGGATTATAAACTCACCGGTCATTCCTCCCTGTGGATGTTTCCCATCTACGGCTGTGCCGCCTTCATTGGCCCTTTATCCCGGCTTCTCCAAAAGAAACATCCGCTTTTTCGCGGAAATCTCTATATGCTCGGGATCTTTCTGGTGGAATTTTCCACCGGTCTGCTCTTAAAAAGAAAAGACTGGTGTCCCTGGGATTACAGCGACAGCCCGCTGAACATCCATGGTGTGATCCGTCTGGATTACGCTCCGCTCTGGCTCCTGGCCGGACTCTTCTTCGAGCATATACAAAAACATCCGCTGTCCTGCCATTTCTGACAGGAGCCAGCGGATGTTTTTATTTTAATGGTCACAGTCACAAGAATGCCCCGGCGGAAGGTCCGGAATTCCGTCACCATCCAGGTCCACAGGCACCGGTCCTCTGTTTCCGATGTTCTGCGTCTGAAGCGTCCTCTTTCTGGCACGCTGTTCTTCCGAAGCTGCCAGGATGAAGTTCTTTATCTCCTTGGAATGACGGATATGCTTCAGATGAAGCACCGGATCTGTCGCATCTCCTCCGAAGCACTCCACTGTACCGAGGCCGAAGATCCGTTCCGCCAGAGAACGCACCAGCCGGGTATCCACGATCTTGTACATATAACAGTCGTCCTCTTTCTGGCGGAGCAGACCGCTTTTTACCGTAATAAATTCTTCTGTCACATGATACGTTGTAAAAGTAAAAGGAAGGCCGAAAAACAGCCATCTTTTCCGTTCCTGAAATTTCATAGACACGCCTCCTGTTTTTCTATGATACCTGCTCAGTTTTTCCGCATCCGGAGCCTGCTCCTGCAGGCACAAACCTTTGCATCAAGTTTAAGTATTACCCTGATTTAAAATCAGTATAGCACACACAAAAGAAAATTCCAAAACAATTCTTGAAATTCTTTTCCCTTTGGTATATGATAGTAAAAACGCATCCGGGCGTAGTGCCCGGAGTCAAAACAGCAAAGGAGATATCTATGAGACATTTAATGAGTCCCCTGGACTTTTCCGTGGAAGAGCTGGAAAAAGTCCTCGACCTGGCAAAAGACATTGAAATGAATCCAAAGAAATACGCACATGCCTGTGATGGTAAAAAGATCGCTACTCTTTTTTATGAACCAAGCACACGAACCCGCTTAAGTTTTGAAGCAGCAATGCTCAATCTCGGGGGGTCTGTACTTGGTTTTTCTTCGGCCGATTCCAGTTCCGCCTCCAAAGGAGAGAGCGTGGCCGATACCATCCGTGTCGTTTCCTGTTATGCTGATATTGTTGCCATGCGTCATCCCAAGGAGGGTGCTCCTATGGTAGCCGCTTCCAAGTCCCGGATCCCGGTGATCAATGCCGGCGACGGCGGTCACCAGCATCCCACCCAGACACTGACCGACCTGATGACGATCCGCTCTTTAAAGGGCCGTCTCAACAATCTGACCATCGGTCTTTGCGGTGATCTGAAGTTCGGCCGTACCGTTCATTCCCTTATCAATGCACTGGTCCGTTACACCGGCATCCGTTTTGTGCTGATCTCTCCGGAAGAGCTTCGTCTTCCCAGCTATATCCGTGAGGATGTCCTGGATAAGAATCACATTGAGTACAAAGAAGAAGTCCGTCTGGAGGATGCACTGCCTGAGCTTGACGTCCTTTACATGACCCGTGTACAGAAAGAGCGTTTCTTCAATGAAGAGGATTATGTACGCATGAAGGATTTCTATATTCTGGACAAAACAAAGCTGGAACTGGCTCCCTCTGATATGCTGATCCTTCATCCACTTCCCCGTGTCAATGAGATCGCCGTGGAAGTGGACGATGATCCCAGAGCCGTTTATTTTAAACAGGTACAGTACGGCGTTTACGTCCGTATGGCATTGATTCTGACTCTTCTGGAGGTAAAAGTATGTTAAGTGTAGGACAGTTAAGTGAAGGTTTTGTCCTGGATCACATCCAGGCAGGAAAAAGCATGGAGATCTATCGTTATCTGAAGCTGGATCAGCTGGACTGCTGCGTAGCCATCATCAAGAATGCCCGCAGCGATAAGATGGGCAAAAAGGATATCATTAAAGTGGAGTGTTCTCCAGAAATGCTGGATCTGGATGTTCTGGGCTTTATCGACCACAGCATCACCGTCAACATCGTCCGTGACGGCAAGATCGTAGAGAAGAAACCGCTCTCCCTTCCGAAAAAGATCACCAACGTGATCCGCTGCAAGAATCCACGCTGTATCACATCCATCGAGCAGGGTCTGGATCAGGTCTTTTTCCTGGCAGATGAGGAAAAAGAGATCTACCGTTGCCAGTACTGCGAAGAGAAATATCGTCATTCCAGAAAGAAATGATTTTACAGAAAAATGCCGGTCGGGCGAGGTTTTTCAAGACCTCTGCCTGACCGGCATTTTCTTGTCTTCTTATACGTTGAAACAGCCGCCTCCGATAAATTCTCTTAAAAGGGAGTTGACCGGTACGCTGTCGTTCGGAATGCCTACAAAGTAATCCAGGAATTTCAGCAGGCGTTTTGCCTCCTGATATTCCGGCTCGTCCTTTCCAATGCCGAAAAGCAGCGGCTCTGCGTACATTTTCAGAACTGCCAGTTCATAGATCAGGGCAGAATTGAACATGACATCCGCATCCTCCTGATAAGGGAAAATGTAGTTTTCCTCTCCCCTTCGCACAGAAGGCCACATGGCAATGGTCTGTTTTGCCGAAGTTCCTCTTGTTCTGGCATCCCGGACGATCCGGCGGATCAGCCGTCCGTCTGTGGTAGGGATCCGATTGTGTTCATCAATATTCAGAGACGTCAGCGCGCTGATGTAAATCTTAAATTTATTCTCCTTCGGAAGAGAATAGCTCAATGCATCATTGAGACAGTGGATACCTTCAATGACCAGAATGTCATTTTCTCCAAGCTGACGGACTTTCCCTCTGTATTCCCGTTTTCCGGTAACAAAGTTAAAGCAGGGCATTTCCACCCGTTCCCCGCGAAGCAGGGCGTTCATATCGTGATTGAAAAGCTCCGTATCAATGGCTTCCAGACACTCAAAATTGTAGTTTCCATTCTCATCCTTCGGCGTTTCTTCTCTGTTTTTGAAATAATCATCCACAGGAATGGGATGAGGTTTCAGGCCGTGGGCCGCCAGCTGAATGGAAAGGCGGTGAGAAAACGTAGTCTTTCCGGACGAAGAAGGTCCGGCGATCATCACAAGCTTCTTTTTCGGATTTGCTGCAATCTCCGCTGCGATCTCAGCAATCTTCCCTTCCTGGTAGGCCTCCTGCGTCAGGATCAGCTCTCCTGCGTCCTTTTTCACAAAGTAGTCATTCATATCCCCTACGGTTGTGATACCAAGAAGACGGCTCCAGTGAAGCGTTTCTTTCTGCACGGCAAAAAGCTTTGGCTGCGGTCGGAATTCACCGATGATCTCCGGCTGTTTCCGGTCCGGAAACTCCAGGACAAAGCCTTCATCAAAGGGCTGAAGCCTGAAATAGCGGAGATATCCGGTATCCGGCACCATATAACCATAGTAATAATCCTCAAAACCATCCAGGTTATAGATATTTACCCGGGAAACTCTCCGGTAATGGAAGAGCTTTTCCTTATCCTTCATGCCGTACTGGCTGAACAGGGCAATGGCTTCATCCGTCTGGATGTTCTTTTTCTCCAGGGGAATGGCACACCTGACCAGTTCGTGCATTTTCTCTTCTACTTTTTTCAGAAAAGCCGCATCCGGTTCCACATTTCCGGAAATTGTACAGTAAAGACCGTTCCCCACGGCAAACTGGACCCGGACATGCTCTACGTTTTCATGACCGGCTGTATGATAGATAGCTTTCAGCATCATGAGAAGCATGCTCCGGCGGTAGGCGTTGTCACCGATCTTATCCGCTGTGGTCACAAAATCAAGCACACAGTCCTTTTTCAGGGTGTGATGAAGCTCCCGCAGCCGTCCGTCCACGGTCACCAGCACGATATCATGGTCTTTGGAGTTTTTGAAATCCTCCGCGATCCTGCGGTAGGAAGTTCCCTTTTCGTAAGTGTATTCTTTTCCTTCTATAGTAACTGTCAGTTTTGTTTCATCCATTTTTCAGTCCAACCTTTCTTTTGCTGCACGAATGTCTTCCAGTTCCTTTTCCACTTCTTTTTTCCGGAGAGCCGACTTCTCTCCCTCCATCACTCCAAGGTGCTCCCGGATCTCCTCAAACTTCCTCTCTTCTCTTTCCAGAAATTCTTTCAGGACCGGATCTTTTTTTCGTAAAAGCACCGGACCGTATTTCTTTTCCACCTCTGTCAGCGGAGCCATTTTCCCATGCTTCACCCGCATCATGGCATAATATTTGCCATCTTCACAAAGCATATGTTCTTCTTCGATGCGATATTCCTTTTTCTCCAGGAAATCCCGGACACGGCCGAATTCCGACTGCGGCTGGAGTACCAGGGTCTCCACACTCCGGAGCACTTTTTCCCCTTCTGTCAGAATGTGGATCACCAGGCCTCCGCCCATGCCTGCAATGACTACCGTATCCGCCTCACCATCCTTCAGAGCCTGGACACCATCACTTAAACGAAGCTCCATCCGCTCCTCGAAGCCATGGATCCTCCTGTTTTCCTCCGCCCGGAGGAGAGGTCCTTTTTTCACATCCATGGCAATGGCTCTCTCATATTTTCCTTTTTCCATCAAATAAATCGGTATGTATCCATGGTCTGTACCTACATCCGCCAGACAATGGCCGGCAGAAGCCAGATCGGCCACTGCCAGTAAACGCTGTGATAACTGCACGCAAATCCTCCTTATTTTTGTATTTTTCCCTCAGTCCAGAGAAATATGCAGCCTTCCGATGGCTTCCACTCTTCTCTTATCCGCCACGATCTTCTGAAGTCCTGCCATATCTGCCGGATCCAGATGTGCGGTCCGGTACTCGATGCTTCCCCGCAGCACCCGAAGAAGCGTTTCATTCAGAGCCTTTTCCAGCTCTGCCTTTGTCTCCACCGGTACCGTGGCATTGAAAAGTGCCGCCACCTCCCGCTGCTGCTCCGCATCCTCATAAGCGCTTAAGATCCGGGCCGGATTCACTTCTCCGTTCTTTAACTGTTCAAAAAGCTTTTCCGCCACTTCCCGGTAAAGAGGGTCCGTAAAGTCCTCCGGTGCCAGGTAGGCGCTGATCTTTTCATACAGCCCCTTCTGCTCGATGAGCCAGGTCAGGAGAAGACGCTGGGACGTTTTTTTCCCATCCTCTTTTTCCTTCTTTTTCTGAGGCCGGATGACCTCTTCCCGTTCCCGCCTGGGAGCGGTTCCGCGCATGGCTTCCCGGTTTACCATTTTCCGCAGGGAATCAAAGCTGATATGGTACCGTTCCGCCACCGCCTGGATATAGTTTTCCCGCTCCAGTTCCTGTTCAAATTCCATGAGCTTCCGGGCAGCCGCCTGATAAAAACCGGTTTTTCCTTCCGGATCGCGCATGTCAAAATCCCGTTCCAGAATGGAGATTTCAAAAAGAAAGCTGTTTTCCGCCTGATCGATCCGTTCCTGAAAAGCCTCCGCTCCCAGTGTCTTGATAAATTCATCCGGATCCTTATAAGGATCCATATGAAGAACTCTCGTGGAAATCCCTGCCGCCTTCAGCATGGGAATGGCCCGGAGTGCCGCCTTCACGCCGGCTCCGTCGCTGTCGTAGGTCAGGATGACCTCATCCGTATAACGCTTCAAAAGGCTGGCATGCTGCGTCGTCAGGGCGGTTCCCAGAGATGCTACTGAATTCTTAAACCCCGCCTGGTGCATGGAGATCACGTCCATATAGCCCTCGCAGACCAGCAGGTTCTTTTTCCGGGCAGTCCTGGCTACATTCAGGCCGTAGAGATTCCGGCTCTTGTCGAAAACCCGCGTCTCCGGGGAATTCAGATATTTCGGCTTTCCGTCTCCCATGACACGGCCGCCGAAACCGATGACACGGTTATTGACGTCCATGATCGGAAAAATGACACGGTTCCAGAATTTATCATACATGCCATTTCTCTCATCCACATTCATCAGACCGGACTCCCTGAGAAGCTCATCGGAAATGTTCTGTTTTTTCAGATAAAGATACAGGTCATTGCTGTATTTATTGGAATAGCCAAGACCGAAGCTCCGGATGGTCTCATCGGAAAGCCGTCTGTTTTTCAGATATTCCATCGCCTGACGGCCATTCTCGCTCCGAAGCTGGTAATAATAGTATTTTGCCGCCATTTTATTTACATTCAGGATCCGTGTCCGAAGATCCTGTGCCTGCCGCTCCTCCTGGGAGTATTCTTTTTCCGGAAGCGTAATGCCTGCCCGCTCTGCCAGAAATTTCAAAGCCTCCGGAAAGGAATAATTCTCGTATTCCTGAATGAAGGTAAATACGTTTCCACCTGCCCCGCAGCCAAAACAGTAATACATCTGTTTATCCGGACTCACGGAAAAAGAAGGGGATTTTTCATTATGGAACGGACAGAGGCCAAAGTAGGAACTTCCCTTCCGCTGAAGTTTCACATAGTCTGAAATGACACTGACGATGTCATTTCTTGAGCGCACCTCCTCGATCACATCTTCTGCATAATACATATCTTTACACTCCTTCCGCTGCATCCGTAGCAGTTCTATCCTCTCCAAGCCTTCGGAATAAAGATCTCCGCAAACCGGTCGATCGCATACTGGTCGGTCATTCCTGCAATGTAATCGCAGACCACCCGTTCCTGAGGCTGGTTTTTCTTATAAATCAGTTCCAGATATTCCTTCGGCATCCGATCCGCATGGCGGTTGTAATACCGGTAAAGCTCCTGGATCATCTCACGGGCCTTTCGCTCTTCCTGCTTGGCCTCGGGATTGTAATATACATGTTCAAAAAGGAAACTCCGAAGCCCCTGCATGGCCTCTTCGATCTCCTGTGACATATAAATGTCCGGTTTTTCATAGCTGTTCTTTACAATATCATGGATCAGCGTGTTGAGCCGTTCTCTGGTACTGTGCCCCAACGCCCGGCAAAACGCCTCCGGAAGCTCCGCCTCGGAAAGGATCCCTGCCCGTTCTGCATCATCGATATCATGATTGATATAGGCGATCTTGTCGGAAAGCCGCACAACTTTTCCTTCCATCGTGGAAGGATGTCCCGCTGTCCGGTGGTTCCGGATCCCGTCCCGTACCTCCCAGGTCAGATTCAACCCTTCGCCTTTTTTCTCCAGAAGCTCCACCACCCGGACACTCTGCTCGTAATGGGCAAAGCCTAAGGGACAGATCTCATTTAAGGCTCCCTCTCCCGCATGGCCGAAGGGTGTATGGCCAAGATCATGACCAAGGGCAATGGCCTCCGCCAGGTCTTCATTGAGCCGCAGTGCCCTGGTGATCGTCCGGGCTGTCTGCGCTACCTCCAGTGTATGCGTAAGTCTCGTCCGGTAATGGTCTCCCTGCGGAAGAAGAAAAACCTGGGTTTTATGCTTCAGCCGCCGGAATGCCTTGCTGTGAAGGATCCTGTCCCGGTCTCTCTGATAGACCGGCCGGATATCGCAGGGCGGCTCTTCCCGCTCTCTTCCTCTGGATTCTCTGCTCAGGGAGGCATAGATACTAAGATAATCCGCCTCCCGCTGTTCTGCCATCTCACGAATGTTCATATGAATCACCTCTCTCTATTCTATCGAATTTCTGTTCCAATTTCCACCCCTTTTTTCCGTTGACCGGATAAAGTGTGACGGCGCCGCTTTTCATGGTATAGAAGATACGGCAGCCTGCCCGTTCCAGCCTTTCGACCGTTTCCGGCGCCGGGTGTCCGTACCGGTTGTCCTCTGCACAGGAGATCACAGCAAATCCCGGAGAAATCGCCTCCAGAAAGTCTTCCCCGGTGGAGAAACGGGAACCGTGGTGTCCCACCTTCAGAACAGCCGCCCGAAGATCCGTTCCTGCTTCCAAAAGCTCCTGTTCGCCCTCTTCGCCCAGATCCCCCGTAAAAAGAATGCGAAGACCGCTTATTTCCACCATGAGAACCTCCGAGTTTTCATTCTCATCTTCTTTTTTCTGATCTTTCACAGGAGAAAGGCAGCGGATCTCTGCCCCTTTTTCCCGAAAAACCGTCCCGCGGCTGATGTAACAAAGTTCTGTACCAAAGAGGCGGGCTTCTTTCTCCAGCCGTTCCCTGGTCTCATCCCCCGGAAGTGCTGACAGACAAAGATGGCGGATGGGGATCCCACGGAACTGATCCTTCAGAAGTTCCTCCGCCCCGTTGATATGATCGGCATCCATATGCGAAAGAAAGAGATAATCCAGAGAAGAAACTCCCCTCGATTTCAGAAATGGCAAAAGGCGGTAGGTCCCCACATCGGAAACCGTCGTACTGCCGCCGTCAATGAGACAGGTAGTACCTGCTTCCGTGCGAAGAAAACCCGCATCTCCCTGACCGACGTCCAGGAAAGTGACTTCGACGGGACGGTGGAATGGAAGACAGAGAATACAAAGAGCGAAAATGATAAAAAATATTCTGACCTCTATTCTGTGTTGATTCTTTTTTCTCGCTCTACATCTCCCTCCCCACACTGCTGCTCCCACCAGCACATAATACAGTGCGATCCGCCACAGCTCCGGCTGCCCGATGACCGCCCTGCTTCCCGGCAGCACCTCTGTCCGCTCCAGCAGTGTCTGGAAAAACCTCAGAACACCCGCGGAAGCCCCGGCGAGAAACATGCCCGCTGCCACAGAAACGCCTCCCGTCAGCATCCCGGCCGCTCCGGAAAGAAACACCACCGGCACCAGAGGGATCACGATAAGATTCAGAAAAACCGCATAAGGCATCCACTCGTAAAACCAGTAAAGGGTACACGGCAGCGTAAAAAGCGTCACAGAAAGCACGGAAAGCAGGCTCATTGCCGCTTTTTTCTTCCAGCCCAGCCTTTTTTGAAGGGCCGGATAAACCAGGGCCACCGCCCCCACCGAGAGAAACGAGAGCTGAAAGCCGCACTGAAACAGCTGCAAGGGCTGCTCTGCCAGGATCAGAAGCCCGGAAAGTGCCAGAGCGGAAACCACATCATAGGTTTCTCCCAGAAGTTCCGCTCCCAAATAAACAAGAAACATAAAAACAGCTCTTTTGGCCGATACTCCAAAGCCGGTGAGAAAACCATAAACCACCATACAACTCCCACTCACCAGGGCAGAAAAAGGATAGCTTCTCTTTTTCTTCCGTAAAAAGCGATAAAGAAGCATGCCAACAAGTGAAATATGCAAGCCGGAGATCGCCAGGATATGCGAGATCCCGCCAGACTGGTAAAGCTCCTTCTGTTCCTTTTTCAGACCGCTTTTTTCTCCCAGAAGCATGGCCTTGAGAAGAGCGGCTTCTTCTTTTCCTGTGATCTTTTCCAGATTTTGCGCCCAGAAAGAGCGCAGTTCATAAAGCTTCTGAAAAAAGATATTTTCCTTTGCCTCGATCACGGTAAGCTTTGCTTTTTTCAGAACCATACCGATGCCCCTGGCTTCATAATAGGCCTTCTGGTCAAACTGACCGGGATTGGAAGCCTCCTCCAGAGGCGCATAGCTTCCTGCTGCTTTTACTTTGTATCCGATTTTTAATGTTGTTTGCTGATTTTCGTAGACAAGAACCTGTCTTTGATAAGATAGATCAGATGATAGATAAATATGAGACAGACGGATCTGCCGGCTGTTTTCTTTTTCCGCGATTTCTTCCACGATGCCGGTCAGCGTGACCGTTTCCCCATCGGAAAGCTCCGGCTGCCGGGAAGCGGGAAGCCCCCGCTCCCCCAGCACCAGGATCAGAAAAGCCGCCAGCAGAAACGCCAGAAGAAGGGGACGTTTCGTCATATATGCGCCTTTCCATCAAAAAAAATTCTTCCAGAGTGAATCGACACCTACCGAAGGCTCCAGCACATCACTTTCACTGGAAACGACCTGACGGATGAGATCCTCCCGTCTGCTAAAGGACTGATTCAGATCGATCTCATCCCGATAACGGATCTCCCGGGAGCCTTCGATCTGTATGATCACTTCCCTGACACCGACCGCATCCGTAAGTGCATCCACCACCGCATAAAGACTGGTCTCTGCGGACACATTGGACTCTGCGGAAGGGGCCGCATTAAAAGCAGCATCAAAATTAACGGTACAGACACTGCCATCCTTCTGGACAGACAGCACCTTGGTCTCCGGCGGCAGCACAGCCTGCAGTCTGGAATTTACCGGACCCTTGATCAGTTCCTCCAGCACGACTTTTTCCAGCGTGGAATTGGAAGAGTAATGGACATTTCTCATTTCCCGCTCCATCAGACTGCCGTCACTGTCTGCAAAATACAGGGACAAGGTCGCATTCTGATAAGAGTTGATCCCATTGCCTCCGGTATTGATAAAAGATTCTGCCGTCATGGCACCTACCACATCGCCGGCCTCATCCACAAGTGGTTCCCCGTTGACCGTGATCACCACCTGCTCCACGTTGGATACCTGGATCAGTGTATTGACAAACGCTGCACGGACCAGGATCTCACGGACCGGATCCATATCGTTGTATGCCTCATTAAAATCCACATCTACTTCCCTGGCTTTCAGAAGACAATGATCGACCCGGACTTCATCCGGCAGTGCTTTCACATGGTCGCTTCCCACCTGGGGACGCCCCATTTTTTCCAGAAGCTCTTCCGTCACCTCTCTGGGAGAAGCCGAGTTCTCCGGCGTATAACTCTCCTCTATCAGTTTTGTTCCGGAGGTGCTTACATAATACACCTGATACTGCATGGAGCTGCCGTTATTTTCCGAACAGCCGGCCAGAAGAAGGGCAAGAAGAAAAATACCCAGAAACGATACTGTTTTTTTCATATCAGGCCTCCTCAATCTGCATGGATCAGAGGAATACGGACCGTAAAGGTCGTACCCTCACCCAGTTTACTGTATACTTTGATGGCTCCCCGGTGCATAAGAACGGCACTTCTGGTAATGGCAAGACCAAGTCCCGTGCCTCCGATCTCTCTGGAATGGGATTTGTCCACCCGGTAAAAACGTTCAAAAATATGTTCCTGTGATTCCTCCGGAATACCAATACCGGAATCCTCCACTTTTACATAAAAATATTTGTGGTCCACATTCAGTGAAACACGGACCCATCCCTCTTCTTTGTTATACTTGATGGCATTTTCCACCAGATTAGAAAGAGCCAGGCTCAGTTTTGTCTCATCCACCTGCGCTACCACAGGCTTGAAGCTTTCCAGTACCAGTTCCACTTTTTTCTTATCAGCGATGGGTTTCAGCCGCTTGATGAGCTGTTCCAGAAGCTCGTTGATGTTCTTATCCTCGATCTGAAGGTCCGCCGCCTTTTTATCCAGCTTCACCAAAGACAAAAGATCGTTGATGATCTTGTTTTCCCGGTCGATCTCCTCACCGATATCCGTCATGAATTCCTTATAAAGCTCTACCGGCACATCGTCCTGGGCGATCAGGGAGTCCGCCAGCACCTTCACGGAGGTGATCGGCGTTTTCAGTTCATGGGATACGTTGGATACAAACTCCTGTCTGGAATCCTCCAGCACACGGAGCCGTTTCAGCATCCGGTTATACGCTTCGGAAAGAAGCTGCGTCTCCGTATAGTCCGGAATGGAAATATCCTCATCCAGAAAGCCGCCCGTCATCTCATCCAAAGACTGTGTGACTTTTCCGAACGGACGAATCAGAAGCCTGGAGGTATAAAGAGCTACCAGAAAAACAAGCGCCGCCATACCGATCTGAAGAAGAAGTACCCTGTGGCTTAAAGCCGACCGGCTCTCCTGGATATCATTGGTAGGCGTACTGATGACCAGCACACCTTCCACCTCATCCGCGTCATTTTCCAGCGGGATCGTCATTTCAATAAACCCGCTGGTCTCATCGTAACGCATGGTCCTGGCGCCCTGAAAACACTTCAGAAGCTCTTCTGAAATGATGAGTTTGTTTTCATCCAGGCCGTATGTATCCTTAATGATCCGGAAACCGTTGTTCACAATGACGATGCGGCCATTATAAAGCCCGGCCAGCTGGGAAAGCTCCATCTCTGCCACTTCAGAGGTGTTTCCCAGAAGATAGCCGGAACGGACCAGTTCTTCTGCCAGGCTGATACACTGGTTCTGCACAAGCGAGCCTCTCTGCGTGATGCTCTGTTCCTCAAAGCTTCTTAAAATTCCCTGCTTGATCAGCATGATGGGAATGATACCCACCAGCATAAAAATGACAAAAATGCGGAACTGCAGGCTTTTTCCGTACTGCCGGATCCATTTTCCCTTAAAAAATTTTTTCACTGTCATTCCCCTGTCAACAAAAGGCCGGCGCAAAAAACGCCGACCTTTCTTTATGGTGATGCCGCCGTCAGGCGACCTGTCTTTTTTCCTTGTCTGTCAGGTCTGCTGGAAATAATAGCCTACGCCCCATTTGGTATGAACGTATCTCGGCTCGCTGGGATTCGCTTCGATCTTCTCTCTTAAGCGGCGGATATGTACATCCACGGTACGCACATCACCCGGATATTCGTAACCCCACACGATATTCAAAAGATTTTCCCGGCTGTACACCTTGTTCGGGTTGAAAACAAGAAGCTCCAGGACATCAAATTCCTTCGCTGTAAGGTTGACTTCCTTTCCGGCAATGCTCACACGGCGCCCTTCGCAGTCCAGACGAAGATCTCCGGCTTCCACCACTTTGCTTTTGCTCTCTTCCGGCGCCTTTCTGGCGGTACGGCGCATAATGGCCTTCAGCCTTGCCTTGACCTCCAGGATATTGAACGGCTTGGTGATGTAATCATCCGCACCGTACTCCAGTCCCAGGATCTTATCCATATCATCACCCTTGGCAGTCAGCATTACGACCGGCACCGATGAAAATTCCCGGATCGCCTGGCATACCTCAAAACCGGTAAGCCTGGGCAGCATCACATCCAGAAGAACGATATCATAATCCTTCTCTCTGACCATATTCAGGGCTTCCTCACCATCATAGGCACAGTCCACCTCCATTCCATCCTGCTCCAGACTGAAACGGATTCCTTTCACGATCAGTTTTTCATCATCCACTACCAGTACTTTCTTTGCCATGGGCCATTCTCCTTACTAAATCTTAATCTTATCCCTGATCTTCTGAAACATGGCATCCTTGATCCCGCTCACCTGCATGATGTCCTCCGGCGAGGAAAAACCGCCGTTTGCCTCACGATAGGCAATGATATCCGCTGCTTTCGCCTCTCCGACCCCCGGAAGGGTCATAAGTTCTTCTGCCCCTGCCGTGTTGATGTTGACTCTGCCGTCCGTCTCCGCCTGATCAGCAGCCTCCTGTACTGCCTCTCCCTTAAAGGGGATATAGACCTGCTGTCCGTCCGTTAGCTCTGCCGCCTGGTTCACCAGCTCGTCTTTCGCTTCCGGAAGAAGGCCTCCTGCCGCTTCCACTGCCTGAAAAACCCGACTTTTCTCCGGAAGTTCATACACTCCCGGAACTGCCACGGCTCCCCGGACATCTACAAACAAAGTCATGCGGGAAATCTCTGTATATGCTTCTCCGCTCTCCTCCGCCACGGATGAGACAACCGGAAAAGTTTCCTCTTCTATTTCCATCGCCTGCTTTCTCTCACAGCCGGTACAGCATACGCTTACCAGAACCGCCAGAAAAAGAAAAATCTGCCAGACATGTTTCATTTTTTCTGTATCTCCTTTCATCCTCCGATGAAAGGCCCCTTACACAGACAATATTATTGTAGCGGAAATTTCACATTTTTACAACACATTTTTAAAACTTTTTTACCATTTGAAGAGGACGATCCCGATAACAGCAAGCCCCATCCCTGCCAGTTTTTTCCATTCAAAAGGTGTTTGTTCCACACCAAACCAGCCAAAAAGCTCGATGAGCCAGGCTACGATAAGCTGCGAGATCACGATGAGCATGGCTGCTCTGGCCGGTCCGAGATCTGCCATACTTCGGATGACAGTCACCGTGATAAAGGCTCCGATGACGCCTCCCAGGAGTGCCCATTTGTCTGGTACCTCCAGCAGCGTCAGAAAACTCTGCCCGTCTTTAAAGGCCCAGGCCAGAAGACAGACGATCAGTGCCGTCAGCTGTACAAAAGAGGTGGAGACCCAGAGACTTGTTGCCTTTGTCACCTCCGTGTTGAAAACTCCCTGAATGCTCATCAGGGCTCCTGAGATCAGTGCGATCATGATTCCTGACATAAAAAAACTCCCTTTGCTTTTTCACAGTATGTGCAAAGGGAGTGCTCTTTATTCCTTTTTCAGAAACTCTTTTCCAGCTTCTCGATCATTTCATCAATGTGTTCTTTCTCGATGACAAGCGGTGGAACAAGACGGATCACATCGTTTCCTGCGGAAAGGATGATAAGATCGTTTTCCAGGGCTTTTTTCAGGATCTCACCCACCGGACGGCCGGTGACCACCAGTCCCTGCATGAAGCCTTTTCCCCGGCGGCAGCTTAAGAAATCGTATTTCTCCACCAGTTCATCCAGCCGCTTTTCCAGATAAGGCGTCAACTCTCTGACATGATCCACGATATGATTTTTCTCAAAGAGTTCAAATACCTTGGACACTGCCGCACAGGCAAAGGGATTGCCTCCATAGGTGGTTCCATGGTCTCCCGGAACCAGCGTGGCATTGGCAGTCTTTTCATTGAGCACAAAGGCTCCTACGGGAACACCACAACCAAGCGCTTTCGCCGTGGTCATGATATCCGGTTCTACACCGTATTCCTGCCAGGCATACATGGAGCCGGTACGTCCCATACCGCACTGGATCTCATCCAGGATCAGAAGGATGTCATTCTCCTCACAAAGCTCCTTTACCCCGCTGAGGAATTCCTTGGTTGCCGGGTAAATGCCGCCTTCTCCCTGAACGGTTTCCAGAATGATGGCACAGGTTTTGGGCGTGATCTGCGCCTTCACGCTCTCCAGATCATTAAAGTCTGCAAAACGGATGCCGCCGATGAGCGGTTTGAAGGGCTCCTGGTAATGGCTGTTTCCGGTAACAGAAAGTGCACCCATGCTTCTTCCGTGGAAGGAATGTTTCATGGCAATGATCTCATGATCCGTACAGCCATCCTTATTCCAGGCATATTTTCTTGCCGCCTTGATGGCTCCCTCGATCGCCTCTGTTCCGCTGTTTGTGAAGAAAACCTTGGAAAGGCCGCTTGCTTTGACCACAGCTTCTCCGGCCTTCATCAGCGGTACATGGTAATAAAGATTGGAAGTATGGATCAGCTCATCGATCTGCTTTTTCAGCGCTTCATCATAGTCCTGGTAATGATAGCCAAGTGCAAACACAGCGATACCGGCGCCAAAATCCAGATATTTTTTTCCTTCCACGTCTGTAAGATAAACGCCATCTCCTTTTTCCAGGACCACCGGGAAGCGGTTGTAGGTATGAAGGATCACCTGTTCCGACCGGCTGATATATTCTTCTGTCTTACTCATGAGTTTCCTCCTTTTCCCCGGTGATCACCGTACCGATACCGGTTTTTGTAAAGAATTCCAGCAGAAGGCTGTGTTCCATTCTGCCATCCAGGATATGTACTTTTCCTACGCCTGCTTTTACGGCATCCACACAGTTCTGGATCTTGGGAAGCATACCGCCGCCCACATTTCCGCTCTCCAGAAGAGCTTCCGCCTCTGAGATCGTCAGAGAAGAAATCAGGCTGCTACGATCCAGCGGATCACGGTAAACACCTTCAATATCCGTAAGAAAGGCCAGTTTGCTTGCTTTCATCGCTCTCGCGATCGCACAGGCTGCATCATCTGCGTTGACATTATAAGAATGATAGTCACTGCCGGAGCCGATGGGGCAGACCACCGGAACAAAGTCATGATCGATGAGGGTATTCAGAATATCCGTATTGACCTCTGTCACCTCTCCTACATAACCGATGTCCTGGCCCTTGGAAAGCTTTTTCTCCACACGGAGAAGGCTTCCGTCTTTTCCACTGATACCAACTGCCTTGACGCCGACCTTTTCCATCATGGAAGCAAGCCCTTTGTTGATCTTATTTAAGACCATTTCCGCGATCTCCATCGTATCCTTGTCCGTCACACGAAGACCGTTTACAAAGTTCGTCTCAAGACCGGCTTTGTTCACCCATTTGGTGATCTCTTTTCCGCCGCCATGGACAATGATCGGATGGAAACCGACCAGCTTCAGCAGTGCCACATCGCGGACCACGTTCTTTTTCAGTTCATGATCCACCATGGCGCTTCCGCCGTATTTCACAACGATGGTCTTTCCCCGGAATTCTCTGATATAGGGAAGTGCCTCAATGAGAACGCCTGCTTTTTCAAACCAGTTTATCATATTGTTTTCTTCCATTTTTTTCTCCATTCTGCCGTCTGAACGGCGGTCTTCATTTTTCCTGTCCGGCAATGTATTCAGGAGCGGTAATCCGCATTGATCTTGACATAGTCATAAGTGAGATCACAGCCCCAGGCAGTTGCAGAAGCTTCCCCCATTTTCATATCGGCAATGGCAGTGACTGCTTTTTCTGAGAGGATCTTTGTCGCCTCTTCCTCGCTGTAACCGGTATCCACACCATTCTCGATGATCTTCAGCCTGCCGGCTGCACTTTCAAAATAAAGATCCACTTTTTCCGGATCAAAGATAACACCGGAATAGCCCAGTGCGCAAAGAATACGGCCCCAGTTGGCATCATGGCCGAAGATAGCCGCCTTGGTCAGGCTGGATGTAATCACAGATTTACTTAAGATCACCGCATCCTCTTTGGTCTTTGCGTGGATGACTTTACATTCAAAAAGAGCCGTCGCCCCTTCTCCGTCACCTGCCATTGTCTTTGCCAGCGTCTCATTCACCTGATAGAGAGCCTTTACGAAGGTTTCATAATCTTCATTTTCCTCTGTGATCACGGGATTGCCTGCCAGTCCGTTGGCCAGCAGAAGTGCCGTGTCATTGGTGGAGGTATCGCCATCCACGGAGATCATATTATAGGTATCTTTTACCACGGAGCTTAAGGCTTTCTGAAGAAGTTCTCTGGAGATCGCTGCATCGGTCATGATAAAAGCCAGCATGGTGCACATATTGGGATGGATCATGCCGGAACCCTTACTCATAGCTCCGATGGTAACGGTTTTTCCGCCCAGCGTAAACTCCACAGCCGCCTCTTTTTTGATCGTATCCGTGGTCATGATGGATTCTGCTGCCAGCGTACCTGCTGCTTTTGTGTCGGAAAGGAGCGGGATCATTTTCTCCACGCCTCCTTTGATCTTGTCCATCGGAAGCTGACGCCCGATAACACCGGTGGAAGCCACCAGGATCTGATCCTCAGAGACATGCAGAAGTTCTGCCGTTTTTGCAGCCGTTTCCCGGCAATAGCCATAGCCTTCCTCACCGGTGCAGGCGTTGGCAATACCGCTGTTTACCACAATGGCACTTGCCTGACCGACTTCATAAACCACATGCTGATCCCATTTGACAGGAGCCGCTTTCACTACATTGGTGGTAAAGGTTCCTGCTACTGCGCAGGGGACCTCACTATATACCATGGCCATATCCTTTTTCTCTTTTTTGATGCCGGCAAAAATACCGGCCGCCTGAAATCCTTTTGGAGCGGTCACGCCGCCTTCGATCACTTTCATATGTTCTCCATTCTGCCGTCAGTCCTCTGACCGCCATTCTTCTTTACTACTGCCTGTGATTTTTCCTCTTATCCGATCTCTGCCGTAAAACAGGTAACTTCCCCTGTATCAAAGATCAGGGAAACATGGGAACCAGCTGCAGCCCTTCATTTTCCGGAAGTCCGAAGAGCAGGTTCATATTCTGTACAGCCTGTCCTGCGGCTCCTTTTACCAGATTGTCCATTGCCCCCATCATGATGATACGGTGTGTTCTGGGATCGATCTTAAAGTTTACATCCACATAATTGCTGCCTTCCACCCATTTGGTCTGCGGGCAGACATCCCGGTCCAGTACACGGACAAACGTTTCCTTTTCATAATATTTATCATAAGCAGCCTTTACTTCCTCATAAGAAACCTCTTTTTTCAGAGATGCGTATGCCGTGATCAGGATTCCCCGGTTCATAGGCACCAGATGCGGAGTAAAGTTTAAAAGAATTTCTTTTCCTGCCGCATAACCAAGCTGCTCCTCAATCTCCGGTGTATGACGGTGGCCTGCCACACCGTATGCTTTGATGTTCTCGTTGACTTCACAGTAAAGATTATCGACCTTAGCTCCTCTTCCCGCTCCGGAAGTACCGGATTTTGCATCGATGATGATGGTATCCGGATCAATGAGCCCTTCTTTTAATAAGGGATAGATAGAAAGCGTACTGCAGGTCGGATAACAGCCCGGATTGGCAATAAGGCGTGCACCTTTGATCTTTTCCCGGTTCAGCTCCGGCAGTCCGTAAACAGCTTCCTCAATAAACTGAGGTGCTTTGTGTTCGATTTTATACCATTCTTCGTATATTTTTACATTTTTAATCCGGAAATCCGCACTCAGGTCAATGACTTTGGCCTTGGAAAGAATCTTTTCATTAATTAAAGAAGCACAGAAGCCCTGCGGTGTGGCGGTAAAGATCACATCCACCTGATCTGCCAGCGCTTCCAGGTTATCATCCTTACAGACATCCTCTACCAGCTGGAACATGTTCTGATAGACACTGCTGTATTTCTTATCAATATAACTTCTCGATCCATACCATTTGATCTCCACATCCTTGTGTGCCAGTAAAATCCGTACCAGTTCACCGCCGGCATAACCGGTAGCTCCGATAATTCCTGCCTTGATCATGTTCTTCTCTCCTCTTTTATCTCTTTGCCAGCATCTGCTGACATATCTTTGAAAATAACAGTTTCTGTTTGTAAAGCGGACATTCGCAGGTATCCGTTGGGGCAAGAAATCTTTTCCCGCAACAATGATGAGTAATTATACAACGGCGTTGTATATTATTCAAGTATTATTTTTTATTTTTTCAAAAAGCACTCCTGCTCACACTTTCTCGATTTTTTTCAATTCCCTATTGCATAATTATAATTTTTGTTGTATAGTAAGCCATATTGAAAAAAGCTTGGGCAGATCCTTTTACTGCCCGGATATTTATTTTCAGGAGGTCTTCTATTATGAAAGAAAAAGTTGTATTAGCTTATTCCGGCGGTCTGGATACCACAACCCTGATTCCCTGGCTGAAGGAAAATTTCAATTATGACGTAATCTGCTGCTGCGTAAACTGCGGACAGGGAAATGAGCTGGACGGTCTGGATGAGAGAGCCAAGCTTTCCGGAGCTTCCAAATTATATATTGAAGATATCATCGATGATTTCTGCGATAATTACATCATGCCCTGCGTAGAAGCCGGTGCTGTATATGAGCATAAATATCTCCTCGGCACTTCCATGGCCCGTCCTGCGATCGCAAAGAAACTGGTTGAGATCGCACGTAAAGAGGGTGCTACCGCGATCTGTCACGGTGCCACCGGTAAAGGAAACGACCAGATCCGTTTTGAACTGGGGATCAAAGCCCTGGCTCCGGATCTGAAGATCATCGCTCCCTGGCGTATGACCGACATCTGGAAAATGCAGTCCCGTGAGGATGAGATCGCATACTGCAAGGCTCACGGCATCCATCTTCCCTTTGATGACAGCCACAGCTACAGCCGTGACCGGAACCTCTGGCATATCAGCCACGAAGGTCTGGAGCTTGAGGATCCCTCCCTTGCCCCCAACTATGACAACATGCTGGTATTAAGCGTTACTCCGGAAAAAGCTCCGGATAAAGAGACAGAACTCACCATGACTTTTGAGCACGGCGTTCCGAAGACTCTGAACGGCAAAGCTATGAAGGTTTCCGAGATCATCACTGAGTTGAACCGCATCGGCGGGGAAAACGGCATCGGTATCGTGGATATTGTTGAGAACCGTGTTGTTGGCATGAAATCCCGTGGTGTGTACGAGACACCGGGCGGAACCATCCTCATGGCAGCTCATGAGCAGCTGGAGGAACTGACTCTGGACCGTGACACCATGGAAACGAAAAAGAAACTGGGCAGCCAGTTCGCTCAGGTCGTATACGAAGGAAAATGGTTCACTCCTTTAAGAGAGGCCATCCAGGCATTCGTAGAGTCCACTCAGAAATATGTGACCGGTGAAGTAAAGATGAAGCTTTACAAAGGCAACATCATCAAAGCCGGAACCACATCTCCGTACAGCCTCTACAATGAGTCTCTGGCATCCTTCACCACCGGTGATCTTTATGACCATCACGATGCAGACGGCTTCATCACTCTGTTCGGCCTGCCCTTAAAGGTTCGTGCAATGATGCTCCAGGAAGTGGAGAAAAACCAGAAAAATTCATAAGATCATAAAAAAGAACCCCTTCGGCTGTTGCAGGACCGAAGGGGTTCTTTTTTTATGCAGTGTGTCTTTTGAAAATCACACCACGATATTTTTCCAGAGCAAAAAGCAGGATCATGCCGAGTACGCCGCAGGATAACACCTCTCCCAGGCCTACGGTAAGCATCTGAAGCGGAATGGGAACATTCACACCGTAACCGTAAAACAGCACCAGGGGCACAACAATGGTATTTGCCACAATGGGGGATACCGGTGCAAGGAATTTGTTTTTCCGGAGTGCATAGGTTCCGCAGGCACCGATCAGGGTAGCCAGGCTTCCGAAGATGATATCCAGAGGAATGGCTCCTCCGAACAGGTTTCCGATCAGACATCCTACAAAAAGTCCCGGAATGGCTGCCGGTGTAAAGTAGGGAAGGATCGTCAGTGCCTCGGAAAACCGCAGCTGCACTTCGCCAAAGGAAATGGCGGAAAATACCACGGTCAGCACCACATAGATTGCCGCAATCGCAGCGGCCTCAACAATAAACTGTACTTTCTTGTCTCTCATATTCTGTTTTCTCCTTTAGTTTTGTTTTATGAGTGGAAGGTTTCGAACACTCAGTTAAAAAGCAGCTGAAACACTGGATTTACCGCACTTTGTCAGATCTTGTGATACGCAAATGATGTACAGGATACCGCTTTTCCAAAATGCGCAATGAGATTTTTTCATGACCGCGTCTTTGCCGATTACCACAAATGAACAGTTATTCTCTATCAACAATGCAACATGGGAAGGTTCCAGAGATCATGGATGCGGATCTTTGTTTTCCCTGTCGATTGAGAATACTTGTAACTATTCAGCAGCCACTGTCCCGCGAGGTGTTTTGGCATGAATATGCCAAAATCACACGAATACTTTTTCATCGGATAATGCAACGACTGTTTTGAAAAAAACAAAAACCAGGTTTCGCCTGAACAATCATATACTAGTTTTTCATAATTGGCAAGTTCTTTCTGTAAATATTTTCTTTTTCTCTAATCCACAGCCTAACGCTCCGCGCACCGGATGTATCTTCATTTATCTTCCTGTGCCTATCGCAGATACTTTTTTCATGCTCATGTATCTCCGATCAGCTTTTCTTTAAGCTTGCACCCACTATCTTATCTTGCGATTAGATACTGTGCCGCATACACTGCGGCCAATGCTCCTACTACGCTTAGTGCGACATAAAGCATCGCCCACCAGCCTGCGCCTCGCTCCATTAGTTGATTTGTTTCCAGTGCAAAAGAAGAAAATGTCGTAAATCCTCCACAAATGCCTACCTTTAAAAATAAGGTCAATTGCGGATTCCAGTCTTTCTTTGCACCAAGAGCTACAACAAGTCCTATCACAAATGCTCCGGTAATATTGATCAATAATGTCTTTACCGGAAATCCACTTTGCGGATTTATCGGGATCAATCCAATCAGATAACGCGCTACCGCTCCGAGGAATCCTCCCATTCCAACTATAATACAATTCATCATTTTACATATTCTCCATTAATTGCATCATCCTAGTACAGTGAATATTAAGTAAGCCACTTTGACTTGTCTGATTTTTCATCTGCTGCGTTGTCGTCAGTCATACGTACATAATTTTTCATTTCATCCTTTTAAACTTTAAAAATCGTTACAGAAAAACCGTTGTAGTAAATAACTGCAACGGTTTCATGATAAACAGATTTACGGCACAATCTCAAGCCAGTAACCATCCGGATCTTCGATGAAATAGATGCCCATCGCTTTATTTTCAAAGCAAATGCACCCCATCTCTTTATGCTTTTTGTGTGCTGCTTCATAATCATCTGCCTGAAATGCCAGGTGAAACTCGCATTCACCCAGATTATATGGCTGTGGATGATCTTTAAGCCAGGTAAGTTCCAACTCAAAGTCACTTACATCATTGCTCAAATACACAATAATAAAATCATTGGTAGTCTTTCGTCTCACTTCATGCAAGTCGAGGGCCTCGTTGTAAAACTGAATAGATCGGTCCAGATCTGATACGTTATAGTTTTCGTGAATCATCTTAAATTTCATACTGCTTCTCCTTTCGCACCTTCTGTGTTTTTGATACGTGACTTATACTGCGGGTATTCCGTAACAAACCGCTTAATCACACTGGCATCATCCCAATAATGCATTGGAAAGATTGCATTGCAATCTACATTTTCAAGAAAATACAGAATACCGTCAGCGTAGTGTTCTTCCTGCCTTGGATCAACAGGAACGAATGCAGCATCAAAATGCATGCCCTTGATTTTCTTGATCTCTGCACGATATGCCGAAGTGAGTCTCTGGTTGTCAGCCTCCGGCTCGCCTTCCCAATACCAGTCATTCAGATCACCGGCATGGTAAACCGTTCCTTCTCTTGTTCTGACAATAAATGCGACACCGCTGTCGTTGGAAAGCAACGTGGCAATCTGAGTACCGTTATCCAGATCATACATTTTATCATGAGCAACATATATGATCTTCCTATCTGGCTGATGATTCCTGCTGCGTATATCTTCTGCCAGAACTGCCTGGTAAGTCATACCCATATCATCAAGAATCTCAAAGACCTTCGGATTAAAATGATCCTCATGGAAATGGCTGCAAAAGACGATCACTTCTTTTTTTTTATCAAGAGGGGGAATTTCGCCCTTATAATAGTCAAAAATATAGTAACAGTCCCGGGTCTCGACCAAAAAGCCACTGTGGTTCATGTAAGTTATTTTCATACTATCACCTGTGAAAAAAATTAACCTGTTTCAGAAATTCTATTTTATTATATGTTTTCACATCAGGTTTGTAAAGTATTAACTCGTCTGGGTATGTTTCTCCTACTGATTCTGCACGCTATGTACACAAAACAGCATACCTATTAAAAATCATTTTATTTTTGACATTATACTGTTCAATTTACCCAATATGTAAAAATATGTTTTTATTCTTTTGGTTATTTTCCCATAAAAATATATGTTTTCCATTGACATCTTCGTCATTTTGTGTTAGCATAAGGGCAATTCAAGACATCGAATGACGAAACTGGGAGAGACACAGAATTGTGCGCCGAAGGGGCTGAAGAACTCTCAGGCAAAAGGACCAGTTTCCGACGAACCTCTGGAAAGCAACGACAAAGTTGCACCGAAGAAGCAACCGATAAAAGAATTTCGGGTAATCTTTCAGGTTAAGATGACAGAGCGCAGAACAAGGATCTAGTTGTTCTGCGCTTTTTTATGTGTATGATGAGCAAAACACAGCATTGTATCTGCATGATAAATCTTTCAACCCTGAAGTTCATCGTCCGTTGGGGGTAAAAAACTTTTGCCCCAGACATCTTGTCATTCGGATGTCAGATAAGGAGGAATCACCTATGGAAAAAACAACACCGCTCTATGCCACCCATCAGGCACACGGGGGCAAGATCGTTCCTTTTGCAGGATATCTTCTTCCCGTCCAGTACCAGACTGGTGTGATCACAGAGCATATGGCAGTCCGGGAATCCTGTGGTCTCTTTGATGTATCTCATATGGGAGAAATTCTTTGTGAAGGCCCCGGAGCACTGAAGCTGCTCAATCATCTGCTGACCAATGATTTCACAAATATGTATGACGGTCAGGCAAGATACAGCCTCATGTGCTATGAAAATGGAAACTGTGTGGACGATCTGATCGTTTATAAGGTCCGTGATGAGCATTATTTTATCGTAGTGAACGCAGCCAACAAAGATAAAGACTTTGCATGGATGAAAGCCCATGAGCAGGATGTGGAAGGAACCACTCTCACAGACATTTCCGATTCCGTTGCCCAGATCGCCGTACAGGGACCGAAAGCCCATGAGATCCTGGCAAAACTTCTTCCGGAAGACGAATTTCCGGTAAAATACTATAGTGCCTGCTTTGACCGTACCATCGGCGGTATGCGCTGCATCGTATCCAAGACCGGCTATACCGGATCCGCAGGATATGAGCTTTATCTTGCAGCCGAAGATGCTGCTGCCATGTGGGAGCTTCTGCTGGAGAACGGAAAAGAAGAAGGTCTGATCTGCTGCGGACTCGGAGCCCGCGACACATTGCGCCTGGAAGCCGGTATGCCTTTATATGGACATGAGATGGATGAAACCGTTACTCCTCTGGAGAGCGGACTTGGCTTCTGCGTGAAATTTTCCAAAGAAGAATTTATCGGAAAAGAAGCTCTGGAAGCAAGCGAACCGACACGGACACGCGTAGGACTGAAGATCACCGGCCGCGGCATTGTAAGAGAACACATGCCTGTCTTCTCCGGTGACACCCAGGTCGGCATGACTACTTCCGGCACCCATGCACCCTATCTCGGATACCCAATCGCCATGGCACTGGTGGACAAAGCATATGCTGCTGTCGGAACCAGACTTGCCGCAGATGTACGCGGCCGAAAAGTAGAAATGGAAGTGGTCTCTCTTCCATTCTATTCCAAAACAAAGAAATAACTATTCATAAAAATAAAATCACGGAGGATCTTTATTATGAACTATCCAGAAACATTACGTTATTCCAAATCACATGAGTGGGTAAAAAACGAAGAAGGAATGGTTGTGATCGGTCTTACCGACTTTGCACAGAGCGAGCTCGGCGATCTTGTATTTGTCAATCTGCCGGAGGTAGATGATACGGTTACTGCCGGAGAAGCACTGGGCGATGTAGAGTCTGTCAAAGCCGTATCCGATATTTTCTCCCCGGTATCCGGAACTGTCTGCGAGATCAATGAAGAGCTTCTGGATCACCCGGAACTGATCAACGAAGCACCGTATGACGCATGGCTCATCAAAGTAAAAGATGTCACGGATGAAGAAGAGCTGATCACTGCTGCTGAGTATGAAACTCACTGTCAGTCAGAAAGCAACGGCTGATCTGCCGGAATTTATCTACAGGAGGTAACTGTCATGGGTTCTTACATACCAAGTACCAGAGAAGAACGTCTCGCTATGCTGGAATCCATCGGCATGCATTCTTTTGATGAACTGTATGCCGATATTCCTGAAGCACTTCGTTTAAAAGACGGTCTGTCTTTACCATCCGGACTTTCTGAACTGGAAGTCGCTCAAAAGATTGAGGAAATCGCAGGGAAAAACACCCGCTTTTCTCACATTTTCAGAGGTGCCGGATCCTATCAGCATTATATTCCGGCTATTGTAAAACAAGTCACTTCAAAAGAAGAGTTTGTCACTGCATATACGCCTTATCAGGCAGAGATCAGCCAGGGATTGCTGCAGTCGATCTTTGAATATCAGACCATGATCTGTGAACTGACCGGAATGGATGTTTCCAATGCATCTGTTTACGACGGTGCAACTGCTGCCGCAGAGGCTGCCGCTATGTGCCGTGACCGGAAACGCGGAACCATCTGTGTCAGTGCTTCCGTGGATCCCAAAACGATCTCCGTGATCCGTACCTACTGTTTCGGTTCCGGAGCCCCCCTTGTGATCCTTCCTGAGAAAAATGGTCTTACAGACATGGAAAGCTGGAATGCTATGGATACTTCCTCCATCGCCTGTCTGATCATTCAGACTCCAAACTATCATGGACTGATCGAAGATGGAGCTTCCATTGCAAATGCGGTACATAATTCCGGCGCCAAGCTGATCGCCAGCTGTAACCCCATCGCTCTTGGTCTTCTGGAAACCCCGGGAGAATTTGGTGCCGATGTTGCAGTCGGTGAAGGCCAGCCGCTGGGACTTCCTATGGGATTTGGCGGACCATATCTTGGATTCATGGCTTCTACCAAAGACATGATGAGAAAGCTTCCGGGCCGGATCGTAGGCCAGACTGCCGATGTGGACGGAAAACGGGCTTATGTCCTTACTCTTCAGGCGCGTGAACAGCATATCCGCCGGGAAAAAGCAAGTTCCAATATCTGTTCCAATGAAGCACTGTGCGCTATGACTGCCGCTGTCTATCTGTCAGCTATGGGTAGTGCCGGACTTGAAAAAGTGGCTGCTTCCTGTATGGCAAATGCCCGCTATCTGCTGGAAGAACTGACTGCTCTCGGATTTACCAGAAAATATACGGGAGAATTTTTCCATGAATTTGTAACCATCTGTCCCTGCGATGCAGCTGTTCTCTCTGAAAAACTGGCTGCACACGGATATTTATCAGGACTTGTGACAGGACAGACAGAAATGCTCTGGTGCACTACGGAAATGAACACGAAATCTGAGATCGATGGTCTGATCGCTGTGATAAAGGAGGTGCTTGCATGAAACTGATATTTGAAATGGGGGCACCTGGAAGAGGCTGCGACCTGATCCCGCCCTGTACAACCCCTGAAGTAACTGTCAAAGTGCCGATGCGTAAAAAAGCACCGCATCTTCCGGAGGTATCTGAAACAGAACTCAGCCGTCATTATACCGATCTGGCAAAACAGACCCATGGAGTCAACGATGGTTTTTATCCATTAGGCTCCTGTACCATGAAATACAATCCGAAGATCAACGATGCTGCTTCTCTTCTCCCCGGATTTACCAACATCCATCCTTTGCAGGATACGAAGGATATCCAGGGTTGTCTGGAAGTACTCTCTTCTATTGAGAAAGCATTGTGTGAGATCACCGGAATGCAGGCATGTACACTTCAGCCGGCAGCCGGTGCCCATGGTGAGTTTACCGGTCTTCTTCTGATCAAAGCATGGCACAACAGCCGCGGCGGCAGCAAACGGACAAAGATCATCGTTCCGGATTCTGCTCACGGCACCAACCCTGCCAGTGCTGCCATGGCTGACTTCGATGTGGTCAATATCGCTTCCGATGAGCATGGCTGTGTAGATCTGGAGGCATTAAAAGCCGCTGTCGGCGATGACACTGCCGGACTGATGCTCACAAACCCGAACACCGTTGGTCTGTTTGATCCAAATATCGCAGAGATCACACGGATCGTTCATGAAGCCGGCGGCTTATGCTATTACGACGGAGCAAACTTAAACGCAGTCATGGGCGTTACCCGTCCCGGCGACATGGGCTTTGATGTCATGCATCTGAATCTGCATAAAACCTTTTCTACTCCTCACGGTGGAGGCGGACCGGGAAGCGGACCTGTTGCCTGCAAAGATTTTCTGGCCCCCTTCCTTCCGGGACTTCGTATTGACAAACAGACAGACGGCACTTTCACAGAAGAGACCGCTGCTCATACCATTGGAAATGTCCGCAGCTTCTCTTCCAATTTCCTGGTTGTTGTCCGTGCCTTCTGCTATATCCTGACCCTTGGCCGGGAAGGTATTCCGGAAGCATCCACCACTGCAGTGCTGAACGCCAACTATATGATGCACAAACTGGCCGGCCACTACAAGATGGCATATGACCACACCTGCATGCATGAGTTTGTCATGACACTGGAACAGGAAAAACATGAGCGGAATGTCTCAGCCCTTGATATCGCCAAGGCATTGCTGGATCACGGTATCCATCCGCCTACCATGTACTTCCCGCTGATCGTCCATGAAGCTTTGATGATCGAGCCAACAGAAACCGAGAGCAGAGAGACACTGGATGAAGCAGTACAGATCTTCCTGGATGTACTGGCAGAGTCCGAAGCTCATCCGGAAAAAATGCACGAATATCCCTTTGAAACACCAGTCCGCAGGTTAGACGAAGTCGGCGCTGCACGAAAACCTGTGGTACGTTACCTCTATAACCCCGAATAATCTCTAGTAGGAGGAAGCCACGATGATACAGACTCTGACCACATATGAAAGCATAACGACCGATCCTTACCAAAATCTTGCCGTGGAAGAATACCTTACCTTTCATACAGAACCCGGAGAGTGCATTTTATACTTATGGCAAAATGCACATACCGTTGTGATCGGGCGAAATCAGAATTGTTGGAAGGAGTGCCGTGTATCGGAGCTGGAAGCAGAGGGCGGACATCTGGTCCGCCGCCTCTCCGGCGGGGGAGCCGTCTACCATGATCTCGGAAATCTGAATTTTACTTTCTGTATGCGCAAAGAAGATGCGGATGTGGACCGCCAGCTCCAGGTGATCATAGAAGCGGTGGCTTCCTTTGGACTGACCGCTGAGAAGACCGGTCGGAACGATGTGGCGATCAACGGGCAGAAGTTTTCCGGAAATGCGTTTTTTGACTCCAAAGGATGTTATTACCATCATGGAACGCTGCTGCTGAATGTAGATACCGCTTCCATGTCCCGTTTTCTGAATCCTTCCAAAGCAAAATTACAGTCAAAAGGTGTAGACTCCGTCCGCTCCCGGGTGGTAAATCTGTCTTCGCTTTGTCCTGAGATCACAGTTGACACCATGAAGCAGGCGATGTTTACCGCATTTTCCAAGGTATACGGCTTGCCTGCTGTACCTCTGTGTGCAGAACGTCTGGAACAGACTGCCATTCAGGACGGCAGAGAACGTTTTTCCTCTGAACGTTGGAAATACGGACCAAAGATTCCATTTACCAACCGGCTGGAACAACGTTTTTCATGGGGTGAGGTCAATCTTGACCTTCATGTAAATGAAGGAATGATCACCGAAGCACTGCTTTCTTCCGATTCCATGGAAGCAGACTGGTTTTCTGATATTGGTACGGAATTTCAGGGTCTTCCCTATCGTACCGATATTCTTTGCAAAGCATTAGATCATTCACTGGAACAACATCTGGTTCCGGAAAATATCCGCGCGGATCTGTGTCGGATGGTACAAGAACAAATTTAACGAAAAGGAGAGAATTGATCCATGGCAGAACTGACAACAACTATTTATGACCTGACTGTCATCGGTGCCGGTCCAGGCGGATATGAAGCAGCTCTGGAAGCAGCAAAGCTTGGTCTTCGCACCGCTCTGATCGAAAAGGATTCTCTGGGAGGGACCTGCCTGAACCGGGGATGTATCCCTACCAAAACATTGCTCCACTCTTCAGAACTCTATACAAAGATCTGCGATGCAGAACGTTTCGGTATCTCCGCAGAGCATGTCCTGCCCGATCTGTCCAAAATCCAGACGCACAAGCAGGCAACCATCACCACTCTGCAAAAGGGCATTGCCGCTCTTCTGAAAGCTGCTAAAGTTACGGTTTATCAGGGACTGGGAACCGTCATTGATACAGGCACAGATGCTTCCGGCAATGAAGGGATCAAGCAGGTACAGATCACATCCGATGGAGCAGATCCTGTCACCATCGAAACACGCCAGATCCTGCTGGCATCCGGCAGTGTTCCTTCTGTTCCGCCGATTCCCGGACATGATCTGCCCGGTGTGATGACCAGTGACGAACTGCTCTCCTGGGATCAGGAACCGTTTTCTTCTCTGCTGATCATCGGCGGCGGTGTGATCGGTGTGGAATTTGCCGGAATCTGGCAGGCACTTGGAACAAAAGTTACGATCCTGGAGGCGCTTCCTTCTTTGATCACCAACATGGACAAGGAACTGGGACAGAGCCTGAAGCAGTCTCTGAAGAAAAAAGGCGCCGATATCCATACCGGTGCCAAGGTACAGTCTCTGGAAGCTGCCGATGATGGCATCTTATGTACTTACACGGAAAAAGACACGGTCTGCACCTGTACCGCACAGGCAGTTCTGATTGCTACCGGCCGAAAACCTTATACGGATGGTCTGTTCGCTGACGGTCTTGCTCCTTCCATGGAACGTGGCCGTATCCTGACAGATGAACATTTTCAGACCAACATTCCCGGCATCTATGCCATCGGCGATGTGAATGGAAAACTGCAGCTGGCACATGCTGCCACCGCTCAGGGTTTTCATGCAGTCCATCGTATCGCTGCGGCATTAGCCGCTGATTCCGCCGGAAAGAACGGCTCCTGTGTGAGCGATCCGGTCCTTGATCTCGTTCCGTCCTGTATCTATTCATCTCCGGAGATCGCTTCGGTAGGTCTGACACTGGATCAGGCGAAAGAACAGGGACTTGCTGCCAAAAGCCACAAGATCCTGAGTTCTGCCAATGGAAAGTCTGTATTATCCTTGCAGGAACGCGGTTTTATGAAAGTGATCTATTTGGAAGAAACTCATGTGATCATCGGTGCACAGCTTCTCTGTGCCAGAGCCACAGATATGATCAGCGAGTTTGCTGTCGCGATTGCTCAAAAGCTCACTCTGGAAGAAATGGCTTCTGTGATCCGTCCTCATCCTTCTTTCAGCGAAATGATCACTCAAGTCACAACTTTGTAACGAAAATGAGCGGCTGTTTTGTAAAACGGCCGCTCGAAAACGTATTCTCCTCTCTTTTATCTGTTGCCGGCTTCCAGCAATGCCTGTTTCAATTCATCTTCGATCCTGGCAAGTTCCTCCTGTGCCTCTGCACGGCGTTTCGATCCTTCTTCATGGATCTTCACCACTTCATTGATCGAAAGAATGATATCTGCATTTACTTTTCGAAGAGTTTCCACATCCACGATTCCTCTTTCGGAAGCCAACGCAGCATCCATGGCTCCCTGCTTCAATGTTTCGGCATTTCGTCTGAACATCTCATTTGTCATCTCATCAACTGCGCTCTGCGCATTAAGAGCCCTTGTCGTATGCTCAATCTCTAATGCCAGTACCATCTGATTTCTCCACATACCCGTTTAAGGTCCGCTGATCCATCCACTCTTCAAATTTTTCAACATCGAGTACCGGCCTGGACGGTGTGACCGGCAATGGTTCCGGTGATGGTTCCACCGGTCGTTCCTTCGATGTTTTCCCCCACGGATCCTCTTCAGATAAAGGTTCTTCGACATCTCCGGCTCCTGCCGGCCCCCTGCCACTTCGAGAAGGGGCTGATACGATCCATGCAATAACCAGAATGCGGACAAAACTCACAGTTTCTCGTTCCTGTCTGCAGACCACGATCATGAAAAATCCCTTTGCGCCCCTCCCGGCTCATCAGCATCGCTGCATTTTCTCTGGCCTGTTCATATCATGCTCAACATTCCACGGCTACTTTGATCACACCGTCTCTCTTATTCTCAAAAAGCTCATACGCTTCTTCGATCCTGTCCAGTGGATATGTATGGGTGATCAGCGGCTCTGTATTGATCTTGCCTTCTGCGATCAGCTTTAAAGTTTCCTCGCAGTCACAGCCATCGACGCCGCCGGTTTTGAATGTAAGATTCTTGCCGTACATATCCGGAAGCGGCAGGATCTGTGCTTTATCATAAAGCGCAACCACTGTCACGATCGCATTTGGTCTTGCACATTGCCAGGCCAGGCGAAAAGTAGCTTCCGCGCCCGCAACTTCAAGAACGACATCCGCTCCTCCATGCTCGCTGTTCTTTTGAACAAAGTCTTCACAGTCTTCCGGCGAAACGGTAAGCACATCCGGATAATGCTCCTGAATAAAACGAATACGGTTTTCATCTTTTTCACATACAATGATACGCTTCGGTTTCTTCAGCATAACGCAAAGCAGTGTGCAGATGCCTGTCGGACCGGCTCCGATGATCAGTACCGTATCCTCTTCTGTGATCTCAGAAATGCGTGCAGCCCAATAACCGGTAGCAAGAACATCCCCTACCAGCAAAGCCTTTCTGTCCGTGACTCCCTCCGGGATCTTATTCAGTCCCTGATCGGCAAAAGGTACTCGCACATATTCCGCCTGACCGCCATCGATACGACATCCCAACGCCCAGCCGCCATTTTTATCTGTACAGTTGTTTACATAGCCTTTTTTGCAGAAAAAGCATTCCCCACAAAAAGTCTCTACATTTACCGTTACTCGGTCTCCCGGTTTTACATGCGTTACCTCTTTGCCAACTGCTTCCACAATACCTACCATCTCATGACCGACCGTTATCCCCGGAACTGCACGCGGAACACTTCCGTGCTTGATGTGCAGATCACTGGAACAGATACTGGCAAGTGTTACCTTTACAATCGCATCCCGTTCGTGCATAAGCACCGGTTTTGGTTTTTCCATTAACTCAAATTTTCCTTCAGAAACATACGTATATGTCTGCATTTTTTATTTTCTCACTTTCTCATACTATTCTTTATAAGATTTCCATTGAACCTATTTCCCTTTTAGGATTCGACAAAAATTTTCCTTTTTTCTGGTCCTGTCACTTCTCCTACAATGGCGGCTGGAAGCCCAAGATCCAGAATTTCAGAAAGAAGTCCTTCTGCATCCTCTTTTTTTACAGACAAAAGCAGACCGCCGGAAGTCTGCGGGTCAAAAAGAAGCTCTTCCATAAAAAAAGACTCCTTTAAAAATTCTACTTTCCCTTTCATATGATTCCGGTTCCTCTGCCCTGCCCCGGTAAGGTAAAACTCTTCCACATAAGAAGGACAGCCCGGTATATACGGCACAGCGCTGCTGTAGATACGGGCGGAACTGTTTTCTCCCAGAAGCTCATTCAAATGGACAAGGAAACCGAAACCCGTCACATCCGTACAGGCATGGGTCTCATAAGCTCCAGCCAGAGCCGACGCATATTTGTTCAGCGTAGTCATAGATCTGACCGCCAGATCATAATCTGCTTCCCGTACATCCTTCATCCGGGAAGCTGTACATACGATGCCGACTCCCAACGGTTTTGTGAGAATCAGTCGGTCACCTGGACAGCAGTTCTGATTGGCCAGTACTTTATCCGGATGGATCACACCGGTGACAGAAAGACCGTATTTGATATCGGTATCCTGAATGGAATGGCCACCGGCCAGGACAGCTCCTGCCTCTTCCACTTTTTCCGCTCCCCCGGTAAGGATCTTTCCCAGAATGTTGAGATCCATACTCTCCGGAAAACAGACAATATTGAGGGCTGTTTTCGCCATGCCGCCCATGGCATAAATATCACTCAAAGCATTGGCCGCGGCGATCTGTCCAAATACATAGGGATCCTCTACCATCGGAGGAAAGAAATCCAACGTCTGTACGATAGCCAGATCATCCGTCAGCCGGTAGATGGCCGCATCATCTGCATGGTCGTACCCTACCAGAAGATCTTTGTCCTGCTTTCTCGGAAGCATCGGTAAGATCCGGTCCAGCACTTCCGGGCCAAGCTTCGCCGTACAGCCACCGCCTTTGCAGAAAATTTTGTCTTCGCTCATTGAAAAAACCTCCCGTTCTTTTCTATTCTTATTATAGAGAAGAACGGGAGGTTTGCAAGGTTATTTTTTCAACAGGTAAGCTAGTTTTTTGTTAAATTCTTCTTCCTTCAATGGTCTGTTTATATACTCCGTAATTCCCATTTCTTCCAGCATCCAATAATCATTTTCACAGCATGAATCCACGATCGCCAATATTGGTGCCTTACTTTTGCAATGAATTTTTATTATAAATTCCAGTTCTCCTGCCTTTAATTTCTGATCCGGTACATCCAAAATTATCAAATCCCGCTTTTTTATTAAAGCTTCCTCTATCCTTTTCAAAGGATAGATATCTATATAAGCACTTTGATGCAGCAACTCTCTCTTTGAGCAATCCGGATACCCGATTTTTTCCGAAAAGACTAATACTTCCATCTCTTTTTATTCTCACATCCTTTAGCAGTAAACTAATCAAAACAACTGCAAGCGTATACATTGTCAGAAAAAGATATTGACCATTTTCTCTCAACTTTAAAATCACAGCCATAATAGCAGTTCCCAATTCAAAGACCCGAAGCTTCTTCGAAAGGCTTTCTTTATATCTTTCCTTTACATTGGAATTTTTACACACTCCAAAACCCGAAATAATAAGAAGCAGTCCACAAATACAGACGAAACTATATGTTTCATCACAGTGTATATACTTTGAAGAAACAAGTCCCACCACCATGACCATCACAGAGCAAACGAAACATTTCCAGTATCTGTCCAGATGAACACCTCCGGCCCATGTTCGAAGAGGAATAAAAATACCGCCCAAAAATATCATTTCCAGAAACATTTTAAGATACAAAGCAATGCCTATACTTGCTATTATGCTTATAAGTATTTCTATACTTACCTGCCAGCCAAATTGATATATTGCAGCATCTTTTTCATTGATAAGTCCTGTTCGCATATAATAATCGGTTAATTTTTTTGCTATTTTTTCCATGCTTTTTCCCACATTACTTTTATCTAATCTTGTTTAATTTTCCTTTTTCCATTTCATACACTTCATCACAAAGAATATCTATATCATCTTTATTATGACTTGCCAAAATCATAAGTGTCCCTTGCTGTTTTAATTCTAGAAACAATTCTCGCATCTCTTTTACGCCCTCTTTATCCAACCCGTTAAATGGTTCATCCAAAATCAAAATTTCCGGTTTCTCCATAATTGCCTGTGCAATAGCCAAACGTTGTTTCATTCCCATAGAATATTTCCCTACTCTTTTTGCTGATTCCGGATTTAAGTCAACTTTTTCCAAAACCTCGTACAGCCATTTTTTGTCAACTTTATTTCTTATCATATAGAGACATTTCAGATTCTGATAAGCACTCTTTCTCTCTAAAAAGGAAGGTTCCTCAATAATGATTCCTGCATTATTTAACAGATCTGTCGTCTGGTGCATACAATCCTGATTAATCCATATTTCACCAGCATCCGTTTTCAGAAAACCACAGATACATTTAAAAAGAACCGTTTTTCCAGATCCATTATAACCAACAATTCCATAAATTTTTCCACTTTCCATCTCAAGTGAAATCTTATCTAGTATCTTATTTTTTCCAAAACTCTTTTCTATTTCTTTTATTCTGATAGAAACTTTTGTATTTTCCATATGGCACCCTCTATTCCCGATTATCTGCAATCCAGTTAATATCGACATTTCTTATCTTTAAAATAATAAGAATCCCTGTCGTTACACATATAATTCCGAACCCACATAACATATAGGTAACTGTTGGCATTCTCATAATTTTTCCGCTGAAAAAAATTCCTGTTCTCATCCAGGAAAGAGGAGAAATATAATTCCATGGAATATCAAGAAAATATTCTCCCATTCCCGGGAGCACGATAAGGAGTCCTCCGGTCAGAGCCCCTGCTGTTCTCGACATCAGCAAGGAAATACCATAAACCAACATCCCCATGCAAGCAATTGCCAAAGCCCCATTGATATAAGTCAGACCAAAAAGTTCCCATGGTTTCAATTCCAATATTGTTCCATAATTTACAGCAAAGGCCTGCCCTGTCTGTACTCCTGCATTTGTCATAGAAAGCGTCCCCAACACTTTCCCCCAGTTATTTCCCACACTCAGAACAGGAAATAATAAGATCACACATAAAACACTTTCTATTGTTATCAGAAGAAAGCCAGCTAGCATAAGATATAAACAATTATAAAAAGCCCATTTTTTCCTGCCCAAACGAATCATATAAAACATTTGATTCCTTCCAAAAAACGGAATATCAGAGAAAAAATACAGTACACTCAGCAAAAAAACAGAAAGATAATAAACATCAGACAGTAAAAAACCAATTACCCCCGCCTCTACCTGATAACCTGTATTTTCCGCCATTTTTCTTAAAGGAGCTAAATAAATATCCATAAAAAACAGATTCAGCAAAATAAACACTATTGTTTTCATTTTCCAGATTCTTTCGCGAAAAATTACTGCAAAATATTTCATCTACCTGCGCCTCTCTTCCCTTTTCATCAAAATCTCTGCCCATATTCCTGTGAAGATCAAACTTACTGTACTGAAAAAGAATGCATAAAAGAAATCCAGCCATTCGTTTCCCCATACCTCATAAAAAATACTGTACACTGCATATAAATTCATATAAGAAGGAAACGAGAACCAATTAGATATGTAATTCACAAAAAAATAGTAAAACATCATTGGAAAGGTCATTGTAAACATCTTATTTTTCAGACATAAAGAAAATGCTGCTGTTACTGCACATAATGTTCCTCTCAGAAGACTTTCTCTTACAAGTGCTTCTACAAGAAAAAGCCAACCCACTCCTTTTTCCAAAAAGAAACTGTTATAATTACCGTTTAAAAATACTGGATACTTCAAACTTTCAATCCAGAAAAACAATAAAACTCCAAAAAAACCCACTAAAAATCCACTTGTAAAACTGCTTATAATCTTAGACCATACATAATTTTTGCAATTTCCACGAATCAGTTCCGGATAGAAAAAACGTTTTTCTGCATCTTCGCAAAAGCATCCCCCGTAAGGAATCACACAAAAAACAAACAGCAATAAATAGGATCTCTGCATTTTCAACATATCATAAATATAAACAACATCTGTCCGAAAATGTAACTGTGTTCTCTCCATCAATAAAAGAAACAGCGTAATCCCAAATACCGTCAAAAAAAATGTTTTATTTACAAAGGCACGGAAAAAATCCATTTTTAAATAATGTGTATTTTTATATCTTTGCACCAATCTGCTCCTTTCCCGTCTCCGCATCAAAAACATGTTGAATTTCCTTACCGGATTCATTTTGCTTTCCAGTTAAGATCCATACTGGTCTTGCCGCCTCCTTATTCAATTCCGGCATCCAATACAATTTTATTTTTGTAATTGTTACGGTATCGTTCATAATCAAAAGATCATATTTCTTTTGTAAATTTTCAAATATCGTTTCCAATGATTCCAGTTTTACATATTCTGAATTTGTTTCTATTGTATAAAGACTCCCTGCCATAATATAGCCCAATCCTGATTTCCCCCATCTGGCCTGCATGGATGCATTATAATCAATCGCATCCATATATATTCCATAAAGAGGCACATAGAGAGGAATCCCTTGGCTTTCTTGACTTGTACAAAAATAGTATGCATTATCTGCTTCTGTCCAATTTTTCGGTTGAATATTCCCCTGATTCACCTGCTGTTCTTCTTCTCCTGCCAAAGTTTCATAATCCAGATAATAAGTTGTATGCTCGTCATTAATGGAAATTCCCAAGGACTCTCCAAATTCTGCAAATTTTTTATATATTTCTTCCTCTGTTGCAAAAGGAAATTCCTGCGGCTTTTGATATTTTTCACCATTGTAATCCAGATCATTGGCCAGTCGAAAAGCTGCTTCATAATGTGAAGTCACTTGCGTTCTGTAAAAAAGACTGCTATCTTCCGCCGACTGGCTCACGGACATATGATTTCCTTCCGTACTGTTACAAAAATAATCACAAACTATTTCATTTTTATAATTTCTATCCTCTCTCTCTTCTATCTCACCAAATTTTTCTCCAGAAACTTCTTCCAATTTTTCTTTCACTTTTTCTGGATCTAAACTTAATAGCTTCGTTTTTATAGAAAGTAGACCATTTTCACGAACTTCGGCTGATACTATTACATCTGCATTTATTTGAATTATATCACTATATTTTTCCTCTATATGAAATGGCAGGCTGTCAAAAAGATCTCTTTTATTCCCTTCATTCTGACTAATCTCCGATGCATCTTTTGATTCTACTTGGTCCGATACTTCTTCTGATAATTTCTCTTCTTTTGTATTATTGCTGCATCCGATCAAACTCCAGCATACGAATACTAAAAAACAGCTTTTCCATTTTCTAAATTTCATACAAACCTGCCCTCCTCTATTCTAATTTTTCAAAAGGCGCACACGCCTTTTCAGCAATGTGCGCCTTTCCCTTACATCTTACGGCGTAAAGCGTCCCTCTACATGAATAGCCGGTCCAGATGAAACCGCTGCGTCATAAGTCCCATACAAATAGTAATATTCCTCTTCTGGTGGCGTAATATAATATTGTCCTGTATGTGTTACATTTGTATTTGCCTTTGTCAGTCCAATATCCACTCCATACTGGCTATGTGTTTTTAGTCTAAAGCTTGCTGCAAAGTACCTTACATTATTGCTAAAATACGTTGGTGTAACATATTTTTTTATCATTTGTCCTATTTTTTTCATTTAATTAGGCCTCCTCCATTCATTTTTCTGTATATTACCACATAATTTCTTTCTGTGCCGGATCATGTAATTATCCCGGTGTTTCATGTAACTTTTCCCTTAAGTGCCCATAAAAAAAGAACCATTGACCTTTCGTCAACAGCTCTTTTCCTCTCTGATTACAATAACCAGAGAAAATATTTTGTTTTCCGTATGGATATCCATAAACCCGTGATACTTTTTTACCGTTTCGCGGATGGAATAGAGGCCGATTCCATGATATTCGGAATTGTTTTTCGATGAGAGGAAGGTTCCCTTGGAATCTTTTCGCGGTTCTTCCGCATAGCGGTTTCTGATTCCAATGCGAAGATCCCCATTTTTGTAGACAAGGGAAAGTTCTATCAGGCGTCCTTCTTCCCGGGGGACTTTTTCTGAGGCTTCCAGAGCGTTTTCCAGTGCATTTCCAAGGATCACATATAAATCTGCACCGGAAATATTTAACTTGTAAGGGATTTCCAACCGTAATTTCATCTGTATCTTTGCCTTTACAGCCCGCTCATAGGCCTGATTCAGCAAACCATCCAGCAAAAGATTTCCACTGTTTGCGAGATCACTCTTTCCCATTCCGGAACCGTTTGACAGCTCATCTATGTAAGAAATAATGCCATCCGTGTCTTTTTCCTCCGCAAGTTCCCGCACCGCCGATAAATGCAGTTTCATGTCATGCCGGAACTGCCGGATTTTCCTCGTTGTCTCTTCCCGTTCTGCAATCTGTTTTTCGTAGAGATCCACCATTTGCTGATAAATCAGATTTCTTTTTTCCACTTTTGCTTTTTCTTTGATCTTGTCATAAATCCGGAACTGAAAAATATTCATGGGAATCAGCAACAGGCTCACAACTGTTATCCCCAACCGCAGGCTACGGTTCGTGCAGGTCTGGCATAAAACAAAGATACAAAACATCAGGATGATACTGACGACCGGAAAGACCAGCAGGGCCGCCCCTTCTTTTCTCTCCACAGGGATGTCATTTTTCTTCACATAAAAATACTGAATGATTTTTTCTAGTAGAAAAATGACCAGTCTGGTCAGGATTGCTCCCAGAAGAAACTGCTCTTGATAAGAGATTCCAAACACTCCAAAAACCAGTCCGACAATCGCTTCATCCAGCATCCAGACTGCCACAAAAATAACATTCACAAAAGTTTTTCTGGAAAAGGCACCTTCAAAAAAGGTGATCGCAATCAGCTCATAAGTCAAAGCCCCGTAGAAAATATTCAAATATGGCGGCATAAAACCAAGATCAGAAAAAGTCCCCACCAGACAGAAGAGAAGATTCCAGATCCAGACCTTTTTCCCCAGGTTTCTTTTATCCAGAAAAACATCAAAAAAACCTTTTATGACCGGTAGGGTACAACATTCCATAAAAAAATAAATCAGCAGTTCACTCATAGAAAAGCTCCTTTCGCAAAAGCCCGCCATATTTCTGCTCTGCCGCCTTTCGTCGGTCTTCACTGATCGGAAGGCATTTTCCATTCGATAATTCCAGCTCCGTATTGCCGAACTGCTTTATATAGTTGTAATTAACCAGATACGACTGATGGATCCGCAGGAAAGGAACCGCCGCTTCTTTCAGCTGCTTCTCCACTTCATTCAGTTTCCCATAAAAGCTTCCTTCCGTTCCATCTTTCTTATAAAGCCGGATGCTTCGCTTCTGGCTCTCAAAGTACACAATATCACTTAACAACACCTTGAAAAACTGTCTGTCATAGGAATAAGAAAAAAAGAGTTCTTCCTGCTGGAGCTGAATTTTTTCCACCGCATTTCTGAAATACGCTTCAAATTTTTCAGAATCGATCGGTTTGCTTAAAAAACGGAAGGTATCCACCTCAAACAGTTCCTTCAGATAGCTTTCATGATTGGATATATAGATCAGAACCGCATTGGGATGATCTTTACGAAATTCCCTTGCCAGGGACAAACCGTCCAGCTGCTCCATCTCGATATCCAGATATAAAAGATCAAATTCCACCCCTCTTCTGATATCATTAAGCAGAAAAGCTCCATCGGAATAAGTCTCGATCCTGACCTTACTATTTCCTTTTGCTGACAGTTCAAGCAGCATCTCTTCGATCGTCATTATGGTATTTTTATCATCATCACAGACTGCTATCCGAATCATCTTCTCTCCCCCTGTCTATCCCCTCGTTTCATAAAAAACACAGCGTCCCCGCCCACTCTCTTTTGCCTGATAAAGGGCTTTGTCTGCCAGTTCATAGAGTTGGTTAAAGGTGATCTCCGGTTCTGCAAAAGCAACACCCATGGACAGTCCGCTGCCGCCTTCGACCGCTTTCAGAGTCAGATTGATCTTATCGAAGATCATCCGTACCCGCTCCTGGATCTTTTCTTCGCTGACATCCGGTTGAAACAGAAGCGCAGCCGCAAACTCGTCTCCTCCCATACGGCAGGCACGATCCTCTTTTCTGAGTGCCGCTTCCAGAGTCTGTGCCATCAGGATCAGATATTTATCTCCATTGTGATGACCGTAGGTATCGTTATACTCCTTAAAATGATCCATATCCATCATCAGCATCACGATCCTGCATTTTCCCTGGAGAAGCTTCAGTTCCAGATCACTGCGGAAAGCCGCATGGTTCAGAAGCCCGGTCAAGGAATCCTTTCGATAAGTCCTCTCCCAGTAATGCAGACGGATCTTGGCCCGGTTCTGCTCCGCATCCAGCAAGCGCTTCATGGAATACGTTTGCCTGATATCCGCAATCGTGATCTCAGAACGCTGAGAGCGGGCAGCAGAATCATAGTAAACCCTGCCATAACAGAAGACAAAACTATCCGTTCCGTCTTTCCGCCGGATCTTATGTTCCAGATAAACCACCGGGCACTTTGCCAGCTCTGCATTTACTTTACAAAGATACTCGGTCCTTTCTTCCTCCGGTATCAGATCAACCTGAAAGAACTGCTTTTTCCGGATATCATCTTTGCTGTAACCGGTGATCGTTTCAAAAGCATCATCCACAGACAGGATCTTCATGTCTTCATCCAGTCGATAGCTGCTGTAAAAGACAGAATGAACCTCATTTTCCGTTTTTTCCACCTCCGCCAAAAGGCTCCGCATTTCCTCTTTTTCCTTCTGGATATCGTTTTCAGCAGACGGTTTCTCCACGTCTTCTTTTTCCTTTAAAAGCTGCAGAAATTCTGCTACGATGTATGGATCAAACTGAGTTCCTGCACATCTTCTGAGTTCTTTCCGTGCAGCAGAAACAGACATAGCCGGTCGGTAAGACCGGTCATTTGTCATGGCATCATATGCATCCACCACCGCGATCACCCTGGATAAAAGCGGAATGCTTTCCCTTGACAGACCATCCGGATATCCTTTTCCGTCCCACCGTTCATGATGATGGAAAATTTCTTCCGCAATCTCTTTTAATTCATAGTTACTGTTTGCGATCTCGTATCCTTTTCTGGCATGGGACTGCAGGATTTTCCACTCTTCATCAGAAAGCTTTCCCGGCTTGTTTAAAATTTCCAGAGGAACCCCTATTTTTCCGATATCATGCAAAAGACAGAGCAGGGAGAGCTTGCTTTGCTGGATGTCGGTAAGTCCGATCCTTTTTCCCAGCTCTGCTCCCATCTGCTGGGTGCGGCGCACATGATGCTCTGTATCACTGTCACATTCCTGAAGCGCCCGGATCAGGGAATTGAGCATTTCTGAATGGACTGCTTCCAGATCCAGCAGTTTTTTTGCACGCATGGCGACTGCCGTCTCTTTTATCGCCTGCAGGATATCGGATTTTTCATCTGAAACCACCGTGACCGCATATTGAAACTTTCCCGAAAAATTTTCTTTCATTTTCGCTATGCAGCTTTTCATTTCCTCTTCGCTGCTGTGACTGCATAAGGCGATCAGTGCCGCCTCTGTTCCACGCACATAATACGTCTGTTTCGGAAAACATTTTCTCATACTTTCTGCCAGCTGCCGGATCTTCTGGTCCCCCGACTGTGTTCCCATGGTGCTGTTGATAACAGACAGCCCATTGATATCACACATGGCGATCCCTGTAGAAGGAGGAAAGGAATCCTTTCTTTCCTTCACAAAACGCTGGAAACTTTCCCATTCCTGGAAACCGGTGAGAAGATCTGTCTCCAGTGCTGCATCGGAAAATACAAACAGCTGTCCCAAATGCTGTCCTTTTTCATTCTTCAGTCTGCGAATGTCACATCGGAGCGGCCGTTCTTCTTCACCGTCCTTTACATAAAACTGAAGAGAACTGCTTTCGTTTTCCTCCAGATGGAGTTCCATCTGATAGTGCTCCAGGAAATCCTGCAAAGCGATCCCATCCTTTTCCTGCATCTTTCCAAGCAGATCTTCTGCTCTTTTATTATGCAGGATCAGCCGGTCTTCATAATCAAACAGTACGATCCCCTGACCGATGTTTTCAAAAATACTGTTTTTCAGAGAATTCAGCATCCCATGCGTAGAATAATCGAAACAGCTCCAGTACAAAAGGAACGATGTCAGGCTGTATGCACAGATGGAATAATCCAGAAGATTATAAACGGATTCACCAGGTAAAAATAAAAACACGGCGTTCACCAATACAATACCCGCAATTCCCAGAATCACATACTTATACTGTGACCGGTATTCTCTGGGCGTCTGCCACATTTTTTTTAACAGCAGAAGCAGGACGACCGCAACCATGGCATAGGAAAAAAGCAGGTGCATCCAGTAAAGAGGCAGCATCTGATAAGCATAGTGTGCGATCTGTGTATTTCTTTTCACATAATGAACCGCGATTTCACAAAACGGATTAATGGAAAAAACGATCACCTCAAAAACGGCATAGAATACCGCCAGACGCATTGCTTTTTTCCCCCAGTTCACAAAGCTTCCTTTTGTAAAATACACGGTAAAAGCCACAAGATTCAACAACATAAAATCTATGTTTATAAAATAAATGCTGGACGTCACTGACATGCAAAAATAACTGCTGTTTAAAATACTGATGAGATAACTCAGATCAACGATGGCAGCTCCGATGCAGGCAAGCCCCAGATAACGCCCAGTCGTCCGGTTTTTCCGTATGGATAATACTCCCAGATACAGATCCATAAGTGCGATCAAGATCGATAACAGAATATAAGCATCCAAAAACATTACAACTCTCCCTCGTTTATACGGATATTTTTCGCAGGAAGGCTGTGTATCTGCTTCTGATAAGCAATGACCAGAAGCACGGCTGCTCCTGTCCAGGCTGCCACCTCAGCAAAATAAATTCCATATTCTCCAACAAACCGCGGCAGAAAAACGGCTGTCAGCAGTCTCATGGTAAGCTCTACAAAACCGGAGATTAACGGAATGATGGTATTTCCCATTCCCTGCAGGGCCGAACGGTAAATATGCAGGCAATAAAGGATCACCAGAAACAAAGAAAGCACCACCAGATAATGGTAAGCATAGTTCAGCACTTCACCTGCGTCCGGACTGGAATGATCCACAAAAAGCCCTGTGATCTTCCTGCCGAGAAGGAGCATCACCATACTGATCACCACAGAGATCACTGCCGCCATGGCAGCACCTTTTCGTACACCGATTTTAATGCGTTCATGTTCTCCTGCTCCCAGATTCTGTCCTGCATAAGTAGAAACCGCAAATCCCATGGAAACGGCTGCGATCTCCAGGAGTCCGTAAAGCTTGTTGGTCGCCGTAAAGCCTGCCACAAACACCACACCAAAGCCATTGACGATCGACTGAAGGATCATGCCGCCAATGGAAATGATCATATTCTGGACAGCCATAGGCATACCCAGACAGAAAAGTTCTTTCGCCTGCTCCGGTTTCACGGAAAAATCATCCCGGCAAAGACGAAGGAGAGAAACCTTCCGCATCCTCGAAAAACAGTAAACGCAGGAAATCCCCTGCGCGATCAGCGTTGCTGCCGCCGCACCTGCGATCCCCCAGTGGAAAACTGCCACAAAAAGAAGATCCAGTACTACATTACTGGAAGAAGCCACTCCCATGGCGATCAATGGCGTCGTACTGTCTCCTATGGCCCGGAGTACAGAGGACATCCAGTTATAGATCATCACAATGAGGATCCCACTGAACATAATGGATACATAAAGAAGCGCATCGCCAAGGATCTCTTCTCTCGTTCCCATAAGACGCAGCACAGGAGCTGCAGAGAGCAGAAAGACAACTGTCACCACGATCGCAGAAAGCACTGCCAGGATCAGAGAGACTCCCACTGTCTTTTTCATTTTTTCGTACTCTTTTGCTCCGAACTGCTGGGCGATCATGATCGAAAAGCCCTGGCTTAAGCCGGAGCAGATCCCAAGGCTCATCCAGTTAAACCAGTCCACCGAGCCCAGGGCCGCCAGCGCATGCACTCCCACCAGCTGGCCAACAACCGCCGTATCTACCATGGTATATGTCTGCTGAAATATATTTCCAAGCATCAACGGCAGTGCAAACTGAAGCAGAAGTCTGCCGGGATGCCCTTTTGTCATATCTTTTGCCTGTGTTTTCATTGCTGCCCCCTTACTTCAGGATCTCCTGATAAACTCTCAGGACGTTTCCGCTGAAGATTTTCTCGATCTCACTCTCATGGAAGCCTTTCTTTTTCAGTGCAGGTACCAGCCGCTGAACAAAGGACACATCCGGAATGGCCGGATTCGGATCGATCCCGTCCATATCACCGCCAAGTGCACAGACCTCCACACCTCCGATATCTGCTGTATGGCGGACATGCTCTGCCATCACGCCAAGGAGCTGCTCCGTATCCATCTGTTTTGCTTCCCAGCTCAGGAAATCCATACAGTAATTGAGACCGCAGACACCGCCTCGCTCTCCCAGCGCTTTTATCATTTCATCTGTCAGGTTCCGGCAGACATTCTGCACGGAGGCAGCATTGGAATGACTGGCCACAAAAGGCTTCGCCGTATGCCGGTACACATCCCAGAAACCTCCGTCAGAAAGATGAGAAACATCCACGATCATTCCCAAACGTTCCATCTCCTGGATCATCTCGATCCCAAAAGGCGTCAGGCCTTTTTCTGTCCGAAGTTCTATGCCTTTTCCGGTCTTCTCACATTCGGGATGCATATTCGGACAGCCGATCTGATTGGCAAAATTCCAGGTCAGTGCGATCATCCGCACACCTAAACGATAAAAATCTCTCAGATAGGAAAGTTTTCCAAGCACTGTTTCCCCTTCTTCGATGGTCAGAAGAGCACTCATTTTCCCTGCTTCCCTGTTTTTCACAATATCCTGGAAAGAAAATACCGGTGCGATCAGACTGCTGTTTTTCTCCAGTTCACAGTAATAGAGATCTGCCATTTCCATTGCCGTTTTAAAGGGATCTTCTACTTCGCCAAATGGCACGAACATGGCAAAATTCTGTAAAAGATACTCTCCCTTTTTCATTTTTTTCAAATCTACCTGAAAGGAATTTTCAAGAAGTCCCTCTTTTGTTTCCCCTTTTTCTCCAGAAAAATAAAACCGTCCGATGGTGTCACAATGCATATCTACAACATTCATTTTTCTTCTCCTTGTTTTCGCGGTTATTCGTAACTGTAAAGGTATGGAACAGTTACAGCTGTTCTTTTTATTTTAGCATACTGCCTGAAAAAGGGCAATGAATCATCTCTTTACAGAATCCCTTTTTTTTCTTATAATAAAAACAGTTGCAGCTTTGAAAGGAGGATTTCCATGGCAGCAAAAGAAGAACTCCAGGATGATGTTCCAAGATGTGAATTTATCCATGCTCATCCTGAAACCATAAAAGCAGTGCAGGAAAGTATGCCTGCAGAAGAAGAACTATACGACTTGTCTGAACTTTTTAAGATCTTTGCCGACTCCACCAGGATCCGTATTCTCTATGTTCTCCTGGAACATGAAATGTGTGTCTGTGATCTGGCACAGCTTCTGAATATGACGCAGAGCGCCATTTCCCACCAGCTCCGGATTTTAAAACAGAGCCGTCTTGTAAAATTCCGCCGGGAAGGGAAAACCATCTTTTATTCTCTCCTTGATGAACATGTCCACAGCATCTTAAGCCAGGGCATGGAACATGTTACCGAATCCGGCTCATAATACTGCTAAAAGAAGAAACGGCCACTCAGACAGATTCTGATGGCCGCTTCTTTTTTGATCCATACTTATGCATTTCTTACTGTTTCCAGAATCCCCAGAAGATTGGCTCCGACATGAATGAGTACCGGTGCCAGAAGACAGCCCCAGCGTTCATAAGCCCAGGCCAGAAGAAGTCCCATGGGAAACGCATAAACGATCTGTATCACATTCCCATGATAAAATGCAAAAAAGCCTGCGCTGACTGCTGCTGCCGCCCACCAGGAAAAACGACGTCTCAGCTTTCCGTACACCAGTCCGCGAAAGATCACTTCTTCCACAAAAGGAACAAAAATCCCGATTCCGATCACCTGGATCAGCAGATCACTCTGGAAAAGAGCTTCCTGAAAAGCATTGGAAAAATGTTCCGTCAGATGAATGGCTCTCAAAAGGAAGGAAAACAGGAGATTTCCGGCCATTCCGAGAAAGGGCAGCACCCATAAAGAACGGAAGGTATAGCTTCCCTTTGACCGCGGTTCTTTTTTATACAGCCGCCACAAAAGAGGAAATGCCGCAAGAGCCGCCAGCGTTGTCTGTGCTGCCGCATCCAGATCATTCCCGGTAAGCATCGCCGTCAAAAGCATGATCCCGTAGTGAAGGGCTACCGGAAAAATCACATCCAGCACTTGATAAGCAGATATTTTTTTCACTTTTGTAAATCCTTTCATTTTCTGCCTATCATATCACAAATTTCCCTAAAAATCCATTTACTGAAATTTCCGTATGATCCAGGAGACACCTCCCATCCATATCGTAAGAAGCCCTATGATCCATGCTCCTTTTTTCATCCCGGATTTTTCTTTCTCATCCTTCTCATTTTCTTCCGAAAAAAGTGTATCCGTAATGGTTTCCTCTCCATCTTCCTTCTTTTTCAGGTACCAGTCATCACCGGAACATGGTTCTCCTGCTTCTTCTCTCCATGCACTTTTGCTCACCTGTTTTTTTCTCAGCCATTCTGCCTGTTTTCTCCGGATCTGTTTTTTTATTGCTTCTCTTTTCTGAATGCTTTCTGTCTGCCTCTTCTGCCCCCAGACTTCTGTTTCTCTTTTTCCCGAATCTTCTGTTTTCTGTTTTTTTCCTTCCGCACCTACATAGACCCGATAGTTCTCTGACCAGCTTTCATTACCCGCCTGATCTACGGCAAAAATCCGGAAATCGGTGATTCCGTCTGAAAGCCTTACCACCACCTCTTCTTTCTCCTCCGTCGTCCAGAAGAGCCTTTTTCCATTTCTCCAGAGTTCCATATAAGCCAGTTTCCCGTTGTCTCTGGCCTGTATGGTAAACTCTGCCTCTCCTGCTTCCATCTCCTCCGAAAGCCCTGTCAAATAGCTTACAGGAGCGGTTTTATCCACACAGAACTCCAGAAAGGTGCTTTTCTCTCTGCTGTCGCTCTGGTTTCCTGCCTGATCCACGGACTGAAAAGCCAGGGTGTAAACGCCTTCCTCCAGAAAGCATTTCCGGAAGATCTGATACTGATAGATCCAGCGGTCTCCATCCTTGCGGATCGCGGTCTGATAGTCTCTCCCTTCCTGAAGGACCCGAAAGCTTCCATCTTTTACACAAACGATCGCTTTTGCCGAAAGCCGGTCTCTGTTTCGTTCTGTCACCAACAGATTCTCTGCCGAACGGATGTAGTAGGTCTTTCTGATCTGTTCGGCTGCCGAAGAAAGCATATAAGCAGAACCGGAACGGTTGATTCGGAAAGGCACCGTCTTTTTTACCTGATTTCCTGCCTGATCCTCTGCCTGTACGCAAAGCGTATAGTTTCCGTCAGCCAGCCGGCCTGTGGAAAAATCATAAGAAAGTGTCTGTTTGTTTTCTGCCGTTTCCTGTCCCGGTGTAAGCACAGTTTTTCCCTGCTGGTTTTTCACCTCGCAGACTGTTTTTTCTGAAAAAAGATGTTTGTCCTCTACAACAGCCTGAAACCTTTCCTCTTTCTGATAAGATTTTCCTTCCTCAAGCCCCCGGACCGAGATTCGGGGATCTGTACGGTCGATCACCACCGCAGCGGAATGGAGCTTCCTTTCATTTCCCACCCGGTCCCGAAGCCGGAAACGGACCTGCCAGATTCCTTCCTGGTCTACGCAGATGGCAGAACCCGGAGCATAAGTCGCATAACCCTGTTTTTTCCCTTTATTTTCAAGAGAGAGAATACAGTATTCCACCGTGTCCAGACCACTTTCTTCATCACGGATCTCTTCTGCGGAAAATGTGCAGTTTTTCCGAAAGATGCGGTTTCCTGCCACTCCTGTTTCTCCGGTAAGCTTTATATCCGGAGGTCTGTCATCGATGCGGTAGCGAAAGCCATTCTTTTCAGAATTTGCAAGAAGATTTCCAGCCCGGTCTCTCTGTTCCAGTGAAAAGACCCATTCTCCGTTTTCCGTCACGGCATCAGAAAAAGCGGTCTGATTAAATCCGCTTCCTTTATCCGGTCTGGCAAGAAGCACGCTTCCTTTTGATACCCAGAAGATCCCTTCCTTGTCATAAAAGCCTTTTCCATTCCGGACTTCCACCTGATAGGAAGGATTTTTTCCTTCCAGAAGAGTAATGGTTCCTTTTTTACAGAGCGAAAGATCAAAGTAATAATTTCCGGTAGGATTTCCGGAAACCGTTCCGTCTCCCCGGACAGACGGAACCAGTGCGCCCGCATAAGAACACCGTTCACCGTTCTGATACATCGGGCTGTCCGTCTGAATGACAGAACGGTCAAAATCGATCTCCGGAAGTTCAAACCCCGTCGGAACTTCAGATGTCGGACTTCCATCCTTCATAAATCCGCTGACCTGCACAGGCGCTCCCTCTGTGAATTCAAGTCCCTGGATGCTGAAAGGGGAACCATAGGTTTTCACTGCATCGCTGATCTGAATCGTCAATGGACGTTTCTTTATACGGACGGTCAGTTCTCCCTTAGGAAGCTCCAGTTGAAATTTCCCTGCATCTTTTCCCAGAAGAGCAGCTATCGGCCGGACTTTCCAGACACCTGCGTCAGCCGATTCCGCTTCTCCATGGATTTCCAGGTTCACATTTCCCTTCCCTTCCTGTCTGGTTTTCACAGAAAGAGGGATCCGACTTGTCCCATCGTAAATTTTCTCTCCACCGGAAAGATTTACCGTGATCTGTTCAACGATCAGCCGGCGCGGAGGTTCGGTCTCCGGTTCGGTTTCCGGTGGGACAGGCGATGGCTCGGTCGTCGGTGGCTCCGTTTCCGGGGCTTCCGTCGGCAATTCAGTCTCCGGTGGCTCCGTCTCCGGGGCTTCCGTTGGCAACTCCGTCTCCGGTGGCTCCGTTTCTGGGGTTTCCGTCTGCAGTTCAGTCTCCGGTGGCTCCGTTTCCGGGGCTTCCGTTGGCAATTCGGTCGCAGGTGGCTCCGTTTCTGCTTCCGTAGGCGGCTCCGTTTCCGGGGCTTCCGTCATTGTCTCTGTCCCGGTTTCTGTCTCTACAGGCTCTGTGCTGCATTCCGTCTGCGGTTCTGATTCGGTTTCCGACTCTGTTTCCATTTCCGTTTCCATCTCAGTTCCCGGCTCAGTCACGGCTTCCGTTTCCATCTCAGTTCCCGGTTCGGTCACGGCTTCTGTTGTTGATTCCGTCACAAGTTCGGATCCCTGTTCCGTCGCTTCCGTTATTTCCTCTGACTCTGGAACTTCCGTCCATACTTCCGTTTCTGATCCTGTTTCTGTTCCCGATTCCACCTCAGATCCCGGCTCCGTCATGACTTCTGTTTCCCCCGGCTCTGTCTCTTGCTCCGTCTGCTGCTCTTCGGCAGCTGTACTTTCCGCCTCGGACTCTGTCACCGTTTCTTCTTCAGACGCTGTCTCACCTTCACTGATTCTCTCTGTTTCGCTTTCTGTCTCGGTCTCTGTTTCGCTTTCTGATTCGCTCTCGGTTTCACTCTCGGTCTCACTTTCTGACTCAGGTTCCGTTTCGCACAGGATCTCCGTTTTCTCTTCCCCTTCTGTTTCTTCCATCTTTTCCTGATTTTCACTTCCTTTGCTCTCCAGAAAATAATTTTCTCCAAGAAAAGACAGGTTTTGCAGCGGTGCTCCCAGAAGTGCCGCTGTACAGGCCGCTGTCATCCACTTTTTATTTTTCATATATGTTCCGCCTCCTCGATCGCTCTTCTTCATTGACACACATCTGCTTCCGCTCCGCTGTTTCCGTAAATACTTCGAACACTCGCCTCGGCAGCAGAAAAAGCCTCTTCTTTTCCATCCGCCATATTTTTCAAAGCTTCGATCAGGACATTCACGCTTTCTTCTGAAACTCCGGCATTACGGAAATGCAAAAGTCCCTCATATGTCAATGCCAGTAGTTCCTCCTGAAGCCGCTCCCGTAAAACCAGCGGCACTTCATCCTGACTATTTCCTTCACAGCATTCCCGTATGGCATCAAAAAAACGGTTCCAGTCCATCTCTCCTTCCCCCGAAAGCTCCTGTCGTGTCTTTTTTTCACAGTATGCCCCCAGTTCCCGGTAAATTTCCGCTTTTTTCCGTTTATCCGTATCCAGTTCTCCCGCTAACGCCCGTTCAAACCAGATCCCGGCATAGCTCCTTCCTTCCGCCTGCTGAAAATAATACCAGTAGGCAATGCCGAGCTCATAAGCCAAAGCTCCGTAAGCCTCTTTTTCCAGCTTGGATCCGCATGCTTCCAGGGTCTCTTCCAGCAACTGGCTTTCTTCTCTTGTAAATTCCTGATCCAGAAGATCCATTTCCAATAATTTCCGATAAGCTGCTTCCCGACCGGGAAACAGACGGATCGCAGACACCAGCTCTTTTGTCCGGCTGCTCTCCATTAAGATTTGATATTGTTCTTCTGCCGCCTCACTCCGGCGGCGAAAATGACTGATACTCCCAAAAAACAGACAGAAAACCGCGAGCAGGGAAAACAAAAGGCTGATCCTCTTTCCTCTCCGGCAGACTTGATCAAGCCTTCGCCGCAGCTTCTGATCATTCAGAAAACGCTTCTCCCTGTCTGCTTCCATGCAGACATCCAGAAAACGCCGAAAACTCCTGCTTTCTTTTCCTCCGCTCAAAAAACGGAAGGTTTTCCCGCAACTGTAGAAATCACTGCGGATATCCATTTCCGATGTCCCATCCAGCTGCTCCGGGGCAGCAAAGATCCGTGTCCCGTATCGTTCCTTCTTTTTTCCTTCCGCAGTCAGGCAGGCGCCGAAATCCAGAAGGATCAGCTTTCCTTCCGGATCGATCATGAGGTTTGACGGCTTAATATCCCCATGGATCAAAGGCGGCGTCCGTGAATGAAGATAAGCCAGGATCTCCGCCAGCTGTTTCAGCCATTGCAGAAGCTCTTTTTCCGAAAAACGCCCCCTTTCCTGCTTCAGCTGTTCCAACGTTTTTCCTTCCAGATACTCCATGGCAATCCAGACACAGCCTTCTGCCAGAAAAATATCATAGATCTTTGGGAGTCCGGGATGTTCCAGGTGTCTGGCATAGTCCAGCTCTCCCCTGGGCCATTGCGCTTTCAGAGGAATCCTTTTCAAAGCCATAAGGGCGCAGGTTCTTTTATGCAGCACCAGCCAGACATCAGACTGACCGCCGGCTCCCAGCGTTTTCATCACCTGATAGGTTCCGCCGATCATGGTTCCCCTTTTCATCCTCCCACCTCCCTTTTTCTGTTTTTATTTTATCGCAATGCGTATGTTTTGTCCATTCGCAGACTGAACGAATCCTGCTGTTTTCAACCATTTGCATTTTTACATCCAGATAAAATATTTCGTGAATTTGCACAAAAAGCAAAAAAAGTACCCTACCCCGAAAAACGGGATAAGGTACCCAGACATAACACCCGGTTGCTTACATTCTCTCCGGTGCTGAGAAACCAAGAACATCGATGCATTTCTCAAGAACGTCTCTGGTCAGCTTCAGAAGAGCGATCCAGGAAGCTTTCTGCTCTTCCTTTTCCTCAGAAAGGATCTTTGTCTCATGGTAGAAACGGTTAAAGGCATTCGCAAGATCATAGATATAGGAGCAGATCTTGTGCGGTGCGATCTCATCAAACGCATTCTCCATCACGCTGTTGAAACGGGAAACCTCCAGCATCAGCGCTTTCTCACTGTCGTTGGCAGCCTTATGGATGGAAATTCCTTCCAGACTGTTTCCTGCCTGCTGATACTTATTCAGGATGGATTTGATCCGGACAATGGTATAAAGAATATAAGGACCGGTATTTCCCTCAAAGGAAGTGAAGCGGTCAAGGTCAAAGACATAGTCCTTGCTGGCCTGATTGGACAGGTCACCGTATTTGATAGCGGAAAGACCTACGATCTTCGCCGTTTCCTTTGCTTCTTCCGGATCGATCTCGTGGTTATCCATGATCTTATGATACATTTCCTCATCAATATCGCGGATCAGGTTCTCCAGACGCATGACGCCGCCCTCTCTTGTCTTGAAGGGCTTGCCGTCCTTTCCGTTCATGGTACCGAAGCCAAGGAAGGAAAGTCTGGTGTTCTCATCTACGATACCCGCTTTTCTCGCACAGCGGAATACCTGGATGAAGTGCATTTCCTGACGCTTATCCACAACGTAAAGGATCTCATCCGGCTGATAGTCCTCCATACGCTGGACGATGGTAGCCAGGTCTGTGGTGGTATAAAGGGATGCTCCGTCCGATTTCAGGATCATACAGGGCGGAACCTCTTTTGTATCGGTCTCTTCCTTGACATCCACGACCAGTGCTCCCTGATCTTCGTATGCCAGACCCTGTTCTTTCATTTTCTCCACCATCGCTGGAATGTACGGCTGCGCATCCGACTCACCCTTCCAGAGATCAAAGGAAACGTTCAGGTTTGCATAGTTTCTCTTCAGATCTGTCACGGAAACTTCCATGATGTGTTTCAGAATGGCCTGATAACCTCTGTGTCCGTGCTGCAGAAGGTAGGTTGCCTGCATGGCTGCTTCTTTGTATTCCGGATGTTCTTTTGAATAAGCACTGGCTGCAGGATAGATTTCCTCCAGCTCACCAATGGTAAAGGGAGCTTCCTTCGGATATTCTCCGGTATAGCTCTCATCAAAATAGACCAGCTCCGGTTTTCTCTTCTTCAGCTCTACAATGATCAGACCCATCTGCAGCCCCCAGTCACCAAGATGGACATCTCCAATGACTTCATGGCCCAGGAAACGTCCCATTCTCTTAATGCTTTCGCCAATGATGGCAGATCTTAAATGACCTACATGAAGAGGCTTTGCCACATTCGGCCCGCCGTAATCAATGATGATCTTTTTCGGTTCTTTTGCTTTTTCCACAGAAAGATTTTCATCTGCCTGCATCTTATCAAGATAAGAAGCAAGGAATTCCGGATCCAGCTTCAGGTTGATAAAGCCCGGATTCACTGCCTGGATATCAGAAAAGATCTCAGATCCGGAAAGAGCCTCTACGACCGCATTTGCGATCATGATGGGGGCTTTCTTATAGGTCTTGGCAGCTGCCATAGCTCCATTGCACTGATATTCGCATAAATCAGGCCGGTTGGACAGGGTAACTTTTGCAAATTTCTCGTCATAGCCTGCCTTCTGAAAAGCCTGGATCATTTCTTCTGTGATCAAATTCAGAATTTTCTGCATGTATTTCTCCTTTTCTTTTTGCTTGTTTTCCGTTCATGCGCACCGAATCGCCCGTATCATGCACACGGACATTCCCGCAATCATTTCATTATAGCCTGTCAAACCAGGATTTTCAACTATTTTTCTGGTAAAAAACCTCCACCAGAGTAAGTCCTCTTGCCGGAGCGGTAAAACCGGCCAGGTTTCGATCCTTTTCCCGGAAGATCGTTTCCACACTTTCCGGCTCTCTTTTTCCCATTCCGATCTCCAGAAGGGTGCCTGTAAGGATCCGTACCATATTGTAAAGGAAACCGTTCCCGGTAAATTCCAGACGCACTTCTCCTGATACTTCCCGGATTTCTATGGATTCCAGACGACGGACCGTGGATTTTTTCGTTTTTTTCATGGAAGAAAAGCCCCGGAAGTCTTTTTCTCCGATCATAAGAGCTGCTCCCCGACGCATGGCATCCACATCAAGCGGCTGATCCAACGGATAGATCTGTTTCCGCTCAAAGACGTTTTTCTCTTCTCCTGTCGCTACCCGGTAACGATATGTTTTCCCGCGTGCATTGAGGCGGCTGTGAAAGCGTTCCGGCACCTCTTCCGCCCGGAGTACACCGATGTCCTCCGGCAGGAACTGATTCAGTGCTGCCTTCAGTTCTTCCGGGTCAAGCTTTCGCTCTGTGTGGAAATTAGCCGTCTGTCCAAGCGCATGAACACCGGCATCCGTTCTTCCTGCCCCGTCAATTTCTACCGGTTCTTCCAGAAGTCTTGACAATACTTCTTCTACTTTTCCCTGAACAGTCTTTTCTGTGTTTCCCTGCCTCTGCCAGCCATCATAACGGCTTCCGTCGTATTGCAGGATCAAACGATAATTCATACGGTTTCCTTTCTGCCAAAAAAGCTGCCTGGTTTCTCCAGACAGCTCTCTGCTTTTATTTTTATATATGAAAAAAGCTGCTGACGGGAATCGGACCCGTGACCTCCGCACTACCAATGCGACGCACTACCGACTGTGCTACAGCAGCTTGTATAAAGCGTCACAAACAATTTACAAAGCTGCTGACGGGAATCGGACCCGTGACCTCCGCACTACCAATGCGACGCACTACCGACTGTGCTACAGCAGCTTATTTAGTTGTTTGCGATTGCTCGCTACAGTTAAGTATACTACTATAACTCTCCGAAAATGTCAACTACTTTTTTCAAATTTTTTTTGTTTTTTAATTAGTACGTTCAATTCAGTCTTTGACGTACAATTTCATAAGCCAGAACACCTGCTGCCACAGAAGCATTCAGAGAATCGATATCACCTTTCATGGGAATGGAAGCAATGTAATCGCACTTCTCTTTTACCAGACGGCTGACACCCTCTCCTTCGTTTCCGATCACCAGACCAATGGGCCCCTTCAGATTCAGACGGTACATGCTCTCTCCGCCCATATCCGCACAGACGAACCAGAGGCCTTCTTTTTTCAGTTCTTCGATCGTTGCAGCCAGATTTGTCACCTTTGCCACCGGCGTATAGTTCAGTGCCCCTGCAGAGGTTTTTGCCACGGTAGCGGTAAGGCCAACTGCTCTTCTTTTGGGAATGATGACTCCGTGAGCCCCGGCCAGATTTGCCGTACGGATGATTGCTCCCAGGTTATGAGGATCTTCAATATTATCCAGAAGGAAAATAAACGGCTCTTCTCCCTTTTCTCTGGCGTTTTTCAGGATATCCTCCACCTCAGCATATTCATAAGCCGCCGCATAAGCGATCACGCCCTGGTGTTTACCGGTCTCTGAAAGCTGATCCAGCCGCTCTTTCGTCACATATTTGATCAGGGTATCATGCTTTCTCGCTTCTCTTGTAATGCTTAAGATCGGGCCATCCTTGCAGCCATCCTGCACAAACAGCTTGTCGATCGTTTTTCCGGAGCGAAATGCTTCCAGAACCGCATTTCTTCCTTCAATGGTCAGTTCTTCATATCTCATACTCTGTCCTCTTCTTTCTTTTCCTCTGTCCAGTCGTTTCCTAATCCCTCTCTGACCAGGGATACCAGCCGTTCGGTCTCACCCTGAAGATAGAGATATCCCATCAGAGCCTCAAAACCGGTTGCCTTCCGGTAATCCTTCATGGTTGCATTTTTCGCCATGGTATAGGATTTTGCATTTCTCCCTCTTTTATAGACAGCTAGTTCTTCTTCTGTCAGCTTATCCATCAGTTTGTCGATCAAAGCAGACTGGGCAGAAGCCTTTACCAGGGCACTGGTTCTTTTATGAAGCTTGTTTGGCTGGCAGCTGCCATGACGAACGATCAGGGTCCGGATCACCAGATCGTAAATGCCGTCTCCGATATAGGCCAGGGCCAGAGGCGAGTATGTGCGGATATCCGCGATCTCGCCTCCAAACTGCATTTTCAGGATCTCAGGAAGATCCATTACGCTCTTTTCCATTTGACACCTTCCCGTGTATCTTCCAGCACGATCCCTTTGGAAAGCAGCTCGTTCCGGATCTCATCTGCCCTTGCGAAATTCTTTGCCTTTCTGGCTGCCTGACGTTCCTCAATGAGCGCCTCGATGTCTGCATCCAGCATTTCTTCTTTCTTCTCTACGATCACTCCCAGTACATCTGCAAGGGAAACGATTTTTTCCTTCAGAGCACGCAGGAATGCCTTGGAGCTTCCTTCCTCTGCATGAGAATTGGCAAAACGCACCAGTTCAAAAATAGCAGCCAGGGCATCTGCCGTATTCAGATCGTCATCCATGGCAGCATCAAATTTTTCTTCGTAGGAGGAAAGCTGTGCCGTCAGTTCTTTTTCTTCTCCTGTCAGCTCTTCAACAGCGGCATTTTCCAGCAGATGGTTCAGGTTGCCTACTGCGTTCTGGATACGCTCCAGAGAGTTTCTGGAAGCTTCCATAAGCTCTGCGCTGAAGTTTAAGGGACTTCTGTAGTGTGCGCTCAGCATGAAGAAACGCAGCACCTGAAGATCATATTTCTCGCCGATCTCACGGACAGTAAAGAAGTTTCCAAGAGATTTACTCATTTTCCGGTTATCAATATTCAGGAACGCATTGTGCAGCCAGTAGCGTGCAAAGGGAACTCCATTGCAGCACTCACTCTGGGCGATCTCATTTTCATGATGCGGGAAGATCAGATCCTCACCGCCGGCATGAATATCGATCTCTTCTCCCAGATATTTTTTGGACATCACGGAGCACTCGATATGCCATCCGGGACGGCCGTCGCTCCAGGGAGAGGGCCAGGAGGGCTCTCCTTCTTTTTTCGGTTTCCAGAGAACGAAATCCAGCGGATCTTCCTTCTGATCTTCACCAGTCACCAGAAGAGAACGTCCGCCGCTTCTTAAATCATCCAGATTTTTGTGAGAAAGCTTTCCGTATTCGGAGAATTTACGGGTACGGAAATAAACGGTCCCGTTTACATTATAGGCATATCCTTTTTCTACCAATGTAGAAATCATATCGATCATCCCGCCGATCTCTTCTGTCGCCTTTGGATGCGTAGTCGCCGGTTTTACATTCATGCCTTCCATATCTTTTTTGCACTCTGCGATATAGCGCTCTGAAATCTCTTTGGAAGAAACTCCTTCTTCATTGGCTTTCGCAATGATCTTGTCATCTACATCGGTAAAGTTGGATACATAATTGACTTCATAGCCCTTGTGCTCCATGTAACGGCGTGCTGTATCAAAAACGATCATGGGGCGGGCATTTCCAATGTGGATAAAGTTATAAACCGTAGGTCCGCAGACATACATTTTCACTTTGCCCGGCTCCAGGGGAACAAATTCTTCTTTCTTTTTGGTCAGTGTGTTGTATAATTTCATGCTCCATTTCCTCTTTTCAACGATATTTTCGATTGTGCCCTTTCAGGGTTTTTATACTTTTATTTTCTACAGTTCGTACAGCCGCTGCAGCCCGAAAGCGCATCACGGTCTGAACCGGCATAATCCATAAGCCCCACCAGAGAACAAATGGCCTGGGAAGCCATTCCTTCACCGTTTCCGGTAAAGCCTAACCCCTCTTCCGTTGTCGCCTTCAGGTTCAGTCTGTTTTCCTCGATCCCCAGTGCTCCTGCAATGTTTTTGGTCATCTCTTCCATATAGGGACGAAGTTTTGGTCTCTGGGCGATCACTGTAGCATCGATGTTCTCAATGACATAATTGTTCTCATCCAGAAGCTCTGCCACCTGTTTTAACAGTTCCACACTGGAGATCCCTTTATATCTGGGATCTGTATCCGGAAAATGTTTACCGATATCCCCAAGGGCTGCTGCTCCCAGAAGAGCATCCATGATCGCATGGATCAGGACATCTGCATCTGAATGACCCAGAAGACCTTTTTCATAGGGGATTTCCACACCTCCCAGGATCAGCTTTCTGCCTTCCACCAATCGATGGACATCATATCCCATTCCTACCCGCATGATTTCGCTCCTTTCCTGTAATCAAAAAAGACCACTCCATCTCTTTAGAGACGAAATGATCCGCGGTTCCACTCTACTGAAAATCAAAAGATTTTCACTCTTTGCATGTAACGTATGCTCAACGTACCGGGGTTGGGCCTTTACCGTTCTCCCGGTCAGCTCCCGGATGCACTTCAGAAAATGATCCTCCAAGACTGCTTTCAGCCAGCGACAGTCTCTCTCTGATTGGATATCTTTTTTCCTACTCTTTCCGTTCTCTGCCTTTTCCTCTCAATAATCAGTTTATTCATTCCCTCCGGTTTTGTCAATCCTTTTTTCTCTTCCGTAAAAGAATCCCCGCTTTTCCGCCACAAGGCGCACCAAAAAAAGACCTCCCGGTCTCCCGGAAGGTCTTTTCGTATTTTTATTAAGCCTCAGTTGCTGCCTCAGTAGTAGCTGCTTCGGTTGCTGCCTCAGTAGCAGCCTCGGTTGCTGCAGTGGTAGCTGCCTCAGTTGCTTTCTCGGTAGCTGCCTCGGTTGCTGCAGTGGTAGCTGCCTCAGTTGCTTTCTCAGTAGCTGCCTCGGTTGCTGCAGTGGTAGCTGCCTCAGTTGCTTTCTCAGTCTCTTTTTTGTTGCTTCCGCAACCAACTGCCATCATAGATGCAACAGCTGCAACCATAACTAATGCCATAACTTTTTTCTTCATAGTCTTTTTCCTCCTCATTAGCGATTTCTTAAAGAATCGCACCATTTCATCTAAATTACGTCGCTTATCTTATCACTTTTAAATTCAAATGTCTATGGGTTTTCCATAAAATATCGGAGAAAATTTCCTTAAAATTCTTAAGTTTTCTTAAGTTTTGCACAAAAATCGATCATTCCTTCTATTCTTCTTGCCTTTTTTTCACCAGAGCATAATCTACGATATGATTTTTCACATTCATCACTTCAATCTGCAAGCTCTCCGATTCACATACAAAGTGTTCTCCTTCTTCCGGTATCCGGCCTATGATCTCTGAAACAAAACCGCTGAACGTGTCATAGGTTTCCGTCGGAAGTTTCACGCCAAAACACTCCGCCACATCTTCCAGACTGGTATTTCCCTGGATCCTCCAGGTATTTTCATCCAGCCTTTCAATGTCTGCCGGTTCTGCCGGTCCCTTTTCATCCTCCAGTTCTCCCACCAGTGTCTCAATGAGATCATGGATCGTCACAATACCGAACATACAGCCATATTCATCCAGCACCACCGCAAAATAATTACGGGTTTGTTTCATCTGGTTGAAAAGAGCATTGGCTCTCATTTCCTCCGGTACAAAAAACGGTTTTTCCACCGCCTGCTTCATAATAAGATCCCGGTCTTTCTGTTCTGAGCGAAAATAGATCTTGGTATTCAGGATTCCAACAATATCATCCTGATTTTCTCCGCAGATCGGATAGTAGGTGTGTCTGCTCTGCTGGATGACTCCGGCCCATTCCTCTTCGCTGTCTTCCATATAAAGACAGATGGTCTCCCGTTTATGTGTGCTGATCTGTCCCGCTGTCGTATCGTCAAACTCAAAAATATTTTTGATCATCCAGCGTTCTTCGTCCTGGATCGTTCCCTGCTCATTTCCTTCTGCCAGCATCATACGGATATCTTCTTCTGTCACTACATCCTCTTCTTCATTGGGATTGATCCCCATAAGTTTCAGGACAAGGTTTGTAGAGGCTGTCAAAAGCCAGACCAACGGTGCAAAGATCACCGAAACGAGGTAAAGCATGCCTGACATTTCCAGTGCCATTTTTTCTGTTTTTTTCATTGCGATCCTTTTTGGTACCAGTTCACCAAACACAAGACTGAAATACGTCAGAATCAAAGTGATCAGCAGAACCACCACCGACCGCAGCACATGATCCGGAAGAGCCACTCCCAGTTCTTTCAGTTTAAAAACCAGTGGATCTGCAAAATGATCCGCCGCAAAAGCACCACCGAGAAGTCCCGCCAGTGTAATGGCCACCTGGATCGTTGATAAAAACTTTGCCGGCTGCTCTATCAGGGCAGACAGCTTTTCTGCCTGTTTGTTTCCTTCCTGAACCATATGCTTCAGTCTGGTCTCATTCATGGAAATCACTGCGATCTCCGCACTGGCGAAAACGGCATTGATAAAAATAAGTAGCGCCTGTAAAATAACTGCTTCAAACATAATTTCTCCTTTTTCATTTACACATCATGAATTTTGTGACGGCTGCACTCACCGTGTTTTCCGTCAGATACACAAAAAGGTATAGCCTCCAGATCTCTCTGCAGACTATACCCCTTAATTATTCATAATGCTACATGAAGCAGTTGTTCTGTCCTTATGATTATCTCCATCGGAACTGTCGTCCATGTATCACTCACACTCCTTCATTAAATAGATGATATAACAAAAGCAGGTAGCGGGAATCGAACCCGTCTCTCCAGCTTGGGAAGCTAGCGTTCTACCGATGAACTATACCTGCAATTTGAAAAAGATGATGACAGATCTGCCATCATCTTGTAGTAGCGGAAGGGAGATTTGAACTCTCGACACCACGGGTATGAACCGTGTGCTCTAGCCAACTGAGCTATTCCGCCAGATTCATGGGGCCTATAGGGCTCGAACCTATGACCCTCTGCTTGTAAGGCAGATGCTCTCCCAGCTGAGCTAAGACCCCATGTCATTTGTCATTTCGTTTTATCACTTCCTGACGCTCACTCAGTATACTATAGACTTTTAGAAATGTCAAGGGAATTTTTTAAATTTTTTCAACAAATTCTACTTTTTCTCCGTCGGGTCCGATGACAAAGAAAAAACGGATTCCTTTTTCCAAAAGAGGCAGTTCCTGGATCGTGTGATTCAACAGCGGATAACCATTTTTTCTTGCTCCGTCAAAGGCTTCTCTGATATCTCTTACCCGGAGAGCAATGTGATCCAGCCGTCCCTCTTTTCGTTGTTTCAATTCTTCCAGACCAGAACCTGTCATCTCAAGCACTTCCATGACAAAACCACATTTTTCCAGATAATGGATCCGAATGTCACCTTCCGGTGTCGGAAGATAGCCTTTGCTCCTGACCTGAAAACCCATTTTTCCGTAAAAAGCCTCTGTTCGTTCCAGATTTTCCACCTTCAAAGCCAGATGGGACCAGCCTGAAAGCCCCGTCTTTCCATGATAGTCAACTGCTTCCTCCCGACAGAGCTCCAGAACTTCCCCGCCCGGTCCATAAAAATTGATCCCTCGTACTCCTTTTTCTCCCAGATGCTCATACCAGGTAAGACCATCTGGTGTCGATGGATGAACCTTCAATCCTTTCTCTTCTGCCAGCGCCGCCTCTTTCGCAAGCTCCGGTGCTTCCATTGCAAAATGGTCCCATTTTCCGGCTCCCCGAAGCTTTGCCTCTTCTTTCAGCCTTCCTGCCGGCTCCACCAGTTCCAGCACCAGATCTCCTTTTCTGAGAAGAGCGATCTCCGTTCTCCCGTTCATCACCACGATCCTCTGCTGCAGCTTTTCAAAACCAAGCTTTTCCTCATACCAGGCCACATCTCTTTTCAGATCTCCTGTCAGTATCCCCAGATGATCGACTCCTGTTATCTCATTATCCAGACTCATACACCTTCCCCTTTCTGCCGTTTCTTTGACTCTTAGTATAACACTTCCGGCCTGTTTTGTGTTATTATTTGTAACTATTCAGAGCCAAGCAGATTTTCTGTCAAAAGTGTGAGTCATGCTCGCATGAATGAACACTTTTGATTGAAAATCTATTTGGCGAGAAGCCACATCGAGATGTAGCGAAGCGGAATCGAGATGGGGTCTGAATAGTTACCATTATTTACAATTTTTCTCTTTCCTGCGTCATATCCGGGACTTTTCAGCGTTTTATTTAGTAGAACGATGGAGCTTCAGGAATTTTCCAAGAGCTCTTGTCCTGTTTCCATCCAGATAATCCAATACAAAATGTGGATTTACAACACTCTCCCAGATCGGATAGCTTCTCCGGTATTCTCCAAGACTGCTCCACCAGTAATCCTCCGGTTTCTCTGCCAGCTTCTGTTCTGTAGCAATTTTATGGATCCTGCAGCAGTCTTCTATGAGTTCCTCCAGATCCATCAGCTTCTGGCTTCTGTTTTCCCGTACAAGGCACATGTTTTCTCCGTTATGACAGGTTTCATAATAAGTGGAAAATTGATCTATCACGCTTACGGCCGCCTGGTTCAAGTCACTTTCAGAGTCACCGGACACCAGAAAGTGACATTCTTCATCTGTAACACAAAAAGCAAAAATATCCAGTTTTCTCTCTTTTTTCTGTTCCGCCACCAGTTCCAGAAGTTTTTTCTTATCCCGTTCGTCTGCGAAAGGCTGTTTTTCTGCCCACAGGACGTCGTGATAAACTTTTATCTTATCCATACACTTGCTCCTTCTTGTTTTGTCCCGATTGCAGAAAACTACGAGTCAAAATCATTCTTTTTATAATAGTTGATTATAATGTATATTTTTAGAATATTCAAGAAATTTATTGCATATGCAACAATATGTTGCACAAAATATTTTTCTTATGAAAGTGCGTCAAAAACAGACATTATTTATTAAAAATGCTTCATTTTGTTGCATAATTATAAAGCAAAAAACAGCCCCTCGCCGGATCTATCCAGCTAAGGGGCTGTTTCGTTTCCGTGAAGCCCAGGCCTCACTGGAAATTATTCTTATTTGAAGTAAGCAACACCAGACTCAAAGATCTTCATATCCTGGTCGCCGTAAATATTGATAGCTACAGAATCGCCACGTCTCTCTGCATGTCCCATTTTTCCGAATACACGGCCATCCGGACTCGTGATACCCTCAATGGCTGCATAAGAACCGTTTACATTCCACTCTTCGTTCTCTACACAAAGATTGCCATCTGCATCCACATAACGGGTAGCAACCTGGCCATTTGCGAAAAGCTTTTTCAGCCATTCTTCATCCGCTACAAAACGGCCTTCTCCGTGAGAAGCAGGAATCGCATAGGTCTTTCCAAGTTCAGCCAGTGCCAGCCACGGAGATTTGTTGCTGACCACCTTCGTATAAACCATTTTGGAAATGTGACGGCCAATGGTATTGAATGTCAGTGTCGGAGAGTCCTCTTTCTGGCCACGGATCTCGCCATAGGGAACCAGTCCCAGTTTGATCAGTGCCTGGAAACCATTGCAGACACCAAGGGCCAGTCCGTCTCTTTCATTCAGAAGACGCATAACTGCTTCTTTGATCTTTGCATTCTGGAAAGCAGTTGCAAAGAATTTTGCCGAACCATCCGGCTCATCACCTGCGGAGAATCCACCCGGGAACATGATGATCTGAGCCTGATCTATGGATTTTTCAAAGATATTTACAGAATCCCGGATGTCTTCTGCAGTCAGGTTTTTGAATACCTTGACATCCACATCGGCACCTGCACGCTCAAATGCCTTGGTACTGTCATACTCACAGTTGGTTCCGGGGAATACCGGGATAAATACACGCGGTCTCGCAATTTTATTCTTGCAAACATATACCTTCTCTGCCTGATAACAGGTATCCGGATACTCTTCGCCCTTTGTTCCTTCACCGGATACGGTCTTGAAGACTTTTTCCAGTGTGCTCTTCCATGCCGTCTCTGCATCCGCAAGCGTCAGTTTCATGTCGCTGTAGCAAAGAACCGGCTCTGCAAGTACTTCGCCGACCAGGGTATAGGTTACTGCCAGTTCACCAACCTTCTCAGCCGGAACTTCAGCCACGATGCAGCCAAATCCTTCTTCAAAGAGATCTCTCTTATCCACAGAATGCTCGATTTTCACGCCAAGTCCGTTTCCGAATGCCATCTTGCTCACAGCTGCTGCCAGACCTTTGGCATCCAGCGCATAGGAAGATACGATTCTTCCAGCCTTGATATCCTCGTGGAATTTTCCGTACTGATCCATAACCTGTGCATAATCCGGCAGATCGTACTCATCTTTCTGGATCTTCACAAGAACCAGCTTATTACCTGCTTTTTTCAATTCGGGCGTCACAATATTCTTATCACTTGCCACATCCACAGCAAAAGATACCAGTGTCGGCGGAACGTCGATCTCATTAAAGCTTCCGGACATGCTGTCTTTACCACCGATAGACGGAAGCCCGAAACCAAGCTGTGCACTGTAGGCACCAAGAAGAGCCGCAAAAGGCTGACTCCAGCGTTTGGGATCTTCTGTCATACGACGGAAATACTCCTGGAAGGTGAACCGGATCTTACTGTAATCTCCACCTCCGGCCACAATGCGGGATACGGATTCCAGAACTGCATAAACAGCTCCGTGATAGGGGCTCCAGCTGGAAAGATACGGATCAAAGCCATAGCTCATCATGGTAACGGTATCTGTTTTTCCTTTGAGAACCGGAAGTTTTGCCACCATCGCCTGTGTCTCTGTCAGCTGATACTTTCCTCCATAAGGCATCAGAACACTTCCGGCACCGATGGAACTGTCGAACATTTCCACCAGTCCCTTCTGAGAACAGCAATTCAGATCTTTCAGGGTCTCCAGCCATTTTGCTTTCACATCTGCTACTTCTTCCCGCTTGAAGAAGGAATTTTTCTTTGACGGGATCTCTACATATACGTCTGTCTCCTGATGAGCACCGTTGGTATCCAGAAAAGCTCTGGAAATATTTACGATCTCTTTTCCTCTCCAGATCAGCACCAGACGCGGGCTCTCGGTCACAACTGCAACCTCGACAGCCTCCAGGTTCTCTTCTCTGGCATATCCGAGGAACTCTTCTACATCTTTCGGATCTACAACGACTGCCATACGCTCCTGAGACTCGGAAATGGCGATTTCCGTTCCATCCAGACCGGCATATTTTTTCGGTACTTTATCCAGGTTTACGCGAAGTCCGGGTGCAAGCTCTCCGATGGCAACGGATACACCGCCGGCACCAAAGTCGTTACATTTCTTGATTAGGCTGCTGACTTCCGGTCTGCGGAACATACGCTGGATCTTACGCTCGGTAGGTGCATTACCCTTCTGTACTTCTGCGCCGCATACCTCAATGGATGCCTCTGTATGTACCTTGGAAGAACCGGTAGCTCCACCGATACCGTCACGGCCGGTCCGTCCTCCCAGGAGAATGATGATATCGCCCGGATCAGAATTTTCTCTCTTTACTGCATTTCTGGGAGCAGCACCCATAACAGCACCGATCTCCATACGCTTTGCCACATAATCCGGATGATAGATCTCTTTTACATAACCGGTGGCCAGACCGATCTGGTTTCCATAAGAGCTGTAACCGTGTGCTGCGCTGCGGACGATTTTTTTCTGCGGCAGCTTGCCTTTCAGTGTCTCTTTCACAGACACAGTCGGATCAGCGGCTCCAGTCACACGCATCGCCTGATATACATAGGTACGGCCTGACAGAGGATCACGGATCGCTCCGCCAAGACAGGTAGCAGCTCCTCCGAAGGGCTCGATCTCTGTGGGATGGTTGTGTGTCTCATTTTTGAAGTTTACGAGCCACTCCTCCGTCTTTCCATCGATCTCCACAGGAACTACAATACTGCAGGCATTGATCTCGTCAGATTCTTCCTGATCCTCCAGCTTTCCCTCTTTTTTCAGTTTCCGCATAGCCATCAGAGCAAGATCCATCAGGCAGACAAATTTATCTGTTCTTCCTTTAAAGATCTCCTTGTGATCCTGCAGATACTCTTCATAGGTTGCTTCCATAGGCTTACGGTAATCACCATCACCGAAGGTCACATGCTTCAGCTCTGTTGAGAAAGTCGTATGACGGCAATGGTCAGACCAGTAAGTATCCAGCACCCGGATCTCTGTCACAGAAGGATCTCTCTTTTCTTCATTTTTATAATACTTCTGAATATGAAGAAAATCCTTAAAGGTCATGGCAAGATTTAAAGAGTCATAGAGTTTTTTCAGTTCTTCTTCCGGCATCTCCTGAAAGCCTTCAAAAATCTTTACGTCTTCTGGCTCGTCAAAATGAGTTTCCAGCGTCTCCGGTTTCTCCATACCGGTCTCTCTGGAATCCACAGGGTTAATGCAATGATTCTTGATCGCTTCAAACTGCTCATCGGTGATGCTTCCTTCAAAGACATAAGTAGTAGCCGATTTGATGATCGGTTCCTCATCCTCTTTCAGGAATTTCACACACTGAACAGCGGAATCTGCTCTCTGGTCAAACTGTCCCGGAAGGAATTCCACGGAAAATACCCGGTCTTCCGGATCAGTTTTAAAACTCTCACGGTAAAGAGTATCCACCGGCGGCTCTGAGAAAACGGTCTTACATGCCTTCTCAAAAACCTCGTCTGAAATATGTTCCACATCGTAACGAATCAGAACCCGGACACCAGTCACCTCGGAAATTCCCAGATAACTGTGGATCTCATGCATCAAATCTTTCGCCTGAACGGCAAAATCCGGTTTTTTTTCCACATAAACTCTTCTTACGCTGCTCATAGTTTCCTCCATATTCTGCGTGTTTTGTTCGCACATCCGCTGATTGTACCCCACCATTGTAACACCGGTCTATCTATCTTTCAAGGAAGAAATCCTCTAACTTTCCCAAAAGCCTGCAAGTGCCTTTTCCACCGTCCATAAACTGCAGACCTCCACATCGGTCCATTCCCTGGGAAACATCCCCTGATATTCCCACTCACAAAATCGCTCATCCAGAAGAAGAATGACTCCCCGGTCCTCTCTGGTACGGATCACCCTGCCTGCTGACTGAAGCACTTTATTCATCCCGGGAATCCGATAGGCATAGGCAAAGCCATCCTGTCCCCGGTTGTCGTAATAGTCCTTTAAGAGTTCCCGTTCCGCACAGACCTGCGGAAGTCCGGTCCCTACAATAATAGCTCCGATGAGCCGTTCCCCTTTCAGGTCGATGCCTTCTCCGAAAATTCCTCCCATGACGCAGAAACCGATCAGACTCTGCTCCCCTTTTCCCTCAAAAGCTTTCAGAAATTCTTCTCTTTCGTCCTCTGTCATGCCGCTTTTCTGATATCGTGTCCGAAACGCAGTTCCACAGCGTTCTTCAAAAACCGCCCCCACATCTTCCATCATCCGGTAAGAAGGAAAAAAGACCATATAATTTCCCGGACATCCAGAAACTGTCTTTTCTATATAAACTGCGATCTTTTCGTATTCCTTCGGTCCGCGACGCTTATACCTGGAGCTGACATCCCTTCCGATCAGCACCCGTCTCTGCTCCGGCAAAAACGGAGTCCTGGCATAAACCGCATAATCATCCCTGACTCCGCTCAGAAGACTTTGATAATACGTAACGGGAAGCAGGGTTGCCGAAAAAAAGACCGTACTGTTTCCCTTATCCAGACACTCCTGTATCGCAGAAGATGTATCGATACAGAAAAGCTTGACCAGAAATCTCCCGTTCTCATCCAGCATGCTGTAAATCACATAACTTTCATCCAGACGATCTGCGATCTCCAGGAAATGACGGATCTGAAAATAAAGCTCCAGCAGTATCTTCCGTTCTTCTCCCGGCGGTTCTTCTTCCAGATATTCTTCCAGGAGGCCTTCCGCACTCATGAGCATTACAGGAAAGCCTTCCAGGCTTTTCATCACTTTGCAGCCTTCTTCACATTCTCTTTTCCATGCCAACATCTGACGGTTCACCCGTTCCAGCTGAGCAATCAGTTTTTTCCCCTGATACCTGCGTCCGCTGTCCTTGTCTTTCTGCTGAACAGCTCTTTTGGCTTCCAGAAGATCCTCCTTCCAGAGAAGCGCACTGTACATTTCCCGGCCCCGTTCCACCAGGTTATGCGCCTCATCAATAAGGAAAATATAGGAGCCTTTGCCTCCGCTTCCTTCGCCAAAAAAACGCTTCAGATGAGCCGTCGGATCAAAAACATAATTGTAATCACAGATCACGGCATCGACCCAGATAGAAACATCCAGACTCAGTTCAAAAGGACAGACCTTCCACTTTTCACTCTGTCTTAGCAGTGCCTCTCTGGAGAAGTCATCCGTTTCCTTCAGCATTTCAAACACCGCATCATTGATCCTGTCAAAATGTCCTTTTGCATAAGGGCAGTGCACCGGATCACACTCTGCCTCTTCCAGCGGACAGATCTTCTCCTTTGCCGTCAGTGTCACGACTTTGTAAAAAAGCCCCTGCTGCTTCAGAAGCCCAAAAGCCTCCTCTGCCACCGTCCTTGTGATGGTCTTGGCTGTCAGATAAAAAATTTTCTCACCCAGTCCTTCTCCCACCGCCTTCACCGCCGGAAATACTGTGGAGATCGTCTTCCCCACACCCGTTGGAGCCTGGATAAATATTTTTTTCTTCCGCTGGATTGTCCGGTAAACGGCTGCAGCCAGATCCTTCTGCCCTTCCCGGTAAGGAAACGGAAAACGGATCGTTCTGATCGACGCCTGTCGCTTTTCTTTCCAAAGGATCTGAAATTCACACCACTTCCGGTATTCGCTGATGAGTTGTTCAAACCATTCTTTCAGTTCTTCTGTGGAATAGTGGGAGGAAAAACGGCGGATTTCTTCACTTTCCAGATTACAGTATGTCATCTGGACTCCCACCTCCGGAAGGTCTTTCTGCATGGCATAGATGCAGGCATAGCACTTTGCCTGAGCAAGATGGACCGCCACCGGTTCTTCCAGAAAGCTCAGCGGCCGGTAGATCCCTTTGATCTCATCTATGATTTCCTGCCCGTCTTCCATAAAAATGCCGTCCGCCCTGCCTTCTACCGACAGCTCATACCTGTGCTCTTTCCCCCCTTCTGTCCCATTCCTGCTCCCGGAAAGTGCAAAGGTTTCCACATATTTCAACGGTACTTCTGCCCGGTACCCGGCATCCATCTGCCCCTGGATCTTCCGGTGCAGCCTGCTTCCCAGCTGCATGGCCTCCTTATCTGCCATACCGCCCTTACGGTTATCGATATCACCACTTCTCAGAATAAATTCCACCAGATTTCTCACTGAAATACGGATCGTTTCCACGCTCTTTTCCTCCCGGCTCCGGCTTTTTCCCGGCTTTGCGCCTGCCGGGTCTGCGGCTCTATCTTATCACATTCCGGGCAAAAGACAAACGAAAAATCACATCAGCTCCACTCCGTCATATATTTTCGGAATTTTAGAGGTAGAAGCTGCTTTTGAAGATCCGGATTTGTCCTTTCAGGGATCGCAATGGTCTCTACAAAATTTTTCCAGAGTTTCTCACAGTCTTTTTCATTTTCTGATTTTTCAAGAACTGCCGTATTCGGTTCTTCTCCTGTAAAAAGATACCAGGGTTCTCCCGGCTGATGAAGGAGGCTCATTTTATGGCGGATGTCATAGATCAGAAACCGTTCTCCCGGATACCGGTTCGTAAAATGATCTCCGATCAGCGGCAGGATCTGCCCGGAAGGTGCGATTTCCGAATAGAGCAGTTTTCCTTTCATCTCCTGAAACCGGATAAAGCCCAGATAACGGTGGGCCTCCCGCGCAACGGCTCTGGATAAGGTCATGATCTGAAAAATGCAGGGCTCCTGGATATTCTCCATCAGACGGTGCACACTGCCATTCTTCCTCCGCGCCATGGAAATCCCCAGTACAATGCTGCGGTAAACAGCTTCTGCCTTTTCCTCTCCTTCTGCCAGAGTCGCTTGGTAAATGCTTTCCCAGCATCCGGATCCCATACTCTTCCTGACCGTACCGGCTACTTTTTCTGCTTTTTCTCTGTCCGTTTCCACACTCCGGTATTCGGAAAAAAGTTCCATTTCATGTCCTGTCCCCGCTTCCAGCTTCACATTTCCATGACCAAGCCTGCTGGCCCAGGCATCGTAGACTCCCGTAAATATTCCTTCTGTACTGTCTTCACATTGAAAGATCACCTGATTCATTTTACCATCTCCTTATTGATACCGTCACGCGACACCATCAGCTCCGAAGCATTGCGATGACTTCCCGACTGTCCGAAAAACTGCTGTCATCAAACAGGCTCAGCTGCCGGTAGGTCCCTACCTGTGCAAGTCCCTGATCCTGCTGATGCAAAAGATTCCTTAAAATAAAATCCTCGTCCATTTTCAACGGATACTGCGTTTTCCCCCGACAGGTAATAAAATAAACAGCCCGTTTTAATACAACTCCGATCTTCTTCAGATCCTCAAATCCCAGGCTGGAAAACCTTCTTGCCTTTACGATCCGCTGCGCCGACTTCACACCGATCCCCGGTACCCGAAGAAGCGTCTCATAGGGTGCCTGATTGATCTCCACCGGAAAATTCTCCATATGGGACAATGCCCAGTCACATTTCGGGTCCAGAAAAACATTAAAATTCGGATGCTTCTCGGAAAGCAGTTCCTTCGCCTCAAATCCATAGTATCGCAGAAGCCAGTCTGCCTGATAAAGCCGGTGCTCTCTGAGAAGAGGCGGGCCGCCAGGCAATGCAGGAAGAAGACTGTCCTCGTTCACCCGTACAAAAGCGGAGTAGAAAACACGTTTCAGTTCAAAACGCCGGTAAAGCGATTCTGCAACAGAGACGATTTCATAATCACTTTCTCCGGAAGCCCCTATGATCATCTGCGTACTCTGTCCGGCCGGAACAAACTGTGGTGCGCTTTTGTATAAGGCCAGTTCTTCCTGATTATGGTTCCGTCTGGTCTGTATCTGCCGCATGGGCGTAAGTATGGTCCTGCGGCTCTTATGCGGCGCCAGCCGCCTCAGGGCATCGGCTGTAGGAAGCTCCAGATTGATACTCATACGATCTGCCAGAAAGCCGGTCTTCTCGATGAGCTCCTCCGGAGCTCCCGGAATCGCCTTCACATGGATATAACCCTGAAAATGATAGACCGTCCGCAGCCGGTAAAGCGTCTGGTAAAGAAGCTCCATCGTAAAAGCCGGACTCTTGAAAACGCCAGAACTCAGAAACAAACCTTCAATATAATTTCTGCGGTAGAATTCCATCGTCAGCCGACAGACCTCGTCCGGCGTAAAAGCTGCCCTCGGTACATCATTGGAACAGCGATTGATACAGTAATGGCAGTCAAATACACACTCATTGGTAAACAGGATCTTCAGAAGAGAAATACATCTCCCGTCCGCAGCAAAGCTGTGGCAGATCCCTGACTCCACACAGTTTCCCATCCCGCTCCCGTCTCCGCTTCGCTTATTTCCACTGGAGGTGCAGGCCACATCATATTTTGCCGCATCCGTCAGGATACGCAGTTTTTCTCCTATCGTCATCTGCTCTGTGATCTTCATAAAAACTCCGTTCCTCCATGCAGTCCTGCATGGCCTTTTATTCTAGTACAGTGAATATTAAGTAACCGCCATATTGACTTGTCTGATTTTTCATCTGCTGCGTTGTCGTCAATCGACGTAGCCACCGCTACGCCTCATTCCTCCGCCTTGCATATGAAGAAATCATCCTTCGTCAATATAGCAGATACTTAATTTTCACTGTACTAGTCGAACATTTGTTCTATCATATCATAGATTCTTATAAAAATCAACCCTACAGGTAGAAAAAGAAAACTGCTGCAGATCAGCTCCACAGCAGTTTCTTTTTTTATAAAGCAATTCACAGGTTTTTATCCCAGTTCTTCCAGCTCTGCAAGCCAGATCGCCGCACTGGCATCACTTGGCATCCGGAGATCTCCTCTCGGAGATACCGCCACGGTTCCTACCTTTGGTCCATCCGGCAGACAGGAACGCTTGAACTGCTGGGAAAAGAATCTCCGGTAAAAGGTCTTCAGCCACTTTAAGATCACTTCTTTTTCATAAACTCCTGCAAAAGCGGTCAATGCCAGCCGATAGATCTTAGCCGGTCTGAAGCCGAAGCGCAGAATGTAATATAAAAAGAAATCATGCAGTTCATAAGGGCCTACCAGATCCTCTGTTTTCTGGGCGATTTTTCCATCCTTGGGAGGCAGCAGCTCCGGACTCACCGGTGTATCCAGAATATCCAGAAGTACTGCCTTCAGTCTTTCATCTTCACAGGTATCCGCATAATAACGGACCAGATGACGGACCAGTGTCTTCGGTACCGATGCATTGACACCGTACATGGACATATGGTCTCCGTTATAGGTTGCCCAGCCCAGTGCCAGTTCTGACATGTCACCGGTTCCGATCACCATACCGCCGGACTGGTTCGCAATATCCATCAGAACCTGCGTCCGCTCTCTGGCCTGACAGTTTTCATACGTTACATCATGATCTTCTTCGCTGTGACCGATATCTTCGAAATGCTGGCGTACCGCCTTTTTGATATCCACTTCTTTTAAAGAAGCACCCAGGCGTCTTGTCAGCTCACAGGCATTCTGATACGTCCGGTCCGTAGTTCCAAAGCAGGGCATTGTGACAGCAGTGATCGAACTCCTGTCAATACCGAGAAGATCAAAGGCCTTTGCTGTCACCAGCAGGGCAAGGGTAGAATCCAGGCCTCCGGAGATCCCTACTGTGACATTTCTGCATCCCGTATGCTTCAGCCTCTTTTTCAGTCCCATCGCCTGAATATGGAAAATCTCCTCACAGCGCTGCTCCATTTGATGCTCATCGGACGGCACAAAGGGCGCCGGATCTACAAAACGGGTCAGCTCGGTTTCTTTTTCTTCCAGATGGAAGAGGACTTCTTCATACGTTTCTTTTCCTTTTACAGAAAATGTCGTCTGTTTTCTCCGGTCCGCCCGAAGCCTCTGGATATCCAGCTCCGTCACGATCGTACTGTTTTCAAACAGTCGGGATTCTGCCAGGATCACGCCATTTTCCGAAATGACATTATGGCCGCCAAACACCAGGTCTGTCGTTGACTCTCCCTCCCCTGCACTGGCATAGATATAGCCGCAGAGAAGGCGGGCAGACTGCCCGGAGATCAGCTTTCTCCGATAGATGCTCTTTCCGGTCGTCTCGTCACTGGCAGAAAGATTGACGATCACCGTTGCTCCTGCCATGGCATGACCTATGCTGGGAGGTTCCGGCGTCCAAAGATCCTCACAGAGCTCTGCTGCCACGGAAAGTCCCCGGACCTCCGGACAGGAAAAAAGGATCCTGCTGCCAAAAGGAATTTCTTTTCCATCCACCATCACACGGGTGATCTCTTCTTTTCCCGGTGTGAAGTTTCTTTCCTCGTAAAATTCCGAATAAGCCGGAAGATAACGCTTCGGCACCAGTCCCAACAGTTCTCCATCGGAAACTGCAGCCGCCACATTGTAAAGCTTTCCATTCATTTCCCAGGGAAGTCCCACAAAAATCAGCATTTTTTTTCCGAGACTGTGCATAACGATCTCATTTAACCCCTGACGGGCCTTCTCCAGCAACTCCTCCTGCCAGAAAAGATCTCCGCAGGTATAGCCCGTGAGGCAGAGTTCCGGATAAGCCAGAAGCTGAACGCCCTCTTTCCAGGCCTGATCCACGCCTTCACAGATGAGTTTTTTGTTATGATCCACATCTGCTACCCGGATCTCCGGTGTTGATGCAGCCACTTTTATAAAACCATCCCGCATTACCAACGTCCTCCTATCGGCTTTTTTTCAGAATTTCTTTCAATTCTTCTGTCGTAAAGGTATATCCGCTGTTACAGAAATGGCACTTGAGTTCAACCGGCTTTCCATCGTTGATTATGGAGGTCAGTTCCTTCTTCCCAAGACTGATCAGCACCTTTTCCACTCGCTTTTTGCTGCAGTCACAATGAAACTCTGCAGGGATTTTTTCAGAGATTTCCGGATGAAATTCTCCCAGAAGTTCATTTAAGATGTCTTCCGGTGTCATTCCAAGGTTCAGCATGCTGGTCACACTCTGCACCTCAGAGATTTTTTTCTCCAGCGCCTCAATAACCTTCTCATCGGTAAAGGGCATCAGCTGAATGATAAAACCGCCTGCCTGTTTCACGGTATTGTCTTTTTCCATCAGAACCCCAAGGCCAACGGAAGACGGAACCTGCTCTGAGGTTGCAAAGTAATACGTAAGATCATCTCCGAGTTCTCCCGTTTCCAGGGCAACCTGTCCCACATAAGGCTCCTTCAGACCCATATCCTTGATCACCCGAAGCATTCCATTTCCTACCGCTCCGCCTACATCCAGTTTTCCAAGTGTATTCGCCGGAAGCAGGACATCCGGATTTTCCACATATCCCTTCACATGACCCTGGCTGTCTGCTGTCACAGTGATGCCGCCGATCGGACCATCTCCTTTTACCTGAAGAGTCAGAAGATCTTTTTCCCCTTTCATCATCACGCCCATCATCACGCCTCCGGTCAGAAGACGTCCCAGGGCTGCCGTTGCCACCGGACTGGTATCATGGGCAGCTCTTGCCTTTTCCACCAGTTCCTTTGTTGTCGCCGCAAAAGCACGGATCTGATTATCCGCCGCCGTTGCTCTTACTATATAATCTCCCATAGATCAAAAACCAAACCTTTCTGTTATTTCGTCTTGCCCCGTTCTCTGGCAATAAAATAAAGCCGTTCACTGTCTTGCTTCGGTGCTTCTCTGGTAAACGCATCGTATACCGCCACAAATTCCATCCCTGCTTCTAGGATCCGCTTTTTTACATCTTCCGGATCAAAGGCCTTCTGAAAATGTGTTTCTTCATATTTCCGGTAAAGCCCCCCTTCTTCCCTGCAGAAAATGGTAAGGTCATATTCATTTACTCCATCCTCTTCGTAGAAGGTATTCTCCCAGATAAAGCTGCATTCATCTCTGTTTTCCGCGATCACAGAATCACCCAGGATCTCTCTGTATTTATAGGGTGTATTCAGGTCGAACACGAAGATCCCGCCCGGATCCAGATAATTGTTTGCCAGCTTGAAAACCTCCAGAAGGTCCTCTTCTGACTCCAGATAATTGATGGAATCACAGACACAAACGATCGCCCGGACCGTACCGTAAAGTTCAAATTCCCGCATGTCCTGCTGCAGATAAAGAATATCCAGTCCTTTTTTACTCCTCTTGTCCATGGCGATCTCCAGCATATCTGCGGAAAGATCCACACCGATCATATCGTAGCCTTTTTCTGCCAGAAGTTCCGTCATACTTCCCGTACCACAGCCAAGATCCAGCACCAGCCCGTCCGTAATGCCGTATTCCTGCAGAATACCGGTCACATACTCTGCCCATTCTTCATAAGGCACATTATCCATGAAGGTATCATAAACATAAGCGAAGCCTTCATAGCTTCCGTGAATCGTATCATCCATGTCAGTTCTCCCGAATATATTTTTTCAGAAATGCCAGCAGCTGATCCATTTCTTCATCCGTACCGATCGTAATACGAAGATAATTATCGATCCTTGGCTTATTAAAATACCGCACAAAGATCTTCTTGATCTTCAATGCTTCAAACAGTTCTCTGGCAGAAATCCGTTCATGCGTAACAAAAAGGAAATTTGCCATAGAATCTCCGAAGGAAAAGCCAAGCCCGGAAAGTTCCTTTTTGACGCGTTCCCGGGTAGCCATGATCTTCCGGCAGCATTCCTGAAAATAAGCCGGATCACTGAGAGATGCTTTTCCAAGCTCCAGAGCCGGACGGTTCATGGTGTAAGAATTAAAGGAATATTTCACATCGTTCAGATATTTGATCAGAACCTTGCTTCCAAACGCGTAGCCGATACGCATACCTGCCATGGAACGGGATTTGGAAAAGGTCTGTACCACCAGCACATTGTCATACTTATGTACAAGCTCTCTGGCACTCGTTCCACCAAAATCAATATAGGCTTCATCAATGATCACCACCACATCCTGATTGTGACGGATGATATCCTCAATATCGGAAAGCTCCATCAGAATTCCGGTCGGAGCGTTTGGATTCGGGAAAACCACGCCTCCGTTTTCCCTGTAGTAATCCTCTTTGACAATACGGAACTCTTTATCCAGGGGCTGGCACTCATACGGGATCCGGAAAACATCTGCCCAGACATCATAGAAAGAATACGTGATGTCCGGAAAAAATACCGGTTTATCGGAGTTAAAAAAGGTCATAAAGCACATGGCCAGCACATCATCGGAGCCCACGCCGACAAAAATTTCATCCCGTTCCATCTGATAACTCTCAGCAAGAGCATCCACCAGGGTATCGCAGGCCGGTTCCGGATACAGCCGGAGCGCATCCGTATTCATATTATTCAGACATTCCGTCACTTTCGGCGACGGCGGATACGGATTTTCATTTGTATTTAATTTGATCACATCCACAAATTTCGGCTGTTCTCCAGGTGTGTAGGGAACCACCGTACGGACATTTTTCTCCCATGTTCTCATTCTTTTACCCTTTCTGCCATTCATGCATAGTCTTCATCATCGGTATTCTTTCATCAGCTCTTCAAAATGAGGAAGAGAACGGACGATCATTTCATAGGAAACGCAGTATGCCAGACGCACATAGCCCGGGCAGGCAAAGGAGCTTCCCGGAACCAGTAAAAGATTCTGCTTTTTAGCTTTCTCACAGAATGCTTTCTCGTCTTCCACCGGAGATTTTACAAAAAGATAAAAGGCTCCTTCCGGCTTGATGCAGGAAAGCCCTGCCTTTTTCAGACCCTCATACAGAGTCTCCCTGTTTCTGTCATAGTAAGCAATATCCGCTTTTTCTTCCAGGCACCGTGCGACGACTCTCTGGAAAAAAGAGGGCGCATTGACATAGCCAAGGATCCTGGTGGCCACATTCGCCGCATTTTTAACCGCCTCGCTGTCATCCATCTCTGAAGGCAGGACCAGATAACCGATCCGTTCTCCCGGAAGGGACAGCGATTTACTAAAGGAATAGCCCACGATGGTATTCCGGTAAAAATCCGGGATCCAGGGAACTTCAACGCCTCCGTATACCAGTTCCCGGTAAGGCTCATCCGAGATCAGATAAATGGAGGTCTTCCATTCTTTCTGTTTTTCCTCCAGGATATCTGCCAGACGTTTCAGGGTCTCTGCAGAATAAACCACTCCTGTGGGATTGTTCGGTGTATTGACAATGACTGCTTTTGTTTTCTCTGTGATCAGCTTTTCAAAGGCTGCAAGATTCGGCTGAAACGTTTCCGCATCCGGCGGGACCACTTTCAAAACTCCGTCATAGTTGCTGACATAAGCCCGGTATTCTCCAAAATAAGGAGCAAAGGCAATGACTTCATCTCCAGGATTCAAAAGAGTCTTGAAAATCACATTCATTCCGCCTGCTGCTCCCACCGTCATGACCAGATTTCCGGCATCATAACCGGTTCCAAAGCGGCGGTTGAGAGAAGCGGCTATTGCTTCCCGGACATCCTCATAACCGGAATTGCTCATATAGCCATGGACCATCAGCGGATCCTCTTCATTCAGCACCTGAAGTGCAGCCTCTTTTACAGCTGCCGGTGCCGGCACATTCGGATTTCCCAGGCTGAAATCATAGACATTTTCTGCTCCGTAAACAGAGGCGAGCTTCTTTCCCTCTTCAAACATGGCACGGATCGCCGAACTGTTGTTTACATAGCCCTGCATTTTTTCTGAAATCATTGTCATCCTTCTTTCTGTTGTCTGTTTATAGTGTTTCAGAAATCACCGAGACAGCCGAAACATGTCCGTCTATTTTCGGTAAAGTTTTGCATAAATACCATTTTTTTCAAGAAGTTCCTCATGGGTTCCTTCTTCTTCGATTCCCTTTTCGGTAAGAACAAGAATCCGTTCCGCATTCCGGATCGTGGAAAGACGATGTGCGATCACAAACGTCGTACGGTTTTTCGCCAGTTTTTCCAGAGATTCCTGCACGATCTTCTCACTCTCATTATCCAGCGCAGAGGTAGCTTCGTCAAAAATCAGCACGGGCGGGTTTTTCAGGAATACACGGGCGATCGAGAGACGCTGTTTCTGCCCGCCGGAAAGCTTCACGCCTCTTTGTCCGATATCTGTTTCATAACCATTGGGCAGTTCCATGATAAATTCATGGGCATTGGCCCGTTTTGCCGCCTCGATCACTTCTGCATCTGTGGCATCCGGACGGCCGTACCGGATATTTTCCATAACATTTTCTGCAAAAAGATACACATCCTGCTGTACAATCCCGATCTGATCCCGGAGATTTTTCAGCTGGACCTTACGGATATCGGTTCCATCAATCAGGATCCGTCCCTCATCCACATCGTAAAACCGCGGGATCAGGCTGCAGAGTGTGGTTTTTCCACCGCCGGAGCTTCCCACGATCGCAAGATACTCGCCTGCATGAACCTTCAGGTCAACATGGCTCAGTACCGTATCCAGCCCTTCTTCATAACGGAAAGAAACATTGTCAAACGTGATATCTCCTTTGACATCCTTCAGTTTTACCGCATCCGGTGCGTCTTTGATATCCGGATCCACATTCATGATCTCCAGGAAACGCTCATAACCGGTGTAGCCATTCTGGAACTGCTCGGTAAAATCAATGAGTTTTTTCACCGGTTCGGTAAAGTTATTGATATAAAGAAGAAACGTGATCAGATCTGTCAGTTTCAGGCTTCCATGTGTCATCATCACAGAGCCGGCCACCAGGACACCGATGGTCACCATCGTCGTCATGGCTCCGAGTCCGGAATGATACAGTCCCATATAACGGTAACTGATCCTTTTGCTGTCCACAAAGGCTTCGTTTCCCTGGGCAAATTTTTCCATCTCGATCTCTTCGTTTCCGAAGGATTTGACTGCCCGTATACCCGCCAGGCTATCCTCAATCTGGGTATTGATATCTGCGATTTTTTCTCTTCGCAGTTTGAAGGCCCGTTTCATCCTTCCATTTAAGAGAAAGGCATAGATCAGAATCGGCGGAAGAAAAGCAAACGTCACAAGGGTAAGCGCCGGATTAATGGTACAGAGAATGATAAAAGAACCGACAAATTTGATCAGTGAGATCACGACATCCTCCGGTCCGTGATGCAGAAGTTCACTGATCTCAAAGAGGTCATTCGTGATCCTTGAAAGCAACTGTCCTACTTTCTGATTATCATAAAAATGGAACGACAGTTTCTGATAATGTTCAAAAATCTCCGCCCGCATATCGCGTTCCATCTTTGCTCCCATGATGTGTCCGTAATAGGCCTGATAGAAGTTACAGAAAGCCTCAAGAACCACCAGTCCCAACATAAGAAGTGCCAGCTTCAGGATCATGGACAGCGGATTTTCCAGGTAGATCACATGATTTGTGATGTACCGCACGATCAGCGGAATCACCAGGGTGATTCCTGCCCCAATGACTGCAACCACCATATCCGACCAGAACAGAAAACGGTATGGCTTGTAGTAATTGGCCAGTTGTTTCAGTTTTTCTTTCATTTCTTTTCTCCTTTTAAATACTACTGCCCTTCATTATACTTCTCCCCGCAAAAATTGACAAGCCAAAACAAAAAAACAGCAGAGAGAAGGCTTTTCCTTACTCTCTGCTGTCGGATCACTGTTCGTTCATTTTTGCCAGTTTGGCTGCCTGATCTGCTGCGATGAGCGGATCAATGACAAGATCCAGATCTCCGTTTAAAACGGCATCGATCTGGTGCAGGGTGAGTTTGATCCGGTGATCGGTCACACGCCCCTGCGGGAAGTTATAAGTCCGGATCTTCTCCGAACGGTCTCCCGTTCCGATCTGACTCTTTCTTTCTTCCGCTTCCGCATCATGGCGTTTTGCCAGCTCCATCTCATAGAGACGGGAGCGGAGGATCTTCAATGCTTTATCTTTGTTTTTCAGCTGAGATTTTTCATCCTGGCAGGAGATCACAATCCCTGTGGGGATATGCGTCAGCCGAACCGCAGAGTCTGTGGTATTGACGCACTGTCCACCGTTTCCGGAAGCACGGAACACATCAAATTTACACTCATTAAGATCCAGATGAAAATCGATCTCCTCCGCTTCCGGCATGATCGCAACCGTCACCGTAGAAGTATGGATTCTTCCTCCGGACTCAGTCTCCGGCACGCGCTGTACGCGATGCACACCACTCTCATATTTCAGCCGGGAATACGCACCCTGACCGGTGATCATAAAGGTAACTTCCTTAAAACCACCGATCCCGTTCTCATTGAGCGACATCATCTCTGTTCTCCAGCGACGGCTCTCAGCATATTTTACATACATCCGATAAACCTCTGCCGCAAAAAGAGCAGCCTCATCTCCACCGGCTCCGGCACGGATCTCCACAATAACGTTTTTCTCATCGTTAGGATCTTTGGGCAGAAGCAGGATCTTCAGATCATTTTCAAGTTCCGGGATCCGTTTCTTTGCTTCAGAAAGCTCTTCTTTCAGAAGTTCTTTCATTTCCTCATCGGTTTCCTCTTCCAGCATCATAAGGCTTTCTTCCACAGTTTCTTTGCATTTTTTATATTCCTTATACGCATCCACGATCGGAGCCAGATCACTCTGCTCCTTCATGAGCTTCTGAAATCTTGCGGTATCGTTTACCACGGAAGGTTCACTTAATTCGCTCATGATCTCTTCCAGACGGATGAGTAAATCTTCCAGACGATCAAACATTTTTTCTTTCCTCCTGTTTTGGTTTTCTTCCACCTACTACCCGGTCCAGTCCTGCCAGATCCTTTTTTACATAGATTTCTTGAAAACCGCCTTTTTTCAAAAGTTCCATTACCGCTTCCGCCTGCGTACAGCCGATTTCAAAGAGCATCCATCCTCCGGATTTCAGATGATCCTTTCCCTCCTGCACCAGTCTGCGATAAAACGCCAGCCCGTCCGCACTTCCATCCAGGGCGCCAATGGGCTCATGATCTCTTACCTCTTCCATAAGCGTACCGATCTCATCGGAAGCAATATACGGTGGATTGGAAACGATCAGATCAAAAACGCCTTCCACCTTCTCAAACAGATCACTCTCCAAAAAAGAGGCCTCGGTCTGAAGCCTCTTTCCATTTTCCACTGCAACCTTTAAGGCCTCCTGCGAGATATCCGCTCCCGTACCGGAAAGTCCCGGAACCAGTTTCAGAAGACTCAGAAGAATGCAGCCGGAACCGGTACACATGTCCAAAACCCGGTCACCTTTCCCCGTTTTCTCCATCGCTTCTTCCACCAGAGTTTCCGTATCCTGTCTCGGGATCAGTACATGTTCATTGACCAGAAAAGAAAAGCCCATAAACTCCTGCTCTCCTGTGATCTGTTGAAGAGGGATCCTCTTTGCCCGACGTCCGATAAGCTCCCGGTAGGCTTTCTCTTCCTCTATGTCTGCCTCTTCTTCCCTGCAGAGAAGATACCACTGCCGATCCGAACGACTGCCTCTCTCTTTTCTCAGATATTCCAGAAGATACCAGGCATCCAGTTCTGCCTCCGCCACACCGGCCGCCTGAAGGAGCTTTCCTCCTTCCGTCACAAGGGAACGATATGTCATGCTTCTTTCTCCTCCGGAAATTCTTTACCAAAATTCTCCCGCAGAAACTTTTTCCAGTCATATACGGCTTCTACTGCAGCAATGGCAACCTCGATCATATCATCGGTAGGCTCTTTGGTCGTCAGCCGCTGCATGGCAAGACCCGGTTTGCTTAAAAGCCCTACGAGTTTATTCTCACTGGTTCCTGCCAGACGGATAAATTCATAGGAAACACCTGCGATCACCGGGATCAGAAGCAGGCGTACCACTACCCGGAGCACCGGCGAAGACACCCGGATAAACAGGAAGAAAATAATACTCACGATCATGACAATGAGAAGAAAACTGGTTCCGCAGCGCTTATGCTCTCTGGAGCTTTTACGGACATTTTCCACATTCAGTTCCATGCCATGCTCAATGCAATTGATGCATTTGTGTTCTGCTCCATGATACATGAATGTCCTCTGGATATCTTTCATTCTGGAGATCAGAAGAATATAACTGACAAAGATCAGGATCCTGACGATACCCTCCGCAATGGAAAGAACCAGCTGGGAATCCGTCAGACGCTGAAACAGAAGCGAAATAAAATAAGGAAGGATCATAAATACGCCCACCGCCAGAACGATGGAAAAGGCAACCGTACATCCCAGCAGAATGGAATTCTCTTTTTCCGGATCTTTGCCTTTTTTCCGCTGTTTTTCTTCCTTTTTCCGTTCTTTTTCTTCTTCCTCATCATCCATGAAGAATTCTGCGGAAAACATCAGGCTCTTCATTCCCAGGACCAGCGAATCCACGAAGTTGAACACACCACGGATAAATGGGAGCTGGAGGATCTTCTTGTTTTTGATAAAACTATGGCACTCTTCTACTTTTACTTCAATTTCTTTATCCGGCTTCCGTACGGCCACAGCGTAATGCTCTCCGTTTTTCATCATGATCCCTTCCATGACTGCCTGGCCGCCGATATTTGAATATTTCATCCTTCGCCTTCTTTCTTAGATTCTTTTGCAACCGTTCAGAACCACCTCTGAAATCCGCCTGTCTCTGAACAGTTATAAAAAAGAAAGGTTGGGATTTTTTCAAACCCCAACCCATCGGAATACTATTATTTGTTTTCACCAAGACCGTATTTCTTATTGAATTTATCAATACGACCACGAGCCTGAGCTGCTTTCTGCTGACCGGTGTAGAAAGAATGACATTTAGAACAAACCTCTACGTGGATCTCGTTCTTTGTAGAACCAGTTACAAAAGTGTTACCGCAGTTGCAGGTTACGGTTGCCTGATGATATTCCGGATGGATACCCTGTTTCATGATTTTCACCTCTTCTTCCTTCGCTTTATGCAGACAATGTCTTGCATATTATGGCATCGAAGGGGAATCAATGCCCCCCATTCAATGATATCACTTTTCATTTCCGTTTATTATCTCTAAACAGCTATTGCATTATAACACGGATTTTTTTAAATTGCAACAGTTTTATATAAATTTCTGTTTTCTTGCAATCTGAATAAATTCCTCGTTGTTCCTTGTCTTTGCAAAGGTATTCAGAATGTTTTCCACCGCATCCTCCGGCTTCATACCGTTCAGCTGTTTCCGCATGATATCGACGGCTTCTTTTTCATCCGGTGTCAGCAGAAGATCCTCTCTTCTGGTTCCGGAGCGGACAATATCGATCGCCGGGAATACTCTCTTTTCAGAAAGCTTCCGGTCAAGGATCAGCTCCATATTTCCGGTTCCCTTGAATTCCTCATAGATCACATCGTCCATCTTACTTCCCGTATCTACCAGAGCCGTCGCAAGGATCGTCAGACTGCCGCCTTCCCGGATATTTCTGGCTGCTCCGAAGAATTTCTTCGGCATGTGAAGTGCTCCCGGGTCAAGACCTCCGGAAAGAGTACGGCCGCTGGGCGGCACTACCATATTATAAGCTCTTGCGAGACGGGTAATGCTGTCCAGAAGGATCGTAACGTCTTTTTTATGCTCTACCAGACGTTTTCCACGCTCAATGACCATTTCTGCCACCCGTTTGTGGTGCTCGGGCTGTTCATCAAAGGTAGAATAGATCACTTCCACATGATCTCCCACAATGGATTCCCGGATATCGGTAACCTCCTCCGGCCGCTCATCGATCAGAAGGATGATAATATGCATTTCCGGATTGTTCTGGAGAATGGACTGGGCCATCTCTTTTAAGAGAGTGGTTTTTCCGGCTTTCGGCGGAGAAACGATCATGCCTCGCTGGCCTTTTCCCACCGGTGAAACAAGATCCACGATACGCATGGCCATATGATTGCCTTCCCGTTCCATCCGAAGCCGCTCGTTCGGAAAGATTGGCGTCATATCTTCAAAATTCTGCCTTCTGGATGCGATATAGGGCGGCAGGCCATTGACGGACTGCACATACATAAGAGCACAGAATTTCTCCTGCGGTGTCTTGATCCTGGTATTTCCGGAAACGATATCTCCTGTTTTCAAGCCAAAACGACGGATCTGAGAGGGAGAAACATACACATCATTATCTCCCGGCATATAATTATCACTCCGGATAAAACCAAAACCATCCGTCATAACTTCCAGAATACCACTGGCGATCTGGCCGGAATCCAGCTGGCTGAAATCCGGTGCCGAACGTTCCTCATTCTGGGCTTCCTCCCCGGAGCGTTCCTGGGTATATTCCTGGTTCCTGTCGTTCCTTTCATAGGAAAAGTTCTCTTGGCTGCGGTTCCGGTTCGGAGAAAAACTACGGACATTTTCCTGATTTCTCCCATAAGAATAGGTACGCGTGTTCTCCTGTCCCCGGCTGTAGTTTCTGCTGACCGGAAGGGGCTGATGCGGTTTCATCTCTTCTTCCGGCTTTTCATTTTCTGCTGCCTGCGCTTCTTCCGGTTCTGCTGTTTCTTTTTCTTCAGATTCTCTGGCATCCTCTTCCAGCATCCGGTCAATCAGCTCATCCTTTTTCAAAGTGGAAATATGCTTTAGTCCTCTTGATTTTGCCAGTTCCTTCAGCTGAACCAGCTGCAGAGATTTATACTGTTCTCTGGTCATTCAACCTGTCCTTTCTTTTTTGTAAAGCAACACTGTTACATACCGCTTTATGCTCTGCGTACTTAAAACGGAAAAATACTCTTCGTTCAAAGACGACAGAAGTCCACAGACTTTTTCAAGGTAAAAAGCCCGGAATGTCTGTCATGAACATGAAAAAATTAGATTTATTTATAATGGAATACTATTTCAATCGGGATCTCTTGTCAGAATCGACATGAAGTCATAAAAACATTTTAAGTATATCACACTTTTTTTTAAAAATCCACCGATATTTTTCCGGGAGCGTGCCGGCTCTTTCCACACGCTCCCGCTTTTTTCAGGAGATCATTCCGCCGAGCATCCCTCCGCCCAGGCAAAGAGCCGCCGCCAGCAAAAAGGACCGGATGCTCTCCCGTTCTGTCCCCGTCTTCCAGGACAACAGAAACAACACAAGGAAATAGATGGCTCCTGTCAGAAGTCCCCAGAGGAATTTCCTCTTTTTTCCACCTTTTCCGGCTGCCAGTCCGCCGAAAAAACAGGACAGCACATAAACCGCATTCATCCCAAGAGAAACCTTGCTCTCATTGAGCTCCAGTTTAAAAAGGAGCAGGGCCATAAGTAAAAGGAGCAAAGCAGTCACCACCCAGGCCGTCAGCTGTGCCCGGATAAGAACTACCGTCTTTCTTACAATGGAACGATTTTCCATTTTCATCCCTCCTGTCATACCATATATATGTATGACCGGTCAGATCCAGAACTGCAGACGCCTGCCTTTTCATTTCGCTGATATTCTGAACTGTTAGCATTAAAAAAACTCTTTCCGGCTGTCTTCTCCGAAAAGAGTCTTGTTTCAATCTTCTTCTGTTTTTCTTTTCATGATCAGGTCTCCTGAAAGGATCAGCCCTGCTGCTGCTCCCATGAGAAGAAAAGGAACAACGTCCATCTCATCTCCTGTGACTGCCGGTTCTGCCTGTAATTCCTGAATGATTTTGTTCTCTGCGGACGATTCCACCTCTTCCGCTTTCTTTGTCTGCGTGTTCTTCGGCTTTTCCGTACCGGAGATACTCTGTTGTGCAGCCAGCACGGTTTCCGTCTCTGCTTCGTCCGCGCTTTCTGTTTCTGCCGCTTTCGTTACCTGCGCTTTTTTCTCTGTCTCAGGTGCCTTCGTCTCCTGCACCTTTTGCTCAGTCTCTGTCACTTTCGTTTCCTGCGCTTTTTTCTCCGTCTCTGCTGCTTTCGTTTCCTGCGCTTTCGCCCCGGTCTCTTCTGACGTTGTTTCCTCTACCTTTTTCCCGGTTTCTGCCGGCTTGCTGCTTTCGGTGCTGCCTGTCCTGTCAGAAGCCTCAGCAGAATCCTTCGCCGCTTCTGTCATTTCTGCCTGGCTTTCCGGCTCTTTGGAAGCGGGGTCCGGCTCCTCCTGCTTCTTCTCTGTCTCAGCTTCTGAAAAATCAAATTCAGAAGTAATGCCGATCCCTGCAACAACGGTACTTCCTGCCACCGTGTAAAGTCCTGACAGATCCAGTTCCGGCGTCTGGATCTGATCTGCTGACTCTGCCGTCTCCAGCGCATCCGCTGCTTCCTTTGATATATATGCGGAAGCCTGATCTATTTCTGCCGCTTTCACAGAAGCATTTCCTGCTCCGGAAAGCGCCAGTGCCAATATACTTCCCAAAAGGATTCCCTTTTTGCTTTTCATAATTTCTGCTCCCTTTTCTTTGATCGGCTATTCACCATCACAGTCTTATCATTCTGTTCTATACTTTATCACATTTCTGTAATATTTTTCAAGTATTTATTACAAATTTATTAAAATATATTTTCGATAGTGTTGACTTATTGCATTCGACAAAAAAATATTGTATATTCAATAAAACCATATAAAAAAGGAGCTGATTTTTTTTGGATTCTACTTCTGCCCTACAGCTGGTTGCTCTGATTCTGCTGCTGGTGCTGTCCGGATTCTTCTCTTCCGCAGAGACCTCTCTGACAACCATAAGCACCATCCGCCTTTTGAGCCTGGCTGAGCAGGGAAACAAACGGGCACAGACAGTTCTCAAAATCCGGAAAGATTCCGGTAAAATGCTGAGTGCTATTTTAATTGGAAACAACGTTGTCAATCTGAGTGCTTCCTCTCTGTCCACCACGCTGGTCATGGACCTCTTCGGCAGTGCCGCTGTAGGTATCGCTACCGGTATTCTGACCTTTCTGGTACTGATGTTCGGAGAGATCACCCCGAAAACACTGGCAACCATCCATGCGGAAAAATTCGCACTCCGTTACGCCAATATCATTTCTTTCCTCATGAAGATCCTGACACCGGTGATTTTTATCATCAATCACCTGTCCAGTCTTTTTTTGAAACTGCTTCATGTGGATCCCAATGCCAAGCCCAGCTTCATGACAGAACATGAACTTCGTACCATTGTGGATGTCAGCCACGAAAATGGCGTCATCGAAAGTGACGAACGCCAGATGATCAATAACGTGTTTGATTTCGGCGATTCCACCGCCAAGGATATTATGATCCCGCGGGTAGATATGATATGCGTAGATATCAACAGTACCTATGAAGAGCTTCTGCAGATTTTCCGTGCGGAACGTTTCACCCGTATTCCGGTTTATGAGGATGACAGCGACAATATGGTTGGAGTCATCAACATCAAAGATCTCCTCCTGGTCCGTCCTTCCAGAGAATTTCATATCCGCGATATCATGCGTGAACCTTATTTCACCTATGAATATAAGAAAACCTCTGAGCTGATGGTAGAAATGAGAAAGGATTCTGTCAATTTCACCATCGTACTGGATGAATATGGCGCTACCGTGGGAATGATCACCCTGGAAGATCTTCTGGAAGAAATCGTGGGAGATATCCGGGATGAATACGATCACGATGAAGAGGATCCGATCCGCCGGATCCAGGACAATGAATACCAGGTTCTGGGTTCTGCCAAACTGGATGACCTTAATGAAAAACTGGATCTCCATCTGGAATCAGAGGATTACGATTCCATCGGCGGCTATATCATTGAGCATCTGGATCATCTCCCAAAAGCCGGGGAATTTATTGTCACAGAAGACGGGATCCGGCTGGTGGTCGATATCGTCACCAGAAAACGAATTGACCGTGTCCATATTTATCTTCCGCCAAAGAAGGAAAACGAAGAGCCGGAAGAAGATTATCTCTAGGCAAAAAAATCCTGCAGTCCACATCTCATGTGCGGCTGCAGGATTTTTTTCATTCATTTACATCGATCTCATCACCGGCCATACGAAGAATATCTTTGATCTCTTCCATCGGCATATCCAGATAAGCAGAGAGTTCCTCCACAGAAACCTTATGTTCCAGATCTTCTTCCAGATTATGAACGGCTTCGCTCAGATGATTGACCTTCTGAGCCACCTTGTCTCCCATATCCTTCAGATCCTGTCCTTCACTCAGAGTATCTTCCATGGCTTCCCGGATCTTTTCATAAAGGAAATTCCGGTAATCCTCCAGTTTTCCGGAAAACTCCAGTTCTTCCAGCGCCAGCATCAGGGCCACATTTCCTTCCTGGATCAGATCACCTCTTGGAACCGTGCCAAAAGCAAAGGTTCTGGAAAGGTCATAAACAGTCCTCAGATAATGCTCCGTCAGCCGGCTCTTCGCAGCAGGATCTCCGGCACTGGCCAGCTGAAAATATTTCAATTCTTCTTCCTCGGAAAGTTCCTCGATTTCTTCCAGCTCTGCCTGATACAATTCGAGACAGTCGCTCTCCTCCATCATTCCTGCTTCTTCCTTGTCCGGCGCTTCCTGTTTTCCGGCTCCTTCATACCCTTCGATCTGGATCTTCTCTTCATTCAGATAGGCACAGACCATCTGCAGCTGTTCTTCTGTCAGATGTGCATTTTTAAAAAATTCCCTGATCTCATCAAGACTCAGCCGGTTTCCCTTCTGATCTGCCAGCCCCTTGATCTCACTTAACATTTCCCGAAAAATATATCTTTCCTGCATCTTTATTCCTCCAGTACCTCGATTGCCTTCTGAAGCTGATTATCCTGATCCTTCGGTATGGTGATCAGCTGCTCCAGTTCTTTGTCCAGTTTCACTTCCACATCCGGCTCGATGCCTTTTTCATGGATGTTATTTCCTTTTGGTGTATAATATTTTGCAATGGTCAGCTTTACTGCCGTGCCGTCGGAAAGCTCCACGATCCGCTGAACGATCCCTTTTCCGAATGTGGTGGTTCCGACCAGCGTACCAATGCCATAATCCTTTACTGCTCCCGCAAAAATCTCCGATGCGCTGGCACTTTCTCCATTGATAAGGACTGCCAGCGGAATAGTCAGTTCCTTCTCTCCGTCACAGCTGTATTCTGTCCGCTCTCCGTAGCGGTCCTCTGTATAAACAATAAGTCCCTCCGGCAGAATTTCCTTTAAAATATCCACAACTGTAGAAAGATTTCCACCCGGATTGTTTCGAAGATCTACGATGAGTTTTTCCATGCCCTGTTCTTCCAGTGATGCTTTTGCCTCCTGAAACTGTTCCAGCGTCACCGTATCAAATTCACTGATCTCCAGATAACCAATGTTATTTTCCAGCATCTCACTTGTTACCGTCGGGATATCCACAGCCCGGCGGGTCAGAATGATGGTCTGTTCCTCCGTTTCCCCTTTCCGTCTGACCGTCAGCTCAATAGCATCCTTTTCTCCGGTCTTGATCTCATTGACCATCTCTGTCAGATCCAGCGAGGAAGTATCTTCTCCGTTAAAGCCAGTGACAATGTCGCCCGGAAGCAGACCACTCTCTGCGGCCGGTGTCCCTTCATAACATTTTACCACAGAAATCTCCCCGGTATCCTTATCCTGCGTCATGATGGCTCCGATTCCTTTATAGGAACCGCTGGTGCTTTCCATCAGGCTTTTCAGTTCTTCCTTACTGTAATAATCCGCATAAGGATCCTCAAGACCGGCCATCACACCCTTGTACATCCAGTCTTCAACCTGTTCCTCATCGATGTCATCAAGATAATAATAATTGATCACATTGGAAAGCTCACTTAGTTTTCTGGATGTTTTCAGACCAGCCAGTGAAAGATCCCCTGCATTCTCAGGATAAAATAGATGGTCCAGCACCCCGTTTGAAACACTGAATACCGCCCCGGCGATCAGAAACATAACTCCTGCCCCCACTGCAAAGCCTTTCCAGAAATGTGGTTTCTTTTCTTCGTCCAATCTTCTACTCCTTTACCCAAAAAAAGAGGGCTTTGGCATATTCAAAACCCCCTCACCTTGCAAACTCCTCTTTCATGAAAATCAGTAACTGTTCAGGACGTTCAAAACAACAGGCCACAGACCCGCGCATTACATGCGCTCTCGCTGCATTCGCAGCTTTTGTCTGAGGCTAATGGGCGTTCCGCCCATTCCGAAATAAAAATTCATCCTATTGCAAACAAGTTTGCATAGTCTGATTTTTCATTTCGCTGATGTTCTGAACTGTTACGAAAATCAGTATTCCAGATTTTCCATGTATTTCATATATTTTACAACCATCAGTGCGATCTTAAAGGTAATGGCATCCTCAAAGACACGAAGATCCAGACCTGTACTCTTCTGCAGCTTGTCCAGACGGTACACCAGCGTATTTCTGTGGATATACAGCTGTCTGGATGTTTCAGAAACGTTCAGGCTGTTCTCGAAAAATTTATTAATGGTCGTCAATGTCTCCTCATCAAAATCATCCGGTGACTTGCCGTCAAAAATCTCACGGATAAACATTTTACACAGAGGGATCGGAAGCTGATAGATCAGACGGCCAATTCCAAGAGAACTGTACGCAATGATATCTCTTTCACTGAAGAAGATTTTTCCCACATCCAGAGCCATCCTTGCTTCCTTATAGGAGCGGGATACCTCTTTGATCTCCTCCACAATGGTTCCGTATGCCACATGAGCATGTTCTCTCTTGTCCGGTTCCAGTGCCTCCAGGATCTGACGGGCGATATGCTCCATATCTGCATAATCTTCCTGTTCATTTACTTCCTTCACCACAATGATGCTTTTCTCATCCACCGCTGTGATAAAGTCACCGTTCTTGCTTCCCAGGATCGTACGCACACTCTCCAGAGAAGAATTGTCTTTCTCATGATCTGTTTCCAGAAGAAATACCACCCTGCGTGCCTCCGTATCAATATGGAGTTTCTTCGCCCGGTTGTAAATATCCACAAGAAGCAGATTGTCCAACAGAAGGTTCTTTATGAAGTTATCCTTATCAAAACGCTCCTTATATGCGACCAGAAGCGTCTGCACCTGAAAAGCAGCCATTTTTCCGACCATATAAACATCATCGCTGCTTCCCTTTGCCACCAGGATATATTCCAGCTGACTGTCATCAAAAATCTTAAAAAACTGGTAGCCCTGCACCACCTGGCTGTCTGCCGGTGAATCTACAAAAGAGAGTACGGAAGCATGATGTTCATCTGCTTCCGGATAGGTCGCTGCCAGTACATTCCCCTCCAGATCCATTACGCTCAGATCTATTCTGGAAATCACCTTCAGTCCATCTATCGTAGACTGTAAAATCTGATTTGAAATCATTCCCTGCCACTCCTTTACTTCATACCTTATTCCGGATATTAACCTCCCGCATCAAATCTCTATTCCCCGAAAAATCCAATGCCTATCTGTTATTCTAATATAAAATGCCAAAAAAAGAAAGAGAAAATTGTGAATTTTTTACGTTTTTTCACAGTTTTTCAGTTCTTCTCTTCCTGATATTGCGTCACTTTTTTCTTAAACAGACGTTTGAGGAAAAGGTTTTCCAGAAAGCCGGCCGTTTTTTCCTTTTTTTCCCCGGCAACAGAAGCCTCACCCAGCCCCAGCCAGAGACGGATATTCAGTCTGTCTCTGTTGCTGAAAATGAACGCCTCCTGCTCCGGAGACGGAAGCTTGGCAATGACCAGCTCCGCATCCAGACCATTGATATGATTCACCGCATCATCCATATCATCCGATGTTTCCATGGAAAAAGCTCCAGCCAGCGGAAGGGACGGATAATTTCGCTTCAGATTTTCCATCGTTTTTTCTTTTTCCGGTTCTGTCTCTGTCAGAACAGCCACGGTATAGTTTGCTTCCGAAAGTTCCTTCAGCAACTGTATTTGAAAGGAATGGTTTTCGATCTCATCCAGCCTCTCCTTTCTCTCTTCTCCCATGGCTTTCAGGATTGCTTCATCTCCCGCAAGACGCAGCGCCATCCGGCTCAGGTATCCCCGGTATTCTTCATCCTTCTCTGCAAGCAGGAGCATATCCGCCCGAAAAACCGTACAGATGCTCAACGGTTCTCTGCCCAAAAGTCCCATTACCCGCCGGACAGCTGAAGCGGCACTCAAATTTTCAATTTCAATCCCCATTACATCTTTCATTCTGTATCTCCTGCCAAATACTTTTTTCTCTCCTATGATAGCAGAAAAGGCTCCATCTGTAAAGAAGGGCAAAAAAGAAGCGAAGCAGGTCCTGACATCCCTGTTCCGCTTCTTTTTTTATTCTTTATACTTCAAACAGAAGGTCGCCATAAGAAGGCATGGGCCATTCTTCTTTATCAACGATCATTTCCAGCTCATCTACCGGAATACGAAGTGCTGTCATGGCTGTGCAGACTTCCTTGTAGTAATAATGTGCCTGCGCCTCTCCCTCTTCCATGGCTGCGGCCGTTCTGGTCACATCCTTGAGGACCAGAAGTGCTTTTCTCGCCTCGGAAAGAAGGCTGGTCAGCTGCTTCAGGATCTCCACCGGAATGGACTCATCTGCACCAGCTCCCTTGATCTCATTGGCAGTCTCTGCCAGATTTCTGGCGTAACGCATCACTGCCGGAATGATATGCTTGCTGGCAATATCGATCATGGCTCGCGCTTCAATATTGATGGCTTTTGCATAGCCCTCGTACTGGATCTCCGCTCTGGACTTCAGCTCCGCCTCGGTAAAGACGCCGAATTTTTCAAACATCTGTATCGTTTCCTCTGTCACCAAAGCCGGAATGGCATCTACCATTGACTGAATGTTCGGAAGACCTCTGCGCTCTGCTTCCTTCACCCATTCTTCGGAATAACCGTTTCCATTAAAGACGATCCTCTGATGGAGCGTTGCATATTCCTTGATGAGGTCATGAACGGCCAGATCAAAATCTTCTGCTTTTTCCAGCACATCACAGGCATCGGAAAACGCCTCTGCCGCAATGGTATTCAGCACAACATTACATTCTGCCACAGAATCTCTGGAACCTACCATACGGAACTCAAATTTGTTTCCGGTAAAGGCAAAGGGTGAAGTCCGGTTCCGGTCTGTTGCGTCTTTGGAAACCTCAGGAAGAGTCTTTACACCCGTATGAAGATGACCGCCCTTTAAGCTGTGGGCTGCTGCTCCAGTGTTGACCAGCTGACGCAGAACATCTCCCAGCTGCTCACCGAGGAAAACAGAAATGATTGCCGGCGGAGCCTCATTTGCTCCCAGACGGTGGTCATTTCCCACGTCCGCTGCAGATTCTCTTAAAAGATCTGCATGGCGGTCTACCGCTCTTAAGATACAGCAGAGCACCAGAAGAAACTGAATGTTCTCATGCGGTGTCTTGCCGGGATCCAGAAGATTGATTCCGTCATCTGTGGTGAGCGACCAGTTGTTGTGTTTTCCGGAGCCATTCACGCCTGCAAAGGGTTTCTCATGCAGCAGGCACTGAAGACCATGCTGTTCTGCCACTCTTTTCAGTGTTTCCATGATGATCTGGTTATGGTCGGAAGCCACGTTGCATTTTTCATAGATCGGAGCCAGCTCATGCTGCCCGGGTGCTACTTCATTATGCTGTGTCTTGGCCGGAACTCCAAGTTTCCAGAGTTCCTTGTTGACATCTTTCATAAAGCCACCGATCCGCTGGCGGATAACGCCAAAGTAATGGTCATCCAGCTCCTGTCCTTTCGGCGGCATTGCTCCGAACAGCGTTCTTCCGGTAAAGATCAGGTCTTTTCTCTGCAGATATTTCTCATGATCTACAATGAAATACTCCTGTTCCACACCGACAGACGGGAATACTTTCCGTGAAGTGGTGTTTCCAAAAAGGCGGAGCAGACGCAAAGCCTGGCTCTGTACGGCTTCCATGGAACGAAGCAGCGGTGTCTTCTGGTCCAGAGCCTCTCCGGTATAAGAACAGAAAGCAGTCGGTACACAAAGGATCGCTCCCGTATCATCTTCACGGACAAACGCCGGCGAAGTACAGTCCCAGGTTGTATAACCTCTTGCTTCAAAAGTGGAACGAAGTCCTCCAGACGGGAAAGAGGAAGCATCCGGCTCACCCTTGATCAGCTCTTTTCCGGAAAACTCCATCAGAACATTTCCATCCTCATCCGGTGCTGTAATAAAGGAATCATGCTTTTCCGCAGTGAAACCGGTCAGCGGCTGGAACCAGTGCGTATAATGGGTTACCCCTTTTTCCATGGCCCAGTCTCTCATGGCTGAAGCCACAACCTCAGCTGTCATGGGATCCAGTTCTTTTCCCTCATCAATGGTCTTATGCAGCTCCTTGTAGATTTTTTTGGGAAGGCGTTCCCGCATGACATGTTCATTAAAAACATTTTCCCCAAAAATTCTGGTGACGTTCACATTTTCGCTCATCACATTCCTCCACATACTCTTTAGTCGATCACACAGCGTATCTCAATAAAATGGCATCCCTTCCTGGGAAGAGATGCCACAGTTTCTGACAAAACAGATGATATTCAGGCTTTATCGACGGAACCAAAGATTTCCATTTTCTCTTTAACGGTCTTCTTGATTGCCTCAGCACCCGGTGCCAGAAGTTTACGAGGATCATAACCTTTGCCCTGCAGATCCTTGCCTGCCTCAATGTACTCACGGGTTGCTTCTGCAAATGCAAGCTGGCACTCGGTGTTTACATTGATCTTGGAAACGCCAAGGGAGATTGCTTTCTTGATCATATCGGTCGGGATACCGGTACCGCCATGAAGAACCAGAGGCATATCGCCGGTCAGCTTCTGAACTGCATCAAGAGTCTCGAAGCTTAAGCCCTTCCAGTTTGCCGGATATTTTCCGTGGATGTTACCGATACCTGCTGCCAGGAAATCGATGCCAAGGTCAGCGATCATCTTGCACTCGTTCGGGTCTGCGCACTCGCCCATACCGATAACGCCGTCTTCCTCGCCGCCGATGGAACCAACCTCTGCCTCCAGAGACATACCGTGCTCTGCGCAGATCTTAACCAGCTCTTTGGTCTTTGCAACGTTCTCTTCGATCGGATAATGAGAACCGTCGAACATGATGGAGGAGAAACCTGCCTCTACACATTTCAGGCATCCCTCGAAGCTGCCGTGGTCAAGGTGAAGAGCTACCGGAACAGTGATGTTCATCTCTTCCATCATACCTTTTACCATGCCAACAACGGTTTTGTAACCGGTCATGTATTTGCCTGCGCCCTCGGAAACACCAAGGATAACGGGAGAATTGCACTCCTGGGCGGTTGCCAGAATTGCTTTTGTCCACTCCAGGTTATTGATATTGAACTGACCTACTGCATAGTGACCAGCTTTTGCTTTCTGAAGCATTTCTTTTGCAGATACTAACATAATGCGAACCTCCATAAATGATATTTTTATTGTAAGCTTCCGGTTTTTTCTGTCTTCCAGACATCTGTCTGAAACCTTTTTTCCGGAGCGCCCAATTTGTCGCAACCATTATAACTCAAAAATCTCAAAAAGGGAACCATTATTTATGTTCTTTTTTTACCATGATGGGAATTGCCTGTTTCCGGTTGATGATTTTTACCTTCTTATGCACTCCTCCATCCTCTCCATCCAGTGTCCAGGGAACCTCTTCATCCCCTTCCAGTTCCAGTTCATCCGTCTTAAAGTTTTCTATAAAACGGGAATTCATCTGTCCGGTCATCAGACTGGTAATGATCTCCTGAAACTCGATGACATTGGCCGGCTGGTAAATGAGAATCACTTCAAAAAGACCGTCATCCAGGCAGACATCATTGCCGGTGATCTTTTTAAAGCCGCCGACAGACTCGGAATTGGTAATCATGCCATAGGCAAAATTTCCTTCGATCTCCCGTTCCTTCGTGCGTACTTTCATATGGAAGCTTTTGATATTAAAAAGCCGTTTGGCCCCTTCCAGCAGATATGCCATGTGACCCAGTACATTTTTCGCTTCCTGACTGGTCTGATAAGCCACATCCGTGAAAAGACCGAATGCTGCAATATAGATAAAATACCGGTCATTAAAAGCCCCCACATCAAAATGTCTGGGAGTTCCTGTCGCAGCGATCTGCGCTGCATCTCCCATCCTCGACGGCAGCTTCAGACTGCTGGCAAAATCATTCGTACTGCCCGCCGGGATATATCCAATCGGAGTGTCATGACCGCCCTGCATCAGTCCGGAAACCACCTCATCCAGGGTTCCGTCCCCGCCGCTTAAGACCACCAGATCATACCTGCCTCCTTCTTCCATAGCTATATTACAGGCGTCCAGCCGTGCCTGTGTGATATGTACCGTCAGATCCATGTCTTTTTTGCTGAAAATATCCAGAATATCCAGAATGTGATACTTTATGGTGCCTTTTCCTGACCTTGGATTTACAATAAATAAGACTCTCTTCATTTCTTCGCCCTCTTTTTTATTGTAGAAGCCTTTTTTTCCGCACAGAGGCTTCTCTGTCAGATTATTTTACATGGATTTTACAACTCTTGCAAGCAGTTCATGCTTTTTTAAGTTTTCGCTTCTGCAGCAGTCGGAAAGAGAATGCTCTTTTTCCCTCACAAAAGCACAAAAAAACAGACTACGTAAATTTCTTTACAATAGTCTGCTTTCTGGCCTTAGAAAAACTGTGCGCCCATATATCCGGTCATTCCGTCTACGGATACTTTATACCAGCCTCCGACATCCTCCAGGAACTGTACCGTCGTACCAGCCATGTAGGTGCCGAGGATCTGCGATTCTTTGCTGGTCTCGGCTCTTAAATAGCAGGCACCCTTCAGCGTCTTGTAAATTGGTGCCGGTGCTTCTGTCTGCGGCTCCGTCTCCACCTCATTCTCCATTCCGGCTTCGTACGGAACCTCTTGCAGATAATCGCTGCTCATGTAGCCTTCGCGGCCTCCTACAAGCACCTTGTACCAGCTGCCCTCTTTTCCAAGAAACTTCACGATGCGGCCTGCCGCATAAGAATTGATGACCGTACCGTCCGGTTCCGTTCTGAGATTCAGGGTCACCGTTGTTTTCAGATATCCCGGATCTCTGACCGCTTCGGTTGCCGCGGTTTCTGTGACTGCTGTTTCTGTGGCTTGCGTCTCACTGGCATGTGTCTCCGAAGTTTCTGTTTCAGTCTCCTCTGCTATTTTCGCTTCCGTTTCTTTTTCTGTTTCTTTCGCCTCTGCTGCTTTCGTCTCTGCCTCTGTTTCTTTCTCGGAAGAAACGACTTTCTTTTCACTCTCAGAAGTTCTTTCCGTTACTGCCTCTGTTTCTCCTGCAGTGGAAGTGCTCTCTGACTCCACTCGTATATTGTCTGTCGGTTTCTTCTGTGAACCGGCCACTCTCTGATAAATACGGATACCGACCACTGCTATGATCACAACTGCCAGGATTGCAAAACCCAGCAGGAAATATCGAAGATTATCTGAAAGCCATTCTCTAAAATCGTCCATTCTGTTTCGTCCTTTCTTTCTCGTTGTTATACTTAGTTTATTATAACGCATGTCCTGTTGAATAGCAAGCAAGGAAAGCACAGACTTTGCAGCGTCTTGTCAGATGACCCTCCGTCATTTCAATTGTAAAAAGAACTCCTCCGGAAGCCGCCGCCTGGGAGGAGTTCTTTCTATAATAATTATTTATTCTTCTTTTGCTTCGATGGCTCCGGTCTCCATGATGAATTTTACCTTGCCCTCGCAGCCTTCGCTGCTTCCTGCAAACGTCTTGTATGCTTTGTCTGCATTCAGCACCGCATCCAGGCGGTCGATCAGGACCTCAATGTTGTCTTCATAAGCCTCATTCAGCTTCTGGATACCTTCCTCATCAAATTCCTTCATGCCATCCCGGAGTTCTTCTGCACCGTCATTCAGATCTTTTGCACCATCCTTCAGATCATCCACGCCATCGGAAAGATCACCTACACCATCCTTCAGATCACCGGCTCCGTTAAGCAGCTGACTGGTTCCGTCTTTTAAGGTATCGGTTCCGCTCTTTAAGGTATCTGCTCCGTCTTTCAGTGTATCCGTTCCGTCTTTTAACGTGCCTGCTCCGTCTTTCAGGCTGTCGGCTCCGCTCTTCAGTGTATCGGTTCCGCTCTTCAGACTGTTGACGCCGCTCTTTAAGGTATCGGTTCCGCTCTTCAGCGTATCCGTTCCACTCTTTAACGTGTCAGCACCACTCTTTAAGTTTTCCGTTCCGGTTTTCAGTGAAGAAGCTCCTTTTGCAAGCGTTTTTCCACCCTTTGCAAGCGTATTGATACCGCTCTTTAACGTTTTGCCTCCGGCAGCCAGCTGACTCAAACCACCGGAAAGCGCATCGGCACCTTCCTTCAGCTGAGTGGCTCCGGTCTTCAGGCTGCTCGTTCCACCGTATAACGTTTTTGCTCCTTCTCGCAGATCCTTGCTGCTGCCTTTCAGCGTAGAAGCTCCGGTGTTGAGTGTTGTTCCGTTTGTGGAAAGGCTGCTTCCGGCCGTTTTCAGAGCACTGTTGTTAGCTGTCAGTGCGGCTGCTCCCTCAGTCAGGCTCTTCATTCCGGCTGCGAGCGTATCGGAGCTGCTGTTCAGCGGAGCGGCTGCCTTCTCCAGTGCGGTCAGACCTGTATTCAGTGCTTTCGCACCGCCTACATAGGTTGTCACACCGTCTGCCACTGCAGCTGCCCCTGTCTGAAGATCACTTTCTGCATTGGTAGCGGCTTCCAGTTCGGTCAATGCTTCGGAAAGCTCTGTCAGTTTATCTGTCAGATCTTTTGCGTTCTCGATCTTCTTGATGCTGTCAGCAGAAGCTTTCAGCGTTTCAGACAGTTTGGTCTGCTCGGCGATCACACCGTTCATTGCCTCAATATCCGTATTTAATGTTGCCTTATGACTCTCATAAGCACTGACTGCCTTGCTCAGTGCTCCTCCTGTCACTGTATCTACTGCCTTTCCTGCCACACCGGTAGCACTCGCTTCATAGGCAGCGGCAGCAGACAGGGCATTCTGAAGATCCGCAACCAGAGTAGACTCTGTCGCAATGCTGGTTTCCAGCAGTGTTTCTGTAGAAGAGATCAGCGTCTGAAGCAATGCGATCTCTGTACTGCTGGGCAGTTCTCCTCCGTTTTCTTTCATGTCCTTCAAGATATCATTGATGCTGGTGTTCAGACTGGTGATCCCGTCTGATACCGCCTTGCTTCCTGTTGTCAGCTTTGTGGTCGTCTCTTCATCTGCCAGGGCATCACTTCCTGTTTTTGCGCTGCTGATCGCACCGTACAGGGATTTCAGGGAAGCAGGCAGTGTTCCTGCCTGGCTTGCAAAATTCTGTACTCCTGTGTTCAGTGTTTCTTCGCCGCTCAGATAAGAATCAACTGCTCCTGTATACTGACCTGCTCCTGTCACATAAGCACTGACTCCGTCTGCCAGAGTGTCGGCACCTTTGGTATAGGTATCCACACCGCTCTTCAGATTCTTTGCTCCGGTATCTGCAGATGTGATCCCTTTTACCAGTGTATCCATTCCATTGATCAGGGCACCTTTTCCATCGTTCAGTTTGTTGATGCCGTCTACCAGTGTTTTGGATTTGGTTTTCAGGGTATTCAAGCCATTGCTGAGCTCTGTAGCTCCGTCAGAAAGATCAGATGCTCCGGTCTTCAACGTACCGGCTCCTGTTGCCAGGCTCTGTGCACCGGTCTGGAGACTTCCGGCTCCGCTCTGAAGATTTCCGGCTCCCGTCTGAAGCTGAGAAGCTCCGCTCTGAAGGTCACCGGCTCCGCTTGCCAGTGTTTTCGTTCCATCTGCCAGCTGTTTGGCTCCATCCTGGAGATCACCGGCTCCATCTGCCAGCTGTCCGGCTCCTTTCTGAAGATCACCGGCTCCGTCATCTACCTTTTTCACTCCATCATAAAGATCAGAAGCACCGTCAGAAAGATCACTCACGCCATCTGCAAGCTCATCCACACCATCTTTCAGATCACTGGTTCCGTCTGCCAGATCGCTGCTTCCATCTACTAATTTCAGAGAATTCTCAGTCAGTTCATCCAGTGAATCCTTCAAATCTTTCAGATCATCCAGATCTTCAATTCCCAGATCCTCAAGAACACCTGTCGTTGCTACCGTTGCCGTCATATCCAGTTTGAAGTTTGTGGTGTCTGCTTCTACTTCTACGTATTCCGGGATATCAATATCTTTCAGATCCTCGGTATCTGAAAGGCCAATGCTATCGGAAAGTCCCGGCAGAGCCACACCTACAACGATATTTCTGCTTCCGTCAGAGATCACCTTACCATTAGTCACCTTGACATTACTGAAATTTTCCTGAGAAAGGATCATTCCGGAGATCATGGCAAACGGAGTGTAGATCTCACGGTCTTCCCCATTGATCTTTACTGTCTCTTTCTGGTTATTCGTATAATCGATACGGATCTTTACTTTTCCGCTTTTACCGGCCAGATCTTCCGGAGAAATCTCCTGACCATCCAGATAATAGGTCAGTTTTACGGTAACCGGAAGTTCTTTATCGGTCGTACCCTGATAATAAATATCGGAACCATCTGCCTGCCAGGTCAGTTTCTCGCCATCCTGGGTAAAGGTCTCATCCCCTTTGACATTTTTAATATCAGACAGAGAAGAACTGTCACTCAGCTCTGCGGACTGGCTGTTATTTTTCAGCCAGTCACTGACTGTGATCTTCTCTACATTACCAGATGCATCCATATTTACATAAACGGTTTCCTCTTTTTCCGGAGCTGCACTGTCTGCCGTCAGCACCGGCATCCCTACCATACATGCACTTAACATAACAGCTGTCGTAGAAGCGACCGCTTTTTTCCATTTCCGATTACGGTTCATAAGACATCCTCCTGATCTGATTTTTTCTATAATAAATGTTTTCCTGTTGTATTTATTTATGACTATCGGTCACTTTTAATCTTATACACTAAAACTGACTGATAGTCAATATTTTTTAGAAAATCTTAATACTTTTTCCTCAACAATATGTTATAATGGGCAAAAAAGGAGCGGAGGAATTATCTAATGAGAAAAGTTGATCAAAACAAGAAGCAGAAAAAAGACTCTCTTCTGGATGCTGCTTTTGGACTTTTCATGGAAAACGGCTTTCATAAGACCTCCATCTCCGACATCGTAAATCAGGCAGGTGTGGCAAAGGGAACCTTCTATCTTTATTTCACTGATAAGTATGACCTCAGGAACAAACTTATCTCCCATAAAGCAATTCAGGTCTTCTCCAATGCTTACAACGCTCTTTTAAATACGGAAATCAAAGCCTTTGAGGAACAGATCATTTTCATTATCGACCACATTCTTACGCAGTTCCAGAAAGACCATTCTCTGGTCTTTTTTATTTCCAAACATTTAAGCTGGGCACTTTTCAAAAACTCCCTGATCGATGCTCCGGAGGATGGTCAGGAAAACATCTACGAAGATTATTGCCGATTACTGGAAGAATCCGGGCTGCATTTCAATGATCCGGAGATCATGATCTATATGATCATCGAGCTCATCAGCGGAACGAGCTATAATTCTATTCTCTACAATCAGCCCAAACCCATCGAGGAGCTGAAACCGTATCTGTATGAAACGGTAAAGAGCATCATCCGGCAGAATCTTTCTCTGGATGACAGCAATGTTTAGGAAAAAAGCACTGTATTTTACACGGATTCCTCGTTTTCGATGGAAAAGAGAAGCCCCCGCTAGCCGTTGACTGCTTTATGCAGAAAAAACGGCTGCCGGGAGCTTTTCTGATTTAAAAAATTGTCATTCCGTATTTTTCAGCGCTTCATCCATTGGGATCTTTTTAATACTCCGGAACTGCAAGACAGCTACAAGAGCATAAACCAGCATGCCCAAAACAAACATTTTTCCATAGATCGCAGGCTCAATGTAGAGAGTCAGCCAGCCGCTGTACTCGGACATCATAAATACATAGATTTCTTTGATCAGCTCGGTGGCGATGAAAAAGCTTGCCAGAACAGAGAAGATCACGACCCAGGTAGTGCTTACCAGATACAGACTTACGATCTCCCTGTTTTTATAGCCAAGGATCTTCACCATGGAAATGGATGAGGCATTTTTCTCAATGATGAGCTTTGTCAGAAGATAGATCAGCAGGGCAAAGAGAATCAGTGAGAACACGTTGAACAGTTGGAACATCTCTCCCATAGAAACATCCAGCTGGCGGGAAACCTTGGTCAGATCATCCTGAGTGATCGTGGTGGACACATAGTCATCGTCAAGGTCTGTCAGCTCTTCATCAGAGAAATACCCGTTGAAATACGTATCTTTCTTATCAAAAAGAGTCCGGAAGTTCTCCGCCGTCGTAAAGAAGGCCAGTGCCCCCGGATAATCATAGAAGCCTCCCACCTGAAACTCATAGGTCTTGCTTCCGTATGGCTCCTTCAGGGTAATCGTATCGCCGGTTTTAATCCCGTATTTCTGCTGAAAACCATCACTTAAGAGCACACCATTTTCTGAAAGGCCGGAAAAATCAGCGTCCACATATTTACTGTCCGGTTCGATGCCATAGATCGTGATGGCTTCTCCGTCCTTCTCCTCTTTTTCCGGGATCATCTTCAAGGACTCCATACAGAATTTCTCCGCATTTTCATTCTCCGTCTCAAGAGACGGCAGCAAAAGCTTCTGCACCATACCCAGAAGAGAGTTTTCTTCCACATCTAGTTCGTCGGGCACACTTAAGATATACTGGTATTTTGCCAGCATATTGTTGATAGTTTCTTCCTGGTAATGGGAAAGGAGCGGCCTCATCATCATACCGAAAAGAAGCAGCACGTTGGCAAACACAATGCCGATAAAAAGCGTCAGATAGCTTGCCCGGTTCTGAAGCACGATCCGAATGCGAAATCGATCAAAAAACGGAAGTTTTGGAAGACGCACGGCTTTTCTTCGCCGTATGCTTCCAAGATCCTTTCTCAGAAAGCGAAGAGGCGATATCTTCAGTTTTCCATGGATCAGAACGACATTTATGATCATCATGATCAGAAACGGAACAGCCGTTGTTAAAAGAAAAGCTTCCGCATTCCAGCGTGTCTCGTAGGTAGGAAGGCTATAGCTTCCGTAATACATGTCTGCCACAATCCCTTTGAATACCGTATAGCCCAGAACATTTCCGAACAGAGCTGCCAGGATTGTCACCAGAACCGGCAGTGAAATATAGTGGATCAGCAGCTCTCTCCTCGTATAACCGGAGGCCCGCAGCGTTCCGATGACGGCAGACTCCTTCTGGATCGTATTATTTGTAGTCACGGCAAAAACAAAAGCCATGATCGCGATCAGAATGTAAAGCAGGACTTCTACCATGGCCTTATCGCTGCCCATATCATCTCCGGTGAAACGGATGGCCTGATTCAGATACCTTGGCAGAAAACCGCTGATGTCTGTTTTTGCTGCCAGTACATCAAGAAATGCATCTGCTTTTTCTTTTTCCGCTATCTCATCTGCCGGCTCTTCTTCATAAATCCAGGAATAACAATACTTCATATGTGTGTCTGAAAAAGAGGAAAAACCTTCCGGTGTCAGAACTCCCACGCCAAATTTCACAGAATCAAACATCAGATCCTTCGGATCCGAAAACAATGCACTGTAATCAGAAAGTGCCACCAGACCGGTGATCTTCATTTCTTTCGTATCCATCCTGATTGTATCGCCTACCTGGAGAGAATTGTTATCCGCATACATGCGGTCAATGGCAATTTCATCCGTTTTTACAGGAAACTCTCCTTTCATCAGGCAAACCTGATTCACTTCTTCCCGGTTTTTGAAAATACGAACGGTCCCGTCTTCCTGACCATCCTGATCCACATCCACCGGCTCATCCAGATAGAAGTTTTCGTAGATCGTCACCCCTTCCTGTTCCAGCTCTGCCAGTTTTTCCTCCGTGGCCTGGCTGTCCAGCGTGAAGTTTCCGTTTTCAATGTTGTATTTTGGGAAACTCTCCCTGTAAGCATCTAGCATACTCTTGTCTGCCACCAGAAAGCCGGACACGAAACCGATGCTTGCCGTCATGAAAAGAAAGATCACCAGATATTTTCCGATATCCCCCACAAGTTCCCGTGGAAGCCGCTTCCAGAGCGGATTTTTCATTTTTCTTTTCATAGCCGCCTCACCATTCCAGATCGCCGGCGGCAATCTTTGTCTCATTCACATAGTTTTTCCGGATCTGGCCATCCCGAAGCTTCACTACCCGGTCCGCCATGTTTTTGATAGCATCGTTGTGGGTGACCATGATGACCGTATTTCCATATTTTCGGTTTACATCCTCAATGAGCTTTAAGATTTCCTTGGAAGTGTGATAATCCAGGGCTCCTGTAGGCTCGTCACAGAGAAGAATATCAGGATTTTTCACAATGGCCCGTCCGATACTGGTCCGCTGCTGCTGGCCGCCGGAGAGCTGGTTTGGCAGCTTATGCCGGTGCTCATAGAGCCCCAGTGTGTGAAGCAGCTCGTCGATATCCAGCGGACTGTCTCTTAAGTAAGCCCCCACCTCAATATTTTCTTTTACATTCAGGTTGGGGATCAGATTGTACATCTGGAAGACATACCCTAAGTGTCTCCGACGGTACTCTGTCAGCGCCTTCTCCTTCATCTCTTCCATCTTTTCCCCATTGATGCTGATATAGCCGCCGTCAGCCTCGTCAATGCCGCCGATAATGTTCAGAAGTGTGGATTTTCCGGAACCGGAGGGTCCCAGAAGCACGCAGATCTCTCCTTTTTCCACAGAAAAATCCAGTCCTTTCAGGACTTCTGTCCGGTTTTCTCCCACTCCAAAGCTCTTTCGTAACTCATGTATTTCCAGAAACATCTGATCCTCCCTTTTCTTTCAACCGGTTCTGATGAACCATCACTTTTTAATGTTAGTTTTTACTAACTAAGTGTAACGCATTTCTCACCCGAAAAAAAGATACGTAACTGAGAGTTTTTATCAGAAATCTTGTTATCCCATTCAGAAGATATTCCGCAATCCTTTTTTCTTTCCGATCCGGTTAAAAAAGGGAAAAAAATCCGGGTGCGGAAAATCCGCACCCGGTAAAATATCATCTATTTTGTTTGATCTGTCATTAAGCCTGCGGACCAGCAGAAACAAGAGCTTTACCAGCTGCATTTCCTTCGTATTTAGCGAAGTTCTTAACAAATCTTGCAGCCAGATCCTTAGCTTTGGTCTCCCACTCGGAAGCGTCAGCGTAGGTATCTCTCGGGTCAAGGATATGGGAATCAACACCCGGAAGCGCTGTCGGAACCTCGAAGTTGAAGAACGGGATCTTCTTGGTCTCTGCTTTCAGGATATCTCCATTCAGGATTGCATCAATGATACCACGGGTATCTTTGATGGAGATACGTTTGCCGGTACCATTCCATCCGGTGTTAACCAGGTATGCTTTTGCTCCGCTCTTCTCCATTTTCTTAACGAGCTCTTCTGCGTATTTGGTCGGATGCAGCTCCAGGAAAGCCTGTCCGAAGCAAGCAGAGAAGGTCGGGGTCGGCTCGGTGATTCCACGCTCGGTTCCTGCAAGTTTTGCAGTGAAGCCGGACAGGAAGTAGTACTGAGTCTGCTCCGGAGTCAGTACAGATACCGGCGGAAGTACACCGAATGCATCTGCAGACAGGAAGATTACATTCTTAGCTGCCGGTGCGGAAGAGATCGGGCGAACGATGTTCTGAATGTGGTTGATCGGATAAGATACACGGGTATTCTCGGTTACGCTCTTATCAGCGAAATCGATCTTGCCGTTCTCGTCCAGGGTTACGTTCTCAAGAAGAGCGTTTCTCTTGATGGCATTGTAGATATCCGGCTCGGAATCTTTATCCAGGTTGATAACTTTTGCGTAGCAGCCACCCTCGTAGTTGAATACGCCCTTGTCATCCCAGCCGTGCTCGTCATCACCGATGAGGAGACGTTTCGGGTCGGTAGAAAGGGTGGTCTTACCTGTTCCGGACAGACCGAAGAAGATAGCGGTGTTCTCACCGTTCTTATCGGTGTTTGCAGAGCAGTGCATGGAAGCGATGCCCTTCAGCGGCAGGTAGTAGTTCATCATGGAGAACATACCTTTTTTCATCTCTCCACCGTACCAGGTGTTTACGATAACCTGCTCACGGCTGGTGATGTTAAACATAACAGCGGTCTCAGAATTCAGACCCAGCTCTTTATAATTCTCAACTTTTGCTTTGGAAGCGTTGTAAACTACGAAATCCGGCTCGAAGTCTTTCAGTTCTTCCTCTGTCGGACGGATGAACATATTGGTTACAAAGTGAGCCTGCCAAGCAACCTCAACGATGAAACGGATTGCCATACGGGTATCTGCGTTCGCACCACAGAAAGCATCTACAACAAACAGTCTCTTGTTGGAGAGCTCTTTCTGTGCGATCTCCTTAACGGCTTTCCATGCTTCCTGGCTTGCCGGATGGTTGTCGTTCTTATACTCGTCAGATGTCCACCATACCGTATCTTTGGAATTCTCATCCATAACGATGAATTTGTCTTTAGGAGAACGGCCTGTATAGATGCCAGTCATAACATTTACTGCGCCCAGCTCACTGACCTGTCCTTTTTCGTATCCTTCCAGACCTGCTTTGGTCTCCTCTTCGAATAAAGTTTCATAAGAAGGGTTATATACGATCTCTGTGGTTCCGGTAATGCCATACTTGCTTAAATTGATCTCTGCCATCTTACATTTAACCTCTTTTCTTTCATAGTAATATGACCACCTGCCAAATAAAGCAGGCTTTTCATTATTCATCAGGAAACGAACTCCTCGTTTCCCTTTTTATATTATACATATTTAACTCGCAAAAGCAATAAATTTTTTTTGATTTTTTTTTAACAAAATATAAATTTTTCGGGAATTCATATCTTTTCATAAAACATCATGAGGAAACTGATCAGTAAAAATCCGCAGCATACCCAGATCATCCGGATTCCATAATGGATGGAAAGATTTCCGCCAAGACCTGCTCCCACTGCAAAAAGAAGAATAATTCCGAAGTAATAGAAGGCTTTTCGGATATCATCCGTTTTATGTTCGCGGAAGTAAGCGGAAATAGCCGCCGTACCGCTTCTCAGATTTCCGATGCACATGGTACTGGCGTAGGAATAACCATGCACCTTCCGAAAGCTCTGTACCTGCATGGCACAGGCAAAGGATACCAGTGTGGTCGCCAGCATATCCAGTTCTCTCGGCACAAAGCCAACAATAAAAAGAAGAAGGATCTCCAGGAGAAGAATGCCCTGCCTCCAGTGAAGTTTCTTTGAGTAACGGTATTTTCCCTGGATTTTCTCCGCCACCCAGACACCAATGGCAAAGGACAGAACGGGAAGCAGATACCGCAGTCCGTTCATCCACTCTCCTGCCATGAGATGCTGGCTCATAAGCACGACGTTTCCGGTCTGTGCATTGGAAAATACTTCATTTCGGACATTATAGGTATAAGCATCCTGAAAACCGCCGGACAATGCCAGAAATGCGCTGTTACGAAAAGCTTCTGACATCTGCCGTTCATTTTCATCATCAAAAAGATGAAGGTGATCCTGAAACTGACTGGATTTTTCTTCCTGCCCGTTGTGCTGTTGCTGCATAATAAAGACTCCTATCTAAGTATTTTTTGAAAGCCTGGCCGCCGAATGGGAAGCCAGGCTTTTTTATTTTACCCGATTATTTCTTATTTGCCAAGTAGGCTTCTCTTCCTTCTTTGTAAAGGTCGTTGCCCTCACAGTCAATGATGACTACCAGGGGCATATCTTCCACATAAAGCTTCCGGAGTGCCTCTGCGCCCAGATCTTCATACGCGATAAGCTCTGCTTTTTTGATACATTTTGCCAGGAGAGCGCCAGCTCCGCCGATGGCTCCGAAGTAAACGCCGCTGTATTTCTTCATGGCTTCCACAACCTCCGGAAGACGGGCTCCCTTACCGATCATGCCTCTGGCTCCCACAGACATCATGGTGGGGGCGTAAGCGTCCATTCGTCCGCTGGTGGTCGGACCTGCGGAACCGATGACTGCGCCGGGTTTTGCCGGGGTCGGACCTACATAGTAGATCGTCGCGTCTGTCGGGTCAAAGGGAATCTTCTCTCCTCTTGCCAGAGCCTCGCACATTCTCTTGTGGCCTGCGTCTCTGGATGTATAAATGGTACCTGTCAGGAGCACCTGATCTCCTGCGTGAAGGGTTTTAGCCAGTTCCTCGGTCAGAGGAAGGGTGATATGTCTTCTCTCCATGATCAGATCACCTCCGTTTTATGGCGTGTCACATGGCAGTTGATATTGACTGCACAGGGCATACCGGCAATATGAGTGGGCATGGTTTCAATGTTCAGTCCGATGGCTGTGGTCTTTCCGCCAAAGCCCTGAGGTCCGATACCAAGCTGGTTGACTTTTTCAAGCATCTCATCCTCAAGATCTGCATAAAACGGATCCGGATTGTGGGAATCCAGCGGACGCATCAGTGCTTTCTTTGCAAGAAGGGCACATTTATCAAAGGTTCCGCCGATACCAACTCCGACTACCATCGGCGGGCAGGGGTTGGGGCCTGCGGTCTCTACCACTTCCAGAATGAAGTCTTTGATTCCCTGAAGGCCAGCGGAGGGTTTGAACATACGGATCATACTCATGTTCTCGCTTCCGAAGCCTTTCGGGCCAACAGTGACTTTCACATTTTCTCCGGGAACAATCTCTGTGTAAATCATGGCCGGTGTGTTATCGCCAGTGTTTCCACGGCGAACCGGGTCTTTTACGACAGATTTGCGAAGGTAGCCGTTTGTATATCCGCGGCGTACGCCCTCGTTGATGGCATCGGTGAGATCTCCTCCAACGAAATGTACATCCTGTCCGATTTCCAGGAAAACACAGGCCATTCCTGTATCCTGGCAGATGGGTACACACTCCTGATCTGCAATGTCAAAGTTTTTAATGATATCGTCCAGAACACCTTTGGCAATCTCGCCGTCCTCGCAGGCACGGCAGGTTGTAATGGCGTCTTTTACGTCTTTGGGAAGATGTTCATTTGCTTCGATACAGAGTTTTTCGATGACATCTGTAAGTCTGCTTACTTCTACTTCACGCATTTTGGTAAGCTCCCTTCTTTTTTCTATTTTTAGCGCTGTTCGTGACGGGCATAGTTCGGAAGCAGCATCGGAGATACCTTATGGGTGTCAAGGCCTGCCTCTTTCAGCTCCTCTGCATATTCTGTCACATGATTCAAGTTCGGGGTACCAAGTTCTACCTCTTTGCATTTTGCAGCTGCTTTCTTACCGGCATTTCTTCCGAATACAATGACATCCAGAAGAGAGTTGCCCATCAGTCTGTTTCTTCCGTGGATTCCACCGGCTGCCTCTCCTGCAACCAGAAGATTCGGGATTGCGGTTGAGAAGCCGTCTCCGTCGATATCCAGGCCACCGTTCTGGTAGTGAAGGGTCGGATAGATCACGATGGGAACTTTTCTCATATCAATGCCGTAGTTCATGTACATACGGAACATAGCCGGGATTCTCTTCTCGATGGTTCCCTCGCCTCCGAGGATCTCGATCATCGGAGTATCGAGCCATACGCCCTTAAGTCCGCCCGGTACTTCCACGCCGCGGCCTTCCTGGCACTCACGGATAACGCCGGAAGCATTGACGTCACGGGTTTCCAGCGGATGAATGTAAGCTTCTCCGTTTGCATTGACCAGCTGTGCGCCAACGGAACGAACCTTCTCCGTTACCAGAGCGCCAAGGATCTGGGACGGATAAATGGCGCCTGTCGGATGGTACTGGATGGAATCCTGATAAAGAAGGCCTGCGCCTGCCCGGTAACCAAGTACCAGTCCGTCTGCGGTTGCACCGTAGTGGTTGGAGGTCGGGAAGCCCTGGTAATGCATTCTTCCTGCGCCGCCGGTTGCAATGACAACGGTCTTTGCTCTTGCAACGGAGTAGTCACCGGTCTCCATGTTCAGAAGAACCGCACCGGCTACCTGGCCTTTTTCGTCCTTCAGAAGCTCGACAGCGGAAGTAAACTCAACCACCGGAATGCCAAGGTTGATGACCTCGTCACGGATGGTACGCATGATCTCAGATCCGGAATAGTCTTTTGCAGCGTGCATTCTCTTTCTGGAGGTTCCGCCGCCGTGAGTCGTAATCATGGTTCCGTCTTCTGCTTTATCAAACTCAACGCCGAGCCCGTTCAGCCATTTGATGGCATCCGGAGCTTCCATAACCAGTCTCTTTACGAGTTCCGGTTTTGCTGCGAAGTGGCCGCCGCCGAAGCAGTCCAGATAATGCTGTACCGGAGAATCATTCTCCTTGTCAGCTGCCTGGATGCCGCCCTCTGCCATCATGGTATTGGCATCACCGATACGAAGCTTCGTGACGATCATAACATCAGCGCCTGCATTGTGGGCCTCAATGGCACAGGAAGAGCCTGCTCCGCCGCCGCCGATCACCAGCACATCCACGTCATAATCGATTTTTGTAAGATCGATCTTCTCATTCATCAGACGGCTGGTGGAATGAAGCATTTCTGCCAGCTCCAACGGAGCCTTCTGACCTTTATTCGGACCTACTTTGATCTCTGCAAATGCATTCGGGTTATAATCAGGATGGAATTTTTCAAGAAGAGCGTCCTTCTCCTCAGCGGTGAGACGTCTCGGCTCTGTTGCCATACGCTCCGCTCTTGTAGCCTCTACCTTTTTGATGGATTCCATCATATTTTCTGGATATGGTGCATACATGTTTTACGCCCTCCCTATTTCTCAATCTCTCTGCTATTGTAAAGTTCCTGCATTTCTGTGATCGGTTTCTGCATGATTTGCTCGATCAGATCGTCATACTTGCCTTCGTGGATCTCTTCCACACGTTTGGTCAGATGTTTTGCTTCCGGAGCAATGTATTTTCCGGTCAGACGTCTGGCCAGAAGGCCTACCATCGGATGGGAAATTCCAGCCGGGCAGCGCACGGAACAGCAGCCGCAGCTTACGCAGTCGAAGGAAGCCTCCGCACATTTCTCAAGCTCGCCTCTCTGGGCGTATGCGATATACTGCATAACGTTCAGATCCTGGGTGCAGGCTTTGGTACAGGCATTACAGCCGATGCAGCTGTAGATCTCCGGATAGAGTTCCATCATCACCTGCTGGTTGGGTTTCAGATCTTCGATATTGTAAGTTCTCTTGTCGGTGGGGAAGAAGGGAATGCTTGCCACATACATGCCTTCCTGTACCTGGGTCTGACAGGCCAGACAGGTTTTCAGCTCATTCTCTCCCTTGATGCGGTAGATGGTTGCACAGGCGCCGCAGAAGCCGTGACGGCAGCCGCAGCCTCTCTTTAAGGTGTATCCGGCATACTCCATGGCGGTCATGATGGTGAGATCTGCGGGAACACTGTATTTTTTACCGAAAAAATATACGTTTACCATATTATTTTCCATTTTGGGTTCCAGTCCTTTCTATATCAATACTCATTCGGAAGCTCGTCCAGCTGATCGAAACGGAATACAGGGCCATCTTTGCAGACATATTTGGAGCCTACATTGCAGCGGCCGCATTTTCCGATACCGCATTTCATACGGAGCTCCAGTGTGGTGTATACCTGCTCCTCGGAGAAGCCCATCTCTTTTAAACCGGCCAGCACGAATTTAATCATGATTGGCGGTCCGCAGAGAAGTGCGGTTTTGTCCGTTGAAAAGCCGATCTCTTTCAGATAGGAAGGAACGAAGCCCACATGGCCATCCCATCCTTCCTGCTCCCGGTCAATGGTCAGGTATACGTTGACACCCGGAGCTTTCTGCCAGACTTCCTGGATCTCTTTTAACTGAACCAGATCGTCTGCAGAACGGGAACCGTATAAAATATCCACCGTACCGTAATTCTCTCTGTTGTGAAGCACATAGTTGATAACGGAACGGAGCGGAGCCAGTCCGATACCACCGGCGATGAAGAGAAGGTTCTGACCCTTCAGTTCTGTCTCCACCGGGAAATGATTTCCGTAAGGTCCGCGGACGGTGATCTCATCGCCCACATTGAGGCTGTGGAGATAATCCGTTAGCTTTCCGCATTTTTTGATACTGAATTCCTGGTACTCTTTTACCGTCGGAGAAGAAGTAATGGAAAACATTCCTTCGCTGACGCCCGGCACGCAGATCATCGCGCACTGGCCCGGCATATGCTCAAAAAGCTTGCCTCCCTCGGGTGCTTCCACGCGGAAGGTTTTGACATCCGGAGTCTCCTGACGGATATCGGTGATCACGCCAACCTTCGGGATCAGGGTGTCCAGGGTATAGTTTGTATGACAGGTACATTCACTCATTCTTTGGCACCTCCCTGTTTTTCAAAGGCCTTGATGACCTTTACGATATTTAAGGATGAAGGACATTTCTCCACACAGCGGCCGCAGCCTACGCAGGAATACATGCCGTTGTTGTTTGCCGGGAAATAAACCAGCTTGTGCATGAAACGCTGACGGAAACGCTGCATCTGGCTGTTACGGTTGTTGCCGTGAGCCATCATCGTAAAGTCGGAGTACATGCAGGAATCCCAGCAGCGGTAACGCTGGATGCCATGTCCGGTATCGTAATCTTTGATATCATAGCACTGACAGGTAGGGCACACGAAGGTACAGGTACCGCAGGCCAGGCAGGGATGGTAAAGCTCCTCCCAGACAGGGGAATTGAATCTTTCCATCATGTCATCCCCGTTCCAGCCTTCCAGGGAAAGATGGGTGTAGGGAAGTTTCTCCACGATGGCGCGGACAGTCTCTTTCTGAGCCTCCACCTTTGCTTCGTCTGTGTTCTCTGCCTCTGTGAGAACATCTTTCACAGCTTCCAGAAGAGCCGTTCCTTTTTCCGTAACGGCTTTGAGATAGAGAGTATCCTCAACAAACCAGGCAGCCACATCCACAAGACCTTCTGCTGCCGTCTCCGGCTCGGTGCAGTCCACGCCGAAGACCTTACAGAAACAGGTCTCCTCGGGTTCGCCGCAGGCCAGGGAAACGATAGTTCCGTGCTCTCTTCTGGCTGCATAGAAGGTATCCACTGGATCTGCCAGGAAGACTTTATCCAGTACCTGAACGCCCTTCACATCACAGGGACGCATGCCGAATACCACGAATTTCTGCTCCTGAAGCTTCTCGGGCTTGATGGTGATCTTGCGGTCCTTCTCTACGCAGGTATAGAGGTTCTCACTCTGAGGAAAAAATACATCTTTGGGAGATTTGACTGTCTTGAGCACAGTCAGATCCGTCTCAAGCTCTTCACGGTAGGGGGCGAAATTCACCTGCTCGCCGACCTTCTCCGGCAGGAACAGTTCCTGATTTTTCGCGATCTCACGGTAAAGGGTCTGAAGGTTTTCTTTTGCGATCTTATACATCCGTTATCCCCTTTCTCCCACAATGCTGGGCTCTACATCTTCTGTGGTGTAAGAGGTCAGAGGCATCGGACTTACCGCATCCTCTCCTGCCTGATACTCGCCATAGAAATCGTCGATATCCTTGATAAATTTCCGGTTAAAGAGATGAAGGGGAATACCCTGGGGACAAACACGGCTGCACTCGCCACAGTCCGTACAGCGGCCGGCCACATGGAAAGCGCGGATGATGTGGAACATCTTCTCCTCGAAGGAGTCCACATTTGCCTTCTGGGCACTGTCAAACTTGTCGCTGTCGAAGACACATTTCCGGCAGCTGCATGCGGGACAGACGTTCCGGCAGGCATTACAGCGGATACATTTGCTGAGTTCCTTCTGGAAGAAAGCAAACTTCTCAGCCGGGCTCATAGCCTCGATCTTCTCGATCTCTGCGAAACGGTCTGCATCCTTTGTATCCTTGGACTCGCCGATCTCCTCGTCGAAGATCTTGTGCTCTTTGCCTTTACAGGTATGGCATCTTCCCAGCATGGCATCTTTATAGGAAACGCTCTTCTCTCCGTAAAGAGTCTCCACGGTAAGCATCTCGCACTCATCGGAGATCTCAGCGCCCGTAATCTTCTGGATTCCCTTGATTCCCTGGGCTTTGATCTTCTCGATGTCGAGCTTTCCTTTACAGCCAACGCCGATGATGTAAGCTTTGTCCCGGTCTACCCGGTGCTCTTTGAGCAGCTGGTTGAAACTGTAGGTATCGCAGGGTTTCAGGAAGACCAGGGTCTTTCCTTCCTTCTTGGATGCCTCGATCATATATTTGCTTAAGTTGGCTCCGCAGAAGCCATTATATACGAAATCTTTTAAATCTTCTTCGTTCTCGAAGTAAGCCGGTTCCGGATTGTAGGGCAGGTCTCCGGCTTTCCATCCCAGCACACGAACTACGGTGCCGTCGCCAAGAAGCTCTTTTGCGCGTTCGATCAGTTCCTGCATCTTAAATCCTCCAGTCTTACATTCTTTCCGAGAGAACGTACCTTTTCCACAAACTCGTTCATGGTCTGGGAAAATTTCACACCCTCAGCGGCGGATACCCATTCCACACGGGTACGGCCGTTTTCCACGCCGATGAAGTCCAGCATGGAGAACAGAAGGGTCATACGTCTTCTCGCATAATAGTTTCCTGTGGTGTAATGGCAGTCACCGGGGTGGCAGCCGCACAGGATCACGCCGTCCGCACCTTTCTCAAAGGCCCGGAGGATGAACATGGGGTTGACACGGCAGGAACAGGGTACACGGATGATCTTTACGTCTGCCGGATAGGAGAGACGGCTGCTTCCTGCCAGATCGGCTCCTGCATAACTGCACCAGTTACAGCAGAACGCCACAATTTTCGGTCTGAATTCTTCGTTTGATTCTATCGACATATCGCATCCACCTCCGCAATAATCTGTCTGTTGGAGAAGCCCTGAAGGTCCATGGCTCCGGACGGGCAGGCCACTGTGCAGGCACCGCAGCCCTGGCAGAGTGCGCTGTTGACTGCTGCCACCCGGCGAACCTCACGGATTCCGTGATCGTTAACTTCTTTTTCCTCATAGGAAATTGCTCCATAGGGGCATACATTTGCACAGGTAGAACAGCCGTTACAAAGCAGCTGGTCCGGTTTTGCCGTGCATGCATTGGTGCGGAGCTTATCTTTGGCAAGAAGGCCGATGGCTTTGACAGCCGCCGCTCCGGCCTGGGCTACAGTCTCCGGGATATCTTTCGGTCCCTGGCAGACACCGGACAGGAAAACACCTGCGGTGGGAGATTCCACCGGACGAAGCTTCGGATGTGCCTCTGTGAGGAAATTGTTATTGTCGATGCTGGCAGTCAGCATGGTTGCCAGTTTTCTCACGGAAGGATCCGGCTCGATCGCTGTGGCAAGAACGACCATATCTGCATTCATCAGGATCTGCTTATTATCCAGAAGATCCACACCCTGAACGAGAAGCTGTCCATCCGGCTGCGGGATCACTTTTCCTACCTGGCCTTTGATGTAGTTGACATGATACTCTTCCACCGCTCTCCGGTAAAACTCATCGAAGTTTTTACCAGGTGTACGCACATCAATATAGAAAACAGTCACATTGACATCCGGATATTTGTCACGGATCAGCATGGCATGCTTTGCCGTATACATACAGCAGATCTTGGAACAATAACTCTTTCCTCTGCTGTCTGCACAACGGCTTCCCACACACTGAATGAAAACCATATTTTTCGGTGCTTTTCCATCGGAAAGACGCTCCAGATGGCCTTTGGTCGGACCGGCTGCATTCATGATACGCTCCAGTTCCAGAGATGTGATGACATCCTTGCTCTGGCTGTAAGCATATTCATCGTACTGATCCAGTTTGATCGTATCGAAACCGGTTGCTACCACAATTGCTCCGTACTTTTCACTGATGATCTCATCCTTCTGCTCATAATCGATTGCACCTGCCTGGCAGACTTTGGAGCAGACACCACATTTTCCGGTCTTGAATTTGATACAGTTTTCACGGTCGATCACCGGTACATTCGGGATTGCCTGAGCAAACGGAGTATAGATTGCAGTACGGTTTCCAAGACCTCTGTTGAATTCACTGGGAATCTTTTTGCTCGGGCATTTTTCCTGACAGACACCACAGCCCGTACATTTACTCATATCCACACTTCTGGCTTTTTTTCGGATCTCTACTGTGAAATCGCCGACAAAACCGGAGATTTTTTCTACTTCACTGTAAGTATAGATATGAATCTTCTCATGAGCATTAGCCTCTACCATTTTAGGAGTCAGGATACAGGCAGAACAGTCCAGAGTCGGGAAGGTCTTGTCCAGCTGAGACATTCTTCCGCCGATACTCGGAGTCTTCTCTACGATGTCTACTTCGTAGCCTGCATCTGCAATGTCAAGAGCACTCTGGATACCGGCAATACCGCCTCCGATCACAAGAGCTCTCTTGGTAACACGGCTCTCGCCCTCCTGAAGGGGCGCATCCAGATTTACCTTTGCAATGGATGCTCTGGCCAGGATCACAGCTTTCTTTGTTGCTTCCTCCATATCCTTATGGATCCAGGAACACTGCTCACGGATATTTGCAACTTCCAGCATATAAGGGTTCAGGCCGGCCTTTGCCACTGCCTTACGGAAGGTTGCCTCATGCATACGCGGGGAACAGGAACAGACAACAACGCCTGTGAGTTCTTTTTCCTTGATGGCCTGGATGATCTTCTCCTGTCCGGCTTCTGAACACATATACTGATAATCTTCTGCATGGACCACGCCAGGCTCCTGGCTGATGACTTCCACGACTTTTTTCACATCTACCGTTGCGGCGATATTGCTTCCGCAATGACAGACAAAAACTCCTATTCTCTGCATGTTTTCACCTCCTGTATCGTCTGAATGCACTTACCAGAAGCTGCTGTGGCAGTTCCGGATCAAGGAGTGACGGGATCTCATCTGCGGTAAGATAATTGCCGCCTTTTTCTCTCTCTACAAGCTGTCTTGCCGCATCGATGAGTTTTCCAGGTTTCACGTCTCTCGGACAACGCTCCACACAGGCAAAACAGGAAAGACATTTCCATAAGGATTTTGACTGTACCAGAGACTCAATGTCATCACGGAGTACATAAGAAACAAACTGATGCGGTTTGATGTCCATTTCATTAAAAGAGGGACAGGATGCCGAGCACTTGCCGCACTTCATACATCTGTAGGGATCCACTCCGCTGATCTTGCGGATCTCTTCTGCTCTGTTTTTCACACTCACGCTTCTGTCACCTCCTCTTTCACACCAAGAGCCTCAGCCAGAAGCTCTGTGAAATAATAGATCGGCGTTCCGTTTTCCGTGCTCTTCTTCAGGTTATACATACAGAGAGGACAGGCTGTGATCAGCATATCCGCGCCAAAGCCTTCTGCGCTTTCCAGGATCTTGTCACACATGTTTCTGGACATTTCCTTTTCCTTCAGGGAAATGTAACCGCCGCAGCATTCATTCCGGTAAGGATAAATCACCGGTTCCCCGCCCAAAGCACGGATCAGGTCTTCCATGATCTTCGGGTTTTCCGGATCATCAAACTGAAGGATCTTGCCCGGACGGAGCAGCAGACAGCCATAATAGGCGCCGATCTTTTTGCCCTTCAGAGGATTGACCACCTTTTCTTTTACCTTGTCAAAACCTACGCGGTCCCGTAAAACTTCAAGGAAGTGCAAAACTTCTGCCTCACCTTTATAAGGGGTATCCAGTTTCATATAATTGTTTGCCCGGGTCTGAATGTCTTCCACGTTTTTCATATCATCATTGACACGTTTCAGCACATGATGACAGGCGGAACAGACGGTAATGAGATCCTGGCCTTTTTCTTTTGCCGCATTGAGAGCACGTACAGAAGAAAGCTTCGTGGCAATTTCATCGCTGCCCAGAGGATAAACACCTCCGCAGCACTGCCAGTCTTCGATCTCCTCCAGCTCGAAACCCAGCGCCCTGGCGGAAACTCTGGCATAAGCATCCAGATCCTTCGCCTTGTTTTTCAGGGTACACCCTGGATAATAACTGTACTTCATGGTTTCCGTTATCCTTTCTTTTCCCTTTCTATGTAGAAGCGCCTCCACCATCTTTGCGACGGTAGAAACGCCTCTTTTTTTACAGTTCGATCTGGGAAATCACTTCTTTGAGGGAATCCGCACTCTTCTGAAGCTTCTTCACCTCTTCATCAGTCAGTTTTACGGGAATCTTACCCTGAACACCGTTGGGGCCAACCAGCGTCAGAGTACTCAACGCTACATCCTCAATGCCGTACTCCCCGTGAAGCACGGAAGAAACCGTAACGATGGAATCATATGCAGAAAGAAGAATCTCACAAAGCTTGCAGACAGATACGGAAACCGCATAGAAGGTAGCTCCCTTCTTAGCGATCACCACACCGCCGGACTTGTGGACATATTCCTCCATTCCATCCTTATCAAGCGGCTCCAGCTCCTTACCCAGATGTTTCATCATCTCGGCATAATCATCCAGGCCGGCGCCGGAAACATCCGCACAGGACCAGGGAACAAAGGAGGTATCTCCATGCTCACCGAATACATAGGCATGGATATTTTTCTGAGCCACTTCAAAATGCTCGGAAAGGCCGAAACGAAGTCTTGCCGTATCAAGCAGCGTACCGGAGCCAATGATCTGATTCTCCGGAAGACCAGAAATCTTTGTGAATACATAAGTCATGATATCCACCGGGTTGCTGACAATGATGTAGAGGGCATTCGGAGCCTCCTTCACGATCTGAGGAGTAATGCTCTTTAAGATATTCACGTTCGTCTGGGTCAGCTCGATTCGGGTCTGGCCAGGTTTTCTGGCGATTCCGGAAGTGATGATGACGATGTCGGAATCTTTTGCATCTTCATAATCTCCAGCCACAACAGAAATAGGATCACGGAAACAGGTACCCTGGACGATGTCCATCACCTCTCCCTCTACCTTTTCTTTGTTGATGTCAATCAGAACGATCTCTGATGCAATGTTGTTGTTGGAAAGATTGTACGCGATGGTAGATCCAACGCTTCCGGCTCCGATAATGGTAATTTTGCTGCTCATAGGCACTCCTTTCTCTTTACATTGTTATTTTTTTAACAATACGGGCATATACACCCGCTCTTTACTATTTTCAGAAAGTTTTTCCTTTCTGAACGTCCTTGATGAAACTGATAACTTTTACTTCTGGACATGGGTCATAAAGAAACAGTGTAAGACAGATCTGCTGTTTGAATGCAGACCTTATAAAGAGAGACACTCTCTGTGCAATTCTTCATGACTCGTAAAGAATTCGCCTTATATAAGCAGGTCTCCTGGCTTCGGCCCTGTGCTTTCTGATCCCTTCCCGCTCATGCAGTGGCGGCCTTACGGCCATTCAGAAAGCGAAACCTTCACAGTGACGGCATCGCATAAGCTTCTCACTTATTTCCCTATTATCCTTTCCATGACGAAAGGCACTTATATAAAATGTCTGAGAAAAATTTCTTTGTTATTATATGATATTGATATTTTTTTGTCAATGCTTTTTGCAAGAAAGACACGATTTTTGTATGGATTTTAATTCACTGCCCGCTCCATCTCTTCTTTTATGCGGGATAAAATATGCCCCATGACATAGAAGGCCGTTTCAAACCGGAGATAATCCAGCGTATTGTCATCCCACATAAATTTCAGTGTGCCCGGAAATTCTTCATCCGAATGCCAGAACTGAAAGATCACGGGAAGGAAATCAAAAACCGGCAGTCTTGCCGCTGCATCTCCGGGGTATTCTCTGATCCCGCCCAGGGCTTCCAGTGCCCTCTGGAGCTTTCCCGTATCCTGATCGAAGCTTTTTTCATAGGAAGCATAAAGCCCTGCTCCCGGTGCCGCCGCATAACGGGTGGATTTCATCCGGTCGATGGTATGGAAATTTCCGGAAAGATGGCAATCCTCTTTGGAGCAGCAAAGCACATCCAGGATGGACAGTGTCTCCTCAAAGCCTGCCGCCACAGGCACAAAACCGATTTTTTCTGACCGGTTCCTGTTCCACTCGATTTTTCCGTTTTTCCGGTTGATGCGGTAATCTCTTCCCACAAAGCGAAGATACAAAAAGGCTTCGTCCGCCTCCAGCTGAAATTTCCGGATCATCTTTTCCTGATCGTAGGCAAGAAAGCGCTGTTCTGCATCTTCTCTTGTTTTATCGTAGTTTGTTTTCTTTTCTCCCATGCTGTTCTCCTACTCCGTTTCTGTTTCGCTTTCGCTCTCTTTTTCCGTCTCTGCCACATTTCCGAAGACATCCACGCCATAGATAAACTGCTGGAGGTAACTGCTGTTTGCGGTAAGATCCGGGATCAAAACCTCCATGCCGGGTGCCAGCGTCACACAGTTATACGTTCCGTCCACCGGAATGCGGTAGCTTTCCAGTCCTTCGATGCTGCCGGTAAGCACGGTATAAATATAGCCTGCGACCTGACCGATGGAGAGGTCGGTTGTAAAGTTCGGAAAGATCTTGTAAGCCAGCCGGACGAGGTTAAACACGTTCATCTTTTTTGCTTTTTCATAGGCTGCCGTCAGAACCTTTCTCTGGCGTTCTGTCCGCTCCCAGTCGGAATTTCCGATAAAACGTGTCCGGGAATATGCCAGAAGCTGCGCCGGCGTCATGGAATTCATGCCTTCCTTCAGTTCCCAGCCGGTCTCATCCGTCTCGGAAAGATCGGAATGTTCATTCAGATAGTTTGCCTCCGTCGCATTGAGTTCAATGTCCAGATCCCCGAGAACAGAAAGCGCCTCCATAAAGCCGTCAAAATCCACTTCGATATTTCCGTCAATGTGAATGCCTAAATTTTCTTCAATGACTTCATCCAGCAGTTCCATGCCGCCAAACTGATAAGCTGCATTGATCCGGTTGTCTTTGTAGCCGGGGATCGGCACATAAAGGTCTCTCATGATCGAGGTCAGAACGATCTTTCCTTTTTCTTTGTTGACGCTGCAGATGATAATGGAGTCCGAACGCTGGCGGTCCTGCCCTTCCCGGCGGTCCTGTCCGATGAGAAGAAGATTGGAAACATCCTCATCTTCCATAACCTGAATGTCCGCATTTCCCCAGTCGATTGAATCCGCATCGAGACCGTCCTCACCGTCAGCTTCTGCTTTTTCTACATTTTCCAGAAGTTCCAGATCTTTTTGACTGTAGACGGTTTCCGCTTCTGTCTCTGTTTCGGTTTCCTCCGCACAGACAAAGGAACTGCCGCAAAAGCCCTGACTTACGGTCCCTGAAAAACAGGCTGCTGCAAGAAAGGCTGCACAAACTTTTTTCCATCTTCTGTTGTTTCTCATCGGTATCCTCCTGTATTCTTTTTCTTTTTGTAACTGTTCAGGACGTTCAAAACAACAGGCCACAGGTCTACGCGCTGCTTCGGTCGGTGCTAAACGAGTCCCACCGGGACTCAGCACCCCGCGCATTGCATGCGCTCTCGCTGCATTCGCAGCTTTTATCTGAGGCTAATGTTCTGAACTGTTATCGTCCATTATAATATATGGATTTTTTCTTGTCCATCAAAAAAGAAGACTGCCGGTGCCTGGTTTCAGGCACTGTGCAGTCTCCTTTTTCATACAGATCAAGTCCTATTCCGATTTTTTGAAGCGGGCAAAAAAGCCTTTTTTCTCATAGGGCTTTCTGGTAATGCCCGTCACGGTATAACCGGTCTTGTCAATGACTTCACGGATCTTTTCATCCGGAATGTCTTCTTCTGTCACGATCACGGTCTTACCTGCTCCATGGGAAGAAGAAACCTTTTTTACCGGAAAAGCGGTACGTACCGCATCATTTACGTGGCTCTCACACATGCCGCACATCATTCCGTCTACACCAACTGTGATTTCCTGCATTTTTCTGTTCCTCCTCTTTTGGCTCCATTCAGTCCAGTACCTTGTAACCTGCGTCTTCTACTGCTTTTTTCAGTACTTCTGCCGGTACCTCTTTGGAAAGGGTTACAACAGCAGTTCCTTTCTCGTGGCTTACCTCAGCGGCGGTTACGCCGTCGATCTCCTCCAGAACTTTTTTCACTCTGGCCTCGCAGTGCGGGCACATCATTCCTTCTACCTTCAGTGTCATTTTCTCACCTCCTTTATATGAAGCGGCAGTGCCGCCGTTTTCTTTGGTTTTCAAATGCTCCGTAAGAAGCGGTGCACTTCCAAGTGCGTCTTTCCTCTTTTTGTCCCGGCTGGCATCTCCCATTTTGAAAAGGTTCAGCCGCAGGGCATTTGTCACTACGCAGAAACTGGAAAGGCTCATAGCCGCAGCCCCGAACATGGGATTTAAGGTCCAGCCAAAGAGCGGGATCCAGATACCGGCTGCCAGGGGGATGCCAATGATATTGTAAATAAAAGCCCAGAACAGGTTTTCATGGATATTCCGGAGCGTCGCCCGGCTTAAACGGATGGCCGCCGGCACATCAGAAAGCCGGCTCTTCATCAGAACGATATCTGCCGCATCAATGGCGATATCTGTTCCGGCTCCAATGGCAATGCCGATATCAGCCCGCGTAAGAGCCGGTGCATCATTGATGCCGTCTCCTACCATGGCAACCCGGCCTTTTTTCTTCAATTCGCTGATGACTGCTTCCTTGCCATCGGGCAAAACGCCTGCCACCACTTCGTCCACACCGGCTTTTTTCCCGATTGCCCTAGCGGTCCTTTCGTTATCACCTGTCAGCATCACCACATGAATGCCCATATCCTTCAGTTCCCGGATGGCTCTCGGGCTGTCTTCCTTGAGGACATCTGCCACAGCGATGATCCCCAGCATCTTTCCGTCTTCTGCAAAGAAAAGCGGTGTCTTTCCTTCTTCGGAAAGAGCTGCTGCCTGTTCAGAAAAAGCAGCTGAAACAGCTGTCTTACTGCTGATAAAAGAAAGGTTGCCTCCTGCCAGCCTTTTTCCGTTGAGACTTCCGGTAAGACCATTTCCAGGAACCGCCTGGAAATCCGTAAGCTCCTGTTCGGAAAGCTGCCGCTCTTTTGCCAGCTCCAGAATGGCTTTTGCCAGAGGATGTTCACTTTTCTTTTCCAAAGCATACGCTTTTTTAAGAAGCTCTTCTTCCGTATACCCTGCCGCCGGAAGGATATCTGTCACCTTCGGTTCTCCGCTTGTGATGGTTCCGGTCTTATCAAGAGCCACGATCTGGAGCTTTCCTGTCTCTTCCAGAGAGACGGCCGTCTTAAACATAGTTCCATGTCTGGCCCCCATACCGTTTCCTACCATGATCGCCACCGGTGTTGCCAGTCCCAGCGCACAGGGACAGCTGATCACCAGAACAGAAATGCCTCTTGCCAGTGCAAAACCGATCTCTTTACCTGCCAGCAGCCATACCACGATGGTAAGCAGTGCAATGGTGATGACCGTCGGAACAAAGATGCCGGAAACCCGGTCTGCCACCTTTGCGATCGGTGCTTTCGTTGCTGCCGCATCGCTTACCATCCGGATGATCTGGGAAAGTGTCGTATCTTCACCGACACGGGTCGCTTCGCAGACCAGATAACCGGACTGGTTCAGAGTCGCTGCGGACACGGTATCCCCGGGAGCCTTGTCTGCCGGGATGCTCTCTCCGGTCAGAGCTGCTTCGTTGACGGCACTGCTTCCCTCCCGCACGATACCATCCACCGGTATATTTTCCCCTGGGCGTACCACGAAGAGATCACCGATCCGTACCTGCTCAATGGGCACTTCTTTTTCCACACCGTCTTTTCTTATCACTGCTGTCTTCGGTGCCAGCTTCATCAGGCTCTTGAGGGCGTCTGTCGTTTTTCCTTTTGAACGGGCTTCCAGCATTTTTCCGACTGTGATCAGTGTCAGGATCATTGCCGCAGACTCAAAGTAAAACTCATGCATGTAACGCATGACGGCATCCGTATCGCCACGAACCTGCGCCCCGGTCATGGCAAAGAGTGCATATACACTGTATACAAAGGACGCGGTAGAACCAAGTGCCACAAGCGTATCCATATTCGGTGCCCGGTGTGCCAGACTCCTGAAACCGCTGACAAAGAACTTCTGGTTCACCACCATGACCGCTATGGTAAGGAGCAGCTGTACCAGCCCCATGGCGATATGATTTCCATCAAAGAAAGGCGGCAAAGGCCAGCCCCACATCATATGACCCATGGAAAAATACATCAGCGGAAGCAGAAGGCAGACGGAAACAAGAAGTCTTTTTTTCATCTTTGGTGTCTCCGTATCCTTCAGCATGGACTCGTATTCTGAAGCTCCGCTTCCTTTTTTTCCCTCCGTACCCTTTAAGGCTGCGCCGTAGCCGGCCTCCGTCACGGCTGCAATGACTGCTTCCGGAGAAGCACTTCCTTCCACTCCCATGGAATTGGTCAGAAGGCTCACCGAGCAGGAAGTCACACCCGGGACTTTGGATACCGCTTTCTCTACCCGGGCACTGCAGGCGGCGCAGCTCATACCGGTCACATTGTATTGTTCCATCTGAAATCTCTCCTTTCCGCCAGCGAGGACGAATTTTCATCATCCTGCCACTCTGCTGCAAAACCCCTTCACAGGAATCACTTCATCAGCTTCTGTAAGGTCATCACCAGCTCATCGATGACTTCATCATTCCCTTCCCGGATGTTGTCCGCCACACAGGTTCGGATATGATCTGCCAGAAGTACCTTGTTAAAGCTGTTCAACGCCGCATTGACTGCGGCCACCTGAGTGAGAATATCGGTGCAGTAAGCATTTTTCTCCAGCATATTCTGGATCCCGCGCACCTGCCCCTCGATCCGTTTCAGCCGGTTCATCAGATCTCTGTACTCTTTATCGGTCCGCACCTTTGTTTTCCCACCGGTCAGTTCACAACAACAGCAGTGTTCTTTTCTTTCCGTCTGTTTTTCTTCTGTCATTTTTTCTCCTCCCTGATACCCCTCACCGGTATTTTTCGTTTGCATTATATACCCTATATGGGTATTTTGTCAAGCTGGAAACATGAAAATTTTTCTGTACTCCGGCAGTTGATGGAACTTTCCTCCCATGGTATGATGTCCCTGTTACCACCTTTTATCTTCGACAGAAACGGAGTTTTTTATGAATTTACCTACGATATCCCCTTCTCTTCCCGCCTCTGCATCCACTCAGCCGCTTCTTCGCTGTTGTCTGACCTCTGTTCAGCCGCTTTTGGATGAAAAGTTATATGAAAAAGCATTTTCTTTTCTTCCCGCTGACGGATGCTGGGCACTTCGAAAAAAGAAGCTTCTCCGGCTTCAGAAACCGGAGGATCGCGCACTTACCCTCGCCGCCGGTCTGCTGGCCCGTCTGGCCTTTCTGAAAATGGATGTGAACTTTTCGCTCCTTTCCATTGAGAAAAACGGAAAACCGGCAATCCTGGACAAGCGGCATTTTTTCAATCTTTCGCACAGCGGCAGTTATGCAGCCTGCGTTTACGGCACGTATCCCTGCGGCATCGACATCCAGAAACACACGCCTGACCGTTTTCATGTAGCAGAACGCTGCTTTACCCCTCTGGAACAAAAAAAGATCCGTGAAGAAGGAGCGCAATGCTTCACACGGATCTGGACTGTAAAAGAAAGTTATCTGAAATATACCGGTCAGGGAATCCGGATCCCATTAAATTCCATTGAGGTCCTCCCCGGAAGGCTGCAGCAGAAAACCGATGAAAATCCGGCTTCCCGGGAAATCCTGTCCGAAGCGGAAACGCAGATTTTTTCTGCCGAAAGCTCTTCGTCTCCGGAACGCTCTCCCTTGCCGGTTTTTGTCCGGGAATTTGCCTTAAACGACTACTGGCTCGCACTCACTTCCCCGGTGAGGACCGGACAGCCTCCCGTTCTGCTTTCCATCGAAGAGCTGCTATCCATCTGAGCATCCCCCTTGTCAAAACAGATCCAGCATGTTATCCAGATAGATCTTTTCCCGTACATGCAGCTGATATTCCGGTCTGGTCATATAGTAAAGCAGAAATTCCAGGATCAAAGCACTGCCAAGCCCCCGGCCTTCGATCTTAAAATTGGAAAATCCCCTGGGCAGATACCGCGTCTGGATCTCTTCTATGCCGATAAAGCCCGGATTTTCCATCGCTTTGGAAAAACGGTATCCAGCTCCTGCATCCGGAGCCGTGCAGACATGCTCTGTACCGCCTTCTCCGAGATTTTTCCGGCTGACTGCTTCGTAGCAGGCTTTTCTGTCTTTACAGCCAAACCAGCAGCACTCATTACAGAGAAATTCCACTTTCTCTTTCTGCTGTCCGTTCAGCTGATCGAACAGTTCCTGCTTTTTATTCAGCCGGAAATCCGGCACCACATAGCGAAACGCTTCTCTGTCCAGTTCCTTCTGAAGCTGCCGGAAATCCGTCAGGACCTTCGTCGTGGAAGAAACAAAATAAAGATCCGGAAACCTCTTTTTCAGATACGCCAGCAAGAGATCAGAAGAAACGATCACTCCGTTCTGTAAAACGCCGCCTTTTTCTGCCAATGCACACAGGGCATTGCATTTCTTATCCGCCAGGTGTTCCTCCCGCAGCAGCGAATTGCTGAAGGTCAGTCTGGCTGAGATCCCGTATTCTCTCATAAGCGCCAGCACCTCCCGCGGCTCTGCCTCTCCGAAGGAAGTCCTTCCCCCACCCCAGATACAGTCAGCGGGAGCCCCGTAGATGGAGCCGATCTCACACCAATCGTAAAAATATTCCCGGTGTTCACGGAACAAAGGCAAAAGCAGGCGGTACAGCTCATAAAATTCAAACAGTCCCGGCAGATGATAATAGGCTTTTCTCATAATGCTTTCTCCTTGTCATGAAAAAAGAGCATAAAAATCCTCCGGCCTTTAAGCCGGAGGAACAGATATCAGATTTGATCACTCTGCTGCTGTTACAGAAGTGATGTGCGGGTTTACGCCCTCATACCAGTACAGGAAACCTTCCATGTCGATCTTGTCACCGATCTGGAGTGCTTCTACTGCCTTGTATACATCAGAATCTTTATCGCAGAGATAAGACTCAACGGTAAAGGTGTAGGTCTCGCCGTTAGAGGAAACGTTGAAATACAGGTCGTCTCCCTGGCTTCCGGAACCGTCATAATTGTACAGGAACGGAACATCGTTTCCGTCTGCATCCTGGCCTGCTGCCTCAACGGTCATATCTTTGAAAGAAACAAACTCATTCTGATGGTCGATGAGCTCATCTTTTCCGAGAAGCTCTGTGACATCGAGCGGTTTTGCAATGTAAGAGCCTTCCTCAACCTCAAAGGACTCTACATCAGAGATCTCGATCTCGCCGGACCACTCTGCTTTGTATCCGGTCACTTTGATCTTGGTTCCCGGAACCAGCTCTTTATACTGCTCCTCTGTACAGGGCATATTGTAAATGAAGTAAGCGCCATCCTTATCCTGGGTATAAAGAGTTGCCTTGTCCTCCCACCAGGACTGTTTTGCCTGAACATAGGTCTCAACAACAACCTCAGCATCGGTCTCTGCAGCCAGATACTCGTCGTGGGTCATAACGCCCTCGCCTTTTACATCGGTCTCTGCCTCGGTCTCACTCTCTGCTGCTTCGCTGACAGTCTCAGTCTCTGCTGCTGTCTCTGTGCTCTCTTCAGCCATTGCACAGCCCGGAACTGCCAGAGCCATGGAAAGTGCCATCATTAACACCAGTCTTTTTTTCATAAGTTTCTCCTTTCCGTCCGTTTGGCGAACGCGGAGGCGCCCTTCTCGGGTGTCTCTGTTATTTTAAAAATAAACTGCTCAAGGCCGGCCGTTTCCGTCCGGTCCTTTTCGTACAGCGTTTTGAAAACGCTGTACTAGTATTATACCTGATTTCTTTTTTAAATCAATGGTTTTCCTTCTGATATTTTCTTTTTTTCACCAGTTCCGCAAGAAGATACAAAAGAATCACCCCCCAGATCACTCCGAGAACCGTAAGAAGCACCACGGAAGTCTTTGGAAGCGGTCCCAGTTCCTTTTTCCCGCTGCTGCCGTCCGCCTGGATCTGATCCAGATGGCAGAGCGAGGTCACATCACTGTAAAGCTTCTCGATAAAAGCATCATCGATCTCTTTCTTTCGCCGCACTGATTTTGTCACATTTTCAATGAGCTGTCCCGCCGCATCACGAAGAGAAGCAGAGCCATTGAAAACAGCCGTGACAAAGGTATCCTCCGCATGATCGAGGAGAAGCTTTGAGGCCTGGAGCTTCACGGAATAATACGTGTTATTGTCTTCTCCCTCTCTGGAAAGATATTCCTGATATTCCTCTGAATCCTGTGCCTTTGACGTGACCGGAACATAGCCCTCCGTCTCCGAATAGGCGATCTGTACTTCATCGCTCAGAAGATACTGTGCAAAAAGCCAGGAAGCCAGGACTTCCTGCGGATCCTTTTTATTGAATACACAGACGGAAGGACCCTGGGAGATCATTTTCGGGTGCTCCGGATCAAACTGGGGGATCATCCGTACTTCTGTTTCAAAATCCTGCAAAGAGTCGCTGCTGATATCGACCAGCGGCGCATTGCTTCCCATCCAGGTAGCTCCCGCTGTAGAGTCAATGGCAAACACACACTGGCCTGCATTGAGGAAATTGGCCGGATAACCGGAGATCTTGAACGTGGAAAACGCTCCCGACTCCGTATGCTCTGCGATCTGAAAGAGCAGTTCCTTTGTCGTATCATTGAAAAGACCGATCTCTCCGTCTGCAGAAGAATACGGTGCCCCTTTCTGTGCCAGCATCTCGATCATCATATTGTCCGTGGACTTATCGATAAAGGGGATCATGACATCCTGTCCGTTCAACGCATAGGTTCCATCCGCATTTTTCTTTGTTGCCGCTTCGGATACTTCCCAGATAAAATCCCAGGTCAGCGTATCCGGCAGTGTATAACCCAACTTTTCCACATACGTTTTATTCACATAACAGGCCTCTGTGGAACGCATAAAAGGAAGGGCATAATAATGGCCGTCGATGCTGCATTCAGAAAGGAACTGCGGAATGATTTCTTCCTTAGCAGGAGAATCGAAAGCCAGGCTACTCCCTCCAAGACCATAATTCTCATCGGTCAGCAGTTCATCCAACGGCACCACCGTGTCCTTTCCGGTCAGATATGTGGCAATGTGATCCGGATAGGTGATACAGACATTTGGTGTTGTATCCGTGGCAATGTTGGTGATAACATCATTATAAATCTTTCCGTAGTCTGTATACAGCTTCAGATTTACTGTGATGTTTGGATACATGGCTTCAAAATCGGCAATCGCCTTTTTATAAATGTCTGTCTGCGTCTTATTGGTATCGTTTTTGGCCCAGAAGGTGATTTCATGATTTTTCGCTGTATCAAAAGTATCCGGGATTACAAAGTTCTTCTCTTCCTTCGCTCCGTGGCAGCCGGTCAGAGAAAGCATGCCGGATAAAACCAGTCCGGCTGCCAGATATTTTTTCCATCTGCTTTTCATCCTTTTGTCCCTCCTCTTGATACCCCTTCCATGATCCGGCTCCGGAAGATCAGGAACAGAACGATCAACGGCAGGGAAATGACAACTACAGCTGCCATCATGGCCGGTATGTTCTCCCGGCCAAAGCCGTTTTCCCGGATCTCCTGAATACCATTGGATACCAGATAAAGATTGGGGTCATCGGTGATCAACCGCGGCCACACATAGGAATTCCAGCACTCAATGACCTTCAGGATCACAATGGTCACCATGGTAGGCTTGCAGATCGGGATCATGACCTTGCAGAGGAATTTCAGATCCGAAGTTCCGTCCACCTTCGCCGCCCGGTAAAGTTCATCCGGCACCTGCTCGAAATTTTCCTTCAGAAGATAAATATAAAAAACAGAGGTTACCGATGGAAGAATGAGTCCTGTGAAGGTGTTTCTGAGATCCAGGTTTGTGATGGTCACAAAATTGGTGATGACTACCAGCTCCGCCGGGATCATCATCAGGGAAAGAAAGAGGGTAAATACCAGATTTTTTCCTGGAAAACTCAGACGTGCAAACGCATAAGCCGCCAACGTGATGACCAGCATCATAACAGCTGTCGTTACCACTGTGAAAAACAGGGTATTGATGAGATATTTTGCCAGGGGCACTGCCGTAAATGCGGCCGTATAGTTTTCAAGTGTCGGTGACGTCGTAAAAAATGCGGGAATGTGCTCCGCATTATAACTGCCATAGCTTTTTACCGAAGTCAGAAGCATCCAGTAAAAAGGAAACAGGACAATGAGCGCCCAGACCGTCAGAAAAAGGTAAATGACTCCTTTTCCGAAGATCTGACGTCTTTTTTCCGACCTCTCTATTTTTTCATAATCCATTTCTCTGTCCTCATTTGCTATAGTGAACGTGTTTCCGGCTGACCAGCAGGTTGATGCAGGTAATGGTCAGAACGATGACAAATAAAATGATCGCCGCTGCGGAAGCATAGGAGGGATATCCGCCGCTGTCTCCGTAAAGCATATCGTATACATAACCTACAATGGTGTTCATGCCTGCTGCGTTCAGATTGGTTCCAAAAAGTGCCACCGCATCGCTGTAGGCCTTGAAGGCTCCGATAAAACCGGTGATCACCAGGTAAAATACCGTCGGCGAGATCATGGGAAGGGTGATCTTATAAAAGATCCGGAACCGGGAAGTCCCGTCTACCCTGGCCGCGTTGTAATACGTCTGATTGACCGATGCCAGCGCACTGGTGAGGATCAGGATCTTAAAAGGCATGACCACCCAGATCGTATATACACAAAGCACCAGCATCTTTGCCCAGTATGGACCATCGATGAAATCCACGGATCCTCCTCCGAAGAAGTTCAGCACCAGATTGATCAGACCATCGGTATATGCCGTCTTTTTAAAGAGGATCATAAACACCAGACCGATCGCCAGCGTGTTCGTCACATACGGCAGAAAATACACCGTCTGATAAAGCTTTCTCAACGGCTTCACAGAGCTTAAGGCCACAGAGATCAGCAATGCCAGAAGTGTGGAGACTGGCACGGTGACTGCAACCAGAAGCAGCGTGTTTTTCAATGCCTGCAGAAAATACGGATCGTGAAGTACATAGGAATAGTTGTACATACCCGTTCCATAATACGTCTGGGAAGCGGAGTTATATCCTTCCTCAAAAGAATACACAAACACATCAATGAGTGGATATACCAGAAAGGCTCCCAGAAAAAGCAGTGCCGGCAGCAGATACAGCCAGCCCTTAAAGTTTCTATTTTCCATGGTTTTTCCTCCTGTCAGATCCGGATCCGTTCTTCGCTGCTGCCGTCAAAAACAAAAACCTTGGCCGGCTTTACCGCAAAACGGACCGTTTCAGAGGCGGTATCCACCTTTGTCTCCGTACTGATGATGGAACGGATCGTGGGATTTAAGGAAGCCTCATGCGTGGATACGATCGAAATATCTCTTCCCATGACCTCCACACCTCCCAGACGGCAGATGAGAGGACCGTCTTCCTTCAGCACGAAGCCTTCCGGACGGATCCCCACGAAAACCGCTCTGTCTTTCTGTCCCGGTGCATCCAGAAGAACCGCATCACCGATACAGAGCTTTTCATTTCTGATCTCTCCTTTCCACACATTAATGGGCGGTGTTCCAAGGAATTTTGCTACAAAAAGATTGACCGGGTCATCATAGACCTCCTGCGGTTTTCCGATCTGTTGGACAACGCCTGCTTTCATCACAACGATACGGTCCGAGATACTCATGGCCTCTTCCTGATCGTGTGTGACAAAAACGGTGGTGATCTTCGTGGCCCGCTGGATCTTCCGGATCTCTTCCCTGGTCTGAAGCCGCAATCTGGCATCCAGATTGGAAAGCGGCTCGTCCAGAAGAAGGACATGCGGAAGCTTTACCAGTGCCCGTGCGATCGCCACACGCTGCTGCTGGCCTCCGGACAGTTCTCCCGGTTTCCGGTCCATCAGTTCCCGGATCTGTACCAGTGCCGCTGCATCCATGGCTCTTTTTTCCATCTCAGCCTTGGAAAGCTTCTCTTTCCCCTTCAGGTTCTGCAATGGAAAGATGATGTTCTGTCTCACCGTCAGATGCGGGTAAAGCGCATAGTTCTGAAAAACCATGCCAACTCCCCTTTTTTCCGGAGGCAGCGTGGTCACATCCTTGTCTCCAAAAAGGATCCTGCCGCTGGTAGGCTTTTCCAGACCACAGATCATGTTCAGCGTGGTACTCTTTCCGCAGCCGGACGGTCCCAGAAGACCGATGAGCTCTCCATCCGGTATTTCAAAATTAAAATCCTTCACTGCCGTTACCCGGCTGCTGTTCCTCCCGCGGCCAGGGAAGCTTTTTGTCAGCTCCTGCAACTGAATCTTCATATTTCTCTTTCCTCTTATCTTTCTACTGATCTGTAATGATTATCCATAACAGTTTCATTCTAGTACAATCCGTGACAAATAACAACCTGTTTCCTTGTCACAATCCCATTCATTCTAAAATGAAATGTAACTATTCAGGACGTTCAGCCCAACAGGCCACAGACACGCGCATTGCATGCGCTATCGCTGCATTCGCAGCTTCTGTCTGAGGCTAATGGGCATTCCGCCCATTCCAAAATGAAAATTCATCCTATTACAAACAAGTTTGCATAGTCTGATTTTTCATTTTGCTGATGTTCTGAACTGTTACAATGAAATTTCCGGTTGACTTTTCCTGTTTTCCCCCGTATCATCGTTTTAACGCTATACAGCGAAAGTAAGGAGGGAAATTGTTTGAGACAGATTTCAGGAAACAAACTTCTGGTAAAGGCCTTGAAGGAGGAAGGGGTGGATACCCTTTTCGGCTATCCGGGCGCCTGTACCATTGATATCAGCGATGAACTTTACAAACAGAGCGGGATCGACATCATCCTTCCCCGCCACGAGCAGGCTCTGGTGCACGAGGCTGACGCCTACGCCAGGACCACAGGAAAAGTCGGCGTCTGTCTGGTGACCAGCGGCCCGGGAGCCACCAACCTGGTGACAGGTCTTGCCACCGCAAACTATGACAGCGTGCCTCTCGTGTGCTTCACCGGTCAGGTAGCCAGACACCTCATCGGAAACGACGCTTTCCAGGAGGTCGATATCGTTGGCATTACCCGAAGCATCACCAAATACGGTGTCACCGTACGAAACCGCGAAGATCTGGGCCGTATCATCAAAGAGGCCTTTTACATTGCCCGTACCGGCCGGCCGGGTCCCGTCCTCATAGATCTTCCCAAGGATGTCATGGCAGAACTCGGCAGTGCGGAATACCCGAAAACCGTCAACATCCGCGGCTACAAACCCAGCACCGGCGTCCACATGGGGCAGCTTAAAAAAGCCTTGAAAATGCTCCAGAAAGCAAAAAAACCTCTCTTTCTGGCAGGCGGCGGTATCAACATCTCCCATGCCAATGAGATTTTTAAACAAGTGGTCGAAAAGACCCAGGTTCCTGTAGTCACTACCATCATGGGTAGAGGCGCCATCTCCACAGAGCATCCTCTTTTCATCGGAAATATCGGCATGCACGGAGCTTATGCCGCCAATATGGCTGTCAATGACTGTGATCTGCTTTTCTCCATCGGCACCCGCTTCAATGACCGGATCACCGGAAAGCTTCACGCCTTTGCCCCGCATGCAGAGATCATCCATATCGACATCGATACGGCCTCCATCTCCAGAAACATCCATGTAGACGTCCCCATCGTTGCCGATGCAAAGGAAGCCATCACAAAAATGGCAGACTATGTGGAACCCTGCAGTACCGACAAATGGCTCACTCAGATCCAGTCCTGGAAAGCCGAGCATCCTCTGACTATGAAAAAACGTCAGCTCATGAGTCCTCTCGACATCATAAACGAGATCAACCGTCAGTACGACAAAGCGATCCTCGTAACGGATGTCGGTCAGCACCAGATGCTGGTCTCCCAGTATGCGGCTATCACGGAGAAGAAAAAAATCATCATGTCCGGCGGCCTTGGCACCATGGGCTACGGCCTTCCCGGAGCCATCGGCGCCAAAATCGGCAATCCGGATACCCCGGTCATCATGGTTTCCGGTGACGGCGGCATGCAGATGAACATTCAGGAGCTGGCTACCGCTGTTCTGGAGGAGCTTCCCATCGTCTGCTGCATTTTCAACAACACCTATCTCGGCATGGTCCGTCAGTGGCAGAAGCTTTTCTACGGAAAACGCTATTCCATGACCAACCTCCGCTCCGGCGCTCTCTCCCGGCGTACCGACGGCCAGGAATATCCGGAATACACGCCGGATTTCATCAGACTGGCAGAAAGCTACGGAGCCAAAGGCATCCGGGTGACAAAGACCGAAGAGATCGCCGCAGCCTTTGAGGAAGCAAAGAAGAACACCAGAAAACCGACCATCATCGAATTTATCATCGATCCGGAAGAAATGGTCTATCCCATGATCAAACCAGGCGGAACACTGGCCGATATGATCATGGACTGCTAAAGGAGGCACGATTATGGAAAAAGAACTGCAGAAACGATGGATCTCCCTCTATGTGGAAAATGAGGTGGGTGTCCTCTCCAAGATTTCCGGCCTTTTTTCCGGAAAATCCTATAACCTGGACAGCCTCACCGTTGGAACCACCGAAGATCCTACCGTCTCCCGTATGACCATCGGTACCTTCAGCGATGATGAGACCTTTGAACAGATCAAAAAACAGTTGAACCGTATGGTGGAGGTGATCCGTGTTCTGGACTTCACCAATGTATCCGTCCATATGAAGGAAATCCTCTATATCAAAGTCATGGACTGCTCACCGGAAGACAAAACGGAACTCTTCCAGATCGCAGAAACCTTCAAAGCCCAGGTCATCGACTACGGCAAAGACAGTCTCCTTCTGGAATTTTTCCAGACTGCCGGAAAAAATGACTCTGTCGTCCGCCTGATGAAAAAAGAATTCCACCACATTGAAGTGGTCCGCGGCGGAAGCGTTGCCATCGAATCCATCAGCATCAGCGACCGGTAAAACACAGTAGATACAAAAAGCAGGGCGCCGCAGCATCCTTTTTACAGGATTCTGCAGCGCCCTGTTTCTGTTTTTTTGATCCAGGTTCTTTATGCGTTCTTTTTGTCCTTCACTGCATGGACTGCCAAACAGATGAGAATGGTCAGAACCATATCCGGCAAGGTATTTCCCAGAATGAAATCCACATGCATCAGAATCCGGTAAAGGATAAAGCCAATGAGCCAGATCACCAGATTCCACCAGTCGAAAGCCCTTTCTTCCTTTTTCTTTTTCAGGAGGAAGAAATCAGCGATCTGCACAGCGATCATGGGAGCGAAGACGGAACCAATGAGATAGAGGAAATCCGTAATGTCATCCATGGGATACAGAATAGCTCCCGCCGTACCGATGACCGTCACAGCAACGGCGGCATATTTTCCCTTGAGCTTTGCCACAATGGACTCTCCGGAGATTCCGGCGGAATAAGCATCCAGGAAGGTAGTGGTGACAGTGGAAAATACCACGATGAGAAGACCCGCGATGCCAAGTCCCGCTTTCATGAGGATCTGGGCGATATCACTCTCACCGGTAAAAATGGAAGCCCCCATCCCGATGAGGTACATGAAACAGCTCACGATACCGTATACCACAGCGCTGACAGCTGTCGCTTTCACCGGCTCTTTTGCTTCTCTCGTATAGTCGCTGATCAGCGGCAGCCAGGAAAGAGGCATAGCAACAGCCAGTTCCACTGCTGCACCGAAGGTCAGCGAATCGTCGGCGGTATCCGCCATGGGATTTCCGCTGAAGAAAATGATCTTGCTTAAGATCAGTGTCAGGATGAAAAGGGCTGCCATGGCAATGGTGTTGACCTTGCCCAGATTGGTGATGCCAATAAGGATCCAGACAATGATCAGGACGCCGATGACCAGACACCATACCCAGTGACCGGTGGAAAAGATCCCGTTGGCTGCCAGAGAACCGTCATAGATCATAATGGCCGTCCATCCCACCAGCTGTAGTACATTTAAAACAGCAAACAACTGGCCGCCGTGGATACCAAAACTGTCTTTGACGGTCTCCATGGCACTTTTTCCCATTTTTCCGCCAATCACTCCGGCCAGAAACAGCATGATGCAGCCGATGACATGGCCGATGAGAATGGCCGCCAGGCCTTTTCCAAAGCCCAGGGAAGAAAAATACGTACCTGTCAGGATCTCTGCGATGGACACGCCGGCGCCAAACCAGATCAGGCCGTTTTCAAAAAGCGAGGTTTTCTTTTTCATGAATCAGACCTCCGCTTCTTTTGTATAAGTATTATCGATGGCAAAACCATGATCCATAGGACCGCTGCCTTTTCCCAGATCCAGCATGGCCGCCAGGGCTCCGGAAATGTAATCCTTGGCCCGTTCTACCGATTCTTCCAGGGAAAAGCCTTTTGCCAGATTGGAGGCAATGGCAGAAGAAAGAGTGCAGCCGGTGCCGTGCGTGTTGGGATTGCTGATGCGTTTTCCATGAAACCAGCGATAGGTTCCATCTGCATAAAGAAGGTCATTGGCATCGTTGAGCTGATGCCCTCCTTTGCAGAGGACCGCACAGTGATATTCTTCGGAGATGCGTTTTGCCGCCTCGATCATATCCTCTGTGGTTTTGACCTCCATACCAGTGAGGACTTCCGCCTCCGGAATGTTCGGCGTCAGGATACAGGACAGCGGAAAAAGCTCTTTTTTCAGAGTCTCCACAGCCTCTTCACTGATAAGCCTTGCACCGCTGGTGGCTACCATGACGGGATCCACCACGATGTTTTTCGCCTCATACCGACGGAGCTTTTCCGCAATGGTATGGATGAGGCTGCTCTCGGAAACCATGCCGATCTTCACTGCGTCAGGATAAATATCTGTGAAAATGGCGTCCAGTTCCTGGCCTAAAAATTCCGGGGTTGCGTTTAAAATAGAAGTTACGCCGGTCGTGTTCTGTGCAGTCAGGGCTGTGATGGCGCTCATGGCATATACGCCGTTTGCCATCATAGTCTTGATATCTGCCTGGATGCCGGCGCCTCCGCTGGAATCGCTTCCAGCGATCGTTACTGCTGTTCTCATTTTGGTTTCTCCTTTTCAGTAAACGTTTTATTAAGCGGTCCGAAGTGGTGCCCCCGACGGGCCGCCTGCAGTTTTTCTGTTTTTCTGCTGAACAGTTACTTTTTCTTAAGTATTTCCTCTGTAGCTGCTTTCAGCTCTTCCGAAGCTTTTCGGATCTCTTTTTGTCCATAGATTGCGCTGATCACGGCAATGCCGCAGATTCCGCTGCCGGCAAGCTCCTTCACATTTTCCTTCGTGATGCCGCCGATGGCGATAACCGGAATAGAAACTGCCTCACAGATAGCTTTCAGCGTCTCAAAAGGAACCTCTGTGGCATCATCCTTGGAACTTGTCGGAAAAACGGCCCCCACACCGAGGTAATCTGCTCCGTGCTTTTCTGCCAGGACAGCCTGCTCCACCGTCTGGGCAGAAACGCCGATGATCTTGTCCGGTCCCAGTTTTGCGCGGACATCTCCAGCTTCCATATCGCTCTGTCCCACATGGACGCCATCTGCGTCCATCTCAATGGCAAGCTCCACATTATCATTGATAACAAAGGGAACATGATACTCACTGCAGAGTTCCTTCAGATCTTTGGCTTCCTGAAGAAAATGCTCCTCATCCAGCTGTTTTTCCCGGAGCTGAACGAAGGTCACACCGCCGTCCAGGCTCTCCTTTACCACCTCATGCAGAGTGCGGCCGTTCAGCCAGTGCCGGTCTGTCACCGCATAAAGCAGAAGATCTTTCTTATCGCACCTCATACTTTGCTCCCTTCTCCAGCGTCTCACCGTCCATGTTATAGATGGCATCGATAATCCGGTTCCGGTAAGTGGAGTTTCCGTCCCCCTCTGTCATACGGCTCCAGCCGATCTCTCCTGCCAGGCCCATCATGCAGACAGCGGCTGCGGCTGCTTCCAGCCGGTTATCCGGGTTTGCTGCCACAAAAGCAGTCATCATTCCGGACAGCTGACAGCCGGTTCCGGTGATCTGCCCCATCTCCGGGCGACCGTTACGGATCACATAGCATTTTTCCCCGTCACTTACCAGATCGATAGCTCCGGTAACTGCCACGATGGTACCGCTCTCTTTTGCAAAATTCTTCACGAAACGGATGGAATCATCCAGGTTCTCGTCCGTCACTTTATCTGCCACATCAGCGTCCACACCCTTCGTGGTGCCGCTTCCAAGCGCCAGAGTCTTGATCTCGGAAATATTTCCGCGGATCACCGTCAGCTTCAGCTCCTTCATCAGCTTCACTGCCGTATTGGTGCGAAGGGCAGAAGCACCTGCTCCCACCGGATCCAGAAGAACGGGATGCCCCAGCTCATTGGACTTCTTTCCTGCCTTCAACATGGCTTCGATGCTGGTCTTGTGCAGGGTTCCGATATTGATGTTCAAAGCACTGCAGATGGAAGTGATATCCGTCACATCCTCCGGCTCATCGGACATGATCGGGCTTCCGCCACAGGCCAGGAGTACATTGGCCACATCATTAACGGTGACATAGTTGGTGATGTTATGTACCAGGGGTACGGTTTTTCTTACATTTTCACAACAGATTTTCAACATAATCGGTTACTCCTTTTTCATTCCGGCCAGTTTTCCCCTCCCTGACCATTTTCTGACAACCTGAAAAGCAAAACGGATATGCCCGCAACAGACATATCCGCTTTATGATTTTTCCATCACAAAAAACTGCGTCTATCCCTCCGTTGGCATTATCCAAATCAGGTTCCGGGTCAAGACGATACAGTCTACTCTCAGCCTGCTTCTTGCAAGCTCCCCTTGTCGTTCTGTATTATACCCCTATGGCATGGAAAATGCAACTGACAAACGAAAAACAGATCCTTTCGTTCTGCAAGCAAAACAATTCTTGCATTTTTGTTTCTCATGCCATAAACAAAGGCAACCTGTTTTCTAAATAAGCTCATATTTCACTACATCGATTTTAGCTGCGCCATCAGCAAAGAATGAAATTCCTTTTGCCGCCTGTTCTGTAAATATAACAACAGACATAACCTGCCGGCCATCATTAATAAATATTTCTGCGCTGAATCTATCCAAAATCACACGAAGCTTTAATTCATTGACATCTCCATTTACCAGACATCTTCTCTGATGAACCAACGCCCGTTCGCTTCCCGAAAATTTTCTGTCAATTTTCAGTACTGACTCATCCGGACGGAAACTCAATTCTGTATGAAACTTCTCATTCTCTGCAAAGCGTAATGCAAATTTTTTATAGACATTTTCCTTATCTTCCGGACGTATCACAAGTTCCATATCTACGGTCCGTCCTTCGATTTTATCTAATGTGACCGTATCATTGTTTATTACTACATCGTTGTACTCAACTCTGTCATTACGCATTGCATCGAATTCTTTGATCGGAGTTTGATAAAGTCTTCCGTTTTTTACAGACAATTCTCTCGGCAGACTCATTTGTGCAAACCACTTTGAGTCGTTACAACGATGAGCAAGCGTATCCCAGTTCTGCATCCAGCCGATCATAATTCTCCGGCCATCCGGCGTTTCCAGCGTCTGCATTGCATAAAAATCAATTCCATAATCCACAGACTGCGTAAACTGCTCTTTTAAGGTATTGGTATCTTTGTCTATTTCTCCTATGATACATAAAGCGCCATTTCCATTATGATATTCCAGACCTTCCGGCAGCATATCCTGAGGACTGGTCAAAAGAACCTGTTTTCCATCCAGTTCAAAGAAATCCGGACATTCCCACATCTTTCCAAAACGTTTCTTGTTTTCTGCAAGGATACTGACAAATTCCCAGTCAAATCCGTTCTTACTTCTGTAAAGAAGGATCTGTCCACTTCCGTCTGCCGGTCTGCTTCCGATAACACAATAGAAGCTCCCGTCTTTTCCTTTCCAGATCTTTGGATCACGAAAATCCAATTTACTTGCACCTTCCGGAAGATCTTTTGCTGTCAGCACCGGATTCTTCTCATATTTCTTATAATCCTTTCCATCTCCGACAGCCACTGCCTGTGTCTGGATGTCCCTCACAGTTCCATCGTCCATAGTCTCCTGACACACCGCAGTATAAATGAGCAGTTGTCTGCCATCCTCCAACTCTATCGCACTTCCCGAAAAACATCCGATCTTATCATAATCTTCATCCGGTGCCAGAGCTGCCGGAAGATATTCCCAGTGAAGCAGATCTTTACTGACCACATGTCCCCAATGCATACTGTTCCAGTGTGTATCGTATGGATAATACTGATAAAAAAGATGGTACTCTCCCTGATAGCAGGAAAAGCCATTCGGATCATTCATCCATCCAACATATGGGCTCACATGAAAAGCCGGTCTGTCTTCTGCTTTTATCTGCTTTCCTTGTTCTTCTTCATATTTTCTGGCCTTTTCTAACATCTCACTCATGCAAATTCTCCTGTTGTTCGTATCGTTATTTTTCTTCACTCAATGACTTCTGATACTGATCAAAGTATTTCTGTTTGATGGAAAGATACTCCGAAAGTCCATACTGTTCCATTTTCTCTAGATAGGAATCCCACTCTTTTTCGATTCCTCCATTCAGGATCCAGTCTGCTTTCTTCTGTTCTGCATATTTTTTAACAAATGTAGTAAGAATTCTCCAACCTCTTCAGGTGGTGAGATGAATTGCACATCTGAGCATATCTGCTCAAAAAAGTCCTTATAGTACAAAAGAAACACTTGTTCTTTATCCCCTGGTATAGTATACTGAAAAGGAACAAAAAGGAACATTAGTTCGTAAATACATATCAGTCGATATAAGAAAAAAGAGTGATAAATACAATCAGATGCCCGGTTAGTATGCATAAAAACATAAATCATGGGTGCTTACAGGTTTATTATAAGGCAAAAAAATGGAATTGTTAAGGTGCATTACAGAATTTAATACCGCATATTTACTGAGACAATCCACAGCTGGAATTTAGTTTTTCATTTAAGTTGATAAATACAATAGAATCAGACCATAATTCCCATTCAGCATTTCTACTATATTATCACCTGCTGATGGTTATAAAATACAGAAGAAAAATATGGAACGACGAAATATCCGAAAGAGAAAAAGAGAGCTTTGAGTATATCGCACCCGGATACGGGATCGTACTGGAAGAATGGAATCACGATACAGACCATGTTCATGTGATGTTCCGCGCACAGCCAAAGACGGAACTCCGTAAATTCATCAATGCCTGTAAAAGTGCCGGCAGCAGACTGCTAAAGCTTCTGTCTGCTCCGTGCAGGCGGGGCGATGATTGAAACGATACGGCAGTATATAGAAAGCCAGGGTGAGAAAAATGAACCGCGCCGTAAAAATAAGGATCTATCCAGATAAAGAGCAGAGCGTTCAGATAGAGAAAACAATCGGCTGCAGCCGCTTTATCTATAACCAGATGCTTGCGGACAAGATCAGCTATTACCAGAAAGAAAAAAAGATGCTCAGGAACACACCGGCCGGATATAAGAAGGAATATCCCTGGCTGAAGGAGGTGGACTCCCTTGCCCTGGCGAATGCGCAGCTGCATCTGGAAAGTGCGTTCCGGAAGTTTTTCCGGGAACCATCCTGCGGATTTCCCCGCTATAAATCAAGAAAACATTCAAGAAATTCTTATACGACCAATGCAGTAAACGGGAATATCCTTTTGCAGGCTACCCATTTGAAGCTTCCAAAGATGTCTGCCATAAAAATAAAACTTCACCGCCAGATCCCGTCAGACTGGCAACTGAAATCTGTAACGATAAGCCGTGAGCCATCCGGGAAATATTATGCAAGTCTTTTGTTCTGCTGTGAGAACCAAACAGTGGAAAAAAGACCGGCAGAGAGATTTCTCGGGATCGATTTTGCCATGCAGGGAATGTGTGTATTTTCTACAGGAGAAAGAGCCGGGTACCCTATGTTTTACAGAAAAGCAGAGAAAAAACTTGCAAGGGAACAGAGAAAGCTTTCCCACTGTGAAAAAGGAAGCCGGAACTATCAAAAACAGAAGAAAAGGGTAGCTTTATGTCATGAAAAGATAAAGAACCAGAGAAAAGATTTCCAGCATAAGCTCAGCAGGGAGCTTGCTGAAAGATATGATGCAGTATGCGTGGAAGATCTGAACCTGCAGGGAATGTCCGGAGGGCTGCATCTTGGGAAAGGCGTGCAGGATAACGGGTATGGGCAGTTTCTGTCCATGCTGGGGTACAAACTGGAAGAGCGCGGGAAACATCTGATAAAGGTAGACCGTTATTTTGCATCGAGCAAGATCTGCAGTGTATGTGGACATAAGAAAAAGGAACTGTCATTGTCAGAGAGAGTGTATGTCTGTGAATGTGGAAACAGGATGGATCGGGATGTGAATGCAGCAGTCAACATCCGAGAAGAGGGAAAAAGGATTTATAAAGAATGTGCCTGACGGCACAAGAAAAAAATCCGTAACCGGATGAACATAAAAAACAAAACCGCGGGACACGCGGGGATAGCCTGTTTTAGCTTTGCCTTAAAAGGCAATCGAGCAGGAAGCCCCCACTTCAAAATCGTAAGATTTAAGTGGTGGGAGCATGTCACTTTTTCAAAGATACGGAACATTTCCTTCAACTTATGAGATTGTTGGATTTGACAATTCCCCTATTGCCAGTGAGGCAATCCTTCCGATCACAACCATTGGCCAACAGATTGATGTGATTGCCAAAACCGCCATGGATCTTCTGGTCCAGCAGATGGATGAGCAGAAAAAACGTGCTCCCAAACCCTTGGGCGAACCCATCCATAAACAAATTGCACCTGTATTGATCCGCCGTCATACAACAAATAACGGATGCTCCGAAAAGTCTGTAAAACAGGAGACATAAAAAATGCTAAGCCATAGGTTTTAATCTGTGGCTTAGCACTATATTTTACAGTTCAACTCCAAAAATCTGATCTTATCTCAACCTTATTATGCCGCAGTTTCAGGAGAATCCATAATGGTGGATTGATCCATACGTTTCTTATTTCTCATGCACCACCTGGAAGATGTAAAATTTTAAATAATAGGATTCATCCGCCGCCCAGAGGATGGGATGATCCGGTGCCTGGGTACGATATTCCACCTGGCGGAGACGCACATGGACACTTTTTGCCGCCTGACGGAGCATCTCCGTAAAGAGCTCATAGGTCATAAAATGAGAGCAGGAACAGGTAGCCAGATAACCGCCATCCTTTACCAGCTTCATGCCGCGCAGATTGATCTCCCGATAACCTTTGACCGCATTTTTTACGGAACTTCTGGATTTCGTGAAGGCAGGGGGATCCAGGATGACCAGATCGTATTTCTCCCCTTCCGCCTCCAGCTTCGGAAGCAGGTCAAACACATCGGCACAGAGGAATTTCACACGGTCCGAAAGACCGTTCAGTGCCGCATTCTTCTCTGCCTGATGAACGCCCAGTTCGGATGCGTCCACACCCAGCACCTCTCTGGCTCCTGCAAGACCTGCATTCAGGGCAAAGGAACCGGTATGGGTAAAGCAGTCCAGAACCTTCGCATCTTTGGCCAGACGCTGGATCGCCAGACGGTTGTATTTCTGATCCAGGAAGAAACCGGTCTTCTGTCCATCCATCACATCCACCTTATAGCGGACTCCGTTTTCCACGATCTCTACCTCCGTGTCAAATTCCGGTCCAATGAAGCCCTTTTTCTTCTCCATGCCTTCTTTTTCCCGTTCTTTTGCGTCACTTCGCTCATAGACACCGCGAATGACCACTCCATCCTCCGCCAGCACTTCTTTGAGCAGGCGCACCAGTGTTTCTTTCATCCGGTCAATGCCAAGAGCCAGAGACTGCACCACGATCACATCAGAAAACTTATCTGCCACAAACCCCGGCAGGAAATCTGCCTCACCGAAGATCAGACGGCAGCTTGATGTATCCACCGTCTTTTTCCGGTATTCCCAGGCATCTTTTACTCTCATGCGAAGAAAAGCCTCGTCGATCTCCTGGTCCTGATGACGGGTCATCATACGGATCCGGATCTTGGAATGTTCATTGATAAAGCCGCGTCCCATGGGATAACCGTCAAAATCATGCACCAGAACGATATCACCATTTTCATAGCTTCCTGTAATATTCGCAATCTCATTGTCAAAGACCCAGGCTCCGCCTGCTTTCAGGGTACGGCCTTCGCCTTTTTTTAATGTTACAACTGCCAGACTCATATTCTCCTCCATATCTTTACTGGACCTTCACTTCTCCGGCCAGTACTTTTTTATAATCCTCATAGTTTTTCTGCAGTAGTTCCGGTGTATTGAGTTCATAAGGACATTTGCTCATACACTGATTGCAGTGGAGACAGCCTTCGATCTTCTTCATCTCTGCCTGCATCTCCGGTGTCAGCCAGGCCTTGGAAGGTGCTCTTCTCAGCATCAGAGACATTCGGGCGCACTGGTTGATCATGATATCTGCCGGACATGGCATGCAATAACCACAGCCTCTGCAGAATTCACCGGTCAGTTCTTTCTGTTCTTTCTCAATGTAGGTACGCAGTTCTTCCGTCATAGCAGGCGTCTCTTCCATGAATGCAAGCCATTCCTCCAGTTCTTTTTCTTTCTGGATCCCCCAGATCGGAAGAACATTGTCAAACTGTGTCATGAAAGCCATGGCTGCTTCGGAACGGTTGATCAGACCACCTGCCAGGCCTTTCATGGCGATAAAGCCCATATTTGCTTCTTTGCATTTTTTCACCAGGGCAAGCTCTTTTTCGGAAGAAAGATAACTGAGGGGATACTGTAATGTCTCATAAAGGCCGGATTCTATGGCCTCCTCTGCAATATAAAGCTTGTGGGCTGTGATGCCGATATGACGGATCTTTCCTTCTTTTTTCAGTTCTTCCATGCACTCATACATTCCGGTACCGTCTCCCGGCCGGTAACACTGATCAGCACAGTGGAACTGGTAAATATCAATATAATCCGTCCTGAGATTTTTTAAAGAGATCTCCAGCTGTGACCTTACTTCTTCCGGTGTCTTTGCACCGGTCTTTGTGGCAATAAACACTTTTTCCCGCATACCGTCAAAAGCCTCTCCCACTTTTACCTCACTGTCGCTGTAGGCTCTCGCCGTATCAAAAAACCGCATGCCGCCCTCATAAGCCCGGCGGAGCAGCTTCACTGCCATTTCTGTACTCACGCGCTGGATCGGCAGTGCACCGAATGCATTCTGCGGCACTGTGATCCCTGTACTTCCAAGTGTGACCTGTCTCATAAAATCATCCTCCTGTTCTTAACGGAATCTTTGCTTTCGCTGAATAGATATATTTTATCATATACCGTCTGTTTTTACAGCAAAAATTCGGCGGCGTCTCCGTAGTTATTTCGTTTTTCCGGTCATTCCGTAGGCGGCCGCTCCTCCCAGAAGGCCCCCAAGGAATTTCACTGCCAGAAGCGGCACGACCATTTCCTTCTGTACACCAAAGGTAAAGCCCAGATGAGCTGCCAGTGCAGATGCGGCACAGACCAGAAAAGCTGCATTGACGATCTTGCCGCGCCGGTCCATTTCACGGATCAGGGCGATGGCCGGGACAACGCTGACGCTTCCAAGAAGAAGACCTGTCATACTGGCACTGTTCATGCCGGTCTTTTGGCCCAGCCATGTAAGAGGAACCTTCAAAAGACGCTGAAGAAGCTCTGCCATGGGAAGGCTTCCCAGCATGACGATGCCGATCGAAGACACCGTTTTCATCGCTTCACTGAGAGGTGTCATTGGAAAAGGAGCTCTCACATCCGTCATATAGATAAACGCCCCGAGGATCAGGCCAAGCGTAGACAGAAAGCGTATCGCATTCGCAAAATGCAGAAAGCCACGCACCAGCTGTTCCGGCCATCTGGAAATACCAAAGGCCAGGACAAAGCAGGCCAGAAACACCGGCAGACTCTGACGGATGGTATTTAGCGGCGTAAGACCGGTCAGCAGTCCGCCAATAAACAAAGAAACCGGCAGCATCATAAGCCCTGCCAGAATTCCTCTTGCAAAAAGAGGCCGGTCTTCTTCCGGCACCATTCCCATGCCTACCGGAATCGTAAAAGTCACCGTACAGCCCAAAGTAGCCGCCACAAGAAGTCCTGCATAAGAGGCAGCTTTCGGATCCGCTGCCAGTTCTCCTGCCAGCTGGAAACCACCCATATCAATAGCAATGATCCCTCCCAGCATAGCCGGATCCAGGCCAAGAAAATTCCAGAAGTGAACTACCGTCTTTTCAAGCAGCAGCGTCAGAAGAGGCACCAGGCAGATGATCCCTGCCATAGAAAGAGCCGTTGCCCCCAACAGTTCAAAGCCCTCCTCAAACCGTTTTCCAAGGCCAAAACGGTTTCCGAGGATCCTGTCCAGACCGCCCAGGACAGCCCCGAAAGCCATCAGCCACATGATTACCGTATTCATTTTTCTCTCTCCTCCAGACAAATCCGTAAACGCTGAAAATGGAAAAGCGCAGGCGCTTTCCATTTGTCTGAAAGCCGCATACGCTTTTCCATTTTTCTTAATACAGTTTTACACTTCTGGGAGCGATTCTCTGCATATCCTTGAGGATTGCCTCATTCGGATCAAAATAGATCAGCTCCATGCCTTTTTCCCCGTTGATCACCATACCGAAGGTCTTTGCATTTTCTTCCATGGAAGAATAATCGTGAACCTTCAGGTCTTTCCGGTTACGGAAGGAATCCAGCTCATGGGAATTTCTCGGAGCAACAAGCTCCACTTTTTTCATGTCGTAGCTTCCCACTCTTTTTCTCTTCTGCTTGGACATGATCTTGTCGATGTCCAATTCACCGTTCACATAGAGGTATTCGTACTCCAGATCCAGCGCCGGCAGTTTGAAGTAATCCACAACGCCCATAACGATCGCCGGAATCAGAATGATCGGGTTAAATAAGATTCCGCCCAGTACAAAGATCACGGTAACTCCGATCATCAGCGCCTTCAGCAGAGTATCTGTGGATGTCTTCTTTTTCTTTACGAGTAATTCTATATACAGATCGCTCATAAATTTGTTCCTCCTTTATTATCTGTTTACTCATCCATGCTGATCTTTCTTTCGCAAACATCAGCCGCTTTTTTTATTATAACTCTTTTTTTCATCGAAGGGAAGCAAAGAATTATAAACTTACCGTTAATTCAGAAAGGTTCAAAAAGACCGCCGCCCCAAAAAGGGCGACGGTCTTCGTCACGGTCTGTCTTGTTTCCGACAGGAATTACATCATTCCCATTCCGCCTGCAGCACCTGCGGGAGCTGCCGGAACCGGCTCTTTGATGGCTGCTACTACAGACTCGGTGGTCAGGAAGGTAGAAGCAACGCTGGTTGCGTTCTGCAGAGCGCTTCTGGTAACTTTGGCCGGATCCAGGATACCTGCATCTACCATGTTTACATACTCTTCCTTGTAAGCATCAAATCCCATGCCAACCTCGGATTCTCTTACTTTATTGATGATAACAGCGCCTTCCAGACCTGCATTTGCAGAAATCTGATACAGCGGAGCCTCCAGAGCTTTCAGGACAACCTTGGCACCGGTCTTCTCATCACCTTCCAGTTTGGTTACCAGCTCGGCAACAGATTTGGAAGCGTGGATGTAAGCAGAACCACCACCGGATACGATACCTTCCTCTACAGCTGCTCTGGTTGCGTTCAGAGCATCCTCCATACGGAGTTTTGCTTCTTTCATCTCTGTCTCGGTAGCAGCGCCTACACGGATAACAGCTACGCCGCCAGCCAGTTTTGCCAGTCTCTCCTGGAGTTTCTCTTTATCGAACTCAGAAGTGGTCTCTTCGATTCTTGCTTTGATCTGAGCCACACGATCCTGAATGTTTTTCTTATCGCCTGCACCGTCAACGATAACCGTCGTCTCTTTCTGGACTTTTACAGATTTTGCTCTTCCCAGCTGATCCAGAGTGGTATCTTTCAGCTCAAGACCAAGCTCCTCGGAGATCACGGTACCACCGGTCAGGATTGCGATATCCTGCAGCATTTCTTTTCTTCTGTCGCCGTAGCCCGGTGCCTTCACACCTACTACCTGCAGAGTACCACGCAGTTTGTTCATGATCAGAGTGGTCAGAGCCTCGCCCTCGATATCCTCAGCGATGATCAGAAGCTTCTTGCCGGACTGTACGATCTGCTCCAGAAGCGGCAGGACTTCCTGAATGTTGGAGATCTTCTTGTCAGTGATCAGGATGTACGGATCATCCAGGATTGCTTCCATTTTCTCCATATCTGTGGACATATAAGCGGAGATGTAACCTCTGTCGAACTGCATACCTTCTACCAGGTCAAGCTCGGTCTTCATGGTTTTGCTCTCCTCGATGGTGATCACGCCGTCGCTGGAAACTTTCTCCATAGCATCTGCTACCATATTTCCAACTTCGTCATCACCTGCAGAGATTGCTGCTACTCTTGCCATCTGAGCTTTGCCGTTTACTTTGCTGCTCATTTTTGCGATAGCTTCTACTGCACACTCGGTTGCTTTCTTCATACCTTTACGAAGAACGATGGGGTTTGCACCTGCCTCCAGGTTTTTCATACCCTCACGGATCATTGCCTGTGCAAGAACGGTTGCAGTTGTGGTACCGTCACCGGCTACATCGTTGGTCTTGGTGGCTACTTCTTTTACCAGCTGAGCTCCCATGTTCTCGAAAGCATCCTCAAGCTCTACCTCTTTTGCAATGGTAACACCATCGTTGGTGATGAGCGGAGCGCCGTACTGTTTGTCAAGAACTACGTTTCTTCCTTTGGGTCCAAGCGTTACCTTTACGGTATCTGCCAGTTTATCCACACCTGCTGCAAGAGCTTTTCTTGCGTCTGTTCCATATTTAATGTCTTTAGCCATGATGAATTTCCTCCTTCTATTACTCTACGATAGCCAGAATGTCGTTCTGTTTTACGATAATATACTCTTCGTCATCGAGTTTTACCTCGTTGCCTGAGTATTTGGAATAGATCACTTTGTCGCCAACCTTTACCTGCATGGTAACTTCTTTTCCGTCAACCATTCCGCCCGGTCCTACTGCTACGACCTCAGCCTCCTGGGGTTTCTCCTGGGATTTTGCTGCAAGGATGATTCCGGATTTTGTTGTCTCTTCTGCTTCAAACTGTTTTAATACAACTCTGTCGCCTAAAGGTACTAACTTCATAATATATTCCTCCTTAATAATATGCACTCTCATTTGTGTTATTAGCACTCACTTTTATCGAGTGCTAACCGTTGACCTTATATTAGTGAAAAAGTGGAAAATGTGCAAACCGGATTATATTTGTCAATCTTTACTGTTTCTAAAATTATCTTCTATTTTCTTCTGTTTTCTCTTGTTTTTATATGTTTTTGTTTTTTCAATCAAAAAGGTGTTATCCTGTGATACAAAAAAACACCGCATCAGTTTTTCCTGATGCAGTGCTTCTTTCGTAATCATTATTTCTTCTGTTTCTTGATCTCAGCCAGTTCATCAAAGACCACGTCATTGAGGACTTTGATGTAAGTGCCTTTCATTCCGCTGGAACGGGATTCAATGACACCGGCACTCTCAAATTTCCGGAGTGCATTGACGATAACGGAACGGGTGATGCCCACGCGGTCCGCGATCTTGCTGGCTACCAGAATGCCTTCCATACCATCCAGCTCATCAAAGATATGGATGATGGCTTCCAGCTCGGAGAAGGAAAGCGTATTGATGGCAGATTTTACGATCTGGATCTTACGGTTTTCCTCTGCATTCTCTTCATGAACGGAACGCATCATCTCCAGGCCCACAACCGTGGTGCCATACTCACTTAAGATGATATCGTCGATCTCATACTGGCTGTTGCTCTTATACATAAAAACAGTTCCAAGGCGCTCGCCGGCAATATCGATGGGATTGATGATCGCCTGATACTGCTTGATATTATCGCCCACAAAACCGAGAGTCTCCAGATTTACATTTTCTTTTGTGGAAAGGACTCCCAGAAGACGCTCATTCAGCATGGGATCAATGTAACCACCCACTTCATCATCGATGAGTTCTTTGATCTCATCCACTCCAGGACAAAGGCTGACACCAAGGACTTTTCCTTTCCGGCTGATCACCAGAATGTTCGAATCCAGGATCTCTGTCAAAACCTGGCATATATCGTTGAAAACGACTTTACTGGAATTGTTGTTATGCAAAAGCTTATTGATTTTCCTTGTCTTGTCTAATAACTGTACGCTCATCTTTTCCTCCTTGCCTGGTGAATAATTGCTCGAAAAGGGCTAAAAATGCAACTGTTATCAAAATAACATAGCTTTTTCTTCACTATAGCACAGAGTTTTCAGAATTGCAATGTTTATCTGAAAAATTACTAAATTATTCTAACTGTTCAGAACCACCTCCAAAATGCTACGCATTTCGTCGGTGCGGCGTATCCGCCGAATAGATTTCCATGTAAAAGTGTTCATTCATGCAAGCATGATTCACACTTTTGCATGAAAATCTGCTTGGCTCTGAACAGTTACAAATTATTTATTTTCAACATAATTGCAGGCTTCTCCGGGACAAACCAGCTTATTTCCTTTTTCTACCAGCATAGTACCGCATTTCGGACACAGTTTACCGGAGGGTTTCTGCCAGGACATGTAATCGCAGTCCGGATTGTCCTCACAGCCATAATACTTTCTGCCCTTTTTGGTCTTGCGGATAACAATATCCTTGCCGCATTTCGGGCAGGCAACGCCGATCTTCTCCAGATAAGGCTTGGTATTTTTACACTCGGGGAATCCGGGGCAGGCAAGAAACTTTCCATGAGGACCGTATTTGATCACCATGTTCCTGCCGCATTTGTCACAGATCACATCCGTAACTTCATCTTCGATTTTTACATGCTCCAGCTCTTTTTCCGCTTTTTTCACAAGTTCATCCAGATCCGGGTAGAAATTTCTGATAACGGTTTTCCATTTTACCGTTCCTTCTTCGACTTTATCAAGAAGGGCTTCCAGATAGGCGGTGAAATTCACATCCACAATGCTGGGGAATGCCTGTTTCATGATGGAATTGACCACCTCTCCAAGCTCTGTCATATAGAGATTTTTGTTCTCCTTGGCTACATAGCGGCGGGCAATGATGGTCGTGATGGTCGGCGCATAGGTACTTGGCCGGCCGATTCCCAGTTCTTCCAGTGTCTTTACCAGGGCAGCCTCTGTATAGTGAGCCGGCGGCTGGGTAAAATGCTGTTCCGGATGGAATTCTTTTAAGTTCAGGACCGTATCTGTACCGATGCCTTTTAAGAGTACATTGTTCTCTTCTTTTTCTGCGGAATCATCCACATAAACGGACATGAATCCATCGAAGGAAAGACGGGATGCAGACACATGGAAATGATACTCGCCTGCCTGGATCTTTACCTGGGTGGTCTCATAAACCGCATTTGCCATGCGGCTTGCAGTGAAACGCTTCCAGATCAGCTGATACAGGCGGAACTGGTCACGGCTCAAGGATTCTTTCACCAGAACCGGTGTCCTGCTGATATCGGAAGGACGGATCGCCTCATGCGCATCCTGGATCTTCTTGGTCCCCTTCTTCGCCTCGTTGTTTCCTTCGGCAACATAATTTTCTCCGTAATTTTCACTGACATAGGTCCGTGCTGCCTGATCAGCCTCTTCAGAGATACGTGTGGAATCCGTACGCAGGTATGTGATCAGACCAACGGTTCCATTGCCCTTGATATCCACGCCTTCATAAAGCTGCTGGGCGATCCGCATGGTTTTCTGGGTGGAGAAGTTCAGAACCTTGGAGGCCTCCTGCTGCAGGGTACTGGTAGTAAAGGGAAGGGGGGCTTTCTTGACACGCTCTCCCTTTTTCACATCACAGACCTGATACTCGGCATTTTCAAGCTTCGCAAGGATCTCCTTCACCTCTTCCTCGTTGTGAAGAAGCATTTTCTTCTTATCTGTTCCGTAAAATTTGGCTTTCAGAGGCTTTTTCTCACCCGGAACGGTAAAATCCGCATCCAGGCTCCAGTACTCCTCCGGAATAAAGGAGTTGATCTCATCCTCTCTGTCTGCAATGATCCTGAGAGCCACAGACTGTACACGCCCCGCACTCAGACCTCTCTTGACCTTGGCCCATAGAAGCGGACTGATGCGATACCCCACCATACGGTCCAGGATCCGGCGTGCCTGCTGGGCATTGACCAGATTCATATCGATCTCTCTGGCATGCTTCAGAGAATCCTTTACCGCATTTTTTGTGATCTCGTTAAAGGTGATACGGTTCATTTTGCTGTCGTCCAGCTTCAGGGCCTGTGCCAGATGCCAGGAAATGGCTTCTCCTTCACGGTCCGGGTCAGTTGCGAGATACACTTTGTCCGCTTTCTTCGCAGACTTACGAAGGGAGGCAAGAATGTCTCCCTTTCCTCTGATGGTGATATATTTCGGTTCATAGTCATTTTCCACGTCCACTCCCAGCTGGCTTTTGGGAAGATCCCTCACATGACCGTTGGATGCAGCCACCTCGTAATTGCTGCCTAAGAATTTTTTGATCGTTTTTACTTTTGTCGGTGACTCTACGATCACAAGATATTTTGCCATGAACAATTCCTCCGTGCGACGCGGCAGAAAGCAAAATTCCTGTGGATTCCCCGCGTCATTTTCTATAATAATACCTGGTTTTTTCTTCGATCAGATCCATAAGTTCCAGGGAAAGCAGAGCTGTGAGAACCGCCTCCCGCGAAAGACCGGTCTCCATCCGTATGGCTTCCAGACTTTTCCCCCGGAAATCTACACAACTATAAACCATACTTTCTGTTTTTTCAAGTGTCAAATCGTTTTTTCTGAAATTTTCATAATTTCTGTTTGTGAGCCCGAGTTCTGAAAGAAAGCCTTCCAGAGAACAGAAAACGCCTGCTCCCTGACTGATCAGCCGGTTGCAGCCCTGGCTTAAAGGATCCTCGATCCGGCCCGGGACCGCATAAACATCCTTTCCCTGCTCCAGTGCATAATCAGCTGTGATGAGGGAACCGCTCTTCAATCTGGCCTCCACCACCAGCACCGCATCGGAAAGACCGGAAATGATCCGGTTCCGGTATGGAAAATGCCATGCCACAGGTGGTGTCCCCGGCGGATATTCCGAGAGAAGCCCTCCCTTGTTTTCCAGCATCCGGTAAAGTCCGGCATTGTGCCGCGGATAGCAGATGTCCGGTCCGCAGCCAAGGACCGCATAGCTCTCTCCTCCTGCCATAAGGGCTGCTTCCTGTGCCGCGCCGTCAATCCCGGACGCCATGCCTGAGATCACCGGGATCCCTTCTTCTGCCAGGGCCCCTGCCGTTTCTTTTGCAAGGGAAAGCCCTGCATGACTGGCCCAGCGGGCTCCCACGACAGCTGCCGCCTGCACTTCTTTTTTCTCTTTTTCAAAATGCGGAAGCCTGCCTCTGACAAAAAGACCACAGGGCGGATGATGGATCTCCTTCAGCCGTGCCGGGTACGCTTCATGCTCTCTGGAATAAAAAACGATCCCTTTTTCCGTCATTTCCTTTTCCTCACGCTGAAGCTCTTCTTCTGTCCGGCTTACAAGAAGCGCCGCCCTTGCCGGTTCACTTAAAAACTCTGCTTTCTCCACTTTTTCCCGTGGTGCTATAAACATATTTTCCGGTGTTCCAAAATATTCCAGACATTTTTCCCGCTGTTCCGGAAGGATCTTTGTCTGATACATAAACCATCTCCAGTACGGTTCCATAAATACTCCTCCTTTACCCCCAGTATTTTTCATCTGCTGCCCGAAAGGCTGCCGCTTCCGCCAGATGTTTCTTCCTGATCTTTTCGCTTTCATCCATATCTGCCAGTGTACGGGCCACCTTTAACAGCCGGTGACAGCTTCTGGCAGTCAACGAAAATTTCCGATACATTCCTTCCAGGATTTTTTCCTCTTCCGTTCCCAGAACGCAATATTTCTGAACCCCTGCAGAATCCAGATCTCCGTTGAAACGGTAAGGCGTCCCCTCATATCGTTGAAGCTGAAGCTTCTGGACCCTTTCCACCCTGCTCCGGATGGCAGCGGAGTTTTCTTCCTGCGCTTCTTCTCTTTCTTTTTTCCAAAGCTCTTCAAACGGGATCCTTGACATCTCTGCGCTGAGATCCATCCGGTCCAGAAGCGGACGGCTGATCCGGTGCAGATATCCGTGGATCTCCCTTTCGGTACAGGTGCAGCGCTGCATATCCGGATAATAGCCGCATTTACAAGGATTCATGGCTGCAAGAAGAAGAAAATCCGCCGGAAATTCTTCCGAATAATTACTGCGGCTGATGAGGATCTTCCGGTTTTCCAGCGGCTGACGGAGCACTTCCAGTGCAATACGCGGGAATTCCGGCAGTTCATCCAGAAAAAGGATGCCTCGATGAGCCAGGCTGATCTCCCCGGGCCGCGGGATCCGGCCGCCCCCGGACAATGCCTGCGGCGTGATCGTATGATGCGGTGCCCGGAAAGGCCGCTCCGTCACCAGCGGATGCTCCGTATTCAAAAGGCCGGCGACGCTGTAGATGGAAGAGATCTCCAGCACTTCCTCTCTGGAAAGCCCCGGAAGGATCGAAGGGATCCGGCTGGCCAGCATGGATTTTCCGCTGCCCGGAGGTCCGATCAGAAGCAGGTTGTGAAAACCGGAAACAGCAATTTCTGCTGCTCTCCGCGCCTCCTGCTGCCCACGGATATCCCGGAAATCCGGTCCCGTATATGAGGGCACGGTAAAGGAAGCCTGTTTTTTGATAGAAACCGTTTTCCAATTGTTCTGCGTTCCGAGAAAAGAAACGGCTTCCCTGAGTGTTTTCACACCGATCACCGGAAGAATCCCCGCGTATTCCGCCTCTTTTACATTGTCCCAGGGAACCATACAGGCCTTGCAGCCTTCTTTTTTCGCCTCCAGCACCACCGGAAGGATCCCGCTGACGGGACAGACCTCCCCGTTCAGCCCCAGTTCTCCCACCACCAACAGGCCTTCTGTCTGTTTTTCCTCCAGAAGCCCGTAAGCCGAAAGGATGGTCAGTGCCACCGGAAGATCAAAAAAATTTCCTTCCTTTTTAAAACCGGCCGGTGCCAGATTCACTGTAATCTTCTTCGGTTCCAGTGCAAACCCGCTGTTTTTCAGAGCCGTCCGGACACGATCCATGGTTTCTCTGACCTGGCCTGCCAGATACCCCACCATCACCGCTCCCGGAAGCCCATTGCTCACATCTGCCTCCACACGGATTTTCCGGGCGGTGAGCCCGAAAACGGACGCAGAAAGAATACTGCTGTACAACCGTCATACCTCCTCTTATCCTTTTCAGAACCGCATAACAAAAACACCGGTCACTTCCCAAGCTCCAGTACAGGATTCTGAACTTTTTTATTTTCATATCTTTGTGATAAATCCGGCAGAACTGCCATGAAAGAACAGGAGAAGAACATCTCCCGATATTTTTATCATACCTCACCGATGCGAAATGTGCAAGCATCTTTTTTGCGAAACCTCCGGCCATGCAGCCGGAAGCTCCGCCCTACAGTCCTTCGTCAGAATCCAGACGATTTTTTAATTTCCTCAATGCTCCCTTTTCAATCCGGGAAACATAGGACCTCGAAATATGAAGCTTTTCCGCAATCTCCCTCTGTGTCTTTTCTTCCGACCCAAACATACCGTATCGGAGTATCAGTACTCTTTTTTCCCTTTCCGTCAGCGTTTCATCAAAAATTTCATACAGCTTTTTCAGACTTTTCCGGAAATCCATGGCTTCTGCGATATCTCCGTCACTGCTTTCCAGAATATCCAGAAGTGTGATCTCATTCCCTTCCTTATCGGTGCCGATGGGCTCATAAAGAGAAACTTCCCGGCCGCCTTTCTTTCTGGAACGAAAGAGCATGAGAAGCTCATTTGCTATCCTCACATGAAGGCATTTTTTCTTCCTCTTCCCGGTAAAGGATCCTTGCAGAAGCTCCGTCCCATTCCACCCGGCGGATCTGTTCACGCACCAGTTTTCTTTTTTCTTCCAGAGAAAAACCTGCTACTCCCGGATCGTTTTTCTGTAATGTCTCCATAATTTCCAGATCCAGCCTGTTTCCCATTGCGTTTTTCCTGTCACAGCAGGCCTTGCGGCTCCGTTCCTTCAGGCTGCAAATGTACGTATAGACCCGTTTTCCCTGTGCATCTTTTCTCTCCGTAAGCTTCGGATACATCCGGTTTCCGCAGGAACAAAAAAGAACACCCGTCAGCAGTGCTTCATTGCTCCGCGGTCTCCCATATGCCTTGGAAGCATTTCTTTCCAGCGTTTCCTGTACAGAGATCCAGATGCTTCCCGGAATCATTCCTGTATGAGAACCGACGGCTGCGATCCACTCTTTCATTGGAAGAAATTTCGTTTTTTTTCCTTTTTCCTGTCGGGTTCTGTTATAAACCATCATTCCATGACAACCATCAAATTTTTCTTTTGGAGAAGAAAGTTCCGTTCCTGCTTTTGTAAAATAATCCCAGGCTGCCGAATCTGCTATCAGATAGACCGGATTCTGCAAAATGGCTTTTATAGAAAAACGGGTAAAAGCTCCGCCGTTTTTCGTCTGCATCCCTTTTTCCATAAGATCCGCTTCCGTTTGTGCCAGCGACCCAAAATACAAATACCTTTCATAAATCTGACGAACGAGTTCCGCCTCCTGCGGGATCAGTTTCAGACGACAGCTTTTTCTCTGTTTTCCATCCAGTGAAAGAGTCGTTACCGCCTCTGAAGCATACCCGGTCGGTGTCATCCCGCCAAGCCACCGGCCACTTCTGGCAAGCTCATGCATGTTGTCCCGGATCCTTTCAGCGATAGTCTCCCGCTCCAGCTGTGAGAAAACAGACGCGATGTACATCATGGCCCGCCCCAGTGGTGTGGCCGTATCAAACTGCTCCCGGATGGAAATGAAAGCCGTATCCAATCTGGAAAGCTCTTCGATGAGCCCTGCAAAATCCCCGATGTTCCTGCTGATCCGATCCAGGCGATATACGACAATTGCCCGGCATTTTCTTTTTCGAACGGCTTCCATCATTGCCAAAAAACCAGGACGGTTCAGGTTTCCGCCAGAAAACCCTTCATCCTCATAGATATCCGTCTCCCCCAGTGCCTTTTCTCCATAATGAAGCCGTATGTATTCCCGGCAAAGTTCGATCTGATTCCCCACACTTTCCCCTTTTCCGGTAAAACGGGACTTCCGTGAATAAATGGCAATGCCTCGTTCCATAGAAAGTTCCACCTGCTTTTTACAATTCCTTCTTTATCAATCTATCCCTGTTTTTCAATTATAGAAGGATGTTTGAGTCAAAAGGTCTTTTACGGCATAAAAAAAACAGGCATACCGTCTTTGAAAAGACAGATACACCTGCTTGTTATGGATTCAGCGTAAAGGCAGAACATCGCCGGGTGACAGAGCCAGAAACGGCGGCATGCTTCTTCCCAGACGGTTCCAGGTCTCTTTTTCCAGTTTCCACCAGATCCCCGGACTGTTTTCTTTTGTATGAAAGATCACATTGATCTCAAAGGGTGCTTCCGTTTCCTGAAAATCCAGAGGACGGAACAGGTTGACTTCTTTTTCCGGTTCTTCCGGCACATAGAAATAATGTGCCCGGATCCCTGCATACTGCACATCCTCCGGCACCGGCTGTTCTGTCATAAGCCTCAGTCCAAGACCGGTAAGTTCCAGCTCATGAGGACCTTTTTTTTCCGCTTTCAGAAGGTTTTTGCAGCCTGTCATCCGGGCGGTCTCCAGGTACGCCGGATTCCGGAAAAGCGCCTCTGTACGCCCTCTTTCCACCTGAAGGCCTTCCTTGACGACCATGAGCTCCGGGCAGATTTTGTAAGCCTCATCCCGGCTGTGTGTGACAAGGATCACATCTCCGGAATAATCCTGGAGAAGCTCCAGTAGTTCCAGAAGCAGCTGCTCCTTCAGATAGGCATCCAAAGCAGAAAACGGTTCGTCCAGAAGGAGCACATCCGGCCGGTACGCCATGATCCGTGCCAGGGCTGTCCTCTGCTTCTGCCCTCCGGAAAGCTGGGACGGATATTTCTTTTCCAGCCCTGTCAGATGAAATTTTTCGATCATCCGGCAAACCTGCTCTTGTTTTTCTTTCTTCGGAAGGATAAGACCTGCTCCCACATTCTCTGCCACGGTCATGTTCGGAAAAAGGGCAAAATCCTGAAAAAGATATCCGACTCGCCGTTTCTGCGGCTTCAGGTCGATCTTTTTTTCCGAATCAAAAAGGGTCCGGCCATTGAGGATGATCTTTCCTTCATCCGGCCTCAGGATCCCCGCGATGCATTTGAGCGTCATACTTTTTCCGCAGCCTGAGGCTCCCAGGATGCCAAGAGGACCTTTGTCCAGATCAAAGCAGACATTCAGACTGAAATCTTTCCAGCTTTTCCGGATATCCACCTGCAGACTCATGACTTTTTCCCCTTTCTGTTCCGTTTCTCCCTCAGAGCAAAGTAGTTCAGCAAAACCACTGCCAGGAAAGAAACCAGTACGATCACCAGAACATATTTTCCGGCGGTTTCAAAATCGCCGGCGACCACAGCAGAATAAACCGCCAGGGGCAGCGTCCTTGTTTTTCCCATGATATTTCCGGCAATCATCGCGGTTGCTCCGAATTCTCCAAGCCCTCTTGCAAAAGCCAGCACAGCTCCGCCGGCAATTCCCGGGAAGCAGGCCGGAAGAGCTACTCTAAAAAAGATCTTCCACTCAGAAAAACCAAGGGTTCTGGCCGCATAGATGAGATTTTCATCCACCTGCTCCAGTGCTCCTCTGGCCGAACGGTACATCAGCGGAAAAGCAATGACCGTGGCTGCCAGAACGGTAGCGCCGAAAGAAAACGGGATCTTTACTCCGAAATACTCCAGAAAAAACAGACCAACTGGCCGCTTTACGCCGAAAAGATAGAGTAGAAAATAGCCGGCTACCGTAGGCGGCAGCACAAGCGGCAGCGTCAGAAGGCCATCCAGAACTATTTTCAGTCCTTCACTTTTCAGATTCACTACCCACTGTGCTGCCAGCAATCCCAGAAAAAACACAAAGATCATGGTGAGGGATGCTGTTTTCAGAGAAATGACAAGCGGCGACCAGTCGATCATTCGCTGACTTCCTCAGAAGCCGCGTTTGTCTCCGTTTCCGTTTCCGTCTCTTCTGCTTCTTTATACGGTGTGAAACCGTATTCCTCAAAGATTTCTCCTGCTTCCTCAGACTGAAGGAAAGTAAGAAAGGCTTCCGCTTCTTCGCTGTGCTCCGTTCTTTCCAGAATAGCCGCCGGATAAATGACCGGTTTTTCAAGACTTCCTTCGGGTGCTTCTGCTTTGACCTCCACATCTTCTGCTCTGGCTGCCGCATCGGTAGCGTAAACCACACCTGCATCTGCGCTTCCTTCTGCCACCCAGTTCAAAACTTCTGTCACATTGGTTCCGAAGCTTGCTTTTGCAGAAACCGCATCCCAGAGATCCAGACTGGTAAGTGCTTCCTTGGCATACTGCCCTGCCGGTACACTGGCCGGATCTCCCAGTGCAATGGTATCTGCTTTTACCAGATCTTCAAAGCTGTTTATTTCCAGATCGGAATCCTTTGGAACAATGGCTACGATCTTGTTTTCCAGAAGCTTCTTTTCGCTGTCTTCCTTTATATATCCCTCTTCCGTCAGTGCATTCATCTGTTTGGTTGCTGCGGAAAAGAAAAGATCTGCTTCCATGCCTTCCTCGATCTGCGTCTGCAGTTTTCCGGAACTGTCATAGGAGCCTTCCACTTTAACACCAGGATTCTGCCCTTCAAAAAGCGGGATCAGTTTTTCTTCCATAGAATACTCCAGACTGGCTGCTGCTGCAATCAGAAGGGTTACTTCTCCTTCTGTTTCATTGGCTGCCAGAGCCGGAACGGTAAGGCTCATGGTCATAATACCTGCAAGGATCGCTGCGATCTGTCTTTTTTTCATGACTTTGTACTCTCCATTTTTTTAGTTTGTGTGATGAAGATGATGGATCTTTTTTCCTTCTGAACTACAGTCCGTCACTTGCCCTTTTAAGACATCCAGCCCGTGATACAGGTTTGGAAGGACAAAATCCAAACTTTCCCGGACGGCTTTGGGACTGCCGGGAAGATTTATGATGAGCGTTCTGCCACGGATCACTGAAACAGCCCGGCTCAGCATGGCTCTCGGAGTGATCGTACCGGAATAGGCACGGATGGCTTCTGCAATCCCCGGTGCATTCCGTTCTGCCACAGCCATCGTAGCTTCCGGCGTCACATCACGAACGGAAAAACCAGTGCCTCCGGTTGTCAGGATCAGATCCACCTTCACACGGTCGGAAAGCCGGATCAAAGCTTCTTCAATCGCTTTCCGGTCATCCGGCACAACACTCCGCTCTACCACCAGATAAGAATCCTTTTCCACCAGTTCCCGGATCAGGGGACCTGCCAGATCCTCTCTCTCTCCTCTGGCACTCCGGTCACTGACGGTCAGAACACCTACCCGGTATCTCCTGGTCTCGCCAATGATCCGGATCTCATCTCCTACATGGATCGTTCCGCCTTTTAAAACTTTGGCAAAAACGCCTTCTCTTGGCATGATGCAGTCACCCACTGCTTCATGGATGGCACAATGGGAATGACATTCTTTTCCGATCTGGGTCATCTCAAGGACGACTCCGTTACAGGAAAAAACCGTTCCCACCGGAAGTTTTTTCAGATCAAAGCCTTCGACCAGAAGATTTTCTCCAAAATCACCGTCTTCGACTTTTGCCCCTCTCTCTTTAAAGGCTTCCACTGCTTCTTTGGAAAGAAGGCTCACCTGCCGGTGCCATTTTCCTGCATGTGCGTCCCCTTTCAGGCCTTCATCTTCGATAAAAACGGCTTCCCCTACATTTTTCTTTCCTGTTCCTTTTTTTTCACTGATGCAGACTGCCCGTATATATCCCATAGCTTATCCTCCTATCCTTGCCATAAATCGTTCTTCTGCCTGATGTTCCGGATCTTTCTCTTGAAAATGGTGGGACTCCGGTTTCTGAAGGACCGCCTGGCGAAGTGCTTCCTCCAGCTTCTCATTTCCTGCCTCTTTGCGAAGGAGCGTTTTTAACTCCACACCTCTCTTATAATAAAGACAAGGTTTCAAAAAACCTTCTGAAGTGAGTCTCAAACGGTTACAGGAACCGCAAAATTTTCCATGGATCGCCTCGATAAAGCCGACACAGCCCTGCGATCCCGGGATCCTTCCGTAGACAGCCGGCCCGTTTCCCCGTTTTTCCTCCGTCTTCTGAAACTCCGGCCAGGCATTCCGGATGACTTCCAGAAGCTCCAGGCGGCTCATTCCCCGAAAGGCTTTTCCTGCACCGATCGGCATCAGTTCAATGAAACGGACATCCACCGGAAGCTCTCTTGTAAGCGCCACAAAATCCAGAATCTCATCCTCATTCAGTCCCCGGATGGGAACACAGTTGATCTTCATGGGAATCCCAAGAGCCGCTCCCTCTTTTACCGCCTCAAAAACCTGCTTCCATATTTCTCTCCCGTCTGTACAAAGGCCGGCAATACCGGAAAAGCGTTCCGGCTTCAAGGTATCCAGACTCACATTGATCCCGTCTATGGACAGACGTTTCAGCTCCGGCAATGCTCTTTGCAGAAGCACACCATTGGTGGTAAGGGTCACAGCTTCTGTTTCCGGCAGTTCTTTGAGCCTCCGTATCAGTTCCAGGCAATCCTGCCGCACCAGTGGTTCGCCGCCGGTGATCTTGAATTTATGGATTCCGATCCGTTCAGCCGCCTGGCAGACACGCAGGACCTCTTCCACATTCAGGTATCTTTCCTGGTCGGCAGCCACTGTTTCCTCTCCTCCCGGCAGACAGTACCTGCAGCGAAGGTTGCAGCGGTCTGTAATGGAAACCCGCAGATAATCAATGGTTCTTCCATATAAATCGATCATAATTTAAAGACTCTCCAGCAGAATTTTGATATGACCACCGCAGATCATGCCGAGAGAAGCCGCTCCTTCATTGGAAAGATCGTACTCCCTGATCTCAAACAGATCTTTTCCGCTGTTTTCCGCAAGAAATGCTTTGGCTTCCCCGATCACCGTATATTCCACCGTGCCTCCGCCTATGGTCCCGTAAATGTTTCCTTTTTCATTAACCAGCATTCTGGCTCCACGTTTTCCCGGAGAAGAACCGGTCTTCTCAATAACGGTTGCCAGGATCAGCGGCCCCTTTTCTTTTTGCAGTCCCTGTTCCAGTTCTTCTGAAAAAAGACTCCGTTCTTTCTGATTTTTTACCTGAATCAGCTCTGCCGCAATGCTGACGGCAATCTCTCCCGGTGTGTTCCCCCCCAGCTTCAGGCCGATCGGGGCATGCACTTCTTCCAGTGCTTCCCTCGAAATCCCGTCTGCAGCCAGCCGTTCAAAGGTCATAGCTACTTTTCCTCTGCTTCCGATCATACCGATATAGGAGTGTTTCACGGAAAGTGCATACCGGAGACAACGTTCATCGTCCTTATGCCCTCTGGTGACAATGATAAAATAAGGGGCGAAACCAAAATCCACTTCTGAAAGCTTCTCATAACTCATGGTCAGAACCCGGTCCGCCTCTGAAAAACGTTCCCTGCCGGAAAATTCCGGTCGGTCATCCACGACCGTCAGTGTCAGGTCCAGAGTTTTCAACACTTTCTCCAGTGCCAGGGAAACATGACCGCCGCCATAGACCACAACCTGCATTCTGCCGGCAAACGTTTCTTCCAGAAAGCTTCCCTTCGCCGGCTTTTCGAATGCATGGCTGCCTTTTGCTGCCCCGTCAAGGATCGTCCAGGAATGTACCGACTCTCCCTTTCTGAGCCGTTTGGAAAGTTCCAGATAATGTTCTCTCCGTGTCAATCAGACCACTCCCTTTCCAAAACCACAGTTCGGGAAGGTACAACGGTCACAGTTCAGGCAGAGACCGCCTTCTCCAAGACCTGCCAGTTCTTCAAAGGTTACCGGATCATCAGCCATCAGCCGTGGAAGTACCAGGTCAAAAACCGTCCTTTTCGCATACATGACGCAGCCCGGAAGCCCCACAATGGGGATCTTTTTTCCGTCTTTCTCATAATAAGCCAGAAGGAGCATGGCTCCCGGCAGCACAGGGGCACCATAAGAGATCACCTCTGCACCCAGACCTGCAATGGCTCCCGGCGTACAGTCATCCGGGTCCACACTCATCCCTCCGGTACAGAGCACCAGTTCTGCTCCCTCCTCAATATAATGAAGGATGGCTTCCTGGATGTGCTCTTTCTGATCATCCACCAGTGTCTGTCCCAGAAATTCTGTAGGATATTCAGCAAGTTTTTCCCTGACCACCGGTCCAAAAGTATCTTTGATACGACCGTAAAAAACCTCATTTCCTGTGGTGACGACAGCCGCTTTTTTCTGATGGAAGGGCAGGATCCGGAAGATCGGGCCACCTTCCGCCGCTTCCTTCGCCCTTTCCATTTTTTCTTTTTCTATGATCAGCGGAATGATCCGGGTACCTGCGATCTTGTCTCCTTTTTTTACCGGAAAATCACCATGACGGCTGGCGATCATCATTTCGCCCAGCACATTGACACGGAAAAGCTTCTTCCGGTCGATTTTCAGAAGACCGTCCCGGTCTGCAAGGACCTCTATTTTACCCTCTTTGATCTCGGAACCTTTCATCCCCTCACTCTTGCAAAGGTCAAAAAGGATCTCCGCCGCTTCATTTTCATGGAGCATGTTCTCATCTTTTTCCCATACATAGAGGTGATCCTTACCCACGGAAAGCAGTACCGGAATATCTTCTTCTGTCACGATATGACCTTTCCGGAAGACCGGTCCCTTGGTCTTGTCTTTTATGATCTGTGTCACGTCATGGCAGAGTACATGTCCCACGGCGTGGATGGTTTCTATTTTTTTCACGACAGCCTCCTGTTATCAAAATTTTGTCCGTTTTACGCGGGAGAATGCTTATTCTTCATTCAGTATATCGTATTTTCCGGAAAGAATCCAGTCTTTTCCCTGCACACAAAAAGGCACTTTTGAAGAATGAGCCTCCAAAAATGCCTCTGTGTGTGTATTGTATTTTCAATACATCTGGCAGCATAAGTCCCCAGTCTGGAATTCCTGTTTCCATCAAACGTAGACACTGCCTTGATCAGCCCGATCGTTCCAATGGAGATCAGATCATCCGTGTCCTCCTCTGCTGTCTGGTATTTTCGCACCACATGTGCCACCAGCCGTAAATTCCGCTCGATCAGGACATCCTTTGCTTTCAGATCTCCATTCCGGTATCGTTCCAGATAAGCTTTCTCTTCCTCCATCGTAAGGGGCTTAGGAAACGTCTTCAAAAAAGCACCTCAAAGGGAGTTTTATTACAGCATATGAAAAATACGTTCCTTTTGTGCTTTTCCAAAAAGGAGTTTTAAGCTTCTTCTTTTCTCCGGAGAATATCGTACTGTTCCATCGGTACTCCAAGGTCAATGAAAAGAACCTGTTTGGGATGCGGAGCACTTTCCTGCTCTTCTCCCTCTTCGTTGACAATACGGAGCACCTTCGCCTCAAGGTTCTCTCCGTTCGGCTTCATCACCTCAATGGTCTCTCCTACAGAAAATTTATTTCGCTGTTCGATACGGTAAAGACCTTCTTCATTGGTGCCGCCTACGATGCCGAGATACGTATATTCTTTCACATAAGTATTGCTGTCGTAGATCTGTGCCTCACTGTCCGGCTTTCCATAGAAAAAGCCTGTGGTAAACTGCCGGTAAGTACAGTTTGAGATCTGATCCAGATACCAGGGCATATTTTTCTCATACAATGCCGGGTCCTTGAGATAATCATCAATGGCTTTCCGGTAAGTCCGGGCCACCGTTGCCACATAAAGTGCCGTCTTCATACGACCTTCGATCTTGAAGCTGTCGATTCCGGCATCGATCAGATCAGGGATATGACCGATCATACAAAGATCCTTGGAATTGAAAATATAGGTGCCCCGCTCGTTTTCGTAAACCGGCAGATATTCCCCCGGTCTTGACTCCTCCATTACCGCATATTTCCAGCGGCAGGGATGGGTACAGGCTCCCTGGTTTGCATCTCTTCCGGTAAAATAGTTGCTCAAAAGACATCTGCCGGAATAAGAAATACACATGGCGCCATGAACAAAAGTCTCAATCTCCAGATCATCCGGAATATTGGCCCGGATCTCCTTGATCTCTTTCATGGAAAGCTCTCGGGCTGAAACGACTCGCTTTGCTCCCAGTTCATGCCAGAACCGGTAGGTAGCATAATTGGTATTATTAGCCTGAGTACTGATATGGATCTCAATCTCCGGACAGATCCGCTTTGCAATGGTGAAAACACCCGGATCAGAAATGATCAGCGCATCCGGTCCAATGGCCTTTAACTCCTGAAAATAAGCTTCCACGCCCGAAAGATCTCCATTATGAGCCAGGATATTGGCAGTCACATAGACTCTTACCTCATGCGCATGGGCAAACTGGATGCCTTCTTTCATATCTTCCATGGAAAAATTTTTCGCCTTGGCACGAAGGCCAAAGGCTTCTCCGCCGATGTATACGGCGTCGGCTCCAAAAATCACCGCAGTCTTTAACACTTCAAGACTGCTGGCTGGAATCAAAAGTTCCGGTACTCTCATTTGTCTTCCTTCCTTACGGAAACCGTGACGCCGTCTCCCAGAGGGATCACACTCGTCAACAGTTTGTCGTTATGTTTCAATTCATAAAGGTATTCCCGCATCCGTTTATAGATGGTCCGGTTTCTCCGTTCCACAGCATAATGCGACTCGATGATGTCTCCGCCCTGAAGAACGTTGTCCGAGATCAGGATACTTCCCGGCTTCATAAGCCGCAGGACATCATTCAGAAAATGAATGTACTGTCCCTTTGCCGCATCCATAAAGATCAGATCATAGGGCTTTTGAAGCTCTTTCAGAATATCTGCCGCATCTCCCTCCAGAAGGGTGATCTGATTTTCCCGTCCTGCTCTACGGAAATTTTCCCGGGCAATGGGAATTCTTTTTTCATATTTTTCAATGGTTGTCACCTGCATATTCTCGGGACCATACTCACAGAACAGAAGGGCCGAAAAGCCCACAGCCGTCCCCACCTCCAGGACACGAAGGGGCCGGTGAATCGCAAGGAGTACCTTCAGAAAACTCTGCATCTCCCTGCGGATCACCGGCACAAGATCCGCCTTCGCTTCTCTCTCGATCTCGTTCAGCAGCGGCGTATTTCCCATATCCAGAGAATTGATGTAGGTGACCATTCTCTCATCTACAATCACTGTTTCTTCCTCTCTTTATTCACTTTCCGTCTCTTCCTGTCTGGAAAGCACTTTTAGCATTTCGTCCGGTGTCTGAGACGTATTGAGAAGATAACTGCCTTTTTTGAGCTGATGCTTTTCTTTTGAAAAAAGCAGCTGCACATAAAAGACCTTCGCATCACGTACCAGACCTTTTTCCTCCAAAAGTTCTGCCAGTTCTTCACCTGTCATGCCGTTATCCAGCGTAACTGCCACATCTTTGCCGGGAGGTCTCGATAACGCTTCCTGGGCCACCACCTGATAACCGAAGGAATACGCTTTTTTTCCATAAGCATACAGAAGGAAAACCAGCGCCGCCAGAGCAAACAGCTTCAGTATGGCAAAAAAGAGCCGGATTCCTGTCTGTTTTTTCATAGGCAGCCTCCTACCATTTGATGATGTCCTGGAAGTCGCCGATATCCAGATCCAGGATTTCCACCAGGCTCAGATTGATCCTCTGCATGATGCAGCAGAGCGCCAGCTCGTTCTGGAGATAATCACTGATGATCTGATTTTTCCGGATCTCATGATATTCCTCTTCTAACCGTGCCATCTCCGCATAAACATCCGCCTCTTCTTTCAGGTTCTGGATCTCATAATTCCGTTTCCGGAAGGCCATAACCTTTTCTCGGAGTTCCGGATATGCTTCCAGCTCTTTTCTGGCTTTCTGAAACCCCTTGTAAGCCTCGCACTCCTGAACCGCTCTTTTCAGATTTTCCGTACACTGTCTGATTTTATCCATTTTTCTCACCTAGACTTCCATAATGATCGGCAGGATCATAGGACTTCTCTTCGTCCGTTTCCAGAGGAAGTCGCTGAGCGCATCTTTGATCACATTTTTGATTTTTCCCCAGTCTGAGACATGCTTATCCATGCAGTCCGTAATGGCATCCTCCACCACATGGCGGGCCTCTTCCATAAGTCCTTCTGATTCACGCACATAAACAAAACCGCGGGATACGATATCCGGTCCGGAAAGGAGCTGGTTGCTGAAGCGCTCCAGCGTCAAAACTACGATCAGGATCCCATCCTCCGCCAGATGCTGTCTGTCCCGGAGAACGATATTTCCCACATCACCTACGCCAAGACCGTCCACAAGAATGGCTCCACAGGGCACATGACCGGATATTTCTGCTTTTTTCTCATCCAGTTCCAGAACATCTCCGGAATGAAGAATGAAAATATTGTCCTTGGGAATTCCAAGGGATGCTGCGATATCTGCCTGGGCTTTCATATGACGAAATTCGCCGTGAACCGGGATCGCATATTTGGGATGCACCAGAGAATAGATCAGCTTGATCTCTTCCTGGCAGGCATGACCGGATACATGTACATCCTGGAAGATCACCTTTGCTCCCATCATGGTCAGCTCATTGATGATCTTGGAAACTGCTTTCTCATTTCCCGGAATCGGATTGGAACTCAGGATCACGGTATCACCTGGTTTCACCTGCACCTTCCGGTGCATATTTGCCGCCATCCGTGACAGGGCTGCCATGGACTCTCCCTGGCTTCCTGTTGTGACCAGTACCATCTGTTCATCCGGATAATTTTTCATCTGCTCAATATCAATGAGCGTATTTTCCGGAATATCCAGATATCCCAGCTCTGCCGCTGTGGTGATCACATTTACCATACTCCGGCCTTCAATGACCACTTTTCTTCCATACTTATACGCAGAATTGATGATCTGCTGCACACGGTCCACATTGGAAGCAAAGGTGGCAATGATGATCCTCGTGTTTTTATGCTCTGCAAAAATATTGTCAAAGGTCTTGCCTACCGTCCGCTCAGACATGGTAAAACCGGGACGCTCTGCATTGGTGCTGTCACACATCAACGCCAGAACGCCTTTCTTTCCAAGCTCTCCAAAACGCTGCAGGTCGATGGCATCACCGAATACCGGTGTATAATCCACCTTGAAATCTCCCGTATGGATAATGATCCCTGCCTGTGAAAAGATTGCCAGTGCGGAAGCATCCGCAATGCTGTGGTTTGTCTTGATAAATTCGATGCGGAAAGCCCCCAGGTTGATAGACTGTCCGTGACGGATCACCTTTCTTTTCACGCTTCTGGTCAGATTGTGTTCCTCCAGCTTGTTGTCGATCAGACCGATGGTAAGCTTGGTGCCATACACCGGCGCATTCAGCTGTTTGAGGATATAGGGAAGTGCTCCGATATGATCCTCATGACCATGGGTGATCACAAAGCCTTTTACCTTATCCACATTGTTTTTCAGATACGTGATATCCGGAATCACCAGGTCGATTCCCAGCATATCATCCTCAGGAAACGCCAGGCCGCAGTCCACCACAATAATACTGTCTTCATATTCGAAGGCAGTGATATTCATGCCGATCTGCTCCAGGCCGCCCAGAGGAATGATCTTCAGTTTTGAATTGTTCTCTTGCTTCAAAAAGTCATACCTCCTCCGTCACATGGTAATATCTACGTCATCTAACATCTCCTGGAAAACATTTGACACTGCCGCCAGTTCGCTGTCATCCTCTACGATCTCATAAACAGCCTCTTCTTCTCCATCACCGGACAGATCCTTCAGGATCCAGCATTCCGCATCATCCTCCTCGGAATCTGTCACCAGGATATAGTCCACGCCGGCAATGCGTGTCTGTTCCAGTACAAAAAATTCTGCCGCTTCTTCTCCATCGGCAAATGCAAACTTAATTTTTTCCATTTTTCATGCCCTCACTGTCCAGATAGCCCTGCAGAATGTAAACTGCAGCCAGCTTATCCACGTATTCTTTTCTGTTTTCCCGGCGCACTCCGCTCTCCATCAGCGTACGGTTGGCCTCCACAGTGGTCAGGCGCTCATCCCACATCACTACGGGAATTCCCGTGCGGCGCTCCAGGGTCTCTTTAAAAGCCAGGGACTTCTCCGCCCGGTCTCCTATGGTATTGTTCATATTCTTGGGGAAGCCTAAAACAAAGGTCTCCACACCGTATTCTTTTGCCAGTTCCTCGATCCTTGCCAGCGTCTGGCGAAGCTTGTTCTCTGAAGTTCTCCGGATGATCTCAACTCCCTGTGCTGTCACGCCAAGCGGATCACTCACACTGACGCCTACCGTCTTGGAGCCAAAATCCAAACCCATTACTCTCATATGCTCTGTTCCTTTTCTTCCGGTCACTGCTGTGCATTATTTTTGATATAATCCTTGAGAAGTTCCTCTACCAGTTCGTCCCGTTCCACTTTCATGATCATGCTGCGGGCGCCATTATGGCTGGTGATATAAGTCGGATCTCCGGACATAATATAACCCACGATCTGATTGACCGGATTGTAGCCTTTCTCTCTCATGGCATTGTAAACCGTGTCCAGAACCTCTTTCACACGAAGCTCCGGTTCCACATTTACCTTAAAAAACTGTGTCTGATTGATATCATTCATTTTCTCACGTCCTCGTCTGTCTTATCAACTGTATGCAGTTTTTTCCGTTCCGTCCGGAAAAAGCTGCTTTGGATTTATTGTAATATATATCCGCCCGAAAGTAAAGCGGACATTCGCGATCCTCTTATCTGACTTCTGCGGTCAGAAGTTCCCCTGCTCTCTGGCCGGATACTTTTACGGTACGGAGCTGATTGCTCAGATCTTCCGCAGCGGGAACCGCGATCTTCACATATTCCTTCGTATGTCCGACAAACCATTCTTTTCCATCCAGCGTCACTTTTTCTTCAAAAAGGACCTCCTGCTCCGTCCCGGTAAGAACTGCCTCATAGAGTTTCCGGTGTTCTTTATCCAGTTTCAGCAGGATATCGCTGCGTTTTGCCTTGATTTCTTCCGGGATCTGATGTTCCATGGCATCTGCTTTCGTCCCTTTTCGTCTGGAATATTTGAAAATATGTGTCTCATAGAAAGCGATCTTTTTGAGAAAAGCCTCTGTCTCGGCAAATTCTTCTTCTGTTTCGCCCGGGAAGCCTACAATAACATCTGTCGTCAGAGCCGGGTGATCGAATTTTTCTCTTAAAAGCACACATTTTTCATAATATTCCTCCGCTGTATAACGGCGGTTCATCCGTTTCAGAGTTGCATCGCAGCCGCTCTGCAGGGAAAGATGAAAATGAGGACAGAATTTCTCCTGGTCTTTCAGGGCATTTACAAATTCTTCCGTAATGATACGGGGTTCCAGGGAACCCAGGCGTACCCGGCGGATCCCCGGTACTTCCATGGTCTTCAGGATCAGTTTCAAGAGATTTTCTCCGTTATCGATCCCGTAGGAGCTTAAATGGATGCCGGTCAGGACCACTTCCTGAAAGCCGCTCTCTGCCAGACGCTTCACCTCAGAAAGCACGTCAGAAAGGTCTCTGCTCCGCACACGGCCTCTGGCATAGGGGATGATGCAATAACTGCAGAACTGGTTACAGCCATCCTGTACTTTGATATAGGCTCTTGTATGCTCTGTCGTATGAGTGATCTGAAGTTCTTCGTATTCTTTTTCGTGGGAAAGGTCTTTTAAATACTTCTGAGTCTCATGAACACTGGCGGCAAATGCTTCTTCGCTCATGGAAGCCAATGTCTCTTCCGGAGTTTCTGACTCGTTCTGCGTGTTTTCGCAGGAACAGTGTTCCTTACACGCACCTTCTTCACAGGAAGAAGCCGTTTTCATTCCTTTTTTGAAATTTTCCAGTATCTTTACCAGATCTCTTTTCTGGTTGTTTCCGATAATAATGTCAATGGCGTCATCCGCAGCCGCCTCTTCTGCTGCTGCCTGGACATAACAGCCGGCAGCTACCACAACGGCGTCGGGATTCATCTTTTTGGCACGGTGAAGCATCTGCCGGGATTTCCGGTCTGCCATATTTGTCACCGTACAGGTGTTGATCACATAGACATCTGCCCCGGGAGCAAACGGCACGATTTCATATCCGGCCTGTTCCAGCAGCTCCTGCATGGCTTCAGTCTCATAAGAATTTACCTTACAGCCCAGATTGTGAAGGGCCGCTTTTTTTCTCTCAGACATCTCTGATCCTTTCTCTTTATAAAAACATATTTTTGTGTAACAGTTCAGAACATCAGCAAAATGAAAAATCAGACTATGCAAACTCGTTTGCAATAGGATGAATTTTCATTTTGGAATGGGCGGAACGCCCATTAGCCTCAGACAGAAGCTGCGAATGCAGCGATAGCGCATGCAATGCGCGTGTCTGTGGCCTGTTGGGCTGAACGTCCTGAATAGTTACTCTATGGAAAACTGCTGCAAACTTTGTATTGTTTTCTTCTTGACATTTATCTGCCATCTCGGTAATATTAAACTAGAACGTAACGTTTCGGTCCCAAGAAAGACTGCCTCGTTACACCGGTACAGTGAAACCTAAATAACTGACACTTTGACTGGTCTGATCTTTCATCAGCTGCGTTATCGTCAATGTATCCGAAACTTAATTTTCGCTGGACTGGAATCATATTAAAATTAGCAGGGAGGTTTTTCCAATGAAAACAGTACAGATTTCTTTAAATTCCATCGATAAGGTAAAATCATTCGTAAATGACATTACCAAATTTGACTATGATTTCGATCTGATCTCCGGCAGATATGTCATCGATGCAAAATCCATCATGGGTATCTTCAGCCTTGATCTTTCCAAACCCATCGACCTGAACATCCATGCTGACGCTGGACTGGATGAGATCCTTGAGATCCTGAAGCCCTACATCATCAGCAAATAATCTTGCCGGATACAATGGCCGCCCGCATATGCGAGCGGCCTTCTTTTTTTGCAGAACAGCTGTGTCTGCGGACATTCTTACTCGATCCAGATCGTTTCTACGGTATCGATCGCCGTCTTCATCAGCTCATCGATTTTTTCATTCAGATGCTGTTCGCTTCTCTTGATGATCTTGATATTCGGTTTTGTCACCGGATGCTTTGCCACAAAGATCGTACAGCAGTCTTCATAAGGAAGAATAGAAGTTTCAAAAGCTCCGATTTTTTCAGAAATATCTACAATTTCCTGTTTATCAAAAGCAATGACCGGACGGAATACCGGCAGTGTGCAGACCTCATTGGTTGCTGCAAGGCTCTGCATGGTCTGGCTTGCCACCTGACCGATACTCTCACCGGTGATCAGGCCAAGGCACTTCGTCTCTTTGGCAAAATGCTCTGCGATCCGCATCATATAACGACGCATAATGATCGTCAGCTCGTCATGCGGGCACTGCTCATAAATGTAAAGCTGAATATCGGTAAAATTCACCACATGAAGATTGATCGGTCCTGTATATCTGGAAATGATCTTTGCCAGATCCACAACCTTCTGTTTGGCTCTCTCACTGGTATATGGCGGTGCATGGAAATAGACCGCATCAATCAGGACTCCTCGTTTTGCTACCATATAGCCTGCCACCGGGCTGTCAATTCCGCCGGAAAGAAGCAGCATGGCTTTGCCGTTGGCTCCCACAGGCATACCGCCCGGACCCGGAATGATCTTCGAATAAACGTAGATCTCGTCACGGATCTCCACATTCACCACGATCTCCGGATCGTGTACATCCACTTTTGTCTCCGGGAAGGCTTTCAGGAGCTTCTCGCCCAGTGCCGCATTGACTTCCATGGAGAGCATGGGATAGTCTTTTCTTGCTCTTCTCGCATTGACCTTAAAGGTATAGTTTCCTTCCGGATGTGTCTTGCCCATGAACGCCACCACGTCTTCTGCCAGAGTCTCAAAGCCTTTGTCCTCCAGCCGTACCATCGGGCAGATGCCCACGATACCAAAGACGTGCTGCAGAGCATCCACGGTCTCCTCGTAATCATAATCACCGGAACAGTCCACAAAGATCCTTGCCTGATCCTTGTAAACTTCAAATTCCCCGTCGATCCGTTTCAGTGCGTAGCGGATCTGACGCACCAGGGCATTCTCAAAGAGATAACGGTTTTTTCCCTTGATACCGATTTCTCCATATTTGATCAAAAAAGATTTATACATGCAGTTTCTCCTCTAATAATTCTCAGTGTCTTGCGTATTTACGAAGTACCGGAAGCAGTTCTTTCAAATTCTCCAGACAGTAATCCAGTTCTTCCTTTGTCGTCTCATTGCAGAAGCTGAAACGGAGTGTGGAATCCAGAAGATCGGATTCCAGATGGATTTCTTTCAATACTGCGCTCACCGGCAGTTTCTTGTTGGAAGAGCAGGCAGAGCCGGAAGAGACATAAATGCCCCGTTCCTCCAGTGCGTGCAGAAGCACCTCACTCCGCACACCACGGAAGCTGACGCTGACGATCTGAGGCGCCGCTTTTTCTTCTTCCTTCGGACCATTCACCTGGATATCCGGAAGCTTTTCCACTTCTTCTATAAAATAATTCCTGAGTGCTCTCAGTTTCTTCTGTTTTTCCTCAAAATCTTTATAGCAGTCTGCTGCCGCTGCTCCCAGTCCTGCGATCCCGGGTACATTATCCGTACCGGAACGCATGCCCTTTTGCTGGCCGCCGCCCAGGATCAGAGGATGGATCTTTACTTTCTCATTGATGTAGAGAAAACCGCTTCCCTTGGGACCATGGATCTTATGGCCGCTGACAGATAGCAGATCGATTCCTGCTTTTTTCGGACGGATCTGATACTTTCCGTAAGCCTGGATGGCATCCGTATGGAACCAGGCCTTCGGTGCCAGTCTGTGTACCAGTTCTGCTGCTTCTTCGACCGGCTCTCTTGCTCCCACTTCATTATTCACATACATGATAGAAACCAGGATTGTGTCCTCGCGAAGTGCCTCTTTCAGCTCCTCAAGACTGATCAGTCCCGTTTCATCTACCGGAAGAAAGGTGATCTCAAAGCCCTGCTCCTGCAGATACAGCATAGGCTGCAAGACTGCTGCATGCTCGATCGCTGTCGTGATGATATGCTTTCCCGCCCTGCGGTTTGCCATGGCAGTGCCGATGAGGGCCCAGTTATCGCTTTCCGTCCCGCCGGAGGTGAAAAAAATTTCTTTTTCATTGACCTTCAGCGTCTTTGCGATAAGCTCCCGGCTCTCGCGGAGATATTTCTCCGCTTCCATTCCTTTGATGTGTTTGGAGGAAGGGTTTCCATAATCCTCCATCATTGTCTTTACCACCACATCACGCACATGCTCACTGCACACAGTCGTGGCGGAATTATCCAGATATGCTTCCAAAATTTCTATCTCCTTTAAGGATTTTCAGTTCTCTTCCAGCTGATACATCAGAATAGAAAGAACCGTCATTCCTGCTGTTTCTGTTCTTAAAATACGTCTTCCAAGAGTGATCGCCTGAAAACCGGCTTCTTTTGCCAGTTCCACCTCCGCTTCTTCAAAACCGCCTTCCGGACCGATAAAAACAGCCACAGACTGCCCCGGTTTCACAGACTGGATGATCCGGCGTGTCCCGTCCATCCCTTCTGCCAGTTCGTAAGGGATCAGCCGTACATCCAGGTCAGAAGCAAGTTTCAGTGCCTCGGAAAATTTCACCGGTTCTTTCACTTCCGGTATCAGAAGACGTTTGGACTGTTTGGCTGCGCTTTCAGAAATCGCCTGCCAGCGTTTCACCTTGGCTGCTACTTTTTTCTGATCCAGCTTTACCACCGCCCGGGCCGTAGCCATGGGTATGATCTCATAAACACCAAGTTCCACGGCCTTCTGGATGATGAGCTCCATCTTGTCACTCTTCGGCAATCCCTGAAAGAGATAGATCTTGGAAGGGAGCTCCATGCCTTTTTCCTGCGCCCACATAATGTTCAGCTCCACCGTATCTTCCCCGATGGCGGCAATGGCACAGCGGTAAACCTTCTCTCCGGTGCCGTCTGTCACATTGACTTCCTCTCCGGGATTCATGCGGAGCACATTTCTGATATGATTCACATCCGGCCCGTCTATGAAAATGTGATTTCCCTGAATCTTAGACGGTTCCACAAAAAAATGATGCATGCTGTTAAAAATCCTTTCTTGCAGTGACGGATACCCACTCTCCCTGATGGGTCACTTCCAGAACCGTAAGGCCTGCTTTTTTCACTGCTTCCACAACGGTCTCCTCTTTATCATCGATGATACCGGAGGTAATATAGATACCGCCTTTTTTCATCTGATGAATGATGACCGGAGTCAGGGGAACCAGGACATCTGCCAGAATGTTTGCCGTCACGATGTCATACTTGTCATAGCCAGCCGCATCCTGTACTTCTTTGTCATCGATGATATTTCCGATCATGACGTCCATAGAACCTTCCGGAATCGCATTGGCTTCCAGGTTCTCTTTTGTCGCACTGATGGCGCAGGGATCCAGATCAGTTCCGACGGCATGCTTCGCTCCCAGTTTTAAGGCGACGATGGACAGGATGCCGCTTCCGGTTCCTACATCGAGAAGCTCCGTCTCGGAAGTTACATATTTTTTCAGCTGACGCATGCAAAGCTGTGTGGTCTCATGCATACCAGTTCCAAAGGCAGTGCCAGGATCGATATGAATGATCATTTTGCTCTCATCTTCCGGTTTCACCTGCTCCCAGGAAGGAATGATGAGAATATCATCCACATAGAACTGATGAAAATACTGTTTCCAGTTGTTGATCCAGTCCTTATCTTCTGTTTCGGAAGCCGTGATCGTGCACTCACCGATATCCATAAAGTTTCTGAGATCATCCAGCTCTGCCTTTACCCGCTCAAGAAGTTCCGTCTCATCCGTATCCTCTTCCACATAGAAATTCAGATAAGCGATGCCGTCATCCTTGGGACCTTCCGGCAGGATATCCACAAACATCTGCTGCTTATCGGATTCAGTCAGAGGAACCTTGTCCTCGATCTCAACGCCTTCCACTCCTGCTTCTGCCAGCGTGGAGATCACAATATCCTCCACTTCTGATAAAGTCTTTAAGGTAAATTTTTTCCACTTCATAAAAATAAATTCCTTTCTTTTCACGGTCACTACTCTAACTAATCAATTATCACCCAGGTGACGGGAATTGTCAATGGGAGCATTTTAAAAATCCGTTTTCCCGGGAATTTTTTCTCCGGAAAAACGGATCTGATCATCGGTAAAACGGACGTTCCCGATATATATTCTGTTCTGTTGTTGTGGTGACAACGTAACATTCCTTCCCGAAAAGGAGCTTCTTCGGCAGCCGCCAGGGAACACCGTGATAAAAATCATCCGCAGTAAGCGTGCCATCGGTGTAAAGCTGCATGATGTCGCAGGGAAGCTCCAGAGAAACAAAGCCATAGGGATCCGGGACCGTCAGCCGGTACCAGTCCAGCGGACCGGGGCCGGAAAGGAGCACTTCCTCCAGGCCGGGGCCGGTAAGCGTGAAAGGAGAATCAGAAAGCTTTGTCAGCATGCAGACGGAACCATTGGATCGACAGCTAACATCCCCTGTTTCGGCAGTCAGACACGGAGCTTCCTCACAGCCCGTTTCTTCCGCATGCACCGGACAGGGCTGAAATGCCCCGTTTTCCCAGACAAATGCCTTCTGTTCTCCCGCTTCCACAGAACGGAGTGTCCCGTCCTCCAGATAAAGGTCACAGCCTTCACCCAGATAGAGTTTCCCATCCAGCCGCCGCAAAAAGCGGGCATCCGACAGGTTTAAGGTCACAATGGAAATTTTCTTTTCCGAAATCCGGAATGCCTCCCGCCCGGTCTTCACCGGAAATTCTTCGCCATCCAAACAGTACACCGGTTCCATTCCGGGAATCTCCAGGAAAAAGAAGGTGTTTCCTTCCCGGCAAAGAGGCTGGGCTGTGGCCCAGATAAGCTCTGCTTCTGCCAGATCCATTTTATAAGGCAGGAAAAAGCTCACCTCCCCACGGATATCCAGTGCCGGAAAACGGATTGTCTCACAGGTGCCGTTCTCATTCCGGCTCTCCACCTCAAACACCGCCTGTTCCACATCCTTCAGCCTTGTCCTCCGCTGATAGTGGTTTACAAAAACAAAACCGCCCGTTCCATCCGTACGCAGGGCATAGCGGAGCTTCTCTGTGTCCATCAGCCCCGGCGAAACGCCGGCCGGCACATAGGTCATCTTCGCAAAGCATTCTCCATAATCCTTCAGAAAAAGATGCAGAAGATTCAGGAGCCGGTACTGTTCCCGCACTTCCCCGTACTCAGAAAGCGGCGCCTGGAAATCATAAGACAGCACCGGGCAGTCGTTGGGATAGCCCGTAGCCCTCGATTCCTGAAAGGAGGATAATTTCCCCATCCGGTTCGTGCCACCGTGGTACATGTAATATCCCAGAAGGTTGACACCCTCCCCGAGGCCGCAGAGAGCCATCGCATAGATATCCATGCCCTGCACCTGATACCTTCGGTGCCAGGTATTCTGTAAACCTCCGCCAAGCTCACAGTCTGCGAAAGGATAACGCTCATAGGGCAGCTGCCAGCCGTCTGCCGCTTTCATCTGCTGCAGATCTTTTCCGATGGAGGAATCATTCCGGATTCCGGTGAAAAAGTAGTGGGTGGATGGCGGAAGTTCCCCCGTACTCTGCTCCCAGGGAGCGCCGCAGTAGCCCCCAAACAGCGGCAGCACCTCATCCACGGGAATTTTTGCCCCGCCGGTGCTGTTCCAGCCCGTCACCGTATAAAGCGGCACTTCCATCCCACATTTTATCGCCAGCGCTTTCAGCTTTTCCAGATATTCCGCATCATCGGGCATCTCATTTTCCAGCTGGATCGCCAGAATGGGACCGCAGTCCTTAAAGTAGAGGCCATCCAGCTGTTTTGCCACGATCCGGTACCAGCTTTCCACTTCCCGCATAAACTCCGGATTTCCATTCCGAAGAGGAAAAGGCTTTTTCAAAAGCCAGTCCGGGAAACCGCCGTTCCGCAGTTCTCCGTGGACCCAGGGTCCGATCCGTATCACAGCCTCCATTCCCAGTTCCCCGATAAGCGTTACAAAGGCACGCAGATCATTCTGTCCCTCAAAGTCGAAAACGCCTTCCTCTTCCTCGTGGCAGAGCCAGGGCACATAGGTTGCTACCAGTTCAATGCCTCCGGCCTTCATCTTCAGGAGCTCCGTTTTCCAGTCCTCCCTGGCATAGCGGAAATAGTGAAACTCTCCCATGATCCCGATCCAGGGCCGTCCCTGCCGCTCCAGGTAAAGACTATTGACGGCAAGGCTGTCTCCTTTGGCATTTTTTCCGCCGAGATGCAGATGATTTCGCAGGATCACCGGCGTCACATATGGTTTGAATGTATCGTTCATCTCTTATCCCCCTGTCAGTTTCTCAGTATTTCACAGCCGGCTCCTCTTTTCAGGCAATATCCGCTCCCCTGCGCCTCTTTCTTTTTTCAGGAAACCCGGCAGGTGATTCCTCCCGTGAGGACCACAGCTTTTCCATTGACTTCCAGCGTTCCCACGGTGTTCGCCGGGATCCGGCAGCTCACTTCCAGCCGTCCTCCCTCTTTCCTGCGGACGCTGACCTCCACAAGCCCTGTGAGACTCTGATAACGGCACTCTGCCCAGTCAAGTGCTTTTGGAAGCCTGGGTTCGATCCGTATGGAAGAGTAGCCGTCTTCCGAGGAGATTCCCGCCACATAACGGTAAAACCACTCCAGTATACTTCCCATCATATCATGATCCCTGCTTCTGGCCTCGTCACTCCAGAACTCCGGAAGACAGGTCTCGCCCTTTTCCACAAAACGATAATAGCTGGGATGCTCCTTCTGAAGGATCATATCATGGACAATATCCATCTCCCCCAGTTCTCCCAGGGTCCGGAAAATATAGGGCAGGGCAATCTCACCGGCCAGAAAACGGTGTTCCTTCACTGACTCTAGAAAACTCTTTTCTATGGAAGCTTTCTTATCTTCCGGTGCCATGCCAAACTGCAGAGGCACCGCCTGATTTCCCTGAATGATCTCGTCATCGTCACTTTCCCAGGACTGGTAGTACCATTCTCCGGTTACCGGATGTTTCTTTAATAATAAATGATTATACTGCTCTTTACAGTCTTCCGCCAGTATTTCGTACTTTTTCTGGTCTGTTTTCCTGCCAGTGCGACCGGCCAGTTCCGCTGTCAGTACCAGATTCCGGTAAAGGTAGGCCGTCTCAATATTCTCCCTGGAATTGTCCTCTTTTCTCCAGGTTCCCCAGTCACCCAGGCCCTGTCTTAAAAAGCAGACGCCCTCTTTCTTTCCATAAACAGAGGCATAGCTGAGATATTTCTCATACTGGTAATCGGTATATTTTCGGATAAATTCATAAAAGTCCCCGGCATCCTTTTTCTCTCCGTAGAAGCGCTCCCTCTCCTTTAAGCCCATGACCAGGCTGCTGCCCCAGGGAATGATATCCCAGAAGCTTCCGTCTCCGCCATCCACCAGGAAACGGGCGTAGCGGGGAGCAATCGACGGCAGAAGCCCTGCCGCATAAGTATGGGGAAACGCACCGTGATCCACATCCTTTTCCCCTTTCGGATACTGACTGTCACACTGGTCCCATTCGATTTTTTCCCAGAAAGGTTCCACATCATAAGTATACATGATGGAAGGTGCCATGAGGTGGTTCGGTTCCTGCCATCCCAGCCGTTCTGCCGTGGGGCAGTCCGTATGGACATGCTGAAGATTATTCCGGATGGAATTTTCGATCAGATTCCGGATTTCATCATAACGGCCGTCGGAACAGCGGAACTCTCCGGTCCGCTCCACGGAGCTGCTGATCTGACAGCCTCTCAGATACTGGATTTCCGGTCTTTTTTCCCCTGTCTGATCCAAAAATCCCACCTTTACATAACGGCCCGCAAGATAGGTGAACTTCGGTTCAAAACACTCTGTCCCCCCGGAAAGTATCTCCTCACACCAGGAATTTGTCATAGGATGGAATGGCTCTCCCGCTTTCCAGTTTTCCGCACACTGGAGACGAAGTTTCTGACCGCAGGTTCCCTTCACCCGAAGCTCAAAAAGGAAAGCCATATTCTGGCCAAGATCATAGACCAGGCTTCCGTCCGGTTCCACTGCCACCGTTTTCCCTTCATAAGCCCGGATGACTTTCAGCGGAGCATAAAGCGCAGGCTCTAGTTTTCCAAGCTTCGGACCATCCTCCAGAAATACAGCCTTCGCCAGCTTTTCTTCCTCTTCCGGTGAAAACAGCCAGTAGGTGTTCTCTTTTCTGCTGTCAAAGTCCTCCGAACCATAAATATTCGTATAAGTCACCGGACTTTCCAGGATCCTCCAGCTTTCATCCGTCACCACCTCTTCCCGGGTGCCGTCCTCATACTCCAGTGTCAGAAAAACATTTACTCCCAGCTTGTCTCCAAAGGCCTCATAGCCTTTATCCATAGTGTAAAAATACCGCCCGTCCTTGCATTTTCCATAGTACCAGCCATTTCCAGCCTCCATGGAAAGACAGTTCCGTCCTTCCTTTAAAAGAGCGGTGACCTCGAAGGTCCGGTAATGGATCCGTTTGTGAAAATCCGTCCAGGAACCGTTAAGCACACTGTCATCCGGCAGTTTTCCGTTGATCCGAAGCTCATACTGGCCTGTCGCTGCTGCGGAGCAGTATGCGTTTTTCAGTTTCTTTCCCGGTTCAAGAAAACGAAGAGCATAGAACGGATCTCCCGTCCCGTTTCCGATCCAGTTCTTCTCCGGAGTCTTTTCCGGGGCAATGCCGCTTACATAAATCTCTGAGCGTCCGCTTTCCGTTTTTCCCTCTGTATCCGTAATCTCTACTTCTGCAAAGAAGCGGATATGTGTTTGAAAAGAAAGCTCCAGCTGGTGTCCGTTCTGCTTTCCGGTCTCCAGTGTCCCCGTGTCGTACAGGCACCCGCCATCCGGCCTTTTTAAAAGGATCCGGCAGGCGGCCTGCCGTTTTCCTGCATCTCTTTCAGAAAATTTCCAACAGATCACCGGAGCTTCTACGATTCCTTCCCGGACTGCTGTGTTTTGAATTTTAATATCGATCGGTCTCATTTTTTATCCTTTCACGCTTCCCATCGTAAGCCCTGTCGTAAAATATTTCTGAAGGAAGGGATAGATCAGCATCAGCGGGATGACTGAAATAAAGATCTGTGCTGCCTTCATATTCGTATCGTTGATATCCACTAACTTTGCGATCGCCTTTACATCTCCCTGCGCCAGGATCTCCGTTGTGGAAGTGACCAGAGTCTGAAGATAAGACTGAAGCGGATAATTGGTGGTATGGTTGGAATAGATCAGGCCGTCAAACCAGGAATTCCAGTGATTGATCAGGCTGAACAAAATGATCGTTGCCAGAGACGGCTTGGATATGGGAATAAAAATCCGCCATAAAATCTGCCACTGACTGGCTCCGTCCAGCTTTGCCGATTCCTCCAGTTCTGACGGAATCCCACGGAAAAAGTTCATGAGAACGATGCAGTTGAAAATAGGAACTGCTCCCGGGATGATCAGCGCCCATACGGTATCGATCAGCTTTGTCTTGGAGACAATGTAATAGGTGGGCATCAGACCACCATTGAAAAGCATGACCGTGAGCATATAAGCCACATAATATTTCCGGGCTTTGAACTGTCTTTCATCTTTGGATAACGGATAGGCCACCAGGATCGTCAGCAGCGTATTCAGCGGAACACCCAGTAAAACCCTTTGAACACTCACAGAAACAGAACTCCAGAATTCTTTACTCTCCAGCACGTACTGATAAGCTTTCAGTGTGAACTCCTTCGGCCAGAGAAAAACTTTATTTTCAATGATGGGCTGAGAGGCACTGAAGGAATAGGCCAGCAGATTCAAAAGCGGCACCATACAGATCAGGCATAAAAGCAGGATCACGATCACATCCACTGCCAGAAAAACTTTTCTTCCCATCGATGTTTTTTTCCGATTCATATGTGTTTCACCTCCTACCACACTTTGTATCCGGCATATTTGTCCGCCAGCTTGTAACCGGTAAGCACAAGGATACAGGACACTACGGATTTTAAAAGACCAACGGCTGCCGACAGGGAATACTGCTGATTGATCAGTCCCAGACGGTATACCAGCGTATCGATGATATCACCGGTTGCGTAAACAGCCGGACTGTACAGGTTAAAGATCTGGTCAAAGCCCGCATTCAGAACGCTGCCGATAGACATGATCGTCATAAGTGCGATAAAGGGTGCAATGCCCGGCATGGTCACATGGATCGTCTGCTTGATCTTTCCGGCTCCGTCCACCATGGCCGCCTCGTAAAGGGTCGGATCGATGCCGGTAAGTGCCGCCAGATAAATGATCGTGTTATAACCGAAATTTTTCCAGATATCGCTGATGATCATCGTTCCCCGAAACGTGCTGTTGCTGCCCAGAAAATAGATGGGCTCTTTGATGATATGTAAATTCACAAGAAGCGTATTCAGAAGGCCCGGTGTGGTGGAGGAGCTGCCCGGAGAAAGGAATTTGATCAGGATTCCTCCTAAAACCACCCAGGATAAAAAGTAAGGCAGGTAAGTAATGGTCTGAGCCGCCCGCTTAAACCAGCGTACCCGGATCTCATTTAGGAGAAGGGCAAAACTGATCGGCACCACAAGATTTCCGATGATCTTTCCGATGGCAATGATCAGAGTATTACGTACCGCAGGCCAGGTGTCAGGCAGAAGCATGAGCTTTTTAAAATTGGCCAGTCCGACAAAACTGGAATGTAAAAAACCCTTCATCGGATGAAAATTCTGGAAGGCCATGAGGATTCCTGCCGGGATCGGCAGGATGTTATAGATGAACAGGAGAATGACCGGAACAAGGAGCATCAGATGGAACGCCCTGTTGTCACTTCCCTGCCGTGTCTGTTTCTTTTTCTGTTTCATAGGAACCCCTTTCTGTCTCTTCGACCGGTTTTTGAGAAAAAAAGGGCTGTTACACCTTTTCTTTCAGTATAACAGCCTCTTTTTTCATTCATGGCAAAGCTTACTTGTTACTGTCTGCCCATTCCTGCGCTTCTGCCAGGGCATCATCGCCGCCCAGTGCATGCCAGTTGGAAACCAGGCCGTCATAGCTGTCCACGGACTCGCCGGTAATGATCTTCACAATGGTCTCAATGGTGAGTTTTTTCAGCGTCGGGGAAACCTCTGCCATTTTCTCTGTCGGGATTCCCTGATAAGCCGGAGAAATGAAACCATCCTCTTTTATCAGCTGATCAAGAGCTGCATAACCGCCGTTCGGATCACCGAATACGGTATAAAGAGCTGCACCTGAGTTCTGGGCTGCGTCTTCTGCATCCAGGGTTCCTGCTTCCTTGGCATCCACGAAAGCTTTCATGTTGGTATAGTCACTCATCTGTTCCATATTCAGTTCACTGGTATCACCGGTCTGAAGAGCTGCGGATTCTTTCTGGAAATTATCGTAGTTTTTCAGCGGAGCCAGCGTCCACATCAGACCTGACTTATAACCGGTATGCTCATTGTCTCCATAATAAGTATTGAAATCCTCTTCGTTTTCCGGATGGCAGAGCTTTTTCACACTGAGGTTCATCAGTTTGATCAGCACTTCCGGATTCTCACACTTGGAGCTTACACAGTAAACCTGGGTAAAGCTCGGTGCAAAGTAACTCTTGTTATCGCCGGTTCCTGTTCCGTCCGGAATGGGAGCTGCCGTAATGTGTGCTTCAGGAGTGCTCTTCATTACACTGGACATGGGAACCATGCCGCCCCACATAGGTGCAAACCAGATACCACAGCGTCCTGCACCTGCTTCTTCAAAGATAGAGTTGCTGTCCATCGTGATAAAATCTCTGGTGATGGAGCCGTTCTGGTACATCTCCTGAAGAGTTGTCAGGGCTTTCTTGGCTTTCTCGGCATTTTCTCCACCCCATACAACCTTGCCGTTTCCGTCATCCATGAAAGTCATGGCATCAGAGCCGGGATAGAGACCGAAGCATTCGAAGAAACCTTCCAGCGTTCCGATGGATTTTGTCAGAACTTCCACGCCGTCCACAGCCAGACCGTATGTATCGTTCTGTCCATTTCCGTCCGGATCATCCTCCGTAAAGGCTCTTGCCACTTCTTTCAGCTCTTCGATCGTTGTCGGCATCTTTAATCCCAGATTATCCAGCCAGTCCTGACGGATAAACATGACCGGAACCTCATCATAACCGTTGCCCATCATGGGAAGACCGTAGATTTTTCCATCCAGCGTGATGGCATTCATGCTCTGTCCGTCGTCCACGCCTACATACTCTTTCAGCTCATCAGAAGCATACTTCTCATAAAGATCCGTGATATCAGCGATCACACCTGTCTGCGCATAATTCACATAATCCGTAGCATCCATGCTGATGATATCCGGATAATCGCCGGACATGATTGCTGTGGAAAGTTTGGTCTGTGCCTGAGAACTGTCCACTTCATAAATGACATCCGGGATGATGTTATGGGATTTATACAGGTTCACCCAGTCATTATTGCTGGAATCCTGTCCTGCTTTCCAGGAAAAATCTTTCCCCCAGGAATACCCGATCTTGATCGTTACCGGTTCATCAAACCCGTACAGATCCTCATCTGCCTTTGCCGTTCCTGCAGCTCCGAGTACGGTGCTTAAAACCATGGATGCCATCAGTGCCATCATCATTTTCTTTTTCATACCGTAAACCTCCTTGTGTTTGTTTTTGATACTTTTATTATACAGGCAGGTTTCTCCAGTTTCCATGTGCATGATTTTACTTTTGGTTCATTTCATTACTTCTTCTGCTCCCGGTACTCATTTGGTGACATTCCCATGCAGGCACGGAACGTCCGCGAAAAGGAATGGGAAGACTGATAACCTGCTTTTTTCGCGATGGTCTGGACTTTTTCCCCGGTACACAAGAGAAGCTGTCTGGACAGCTCCATTCGTTTTCTCAGGATAAATTCCGATAATCCGATGCCGTATTTCTGTTTGAAGATCCGCGAAAGATAGCTGGAGTTAAAACCGCTCACCGCCGCCAGCTGGGTCAGTGTCAGATCTCCTGCCAGATTTTCCTCTATGTAAGCAGTCAGTTTTTCAAGAGAACGGTCGGAAAGACTCTCATCCGTCCCTTCGCCTTCCTCAAAAATGACATCGGAGAGGTCATAGAGATAACTTCCCGCCTCCGCCCAGGAGCCGTACTCATTAAAATTCATAAGCTTGTAAAGACCAATGCGGAAGGCCAGTTTTTCACTGATCCCCTGCTCGTTGATGTACTGCATCATAAGAACGGAGACCGAATAATAGAGCTCCAGGGCATTCATATCGTGCATGCTCTCAAACTGGTTCAGGCGGCTGACGATCTCACCCAGGATCAGATAGTAGTTCTCTCTTTGGCCATTTTTCAGATAGAGTTTCAACAATTCCATCTGTTTGCCTTTTTCCGGCAGCTTTGTTGTCTCCATCTCTGTCTTCAGGATTTCTGCATGAGCGATAAGACTTCCCTCACCAGTCATATTTACAGACATGAGCTGGCGAAGTTCCAAAAGCTTTGCATTGAAGGCGGAAATTGTCACAGGTTCTGAGGACATAATGGCCGAAAAACTCATATCCGCCGTATTTTCCAGTGTTTCCTGTGCATATTCCAGTGCACCCTGGATCACGGTAAAGAGCCGGTTTGTTTCCGTTTCTTCCTGCTTCAGCTGCGTCATGAGCATAAGGAAATCCTGCTCCATCCCAAAAAACAGCTTCCGCACAGTGGCAGGTACATACTGATCAAAAGCGGAAAAGAGATTTTCCAGCATTTCTTCCTGCGTCAGGTCTGCCTGGTCCCTCCGCTCCGGCCGAATCAGGGTGCAGAGCATAGGCTTCGTAAGATCCAGAGAAAAGTTTCCCTCTTTCTCCCATTTCTTTGGAAGCTCTCCTTTCTTTCTCAGGCTTTCCAGCAGTTCCCGGAAATTCTCCCTTTCCACGCAGTACTTCATCCACTGGTCCTGACGGAGCTCTTCTTTCCGGCGTGTCATCTGGCGGATCTCTTCGAAAGCCTCCTCCACCGTGGCTTTGATAACCTTCTCTTCTTCGCTTTTCAGGATGTATTTTACATCCTTATCCTGGCTTACCCGGTAAATATCCTCAAACTGTGGATAAGCAGTGAGAAAGATCACCTTGCAGGCCGGCCAGTTTTCCCGGATCCGGTCGTAAAGTTCCATTCCTGTCATGCCCGGCATCTTGATGTCTGTCAGCACCACATCAAAACGGATCCTGTTCAGAAGCTCCAGCGCCTCTTTCCCGGAAACAGCCGTATGAACCTCCAGTTCCTCTTTCAGATCATACTGGAACATCTCCTCCAGCCAGTAGACATTATCGATCTCATCATCCACGATCAGCAAACGGTACATCTTTTCCTTCTCCTTCCAGACAAATAGTCACACAGGTCCCGCCAAAAACACTTCTCTTTATCTCCAGACCGGCCATTCCGCCGTAATAGAGCTGAAGCCGCCGGTGAATGTTGATCATTCCTGTGACCTCTCCCTTTTCATTGGCTCCCTTCTGCAGGCTCTCTCTCATTTTTTCCAGAACTTCTTCTGTCACACTGCCATTGTCCTCCAGATGAATGTAAAAACGTCCATCCTTCTCTTCATAGGAAACCGCCAGAAGTCCGTTTTCTTCCTTGTCCCCAAGACCGTACTCCAAAGCATTTTCCAGCAAAGGCTGTATAATCAGCCTTGGAACTTTGAGTTTCTGCATCTCTTCCGGCAGCTCTGCCAGCCGGATCTCCATTCTGGCAGCAAAACGGGATGCCTGGATCCTGGCATAACAGTAAGCGTGATCCACTTCCTGCGAAAGTTCTACATAATCCTGGGCATTTCTCGTAAGATACCGGAAATACCTGCCCAGAAGCTCTGTGAGCTCCTCAGCGCTTTCGTATTCTTCCCGGTAAATCTTGCTCCGGATGGAAAACAGGCTGTTATAAAGGAAATGCGGGTTGATCTGTTCCTGCAGCTGCTTTAATTCCGCCCTCTGCTTCAGTTCCTTCTGTTCATAGACTTCCTGGATCAGATCCTGTATCCGGTCTTCCATCTCATTAAAACCTTCATAAAGATAGGCAAATTCACTGTTATTTTTTTCCTCAATATGCTCCTGGAAATTTCCTTTTTTCACCCGGTTGAACGCACCAAGAAGATGCTGCATGGGCGTATGGATGAGACGCTGCGTGTAAAGAATAAAGATCACCGTGATCGCCAGTATGATCAGCCAGGCTGCAAGGATAAACGTTTTCATCCGATTGATCTTATACATGATCGGTGCTTCCTTGGAATACTGAACAAAGGTTCCAAGTGACGGAGATTCCTTCGTGATGACAAGATAAGATTCCGAACCGATTTTTACGCGCTGAGTTTCCTCATAAATCCCGGTTTCGTCTTTTTTCAGAAGCGAAAGGATATTGCTTCCCAGGTATTCCGCACTGGTTCCCGTATCCAGGATCACGGAAGCATCCCGGTAAAAGAAAGCGCCGCTGGTCTCATCCTTGATCATCGTCTGCATCGTCTTTTGAATCTCTTCCCTGGAAAGGATGATACTCACAATATGGGAAGGGTAATTCTGCGTGCTGATGCTATGCCGGTCCGCTTCCAGAAAATACATACCGTTCTCATTGATATGAAGCCCTGAGACATTGTCCTGCATATAATCATCCAGAAGTGCCCAGTCCTCCTCGTTCTGCATACGGCCGGCCGAGGACGGCGTTATCATATAATTGGTATTGGGAATAAAAAGATAGATATTTTGGATCAGATTGCTGCAGCCCTGGATCGCCTGCAGACGTTCTTCGAGAGACAGAAGGGCGTCTCTCCGCTCATAGTCAGAAAGGCTGCTCCTCTCCTCCATCAGAAAAACAAGCCGCCTGTCATAAAAGAAATTAATTTCCAGATTATAAATATTTTCCAGCTGAGCATCCAGAGTCTCCAGGTAATACTCGGACTGTGCGTTCATTCTGTCATAAACCTCTTCTCTGGCTAGCTGAAACGCATTCAGAAAAATAGCGGTCATAACCAGCACGATAATCACATTTCCCAGTGCAAAACAGATCAGCTGTTTCACAAAAATAGAATGGATCCCAAATCGTTCTTTCACTCATACTCCCCCTTTTCCAGAATTGTAACACGCCCCCTTTCCTCATACAAGTGAAAAAACTCCCTCCCGCCGGATTCTTTCCTGCGGGAGAGAGTTCTGTTTATTCATCTCTGTCTTCAAAGGTTTCTTTCAGTTTCTCAAAGCCTTCTTTGAAAATGCCTTTTTTCTTTGTTTTTTCTTTCTCCTTTGCCGGAGCAGAGGATTCTGTACTCTGATTCAGGGAATTGCCGGTTTCCAGATCAAATCTGCGAAGCGCTTCTTTTGCCTCTTCATTCAGCTTTGCGGGCACCTGAACGACCAGGGTGACATAGTGGTCGCCGCGGATTGCTTTGTTTCTGAGAGAAGGCACACCTTTTCCTCTCAAACGCACCTTGGTATCGGTCTGTGTACCCGGTTTTACCGTGTACAGCACATCGCCGTCTACCGTCTTGATCCGCACATCACCGCCCAGCGCTGCCTGCGCAAAGGAAATGGGTGCTGTGGAGAAGATATTCATATCCTGACGCTGGAAGATCGGGTGGCGCTGTACGTTCACTTCCACCAGAAGATCTCCTCTGGGACCTCCGTTCACGCCCGGCTCTCCTTTTTCACGGATCCGGATGCTCTGACCGTCATCGATACCGGCCGGGATCGTTACTGCGATCTTCTTGCGGCTGCTGGTATAACCCTCACCACGACAGTTCGGACACTTCTCTTTCACGATCTTACCGGTACCGCCGCAGTCCGGACAGGTCTGTACATTTCGAACCATCCCGAAAAGAGACTGCTGGGTATAGACCACCTGGCCTTTACCGCCACATTTCGGACAGGTTTCCGGCGTCGTTCCGGGCTTGGCTCCTGTTCCATGACAGGTGGTACATTCATCCTTCAGATTCAGCTCCAGCTGTTTCTCACAACCGAAAACAGCTTCCTCAAAGGTGATCGTCACGCTGGCGCGTAAATTGGCTCCTTTCATCGGACCGTTGTTCGCTGCCCTGCGGCTGCGTCCACCGCCTCCGAAAAGATCTCCGAAAATATCTCCAAAGATATCTCCCATATCACCGCCATTGAAATCAAAGCCGCCAAAGCCGCCGGCTCCGCCGCCGCCCTGCTCAAATGCTGCATGACCAAACTGATCATACTGTCTTCTCTTTTCGGCATCGCTCAAGATCGCATATGCTTCGGAAGCCTCTTTAAACTTTTTCTCAGCTTCCTTGTCACCCGGGTTCATGTCCGGATGGTATTTCTTTGCCAGCTGCCGGTATGCTTTTTTTATGGTAGCCTCATCTGCGTTCTTATCAACGCCAAGGACTTCATAATAATCGCGTTTGCTCTCTGCCATTTTTCTCCTCCATTCCATGTGCCGCGAAAAAACAGCAGATTCGGCACATCAGGCTCTTCTTCTTGCTTATTTATAAAACCACAAACGGGGGGACGGCTCTCACCCTCCCCCGATCTGTGTTACATCCTGTATGATTTTATACCTCTTTGTAGTCTCCGTCAACTACATCATCGGAATTATCTGTGCCTGCTCCGGCGTTCATATCCGGTCCCGGACCAGCCTGGCCAGCCTGCTGAGCTCCCTGTGCCTGCTCGTAAACCTTTGCAAACAGCTTCTGAGCGCTCTCCATCAGTTTCTCTTTTGCAGCTTTGATCTCTGCAACCTGAGAATCGGTCATATCTTCCGGATTGGTGCTGGCGATGAGACTCTTCAGAGCGTTCAGATCAGCCTCAACAGCAGTCTTATCATTGGAATCCAGTTTGTCACCAACCTCTTCCATTGCCTTCTCGGTCTGGAATACCATGGAATCCGCTTCGTTTCTGGTATCGATTGCCTCTTTCCGCTTCTTATCCTGAGCCTCGTACTCAGCTGCTTCTTTGACAGCCTTGTCGATCTCGGAATCGCTCATGTTAGAACCGGAGGTGATGGTGATGTGCTGCTCTTTACCGGTACCAAGATCCTTTGCGGATACATTTACGATACCGTTTGCATCGATATCAAAGGTAACCTCGATCTGCGGAACACCTCTTCTTGCAGGCGGGATACCATCCAGACGGAACTGTCCGAGGGTCTTGTTATCTCTTGCGAACTGACGCTCACCCTGTACTACGTGGATATCTACAGCGGTCTGGTTATCAGCTGCGGTAGAGAAGATCTGGCTCTTCTTGGTCGGGATGGTCGTATTTCTCTCGATCAGACGGGTTGCGATACCACCCATGGTCTCGATGGACAGAGACAGCGGAGTAACATCCAGAAGAAGGATATCACCTGCACCGGCATCTCCTGCCAGCTTACCACCCTGAATGGAAGCACCGATCGCTACGCACTCATCCGGGTTCAGGCTCTTGTTCGGCTCATGTCCGGTCAGGGCTTTTACCTTATCCTGTACAGCCGGGATACGGGTGGAACCACCTACCAGAAGGACTTTGGAAAGCTCGCTTGCATTCAGTCCTGCATCTTTCAGTGCGGTATTTACCGGACCTGCCGTTGCCTCTACCAGATCATGGGTCAGCTCATCGAATTTTGCACGGGTCAGGTTCATGTCGAAGTGCTTCGGTCCCTCAGCGGTTGCTGTGATGAACGGCAGGTTGATGTTTGTGGTGGTTGCGCTGGAAAGCTCTTTCTTTGCTTTCTCAGCTGCCTCTCTCAGTCTCTGGAGAGCCATTTTATCATTGGAAAGGTCTACACCCTCTGTTCTCTTGAACTCGGAGATCATGTAGTCGGTAACCTTCTGGTCGAAATCATCACCGCCCAGGTGGTTGTTACCAGCGGTTGCCAGAACCTCGATAACACCGTCACCGATCTCGATGATAGATACATCAAAGGTACCGCCGCCCAGGTCGTATACCATGATCTTCTGCTCGTTCTCATTGTCCAGGCCGTATGCCAGTGCTGCTGCAGTCGGCTCGTTGATGATACGTTTTACATCCAGACCAGCGATCTTACCTGCATCCTTGGTTGCCTGACGCTGTGCGTCATTGAAGTATGCCGGAACCGTGATGACTGCCTCGCTTACTTTCTCACCAAGATAGTTCTCAGCGTCTGCTTTCAGTTTCTGAAGGATCATTGCGGAGATCTCCTGCGGAGAATATTTCTTTCCGTCTACCTCTACTCTGAAATCGCTTCCCATATGTCTCTTGATGGAAGAGATCGTTCTGTCAGCGTTGGTAACAGCCTGACGTTTTGCAGGCTCACCTACCAGTCTTTCGCCTGTTTTTGTGAATGCTACTACAGACGGTGTGGTTCTGGAACCTTCTGTATTTGTAACAACTACCGGTTTACCACCTTCCATAACTGCTACACAGCTATTTGTTGTACCTAAATCAATACCAATAATCTTGCTCATGATCAATTCCTCCTGTATTTATTTGCTTATTCTGTCTATTTAAAATCCGCCGGAGCGGATGAGTCTGGATGAGCTTCCCTGTCCGGGAAGACAACCATCAGTTGGCTACCTTTACCATGCTGTGGCGTACCACGGAATCGTGATACATGTAGCCTTTCTGAAATTCCTCTACTACTACATTTTCGCCCTGCTCGTCATCTTCCACATGCATCACTGCGTTATGGAAATTCGGGTCAAAGGGCTGGCCGACTGCCTCGATGGGTTTTACTCCCAGCTCATCGAATACGGTGAGCAGCTGTTTGTAAACCTTATCCACACCGGCCACGAAGGGGTCTTCCTTCTGATCTTCGGGAACAGATGCAAGGCCGCGCTCGAAGTTGTCAACCACCGGAAGCAGTTTCTCAACCACGCTTTTTGCACCCATCTCAAACATTCCGGATTTTTCTTTCTCGGTCCGTTTGCGGAAGTTATCAAACTCAGCCATCTGGCGTCTCAGTTTATCGGTAAGATCCTCGATCTGAGTATCTTTTTTGTCTTTTTTATTCTTTTTCCCAAAGAAGCCTTTTTTCTCTGAAGCAGCATCCTCTTCGGTTTCTGCTCCCTCCGCATGTTCTGCCTGCTTCTCCGTCTCGTCTGCGGTCTCCTCTCTGGTTGTCTTTTCTTCCTCGGAAGTTTTTACTTCTTCGGAATCCATTGTTTTCTTTGTTTCCTCAGCCACGTTTGTTACCGCCCTTCTTTGTTCTTATTAAAAATCAGATCCAACTGATTTGTCAGTGTTTTCAGATTGTCAACCACTTTTTCGTAATCCATTCGTTTCGGTCCGATGATTCCGATGGTTCCCTTCATCCCTTCACCCAGTTCATAGGTGGTCGTTACCACACTACAGTCCTTCATGGTCTGTCCCGGTGTCTCATTTCCGATGTAGACCTGGATGCCGGTATCCTCGCCGTCCTTCATGTCTTCCATGAGGCTTGCGAGCTGCTGCTTATCCTCAAAGGCACTGATGAGAGCGCTGGCCTTCGTGCTGTCCGCCAGCTCCGGGTACTTGAAAATGTTCGTCGTACCGCTGGTGTAAACCTCCAGGTCGTCATCCATCTGAATGGCCTCTGCCACCGCATCCAGCACGCTGTTGATAACCTCACTATGGATGCCCGCCTGCTCTTTCAGCTTGGCGATGGTGGAAAGATTGATCTCTTCCATCGTCAGGCCGTTCAGGCTGGTGTTCAGCAGAATGTTCAGCTTCAGGATCGTCTCATTGTCCAGGCCGTGGCTGATGGGAATGACTTTGTTCTTCACCACATTGCCTTCCGCTACCACAACCGCCAACAGCTGATCTTCGCTGATCACCGACAGCTGGATGAATTTCAGCTTCGTCCGATGATACTGAGGCGAGGTAATCATGGTGGCGTAGTTGGTATTGGCTGCCAAGACCTTGGCCATCTGCTTTAATACCAGTTCCATCTTGTCCTGCCGCTGGATCATGAGCTCCTTCATCTCGGTGACTTCCTGCTCCTTCTCCTTCATGAGCTGATCGACGTAAAACCGATAACCCATATCGGAGGGAATCCGTCCTGCCGAGGTGTGAGGCTGAATGATGTAACCCATCTCCTCGAGATCCGACATTTCATTACGAATGGTTGCGGAGCTTAACCCCAAGTCTGCATATTTGGAAATCGTTCTGGAACCTACCGGCTCTCCCGTTTCCAGATAGTTCTGGATAATCGCATGTAGGATTTTCTGCTTGCGCTCATCAAGTTCCTGCATTCCTAAGGTCCTCCTTTTCTTCCTAGAGAGTGAATCTTTTGTAACTCGCCCACATCCTTTCGGATGTTGTTAGCACTCATCTCTATAGAGTGCTAACATCTATGTACATAACATATCACCTGACCATACCTTTGTCAATAGGGATTTTCAGTTTTTTTGTGAAAAAATTGTGAATATCAGAAAAAGTGGACCCTCTGCGATTTTCCGTTTTCTTGACAGCGGCTTTTCACTGATATATAGTATAGAAAAAGAAAGAAAGGCGCCGTCTTTTAAGATGGCAGAACGAGTTTATGAAAAAAAGAAGAAAATCCGGCTTTTCCAATTTCGGTATCCTACTGGCATTCCTGACGATCCTGGTACTCCTTGCCGGAGCCGTTTATCTCACCTTCTATATGAGCGGTAAATCCGTCAGCGTCTTGAAGAACGGGTTCAGCGGAGATATCATCACGATCCAGGAACCGGATATCTACCTCACGGAAACAGAAGGCACAACCAGCCACAGTTTCATCTTTGTCGGAGATTCCAGGACTGTCGGCATGGCCTCTGCCGAAAAAGCGCATGATCCCTCCGATACCTGCCGTTACATTGCCAAAGAAGGAGAAGGTTATGAATGGCTGAAAAATACCGGAACCGGCGAGCTGGCAGCAGCTCTCTCCGATACACCGGAAGCCACTGTGATCCTGAACCTGGGTGTCAACGATATCACAGAAGCAGATGCTTACATTTCCTATTATAAGCAGCTTTTTGATTCCTATCCCGTTACGGACTTTCATATTATGTCTGTCAATCCGGTAACTGACGACTGCTCCACCGTTACCAATGAGGCCATCGACGCTTTCAACCAGAAACTGAAAGCCGCTTTTCCGGAGCAGTACCTGGATGTTTACAATTATCTGCTCACCGGTGATTTTTCCACGGTAGACGGTCTCCACTACACGGACAGCACCTATCTTTCCATTCACTATTATGTCGTAAGCCGTCTGACTGCCGCCTGATCGTCCGGCGAAAGAAAAAAGACAACGGAACTGCTTTCTATCAAAAGCAGACCGTTGTCTTTTTTCTTTCCAGAATGCCAGCAGTACTCCTGCTGTGAGCGATACGTCATGCAACACATGACATCTTTCGATTTCTCATCTCCTATAATCGTTGCAGATGTTCTCCATTACGAAGCAAACGCCTAAGATAATAAAAATTCTGCCAGTACCGGATTGGAAAGATCTATGCCCCGGCTCGTCAGCCTGACAAAATCTCCTTCTTCTTCCAGCAATCCTTCCTTCTCCAGCTTTTCCAGTTCTTTCCGATAAACGACGCGAAGTTCACAGGAAAACTGTTCCCGGAACTGCTCTTTGGACACACCCTCCAGGACACGAAGCCCCAGAAACATGGTTTCTTCAATCTGATTGTCTTTGGTAAGGACAAAAAATTCCTTTTTGGAAAAGTCCCCTCCAAGATAGGCTTCGAGATCCTCTGTGTTCTTATAACGCACGGGATTTAAAAGCGTCGATGCACCAAGACCGAAGCCAAGGTAGTCTCGTCTCTGCCAGTATCCGAGGTTGTGACAGCACTCCCTGCCCGGTTTGGCATAATTGGATATTTCATAATGAAGATATCCCTGTTCTTTCAAAATCCTGCCGGTTGCTTCATACATTGCCCGTTCTTCCTCTTCGGAAGGGATGAGTTCCGGCTCTTCTCCGGCATCTCTGCGCTCCACATCTTTTTCATAAAGCTGATAAAACGGTGTACCTTCTTCAATGATAAGGCTGTAGGCAGAAATATGCTCCGGCTGCAATGCGAGGACCTGACGCAGCGTCTTTTCCCAGCTCTCCTTTGTCTGTCCCGGAAGTGCCGACATAAGATCCACATTGATATTGGAAAAACCGGCTTCTCTTGCCAGCTGAAAGCTTTCCAGAAATTTTTCCCAGGTATGGATCCTGCCCAGCTTTTTCAGTTCTTCCGCATCAGCAGACTGAAGGCCGAAGCTTAAACGGTTGATCCCTGCCTTTTTATAAAAGGAAAGCTTTTCTTTGTCTACCGTTCCCGGATTTGCTTCCAGTGTAATCTCTGCCCCTTTGCGGAAAGAAAATTTTTCCCTGAGAGCTTCCATGATCCGTAAGATCGCCTGTCCCGGAAGGATCGACGGTGTCCCGCCGCCAAAAAACACCGTCACCACTTCATAGTCCTCCGGCTCGTCAAATCCCCGGATCTCCTCAAGCAGGGTGTCTACATAGGCAGCTCTTGTCTCTTCCCCTGCCGGAGCAGATAAGAAATCACAATAATTGCATTTTTTCACACAAAACGGAATGTGAAGATAAAGCTCCAGTTCTTTCATCAGTTTTCATCCAGCTTCAGCACGCTCATGAAGGCTCTCTGCGGAATCTCCACATTTCCCACCTGACGCATCCGCTTCTTTCCTTCCTTCTGTTTTTCCAGAAGCTTCTTCTTACGGCTGATATCACCGCCGTAACACTTCGCCAGTACATCTTTTCTCATTGCTTTGACTGTCTCACGGGCAATGATCTTGCTTCCGATCGCTGCCTGGATGGGAATCTCAAAGAGCTGTCTCGGAATCTCTTCCTTCAGCTTCTCACACATTTTTCTGGCTCTCTCGTAGGCCGTATCCGCATGAATGATGAAGGACAGTGCGTCCACTTCTTCTTTATTTACAAGAATATCCAGTTTCACCAGAGCGGAACGCTGATAGCCCTTCATCTCATAATCGAAGGAAGCGTAACCTCTGGAACGGGATTTCAGCGCATCAAAGAAATCATAAATGATCTCATTCAGAGGAAGGGTGTACTTCAGGAGTGCACGGGTAGCCTCCATATATTCCATTCCCTCATAAATACCACGGCGCTCCTGACAAAGATCCATAATAGCTCCGATGTATTCACTGGTCACCATGATCTCTGCCGATACCACCGGCTCCTCCATATATTCGATCTCCGAAGGATCCGGAAGGTTGGAGGGATTGGTCAGTTCGATCACATCCCCGTTGGTCTTGTACACTTTATAGACTACGCCGGGTGCTGTCGTCACGATATCCAGGTTGTATTCTCTCTCCAGACGTTCCTGGATGATCTCCAGATGCAAAAGTCCCAGAAAACCACAGCGGAAACCAAAGCCCAGGGCGATCGAAGTTTCCGGCTCGAACTGCAGTGACGCATCGTTGAGCTGAAGTTTCTCCAGGGCATCCCGAAGATCCGGGTATTTTGCCCCGTCTGCCGGATACATACCACAGTATACCATCGGGTTGACCTTTTTATAGCCCGGAAGAGCTTCTTCACAGGGATTCGAAGCATCGGTGACCGTATCACCCACACGGGTATCCTTTACATTTTTCAGGGAAGCCGTGATATAACCTACCATTCCTGCCGTCAGTTCTTCACAGGGAATGAACTGACCGGCTCCGAAATAGCCGACTTCCACCACGTCCTCCGTACAGCCGGTAGCCATCATATGGATCAGGGTGCCTTTTTTCACCCGACCATCCATGACACGGACAAAAATGATCACGCCTCTGTATGGATCATAAAGGGAGTCAAAGATCAGTGCTTTCAACGGTTTGTTGGCATCTCCGCCAGGAGCCGGGATCCGGTGTACGATCTCTTCCAGCACCTGATCCACATTCAGCCCTGTCTTGGCAGAGATCTGCGGTGCATCCTGTGCCTCAATACCGATCACGTCCTCGATCTCGTTGATCACACGCTCCGGATCGGCACTTGGAAGGTCGATCTTGTTGATAACGGGAAATACATCCAGGTTATGATCCAGTGCCAGATATACATTGGCCAGTGTCTGGGCTTCGATCCCCTGTGCTGCATCCACTACAAGGATCGCTCCGTCACAGGCAGCCAGACTTCTGGAAACCTCATAGTTAAAGTCTACGTGTCCCGGGGTATCGATCAGGTTAAAAATATATTCCTCCCCGTCTTTTGCACGATAAACGGTACGGACTGCCTGGGATTTGATGGTGATCCCACGCTCCCGTTCCAGTTCCATGTTGTCCAGCACCTGCTCCTGCATCTCTCTCTTGGTGAGAAGGCCAGTCATCTCAATGATACGGTCAGCAAGTGTGGATTTTCCATGGTCGATATGCGCGATAATACAAAAATTTCTGATTTTACTTTGGTCCATTGCCATTTAATTTCCTCCTGAAGGGGATTCTGACAGCAATTCGCAGACATCCGTTAAAGGCAAAGCGGTTTGCAAAAGCCGGATCGGATGCAGTGTGTTGCAGAATTACCATAATATCCGTAAATATACAGTGCCGAGCCATCTTGGCTCTGAATAGTTTAACATTATCTTATTTTCCGCGCAAGACCTGATTGAGAATATCTGCCAGCGGTTCCATGGCATTGTACTCTTCTTCTACCGTATTTAACTGGGTTCCGGATTCGATCAGTAATGAATGAGAGCTCAGATGCTGATTGTAACGGAGGCTCTGAAGATAAATATTCCTGGTAAATCCTGGGTAGTACTCTTCCGCTTTCATCTGTAACTGAAAAGAAAAAGCCAGATTATCTGCTATGTAAGGATTCGGCAGATACTCTACCGGACCATTTCGGGCACTGTAACTCAGACCATTGAAAAACATGATCTTTGCCACCGGCTTTCCGTTAAATTCTGTCACAAAACGATAGTCCTCCACGCCATCCCTGTGCAGATCGATGACGACCTGGATAGACGGATACGCCTTCAGGATCGCTTCGACATCCGGTGCCGCCAGATTATAGGCCTTATTCCGATCCAGTTTTCCATCGATCATATCGTAGACTTTCGTATGATGAAGAACTTCAAAGCCATACTGCTCTGTCAGGATCTCTTTCAGTCTTTCTCCCACTCCCATAATGGTATCCCTGAGATCCCCCGGCCGGGAATCTGCAAAGGCTTCCTGCGAATGGGTGTGATAGATCAGAATCTGCGGACCATCCGTATCCGTATGGATCGTCAGATTTTTTCCCATAAGCGCATCCAGATTCAGAAGTTCTTCGTCTATGGCCGCAGAAGGATCCAGAATAAAATACTGATCAAGCAAAAAATGAAAATCCTTCATTTTGTCCCACGGAAGGACCTGTGGGGACTGACGGAGAGATTCTGCCGCAGGCATCGGGATTGCCGCATTGGAAAAGACACTGACGCTGGAAGGATCTGTCTCTGCGGATGTCTCCTCCACAGATGTTTCTTCTTCCGAAACCAGATTTTGTTCTGTTTCGCTTTCTGTCTCTTGTTCTGTTACTGTTTCTTGTTCTGTCTCTTCTTCCATCGGCGGAAACAGTACATCCATGACCTTCCGTCCCATACCCTCTCCAGGCCTGCTGCCTGTTTCCGTCTCCGTTTCCCAGGTCAGTATCCCGTTATAGGTATCCACTGCCAGTTCTTCCAGCTTTCCTGGAAGCTTCTTAAAAAAGCCGTTTCCACCCCAGCCGTTTTCTCCTGCGATCAAAAGTCCCCTGCACAGAACGTAAAGTCCGAGCAGGAGAAGAACACTTCCTATTATATAGGGAACCAGTTTTCGGAAATGGTGCAACTTCCCACCTCATTCTTCCGGTAAAAAATCTCCGTCTTTCAACAGTTACATACTTACAATATATTCGTCTGCCGGAAAAACTATTCCAGCTGTCCCAATGCGATATTGATCCCTTCCGAAATCGTAAAGCTGACTCTTTTCACGGTCTCATCAATATCCTTCGGCGTCATATACATGGTATTCAGGTGCGGAGACAGCAGTTCACGGATCATCTGCTGTTTTTCCACCCGGTTGAACGTTCCCAGTGCCCCTCCCAGCTGACGGATCTTTTCGGAGGCATCTAGAGTCTCCACCATTTCTTCCATCGTGTCATTTACGATCGTGGCAGCATCCACTACCGTAGGCACACCAATGGAAATCACCGGAACTCCCAGCGTTTCCCGAGTGATCCCGTTTCTGTGGTTCCCCACACCGGAACCGGGATGGATCCCTGTGTCAGAAATCTGGATCGTACGGCTCAGCCGTCTGGTATTTCTGGCTGCCAGGGCATCAATGACCAGCACCACATCCGGTCTGCTTTCTTCCACCACACCTTTGATGATCTCCAGCGTCTCCATCCCGGTCTGAGCCATGACGCCGGGCACCAGAGAACTGATCTCATTGGCTTTTTTCCCTTCCAGAGCCGCCCTTCCATATTCCCGGATCATGTGACGGGTGATCCGGATATTGCTGACCACCCTCGGTCCAAGCGCATCCGGTGTCACATCCCGGTTTCCAAGCCCCACCACCAGGACCGACTGTTCCCGTTCACCGATCATTTTCCTCAGATGATGTGCCAGCTCCTCAGAGATCTCCCTGTGATAATCCTCATCCTGGCAGGAAAGATTCGGCGCCTCCAGCGTGATATAGGTACCTGTCGGCTTTCCCATGGTACGCGCTCCATTCTCCGTTTCGATCTTTACCAGTGTCGTCCGGATCTCTTTTTCCTCATCTTCTCTTGTCTCCACCCGGACACCTCTGATCTTTACATCCGCCTCTCCGAAGTTCTCCCTTGCCTCCAGCGCCAGGTCCGTACGGACATGAAAATTTCCCAGCATACGTTCCTTCCTTTCTATGTTTTCATCTATGTTTTTATCTATATTTTTTCTCATTTTCTCTGAAATATGTATTGACAAGCAGGAACTTATCGACTAAACTATAGAGGTATGTTCCACCGGGCTGTCCGTCTCCGTGTCAAAGTCCATGCTCGATGGGAAGAAAAAAAGATAAAACGATTGAAAATATTTGGAGGTGTACGGATTGGCTAACATTAAATCTGCAAAAAAAAGAATTCTCGTAAACAATACTAAAATGGAGCGCAACAAGGCTATCAAATCCGGTGTGAAAACCGCTATCAAGAAAGTGGACGCCGCTGTTGTTGCGAAAGATGCTGAGGCTGCAAAAGCTGCTCTCCTGAATGCAACTTCTATCATCGATAAAGCTGCTACCAAGGGTGTATATCACAAGAACAATGCTGCCCGCAAAGTTTCTCGTCTGACCAAAGCTGTAAACGGCATTCAGTAATCGAGTTTCAATCATCATATAGAAAATAAAAAGACAACCAATCCCGTCAGTTGGTTGTCTTTTTTATTCCTTTAAAATTTCCTGACCCTCTCTTTTCTGCTTCATCCACCAGAAGATACCGCAAGAAGGCACGTGGCTCCAGAGATTCTCTGATTATTTTATCAAACAGGTGGTCTTGACAAGCACGTCATTCATGCCATATAAATCTCATAAACACCCTTAGCCAGGTGGATCCTGTCTCCTTTTTTCAGATTCGGTCGTTCCACTTCATTCACGGTTACGGTCTCTGCATCCTGATTCAGAACAAAATCCGCTTCTGTGTCAAACGGGATTTCCACTTTGTAAAAATAACCGTTGTCTTTTTTTCTCCACTCACTGCGGATCTTGCCTTTCGCAGAATCATAAGACATACGAACCCATTCAAAACGTTCATCCACATACGGGCAGATCATAAATCTTTCATATCCAGGAGCTTCTTCGCATCCATTCAGACCGCACATATAACGATACATCCATTCTACAACCGAACCATACGCATAATGATTCAGACTGTTCATTCCCGTATCACTGATGCTTCCGTCAGGAAGGACTGAATTCCACCGTTCCCAGATCGTCGTCGCACCCATATTAACTTCGTACAGCCAGCTTGGGAAATCTTCATTCAAAAGCAAGGTATAAGCTGCATCCGCATGCCCGTTCTGTGTCAGAACCGGGCAAAGAAGAGGTGTTCCCACAAAACCGGTTGTCAGATGCATCTTCTCTTCTTCCAGTTTTTCCATCAAACGGTCGATCTGCCTCTGTTTCGCACCTTCCGGAATCAGGTCCAGCCAGAGAACGATTGCCAGTGCCGTCTGTGTTTCCTGTGCCAGCCGGCCGGTCGCTGTATAGTATTCTTTCAAAAAGGCTTCTTTGATATGCAAAGCCAGATCTTCATAATAGGCAGCGTCTTCCTTTTTTTCCAGTGCTTTTGCCGCTTTTGCAGTCAGAGATACCGAATAATAATAGTAAGCACTGGCTACAAAGTACGGATCTGTAGCCCCGAAGCAACTGCCTTTGTGGTAATTATCCAATGCCAGCCAGTCTGCAAAATGGAAGCCGTCCGTCCATAGGAAGGAGCCGCCGCACTTCTCCACATCCACTTTCCGGATGTAATCTGCCCAGCTTTTCATATTACCATACTGCTGTTCCAGCAGGGTTTTATCGCCAAAAGCCTGATAGATCGTCCAGGGGATCACGGTTCCTGCATCGGACCAGGCACAGGAGCCATGTGCCGTACTGACAGCCACGTTATCCGATTCCTTATCCTTTGCATGAAGGATCCGGTCGATCTGTCCCAGGACATCCGGCACAACATGAGGCACGGAACCATTCAGGGTATCCTGTTCCAGTTTCATATCATACAGATACTTACGATAGAATGCCGGTGTATACATATTGTAGCTTGCTGTTGCCGAAAATACCTGTGCATCACCCGTCCAGCCCATCCGCTCATCCCTCTGCGGACAGTCTGTCGGAACATCCAGGAAGTTGCCCTTCTGTCCCCACAGTGCATTATGCACCAGCTGATTTACCTTTGGATCGGACGTCTGGATCCTGCCGGTCCTTTCCATCTCAGAATACATCACACAGCCTGCAAAATTTTCCAGACGCACATCCTTTATGCCGGTCACTTTCATGTACCGGAAGCCATAGAATGTAAAATGCGGACGTACCCAGACCTTCTTTCCATTGGAAATATAATGGTATTCCTCTTTTGCAGAGCGAAGGTTTTCATTATAAAATTTCCCTTCCTGTAAAATCTCACCAAACTGGAAGACGATCTCACTTCCTTCCGGTTCTTCGCAGAGAAATTCCACCCAACCGGTCATTTCCTGCCCAAAATCGATCACAAGCTCATCTGCTGCTGTGTGGATCAACTCTGCCGGTTTGATTTTCTCCATAATCTTCACCGGAAGACTTAAGCGCGGAACCAGAAGTCCCTTCTTCTCTTCATACCGCACAGCATGGACAAAGCCCTCTGCCTCACAACCAGCCTCGGACCAGCCCGGTATTTCTTTCCTGCTGTCCCAGATCTCTCCGTCATAAATACTGCTTTCCAGAACGGGGGCGGGTGCACAGAGCCAGCTTTCATCCGATGGAATGACACATTTTGAACCATCCGCATACGTCAGATGCAGTTCACAGATCATATGACAGGTATCGCCATACAGTTCTCCCATATGCTCCACAAAACCGAAACGACCTTTGTACCAGCCGTTTCCAAGCATGACACCCAGGCAGTTGTCGCCCTCATGGATCTGATCCGTCACATCATATGTCTGATACTGAAGCCAGAGATTGTAATCGTTACAATATGGTGTCAGATATTCGTCGCCGATCTTTTCACCATTTACATAAGCCTCATATACCCCGAGTCCACAAATGTACAGTCTCGCTTTCACCGGCTTCTGTTCTACCGATATTTTCTTCCGAAACAGCGGATGGGTCTTTTTTTCAAAGGGAGCCCTGATCCATGCGGATTCTTTCAGCTGTGCTGCCGTCTCAAAATACGCGGTTTCACTTTTCCCGTGATCTCCCTTATCATCCCAGACTTCCACCTGCCAGTAATAACGTGTTTCCGGCTGCAGTTCCAGTTCCGGCGCGTAATCCACAGAACGGATATCCACCTGCTCCCCGCTGTCGTGAATCACGTTTGTCATCGCTTCATCCAACGCCACTCTCACTCTGGATCTGACTGCATGCATACCAGCTGCTTCTGTTACGATCCAGGAAAAACTGACACGTTCCATCAGATATCCAAGCGGATTTTCTACATGATTCGTCCTCAGACACTCAATGATCATCTTTCATACCTCCTTTTTCTCTTACGAATCGTTTCTTTTTTTATCCCTTCACGGAACCGATCATAACACCTTTCACAAAATACTTCTGGATAAAGGGATAGATACAGAGCACCGGTATCGTGGATACGATGATCACACTGTACTTTAATGTTTGTGAAAGCTGCATTTTCGCCTCCATGGCAGCTGCATCCAGTCCCTGCATATTTGCAATACTCATCTTGTTGGACATCAGAAGATCTCTTAAGAAGGACTGCAGCGGCAAAAGATTCTTTTTATTGATATAAAGCAGTGCCGTATAAAAATCGTTCCAGTGTCCTACTGCATAGTAAAGACCGATCACTGCCAGAATCGGTTTTGACAGGGGCAGTACCACCTTTATAAGCAGCTGCAGGGTATTTGCCCCATCCAGTTCTGCCGCCTCTTCCAGAGACTTGGGGATGCTGTTTACAAAGTAGGTTCTTGTAATGATGACATTGTATATGGAAACCGCTCCCGGAATGATCATCGCCCAGACCGTATTCGTCAGATGCAGGTTATTTACCACCAGGTAGGTCGGGATCAGACCTCCGCTGAAATACATCGTCAGCATAAAAAAGAACATCAGCACATTTCTTGGCATAAAATCTTTTCGAGCCAGAGGATAAGCGGCGCAGATGGTCAGAATCATATTGATCAGCGTACCAACAATGGTATAAAACAGGGTATTGCGGTATCCGACCCAAATATCTTTATATTCTGCTACTGCCTCATAGGCAATGATGGTAAAGCCCTTTGGCAGCAGGAATACATGCCCCAGCCATACACTCTCGATCGGATTCATGACCAAAAGGCTGCTCTCATTTTTCCCGTCAGACAGGGCCGTATGGATGCGTGAGAAATAATCCTCTACATAACGGTATTCCCGATACCAGGGGGACTGATGCAGAATGCTGGCAGGATAGTCGCGTTTCGCTTCCCCCTTCATCGTATATCAGGATAAATGCGGACATCGGAGATTGATCCCCAGAAGAGCCTGCCAGTCTCCGATATTTTTATATGACTGGAAGTTCATCTGCCAGCCGGTACAGCCGTCCAGTTCCGAAAGGACCCACTTTTTGCCCAGCTGCCTTGCCACAGAGGAAACCTGCGTAACTGCCCAGTAGCAGGTATTATACTCTGACAAAATGTCGATGCCCGGATCATCCATATACTCATAGTATCGCATCAGGGACCCCTGCATGGTAGCCTGACAGCACAGGGAATCCTCATGGAGTACATGCCCCGTCAGAAGCATATGGTTCTTGCGGCACCATTCCTGAATGGGCATTGCAAAGTTTTCCAGAAACAGCTCCTGACAATTTTGTTCCCAGACGTTTTCCGCATTTCTTCCGATACTTTTCATGCGTGATTTTAAGGAAATAATCCGTAGCCTCCCGGCTCATGGTATCCACATAGCAGTAGCCATTGTAATTATCATTCTTTTCCGCATAGATTTTCCGAAAGACCACGGCTGTCTCTCCTGCTTCCAGACGGTCTCCCTTGCAAAGACGGCGTTTGGAGTACAGGAGCTCTTCCTCCATACGGCAGGCAAACACTGCCACCAGATTCTGAGTCCAACGCATCCGGCGATACTCTGTCCTGTCCAAAAGAGTCATCTCCAGAAATTTAGCCCGGTATTTTTTATATCTGGTCACCATACCACCGGCACTTCCGGACGGCCAGCGGTCCTCATCATACAGCCAGTTTTCCATTCCAGGCCCAGAAGGGCTTCGCCCGAAAAGCCGGACCGGGATTTTGAAATTCTTTTTTTCTCTCATCCAGTTTCATTCCGTTTGCTCCTCTCTTGAATTCTTTTATTCCATCATAGCAAATCCTTTCTCCTCTTTACAAGTTACATGTTTTCGGACTTTTGTCTGGAAACTGTTTCTTTTCTACTTTTCTGCCATCCAATCTTTCACCGTAACAGATAAATATTGCACCTGTCTGACGGGCTGTTTTTCTGTTGGCTCACAATGGCATCCAGAAGTGTATCTATATAAAAAAACCGCCTCACTGGATTGTACAGTGAAGCGGTCAGGTCAATCGACTATAATTTTGCACAGACAAGATCATATACGGCTCTCATAAGTTCTTCCCCTTTACGGCATTCTGCAACAAGTGAAACAACCGCATGCTTATCCGGAAGGATCATGGTGATCTGGGAATATTTTCCATCGGCTCTGAAGGAATTATATTCTCCTCTCCAGAAAAGATAGCCATAATTGTTTGTGTCAGCTGCCGCAGTGCTTTCTTCTATCCATTTTTCAGATAAGATCTGTCTGCCATTCCACTTCCCCTTATTCAGATAAAACAAGCCGAATTTATGAAGTTCAGAAAGCGTAAGGAATAATCCGCCTGCGCCAAAACTGTTTCCAAGAGGATCTGTCTCCCATGTCGGGCGCTTTATCCCAAGATGTGTAAAAAGTCTTGGGGTAAGATAGGAAACCAGGTCACAGCCGGAACGTCTTTGTACAAGAATGCCTGCCAGATATGGTCCGACATTGTTATATACAAAATGCGTACCCGGCTTGTATTTAAATGGTATCGCTAAAGACATTTTTACCCAGTCATCTTCCTGGTATAAGGGACGCTGTCCTCCCATGAGGCTGCCCGCTTCCTGGCCTAAACACATCGTAAGCAGGTCCCTGACGGTTGCTGTCTGTAAATTTTCATCGACCACCTCAGGTAAATCTTCTGAGAAAGCATCAGTCAGCTTTTCATCCAAAGACAGCAGGCCCTCCTGAACTGCAAAGCCAACGGCACAAGAGGTAAAACTCTTTGTTGCTGAATAAATATTTCTGCGACATTCCTCTTCACTGTACCATTCATTGATCAACTCATCATCTTTTGTGATCTTTATGCCAAGGACATGCAATCCTTTGGCAATTTCTACAAATTCAGATATATCCATAAACATGCACCTCTCTTCTTTATTTTTCTTCGAATCCGTCTTCCCGTTCGTAAGAATGCTTCATCTGTATTTCTCTTATTATATCTCTTCCTGGCACATAATAAAAGATACAATATGTATTTTTATGCATGGTAAGGGGACTATCGGTTATTGAAGCGAATATCCCGTGATGCCTGTTGAAGACCGGGTGATCTCCAACATGAAAACCTGACCATCCGCCTGATCGAGTGCAAAGTCAAACACATTCAGATTTTCATCTCCTTCTGCCTGCCTTTCCTCCTGCCATCCATGCCGGATACCATTTTTCAAACCATACGGTGAACAGCCCCATCCATACAGGAATCAGATTATTCACAAGGAGGAGCACATTTCCAAGCCCGGCTTTCCGGAGCAGAAAGGTCCAGATCGCAGTCAGCACATATAAGGATCCCCATGCCATTGCAAGAATACCATTTGTCTTCATAAAGAGAGGATTTTGATGTGCACGTTCACCACCATAATTATATTTTACATATGCAGCGCACAAAGGTTCTTTTGTCAGGCATGAAAGCAGCCAGAACAGTCCAAATATAAGATACCCTATATTGGTAGGAATATCTCCATTTCCGGTTATATTTGCTGCTGCAGAAAGTATGGCAACGGCTGCCATGGAAAGCTGGTCCCAGATGATCAGTTCATGTTTTCTCATAATAAGTGGTACCGCTGCAATCACAAGAAGGGTGATCACAGCCCCTGCCTTCGCATTCATAGAAACAGCGATCCAAAACGTGATCCATGGTATCAGCATTGTCGTCATGGAAGGGATTTTTTGTTCCACCGTATTTTGGGACTTTTTCTCTGCTTCCTGGACTGCAGCGGTGCTTTCAAAAAATTTATCCCAGTCTATCATCAGGGAAAAATCACCGGATACCGTATACATCTGTTTCCCCAGTGCTTCCGCACCTCCGATCTCTCCTCGAGAAATCGCTGACCATACAGTAAAAGGTGTATCTATGCGGGTAGTGGAAGAAAGCCTTCCATCTGTAACAACCTCGCTTCCTTCTTTTCCAAGCCGGATCTGATATGTATGATCCAAATCGGTAAAGTGCATCTCAAGTACGCGTTCTTTTCCATCATAGGCGTCTTTGTTATAAAGAGCAGCCATTTGCCGGGTAAACACAAGATCATCCGGTTCTTTCTCACCGGTCGTTTTGCTGATCCCCCAACTGGCATCCGCCATTTTTTCAAATATATCCCGGGGATATAAAAGTGTGTGAAGGATTTCATCCGTTTTTTCGGAAATTTCTCCTGTCATTGCATATTCGGAACCTGCACGTTTTACTTCAGCCAGATATTCATCGGTTCTTGCTGACAATTCTTTTACGCGAAACAATTCTCCCTGGCCGCAAAAAATGGTCGTATAGTTCCCCTTACCGAGAAAATGATCAAACATCCGCAATACACTGTCGTAATTTCCGTCTGCGGAATAAAAACCACAGGTAGAGATCAACACATGCCTTTTCCCTTCCATATCATATCTGGCATCATGACTGCCGCTTCCGCATCCGTTCTGCCTTGCACTCATAAAAGGAAGACTCATCGGAAGCTGACGATCGATCAGATTCTTTAATATTCCCGGAACATTAAAATAATACAGTGGGAAAGACCATAAAATAAGATCCGCTTCCAGCTGTTTTTCGATAACCGCCTGCATATCATCCTTTATACAGCATATCCCAGGCGTTTTCTTCCAACATGCAAAGCAGCCCTTGCACGCTCCTATTTTCATCGAAGCTACATGCAGCTCTTCAATAGACAGATCTTCTCCCTTACGTGCACATCCATCTTTAAATCCCTCAAGAAAACTGTATGCAAGCTTTAATGAATTGCTGCCTTTGCCTTTTGGGCTTCCATTTATCAGAAGTATCTTCATGCTTTAAAGCCTCCAGTTCTTTAACACCAGGCACAGCCTCGAATATCTGGCACTCTTTGATCCTTCTTTGCTTTCTCTTTGGAAAGATCTGAACGTTTTCCCTTCTATTCCTCTGTTGCGTCAAATGTTGAGCATCTCAAACTATATATCCAATATAAACGAGTACTGCAAAATATGCAATCTGTATTCTGAAAACTTGTTGTAAAATCCCGGTCAAAAAATACCCATCGTGGTCTTTGTAAGTGCCGGAGATGCCGTCCAGAAATCCGTGGTTCCGTTCTTTGATGAGAAAATAGTCCGCATCCGGGTCACCGGCCTAATGCGCGCCCTTGGTTTTGGCCAGAACAAAACCAGACTTGTCGTAAAAGTCAAATAGAGTTTAATATCTCCACCAGTCTTTTTTCTTTGATAATAGCAATTCCCTGACTTTCATCGCCCAATAGGATCAGATTATCACCTGGCTGAATATCAAATATTTTTCTTGCTTTTGCCGGTATCACAATCTGGCCTTTCTCTCCCACTTTCGTGATCCCAAAAACATGCTTTCCCTTTGGCGGAACACCCAGCCCAAGATTATTGCTGCTTTCTCTGTCATAATTTACAAGATCATCCAGACTTACATCCAATACTTCTGCCAGGAGTTTACACCTCTCAATGGCAGGTAAGGATTCTCCTGTTTCGTATTTTGAACGCAGATCGCGAAGCGACTGCGTTCATGAGCAAGTAGCGAAGCGGATTGCGAATGTCCGCTTTACAGTGTCTGTCTGCTTACACCAATCTTTTCGGCCAGTTCCTCCTGCGAAAAGCCATGCATTTTACGTACGGATACAAGGTTGTCTTTAGACCGCTATAGAGCAGAAAAACGGGCAACACCTTTTTTCCGCAGCCACAGGCAGATAAGCACGGACAGCAGCACCACCATATATCCGAAACCGCAAAATAAGGTGATCATGACCGGCCTCCCTCGTATAAGAACATTAAGGTCTGAAGTAAGACAATACAGGAAATAATTCTTTGTCACATCACCTTTTTACACCTGTAAATACGGCTGCTGATCTTGGATGCATCCAATACTCTGTAATAACCGAACTATGATCTGCTTTTCCGGTTCCATCTAATGCCGTATCAGCAAAACATCTCCATTCGTAACCATCAGGGAGCTTCGGCAATTCAAATTTCTGACCTTCCCAGTACACATTCAGTGCCATATAGACCAGATCTTCTCCCTGTGCGGCCTTTCCCGCATAGCAGATTGCAAGTGCCTTTGTCTCCGATCCAATCGTGCCGTCCCAGGGTCTGTTGGTATGTACACTGACTGCAGGGAATCCAGTCGCTGATGGTTTCTGATCGCTGCGAATCGCCGGATGTTCTCTGCGAAACCAGATCATTTTTTTGAAGAAACTATACAGCTCTCGATTTTCTTCCAAACGATTCCAGTTCAGCCAGGATATCTCATTATCCTGACAGTACGGGTTATTATTTCCAAAACGGGTGTCACCAAACTCATCCCCGGAAAGAAACATCGGCGTTCCGCGGCTGCACATCAGAGACATGCAGGCATTTTTTATCATCTGGAAGCGCAGTTTCTGTATCTCCGGATCAGATGTCTCACCTTCTGCGCCACAGTTCCAGCTACGATTATCGTCACTTCCATCTGTATTGTTCCAACCATTATCTTCGTTGTGCTTTTCGTTATAGGAATAAAGGTCCCAAAGCGAAAAACCATCGTGACAGGTAAGAAAATTGATCGACGAGTCATAGCCCTGATACTGGCCGGAATAGAGATCTGCCGAACCAGTGAGCCTGTTTGCTGCTGCTTCGGCAAACCAGTAATCGCCCTTCAGGAAGCTCCGCATATCATCCCGGTACTTCCCGTTCCATTCTGCCCAACGTGAAAAAGCCGGAAAGTTTCCGACCTGATAAAGTCCGCCTGCATCCCAGGCTTCCGCAATCAATTTTACATTGCGAAGGATCGGATCCTCTGCCAGATTTTTCAGAAGAGGCGGCTGACTCATCGGCGATCCATCTTCATTTCTCCCCAGAATACTCGCCAGATCAAACCGAAAGCCATCCACATGATACTCAATTGTCCAGTACCGCAGACATTCCAGGATCAACATCTGCACCACCGGATGATTACAGTTCAAGGTATTGCCGCAGCCGCTGAAATTGTAATACATCCCATCGGGTGTCAACATATAGTAAACCCGGTTATCAAATCCTTTAAATGAGAAAAACGGTCCCTGCTCGTTTCCTTCTGCCGTATGATTAAAAACGACATCCAGAATCACTTCGATACCATTGGAATTCAAATCGCGAATCAGTGCCTTCAGCTCATCACCTTCCCGGTTAAACTCCTTGTTCGCCGTATAGCTGGTATTCGGTGCAAAAAAGCTTACCGGGTTATATCCCCAATAATCCAGAAGCATCCGTCCATTCACTTCACGCCTTCCCATTGTCTCATCAAACTCAAAGACAGGCATCAATTCAACGGCTGTGATTCCAAGGTCCTTCAAATAAGGGATTTTCTCCCGGATCCCCTCAAAAGTTCCCGGGTGAGAAACACCGGAAGAAGGGTCTTTTGTAAAACCCCGGACATGAAGCTCATATATAATCAGATCCTCAATCGGTTTCATCGGATCTGCATGATCGCCCCAATCAAAATCATTCACCACAACCCTGGCATGGTAGTCATGATCCTGATTTGGCTGCTCCCCCCATACACTCTGTCCGGTTACCGCTCTCGCATACGGATCCAGAAGCGGTTTTGTTTTGTCAAAAATCAGCCCCTTTTCCGGATCATGCACTCCATCCACACGGTACGCATACTCAAAATCATAAATATCCAGTCCAAACACAATCATCGAATAAACACTGCCGATTTGATAATGCTTCGGAAAAGGAAGAACTGCATACGGCTCCTTGTCACCCCTGTGATAAAGAAGCAGCTCCACACTGGATGCTTCCAGAGAACAGACCGTAAAATTCACGCCCTCTCTCAGTGCCGTCGCTCCACTGATTTCATAAAATCCAGGCCTGACATCATATCCATTTATATTGTCCAACGGAATGAGATGCAGTGCTCCTGATGCAACTATCTGTTCGCCATACATAATGCAGCTCCTTTCTTGGTATCACAATTTATGATTTTCTACTGTTTGCTTGTCTTGGCAACATTTTCGCGTGTTTTCTTCGGTTGCTTTTTACAATTTCAATCCTCATACCATTCCTTATAGGCCAGTATCTCAGATGCAATTATTTCCGGATAAAGACTATAAAATCGTCTGCACTATGCCGAAATCGGCATAGTGCAGACGATTTTGGGTTGCGCTTTTTCGGTGCTGTCAACTCATAGCTCAAAGAAAGCAGGTCTTTGATGGCATCATCCAATTCCGTTTTGCCAAGCTGAATACTGAGCCATTTTTCCTTGTTCATGTGATAGGCCGGAAAATAGCCGTCCTGCCCGCGAAGAGAGCCGATCAGTAGCGGATCACTTTTCACATTAAGGACATCAATAATGCCTGCCTCCGGCAATCCCAACTTATCAGCCGATACTTCCAGAACTACACCATACCATTTATTATTGTCATTGTGCCGCAGCACAGCATTCCAGTCATGCCAGGGGTACTCCGGCTCTGTGCCGTACTGCTGACGTATCCATGTAAATAATTCTTGTCGTGTCATCTCTTATAACAGCTCACTTGCATCTCAAATTCTCCCTACAATCGCGTTTACATCCAAGTCCTTATTGAGAATAAACGCCTCCAGCTCATCAGTAGCTTCACAATACGCTCTTACAGAACGTGACATCATTAGTTCCATGCTGTGTAGATCATTTGTCTGCGTTCAAAAGCTTCTTGTCCACCCTCCATGATATCAACTATCAATTTGTGCGTTGCTGGACTATCTATATTTCCCTGTATAGGTATTATCTTACCTTCGCTGTATTCAGCCGCCACTATTTTTTCGGCATCTCCTAATACCGGGATATTAGCATTATGCGTTGCAAATAGGAATTGAATGTCCGTTTTTTTGTCTCGAATGGCCTTGATTACCTCATCATAAATCACTTTATTATCCAAATCGTCTTCTGGCTGATCTATAATGATGACATCGTTTTCGCTTTTCGTAAGAATAAACAGCACAAGTGCAGATGCGCGCTGTCCCAGCGAATGTTGCTTAAGCAATTTCCCGTGATATTTGATCTCCACCTTATTGGGCGTAACTTTACGGATTAGTTCACCATATTGCGATATAATTTTTTCCTTCACTTTTCCGTACTCGTTTTCCGAAAGAATTGCTTTGCACTTTTTTCCATCATCCAAAATAATATCGTCAATCAATGCTAGGAAATCCGGAAAATTCTCAGAAAGTATCTGCCGCTTAGCGTCTTTTAAGTTAGAACCTCTGAACGCATTCTTAAGCAAATCTCTAAAAGTGTCCTTGTCTCCCTTGAACGTTAACTCTACGGACAGTTCTGGTTGGCTTTCGTTTATTGCCTTTACTTCGGATTCATAGGCGCTAAATTCATGTGCTAACAATTCATTTCTCTTACGCATAGATGCACGAAAAGCACCTTTTATGGTGTCTTGCGAACCCATTTTCTCAACTAAATTCTTTATTTTGGCTTTGACCGACTCCAGATTGGCCTTTAGCTGTGGATAAGCGTCTACATCTAGTTCTGTATCACCAATTTGACGCTTAATCTCCGCAAATTCACCTTTAAGCAGTTCCATTTTGTTATCAAGTTTTGTTAGTATGGATGACAAATCATCTCGCAAACTTTCAAGCTTAACCAGTGAACTCTTTATACTATCGATCTGGGTGCTAATTGACCCAAGCACAGCTATTGCTTCTTCAATTAACTCTGCATTATATTCACTTGTATAGCCATCCAATGCATCATTTCTTGTGACTATTCCAGCGACCATAGTTTCAATAGCTGCAATATCTCTGATAATATCTATTTTTACATCGTTGATTTTCTGTCTATCGAGGCCGTACCCCGTCTGCTTTTTTAATTTGTCTGCCACACCCCGTTCCTCAAAAATCTGAAGATTATGCTCAAAATTGCTTTTCTGCGTGTTAAGATCTTCAATTTCAGTTGGAATCGCTTCTACATCTAACAGTTGTTTGATTGCATCCTCAATTTCAGCATGAAAACCTTCCAGTTCTTGGCTAAAATTTCCGATTTTATTTCCCACTAAATGATCTAACAACTGCAACTCATATGAAGAACTCTGCGATAGATCCTTTTGTCCGAAATATAGAATATTTTTCAATATTTGGTCTATAGAAATTCCGAGATCGTTTCCGTTTTCATCAAGGACATTAGGCCGTTCCCCATAAATACGTCGAATTTCATATTTTTTCCCGAATTTGTCGCAAACCCTGACTGTTATCTGTCCGCCAGAACCAAGTACCGACTTGACCAGCCCTTCTTTATACTCTTTATCGCTTTCCGGTTGGATGTTAAATGCATAACGTAACACTTCTAGGATTGATGATTTTCCGCTTCCACGGATTCCTATGAGTGTGTTTAATGCTGGAGATACATAGATTGTTTCGCCATCTAACTTTCCACCTGTAAAAGAAATCGATTCAATAACCCCATGTTTAAGTTGCGGCATGAATCCCGAAACCCGATTTTGAAAATCGGTCAATGCAAATTTCACTGAATCGTATGATAAGTCTCCAATCTTCAGATATGTAGCTCTATCGCAATGTCCGACATTGGATATTGATTTAGGGTCAGACCCTTCCACCTGAGCGCAAGAATACCCCAAGCATCTTTGGAAAGTACTCATTGTTTCTGGCTTTCGTACTTTTTGAAGAGCTAAGACTCTGCTCTTGAATTTATTTATCTGAGATAAAGACTCCAACAAGCCTCCTGAGCATTCCTGCATCAATCCGCTACCTTGATCAACATGAGCAAATACAATGAAATAGTCTTTTCCATAAGAATCTAAAGCCTCGATGACATCTCGCAAATCAAATTTACATCTTGTATTTCTATTTTCAGCATTTGATATTCCAGCAAATGCCTCTATCAGAAAGTGAGCAATAAAGTTTTCCCCATTAACAATCCATTCATCCGGATTGAATACAATAAGAGTATGTATCCCATTAGCTTCCTTTACAGACAATTCAACACCTGGCAAAATCAGAATACCTTCTTTTCGCCCGCTTTTCTTCAAGGCTTTATATTCGCCTTCGTCAAATTTATTGTGATTAGTAATCACTCCAACAGAGACACTCTCTGATTTTAGCTGGGCTATATACTCCTTAACAAAACTGTTTTCTTCACCAGAATACTTAAACTCTTTATCTTTATGGGTATGGAGATGAAAATCCGCCTTTACCCATGTCAAACCATTTTCAAACATACTCACTCTACCCCCAACGCCTTAAACACCGCATCTTCCGCACTGCTGTAGAAAATCAGATTAAAACTGCCCACCAGCTCCGGCGGCACGGTGCCAAGGTCTGCTGCGCTGGTAATCGGAAGCAGCACTTTCTTTGCTCCGCTATCGAGGCACACCTGCAAACTATTGGCAAGTTCGTCCACTTTCAGAATCGTGCCGCTAATACTGATTTCTCCCAGCACGGCAAGTGTACTGACCGTAGGCCGTCCAAGAGCGATGCTGCATAGTGCAATCAATGTAGGCAATGCCAGCTTTCCGGTCATGCCAATGCCCTGCAAATCCTGATAGTTGATGATGTAATCCCGCATCGTGGTACTGATGCTGCCACTGATACGATTTCCGTTAGCTTTCAGGAAATTGAACGCCGTATTCGTGGATTCCTTGCAGTCACGGTCGCTGCCAAGGCCAGTGCGCTCAAATTTTCCGTTACCGGGCAGCATCTGGCTTTCGAGGCGGAATACGCCGATCATACCAGACTTACCCTGACTTACGGTATATACCTGTCCCGGATTACAGATGCCATCGGGAATGAGTTTGCCGCCGCCCTGCTCCGGCACAGAGACAAATTTTTCTTCAAAGGTATCAAGGTCGATATAGCTGAAGTTCACATCATAGAACTCCATTCCACCCAGCTTTTTCAGCTGCTCCTTGACACGACGGCGCATTTCCAGTGCAAATACAAGAATTTCTTCAATCTGTTCCTTCGTGAACTCTCCATCGGGATAAAGCAATTTCACATAACCGCCTACAATCTTGCGGACAGCAATCGTATCGCGCTGGTTCAGATTCTTTCCAAGGCGGAAATACTTATCCAACGCATCACCATACTGTTCTTTCCGCAGTTCTCGGATAAACTCTGCCAAGTAATCCGTGATAAAGCCGTAATCATTGGTAAAATGCTCCGGACGGAACTTCGGAATCTCCCAGCCTGGAATGTAGCAATGCAGACGATCAAGAAAGGCTGTGTCCGTTCCCATCTCCGGCGGGAACGGGTCAAACAGAGAGGAAGTCTTGAGCAACACATCCACGCTTTGATTGATGTTTCCTACAAAGACCATAGATGCCGATGCTGCCTTTTCCTCTTTGCCACGGGCAAAGGAGCCGGAAGCCATATAGTCTTTCATAATCTGAATGCCGTCTTTGTCCTTAAACTTGATTCCGGCAACCTCATCAAAGGCAACGCAGTCCCATAGGCCTACCAAACCTACGGTTTTGCGCCCCATATTGTAAAACAGATTTGCAACGGTCGTCTGACCACCGGATACCAGGATACTGTTCGGGCTGATTTCTTTATAGATATGGGACTTGCCTGTGCTGCGCGGCCCCAACTCACAAAGATTGAAGTTGTTCTCCACCAGCGGTAACATACGCGCAAGCAGCAGCCACTTTTCCCGATTGTTCAGCTGTTCCGGCTCATATCCGCAGGAACGCAGCATAACATCCATCCACTCTTCCTGTGTGAATGCCTTGCGTCCCTCTCGAACTTCTTCGATGTCGATATGGGGCATCTGGATCGGAGTCAGCTTATGGATGCTGATGGGAGAGATGTCCTTATGCTTTTTCTGTTTAGAGGAAATCGGCTGTCCATCTATATCCGTGATTCCAAAGCTGCTGTCTCCCTCAGACTCATATTCCAGCTGCACAATGCACCAGATACCGCCGCAAAGCAGCCGGTCATATTTTTCCGGATAATCATCCGTAATCGGCACATTGGTGAGACCAAGGTTAGAGAACTCCGCAAAAAAGCAATCTTTTTTGATGTCCAGATGCACGGTCACCATATCAATAATGGTATGGCTCCCGTTCTTGCGCAACTGGGAAAGAATTTTCTGAGCCTCATCCGGGCGGACAAAATTGTCTGCCAGAATACGTTTCACATTCTGAACGCCTTGCTCAATGATTGTCTCATCGTCTGAACTACAATACTGACCCAGCAGAAACTCCAGCACATAGACCGGAACATTCGCTCCTTCTTTTATTTTCTTTGTCAGGTCTTTGCGGACGATCCGACCGTCAAAGTTGTTGCGCAGCTTCCGACGCAGTTCTTCACGGGTATCATCTGCCGCCATATCCATCATTTCCATACGGAATTCCTGCCTCCTCTATATCAGAATCCGAATCCAAAGTCATCCGCAAAGGCAATGTCCATAACAACAGGCTGCCTCCACTGCTCCAGACCGCTTTTTTCGTCATAAACCACAAGGTAATATTGCTTGTCCTTGTCGTATTTCTTATTCTTGAATGTGAAACGCATCCGGAAGATACGCTTCTGCGCATTTTCCTCGCGACTGTCCGCCACATAGCTGTTTTCGTTCGAGATCTTCTCATTGTCTTCTGAGAGGAAGAAAATACGGTATTTTGCCGCTTTTACAGTATCACTGACTGCATCCGACTGGATAAAGTCCATGGAAGTGATCAGGTTCGTAATCTTATGGACGATGCTGACCAGAGCAATTTCTGCATTCTTTGTTTCCATGTGACCGCGTTCCATCTTAAACTCCATCACCGGCACCAGCATTTCCTGCGGTGAGGAACCGCCATGCACATAGTTAGCACCGCCTCCGGCCACCTTAAAGACATTGCTGCTGACAGGATAGGACACCACCTTGCTGTCCTCGTTCCCCAGAATGCGTCCCATGCTCATATGGTCGATGCCATCATCTTCCAGTGTCGCCTTGGACACAATAAATCTGCGATTGACAAATGCTTTGTCCGCACTTTTCCCGGAAATCTTGTCACTTTCTGTCAGCTTATCACGCTTGTAAATAAAGCCATGATCGGCAGTGACGATAAAATGATAGGTGTTGCCGCTGACGGAGATTCGATGAATCAAATCCACAATTTCCTGAACGGCTTCCTCACACGCATGAAACACCTCATCCTCGGTATTTGCCTTGTCTCCACGCGCGTCGATCTGATTATGGTATACATAGATGATCTGACGTTTTGTCAGCACATCTCGCAGCTCTGCCACTTTCAGATTTTTGATATCATCGAACTGTACACAGACACTATCCGGGTTATAGCTTTGCAGCACCTGCTGCCGACCTGCCAGATTATCGCAAAGGATACCATCTACCAGCACCTGAAAATCATCCGTCATTTCCAGTGTCCTATGCGGCAAAAGTGCTGCCATACCGAGCCTCGTATAAGACGGAAGAACACTCAACTGTACAGAAAGTTTTGCCGTGCATTTCGGGTCATCCTGCATTCTGGCAAACAACTCCTGTCCGACCTCGTAACGCATGGCATCCGAAATGATGACCACGGTGCGTTCTTTGGTATAGCGCAGGTTGGTATTGTAAAACTCCCGCTGCAACGGAATTGCCGAAAATGCGGCATCCTGCTGAATTCCGGCATTCCAGGCAGGGAGCAGACAAGCCAGATATTCGTTCGTGTAAATATTTTCCACCAGCTCCCGAAGCGGTTCAAAACTTTCCGTGCTCTCCAGCTGGTCGTAATAATAGTAGAATTTCCGATACTGCTGATCCATATTGTAATCCGCAGCAAGATATCGGTCGATGATTGGCTTTAAGCCATCTGCGGCATGGTAATCTGCCTCCTTCACCATGCTATACGCGCTGGAAAGCATCTGATAGGTTTTCCCGGTTTTTCTGCCAAAGTGCATTTTAGCCCGTTTTTCACAGAGTTCCGAAATGGTAAATCCGTTTACGATTGCGCCGATATCTTCCGAAACAAGTCTGCCAATGAGCCACTTTACCAACACCTGATCCACGGCAAGGAAAGTGTCGCACTCCACCAAATCGTCCACTCGCATTCCTGCAAATGCCGAAAGAACATTCAGCCCTTTGGCAACGTGCGCCGACAAAGCATCGTATTTGTCCCGGTACAGGACGCTATTCATCAAACTATCGAGAAATGCGATGATATTGCCGGACTTGTAGGAGACAAAACTCTTCCATGCTGCCGGAAGTTCTGCCTGCACATATCGCCCAGTATAAGTGACGAACAGCGTCACCAGCAGCCGTTCCAAACTCGGTTTTGTATCAGTGTATCCGAAATGCTGCTCACAGAGCTGCCAGAATGCAGGCAGCAGATCGTATTTTTCAAACTCCTGCAAGAAAGCATTGTCCACCAGCTCGCCATCCGTCAACACGATGCGCACGACTTCCTCAAAAGAGCAGGTACGCGCCTTGCAGACTGCACTCAGCAGACCGACAAGGATATTTTCTTCATTAAAGTTCTCAATTTCCAAATCATAGAACCGCTGAGTGCGCTCTTTGTTGGCGAAAAACTTGATGTGCTTCTCAATAACCGGCTTGTACTTTTCCTCAATACCGAGGTCAACCGACAGGAGGGAAGCACGGTCGGCAAAGAACCGTCTGGAATACAGCATTGTGTCTTCCAGATGGTTGTCCCTTACATCCGGCTTCGGAAACGGTGCATAGATCAGATAATTCGTGGTCTTATCCAAACGCTCCAGAAAATACTTTGTATAGAACTGGTTATCCGGCTGGAGATGGTAGATCTTCGCATTCTGAAGCTCCACCGCCTCCATATCCTCGGCAAATTCTGCCTTGTCATCGTACCAGAAAACCAGTTTCCGGGTCTCCCCGGTAAATTCCGCATTCAGGCGGTCTATAATTTGTTTCAAGTTCAATTCTGCCATATCAATTTCCTTTACTTGATAGATTCCGCCCTTTGGGGAATATCATACAGGCAGTTACGCCTTGATCCGTTTATTGCCTGTGATGCTGCTAATATAATCGTCAATATCCTGCACGATACAATGATCCCCCATTGTGTGCAGTGATTCAAAATATTTTGTGATATACCCATAGATGCCATACTCTTCAAAAGTCTTTGCTACATCTGCACCGGAAAGCCCTTTGAAATGACGGTACCGCTCCATGCAATAAATCAAAAAATTGGATTCTTTGCTCATTGCTCACGCCTCCTCCGGGTAATCATAGGAGCCTGTCAGAAGTTCATCTTGATACATGGTATACAGCGTCATCGGGCTGTAGTGCCACAATTTCGATTTTTCATCCGAAAGTTCCTGATAGAGCTTGGACTGATAAAAGCGAGAAATCGCTTTCTCATCATCCACATTGCTGTTTTTTGTAATCTGTTCGATGATGGGCGGCACAATGATTGCAAGCATTGCGCTGAACTGATCTTCGTTCATACAAGCTCCCTCCCTTCAAAATGCAAGTATTGCAGAGACTTCTCAGTTGCAAACACCAGCTGGTTGAACAATTTCCGAATCTTGAGTGCCGCCAGTGTCTGTTCCTTATCCAACACTCCGGTCATATACAGGGTAATGGTGCGGTACACATCATCATTTGCCACAGCACCATAAATCAGGTCATGCTGCTTTCCCTGATAGGTTCCCTGACGGTTCTCAGCTACAAAATCCAACCATGCTTCATCTGGGCTATCAAAGCGCAGCAAGCTGCACTCCTTGAAAGCCACTGCTTCTTCTACGGAATAAATATTCAGCGTAGCGGCTCCTGTTTTGCGGCGATCTGTGACCTTCTGAGCGAAGTTCATTGCCTGATCGCGGTTGGTGGTGGTATAAAATCCAAAACCGAAGTCCAGATAGCGATTTTGCCGGATAAGTTTCGGCTGTTCTACGATAACATTGCTTCCGTGGTACAAAATCATTGCAAACGCCTCCTGTTCCTCTTATTTCTTTTCTTTCACCATCTCGGCTGTCGCCTCGATGTCGGCACTCGTCAAGGTGCGACTCATGCAAGCACGGTCACACTTTTCCTCGTTGCTTCGCCATGATGTTTTTGCTGTCTGCCAGCACCTCATAGAACTTGCCGTCCTGCGCAGTCTGGAGCTTACGGTAGTTGACCTTTACGCCGTCATCGAGGTCAAGCTCGATACGGGAAAGTGCCAGATGGCTGATCTTCTCATCATATTCCCGGCATTCTTTCAGCTGCTTGGCAAGTTTATCCTTACGCTTGGAGGCTGCTGCAACCTCACGGGCATTCTCGCTGTGATCCATCATATCCTGCATCCGATTGATCTCGGACTCATACACACGTTGCATCTTGTGCAGGTAGTCGATACGCAGGTTACCGATGGTGTCCGGCGTATAACGGTGCAGGTAAACCAGTGCCTTAAAGCCATTCTGCTTGCCGCTGTCAAACAGCCAGTAGATCGGACGCTTGCCGGAACCGGTAACAGAATAAGTCTGGCAGTGATCCTTGAAGAAATCGTTCAGGAAGTAGTTGCGGATGATCTCCCGGCTGGTGCTGCCCTTATTGCCGAGGGCTTTTGCGATGTAATCAAGGTTTTCTTCCAGCGTATCAGCACCATAAACCACTTTCAGCCATGCACACAGGCGCGATACGATATCATCGTCCAGATATTCTTCATCGGTGATAGGGATAACGTTGTCGGCGTCTGGTTCATACGAAAGCCAAGTTGCAGTTTCCCAGTCATCTGTATCATGGAACTTCGGATAATGATACTCTGCCAAGGAAATTCCTGCATATCCACCTTCGATTGGGTCGCCATTTTCATCTAATGCAGCCTGTCCCTTGTACCTCCAATATACTGCATCAAAATTGCCGCCTGCAAACACAAGGCCCGGTCTATCCAGCGAGTAGCGGCCAAACATACAGCCCACGGCATAGCTGAGCAGGCTCTTGATATCCCGCTGCAAGTCCGCCTTGCGCACGGTCACATCCTTATCTTCCACTTCCGGGGTCAGCTCGTCCTGCAAGCCGTAAATATCGATAAAAATACGGTTCAACTCTTCTTCGTTGGCTTTCAGCTGGTTAAAACGGTCATCGCATTCCGCCTGCCACTGGGTAAAGGCTTCGGAAATCGTGGAAACGTTGCGGAGTAATGGATGCTTCTTAAAATCCCAAGAGGTTTCAAAAGAGTCCCAGTCATCTTTTGAAAGTTGAACATTCTCTTCAGCAGTACATTCAATTTGACCTTTTTGGCTTTCATCAATAATTACAGGAATAGCCGCAACATTTTCAATATTAAATGTCAACGTCGGATTCAAAATATTCAGAATATATGTTGTAAATTTTGAGGCCAATAATGCCGCAATATACAGCATTATATTGCTATCACAAAACATCGATGCACCACGACCATCAAAAGCAAATCCCTTTGGTGATACTCTCATTCCAAATGCGGACGTGCTAACATCAGACCAATTTATAGATGGCTTAAAGAAGAAGCCAGTACTCGAAGACCGATATCCCGATAGTTTTTCCATAACTTGGCGTGATTTCTTATCATACGCAATTACATAATCATTGTTGCCGTACCATAGCCTAAAAGATCCGCCCTTTTTATAGGGAGCATATTTACATTTTGATAAATCGAATTCATCTAAGCTACCCGCATCAAAACAAACTTTATCTTCACTAATTTCAAACCATACTTTAAGGCACAAATCGTTATTTCCTGTTGACATTCCATGACGCGGCTCTGCATAATTGCGCACACACTTTTCTGAAAAGACACGAAACACATTCTGACCAATCCAGTATGCAATCGGTGCTCCCGGTATTTTTGCAAAGTCATCTTGATTTGCAGTATAGCGATTTTCCCCTGCAAGGAACATATCTTCTTTTCCCTGCTGAGAAGTAGGCTCAATCAAGCGACAATAAGTACCTTTATAACCATTCACATGGTTTGCACAGCGTACAAACGATGTAGTCTGCACCACCTCGCCGCCAATTTCCTCAAAAGCCCTTGCCCCAAGATGTGCCATGTTGACTGTTTCGATCAGCATCATCTTTTCGCGCAACTTTTCAAAACTGGAAAGGAACATCCAGCTATGTTGCGTAATCATTGCCTGAAACCCGTTGTTTACAGTCATCTGACGGCAACGCTCAATAAAAACAGCATAAAGATCAGCCTTACTATCTGGATAATTCTTCTTGACAAAGTTGTTGACATTTGCGCTCAGATTGCTGGTTCCGGCATAGGGTGGATTCGTACAGGTAACCCAATACTTCCGTGCCATGCTCTCGCCGATATCAATGAGCCGGTTCAGCTGTTCAGCGGTATCTTCCACACCCATGCTGTCCATGCTGATCTGACCTGCGGTGTCTTCCGCTGCCACAAACCGACGCAGCAAATCCCAGTTGTAGCTCTCCACATTCAGGATAGAGCCGTACTCCTTGGCATCGGTCAGGGTGTCCAGCAAACCTTCCAGCTGCATCTTGGCGGCGTTTTTCTCAATATTGTCCATCCCTGCACCGAAATATTTCATGTGCGCACGGTTGATGCTGTTGCTTTCCTGAATGGCATAGACATGGCAGGTGTTTTCACCGTTTAAGATACGGCGGTTGTACTGCCGTGCTTTCATCATCACGGCGAAGTACGCCAGCTGATAGGCACGGTCGTCAATGTCCAGACCGTAGATGTTGTGTTCCAGAATGCTCTTTGCGGCATCGCGCTGGCTGTAGCCGGCACTCTCGTAAATCTGCATCAGCACATCAAAAGCATATACCAGGATATGACCGGAACCCATGCAGGGGTCGATGAGCTTTATATCCTCCGGGTTCAGGGCAGCGTACTCTTTACGAATTTCCGCCAGTTTTGCCTGCACCTCCGGCTCCTGCTGTGCCTCTTCCAGATAGTATTTCCAGTTTTCTTTCAGGCCGCATTCCGGGTGTCCTTCCACCCACAGACGGCCAAGGCTGTTTTCCACCATGTAACGGACGATCCAATCCGGGGTGAACAGCTGGGTCACGGCAGGGATTTCCTCTTTGGTGATCTTACCGTTCTTTGCAAAGGCAGCCGCTTTCGGTTCAGTGTTGTAATACTGGTACAGCCAGCCGATGATCTCCACCTGACCGCCGCGCTCGATGTTGAAGTCATCCTCCGGGATATCGTGAATCAGGTGATAGACTACACCATCCTGGTCAATAACGGACAAACTGAGCAGCAGCTCGGTGTAGTTCTTTGTCTTTTCAAACAGCGCAGGCAAAATCTCGTTCAGGGCGTTGCACTGTTTCAGGAACAGGATGCGGAACACTTCGTCCAGCTTATTGTCCTGCTTCAGCTGGAAAATCTGAGCTTCTTCCTCCGCAGTGAAGGGAAGCTCTGCGTCAAACGGTGTCGTGACCAGATCTGGCTCCAACTTTCCACTCTCGGAAGAAAGCACTCGAATATGGGAAGGCAGATAGTCGTTGACCTCCATGAAACGGATCGCAATCAGGCGGTTGAACCATGTATAGGCAACCTCCTCGATCACATACTGATATGCGGTTTTGTAGTCGGTATCCTTTTCCTTCTGCTGGATGACCTCTATCAACTTGTCACGCTGCCGCACGGCCTCGCCGGAAATCGAATACGGTTCTGCGGTGCCGATATCGAAGAACTGAGTGCCGCCGAAGCTCTGCGGCAGCGGCTTGGCAATGCCGTCCTCCGTAATACCGATCAGGCGGGCATCATAGCTGACATCTGCAATCAGCTTATTCCGCGCCCAGATCGCAAAATTTTTTATGGCTGTCTTGTTCATGGAGCCAATCCTCCTGTCATTTATAGTTCAATGTTGACGATTGTATCTTCGTCCATCTCTTTCAGCAGGTTTTCGCGCAATGCAGCAAGGTATTTATCAACATCCTCCTTGCTCTCCAGCCGCCACGATGCAGTCTTGGCAACCGTCTTGATGGAAACATTCTTCGTGGTGCGCACCTTATATACCGGCTGCGGTTCTGCCACCTTTTCTGCCGGTTTCACGGTCTCGCCGCGCTTTTCCGCCTCTTCTTCCTGACGCTTGCGCTCTGCCTCGGCCTTTGCCGCTGCCTCCTTCGCAAGGCGAATGTCCTCTGCGTTCATCTCGTTGAGCAGGCGCAGCTTCAGTGCCTCCGCCTTATCTGCATAGCTGCGCAGAGTGGAAACATTGTTGCAGTGCTCCGCACCGTCCATGATCTCCTTAAAGAGTTCCAGATAACGGTTGAACTTCGCATCCTTATAGGGCTTGGTGTTCAGCACTTCAAAGACACGGTTCCGATCCTGATTGATGGAATCCTTGACCGGCTCTGCCTGCTCTTCCAGAATGCGCATATAGCAGTTCATAAACTTCTCGCGCAGCTCCGGCAGCTTCGGAATCTCCTTGTAGGGCTTCGGCATCCGGACAATGGTGCGCATCTTGGCCACCACGTCCTCCAGTTCTGCATCCACGATGTAGGTCTTACTGTCCTCGTAGATATTCAGCATATCCAGCGCACGAGTGAAGATGGTCAGCTGTTCACTGCCAAAGAAATCACGGATAGGCTCATAGTCCTCGCCAAAATCCATCAGATCGTCCTGCTCGTCAAATACGGTCTTAAAGAATTCCAGCGGTGCCTGAATCTGCACCAGTGCGGAAAGCCGCTTCTTGCCCTTTTCCAGAAGTTCTTTTCCGGGATAGGTGTAATTCTCATATTTCGGTTCCAGCCGCTCAATCTCGGTGATTCGATTCTCGCAGTAATGCTGGAAGTTCTTCATGATGGTATCTTCGTCATCGGCAGGCGGTGCCACCTTGAACAGCTCTTTCATTACGGTGCGGACGGCCTTTTTCTGGTTTTCCGGTACCCGCACGCGCACTTCCGTCAGCAGCTTATCCACGAACTGCTTCTTCGTGATATAGCCGATGATTTCTTCTTCGGAACGGTTGTTCAAATTGACGCTCTCACCATTGACCGTAAAGGACAGATCTCCACGCTTAAAGAGACGTGCCACCAGCCAATGGATGTCATCTTCCACAAAGCCATAGGGTGCTTTCATAAAGCGATCCTTGATGGTTTTCATAGAAGTTTTCATGTGCATCCGGGAATTGCCCGCCACGAATTGCAGCACATCATCCAATGCGTGAACATTGGATTCTCCGGTATCTCCCAGTGCCAGCGACAGCTGATTGCTGGTCTTGAACATCTTCCGGATGTCTGCTTCGCCCATCGCTGCGTCGATGTAGGACAGCTTGTGGTAAACCGTCTGCACCAATCTTCCGATTGCCTCGTTGATGCGGCTGGTCACTTCCTTGCCGGAAGTGTGCAACACATCGCCATTGACATAGATGGTAGCATCTTTCAGAGCTTCCGTCAGATAAAGCTTGGCGTTACCGTTGCGTTCCCGCATCTCCACGCGCTTTGCTTCCTTAATGGTCTCATACTTGGCAAGCTGCACAGAGGTATTCTTGCGCAGGAACCGCTCTATTTTCAAGTATGCCCGCATTTCCGTCAGGAACGCATCATCATTCGGCAGAACCACAAGGACTTCCTTGCCCTGGCCAGAGAGCAGGCGCAGCGTACCATCATCGGTGCCGCCTTCATACCACGGGGTCAGCACACGGAGGCCGATATCGTAATTCTGGTTTGCCTTATAGGGGCGGTCATCCACTGTCTGATTGAAAGAGAACGCATACCGTCCGCCAAAGCTGGGGTACTGATACTTCTTGCTGGAGAAAATGTCCTCATAGATCATCTCCGCAATCTTCGTGATGACCTCCGGCATCTCCACATTTTCTTTTTCGATTTCGTTGTTAATTTCCTGTTCCTCATCGGTCAGGAATACATAGATGGAGCCATTCTTCTGGATCAGCATCTGGCGCATCAGCACTTTCAGTGCATCCTCCACCTGTGCCTTCAAAGAAATACGATCATCGTCAATGCTGGTAATCATCAGGCTGACGATGTTGTCTACATTGGCTTCAATCTCCAGAACATATTTAATCAGGAAAAGGGTCTTCAACACATTGATCGCAAAGACATCTTTTTCCTTCTTTTCCGGGTTGATATAGCTGTTGTCATAGGCGCGGATGATCACGCTGCTGTGGCTGTGGTCGAGAAAATTCTCCAATGCATCATAGAACCGATAGAACGGCACGATTGCCCCCATCTCATCGTCCATCAGCTGCATGGCAGACTCTTTGAACAGAGCCAGCATGGAACGTTCACCTTCGGACAGGTGCTTACCGGATGCACCGTGGGTACGGATGCTGGTCAGCACACTGGCAAGCAAATTAAACTGGTATGGAACAAAAGGATAAACCTCTGCAAAATCTTCTGCGTTGGCGTACAGTTTTTTCTCCACGCCGTCGTTGAAGACAATCAGATTTTTGATGATGGTTGCTTTCTGGTCATAAAGCAGACGCAGGCTCTGTGCTGCGGTCTCTGTCTTATCCAGAATACGCTTTTTGATAACAGCGTCCACATTGGCAGAGGACAAAGAAAGACGTGTATCGAAACGTCCCTGAATCTTGGAGAAGTCGTTACCCTTCACCTTGGTAATGGAGTCGATATCCTGCTGGCTCGTTACGATTACCCAAGCCTTGCCCATGCATTCCTTGCCCAGTTCTTCCGTCACTGTCTGAAGGTTCAGCATCAGCTTAGAATCATCACCAATGTACTGGCCGATCTCATCCACAAGGAAGACAACATGATGGTTGTTCCCTTTTTTATCAATATAGGACTTTACACGCTTGGCGAAATCCTCAATGCTGATCTGGTAGCTCTCGGTTGCTTTCTCGCACCAGTTACGGGCAGCTGATTCGCTCATGAAATCCATGTCAGAAAGAACATCGACAACGGAATCCTGAATGAAATCGAAGTCCTGACGAGAGCTTTCCCACGGATCGCCATACTCTTCTTCAAACTTTTCCTTAAACTCTTCAAAACGTCCTTCCTCGGAAAGCCTGCGCTCCAGGTCAGCAAGGTGCGGCATGGAACCGCAGAAGCCCTGCATCTCATTGAAAACCTTCAGGAATACGTTCACAATGGCATCTTTATTTTCTTTGCCATTAGAATCGCTTTTGGAATCAATATTGAAAAGAATTACGTCCGATGGGGTGTTTGCTGCCAGCTGCATATCTGCCAGCACCATCTGATTGGTAATCTTCTGATCCTCGATAAAGTAGTCGATGGCATGTTTGTCTCCGACCTGTTTATTCTGAAGCAGATAGGACAGGATTTTCAGGAAATGAGATTTACCACTTCCAAAGAAGCCGGAAATCCAGACACCCATTTTCGGTGTGGTTTCCTGAATACCTTTTTTATATGCTGCAAAGAAATCCGCAAAATGACGCTGAAGCTCACGGGTCACAACGTACTCTTCCAGCTCCTGCGCTACATTTGTTTCTTCACCCTGACCGACAATGATAACGCCCTGTATCTCACGGTCAATTTTCTTTCGGAACATGTCCTTGATCTGCATAACAGTTTCCTCCATCCATTACTTTACCAGTCGGAATGCCCGGTAATAGTTATCGTCTTTAATCTCATTGAACAGGATCAGCTCCTGCTCATTATAGGTTCCCGGAAAGAACATCACGACCGGGCAGCGCACAAATGCCTGATGCAAGTTGTTAAGCACCTTGTGGGAGCGCAAAATCGGATAGCACTTGCCGATACCGGTTAAGAACACGACTGCATTCTCCGGCGTATGTTCTTTGATATATTGCACGATCAGGCTGTCATCGTCATTCACCTTCATGGAGTTGGTCACTGCCTTGACGATACGCTCGATTCCTCGCTTTTTTTCAAAGTCATAGCACTTTTCCATAAAGTTTTTCTTTTCCAAAAAGTCAATGATGATATCATACAGGTCAAAAACCACAAGCTCAAAATCATCATCGCCCCGGTCATTCTTATTTTTCAGATACTCTACACGCTCCCGAACTTCCAGTTCCTTTTCCGGTGGATAATCAAACACCCAATAGTTGACCTCATTTGCGCGGCCTGTTCCTTTTCGGAAAGATGGCTTATGGATTGCAAGCTCCATCTCGTCCAGTCTTTGGCTTAAATCCATTTCATCTTACCCCCGTCAGTGTTTTTACCATGATGCCAAGATCATGGTCATAAAGCCAATGCTCAAATGCAATATCAAGAATTGGCTTCAGTATTTTTCTTGTGCTGTTTGCCCGGTTGCTTTCTAAAAGCCCCGCTTCATAAAGCTGCGTTTTATAGCAGGAACCGAGGCGGCGCAGCGTATAGTCTTGAAGAGAAGCCACTTTCTCACTCTGTTCCTGTTTATTTTTGAAAAATATCCGGATATCCGCATCCGTCAGCTCATCGGAACCAAGAATCATTTTTTCCCGCACTACTTCATACACAAAATCAAAGAACAGCGTGTCATGCAAAAGAGCCGCAGTCAGCACAAATAGTTTTTGTGTAGCAAGATCACTGCTCAAAAAGATTGGATAAAAGCTTTCATCTAATGTCTTGATACGGGCTGTTACGGTAGAATAAATCTGCTGCGCTCGTAGTTTTGTCGGTGCACCATAGATGTTTGTCTCTTCATTCAACTTTTTAATATCTGCAAAGCTCTTACCCTCGCTCAAAAGCTGCACGGTTTTCCGAAATTCCATGAACCAGAACGAAAATTTCACTGCTCCGGCACTATACGGTTTTCTTTCCATCTTCGTTCTCTCCATTTCCGGATTTTGTTTTAATGTATTTGCCGCTTTTGATTCTGGCATCCTTCGGCTTTTCGGCGTTAATAGGAATGACCCACTGATGGCCTAAACGCTCGGCACCATCAATTCGCCCTTCCGTGCATAATGTCTGTACTCTCCTTGTGCAGATGCCCCATTTTTCAGAAGCCTGCTTAATCGTCATGAAATCCATACGGAACCTCTTTTTCGATGTCTAAAGTCACTCGCAGCAAGTTAAAATTTCTCATTTTTATATTCTACTCCAAGAAACGAACAAAATCAATCGAAAGTTCTTCCAAATTTTGAACGATTTTTTTAGAACCCACTCTTCTGCAAGCAGGGCTTTCGTGACACGAAAGCGATTTTCTGCTTGTTGGGGAAACTCCCCAATCCCCATAGAACGCTGCCTGCGGCATCGGGCTGCGCATCCGTTCCGGATGCTTCAACGGCAGTTCCTGCCAAAGAAAACGCCGGAGTGAATCATCACCCCGGCTTCAAAAAACACTTACTTGTGCTTGCGGCCTCCACGCTTTTTGTAGTCCTCGTCTATACGCTTTTTCCAGTCTGCACTCAGCGGGGCACTGCACCGGACAGAGCTGATCGCTTCGCTGACCACCTCATAATTCAACGCGGTTCCTTCACTGTCGCACTGATAGTTGACTGCACGATCTGCGCCGATTCCGAACTGACTTGCGGTCTCAACTGCGTCAATATTGGCACCGAGGAACAAAAACTCCCAACCGTATTTCGCTTTCTGCCACTCAATCATCTGCTTCACTTTTTCGCTGTTGTACCGGCGGCTGGCATTTTCCATTCCGTCCGTAGTGATTACGAACATGGTATGCTCCGGGACATCTTCCGGTCGTGCGTACTTATGAACATTTCCAATGTGATGAATCGCACCGCCGATGGCATCTAAAAGTGCCGTGCATCCGCGAACCGTGTAATCCCGGTCAGTCATCGATCGGATGTCCTTTACGTTTACACGGTCGTACAGGACTTCGCTCACATTGTCAAACAGTACCGTTGAGATCAGTGCTTCGCCCTCTGCTTTTTTCTGTTGCTCAATCATGGAATTGAATCCGCCGATGGTATCCCGTTCCAGTCCGCTCATGGAACCGCTGCGGTCTAAAATAAAAACGATCTCTATTAAATTCTTTCTCATATGCTTGTCCTCCCAAAATCTCGCCCTTGCGGGCTCGCTGTCGCGGTATTCGCCAAGGTTTCGAGCAAGCTCGAACTTTGGGCTCATTACACGCGCATATGGCTGCTCGGTTTCGTACCTTACAGCCATAGTATAGCGATTTTCTTTTGTGGAGTGGTCGCATGGAAAGCGACATTTCTTTGTCCTTATGCTCCGATCAGGCTCTGGTCAAAAGCAAACAGTGCCTCGTTGATTTCATATACATTATAGTTTCCCCGTTCGACAAAATATTCTACAATGATATCGAATTTGTTCGAATGGGAAAGGGTAAAACCTGCCTTGCCGAGCATCTCCTGCATCTGGGCAAACGGCAGTTCCAAAGCCAGGGCAAATGCCAGCACCGTAGGTTTGGATGGCTTATAGAATTTATCCGAGCGGATTTTGGAAAAGAGCTTCCGATCGATGTTTGCTTTCTTGTAACATTGGGCATCCGTCATGCCGCTTTCACCAATCTTCCGCAGCAGCATTTCCGAAAAGCTCTCATCTATCTGCCCCAGTGCCTCTTCCAGAGATTGACTGCTGTAAGATTTACCGATTGCTTCGGGCGACAGCGGGGCAGGTGCAGCTTCAAAGCAGGATTCCTCTGCCAACGCTTCGAGCCGCCGTCTCTGTTCTGCCCGGCTGTCAGTATGTTCATCCACATACCGGTCATCTATGTACGCCGTGATATCGGCAAATAGTTTTCCACTGATCTGATATGCCTTCCGGTCAAAGACAACGATGTAGACCATCATCTCATTTTCCAGCAGAAATGCGCTGATGGTATCGACTGCAACCTTCAGCGCCTGATCTTTCGGATAGCCGTAAATGCCGGAGGAAATCAGCGGAAAGGCCACCGACTGACAACCATTTTCTTTCGCCAGGTTCAAAGATGTCCGATAACAGGATTCCAGAAGCTCCTGTTCCCGATGCCTGCCATCCCGCCAACGCGGGCCGACTGCATGGATCACATATTTGCAAGGCAGGCGGTATCCCCTTGTGATTTTTGCACTGCCAGTCTCGCAGCCGTGCAGTGTGCTGCATTCTGCAAGCAGTTCCGGTCCGGCGGCACGATGAATGCAGCCGTCCACACCGCCGCCTCCCAGAAGGGAAGTATTGGCTGCATTGACGATTGCGTCAACGTTCATTTTTGTAATATCATTTCTGACAATCTGTAAGGGCATTCCTCTTCCTCTCCTTCTGTCATATCAATGCCGGTGTCTGTGCCAGAATGGAAACAATGGCTATCACCGCCAGAACAGCGATGAGCACAACGACAGCGATGATTATTTTCCGTTTCATCAGTATCACCTCTTTATTTCAGCTGCATTCCATCTCCAAAGGCTTTCCCTGCCACTTCGCCAAGACCGATATAAGTATTGTTGACCGGATCGTAGGTAATCGGTTTCAGTTTCTTCGGATCGATCTTCCCATCCGTAAGAATCCTTTCATCTGCATTCACATTGACAATTTCACCGATCAGAATGCCATTATCAAAGCTCTTGCATTTGCATTCCAGCGCCATTGGAAGTTCGTCGATCAGAGGTGCATTGACCTTCTCACTTTTCGTTGCATGAAAACCAGCCCTGGTAAATTTATCCGGCACCTTTCCTGCAGATTCTATGCCAACATAGTCGCACGGGATAACGGTATCTTCTGTTGCCATACTGACCGTGAATGCACCGGTCTTTGCAATGTTTTCCGTTGTCTTATGCTCCGACATACTGATGGAAATCTCATTCCTGTCCGTGATCATTCCCCATGCGGCGTTCATGGCATTCGGAACACCATTTTCATCATATGTACCGATGATCAATACCGGCATCGGATACATGACCGGCTTTACACCAAAATCTACTCTACTCATTTACTTGTCCTCCTTTAATCGACTTTCTCATTGGCAAGACGGACATGCGCAATCCGCCTTCTTACTCTTCTTCATTATATCTCTTCCGAGCACATAATAACAGATGCAAGGTGTATTTTTATATCCGATTTGATAAATTTAACGGAAATCCGCTGATTTACTGCGTAAATCGCTGCTGTCTACGCACTCCGCTTCGGTCGTTGCAAAACGAACATCCCTTCTTCTTTTCAGTACTCCGCAAGCCATCTGGTAACCTTATGAAGATAATCCTTTCCTGCATTCTGCTTTTTCCGATAAAGATTCTGGAAATTCCAGAATCACTGGATAAATAATGATCATTCAGGGAAATCTGTTCTGGTTCTTCCATCTCATAGATAACGATAAGGTTACATGTTCCATTTTCCGGCGAATTTTATGCGTTCTATGCAGGGCTGTGGTGGGATTGAAAAAAAGCGGATTTGTGTATAATGTTTTTGTAGAATTAATGCATTTTGGGAAACTGAAAAAAGTTCTCAAACCCATTACCAATACGGCTCTGACCAACGCCCTGAAGGAGCTGGAAGCGGATGAATTGGTTCAGCGTATCCAATATAATGAAATGCCTCTGCGAGTGGAGTACTCCCTCACTGAGAAAGGGCAGGATCTGCTTCCGGTTTTTTACGCCATTTCCCAATGGGGAATGAAATATATACCATGATTCTAACTATATTAATATCTGCAAGATAATAGCCGGGAGGCATTGACAATTTGAGTCAACTTCCCGGCGTTTTATTTTCTACATTTTCTACTGCTGCGAAGGATTCAGGAAGCAACCTGATTCATGAGAGTTGATAACTCCCACCGCCTGCAAATAGGCATAGATGATTATGGTCCCCACAAACTTCATGCCCCGCTTTTTCAAATCTTTTGAGATGGCATCAGATAATGGTGAGCTGACCTTGTCTACTTCTTGGATGATTTTTTCATCTGTCCAATGCCATAAGTATCGATCAAAACTGCCCCACTCTTGCTGTATCTTTTGAAACACTTGTGCGTTGACCACTGCAGCTCGTATTTTCAGCCGGTTACGGATGATTCCGGAGTCAGCTTGCAGAGCCGTCAATTTTTCTTCGCTATAAGATGCCACCTTCCGTAAATCAAACCCGTCAAAAGCACGGCGAAACGCTTCCCGTTTATTTAAGACACATTCCCAGGTGAGGCCTGCCTGAAAATTCTCCAAAATCAACATTTCAAACAGCATATGGTCATCGTGGACCGGTCTGCCCCATTCGTCGTCATGGTATCGCAGATAAGTGGTATTAGTCGGGTTCACCCAATGGCATCGAATCTTTCCATCTACCCATTGCATTCCTTACTCCACCTCCAAGAGAAAAATAACAGGCCGGATCCCGTCTGGACATGCAAACACACCAATCGTATCATCATTGAGCCAAGTGCCAGACGGCTGAACTGGTTCCCCCAAGGATAACTGACGCTCCATGGGAGCAATCACCTGCCAAGCAACGCCACACATCCCATCCGGTGGATTGATGCCATCGCTGTACAGCACTTGACCTTTCTGATGAAAAGGACACTTCCCCAAATTAGGAATTGCATACTGTTCTGCCAGTTCCTAATAATATTCCATCCGCAGCACGGTGATTTTAACCTTTTTATGCATTTGTATAGTCATTTTGAACCTGCTCCGAAATCGTCATGCCTCGCACGCCTCCCGGAGAGCAGGCAGCAGCTCGTCCAGCCGCCCGTCCAGTCCGAAGGACTTCTTTTTGATATTGTCCGCAATGTAGATCTCCCCCAGATTGATGGTCACATAAGTGGCGTTTGGCTCGTCGGCCACCAGGCGCATCATCGGAGCCTTGATCAGCTGATTGCGCCAGCCAATGCCCAACTCCAGAACCACCAGTTTCTTTCCGTGGTAGATCTTCAGAAAGTTTTGGAACCGTGCCTGGGCAGCGGTATCCGGAATCATTCTCTGACCCGCACCCATGTGGATGTCCATGGGACCTCCGCACTTGGGACAGCGCGGCACCAACTCTATAGGCACATGGCCGCCCTGTTCGGCAGCCGATAATTTTTCGGCCACCTCCAGACTAGGATAGAGGGTGTCGTGGCAGGGGCGGGCACACTGCATCGTAAACCAGTTGCCCTCAATCTCATAGATTTTCGTCGGATCGAAACCACACAGTTCAAAGTGACCTTCTCCGTTTGATGTGACGACAAAGTAATCTTTTTCTCCTACAATGGCCTTTAAATCGTTCATCACCGGCGTAGGCTGGTACTGCCCGCAGTAATGATGGATGAGCCGGGCCCAGAAGGCCCATTTTTCCTCCTCGCTGGGCCATCCGGCCATCATGCCCTGCAAAATGCACCCAAGGCCGTACTTCCGTTTAAAATCCCCAAACAGTCTTTCAAAGGCCGCATTGTCCGCAAACAAATGCAGTCCTTCGGTGATGGACAGGCCGTTACTGGCCCCGATCAGGATAGCGTCCGCTTCTCTGAATTTTTCCGCAATAGGGTTCCAATCAATCATATTCGTTCGCTCCTTTTCTATTTTATGGTTGCTGCGATGGATCGCTCCTGCCGGAGGGCAGCTAGAGTTTCCGCCAAATCTCCTTGCAGATACAGGCTGCGTCCCCGCAGATGCTCTGGCCTATGAGCTGCCTCTCGATTAAGACATGCATAAAAGACGTTTTCGTTTTTGGCAGTAAGTTCCCAGAAGGGTAATTTGATGATACTGGGTGTCATCTCACCCACGCCAAGTTCCAACAGCAAGAATTGTTTCCAACCCTCATTGACCGTTATCTCCGCTGTCCATGGTATCCCGTGCATCCCGTAGCACTTGAGCAATGTCGGCCACAATGGTCATGCCCTTGTCCTCCAACTGCTTGGGCAGGAAGTCATACTTGTTGTTGATAGCAATATATCGAGCATGAGGAAAGCTGAGGGTCAGGTTCCAGAAAGGCTCTTGGATAAACATGGGAGTCATTCGGCCAACGCCCAACTCCAGGAACAGAATTTTGCTGTCTTTGTGTTCCAGTACGTAGCGAGAAATTTTTTCGTACTGTTCTTCATATTTCTTTCCTTGCAGGAAATTCCCATATCCTCGCACCCAGGGGAATGCCTCACCGCCGCAGTGAGGACACCGGGGAATGAGATCCGTGGGAATCTTCGTGCCATCCCCCATAGCGGCTACCATATCAGCCACCGGCTTTACCGCATCCCAAGTGTCATCGGTACAACAGGCTGCACACTGGAAGAAGCGGTGATCTCCCTGGATCTCTGCCACCTTCTCCTCCTGGTAGAGTTTGACAAACTGGGTATCCTGGTTAGTGGTGAGGATGAAGAAGTCCTTGCCTTTCAACAAAGCGTCTAAATCCAAATAGGAATGACGCACAGGTGCGGTCTGGGTGGTGTGAAGGAAGGTGGCGAGATACCCCCAATACTCTTCCCTTGTCTTCCAGGGGTGCATCATCCCTGCAAAAGCACCTTTGAAGTGGTACTTCTCAGCAAAAGGCCGGAAGTATTTGCGGTAGGAGTCGTTGTCCTCGTAGTAAAAATCTCCACCACCGGCAGCGGACAGGCCGGAGGCTCCGCCCACTACCACACAGTCAGCTTCCTTTACCTCCTGTACCAAACGATGGATCTGTTCGCTATACGGCAGCGGCTTTTTGTCAGTCAGCTGATAAGGCGTACTGCCGGAAGCATAGATAGGATAGTGCCTGGAATAATTCATCTGGGTCTGCATGACCAAATCATCATAGAAGTTCATTTTCACCATTCCTTTTGATTGGATGTTATTTTTATTCTTACTTCAAAGTATTTTAGCATCCTCTAGTGTCACTGTCAATATGCTGTTATAATAAAAATAACATTAAAAAAAGGAGATCAGGCCATGAAATATTCTACCCGCCTTAGCGACGCTGTTCATATTTTGTCTTTTATCGCTCTGTACCCAGACTGCGACCTGACCAGTAACAAGCTGGCAGATAGCATTCAGACGAATCCTGCCTATGTGCGCCAGCTCATGTCCGCCCTGCGGAAGGGAGGACTGCTGGTCAGCGTGAAGGGACATCTCCGACCTGCTCTGGCTCGTGAGCCGGAGAAAATCTCTCTACTGGATGCCTATCGGGCAGTAGAGGGCAACAAGCTCCTGCTCCATCAGGACATCCACACCAATCCTGCCTGTGGCGTGGGTGTAAATATCCAACTGGTGCTGCGGGGTTTTTACTTGGACAGTAAAGCGGACATTCGCAATCCGCTTCGCTACTTGCTCATGAACGCAGTCGCTTCGCGATCTGTCAGTGGGAGCTTTCAACTCCCACTGACATAAGCATCCCCCCTCACCCACCGCTTAGTGCTCCGCGCACTTGAAGCGGGGGAATGCTTATCTGCGTTCATATAATCAGCATAAACGTAAAGCTCATGCTGTTAATCTTTCGATCTTGATTTGGCTGTGAACTCTGAGATAACAACTTTGATGACCTCTACTGTCGATGCCATCTCTTCATTGATATTGAATTCACGACCCGTCTGATTTTTCATAAAGAGCGAAAGGCCTCGTATTTTCTCCTGCACATCCTCTGTTAATTCTGCACGGCCACGCCCAATCACAGATGCAAATGATGCTCCGTATTTGCAAGCTACATCTCCGCCGGATATAAGCTCAACATCACTTTCTACCTCAATGCACACATTTGGATTACTTCTGATCAGATCCAGCTTATGCCCTTCTTTTGCGCAGTGCATGTAGAAAATCAAGATACCCTCCGTATATTCGTATCCGTAGTGAAGTGGAACGATGTAGGGATAATCAGCATCAAACAAAGCAAGATGCAGGACTTTCGCTTTTTCAATAATCTGCAGAATTTCAATAATATTTGTTACTTCTCGATCTTTTCTTCTCATAGATAAATACCTAAAGAATCGTACACGATTCCTCCTTTTTTTAATTTCAAAATTACACAATCTTGAAGTTGTCACTCTGTCAGTCGATTCTCCTCGCCCCAGACACAGAGCTGATCCAGCACAGTCATCAGCGTTTTTCCTCGTTCCGAAAGCGTATATTCCACCTTCGGCGGGATCTGCGGATACTCGGTGCGGGCGATCAGTTTATCCGCTTCCAGCTCCTTGAGATTCGTGCTGAGAGTTTTGTCGGAAATGGTTTTCAGATACCGTTTCAACTCATTGAATCTCACCGTCTCAAACTCCATCAGGCAGTAAAGAATGACCATCTTGTGCTTGCCGGAGATCAGCGACAACGTGTAGGCAAAGCCGGTATCTTCGAAATTGGCGTTCTCAATATAGTTCTGTATCATTCACTTTCTCCTAAGATAGTACCTGTCATAATTATCAGTACTTGAATTTATAATTTGCGTGGATATAATTATAAGCAGGATGAACAGTCCTGTCAATATGATCACAAGGAGGAGTTATCATGAGAACAAAACTGAAAATTACCGAAGGCATTTTTCCCATGCCGGTTCTGATGGTTGCAACTTACAACGAGGACGGCAGCATCAATGTCATGAACGCCGCATGGGGCACCATGCAGGAGCGGGACTCCGTTGTTCTGAACCTCACCGAGACACACAAGACCGTACAGAACATCAAGGCACGGGGAGCATTCACCGTCAGCATTGCCGATGCTGCCCACATAGTGGAAGCAGACTATTTCGGCATAGAGTCCGGCAATAAAGTTGCCGATAAATTTGCCCGCAGCGGTCTGACAGCCAGCAAAGCAGAAACAGTAGATGCCCCTGTCATCAACGAGTTCCCGATCTGCCTGGAGTGCAGGTTCATCGAGTATCAGAACAATGAATACGGATGCGGCGTCATTGGCAAGGTGGTCAATATCACTGCCGATGAGAGCGTTATGGTGGATGGAAAAATTGATATGTCTAAGGTCAACGCCATCGCATTTGACCCCTACACTCACGGCTATTATAAAGTCACCGAGCGTGTGGGCGAAGCATTCCGAGATGGCTTAAAGCTGAAAAAGTAAGGTGTTTCTTTTTTCTGCATAATAGCCTTATGAATATTTTACAAAGAATCTTTACTGACTACTATGAAGAAATTAAATGTACACTCTATCTCAGATCTTCTGAGACGGAAAACATTGATAAGATGATCAACTGTGGTGATCCATCTTTTGGCGGTGCCATGTATGGATGTCCGCACTGCGGCAAGCTTAAATTTGTTCCATTCCGTTGTCACAGTCGTTTCTGCCCTACCTGCGGAAACAAATATTCTATGGAACGTACTACTTCCATGTCCTTTAAGCTGATTAATGTCAAACACCGCCATTGTGTCTTTACGATTGATGAAAATCTTCGTGATTTTTTCCTGGAAAACCGTACTCTGCTCAACTGCCTTTTCCACGCTGTTACCAGTGTCATTTCACATATGTTCGTAAAGCGGACATTCGCAATCCGCTTCGCGATCTGTCAGTGGGAGCTTTCAACTCCCACTGACAGAAGCATCCCCCCTCACCCGCCGCTTAATGCTCCGCGCACTTGAAGTGGGGGAATGCTTATCCGCGTTCAAAAGAAAAACGCCATGTATTTCGCAGTTTCAACAGATGGCGGACTGCTATCCTTTCTTCTTTTGAATATGATCCACTGAACTGTCCGGATTGTAAACATGAAATGCTCTTTCCGGAACTTTACTATTAAAGAGAAAAAGCCGGGATGCTCCCCACCCCGGCTTCAAAAAAAATATTTCATTGACTCTTCTGCTGTTTATCGTGATAATCGGCAAGAATTTTATCCAGCGTAATGGATTTCATGCTGGCAATCACATCTTTTTTCAACTCTTCGTAGGTATCATCCAGCACTGACTGAATCTTCCTGCCCACAGGACAAAATGGTGATGGTGACGAATGAATACCGATCATTTTGTCAATGGCATCCGGTTCCACCGCCGTACAAATCCGATAAAGCGTTATATCTTCTGGTTCTGCTGCAAGAGTCGCACCGCCAGTACCAGACTTCACATCCAGAACACCGCCTTTTTTCAGCGCACTGAGAATACCCCTGATTGTCACCGGATTGCAGCCGGTAGAAAGTGACAGCAGTTCACTCGTCACTTTATTCTCTGTTCCATATTCATGGATAAAGATCAAACAGTGAATAGCAATCGAACATTTGTTACTGACATGCATAATCTTTGCCCTCCCACTTTTATTTTAACATAGCACTCCCCTGCTGTAAATATTGACACGACACCTCACGACTGCTATACTGATGTTAATGTTGTAGTTCTATTTCTTACATCAAAGGAGTGTTTATAATGAAGTACTATCAGATTCTTTTCAGTCCCACTGGCGGAACCGAAAAAGTCGCCGTTGCTATCACCCAGAACTGGCCGGAAGTCCAGACGATTGATCTTTCATCTACCTCCACAGATTTTGCATCATTCTTCATTGAATCCGATTCACTGGTGCTTGTCGCCATGCCATCTTTTGGTGGAGTAGCCCCACAGCTGGCACTTGATCGCTTTGCTCAGATCAATGGAAATCGTGCGAAGTGCGTTCTTGTGGCAGTATACGGGAATCGCGCCTATGAGAGTACGCTTGTTCAAATGGAGGATACTGCGAATGCCGCTGGTTTTCAGGTGATTGCCGCCATTTCTGCCGTTGCAGAACATTCAATTATTCACGAATATGCCGCAGGCCGTCCCAATACAGAAGACTGCAAACAGCTCTCTGTATTCGGCACCAAAATTTTTGAAAAAGTGCTATCCGGCTCCCTGGCTGTTCCAGCCATTCCTGGTAAGCGTCCTTACAAAAAATCCAGCGGCGGATTTGTTCCCTCTGCTGATTCCCCTTGCACAAATTGCGGTTTGTGTGCGGAGAAGTGTCCTGCTCAGGCGATTTCCAAGGGCAATGGTAAGATCACCGATAAATCCAAGTGCATTTCCTGTATGAGATGTGTCTCAATCTGCCCTGTTCATGCACGCAGCGTTAACAAGGTGATGGTTTCTGTTGCGGCATTAGCTATCAAGAAAGCCTGTTCCGTCCAGAAATCAAATGAACTCTTTCTATAAGAGGCCAAAACTTTTTAACGCTTGAGTTAAGTAAAGCGGACATTCGCAATCCGCTTCGCTACTTGCTCATGAACGCCTCTTTCAAAAGTTGATCTTTACAATCTGCATCTTCATCATTCCGTCACCGACCCTGGCGAGAAAACGGAAAAAGCCGCTGACGGACGGGTCGCGAAGATCGTTGTATCCCAGCATATAGCCGCGGCTGGTGACCTTCAGACGGCTGTTCCACGGGGAAATCTCCTTTTGTGCGTCCGAAACCGCAAAATATGCGCCGACATCCTTGATTTTCGCGCTTTTGAGCCATGTTTTTGCAATCATCTTCACCGCCGTCCGATTTGCAGCGTCAAACACCAGCACGCTGCCCGGAAAAGCGTCTGCCATTTGCTGTACCAGCGCCTTGACCTGCTCAGTCAAAAAGTAGTAGAACACCCCGGAGGAAAAGAATACCGCGCCGTTTGAAGAGTCAATTTTTCTAAACCATTCGGTATTGTTCAAATCGCATGGGATATTTTCCTCACGCTCCCCGGCGGGTAAAAGCTCGTTACGCACGGCTATGACATCGGGAAAGTCCAGATTGTAAATTTTACAGCTGCCGTTGTCGCAGCTTCTTCCAGTGCTGTCCAGCCCGCAGCCAAGATTGACCACCGCCGCATTGGGGTGAGATTTCAGATAATCCCGCACCTCAAAAGCAAGGTCATTCTGCCGCATGGCCACCTCCAGTGAACCGAAACGCTGCATCAGGCCGCGGGAGTTTTTCTCCGCCTCTGAAAAATCGTAGTCGATCTCGTCAATCAGGCGAACCGCTGTTTCGTCCCGGTAGAGATTCGGGTATAGTTCTGAGCAGACCTTCCGCGCATACAGTGGAATGATCAGCGTCTCCTGTACGGTGTTTTTCTCGATTTTGTATTTCATGAGTATCACTCACTTTCTGATAAATGGCAGTTCCGGCATACAGTCACGCTCGGCGATGTGTGCCAGCATTTCGGCGAACCCCTTTGGATCGCGAATCTGATATTGCATGTGATTGTATCCCTCAAACACGGGATAATGGCCGCAGGGGTAGGCTTCCATCACTGCTTGACGGTATTTGAAATGATCTTCTATACTGCCAAACTCGAAATAGGTATGTTTTTGCAATTCTTTTGAAAGCGGCGGAAAGGGTTTATCCTCCAGACTGTCCGAAATCTGCCGTCGCAAATTTGTATAGGTCAGATTTTTCCCTGCGTCTATAAAATACAACTTTATGGAATCGTCGTCACACCACAGTATCTTTTTCAGCGTACCGCCCTTCGACCAATATAGGCTCTTGATGGCAAAATACAGAAACGGCGTCATGATACGGCGCGTGCCCTTTCCGATTTGGGCGAACTGCCCGCCGTCAAAGAAAGCGTGCTCCACGGGCAGCTTCGTCTGCGTCAGAAACGCCATGGCAAGGTCTGCACCGATGGAAGAAGCGACCACCATCGCCAGCCGCTCCACGCCCTGTCGATGCAGAAAGTCCTCCACCTGCCGTATTTCGTCCTGCTTGCTGACATATTTCTGCCCCTCGCAGTAAACGGTGGAGGTGGGCAAGATGCAGAAATATCGATCCTGCAAATACCTCGCAATCGGTTCGCTGCTCGCTCCTGTCACACCCATTGCATGAAAGAACAGCACGGCAGGATTCCTCCTGTCGCCATATGTTTGAAACAGCATTTCTATCACCTCATATTTTCATAAAAAGCATCATAATCGCCGCCAGTGCTGCCGAAATGACCGCCATACCAATTGTGCCGAACAGCCACTTTTTGCCCTTATCCTTGGCTGTAATGTAGGGTTTCAGGTCTTCCGTCCCCGGAATTTCCCATGCGTTCGTATGTCCTACCCAATAGCCGTCAACCCAAAATCGGTCTATGAGATTCATAACGGACAGTATGACCAGCAGCTGCCAAAAGCCCTGAACGAAGCCCTTTGCGCCGTTGAGCGCATAGACGCAGACCAGCACATAGGCGATGTATCCGGGGACGCAGACAGCTTTGAAAATCAAAGCATTTCGCTTGATTTTCGCGTGTGTTGTAAGTCCCAGCGTTACGCACCGCTCCTGCACCTCCTGGCTGTAAAGATGCACCATGCCCACCGCGCCCTTGCGGATACCGATGGCGCAAACCAAAATGAGCAGAACGCCCAGCCCGATGCCTTCCAAAATCACCTGTAAAAGCATTACCGATTCCTCCTGAAGCCCGCCTCATCCCGATATTCGGGATGTTCCTTTACATACGGGTCCTGGTCGCCGCAGATGGTATAGTCGCACCGGCAGCCGTTCACGCAGGTGTTCGTCCGTATAAGCCTTGCATGGAGCAGCTCCATAGACGCAAAGTCCACATTGCACAGGGCGGGCATGATGTCCGTAAGACCGTGCCGGATGGCGAACTCCGCCGCCGGACACGACGTAAACTCATAATAAATAGGCTTGCCGTTTTCGTAAGGCGCAACCGACATCTCGTAATCGTGCCATTTGTCGCAGCCGCTTTTCGCACGAACAAACGCCCTGTACATCAGCTTCCTCCAGAACGGCTTGTTGCAGTCCACGAATTTCAGCTTGCGGAAGGTCGGCAGGATCAGATTTTCCTCCATCTCTTCAATTTCACGGAACGAAGTAATTGCTTTGCAGACCACATAATAGCTCATGATGGCGATGCAGTCGTAGGTGCCGCCTACGCCGTTGTGGAAGTTCTTTTTGCCGCCAAAATCGATGCGCCAGTCGGAGAGAAAGACCGTGTACTGCCGCTGCACCTTTTCCCATACTGTCTCCCGCTCCGCTTCCGGATAGTGCAGGGCGATTTTCGCCAGTATTTCCTTTTTGCAGGGCTTGGAATACAGCACATGGCAGCTGCGGTCAATTTGTAATTCGCTGTCCTTCATCTTCCCACGCCTTTCAGAAAACCGCTCTTTGCATTTTCTTCGGTGTCGTCCGATTCGTCGTAGGCATCATAGGGTACCGACGGGTCGTGTACCCGTTTCTTGAATGGCGAACAGAGCTTGTCCTTATGGGCAAAAGCAAATTCCAAATTGTCCGTCCATCCCGTGTGACCGGTGATGAAATACGGATGCAGACCACGGGCGCGCAGTTTCCGTTCCAGCTCCGCCAGTGACTGCACAGCCAGCTTATTATCCTCTGCCAGAGAGGAAATAAAGCTATATCCGCCGTCCGCACCGAACCATAGCGTGTCGCCGGTGAACAGATACTTATCGTCAATGAGATATACCATGTGCCCCCAGGTATGACCGGGGACAAGGAAGCATTCGATTTTGATGCCGCCAATATCGAAAACCTCGCCGTCATGCAACAGTACCTTTTCGTTGTGGATCGTGACCTGCGGCAGCTTGTACAGGCGATAGATCACCTTGCGGCGCACTTCGCCGGTCAGATAGCGGTTCTCAACCTCGCCGATGTAGAGCTTTGCGTCCCGGAATAGTCCCGGACTGTCGGCCTCCACTGCACCCACATGGTCAGTGTCCTGATGCGTGATGAGGATGTGCCGGATGGAATGCGGGTCGATACCGAGCCAGCTCATTTTCTCCGCCAGACGGTCATAGTTGTATCCGGCATCAATCATAATGGTGGTATCACCCTTGCGGTAGAAAAAGATATTTGCCACCCACTCTCGCACACAAGCGACATTTTCATCGATCCAGCCGGTGTTCAAAGGCTTAAAGATCTCCTTGCCCCGATACATCCGGCTCATTGCTTTTCTTTGAAATTCCGTTGCTTTTTTCGACATGATCGCACCTCATTTCTGTGCTGTGACACACAGCCAGCCCTTTTTATTTTTGTGACTCTGAACCCTGCCAAAGCCTGCTTGCTCCAGATACACTTTCAGATCAGCATCCGTATAGATGGTCATACCGTTAATGATTCGCGTCCATTTGTCGTCTTTTGCTGTTTCGCCGTTTGCTTCGTTACAGATGAAAAAAGTCCCGCCGGGCTTCAGCACCCGATAGACCTCTCTGAAATTTTGCGCAAGCTCCGGCCAGAAATAGACCGTTTCAAATGCGGTCACTACATCAAACTGCTCCGCTTCAAACGGCAACTCTGCTACACTTGCCTGCTGCACAGTACACTGCCCTGCTGCAATGGCACCTGCATTGACCTTTCGCGCTTTTTCTACACTGACTGCCGAATAGTCGATGCCCTGCACCTTGCCCTTGGGACACAGCTTCAGCAGCGTTTTGATGTTCGCTCCACCGCCGCAGCCGCAGTCCAGCACCATGGCATCCGGGACAGGCTGCAAAAAATGCAATCCCCACGCTGCCATTGCGCTGTGCCCAAAGTTCATCATAGCAACCATGATCTTCCCGCTAAAGCCTACGGGCTTGCGGGTGTTTTCAAAGAAGGACATATCACACCTCCGATTTCACACATTCCGTATAGGTCAGCGGAAAAGAGGCCTTTAGAACAACACTTTTTCGCACTGTCCAATCATTCTGTTGCAGAAATTTTAGGTATTCTTCACTCGTCCACTTGCTGTGGAGCGGAAAGCCTGCCAGATTCATGAAAAAGGCTTTGACCTTGCCGGGAAATGAGTTTTCTGCGTGCGTAAAGGTAGGCGCGATCAGCACACCGTCATCCTTCAGCACCCGTTTGATCTCTCGCAGTGATTTTTCTGGCCGAGGCACAATGTGCAGTGCGTTTGATACGATTACCACATCGAATGATTTGCTCGCGTATGGCAGAGAAAACATATCCTGCACGGAAAAACGCAGCTTCGCAGAGTAATTCCCCCGTTTGGCCTCTGTAATCATTTCCGGAGAGGCATCCGTCGCCTCGATGTGTGCCGCTGCTTTTACGATGTGCTTGGCGATCAGTCCCGTTCCGGTAGCAACCTCCAGCACTGTTTTGTCTTTCACGACCGGACGGATCAGCTCATACATTTTCTCGTATACTGCCCTGTCTTTTCGCATAAAGCAGTCATACAGACCTGCATTTCTGTCCCAGAAATTCTTGTGTTCTCGCATTGCTGTCTCTCCTTTTTGTGGTTAGATTTATCCAACCAGCACACGCACATTGACAAGTTAGGTTCGATTAACTCATGTATTTAGGAAAAGCCGCATTTCTGCGGCCTTTCGGCTTATACAAATAGCTTGCTGCAAGCATCACACATCTGTATTTTCAGCCACTGAGGATAACGCCTCTCGATCTACTCCTTATGGAAACAGCCAAAATCTATTTTCACACCATTGCGGTGACTTTTGCCTTCTTATCCATATTATATCATGCTCACTTCTTTTTTTGCAATGGTATAGTATCTCTATTTTGTCATTTCCAAACGCAGAGCACGATTAGATTTTCTTCGCAATCGTAGACAGATCCGAAATAATGCTCAGAAGATCATTTTTGACTTCCTCTTTGCTTGGCTCGCTGCCCATCAGAAGATAATCTGTGCTGACATGGAGGATGCAGGACAGTTCGATCAGCAAATCAATGGAGCAGCTGCGCTCTCCATTCTCCATGCGGCTGACATGCTGCTTGCTTGCCAGTCCCAGTCGAACCGCCAGTTTCTCCTGCGTAATGCCACGGGAAGTGCGAACATCGTGAAGTCTCTTACCATTGTGATTGACCTCCTTTTTTGATTTTGGGGATAAAAAAAGACCGCCGACTTTGTACGCACACGGCGCAGGTCAACGGTCTGTTTTTCGGGATTCATTTTTTTCAAACTTGCTGGAAGTTTTGCATACGTTATTCTTCTAATATTTTTGTAGGGTTCGCATCCGTTACAAATATCATACTATCATAAAGCACCGCAGGAGGTTGAAACATTCGATAACTTGGAGGAAGAAGTCGCATAATGATTGAGTAGCTTTCTCCAAGTGTTCCCATATAGGTGTATTCAGAAGCCTGCCTACCCAGTTCAGAATTTTCCGGGACTTTAGTAAAATCCAACCAACAAATATCAAATCCCGCCAGTTTTGCCGCCTTTGCTAAAGGGTCATGGGAATAAAACACCTGAATTGTACGCTTTTCAGGCGAACGGGTCGGCATATTGCAATGGGTTTTATAAAAATCGGTACCAATGACATAGTAACCGTTTGCTGCGTCCTTGGAAAGAAGTTTACCCATCGAGTCAGAACTGCCCCATTTTGCGATATGGCTGTTGTGACCTGTCACAAAGATTTTTTCATGCCCATTTCGCTGCTCCTGCTGTAAAATCCACTGTACATTTTCTGCCATAAATTGATCTCTTAATGTAGCACCATCAGCATTTGTCAGAGTTTGAAGCTCGGAATGCTGCATTAAAATATCTACAAAGTGAATTGCATTTCCCGAACCGTTCTTGCTTTCCAATTCTTCAGAGATAGAAAATTGCTTTGATATGAATTGTCCTTTCATTTGTGCAAGGGTAAGGAACGAAGTAATGCTTGACCAAAAAATGTAAACTGTCAACATCGGAATTATGTCTTGCCGTACAACGCCTTTTCCTTGTCCATTTTCAATAAATATAGCAAGTGTGGTATTGATTTCCTTTCCAAATAACAAAAAATGATTAGGGCAATCCGAAACTCAATCGTCTATTTTTCATAGAGAACACTGGCCGTCCTCATAGCGTTATTCTATTTTCATCATGCGGTAGCCCACACCAAT
>NZ_QSCM01000030.1:0-6967 GCF_003463065.1 Blautia sp. OF03-15BH
AACTCAACACCGGCTTATATAATTTTATAATTTATATTTAACTGTTAACAACCTCCTAAAAACTTCCGTCATGACATTTCTTATCCAACACCAAAAAAGCGCTGCAGAACAGATCCGTTTTTCTGCTCTGCAACGCCTTTCTTTATGATACGCCTAAGAGGACCACAAAGATCCAGAGTACCAGCGCCACACTGCTTACGATGGAACCTGCTTTGGAAAAGGTATATAAAATATGCTTTTCACGAAAGCTGCTCAGACCACTCACCAGTCCGCAGATGGCAAATATGATCCCGGTGAATCCGAGGGAACCCAGGATCGGTCCGCCTTCCCCGTAAGACCACCAGGCAATATAGGCCAGCACCACAAAGAGGATCAGAGAGATCCCCCCCAGGATCGTAGAGGTAATTCCTTTTCTGGAATGGCGGTGCTCAGAAAATGTATACATCTTTTTCTTAGCCATAAATATGTCTCCTTATCCGGTCGCAAAGGGTAAAAAACAGATAACCGATCACAGCCCCAAGCGTGTTCAGCATCAGATCATCTACGTCAAAGGTCCCCACCCGGGTCACCAGCTGGGTACACTCCACCAGAAGACTGAAGAAAAAACCCAGGAGCATCACACGGAAAAAGCCCCGGAAGCGTCTGCTGATCACCGGAAGGATCGCCCCAAACGGTACGAATGCCAGAATATTTCCTGCCAGATTGATAAAAACCGCCTTAACCCCCAGAATCTCCCTGTAGTTCCAAAAACGCCGGATCTCCAAAAACGGTGTCAGGTTATAGCTGAATTCCCGTTCTGCCGTTCTGCCGTATTTCTCCGAAAAAAAGAGAAAATATGTCAGGACTACAAGATAAAGGAAAAACAGGACCACTCCGGCTATCCGGATTTTCTTTTTTGTTGTTTTTTTCATAGTTTAAAATCTCAGAGCAGAACTCCGTTTTTCTTTTTCAAAAGATTTGCTCCGGAAATGATCAGCAGGATTCCACTGGTGATTCCGGCCACCAGAGTCACAACTCCAAGTACGATATTCAGTGCTCCGGTATTTTTCATGGCTTTATAAATCTTTTCGCTCATGGAAAGACCTCCTTCATATCTGCTTATTTTGCTCCGTACTGCTCATAGTATGCATCGATGGCTGCTTTGATGCCATCATCGATGACAACTCTTCCGCCGCACTCTTTGTTGTAAAGATGCTCGGTCACTTCTGCCATGTTTACGATAGCATTTGCCGGGAAACCGTATTTCTCCTGAATTTCCTCCAGAGCGCTCTTCGTTCCCTGGCCTCTCTCCATACGGTTCAGGGATACGATGAGACCTTTGATCTCCACATTTCCCTGTGCACGGATGATTGGGAAAGTTTCCTCGATGGATTTTCCGGAAGTGGTCACGTCCTCAATGATCACAACGCGGTCGCCGTCTTTGATCGGACTTCCGAGCAGGATTCCTGTATCTCCGTGGTCTTTGATCTCCTTACGGTTGGAACAGTAGCGGACATCTTTTCCGTAAAGCTCGCTGATCGCCATAGCGGTGGCAACGCTTAAGGGGATTCCCTTGTATGCCGGCCCGAAAAGGATATCAAAATCCAGTCCGTAATGATCGTGAATCGCCTTTGCATAATATTCACCCAGTTTACGAAGCTGTGTTCCTGTCGTATAAGCACCCGCATTCATGAAAAAAGGTGATTTTCTTCCGCTTTTCAGCGTAAAATCACCGAATTTCAATACATCGCTGGCAACCATAAATTCGATAAATTCCTGCTTGTAGCTTTCCATTTTATTTTAAACCTCCTGCTTTTACCAAGGCTTCACGCCTGTATCTTTCCAATTTTCTTTCCTATTTTAACATACCATACCGGAAATAACAATCCTTTCATGAAAAACCCGCATGTCACTTTGACACACGGGTTTCTTTCTTCAGCAAAAGGGACAGCTGCCTGTTTCCGGTCCTTCTTCACCGGAAATATAACGGGCATGAAACTCCATATTGATCTCCCGGAGTTCTTTTTCTCCGTCTATGTAAGCCTGGTACATTTCCACAAGGCCACTGCCGCATCCGTCACAGGTTGCTTCTATATTTTCAAGAGAATCTGCGACGATCTGCTCCCGCTCTTCTCTGGTGGTATCTTTGATGAGATAGCCTGGCATTTTTTATTCCTCTTTTCGTGACTGTTTCGTATCTTCTGGTATCGGAGTCTTTCTGTTTATTTTACCGCTCCGATGAGTTCATGGATATCCTTCACACCATATTTCTCCATATACGCCTGGATACCGTCGATGACATCAAGGGTAGCGGTGGGATTGACAAAGTTGGCTGTTCCCACAGCGACACCGGTAGCTCCTGCAAGAATGAACTCCAGAGCATCTTCTGCGGTGGCAACGCCGCCCATGCCGATGACCGGGATCTTTACGGCATTGGCAACCTGGTAGACCATACGCACAGCGACAGGATGCACAGCAGGCCCGGAGACACCGCCTGTTTTATTGGCCAGTGCAAAGGTACGGCGGTTTACGTCGATCTTCATACCGGTCAGCGTATTGATCAGAGACACCGCATCGGCTCCGCCTGCCTCTGCTGCACGGGCGATCTCAGCGATATCCGTTACGTTCGGCGTCAGCTTCATGATCACCGGCTGTTTTGCGATCTTTTTGATCTCAGCGGTAAGCTCTTCCACATGCTTTGGATCCTGACCAAAAGCAAGGAAACCGGCATTGACGTTCGGACAGGAAATGTTGATCTCCATCATGTCGATCTTTTCCTCTGCCAGCCGTTCTACCACAGCCAGGTATTCTTCCGGTGCATGACCGCAGACATTGACGATGATCTTCGTATCATATTTCTGAAGGAAGGGAATATCTCTTTTACAGAATACATCGATACCGGGATTCTGAAGCCCTATGGCATTCATCATACCACCATAAGTCTCTGCCACTCTGGGAGTTGCATTTCCCGGCCAGGGAACATTTGCCACACCTTTGGTCACAACGGCGCCCAGACGGTTGAGATCCACAAATTCACTGTATTCCTCACCGGAGCCAAAGGTTCCGGAGGCTGTCATCACCGGATTCTTCAGTTCCACACCGGCGATCTTCACACGCATATCTGTCATCATAACTCCACCTCCGTAGAAAGAAATACCGGTCCGTCTTTACATACCCGTTTATTGTGGACATGAGAATGGCTGTCCACTTCTTTGGATTTGCAGACACAGCCAAGACAGGCTCCTACGCCGCAGGCCATCCGTTCTTCAAGAGAAAGCCAGCACTCGATGCCGTTTTCCTCTGCATAGGCTTTCAGGGCACGAAGCATGGGAGTCGGTCCGCAAGCATAGATCACATCTGCCGTCAGTCCTTCTGCGCGGATGGCATCCAGCACGTTTCCTTTTGTTCCGGCGCTGCCATCCTCTGTTGCCAGATAAACCGTTCCGTTCTCTGCCAGCTCTTCATTGAGGAACAGCTCGTCCCGGTAGCCCAGGATGATCTGTTTCTCTCCCTTTAACTCTCTGGATAACTCCAGCATGGGCGGGATTCCGATACCGCCGCCGATAAGAAAGGCTTTCTTTCCTTCTTCCATCCGATCCAGAGGGAAACCATTTCCCAGAGGTCCGAGGATCTCCACCTGCTCCCCTTCGGAATAAGCAGAAAATTCAGAGGTTCCTTTTCCGGCAACCCGATAAACGATCCGGAGCTGTTTTGCTTCCTTATTTACCTCACAGATACTGATCGGTCTCGGAAGCAGACGGCTGCCATCCTGACAGTAAAGGTTGATAAACTGTCCCGGTTTCGCTTCTCCTGCCACCTGTTCTGTCTGGAGCCACATACTGAAGATCCCTGTTCCGATCTTCTCCTGGCTTACTACTTTTGCACATTCTTTAAACTTTGCCACTTTTTTCTCTCCATACTCTGACAACTGCCAGACACATTTTTCAACGCACCTGGCAGTCTCTGTTTTCTGTTTTTTATTTATCTGTTTTTCAGTGCGCCGTCGATATCTGCGATCATATCTTCTACAGCAGCTCTGGATGCCTCTGCAAAAGCAGCTTCACCGTACTTCGCATATTTTTCCTGTTTCCATGCAGCAATGATTCCACGGGAAGAATTAACGATAGCTCCCAGTCCGTCCTCATTGAAGAAGTGAACCAGATCCTTGCCTTTTCCGCCCTGTGCACCGTAGCCCGGTACGAGGATAAAGGCTTTCGGCATGATCTTTCTTAAAATCTTACCCTGCTCCGGATAGGTTGCTCCGACAACAGCTCCAACATAGCTGTATTTGTCGCCCATGCACTCCTCTCCCCAGGCAGCTACATGCTCACCTACGATCTCATAAAGGGGACGACCATCGATCAGACGGTCCTGGAACTCTCCGCTGGAGGGATTGGAGGTCTTCACCAGTACAAATATTCCTTTTTTCTCTTCCTTGCAGACATCGATGAAAGGTTTGATGCCGTCTGTTCCAAGGTAGGGATTTACGGTCGCAAAATCCTCATCAAAGCCGGCATATTTCTGGCTTCCTACCTGAACCTGTCCCAGATGACCTACTGCATAGGCTGCTGAAGTAGAACCGATATCGCCTCTCTTGACATCTCCGATCACTACCAGATCTTTTTCCTTACAGTAGTCTACCGTCTTTTTGAAGGCGATAAGACCTTCGATGCCGAACTGCTCATACATCGCGATCTGGGGTTTTACTGCCGGGATCAGATCATACACATGATCGATGATCTCTTTGTTATACTGCCAGATGGCTTCGCCGGCTCCCTTTAAGGTCTCGCCGTACTCTTTGAACGCTTTTTCCTGAATCTGTTTCGGGATATAGTTCAGCATGGGATCCAGTCCCACTACGATAGGTGCATGTGTTTTCTCAATTTTACTGATGAGTTTCTGAATCATTCTTTTTTCTCCTTGTTTTGTTTACTGTTTCATACGGTCAGCGGCGTAAACGATCTCTCCGCCGCAGATGGTCATTTCCACCTCACCGAATACTTTTCTTCCGTGGAAGGGGGTATTTTTTCCCTGGGAACGGAATTTGTTCTTATCAATGGTATATTCCACCTCGGGATCGATGATGGTCACATCTGCGATCTTGCCCTCAGCCAGGTTTCCCTTGTCAATGCCTAAGACTTTTGCCGGATTTGCACTCATCTTGGCTGCCATCTGCAGCGGAGTGAGCACACCGGGGCGTACCAGCTCACTGATGGTCAGCGGAACGGCTGTCTCCAGACCCACGATACCGAAAGGTGCACTCTGCATGGTGCGAAGCTTCTCTTCCTCGCTGTGCGGAGCATGGTCTGTCGCGATGACATCCATGATATCATCATGCAGTCCCTGTTTCAATGCTTCCACATCCTCTTTTGTACGAAGCGGCGGGTTCATCTTATAATTGGCATCATTTCCCGGAATGTCTGCGGAAGTCAGGGTGAAGTGATGCGGGCAGACCTCAGCGGAAACATCCACACAGTCCGCTTTGGCAGCTTTTACCATACGGACGCTGTCTTTGGTGGAGCAATGGCAGAGATGCAGTCTGGCTCCTGTCTCCTTTGCCAGCAGGATGTCTCTTGCCACGATCACATCCTCAACCGCATTGCTGATGCCCTTCCAGCCTTTGGCTTTCATATCCTTATCTGCATTCACGACACCGCCCTCTACCAGATTGATGTCCTCACAATGAGCCAGAACCGGGATATTATGAGATTTTGCGATTTTCATGGCCTTCCGGTAAAGCCCGGAATCCATAACAGACTTTCCATCCTCACTGATGGCAGGAGAACCGGCTTTTACCATGCTCTCAATATCTGAAAGCTCTTCGCCTCTCATGCCTTTGGTCACAGCTCCTGCCTGAAGCACGTTGATAAGACCCAGCATTTTCGCTTTATTGTGTACATAGGAAACCCGGTGTCCTTCGTCCATGACCGGTTTCGTGTTAGGCATGGCCACGATAGTAGTGTATCCGCCGTGTGCTGCCGCCTCTGCTCCCGAGTCTACCGTCTCCTTATAAGTAAAGCCGGGGTCGCGAAGATGTACATGCAGATCGATCAGTCCCGGCATTACATAACAGCCGGAGGCATCCACGACTCTGCAGTCTTCTGCTGACGTATCCGGCTCTTCCTTTTCTGTACTCGGTTCCATCACTTTCAAAATTTTGCCGTCACGGATCCAGATGTCAAAAAGACCATCACGATCATTCGCCGGATCCAGAAGGCGGCCGCCTTTGATCAAAATATCCATACGCACTCATCCTCTCAAAGATTTTTTTGCTCTGGATTTATTCTATCATAGGATACCGATGGGGGCAAACTTTTTCTTCTTTTTGGCACGGTATTTTCTCTTCATGTCTTTTTCTTTCAGGTGATATTTCTGTTTTGTCAGTTTTTCTTTCTGTCTGGCATTTTCTGCCAGAATTTTCTTTCTGTATTTCCGGTAAAGCTTTCCTTCCTGAAGCAGAGCTGCACCTGCAAAGGCAGCAAATACCGCTCCCTGAAGCACTGCGATGAGCTGCTCCTTCTGTTTTTCTGTCAGATTCATAAGGCTACCTCCGTTTCTGTCATCGTTTTTACTGGTCTCATTATACCATGATTTTCCCCCGGCTGTTACAGTTGAATTCTGATTTTGAAAATGATATGATAATACTAGTACAGTGAAAATTAAGTATCTGCTATATTGACGCAGGATGATTTCTTCATATGCAAGGCGGAGGAATGAGGCGTAGCGGTGGCTACGTCGATTGACGACAACGCAGCAGATGAAAAATCAGACAAACCAATATGGCGGTTACTTAATATTCACTGTACTAGGGTTCAAAGGTCAGAAAGCCGGGCGGGCTTGCACGCCAAGGCTTTTGAGCTTGGAACCCGCCAAACAGGAAGAAGGAGCGATTTACGTAGTAAATCAGCGGATTCTGAGTGTTTGTTAAATTGCGTGAGCTGCTTTGCAGCGGAGCAATTTATAGGTATTATACGAAGCTTCAAAGGTC
>NZ_QSCM01000030.1:7058-14059 GCF_003463065.1 Blautia sp. OF03-15BH
GCCAAACAGGAAGAAGGAGCGATTTACGCAGTAAATCAGCGGATTCTGAGTGTTTGTTAAATTGCGTGAGCTGCTTTGCAGCGGAGCAATTTATAGGTATTATACGAAGCTTCAAAGGTCGAAAAGCCGGGCGGGCTTGCACGCCAAGGCTTTTGAACTTGGAACCCGCCAAACAGGAAGAAGGAGCGATTTACGCAGTAAATCAGCGGATTCTGAGTGTTTGTTAAATTGCGTGAGCTGCTTTGCAGCGGAGCAATTTATAGGTATTATACGAAGCTTCAAAGGTCAGAAAGCCGGGCGAGCTTGCACGCCAAGGCTTTTGAACTTGGAACCGCAGGTATGACACACGAAGGGAGTTTCTGTCTTATGACTGTGAAAAAAACGGCAGCCTCCACACCGCTCTGGGGTGAAAAGCCTTATCGTTCCCTGGATTATGAGTGGAAAAAGCAGTACGGTGAAAAAATATACAAAGTCTCCTTAAACGGCGGCATGACCTGTCCAAACCGGGACGGCACCGTAGGAAAAGGCGGCTGTATTTTCTGCAGTGCCGGAGGAAGCGGTGATTTTGCCGCAGATGCCCGGCTTTCCATCAAGGAACAGATCGAATCACAGGAAAAAAAGCTTCGGACAAAATTTCCTGCAAAGCATTTTGTTGCTTACTTTCAGGCTTATACCAATACGTATGCGCCTGTAGAATATCTCAAAGACCTTTTCACAGAAGCGATCTCCCATCCGGATATCGTTGCCCTTTCCATCGGCACCCGGCCGGACTGTCTGCCTCCGGAGGTACTGGAGCTTCTTTCTTCTCTGAATCAGATCAAGCCGGTCACTGTGGAGCTCGGCCTGCAGACCATCCATGAGCGGACAGCAGCTTTTATCCGCCGGGGCTATCCGCTTCCCTGCTTTGAAAAGGCCGTCCGGGAGCTTCGGGATCGCGGAATTTCTGTCGTCGTCCATACAATCCTGGGACTTCCGGGAGAGACCGAGGAGGATATTCTTGCCACGATCCGTTATCTCAATCATCAGGATATCCAGGGGATCAAGCTGCAGCTTCTCCATGTTCTGAAGGGAACCGATCTGGCAGCCTGGTATGAAGATCCCGGCTTTCCGGTTTTCACGGAGGAACAGTATGTGGATCTGGTGATCCGCTGTATCGAAGAGCTTTCCCCAAAGATCACGATCCATCGCCTCACCGGAGACGGTCCAAAAGAGCTTCTCATCGCACCGCTCTGGAGCAGCCGGAAGCGCTCGGTCCTCAACGAGATCCATCGACAGCTGAAGCTTCGCGGCTCCTGGCAGGGAAAATCTTTTTTATCATAAGGAGGAATTATGGCTGAACCTTTGACTTTATACAAGCTCATCATCTTATATATGCTGAAAAAAGTGGCTTTTCCGCTGACCAACGCCCAGATTTCCGAATTCGTCCTTGACCAGGAATATACCACTTATTTCACACTCCAGCAGGCCATTTCCGAGCTGGTGGAAGCGGGACTGATCCGTATGGAAACCATCCGGAATACCTCCCAGTACTATCTGACGGAAGACGGTGACATGACGCTCGGCTATTTCTCCCAGAAGATCTCCACCCCCATCCGCGAGGACATCGATCGCTATATCCAGGAAAATAAAATGGCCCTCCGGAATGAGGTGGCCATCGTTGCCGACTATTATAAAAACACCTCCGGCGAATATTCCGTTCACTGTGAGGTTAAAGAGAAAAAGGGAGATCTTCTGGATCTCACCATCAGTGTTCCGGACAAAGAACAGGCCATTGCCATGTGTAACCACTGGGGCAAACGCTGTCAGGAAATCTATGAATATGTGATGCGGACACTTCTCACAGAGACAAAATCCGAATAAAAAATGCCAGGTGCAGATTTTTTGAACGCAGATCGCGAAGCGACTGCGTTCATGAGCAAGTAGCGAAGCGGATTGCGAATGTCCGCTTTACACTGCTGCCTGGCATTTTTTTATTCGTGGATCCACTCCAGATACTTCTCGATCTCTTTTTCATAACCGTTCCCGCTGGGCCGATAAAATTTTGTCTCTCCCAGTTCTTCCGGCAGATAGCGTTGATGGGAAAAGTGTTTCGGAAAATCATGGGCATATTCGTAGCCGATGCCATGTCCCAGCTTTGCCGCTCCCGGATAATGTGCATCCTTTAAGTGGACAGGCACCGTTGCTTTTCCGTTTTTCACTGCTTCCATAGCCTCATAGATCGCATTGGTGGCTGAATTGCTCTTTGGTGCAGTAGCTACATAGAGTGCCGCCTGTGCCAGGATCAGCTGTGATTCCGGCATACCGACCCGCTCCACCGCCTGAGCTGCTGCCACCGCTACCTGAAGTGCCTGAGGATCCGCATTTCCCACATCCTCTGACGCACAAATCATGATCCGTCGGGCAATAAAGGTCACACTTTCCCCTGCATAGAGCATCCGTGCCAGATAATAGACTGCTGCATCCGGATCTGAGCCCCGCATGCTTTTGATAAAGGCAGAGATCGTATCGTAATGATTGTCCCCTGTTTTATCGTACTGCACCACCCGCTTCTGGATACACTCGGAAGCGACCTCTCTGGTGATATGGATTTTTCCATCCGCACTGCGTTCTGTTGTGAGGACGGCCAGTTCAATGGCATTCAGGGCTTTTCTGGCATCTCCGCCTGCAATATCCGCCAGAAACTCGCCCGCCTCCGGCTCCAGTACCGCTTCATAGGCCCCCATTCCCCGTTCCCGGTCATAAACCGCCCGGTTCAGAAGCACCAGCACATCTTCTTTTGTCAACGGCTTCAGTTCAAAGATCACGGAACGGGAGATCAACGCACTGTTCACTTCAAAATAGGGATTCTCCGTGGTCGCGCCGATCAGAATCAACGTTCCATCCTCCACAAAAGGAAGAAGATAGTCCTGCTGTCCCTTATTGAAACGGTGGATCTCATCCACGAAAAGGATCGTCTTTTTCTGATACATGCCAAGCATATCCTTCGCCTTTGCCACCACTTCTTCCATATCTTTTTTTCCTGCTGAGGTCGCATTGATCTGTGTGAATTCCGCACTGGTGGTGTTGGCGATCACTTTGGCCAGAGTCGTTTTTCCCGTTCCCGGAGGACCGTAAAAAATGATGGAACTCAGCTTGTCTGCCTGGATCGCCCGGTAAAGCATCTTGTCTTTCCCGATGATATGCTGCTGCCCCACCACTTCATCAAGCGTTCTCGGGCGTATTCTGGAAGCCAGCGGGGCTTCTTTTTTCATCGTATTACTTCTTGCATATTCAAATAAATCCATAGCTGTTCCTTTCTTCTGTATGTAAAGCGGACATTCGCAAGGTCTCCGCTCCGCTTCATAGTATCAGTTCTTCCACTGTCACAAAGCGAAACCCTCTGCTTTTCAGGATATCAATGATCGCAAGAGCCGCTTTCACCGATGAAGCGTAGCAGTCGTGCAGCAGGATCACATCTCCGTCTTTTACCGTTTCTGTCCCGCGGCGCACCACATCACTGACATTTTCCGTTGTCCAGTCCAGAGTATCCACAGTCCATAGCACCGGAAAGAGATTTAATCCACATTCCAGGCTTTTTTTCCACTCTCCGAAGGGCGGTCTTATGTACTCCACCGGTTTTCCTGTAATTGCAAAGATCCGTTCCGATGTCTTCCGAATCTCCTCACAGGCCGCCTCTTCCGGCAAAGCAGTAAGCTTCACATGACTGTATGTATGATTGCCAATGAGATGACCTTCTTCCGCCATGCGCCGGATGATCTCCTCCTTACCGGAAATATTTTCCCCGATGAGAAAAAAGGTCGCCTTCACTTCCCGCTCCTTCAAACCATCTAAAAGCAGCGGCGTATATATTTTGTGCGGACCGTCGTCAAAAGTGATGGCCACCTGTGGCGGCAGCTCCTGTGCTTCGGCCTCTCTCTTTTCATCCGAAGCTGCACTTCTGTCTCCTGTCTCCCCGCCGTTTTCCCGCTCTTCCACTTCACAGACAGCCTCCGCCGTTTCCGGCTGTCGTATTCCAGCTTTTTGTCCCTGCCATCCGGATGCTGCCAGGAAGAAAAACGCCACAAGCAAAAACAGATATCGCTTTCCAGACTTCATCAATACTGCCATCCATGATCTGTCAGTCTGATTATATGAAGGGGAGAGCAGACATATGCCCGCCCTCCCCTGTTACGCTTGGGATTTTTCACCTGTATCTTCCGCTTTTCAGAGCTGTCTGTCGTTGCTTATTCTTCTGAGGAGTCTGAAGGTTCTGTCTTTCCTGTTTCATCTGCCGTTTCCACAGGATCGATCCCCCTGCTTTCCTCTGTCTCCGGTTCATCCTCAACCGGTTTTACCATCGCTGCCTTCTCACGGATGGAAATTTCTTTTTTCTGCACGGGAGCCTGCTTCTTCCGGATCTTCTCCGGATGCTGGAACTCCATACGGAATTTCTTTTTTGCTGTGAGAGTGTACGCATAAACCACCAGACCGATCATGCCGACATTGCTGGCGCCTCCCTGGCCTGCGAAGATGACAAATACCAGAATTCCCATATATCCGGCAAAATCCATAGCCGCATATTTTTTATAGGATGTCTTCTGATCTTCGGTAACACCCTCCAGAAGCTTTGTCAGCTTCGGTTCCAGAATATCTGTCACTGCCCAGTAGCCTACCAGATAGAGACAGGCGATCAGCTGAAATGCCCGGATGCTGAGCCAGCCCATAAAAGTACCGCCGATCATGATCACGATCACGATTACTAGGGCGAGCAGCGTAAGCAGGCTGATCTTTTTGTGAATCCTTTTCCGCTCTTCCTTATCCATTTCTTTTCCCTTCTGCCGCATTTTTACGGCTGTTTGCTAAAGGAAAGGATAACACAGCCGTCTCCAAAAGTAAAGCATAGTATCTGTCGGAAAGAAAATTCCTGTAAGCACAGAAAAGCCGCATGCAGGATAACTCCCACTGCGGCTTTTCTGACCCTGTTGCAAAGAAAATCTTCACGCTCCTGCCGGGGTTGCCAGATGTAAAACTCTCTTTCCCTTTAAAAACTCTCTTTCCCTTTCGAGAAAGATTATAACAGAAAAAATCGGTCTCTTGACAATCTTTGCACAATCGGCATGTTTATAAGCATAATCGTCGTTTTCTTATTTTTTCCTGCTGAGAAAATACCGGTTATAGCTATCCACGATCTCTTTTCTTCCCCGGACACGGATTGGAACCATTGTCCCGTTCTTCAGAATAAAGTCTTCCTTCACATCTGCCACCTGATCCATATTGACCAGATAACTCTGATGACAGCGCAGAAAACGTTTCTCTCCGATCCGGCTTTCGATATCGCCCAGCTTGTCCTGCGTAACGATCTCACTTCCATCCTGCAGATGAAGCGTGACCATATGACGGTCGCTGTCGATATAAAGAATATCATCGGTATAAGGATAACGGAACTGCCGTCCTGTTTTTACCGCCACCCGGTTCCTGTCATTCGTTTTCAGTGTTTTCTCCAGGAGCCTTACCAGCTGAGAAGCCGAAAACGGCTTGAGGATATAACCGGATGCTTCCACTTCGTAGCTTTCCACTGCAAAATCAGGCGAAGTGGTCAGAAAGACAATGGAAGCCGTACAGGATAACTCCCGGAGCTTTGCCGCCGTCTCCATTCCATTCATTCCGTTCATAAAAATATCCAGAAACAGAAGATCCATTTCAAGATATCCCTCTTCCACATCCGCAGTAAGCGCCTTTCCCGAGCTGTACTCTTCTACGAGAGCCTCTTCTTCCCGGTCTTCGAAATATTTTTCAAGAAAATGTCTCAATATGCTCCGATCGATCTCCACATCATCACATATTACGATCTTTTTCATCTTATCGCCCTCAATATTCTGTGATTTCAGATGGGTAAGCTGTTTTTTCCCACTTCTTTTCATTATAGCATACTGGTCAGGGCAAAGTCAAAAATATTTCGGCCTATCCTCATTTACTTTACAGTTATTTTTACTTTCTTATATCTGCCATTAGCTGCTGATACATAAATATAACAGGTTCCTTTGGCTTTTGCTTTAACTGTTCCTTTGTTTGTGACAGTCGCAATTTTTTGATCCGTAGATGTGTAAGTCAATTTTGCAATATGCGACAGCAGTTCTTTTTCACTGTTCACAGAAACAATTTTTGCATTCAGATTTTTGGTCTTTCCTTTTTTCAGAGTAATGCTGCTGCTTTCCACCGTTACCTTTTTTGCATTGGTGTTGCTGCCTCCTGCTGTGGCAATATGAATGGAATTCGACTGTTTCAGGTAAGTTTTTTTACCGTTAACCATCTTATAGGCTTTTACATAGTACCGATAGCTGGATGCTTTTTTCAATCCCTTTATTGTGGTAACATAGGCAGAGCCTTTTTTAATTGTTTTCAGAAGGGGAGCCTTTTTACTTCCTCTGCAGTTTACACCATAAATTTCATATCCGTCTGCGCCTTTGATTTTTGTCCAGGCCAATTTAACTTTTGTACTGGAAGCATTTCCTTTCAAGCGCATAACTACTACGCTGGTCTTATTCTGTGCAGGTTTTGCAGGCTTTTCAGTCTCCGGCTGCTTCTCGGTCTCGCTTTCCGGCTGCTTCTCGGTCTCGGTTCCCGGCTGTTTCTCGGTCTCGGTTCCCGGCTGTTTCTCGGTCTCGGTTCCCGGCTGCTTCTCGGTCTCGGTTCCCGGCTCGGTTTCCGGCTGTTTTGCTTTTCTTGCTACAAGATAGAAAGAACCGCCCTGCATCATTCCGCTGGACATAAAGGTATTATCTAACGCAAAAACAACCTCATTCGCTCCTTCATTTTTTGTCATTCCTACAATCTCATAGCCATCTTTTACCTTGAAGCTACTTACATCTGCTGAATCTGCAATCGTTTTATACTTCAGCTGATGTACATAACCGGATTCTTTGTGTGCATAGGTTGTCTCGCAGGTCACACTTACTTCCTTCTTGCTGCTTTCGTCTACTTCATATCCTTTGTTTAAGCTTTCATCCAGATACTCTACATAA
>NZ_QSCM01000031.1:0-256 GCF_003463065.1 Blautia sp. OF03-15BH
CTACCGGGCGGATTCGGGACTTACACCCGTTAGAAACGTGCGCCGCCGGGCGCACGTAATAAAAACCTCCGACTTTTTCCCAAAGGAAAGTGGTCGGAGGTTTTTTCATGCAAATGATGTTGGGGTCAAAAGGTCTTTTGCCCCCAACTGATGCCTACGAATTACTCCGCTGCAAAGCAGCTCCCGCAATTCTATAAACATTCGAAATCCGCTGATTTACTGCGTAAATCGCTACTTTCTCATGTTTGGCGGGTCC
>NZ_QSCM01000031.1:266-12275 GCF_003463065.1 Blautia sp. OF03-15BH
CGGGTCCCAAGTTCAAAAGCCTTATCATGCAAGCATGAACGGCTTTTTGACCTTTTGACCCTGGCATCATGCAGATTACAGTTTTTCTTTCAGAACTACCATTCCCAGAGGCTTCAGTTTCGCTTCTGCATCGCCGAATATGCTTTCAAAAGCGCCTTCCGGCAGTGGAAGTTTCACCGCATGATCCGCAAAATTCTGGTAAAAATAATAGCGCACGGTGTCGTTCTCCCGTGTGGTCACCTCCAGTCCTTCCGGAATGACGCCGGTGACAGGCGCTTTGATAGATTTTTCTTTCATCAAGGCTGCAATAAAATCATCGTAAAAGGCTTCTTCCGCATCGGCTGCGATATAACAGGCGGTTCCTTTTCCGTATGTATTTCTGGTAAGAGCTGCATGACCGGTATAAAAGTCGTCAGCGTAAACCATGACAGGCTCCGCACCGTTGACTCTCACCAGATCGCAGAGATAGCGGCAGCTATAGCTCTTCGTAAGCCCCAGATCATTGCCGCCCACCGGGATCAGATGATTTTCTTCCCAGTCATAAAGACCGTCGATTTCTTCGCTCCGAAGTCCCAGCACATCCATAAGCCCGTAAGGTACACCGTCCAGATAACAGCGGTCTGTTTCATCGGCAATACCGCTCCAGTACGTAATAATGAGTGTTCCACCATTTTCTACAAAGGCTCTGACTTTTTCCGCGAAGCCTTCCCGGAAAACATAACCCATGGAAATAGCCAGCACTTTATAACCCTCCAGACTGCATTCTTCATCCACAAGATCCACATTCAGCCCCAGTTTGCGGAAGCCGCCGTACATTTTGAGCAGAGCCTCATGATGATGAAGACCTTTGTTTCTCGGTCCCTGGCTGTCTTCCATGGCCCAGTTGCTGCTCCAGTCATAAAGAAGCGCTGCCGGACTGTCCACCCGGCTGCCTGCCACTTCACGGATCACCTTCAGTGTATCTCCCACCTCGGTCACTTCCTTGAAAACCCGTGTATCATTTCCGCCGTAATGATCGATAACGGCTCCGTGGAATTTCTCGGAAGCTCCCCGGCTCTGCCGGATCTGGAAATAAAGAGCGCCCTCTCCGCCGTGGGCGATGGGCTGCATGGACTGGGCAAAAAGGATCCCCGGTTTTTTCAGCTTACTGATGCCCTGCCAGTTGGTAGAGGAAGGGCAGGATTCCATCTGGAAGAACGGTTTCCCCTTCAGAGAACGCATCAGGTCATGGCACATGGCGTTATCCCTGGCCACAGCGATATCCTTTGCCTTTCCCCAGGTAGGATAAGTATCCCAGGAGACCACATCGATGTCTTTCGCCATCTTGAAATAATCCAGACCATCAAAATAATACATCAGGTTGGCCGTTACCGGCAGTTTACTTCCGGCATCCCGTACTGCCTGGATCTCCCAGCGCATGAAATCACGGGTCTGATGCGTGACAAAGCGTTTCCAGTCCAGATTCAGCGCATGAAGCTGCGTTTCGCCGATCTCAGAAGGGCTCTCGATATCGTCAAAGCTCTGGTAAGTATGACTCCAGAATGTCGTGCACCAGCGGCTGTTGAGATTCTCAATGGTCTGATATTTTTCCTTCAGCCAGTCACGGAAAGCGGCCTGGCAGAGAGGACAATGGCACTCTCCTCCATATTCGTTGGAAATATGCCAGAGGATCACTGCCGGATGATTTCCGAAGCGTTCCGCCAGTTTCTGGTTGATGATCCGTACCTTTTCCCGGTAAACCGGCGATGTATAGCAATGATTGTGTCGGGTTCCAAAAAGCTGCCTTCTTCTGGCTTGATCCACCCGAAGCACTTCCGGATATTTATCAGCCAGCCATTTTGGACGGGCACCAGAGGGTGTCGCAAGGATCACGCGGATCCCTTTCGCATAGAGCCGGTCAATCACCTCTTCCATCCAGTCCAGACGGAACACGCCCTCTTCCGGTTCCAGGGTAGACCAGGCGAAAATACCAAGGCTCACTACATTGCAGCCGGATTCTGCCAGCATTTCCACATCTTTTTCCAGAATATCCGGTCGATCCAGCCACTGATCCGGATTGTAATCTCCGCCATGAAGAAGCACATCTGTTTTAAATTCCATTCGTTGATCCTCCTTTTTACCCAAACATTATAACTTCAGCATAGCAAAAAGCCCTTGCATCCGCAAGGGCTTTTCTGTTCAGAAGCACTTTTTTTCTCTATTTTCTCTATAGCAGCTTTCCGGGTTCATTCGTAACACTGATAACCGGATATCTGCTGCAAAACCATCTTGTCCCGCATCAGAAAATGAGATCTGCAAATCCGGTGGATACGAGGAACAGAATGAGCATGACAACCGGTACTGCATAGCGGATCATAAAGCGATACAGACCTGCCCGTTTGAAGTGTTCTCCATTTCGTTCCACTTCCCCTATGATCCAGTCCGGCCCGATCACCCAGCCGATCAGAATACTGGTCAGAAGGGAGATAAACGGCATCAGGAAGCTGTTACTGATATAATCCATCACATCGAGCAGCTGTCCCACCGATCCGTTCGGAAGTTTCAGCTCAAAGTAGAGTTTATTATATCCAAGACAGATCAGTACGGCAGTGACGAGTGAATAAATACCTACTGCTCCACACATTTTTTTCCGCGGTTTGTGATACAGTTCCATACAGTTTGCAACCAGTGTTTCCATAACGGATACACAGGAGGTCAGTGCCGCAAATCCCATCATCAGAAAGAAAGCGATCGCAGCCGGACGCCCGAATACGCCCATGGCATCAAACACCTTTGGAAGTGAAATGAATACCAGACTCGGACCGGAAGCCATTCCATCCTTTCCAAGGAAGACAAAGACCGCAGGTATGATCATCATTCCTGCAAGAAAGGCAACACCTGTGTCAAAAATCTCGATCTGATTGGTCGCTTTATTCAAATTCACATCATTTTTCACATAAGAACCATACGTAATCATGATCCCCATTGATACGCTCAAAGAAAAGAAGAGCTGGCTCATCGCATCCAGAAGGATCTCCAGGAATCGTTTTACGGTCAATCCCTGAAAGTCTGGTTTTATATAAACAGCCAGCCCCTGCAAACCGGTACGAACGGTGCCATCCGCCTCTGTATGAGACAGAGTCAGGCAAAAGACTGCAATGATCACGATCAGAAGGATCAAGCCAGGCATAATGATCCTGGAAAATTTTTCAATTCCCTTTTCCACACCGCGAAATACGATCCAGGCGGTTAATGCAAGGAAAAGCAGCATAAACACGATCGGTGCAAGATCGGATGTGATAAAAGATAAAAAATATCCATCCGCTGCGGCAGCTGTTCCATCAGAAACAATATAGATAAAAAAGTACTTTACGATCCAGCCGCCAATGACAGAATAATAAGTCATGATCAGAGCCGGAACCAGAAAGGTCAAATGGCCCAGAAACCGCCATTTGGGATTGAGCTCTTCAAAAGCTCTCAGTGCATTTTTCTTTGTTTTTCGCCCGATTGCAACATCCGTGGTCAACAATACAAATCCGAATGTCAATACCAGTACCAGATAGATCAGAAGAAACAGACCTCCTCCGTCTTTGGCACAAAGGTACGGAAATCTCCAGATATTTCCAACTCCTACAGCACTTCCGGCAGCCGCAAGGACAAAACCTATGGAGCCGGAAAAACTACTTCCCTTTTCTTTCATCTTAATTTCCCTTCCAGTATATTTAATCAAACGCCATGGCATTTCAGCCCAGCAGTTCTATTTTAAACAAAATATCGGTAAATGCAACAAAAAAAGTTTTGTTCGCTGAAAGAACAGAGTTTTCCGTTCATGCGGTCTTCGGTTGCCCTTGGGCCATTTTCTCTCCGGATGCACATTTGTAAAAACAGACAGTTCCTCATCTATCACGGTGTTATCCTTTATCAGATGCAGGTTTTGCAGGGTTAAGATGGCTTTATCAATTCCGATATATTTTTTTTCCTTCTTTAAAGGAATAATACTCCCCACCTGCATTTTCCCGCATATAAATATCAGCAGACGGATTTACCGATGCAAATTTCATGAAACCGCCGGAGTGATCGTAATGTCCATGACTCATCTCACTCATTACTTTTTCCTCCCCGTTTCTCGGGCGCCCTTGACATACCATTGACTCCATGATGCCACATAAACAACGGGCTGAACAGCAAAAAATGCCATTCAGCCCATCATACTGAGAGGTTCACACAGAATCATTTACCAATTTATTCAAACTCCACCGTTCCTGTCGGCTTCGGTGTGAAATCATAAAGCACACGATTGATTCCGGCAACTTCATGGGTAATACGATCTGTAATATGAACCATCAGTTCATGCGGAAGTTCTGCAACAGTTGCAGTCATAACATCCGTTGTACATACCGCGCGAACGATACAGCACCACTCAAAAGCACGTTTTCCATCTTTGATTCCGGTTGATCTGAAATCCGGAACAACCGTGAAATACTGCCAGATCTTTCCTTCCAGTCCATTCTTCTCAAACTCCTCCCGAAGGATCGCATCAGACTCACGTACTGCTTCCAGACGATCACGGGTAATAGCACCCGGACAACGAACGCCCAGTCCCGGTCCCGGGAACGGCTGACGATAAACCATGCCATGCGGCAGACCAAGTTCATCACCAACAACACGAACCTCATCTTTGAAAAGAATTCTGACCGGCTCTACCAGTTCAAAATCCATATCCTCCGGAAGTCCGCCTGCATTATGATGAGCCTTGATTCCTTCCTCAGACTCAAGAATATCCGGCCAGATTGTACCCTGTGCCAGGAACTCAATTCCTTCCAGTTTTCTTGCCTCTTCAGCAAATACTTCAATGAATTCTCCGCCGATAATTTTTCTCTTCGTCTCAGGATCTTCCACTCCTGCCAGTTTATTCAGGAAACGATCGGTTGCATCCACATAAACAAGATTCGCATTCATCTGGTTACGGAACACTTCTACTACCTGCTCCGGCTCGCCTTTACGAAGCAGACCATGATTTACATGAACACATACCAACTGCTGACCAATTGCCTTGATCAGAAGAGCTGCAACAACAGATGAATCTACTCCGCCAGAGAGAGCCAGAAGAACCTTCTTATCTCCCACCTGCTCTTTGATCAATGCAACCTGCTCTTCAATAAAAGCCTGAGCAAGCTCTGGTGTGGTAATTCTTTCCATATCAGCCGGACGTCTGATTTCCGTAACATTCATTTGAAATTCCTCCCTATTCTTTGACGTTTTTATTAATCCTATGTTGTCTCATGCCAGACTGCTTCTGGCCTCCTGATAAACACAATGATATCTTTTGCCATTCTTTCATGGCTCTGATTTTCTGTCTCTGACTCACTGTCATTTTATTATAACCATAGCTTAGGTGTTACGCAACTATTTTTTTGATAGCACTGCATTTTTATCAGTTTCTCTACAGATATTGTAAACAGAGAAAATTCGCAAAAGACCACAAGTCAGTAAGACTGTGCTTTCTTTTTCGGCTTCACTCTCCAGAATACCACATTCAGACCATCCTGGTATATTTCTAATTCCTGATATATTTGTGATACTTCCCGATAAGCGTATTTCTACGGCAGTCGATCAGTGTCGTTTTTGACATGCTTTTTACTTGCGATTTTTGGCTGGTCTATTCCTGTAGAAGCAATGAAGCCGATGCTGGAGTTGATTTCGATCCCGCATCGGCTTTGTTAAATTGCCCGAATGATTCTGTTTTTAAATGATAGAATGAATCTTACTGTTCCGTTGTTATCGAGAGGAAACCACCTTATCAGCCGGCCATGATTTTCTGAGCGCCACATAAGAAATCAGAAAATTGGCAAGCCAGCCAGCCGGTACAGCAAGCCAGACAAATGCAATACCAAAACGCGGTGCAAAAATCAGGGCAACTGCCAGGCGGATCGCAAGATTTACCATATTTGCCATAAGAAACGGCCGCATGATCCCGAGTCCGCGAAGGACTCCATCGGTTGCCATCTTGATCCCCATGAAGATGAAAAAGTAACCGAGCCATCTCATATAATCCCCGGACACCTGATATGCAAGAGCCGTTCCATCTTTACCCAGAAACAGCGAAGAAATCTGGGTGTGCAGGGTTTCAATGACTATGAAAGCAAGGACTGCAAAGCATAGATCCAACACCAGTGCAGCGTGATATCCCTTTTTGATACGTTCGATTTTTCTGGCACCAAGATTCTGGGAAACATACGGCGAAACCGCATTTCCAATGGATACAAATATCAGTGAAAATACATTCTCCACTCTCATCGTTGCTGAATAACCTGCGAGTGCCTGTGTACCGAATGGATTTACAACTGCCTGTACGATCATCATACCAATGGACACGGTGGACTGCTGGAGAACCGACGGTACGGCAATCCGAAGCATGGAATGTAACTCCAGCCTGTCAAACCACTTGAAATGGCTTTTATATCGACGCATCCGGCAAAAGAAGATCAAAAGCGAAAACACTGCGGAAATCCCCTGTGCAATGAGAGTTGCAAGTGCTGCACCGAACACCCCCAGCCCCAGGCCGGCCACCATCCAGAGATCCATAAATATATTCAAAACAGAAGAAAATATCAATAGCCCCAACGGAATCTTCGATTCACCGATGGAAGTAAACATCGTCGAAAGGATGTTGTACATAAACAGGAACGGAAATCCTACAAAATAAACCCGGAGATACAGTACTGCTTCATCCAGAATATCAGCCGGTGTCTGTAATAAACGCATCATTGAATGGGAAAAGCAAAAGCCAAAAACACCCAGAACTATGCTCAGGATCAGAAAGCTGATCAATGATGTCGATACAATTGTTTTCATTTTGCTGTAATCCCTAGCTCCAAAATAGCGGCTCACGAGCACACCGGCTCCGACACCGGCACCCAACGCCACACAAATGAAGACATTCGTAAGGGCAGCACAGGCGCCGACAGCCGCAAGCGCTGAGGAACCTACAAACTGACCAACAATAATGGAATCAGCCATATTATATACTTGCTGAAAGAAGCTTCCCAGAATCATGGGCATTACAAAAACGGTCAACGCTTTCAGTGGCGTATCTGTGATCAAATATTCATCTTTTGACATTATCCTATCCCTCCAGAAAAGAAAACTCCACTGTTCAGAACAGTAAAGCGGACATTCGCAATCCGCTTCGCTACTTGCTCATGAACGCAGTCGCTTCTCGATCTGTCAGTGGGAGCTTTCAACTCCCACTGACAGAAGCATCCCCCCTCACCCGCCGCTTAGTGCTCCGCGCACTTGAATCTGGGGAATCCTTATCCGCGTTCAAAACGCAAGTTTTAAACTCCGTTTCGTAACAATTATATGTATATACGGCAAGTAAGTCAAGCTACCGTTTACTTTTAGTAATACAAATGATATGATATTTAAACAAAACATTTGGATATCATTTTACAGGAGGGCACTTATGTACCTGGACGGTTTAGATGAACTGGATCAGAAGATCATCCGGTTACTTATAAAAAATGCACGTATCTCTTACTCTGATATCGGTGAAGAAACCGGTATTTCCAGAGTCGCCGTAAAAGCCCGGATTCAGGCTTTGGAGAAAAAAGGCGTGATTGAAGAATATACAACCATCATAAATCCGCAAAAGATCAGCGGTGCTGTATCATGCTATTTTGAGATTGAGACAAAACCAGACCAGCTGATGCAGGTGACAGATTTATTATACAAGAATGATATCGTCACGCAGATTTACCGTGTCACAGGAAGGGACAAGCTTCATGTACATGCCGTTGCTTCATCAAGTGATGAAATGGAACATTTCCTGCACAATGTCATTGATACGCTGCCTGGCATGATCAGCTGCAGCTGCAATATGATTTTATCACGTATTAAGGATATCAAAGGCTTGCGGCTATAGAAGTCAGATAAAGGACTGCTTTAGCAAAAAAGTTACGCAATTTCTTTTTTCATTGCCTTGTAACCGATCAGCACGGTCCATACATAGGCACAGGTTTTGGGGATCATCAGCATACCGATCATCGGAATGACATCTGCCCACAGCACAACCGGAATATAGAAAGCAAAACTCAGAACGATCGTCAGCCACATCCAACGGAAAGACGGATCCTTATTCTCTTTGGCACTTTTATAGAATAAAACAATAATCAGCAATCCCATCAGTGCGAACGGAATGTTACGGTAGATCCCCCAGGAAAGCGGAGCAGCTGCGCTGAGCCAGTCATTCTGCGGCATCATGCACAGAATAATTCTTAATCCTGCAAGGCCATAGACAGCTGCTGTAGTTGCTTTATGACCTTTGATCTGATAACGCGTACGCCAGATGTGATAGAGCACTACATAAAAAATCGTCATGGTGACAGAAGTGATCCACTTACCTAAGCCCAGCTGTACGGTAAAATTCTCAAGGCCGGTTGTACAGAGTGCCCATGCACGGGGAACCAGGTGAAAGGCATCTCCACTGCCCAAAAGAACTGCCATGATTCCAAACATGGTAAACTGACGGTTTCCCTTGCTTTTACGGATCATTAGAATTCCGATGGTGATCACCGAGATCAAATACACAGCATCAAATAACGTTTCTACAATTGCCTGCATGATAAACATCCTTTCTAATTTTGATTTTTATAATTCAGATACATGAACATTGTTCATTTTGGTTCAAAAATTTTCCCACACATCTGTGGGAAAATTTTTAATATAATGTTTTATTGATAAGCATCAGCACAGAGGAAGGATCATAATCCTGACGGGTTATTGCTACCAGGATCAGAGAAAACAGGATGTCTGCAAACTGATTTTCTGTAAATTGTTGATCGAACACATCCGGACGGATCTTCAGATCATTCTTCAGAACATTACACAATCCATTCTGGATATGCCCCCAGGTTTTCATCATCCTTTTTTTTCCATCGTTTTTTTCTTCTCTCATAAAGCTGAAAGAGTGCAGGGAAAAGAAACCCGGGAACTGCCTATTGCCATACTCTAACCGTTCATAGATCCATGAGATACAGGCTGCAGCATCATGAAATATCTGTTCGTCCTCAGGATGAAAAAAGATTTCCTGCCAGATACTCTCGATCGTATCACCAAGTAAGTCCGCCTTGGATTCATAGTAATTATAGATCGTACCTGATGAAACAGAACATCTGGAGGCAAGTGCCCGTATACTTACAGCAGCCCAGCCATTTTCTTTGATCAGTTCTCTACTGGCAGCCAATATGTCTTCTTTTGAAGTTGCAAGATGATTCACCCTTCCACCTCCATATCTTATCTGCTTATTTTCGTTTATGATGAACACTGTTCATTTTGAAAATATACACCGTTCTGAATGCTTTGTCAAGACCTGTTTAACGTGTATACATCTTTATTCTGTTTCTCATTGTGAAAAGTATAAGAGATATTATGTCTGTCATCTGTTGTTATTTCAATCCTGCCTCCTTATATTTTTCCAGTCTGTAATGGTGTTCATCATCCAATTCCTTAACACCATTTTTGTAATCATATCCAAATTTTCTATAAAATTCCGTTGCTGTAATGGATGCCGGTATCTCAATTCTGCTTGCTCTTACATAAAATTCATCCGTTTCTAATGTATTTATGATTTTTCTTCCAACACCCTTTCCATGAAATTCCGGAAGGACAAAAATGGATAAAAGGATACTTTCTGTTTCACTCCCCCAAAAACTTGAGATAGCACCTGTTCCAACTATTTTTCCATCAAATTCAAAAACATACATATGCGCATAACTTGCCACATTCAGAACCTTTTCCACATCGTAAACCTTTGCAAGTTTTTCCATTGCTGACATGACCTGTATAAATCGCCATAATCATACAAAGCAAAGAACTTGCCGCAAAATATTTATGGCTTGATTTTGTTCCTTTATATCCAGTATAAAATGTTCCTAGCATCGTTAACAATGCTCCGACAGACCAATATTCATGAGCTTTCATTCTAACATCTCCCTTTGTGTTAATTTTAATATGTACCTTTTGATAAAATATGCAAACTGAAAGTTAGCGATTTCTTTTTCCGGTATTCTCTGTCCCACGGATTTCCTCATGATAGAAATAATCTACGATCACCGGATGCCCCTGCTGGACTTTGCCATAAGGCATTTCATTATCCACAAAGGCACAATCATACTTTTTAGCCATTTTCTCAGCTTTTACTTCAAGTGCTTCAAAGTAGCTGCGGTTATGCTTGTTATAGATCTCGTCGTAAAGTGGTACAAGATCAGGATATTTTCCGGCGATATAATCCATAATTGTCTTTTTGAAACCGCCTCGAAGATTGAGATTTTCGAGCCAGAACAGATCGCACTGATCCTTTACCCGCTCAAAGATTGCTTCAAAATTCGTGATACCGGGGAATACCGGGGATACGAAACAGACTGTACGGATGCCTGCCTCATATACCTGCTTCATAGCAGCGATACGGTGCTCAATGCTCGAAGCAGAATCCATATCGTTCTTGAAATTTTCATCTAGTGTGTTGATCGACCATGAAACGGTTACACGTCCAAGCTTCTTCAACAGATCAATATCCCGTACCACAAGATCCGACTTTGTGCAGATCAGAATATCTGCGTCACTGCCGATCAGCTGCTCTAGAAGTTTTCTGGTATTCCCGAATTGCTCCTCCTGTGGATTGTAGCCATCTGTCACAGAACCGATGACCACCCGCTGTCCGGCATATTTCTTCAGATTTTTAATTTCCGGCCAATGCTTCACATCAAGGAAAGTGCCCCATTCCTCCTTGTGCCCGGTAAAGCGCTTCATAAAAGAAGCATAGCAATACTTGCAGGCATGTGTACAGCCCACATAGGGATTGACCGAGTAACCGCCTACCGGCAGACTAGACTTAGTCATGATGTTCTTTGTTTCCACCTCACGAATGAGGATTCCATTTATTACTTCTTCCATGATTTCTGTACCTCTAACACTTTATTAAATTCTTCCGGCATTTCCTGAATCATATTTTCATCCCCTATGATAGTGACAAGGTCTTCCTTCATAAACACCGGAATGGCGAGCTTATGTGCCTGGTCCGTCAGAGACCATGCCCATTCCGGCTCCGTATGAATCTTCCTACTCTGAGCTCCGGTCATGGTGCCGACAACGATCCAATTGATTCCGGAAAGGTCAACTGTGCCGGGATCATCGAATAACGGCTCAAAGGTAACATGGTAATGTTTTGCTCTGACGTTTTTCCGAAGGGCGTCGATACGCCACCGTTCTACTTTCCTCGTCACCGTAACGCCAAACCATGCGTTTTCCAGATCGGTATCAAAATCCAGCAAATCAGGTCGCTTGGTAAGGAACAGGAACTGATGCTGTGGATTTTCACGAATCTTTGCAAATACCTCGTCTCTCCATTCCGGCTTCCATCCAGAGAGATCGCTCATGCCGGTAAGAAGAAAGTTCTGCGGACGTTTCTTTTCCATCATCTTGAGCTTACCCGGAAAGAATTCAGGGTCAGCGAAATCATCAATCATATGCCAGCGTTTCACGTTGTTGCGGGCATAGCAATATGTACACCCCACTGTGCAGCCAATGACGATATTCATGTTCTGAATCTGATCTTTGATACAAATACTCATGACTTCTGCCACTCCTCAAGATTCTTTCTGATGCGGTCGAGGCATTCCTCAAACCGGGTAATTTCTTCCTCTGAAAAACCTTTGTAGTAAATACTGCCCATCTCATCAGATACAGAATCGTACTCGCCCTTTAAGGCATGTGCTTTCTCAGTCAGAAACAGGAGCGTTTTCCTTTTGTCCGTTTCAGACTGAACACGGCTTATCAGCCCTTGATTTTCCATTCTTTCCAGCATCGTAGTAAGAGATGTTATCGCTAATCCGCATTTAGTCGAGAGTGACCTGATTGAAATACCATCCTTCTGCCACAGCACATAAAGAATACGCCCCTGGGCTCCATTAAATGCAAATTCCGGCTCATCTGACCACGCATTCCGCTAAGAACTGATCGGTCTTTCCGGAT
>NZ_QSCM01000032.1 GCF_003463065.1 Blautia sp. OF03-15BH
AACTCAACACCGGCTTATATAATTTTATAATTTATATTTAACTGTTAACAACCTCCTAATATCACCGATTATATCATGTTTACGGCAACATATCAATGGCCGCCCGGGTATCTTTCTTCTTTCCGTTCAGTTCCAGATACTTTTCAAAGAGTGTAAAGAATTTCTTTGGTGTCATATTGAAGATTTCGTCCTCGCTGTAACCCATTTTTGAGGTGGCAATGATAAGGAGCTGGGCAACATCCAGCAGCTCGCTCTCTTCGTCGTCTCTCTCATCCTCCGGCTCCGGCATGGCGTCATTGAAGGCCAGGAGAAGGGCTATTGTCAGTCCCGGAATCTCCTTTTGCATCACGAGAGAACCCACCTCTTCTTTTGTATACCTTTTTCCGTTTTTCAGCCGGATGCCCTCGTCATTCAAAAGTTCTGTCAGTATATCCCGAAGGTACCCCGGTCCTTCCACAGGATCTTTCAACATTACCAGGAGTTGTCCCACTGTTTTGCCGAACCGGCTCTGCAGTTCGTCAATAACGCCGAGGGAGAAGAAGACGCAATGTTCTTCTCCCCCGATCATTATCCAGGTGCCTCCCGGTCTTAGGCTGCTCACGCTGCCTCCGCGGTGATTCCGACTTTTTTGTTCAGCCAGTCTTTTGCTGCTTTCAGAGTACCAAAAGTTGCTCTGATTTTCCATTCTTTTGAATCTTCCGGCACCATAGCCTCTCCTTCCAGAGTCACATGTGTAAAAGTTGTATTTTCCTGTTTTGTCTGATTCTCATCATTTGGCTCAGAGAACTTCACTTTCGTATAGAATTTAACTACCCACTTGTTCTCAGACATTCCGACTGCACCCACTCCAACAAAGGGAGCCTCATCGGTAGATTTAAAGGAAATTTCCCCATTTTCACCCTCTGCCTTGTCGTGCCCCAACAGGTAAGTATAAATCTCATCCACATCATTGTTCAGTTCTACACTCAGAGTCGCACCAGTTACAGAGTTATCCACTTCCTGGAGCACGTTATCCCCATAATCCTTTGCATTAGATTTTGCAGGGGTGCCGTTGAACGCTGCTGCCGGGCTCAGTCTCTTACCTTCTATATAGGTTCCATTTTCCTTGAGCTTACCAAATACTACATATTCAAGGCCTTTTTTCGCCATAGTTATTCCTCTCTTTCTTCTTCTTCGTGGCACGACAGTACCACATGAATTGTCTTTGTTTCTGTTTCATACAATGTCCGGATATCCGTTACCGTAAAACCGGCTTTCCGGAGTGCTGTTTCTGCAGCCTTCTTATACTCCCGGAACTTTCCGGTCTTCGGAGTGAAGATATGTACCTGCCACCAGGTAATGTGACATTCCGGATCATTATCGCCGTAGTCTGCCAGCTGTTCTGCTTCCTCGTTGTACACGATGTATTCCGGCTTTACTCCGGCATACTCATAATATTTCACCGGGATCCCGATGCCTTCCAGAACCTTTTCCAGTTCCATCACTGCATCACCTCCCGGTTAAATACCTCCTGCATTGCCTGAAGAACCCGCGGCTCGGCCCGGATCACCGCGCTGGTGATTACCGGTGTGGCCGGACGGCCTTTTACGCCAAATTCCAACCATACGAGCTTTTCCATATTCCGGACTCTCCTGTGCCCTGTTCCTTCGCCTTTTCCTTTTCTGGCGTTCTTCCACTTACCTTTTCCGCTGGCGTAGCCTGTAGGACGGGTACACATATAATACCCGCCATCAAAACCTGCCCGGAGTCCTGTCGGTTTTATGGACGCAACCATTTCACCAGTGTCTTTATGTTTCGACGCCTCCGCTACAACTTCCTCCTGGAGAATCTCCATGCCGGCTTTCATCATCTTGGGGGCTACCTCATCGAACCTTCCCAGCTTATCCAGCTGTGTCAAAAGTTCCTCAAAACCCTTTACTTCAAAGGATGCCATCGGCCACCTCCCTCTGTCTTGCAAGATGCAGGGATAACGCACTGGTTTTCGGCAGAGAATCCGGAATCATCTGTACCTGGCTGATCTCATAGACCCGTCCATGGATCACTGCCAGATACTCCGTAGTCAGCCATTCCTGGTATTGGATCCGGATCAGGCGGTCGACCTGTATCTTGGCCGTCATAGCTTCATAGTACCGCGCCGCTCCAACGGTTTTCTCTGCATACCGGAATTTTCCCCGAATCTGCCCTGCGTTCCCATCATCGTCGATCAGATGAATGGAAACCAATCCATCATTGAACGTTTCAAATGAAACCGTTGTCTTCTGCGTATTCATCCGTCTGCACCCCGATTCTCAGCATAATCAGTTCTGAATGGAAATTCTGTTCAAACAGTTCCAGTACGCTGTTGCGTGCATACCGGCAGTAATCCAGCAGAAGTGCCCGGGACTGGCCTTCTTTTCCGTAATCCAGGGTTTTCCCCGCCTTAGCGTCCAGATAGGCCATTCCCCTGGTGATGATGCCGATCAGCTTCGTATCTCCATCCGTATCGCTGTAGGTAATATCCAGATAATTCCTGACGTCATTCAAAAGCTCTTCTGCTGTCATGCGATCACCTCATCAAGCTTTCGCCTTTGTGTTTACCGGGTTGTCCTCGGTGTTGGTTACTTCCACTTTCAGGGACTGCGGTTTCAGTTTGGAAATATCCAGATACTGGAAGGAGTTGTTGTCTTTCGGCCGCCCCATTCCATACATCTTTGTTGTATATACCCTGTTGTCTTCCAGGAACTGGAACTCGTCGGAGTACTCGATCTTTCCGGAAGAGCCTGCCCCGATTCCCATGAAGTAGTTTTTTGCGATTCCGAGAATCGCTTCTCCCTCATCCAGCACAGCGGACTGAACTACCTTCGTAGGATACGGGAAAATGTTATTCTTATAGCTGCCATCGGTAGCCCGGACCGTAGACGCCGGGAGGATCCGTTTAATATAATCCACCGGATTTACCACAAGCATAACCTCAGGAACCGTGCGATACCCTCCCACATCATCCGGTTTCTTCGCCAGCGGCGCAATGATTCCACAGTATCCTTCCGGTTCCAGCGTTCCAAGACTTACTTTTGTTTTGTCTTTATAAACACCCTGTGTCACTGCACCAGCCAGATCTTTGCACATGCCGATCGGCTGATCTTTTCCTGTTCCTTTCAGAATTCCTTTTTCCAGTCCGGCTGCTGATGCTTCAGAAAGAATGATCCGCACATAATTGTCCAGCCATGCCGGTCCCAGCTTCAGCATATCCTTTGACACCGGGATAAATGCGCTCAGCTTTGCCAGGGTCATATCAAGTGTATCAATCTTTCCTGCCAGTTCGGTGGCGATAGCAGAATTCAGGGCGCTCCAGGTGGCCAGATCAATATTATCGGCATTGACGATCATCTTGATCACGCCCTGGCAGTTCAGAAAGTCAATATTGTCCAGCAGGGGGTGGGACTCTCTCATGTCAGAAATCACAGTGTCAATAACCGTCTCCGGCATTGCCTTTGAGATATCCACCAGTGCCTGCTTCGGATTCGCAGATTTTGAGGCATCAATCCAGGCCTGATAAAACTCTTTCTCCTCACTGGTCAGCTGACGGATGCCCCTGGCCGCAAGAATGGCAGAATCACGGCTCTGTCTCAGATCACCGTATTCCTCCATGATACGCTCCTGCACGCCATCGGCGAACCGAGAAAAGGCCTCGGCCATTGCTTCCTCGTCGTCGTTTTTCAGAGCCTCAGAGAGGTTCTGCATCAGTTCTTTGTTTTCCTGGTTCAGAAGGTCTTTATTCTTCATTTGCTGCTCCTTTCAAATGCATTTAAAAAAGCGCCCATCATTTTGAGCACTTTGTCGCCTTTTTCTTTTTTCTCCGGTACCGGAGATTTTTCTTTCGGAACAAACTGTTCCATCTCTTTGTGGAAGGACTGGAAACTGTTGATCTGCTGCCGTAACTGCCGGATCGTAACCTCTGCCTGCTGGTTCAGCTGGCTCGGATCCACCTTACTGCTACTGATTTCATCGCAGAAACCATATTCCAGGCACTGTTCCGGTGTCAGGAAGGTCTCCTTGTCCATCATCTCCTTGAGTTCTTCCTCGGTGAGATTTTTTGCCCGCTCCATGTAGATCTGCCGGTTGGACTCCATCAGCACATCCAGATCGTCCGCACACTTCCGCAGCATCTTTGCGTCGCCGTACACGGACATGGACATGTTATGAATCAACATTGAGGTACCCTGACCCATAATAATTTTGTCGCAGGCCATACAGATCACGCTTGCAATGGAATAAGCAAAGCCGTCCACATAGCAGATCTTCTCTGCCTTGTGCTGTTTCAGCTGGTTATAAATGGCAATTCCTTCTTTGACGGAGCCACCATTGCTGTTTACATGTAGCTCAATGCTCCCGCTGTCCGGGATCGCTTCCAGCTGCTCCCGGAAGTATTTTGCGCTGGTTTCTGACTCATCGTAGGCCCAAGTCTCCCAGTTAAAAGGGCCGTATGCGGTAACGTCATCATAAATGTACAATTTATGTGTATCTCCGCCTGCCAGCTGTTCGAAACGAAACTTCGTTGCATTCATCCTGTATCACCTCCTTTCGCAATATCGGTATAGTTCTTTGTGATCCAATGTTTTCGGCTCTCTTCCGTTCCAAGTTCTGTCTCTCCAAGCTTCTTCCGAAGCTCATCGATACAATACATGCCGGAAGAGATCAGCTTGTCGATTTTCTCTGCAATCGCGAACACATCCACATGCATGATAGTAGTTGTATCGATCTTCAAATAGCAGCCCTGCTGCACCTGGCGTTTGCCATAGCGCTTCCGGTTAATTTCTGTCTGAAGCATTTCGCAGATTGGATCCACACAAAAGGTAAGAAAGTTTTTCGTCATTTTTTCCACATCTGACACATCGCCTTTCAGCAATGCCGATGGAATATTGAACGCTCTGGCCACAGTCACCACAATTTCATCCAGAACATCAGTGATATCTTTCATCTCTGAGGTGGATTTCTTGCTCTGTTCTGCTGCCTGCTTCGTATAAGTAAAGCCGTTAAACAATGGGAGAACCGCGCTCCGGCTGTTGAAAAAGCGCTTAAATCGGTTGTTCATCAGGTCTTCATAGACTTCCTCAAAACTCCTGCCCCCATACTTTGCTCCGGTGGCCAGGGCATCAATGTGTAAGGTGCCCTTTTCGCCGCCGGCTTTTTCGTATTTATCCACTGCCTCATCCAACAGGGTGTTGTACCCGTTGCACAGGTTTGTGAGAAGCTGGCGGATATTCTTGTTATTTAAGCGAAAATACAGAACTTCCGACATACGAAAAGTCCTGTCAAAGGTCAGCCCCTTCCGGTATACGTTGCTGAATACCGTTTCCTTTAAGGCATATTCTTCTTTCGTGAAACTTTCCGCGATGATCAGCTGCCCCATGCTTTCGACCACCAGGCATTCATTACGGTACAGGAGTGTCGTTACAAGCTCCTGGAGGAACTGACTGGAGTTCTGATTTTTGTTCGGCTCGTAGTTCCAAACGTAGTATTCCTCTCCCTGCTGCTCCTTCCCTTTTGACAGAGTCTTAAATTCACACTTCGAAATGCTGTTTGCTATCAGATTGATTGCCGCATGAACTGTAAGTTCCTCTGCCACCAGGTTGGAAAGTCGTTCCTGGTCCACAAACTGTTCAATGGTGTCCGCAGTTACTTCCACGGTCTTTCCTGTAGACAATTTTCCTTCGAGCCATGCCCAAAATCCCATGTCACACCCCCTTCCCGCTTTAATAGCTATATACATCAAAGTTGATTCCGGAGTAGTCAAGCTCTTCCGGAATCTCATCAACAATGGTCATTGTGCTGACAAATGCCATAAATCCATCTGTCTTTCGGTAGTTCGGTTCGATTTTTCCGTATGTAATATTTCCCTTATCATCCATTTGTTTCTTGGTGTTATTGGTATACCACCGCATGATAGGTGTATTTCCGAAAACGATCCTATGGGTGACAAAGCCATGATTGATGATCGGTGCGGCCTTCATAATGTCAGAAGGTCGAACCAGATACACATTTTTCTTTTCAAAAGCATCGAACCCAACTTTCTTCAAAGCTGAGTTTAAAAGAGAATATCGGTAATTATCGATTGCAATCTTGATGATGTTGTACCGCTGGCCCATTTTCTCAAACCAGCCGGCCACCAAATCCGGAGAAATTTCCACATCATCCACAAATTCTACATCCCCTTTTGCTTCCCATTCCCGCAAAGGAGCCTTGATTCCACCTAAGTCCCTCGATCTGGAACAGATGAAGGTGTGCTGCACATGGTAGATTTTTTCTTCAACACGAAAAGTAAGGCCTGTTGCAACAAAATCATTGGTTTTCGCATAGTCCACACCTCCTACACAGTTCCTTCCCTCCAGGTCTATCATATCCTGATCCGTTGCCAGGATATCTTCCCAGGTGGCCACCTCAACTTCTTTATTTCCGATAGGGAAATTACAGCGTTTTGCCATATATTCCGGGAAGTAATCCATGTTATACGGCATTTCAATAATCTCTTTTTGAATCGTTGTCTTCAGGCTTGGAAAATCATTCAAACTGGGGATAGCTTTTACCAGCTTGTCGATCTGATTCCATTCCTTCTCGCTCTCAATCCGACACCAGAACACCAGTGTCCTGTTGAGTGGATTGTACTCTTTCAAAATATCCTGATTCTGTTCCTTTTCCTGGTCCAGTACCGCACCTCGGATGTGGCCATCCGTAGTGATTGTGATGATCCGCCCGTGCCAGACTTTTCCAAGGCCGGATTTCAACGTATTCATGTTCTGAACATCTGTATACTCATGCTTCTCATCGAAAATGATACATCCGGTACGTTTACTATCCTTGCCCCGTTTGGAAGAGGTATTGAACCGCAACTCCGACTTGGTCGCCCTGCCAGTAATCAGTTCTTTGGTGGCATGATAATTCTTTTTCAGCACCGTTTTATACTTCGATTCCACTGGATCCGTTATCACCTCATAAACATCTTTGAAAGAAGTCTTGGCCTGATCCTCTGCATTGGCCATCAGGTCAATGTTATAGCCCCTGATTCCGTGGTAAGGGGACAGGAAATAGAAACACAGGAAGGAAATAAAACCATTTTTCCCGCTTCCCCGGCCAACCATAACGCGAATCTCATTAAATACAATGTCACCATCGGTGAAGGTCACGCCCACAATCAAAGCAAAAAGAAATACCTCCCATTCGATGAGCCGATATGGAAAGTATTTCTGCAAGGACAAACCTTTTTCAATTTTTTCATCATCGATCCGGACATCCGGCCGTTCCAGCGTGGGGATCACTATATTATCAATCATGAGATCCTGCTCTTTGCAATGCTCCACCTCGTTGTTTTTGATTTTCCGGAGATACGGATCTATGAAGCGGCTATAACTCTTCATCATCTACAGCACCTGACGGCAGGACCACATCCGCCGGCTTTAAGCCCAGGAATGACAGGATGCTTCTCATCTCTGCTGAGATCCGACGCTTCTCTGCCGTTGCATCGGTATAATTTTTGAGCGTACAGTTTCCATCTTTTTTCAGGGCGGTAAGCGTCTGATTTATGTAGAGTAAATCATCATAAAAGGACATATACTCTTCCACCTTGTCTTCCAGAAATTTTTCAGACATTTTATTTGACAAAAGTGCATTTTTCAGGCTTTCTTTTGTCTTTTCTCTTTTCTTTTCCTGACTCAATGGGCGGGCCATTTTACCACCCTCCTTTCAATTTCCTGGAATTTTCAAAAATTTCTCTGGATACGAGCCCCTCCCCGGTCACACGTTCCCCAGAGTTTTTTCGTTTTTTTCACCCGGGGGGGCTCCCTGCTGCCGGCTACCAGCGCTCTTCGTTTGTGAACCCCGGCTTCTTTCTATGATGCTCATCATAGTGGCAGCGCTCGCAGATTGATTCCAAGTTATCCTGGTCAAGGGCCAGTTCCGGATGAATCCGCAGGTATTTCTTGTGATGAACCGTCGTAGCCTTCACTACAAGTCCTTTCCGTTTGCATCGTTCGCATTCATAGTGATTCTCTTTCAGAATCTGTACCTGTAATCTCCGCCAGACCGGCGAAGTGTAGAACTCATGCACCTTATTGTCACGGATGAGGCCTCTTATCCAGTTAAGCATTTCTTCTGTCATAATTTTCTCCATGAAAAAGACGAGAGTTTTCACTCTCGCCTCTGTGGTATAATATGGGTTTACTTTTGGAGAATTCGAAACAGCAGGACTTGAACTCTGCTTCTCTGGCTCGTAAGACCAGTGTTTTTCCCGGTAAACTATGTTTCGTCGGTGGCCAATCCGCAGGCCGCTTTTGTTGCAACCAGGTTAGGTATGCGCTTGACTTTTATCCAGTTTCAATATTACCACACTTTTTTATTATTTTTATTCCACTTTATAAAATCTCAAAGAATTTTTCAATTCTCTTGCTGACCGCACTCTGGCTCATATGGACCTTTCTAGCTATCCTCTGCTGCGTCATGCCGTCTATGTAACGCATCCGAAGAATCCGCCGGCTTAAGCCATCCGCTATATTCTCAATATAGTTTTCTATCTCCTCACACTCCAGCTCCAGGGCTGCCTTCCGCTCCTGGTATCTTTCTCGTCTCCTCTGTAAAAGATCTTCGTCCACACCGACGACCGCCTGTGGTCTGGGAATCCCTGTGCGCCCATCCAGAATCACACTGTTTCCCACCATATCTTCTCTGAGATGAGTGAGCTTATAGGCCAACTCCTGGATTTCCTCTTTATTGCTCTGATACGTCTCCAATCTTTCCCTGGTCATCGTAACCTCCTATTCCCACTTTCTTCCCGTGTGTCTATCTTTGAACACAATTCGGTTCGTTATCTCATAACCCATCTTTTCGGCCACTTCTTTAAAAACTTTCACCATCCAGTCTATTACCGCTGGCTGGCGGTCTGCCTGTTGGATCGCTTTCCCTGCCGTCGGATCCGGATATCCCTCTTTATTTTTGTTCATTATATACTCTCCTTTTTCTTTTCGTTTTTCCGGTTGCTTCTTCCAAAACGATCACCGCCCTGGAGGAATGTCTATTGCATTTATATCCCTGTTATTTCTTGTACGGTTCCGGCAGTGGTTTCAATGGACATCCGTGCATCAGATCGTCAAGCGAATCTGCGTTAAAATTTGCGTCTTCATCCTGCATCACGCACTCATCCGATCCATTGAGTAGGGGACACTGTATACATGATTCTGGTGTATCTATCACTAATACTGATTTACTCATCTGATTCCTCCATGAAATTGAATTCGATATTTTCACTGCTATCAACACCAAGCTGTCTACATTTTGCCATCGTTGATGTTCCTCCGGAATGGTATGTGTGAAACAGAAACAGTTCCTGGACAATATGGAAATATGACATGTTATAGCAGAACCTTTCTTCTTCACTCAGCTCTTCCACTGCGTTTTCTCCATGCACCCATCTGTACCATTTCTCGAAATACCCGACCAACTCCTGCATGAGAGAAATGCAGTAATGCAGAATGTACTTTTCTTCATGGCTTTCAAGCTCTTTGTCTTGGCAATCCCATTTTGTTTCCCGTAATATTTTCCACAATTTCTCCACTTCCGGAGATCTCCATGCGCACATGCAGTATGTATGCGCGTCTTCTGAATAATGGTAATGGTTTCTCTCCAGGTGTTCCCGGGCCTCTTTCTCTGTAAGAAACATCGTGCCCGGGTACATAATTGGTCTGACCGAAACGCCAACTATCGTGACATCGTCATATCCATTGTTGGCAAGAAATTCATTCACTTCCTGCGTTGACAAATCCTCATACTCTTCTTCTTCGTCTTCCGTGTACGTCAGTTTGAAATCCCATGTATACCCAGTTTCGATTCTACAGTTTTCTCTATCGATATTGCAGTCCGGCAGGATGTTATCATTGAGATACTTCACCGTTTCTTCCGTTGTGCTTGTAACTGTGCTTCCATCTACTTGCAAGCACAGTTCGTCCGGATCCTCATTATTGATCACTCTCTCACTACCTTTGATAATCCAGAAGCGGGGATCCGCTGTACCCGTGGTATCCTGTGTATTCATTTCAAACTGCAATCTTTTCAGGAATTCTACATCTTCCTGATTAAGTTCTCTTTTCTTCGTTGTATCTTCATGATACTGCAATGTTTTATGAAATATTGCCATCCTAGTTCCTCCCATTAGTTCACATATTTCTTCGCGTCTAATTATTTCGGATGCCTGCTCAATTGGCGTTCCGTGCCTCAGCGCCATAGTCGCACATGCTATTCCTTGTACGGTTCTGGGAACGGCATCCATGCTGTTATCTTCGCATCGCTGGACGCTCTGAGAAAATCGTTTTTCCATTCTCCGTCTCTTGTTTTTGCTGTTGTGCATATTTCCTGTTCACCGTCTTCGCACTTGATTGTTGCCAGCACATTATCGGAAACCTTTGCGAACATACCTTTTTTCCATTTCTCCGTCCCTTTAAATTTTGCAAAAATCGAATCATGTTCTTCCGGTAACCTTTCCGTAACCGGAATCCATCCCGGTTTCTCTTCTGTTTTCGTTTCGACTAACTCATTCAGTTCATGCCCTATCGGTTTCCAGAGATGCAAGCAGTTTTCGACCACATTCACATATTCACTTTTCTTCGGATGTATCTGATATACTTCCTCATCATCCTCGAAGAACATATCCTTCAGTACGCACATATCATTCCATGTAGGCACATTGAATTTCTTCTTCGGTGATACAGATACATGTTCATATCCTTCCTCATCATCTCCCCAGATCACAGAGCATGTCCCGCAATCAGGGAGTTTTACGAACGCACTGTTCGTCGGAAATGGTGTGCAATTCCAGATTTTTGAATTCTGTGAACTACTCGGTAACTGAGTTACCAGAGCATCTGAATAGAGGCGGGATACCGCCTTTTTCAGGGTGCGTCCATGACACCACTACTGTTTACTCTTTCGAGCTATACAGCTACTTTTATGATTTCCGTTGTTTTCAGTCCGGTCACGGACAGTTCTTTTTTTACTCCGGATACGGAGAGATATTTTCT
>NZ_QSCM01000033.1 GCF_003463065.1 Blautia sp. OF03-15BH
ATTGGTGTGGGCTACCGCATGATGAAAATAGAATAACGCTATGAGGACGGCCAGTGTTCGTACATGGCTGGCCTCGCTAATTGTGTTATGACGATTTCTCTTGTCCGTAAAAATGTTGCATCTAATCGTCGAAAGCGAGCCTGTTTCTGAAACTCTCTGCAAACGCACAAATGCCGATAAAGCTTGATAGGACAGGCATTTTCGGATGAAGTCAAAACATAAAAGTTCCTATTTCCCTACGCATCCCCACGCAGAAATGGCGTAAAAATGGAGTAGAGGAGCCGGCGGTACGCAGTTGCGAAAATCGCCTGCTGCAACATTACTAAGAATATTCAAGCTGCCCTGCTTGTGCGCAGGGTAGCTTTTTTATCTGCGCACTGGCGCAGAGAGATACAAGGCGTTTCACTCCTTTGATCCTTCAAACACAAATGAGCCTTCTCCGTTTGGTATAGAAACGGAAAAAGCTCATTTGTGTTGTACCACACCTGTCAAGCGGCGAAGAACTTTGGCAGCGCTATGTCTCATCCTCCGCCAGCATACGGTATCCGACGCCAAGCTCGTTGATGATGTAGCGCTTTTCACCGGGCGTCACGCCCATTTTCTTGCGGATGTTCTTCATGTTGACTTGCAGTTTTTTGACGCTGCCATAGTCCGAATACCCCCAGACCGCCCGAATGATGGCGGCATACGTCAGCACCTTTCCGGCGTGAACGGAGAGAAACGCCATGATGTTGTATTCCGTCTGGGTCAGGTCGATCTCCTCTTTACCCACAAAGACCTGCCGTGTATCATAATCGATCAGCAAGTCCTGAAGGCGGAATTTCCCGCCAGGGGTACTTTCATTCTCTTCACTGTGCCGATGGCTGCGGAGAGCGGCACGGATACGAGCCAAGAGTTCCTCCGTGCCAAAGGGCTTGGTGATATAATCATTCGCCCCCAGATCCAGAGCCTCCACCTTGTCCCTCTCATTGGAACGGGCGGAGAGCACAATGATGGGAACTGTGTCCGATTCCCGGACTCTCTGAATCAAGTCCAGACCATCCCGATCTGGCAGACCGAGATCCAGAATTATGAGGTCCGGATGATGGGAAGCGTACATCATCATGCCGAGCGCACAGGTCTCCGCGCAGAGCACCTGATAGTCGCTGGTTTCCAGATTGGCTTTGATAAAGCTTCGGATGTTGGCCTCATCCTCTACGATCAGAATCTTGAATTTATTATTGCCCATCGTCCTCACCCCCTCTTTCCAGAGCAAAGCGGAATACCGCACCGCCGCCACTTCTGTTTTCTGCGGTCATGTCACTGCCGTGTGCCTTGACGATGGCGGCACACACAGATAGTCCGATCCCCATATTGCTGCGGGTCCCGTCCACCGGCGCGGCAGACTTTTCATAGCTCCCGGCAAAAATCTTTAGAAGCGCATCCTCCGGGATGCCGCAGCCGTTGTCAGCGACCTCAAATACCGCCTTATCCCCTACGAGCGAAACGGAAAGCGTCAGCTCTGTCATGCCTTTTGCGTGGAATACAGCGTTTTCCAGAAGATTCAGCAGTACCTGCTCAATAAGGAGCGAGTCCATGGGAATGTCCACAAACTCGTCCGGTATCTGCGTGATGACCTTCTGATTCGGATGCTTTTTGGAAAACTTCATCAAAACGGAGTCGATCAACTCATCCAGAACAGTGGGCGTTTTCACGACCTCGACCTTCGCGCCGTCGATCCTTGTGACAGACAGGAGATTTTCCACCATGCGGATGAGCCATTCGCTGTCCTCCTGAATTTCTCCCAACAGCTTGAGCTGCTGCTCCTTTGACAGCGCGTCATACTTGGAGATCAGCGTGGAGGATGACCCGTATATGGAGGTGAGGGGCGTGCGCAGGTCATGGGAGATCGCCCGCAGCAGATTGCCCCGCATTCTCTCCTTTTCGTTTTCTGAGCGAAGCTTCTCCTGATTGCGGATACGAATGTTCAGCGTGCTGGTGGAAACGGCGACGATGAGCATGATGACGGCGGATAGGATGCTTTCCTCTACGAAAAAGTCGAAGGCATAATAGGGATAGGTGAAGGCGAAATTCACCGCAAACACGCTGACGATAGCCGAAGTGATGCCATAGCAATACCCGTGGGTTTTCAGTGAGATTAAAAACACGCCGAACACAAAGATCATGGGTACCAGTGTCTGCGTGGTAAAGAGCTTCTGAATCAGCAAATTGACGGCAAAGGCGCTGCCAAAAATAAGGATCGAAAATAGAATATCTTTTTGTCGTTGACGGTTCTTCATCATGCTTCTCCTGAAATTTATTGCGGCTTTATTATACCGCATAAGCGGAAACGCTTCAAGATTTCTCACGGAAGGATATTGCGCCGCACTTGTTTCTTTACCGAATCTACACCGGAGAAATGCTATGATGTAAGTACACAACAAAAAGGAGGAAGAAGTCTGTGGAAAACGACAGTAGCGATGATAACGGTAACTGCTCTTATATGGTCTGTTCGTATGTGGCATATCTACGCCCTTTGCTGCGGTATCGGGTATAGGTGTGTCTTTTTTGCATGAAATGATCGTATGAACAGAACATAAAGGAGTTTGAAATGAATTATTTTGGAAGCATTTTCGCAATGGTGGCCTGCATCGTCATGTCCGCCTATTTCAGCGCCACAGAAACGGCATTCTCGTCTCTGAATAAGACCCGCCTCAAGGTGTTGGCGGACAACGGAAACAAGCGGGCAGCGCTGGCGCTCAAGCTGTCCGAAGATTATGACAAGCTGATTTCCACCATCCTGATCGGCAACAATATCGTCAATATCATGGTAGCGTCCATCGGCACACTTCTGTTCGTCGGATTTTACGGCGACATCGGCGCGACGGTTTCTACGGTCGTTGTAACGATCGTTGTTTTGATTTTTGGTGAGATCACCCCCAAGAGTGTTGCAAAGGACGCCCCTGAACGCTTTGCTTTGTTCAGCGCGCCCTTTATCCGCCTTTGGATTTGGGTGCTGACACCGTTGAATTTTCTCTTTTCCAGGTGGAAAAAGCTGGTTTCCCGCTTCTTCAAGACGGATGACGACGCAAAAATGTCCCACGAGGAACTGCTTCTTTTTATGGAGGACGTGGAGCAGGATGGCGGCATTGACGAAAACGAGGGCGAGCTGCTGCGCAATGCTCTTGAGTTCCGCGACCTGACGGCGGCAGAAATTTTGACCCATCGAATCGACTTGGAGGCCGTGGACATCGGCGAAAGCCATGAGGAAATTGCCAGAGCCTTTACGCAGTCCCGCTTTTCCCGCCTACTGGTCTACCGGGATACTATCGATCAGATCGTCGGCGTTCTTCATCAGAAGGACTTCTATATCAACGGCAAGATGACGGATCAAACCATTGCGGAGATTATGACGGAGCCGCTGTTTGTCTATCAGCACACAAAAATCCGGGATATTTTGAAAATGCTCCAGCATCAGAAGTCCCATGTCGCCGTAGTCGTAGACGATTTTGGCGGGACGCTTGGTATTGTTACGATGGAGGATATTCTGGAAGAACTGGTCGGTGAAATTTGGGACGAACACGACGAGGTGGAAGAAGATTTTGAAAAGCTGGAAGAGAATACCTACCGCGTGGACTGCTCCGTCAGCTTGGAGGATTTTATGGAATTCTTTGACGTCAAGCTGGAATCGGACAGTGTTTCCGTCGGCGGCTGGGTCATGGAGCAGCTGAATAGAGTCCCCATCAAGGGCGATTCCTTTATCGCTCAGAATTTGGAGATCACGGTCTCCGATCTGAGTGCGTACAGGGTATCCTTCATCACAGTCAGGCAATGCGACGTGTGTTTGACCTGCGAACAATAAAGCAATCGCGCGATTCATAAGGGGTGAGGATGATGCCGGAAGAAATACTTTGCAGAAAGCGCCGCCTTTCGTCTTTTCAAATTATCATATTGGGCTTTGCAGGGGTCATTCTGCTGGGCGCAGTGCTGCTGATGCTGCCGCTTTCCACAACAGCCGGGTGCGTAACGCCATTTCATGAAGCACTCTTCACCGCGACCTCCGCTGTTTGTGTAACGGGCCTTGTGGTGCAGGATACCGGCAGCTATTGGTCGGGCTTTGGTCAAGCGGTGATCTTGACGCTGATTCAGATCGGCGGGCTCGGTGTTGTCACCGTGGCGGCATCGTTTGCGCTGCTGTCCGGGCGAAGAATCTCTCTGATGCAGCGTAGCACCATGCAGGACGCCATCTCAGCGCCGAAGGTCGGAGGGATCGTCCGGCTGACAAGGTTCATCCTGCGAGGGACATTTCTGATCGAACTGACCGGCGCGCTTGCCATGCTGCCGGTGTTTTGCCGCGACTACGGATGGCACGGGATTTGGATGGCGGTATTCCACTCCATCTCCGCCTTTTGCAACGCCGGGTTTGACATTCTGGGAACGAACAATAGCTTGTATCCGTCCCTTACCGGTTATGTCCAAAATCCTGTGGTCAATATCACGATCATGCTGCTGATTATCACCGGCGGCATCGGGTTCTTGACGTGGGATGACATTTGCGAAAACAAACTGCACTTCCACCATTATCGATTGCAAAGTAAGGTCATTCTCGTTACGACACTCACACTGATCGTTCTTCCGGCGCTGTTTTTCTTCTTTGTGGACTTTGACGCTCTGTCCCTCGGAGCGCGGGTTCAGGCAGCGCTGTTTCAATCGGTCACGCCAAGAACGGCGGGCTTCAACACAGTCGATCTATCTGCCATGTCCAGCGCATCGATGGGCGTGATGATTCTTCTGATGCTCATTGGCGGTTCTCCCGGCTCCACGGCAGGCGGCATGAAAACCACCACGCTGGCAGTTCTGCTTGCCAATGCTGCCGCGACCTTCCGTCAGCGGGACAGCGCCCAGTTCTTTGGGCGCAGAGTCGATTGCAGCGCCGTCAAAACCGCCGCGACCATCCTGACGATGTACCTTGCGCTGTTCTTTGGCGGAGGTGTTTTTATCAGCGTATACGAGGATCTCCCGCTGTCCTCCTGCCTGTATGAAGCAGCGTCGGCAGTAGGCACGGTTGGACTGACATTGGGTATTACGCCGCAGCTGCATATTCCCTCGCAAATGGTATTGATCGCGCTGATGTATCTGGGCAGAGTCGGCGGGCTTACACTCATTTATGCGGCGGTTTCCAGCAAGAAAACCGGCAGCGCAAAGCTGCCGCAGGAAAGCATCACGATTGGATAAGCAAAGGAGCATCTATCCCATGAAAAATGTTTTATTGATTGGAGCAGGCCGCTTTGGGCGGCATATCGCCATGCAGCTCTCTCAACTGGGGCATCAGGTCATGGCAGTCGATACCAATGAGGAACGGATCAACGATGTGCTTCCGTTTGTCACCAACGCACAGATCGGCGACAGCACCAATGCGGAGTTTCTGCGTTCGCTCGGTATCGGAAATTTTGATGTTTGTTTTGTGACTATCAGCGGCAGCTTCCAGAACTCGCTGGAGACCACCTCGCTGCTGAAAGAGCTGGGTGCCAAATGCGTGGTATCCCGCGCCGAACGCGATGTGCAGGCGAAGTTTCTGCTCCGCAACGGCGCAGATAACGTGGTCTACCCTGAAAAGCAGATGGCAAAATGGGCGGCGATCCGATTCACTGCCGACCATATTTTCGACTACATAGAGATTGACGAGCAGCACGCCATCTTTGAAGTGCAGGTGCCGGAGGCGTGGATCGGGAAAAGCGTTGGTGAGCTGAACGTCCGCAGAAAGTTTGGCATCAACATTCTTGGCATCAAACGCGCAGGAAAAACGGATGTTTTCGTTACGCCGGACACCATATTGTCCGATGACATTACGATTTTGGCGTTGGGTGAGTATAAAGCTCTGCAAAAGTGCTTTCGGATTTGAAAGGGCCTCCCATACTGACAGAAAGGAAGTACATTGAGAAAAAACTACAAAACACAGCCGGTGACAGAAACGGGGATCCCGCGCCGCAGGGAAGCAAGTGGCCGGACAAGACGATCATTCGCTATATTACCCGCGCACTGGTGCTGCTGATCATATTCGCATGGGCGCTGGTAAACCATGACGCTGTTTTGCGGTTTCTCGGCAAGGTGCTTGCGCTGTTCACTCCGTTTTTGATCGGCGGCGCGATTGCTTTTTTGATCAACGTAGTCCTTCGACCGTTGGAATGCTGCTGGAACAAAGTGTGCCGCAAAGCTCCTGCAAAGCTGGTCCGCCCTGTGTGCCTGACAGCAAGCACCGTACTTGTCCTCGGAATTCTGTTTGCTGTGGTGTTTATGATGATCCCCAGCCTGCGGGAATCCGGCGATGAGTTTATCCAAAACATTCCGCTCTATGTGGAAGAGATTGGACGGTGGTGGACAGGCGTTGTCCAGTTTGCCGCAAAATATAACATCGTCCTGCCCGAATACGCCATAGACTCTGACCTGTTGATCGAGAAGGTCACCGCCTTGATCAGCGACGAGGGAAGCGACATCCTCACCGTGACGTGGGGCGCAGCAACCTCTGTCCTGTCGGTTTTGGTGGATGTTCTCTTGGGACTTGTTTTTGCGCTGTATCTGCTTGCAAAGAAAGAAGTCATTGCAGCACATTTGAAAAAACTCATTGTGACAGTCCTTCCGCAAAAGAAGGCGCAGCGGCTTCTGAGTATTGCCTCTCTGACCAACCAGACCTTCACAAACTTTGTCAGCGGGCAGCTTACCGAAGCGGTCATCATCGGCGTTCTGTGCTTCTTTGAAATGCTGATCCTTGGGATCCCGTATGCCGGTGCGGTCTCGGCGTTTGTGGCTGTTACTGCGCTGGTGCCGATTTTCGGCGCATGGATCGGCGGCGGTCTTGGTGCGTTTTTGATCCTGCTGGCAGAACCCGGCAAGGCTCTGTGGTTCATTCTCTTTTTGCTCGTTTTGCAGCAGGTGGAGGGCAACCTGATTTATCCCAAGGTGGTCGGTAAGTCCGTTGGGCTTCCCGGACTGTTGGTGCTGATGGCTGTCACAATCGGCGGCGAAGCATTCGGCATCTTCGGGATGCTGTTCAGCGTTCCCGTCTGCGCCGTGCTGTACAGTCTTTATCTGAAGTTCATGAAGAAAGCAAGTGCTCGGCACTGAATGATTCATAATCGGATAACTTCTGAGCATTGGGCTGTATGCCAAATGCAAAGGGCTTGGGATACTCCCAAAATCGCCGCGTGTCCGGACAGCGGCTGTGCTTGCTGTTCTCTCAAATCTCAATATCCGCAGATCGTGATGTCCCCGCTTTTTCAAAAGCAGGGACATTTTTTCTTCTCCGATACTTAAAAAACGGCAGAAAAATGTCCGTTGTATAGTAGAAGGCTTTTTGAAAATATCGCGCATCTTTTTCCGGACAAAAGGCAAAAACATGTCCGTGTGTTATATGGAAGGAAAATTTTTCGCGCTACCCCCTAATTTGCAAGAATTTTGTCCGTTGTAAAGTGAGAGGAAACCACTCGCGAGGCAGAACCGTGACAGACCGCATCATTTTGTCCGTTGGAAAGTAGAAAGGGCAATTTGGAGCAGCGCACAGAGATTGTTTCGCCGTCTCCGAAACTTTTTCAAGAAATCTGGGACAAAACCGGCCTCTGATTCACTTAGCTAAGTAGAGGGGGATCAGGGGCAGAAGAAGTTTTTTGAAAGAGGGTGCCAAGTTTTTGAGGAAAACTTTGACAGCGATTTCCGGCAGCGCAGACAATTTGCTTGCAAATTATAAAAAGATGGATGATGCATTGCGGGAGCAGACCTTTACCG
>NZ_QSCM01000034.1 GCF_003463065.1 Blautia sp. OF03-15BH
AAAAAAAAAAAAATGTATAAAATACACAAAAATAAAAATTGCGGAGAAAATAGAGTGATACGTATAAAAAATATAATAATTGCGTAAACTTGATTTGCCTGAGAGCATATGCTATAATGGCAATAGCTAAGAAAAGATATAATGTGTCACGTAGACACAAAACGAACCCCCAGTAGCAGCCACTACTGGGGGTTCTTCTCATTTTACGGTTGAGCCTCCGTTAGGTTAGTTGTCGCTGTTATATCTAATAATTTATCTCCATTCCCTTTAGTAACGTGTAACTTTCCAAATTTACAAAAGCGACTCATAGAATTATTTCCTCCCGTTAAATAATAGATAACTATTAAAAATAGACAATACTTGCTCATAAGTAATGGTACTTAAATTGTTTACTTTGGCGTGTTTCATTGCTTGATGAAAATGATTTTTAGTAAACAGTTGACGATATTCTCGATTGACCCATTTTGAAACAAAGTACGTATATAGCTTCCAATATTTATCTGGAACATCTGTGGTATGGCGGGTAAGTTTTATTAAGACACTGTTTACTTTTGGTTTAGGATGAAAGCATTCCGCTGGCAGCTTAAGCAATTGCTGAATCGAGACTTGAGTGTGCAAGAGCAACCCTAGTGTTCGGTGAATATCCAAGGTACGCTTGTAGAATCCTTCTTCAACAATCAGATAGATGTCAGACGCACGGCTTTCAAAAACCACTTTTTTAATAATTTGTGTGCTTAAATGGTAAGGAATATTCCCAACAATTTTATACCTCTGTTTGTTAGGGAATTGAAACTGTAGAATATCTTGGTGAATTAAAGTGACACGAGTATTCAGTTTTAATTTTTCTGACGATAAGTTGAATAGATGACTGTCTAATTCAATAGACGTTACCTGTTTACTTATTTTAGCCAGTTTCGTCGTTAAATGCCCTTTACCTGTTCCAATTTCGTAAACGGTATCGGTTTCTTTTAAATTCAATTGTTTTATTATTTGGTTGAGTACTTTTTCACTCGTTAAAAAGTTTTGAGAATATTTTATATTTTTGTTCATGTAATCACTCCTGAAGTGATTACATCTGTAAATAAATACAGAAGTTAAACGATTTGTTTGTAATTTTAGTTATCTGTTTAAAAAGTCATAAGATTAGTCACTGGTAGGAATTAATCTAACGTATTTATTTATCTGCGTAATCACTGTTTTTAGTCTGTTTCAAAACAGTAGATGTTTTATCTACATTACGCATTTGGAATACCAACATGACGAATCCCTCCTTCTTAATTACAAATTTTTAGCATCTAATTTAACTTCAATTCCTATTATACAAAATTTTAGAGACCGTTTCAAGTTTTGTGTAAACGTTAAAAACTGATATAAGATTTGTGAATAGTTACAATGGGCAGAGCCGATTTTCCGGATTCTGCCCATATCTGCATTATACAGTAGTTTTTAGGCATGTCAATAAAACCTGCCTAAAATTGACTGCTTTACAGGTTCCGCCCTGCCAGACGTTCTTCAAAATAAATTTCAAGCTGGGAATGGATCTGTCCCCAGTCCTGCCTGTGTCCGGTCCATTTTTTCGTGATATCCATGGTTGCCAGATACAGCATTTTCAAAAGGCTGTCATCCGACGGAAATACCGCCTTGCTTTTAGTCACTTTCCGGAGCTGGCGGTTGAATCCTTCAATGGCATTTGTGGTATAAATCAGCCGTCTTACTGCCTCCGGATATTTGAAATAAGTGGACAGGGGTGCCCAATTATCATGCCAGGATTTATAGATTTTTGGGTACTTGGAATCCCATTTATCCTTGAACAGTTCCAGTTCATTTAAAGCGGTTTCTTCCGTCGGAGCTGCATATACAAGCTTCAGATCAGCCATCAGTTTTTTGATGTCTTTGTATGAAACAAACTTCGTTGAATTACGGATCTGATGGATGATACACTGCTGAATCTCTGTTTTTGGATAAACAGCCTCGATTGCCTGTGGAAATCCATTTAAACCATCAACGCATGCAATCAGGATATCCTCAACGCCTCTGTTTTTTAATCCATAATCAATCAACCTTACGAAAAAAACATAATAAAATTTTTATGTTGAATATTGTTATTCCATATGGATCTGCGTTTCTTTTAGGAACGTCTCTTGCAACACTATTTATAAAAAAATATTGCCTATTAGCATCATTATTGGAATAATAACCTTGGCTTTAATATATTTGATAAATTATCTTTTTTTATCAAAATTCCTTCATTTTTCCTCAAATCTTCAGCAATAGACAATAGGGAAAAAGGAGTTATTAAATAACTCCTTTTTCCCTATATATTTTCATTGTTTATATCTTTCCACCACTTATAAACGGTATGCTTTGCAAGTCCTGTCTCTCGGATGCAGTCCGCTTTCTTTCCTGTCGGGTGGCTCTCCTGCCATTCTCTGACTGTCCGCTCTGCTGTTGGTCTGCCCTCTTTTACTACTTCGCCTATAACTTTCATATCCTCTTTTTTTCGCCTTGCAAGATATAAATGAGCCTCTTGTTTTCTGTAATTTCGCTTATTTGCTGGTATCGTAACCTTTGTGTTGTCCTCTATCCATTCCCGGCTTGCTATCGTTGACAGCCTTTTTCTGTCCCCTTTCAATGCCCGGAGAGCGTCTTTTACATCTGCCCGGCTGAAATGGTTGTCCTCGTCCTCGGTAAGGCTCTCTAAATGGTCCAGGAACGCATAGGCGTCTCTCCGTATCTTCTGCTCAGATATGCCACACTTCAAGCCATAAGAGCATAACGCCATAATGGAAAAGTAACGCCCTCCAGCTTTCACTTCCTCGGTTATTTTCCGTTTCCACCATTCATATAAAGCTTCGTTACATACCCACGTACCGCCCTGCTTCTTACTTTGCTGCTTCGGCTCTCCCTGCACGATCCGCTTCTCATACCATTCCGGGTACAGTTCCTTTGCTTCTTCCAGCGTAACGGTACTTCTTCTTCTCGGCTTCTCATACAACGGAGCAAGGTCTACCTTACAGCTCGGTATGCTGGCTTTTATGTCCTCCAGCGTGTAACGGTTCTCTGACAGCTTATAGGCTTTTACTGGGAAATCTGCACCCAGCTTCGACTGACTCCCTACACACCGAAACCCCTGATAAATTCCGGTTATATCCGGGCTGTCCGGACGGATAGAGCTGGTATCATTCCATAGCCGCCGGATAAGGGCTTCTTTTAGCTCCGCAAGCACTTCTTCCCTGTTTCGATACAACTGAACCGGCTCCTGCAAGAAATAGTAAAGATGTACCCCCTTGCCGGAGCTGACAAGATAAGTCGGACAAAGCTGCACACCATTCCCAAACTGCTTCAACAGGTTCTTTAACTGCTGTTTGCCTACATAGTCCACGTCCACCACCACCGCAAACAGCTCATGAGCGTTCTCTTTCGTGTGTGACTTTCCGTAAAAACTAATAGGCGGTATCAGCCCAAACCTATCCCCTACGACCTTATCCAACATTTTCAGACTATCATCAATTACCCACTGCCGGGTTCTTCCTTTGCCGGACGGTCTAATCTGTGTCGCTATAATATTGCCTTTTCCGTCCTCCGGCTCTTGCTGGAGACTGCCAGCCGGAAACAACTCCCGATAGAAATCATGAGGACTTACTTCCGGGTATCCCCTCTCCAGCATAAGGGCTTCTTTCTCCCGATAAGCAGACTTCCACTCATACCCTCTTTTATCTCTCCTTTTGGTGTATTTTGCCATAGTCTTTTACACCTCACTCCCTCTCGCCTTGACCGCTAATCTTATCAATAGGTTTTTGCACCCTTTTCTCTCAAGTATAAGGGAGTGCCTTTGGGGTGTCAATACCTACACCTCACTCCCTCTCGCCTTGACCGCTAATCTTATCAATAGGTTTTTGCACCTTTTTAATCTAACTAGATATATTTTCACCTACCAAACATGCTAGACGCTAGCATAAGAAATACTAAAATATTACAGACCATGCCACCCCAAAACAGGTACAGTTTCAAGCCCTCATATCTGAAAAAGCTGTTCTTACTTTCCTCCAGCTCCCGGAGTTTCTGCTTCATCACGCTCGTAAGTGTATCAGACTGCTTCTCAAGAAGCTTTGTCGCCCTCTGTATAGCCTCTATATTCGCCTGTAACGCCTTTCTAACCTCTTGGACGGTATTTTCCTTAACCTCATCTTTCAAGCTCCCAATCTCGCCCGATATAGCGTCTTGAAGCAATTCGTTGCTGTTCTTCAGTAGCTCTACGCTCTGCTTCAGCTCGCTGATGAGCTTCCTGTTCTGCTCTGCGTCTCTCTGCCTGTTCTGCTCTGCCCTTACTTGTTCTTGATTTGACTGCTTCATCAATTCCTCGCAGTTCTCGCTCGACATCGCCAACGCTTCTTTGAGCAAACTGTTTTCCAGCTCTGTCCGGCTCTGTCGGTTTAACTCTTGAAGTTGCTCTCTTGGACTGCTCTGCTTCTGCTGTTCGTGCATTTCTCTCAAACTCATGCTCCATGCTCTCCTTTCCGAAATCCATATTGTAGTATTTTTCCAGCTTGTTATCCCTGATTTTACAAGCCTTTTCTCCTGCCTGTTCCCTGGCTAAGTCGGTATATGTGATGTACTTATGGCTGTCCTGCCAGTCCACTCCGTACCCTCTTTCATTCATCAGCCGGATAAAGGTTTGCCGGCTGGTCGCTGTTTCCTTACAGTCCAGTACCGCCAGGGCAATATCCTGCACATAACTTTTGACCTTTCCCTGCTCTGCTTGTTTCAAAAGCTGGTAGGTGTCTTTACTCCATGCCACCGTTTCTTCCCGGGCTTCTCCAGCAAATGTCTTTCCTTTCTCCGGCACATGCAAGCCCTGTTCCCTGCTCTGTTCGTTGCACCGTTCCTTTAAGTCTTTAAGGTCGTGCTTACTCCATTGGAGCTTATGACCGTTCTCATAATTTACGGAATTGACTATAAAGTGCGTATGTATATGCCCCTTGTCTATATGCGTGGCTATCAGAACTTCATGCCCTTTCCATGCCTTTGTATGCTCCGCCAGCTCGATAGCGTTCTTGTGAGCCTGCTCCGGGGTTATTTCCTCGTCCTCATGGTAGGACTGCACATAATGCTTATAGGTTCTTCCGTCTGTCTTGCCCCACAGCTCCTTTGTGGCTTGCATTTCTTCCTTGACTGTCTCCGGCTCACAATGCAGACCACTGACAAGCTTCTCCTCTGTCTTTTCTTTTTTCGTCACATAATCTATGGCGTGCCCTATGCCCGCCTTTGAAGATACCGCCTTAATGACTGCCATACTTTGTTCAGCTCCTCTCCATGCTTCCGCACTTCCGCTTCACTCGGCAACATTCCCCCCTCATTACACCGCTTTGCTATTTGGTTGAGGTTGTTCCCTATCCGTTTCAGTTCCGGGATAAGTTCCTTGATACCGTCCGTATTCACAATCTGCTTCTCCAGCACACAGGAAAGGATATACTCCTGCTGGTTCTTTCCGCTCTTTGAAATCTTCTCCTGTAACTGCTGGTATTCTTCTTCACTTACTCGGAATGATAACTGCTTAGGTCTGCTTTTATTCGCCATTATTCTTCCTCCAAATAAATGCACAACTCGACTTTATACATTCCACCGCCAATGATATTAAAATGGTCTACTTGCTTGTTTGCTATCTTCTTGAATGTATCAGATGCAAGAATATCCTCTTGTGCTGCTTCCTCGAAGTACGTCTTTACATATCCATGCTTTTCATGGTCGTATGGTTCTTGCTGGATTGATACGCAAGCCACACCGCCCTCATGCAATTTCAAAAAATTTCTTACTGTCACTTTTGTTTCCCTCCTGTTAATCAATTTCGGACAACTGTACTAACATGCTATCGCCGGTCTTGTCCGTTACCTTTATCGCATTTGCTCCGTCAAATTCCCACTTTACAGAACCTTCAACAAAATGGCTATCAATCCATTTCTGAATTTTCTTGGCTCTGATTTCTTTGTATTCCGCTATTGTTTTTGCTCCGCTGATTTTCATTTGCGACCTCACTTTCTTCGGTGCTACCACCGTCACATTATGAGCCTTTCGGCTCTGCTTCAAGGGGGATTGAAGGGGGGCTTGCCACCCTCACAAGTTCTAAAGTGGTAACACTTTAGGGAACTTGCAATATATCCGCTACACATATTATAGTATGGTGGTAGCACTTTTGTCAAGCGGATATATTCGTACGTATATTCTGCCAAGAATATAGTGAAGCTTACTTCCTCTTGGGCGGCTTTGGAAGTGTAGGAGGGAGACAGTCAAGGGCTTGTTTTTTATCTGCAATATGAGCTTCGGCTTGCCGATCAGCGAATGCAGCAGATAAAAAATGGTCGCAGACCACCCTTTACTTTCTTCCGCCGGAACGGACAATGAAGCACAGGGGGAAGTAACGGAACGGACGGACAGCCGTTTTCCCCTCCAGCATGATTGCCAACAAAAAAGAGTATCAAGGGTAAACGCTGCGGTCTATGACCGCCCTTGACACTCTTTTCCTTATGGCTTTGATGATAAACAAGGGGAAATGGCTTCTTGTGGCATTTCTGCCCCTGTGATATAATATCTAGCGTTGTCGCGCCCATTCTGGCAACAGAAAGGGGGTGTGTCTACGTGTCAGAAATTATATCTTTTCTTGTTTCCGTACTGGCAAGTGTAGTTGGCTACTATATTTGCAAATGGTTAGACGGAGATAGGAAACATATAAATATCAATATGCTGAATAAATAATTAAAAAAAAAAAAAATGTATAAAATACACAAAAATAAAAATTGCGGAGAAAATAGAGTGA
>NZ_QSCM01000035.1 GCF_003463065.1 Blautia sp. OF03-15BH
AAACCCTCACGAAAGCCCCTCAACAAGTTTGGCAAACCCTCAAGAACTTTGATTATCCAAAAAACTTCTGAAACCATCCGGTTTTACGACAGTCTTCTTTCTTTTCTACAGCCCTATACTCAATCAAAATCTCTGGTAATATTTGTAAGCCATTTCCCTCTGAGATAATGAATAAACACAACGGGCATTTTTTCAAACTCATCCAAAGTCATGATAAAATATACCCAGATCGGCGGCAGTTTGAAAACATATGCAGCAAGGAAGGTAAGCGGAACTGCAACAAGCCACATAAATATGGAATCTACGATCATTCCAAACCTGGAATCACCGCCTCCTCTGAAGCAGCCACATATCAGGCAGGTATTGATCCCTTCTCCCACAAGACGCCAGGTCGTCATGATTATAAAAATGCCAAGATAATAAATGGCGGTTTCTGTCAGTTTATCCCGGTAGAAATCCAGTATCAACGGGCGGATCGCCAGAATAATGACACATCCGATCATACTTACAGTAATGGTTATCTTCAGCATACGTTTCCCATATTCTCTGGCTACATCCTTGTGATTCTGCCCCAGCTCCTGGCTGACAATGATGGTAGTCGCATTTGCAAAACCGCGGCAGGCGATAGCACCGATATTTACCACCATAACAGCAACGGCATTGGCTGCAACCATATCATCTCCAATATGACCAAGGATTGCTGCGAAAGCAGAACTTGCAAAGCTCCAGACAACGTCATTTATTACGGCTGGACTGGCAATTTTCATAAAGTCCCGGAACAGAATACCAGATTTCGCAAAAAAGTATTTTATCCGAAATCTGACATCGGAACTGTTTAACGAGTAGATGAGACAGATCAATACTTCTACCATTCTGGCAATAACCGTACCAAGGGCAACACCGGTAACACCAAGCTTTGGAAGGCCAAACAGACCAAAAATAAAGGTAGCATTACAAATTACATTGACACAAAGCGAAACAATGTATGTAATAGAAGGCAGCATGATTTTTCCGATGCTTCGAAGAGCACTCATAAAAACCTGAGAGAATCCCATAAACACAAAGGAAAAAGAGATCACCCTCAAATACTCACTGCCCGCAGCGATCGTGTCAGGACTGTTTGTAAAAATGCTCATGATCGTAGCTGGCATAGCAAAAGAGATAATGAAAAATACAAAGGAACTGATCAGTGAGATTCGTTCCGCCAGACCGAGAATCTTCTCTATTGTCTTTTTATCACCTTTTCCCCAGTACTGGGCACATAAAACCGAAGTACCTGTGGCCATACCGTAATATAAACAGAAAAGGATAAAAGTAAACTGGTTGGCAAGTGATGAAGCCGACATAGCTGTCTGGCTTACATATCCAAGCATTACCGTATCGGCAAGATTTACCAATGTTCCAATCAGATTTTGGATCATGATTGGAAAGGCTAATGTTGATGCATATTTTAAGAAATCTTTTTTATTCAGCATATAACCGTTCTTCCTCGTTTTTTTAATTCTTTTTCGTAAAATTTAAAAACATATTCTTCTTTTCCTGGTTTCATCTTACCACAAATAACGTTTTTGGGGAAGATTATATAGTTTTCTTTCCATGTGAAAATCATTAAAATCTCCCTCTTGTTGTTCCTTCAGTCTTTAATCTTTTGACCCCAACATCATATTATGTTATGATTCAAAATAGAGAACAAATAAACAGAGTGTGCTCTGTTTATGCATGAACCAGGAGGTAAACGGATGAAGAAAAAAAATGAGAACCTTTTAAGACTTTGGTATGATAAACCAGCCAATGACTGGCAGACACAAGCACTGGCGATTGGAAATGGCTACATGGGCGGACTTATCTTCGGCGGTATCAATCGTGACAAGATCCATATCAATGAAAAAACAGTATGGGAAGGCGGACCTGGCGGTGATATAAACTATACCTACGGTATAACAAACCCGATCCGCACAAAAGAGGATCTTCAGAAGATCAAAGAGGATCTGCATGCGATCCGTGAGAAACTGGAAGATAAGTCACAGTATGTCTTTGGATTTGATGAAAATTCCTATCAGGCGAGCGGAACGGATACAAAAGGAGAAGCAATGGACGAGCTGAACAAGCTCATGGGAGATCTGACAGGATATGAGGCACCAACTGATTATGCCAATTTATACATTTCCAATGCTCAGGATCCTTCCAAGGTATCCAATTATGTCAGAGATCTGGACATGCGTACCGCATTAGCAACTGTTAATTATGATTATGAAGGAGTTCACTACACAAGAGAATACTTTACCAGTTATCCGGATAACATTATGGCTGTGCGCTTAAGTGCTGACACAAATGGAAAAATCAGCCTGAAAACCAACCTGGAAAATCTGATCGGCGGCAATGCGTATACAAACATAGTTGACGGAGACACGATCACTATGCGTGATGCATTGCCTGAAAACGGTCTGAAGGTCGAAGCACAGCTTAAAGTTATCAATGAAGGCGGAAGCCTTTCTGTCAGCGAAAGCAATGGAATTCCTGCAATCTGTGTATCTGATGCAGATACCGTTATATTGCTTTTTGCATGCGGAAGCGATTATAAAATGGAGCTTCCAACTTTCCGTGGTGAGGATCCCCATGCAGCAGTTACAAAAAGGATCCAGGAGGCAGCACAAAAAGGATATGAAGCACTCAAAACAGATCATGTGGCTGATCATTTTGCATTATTCTCCCGTATGGATCTGGGATTCAACGAAGAAATCCCGCAGATTCCTACTGACGAATTGATCCGTAAATATCGGAATATGGTAGAGAACAATTGCGGCGAGATCCCAACCCCGGCTGAACAGAGAGCTTTGGAAGTCATGTGTTATCAGTTTGGTCGTTATCTGACCATTGCCGGCTCTCGAGAAGGTGCTCTTCCTACAAACCTTCAGGGAGTCTGGGGTGAAGGAGCTTTTACCTGGTATGGAGATTATCACTTTAATATTAATGTTCAGATGAATTACTGGCCAACGATGGCCAGCAACCTTGCCGAATGTATGAAACCATACAATGATTATCTGAATGTTCTCAAAGAAGCAGGTCGTGATTCTGCTGCCGCTTCCTTTGGTATTAAGAGTGAAGCAGGGGAAGAAAACGGATGGCTGGTAGGCTGCTTCAGTACCCCTTACATGTTTTCAACCATGGGACAGCAGGATAATGCAGCCGGTTGGAATCCGATCGGATCTGCATGGGCTCTTCTGAATTCTTATGAGTATTATCTGTATACAGAAGATACAGAATATCTGAAAGAACTTTATCCGTCCTTAAAAGAAGTAGCTAACTTCTGGGATAAAGCGCTTTACTGGAGTAAGAATCAGCAGCGTTTCGTATCTGCACCGTCCTATTCACCTGAAAACGGACCCATCGTAAATGGCGCATCTTACGATCAGCAGTTTATCTGGCAGCATTTTGAAAATACGATCCATGCAGCCGAAACATTAGGTGTTGACGCAGATCTGATCGAAAAGTGGAAAGAAAAACAAGCACAGCTGGATCCTGTTTTAGTAGGAGCTGACGGACAGGTAAAAGAATGGTATGAAGAAACTCACATTGGAAAAGCACAGGCCGGAACTCTGCCGGAAATTGATATTCCACAGTGGAGACAGAGCCTTGGAGCACAAAGCTCCGGAGTGCAGCCGCCTCACCGTCACCTTTCCCATCTGATGGCATTGTATCCATGTACTCTGATCAATAAAGATAATCCTGAATATATGGATGCGGCTATGGTTTCCCTGAATGAACGTGGACTTGATGCAACCGGCTGGTCCAAAGCTCACAAGCTGAATCTGTGGGCACGTACCGGACATGCCAAAGAAGCTTTTCAGCTTGTACAGTCCGATGTGGGCGGAGGAAATTCCGGCTTTTTAACAAATATGCTCTGTTCTCACGGTGCCGGTGCAAACTACAAAGAATCACCCATTTTCCAGATCGACGGTAACTTCGGTTACACAGCAGGTATCAACGAAATGCTGATTCAGAGTCAGCTCGGATATGTACAGTTTCTGCCAGCACTTCCTGAAGAGTGGAGTACCGGACATGTGGAAGGTATCGTAGCAAGAGGAAATTTTGAAATCAACATGAAATGGTCAAATGGCAAAGCTGATCGTTTTGATATTACATCAAGAAACGGCGGAATATTTACCGGCGAATATGATGGTATCTCCGCTTACACGGTAACCACTTCTGATGGAAGAAAAGTAGAAACACAGATCATTGCAGATAATAAAATTTCTTTCCCGACAAAGGCCGGAGAGATTTACACCATTAATTTCAAAGCCTGAAAGAGCAGCAGAATGCATTAGAAGAATCTTACAGAGAAACACCCGTCGGAATTCTGAAAATATATCAGAATTCTGACGCTTCCATGTAGCAGCGGTTTGTGCTGGGATTATTCAGTTGAAATTTGAATATTGCATAATATCCTCTTTCTGCAAAATTACTTTTTCTCCTTCGCCGCATGGCTCCTGAAATGCGTGATAATGATGTTCCAATAGTTCATCTGTTATCACAAACGGTGAATTGGCATTTAAGACCTGATTCCTTTTATATAGTCTTTTTTGCAAAAGCTCCTTACTGGCTTTCATATAGACAAGCTCCGTTTCAGCGCCTGCTTTTTGAATCAGTTCTTTATAAACATTCCGATTTTCCTTACTCCAGAAACTAAAATCAATCACAACATCTTTTCCCTGCTGAATCAGGGATAGCAGCTTTTTTTGAAGCGCAGCTTCCACCTGCTCTGATAATTTTTCATATTGTTCTTCCGGATAATCAATTCCCTTTCTTCCATAAAGTTTCCACATTTCTTCGTCAATGGAAAGTCGGATATATCCTTTCTGTTCTTTTTTCTTGGCGTAAGTAGTCTTTCCAGAACCACATACGCCGCACATCATAATAACCTTGCTCATAAGACCTCTTTTTCTTTTTCCGAAACGGCATCTATCAATTTGCACTACAAAGCAGAAAGTTCTTCAATCGCTTTATCTAAAAAAATCATACCGTCCAGATGTTCCAGCTCATGGCAGAAGCATTTTGCCATTTCATCTTCTCCGTCAACTATCATTTCCTCTCCATATTCATTGAGTGCCTGAATCGTGACCTTTTGCGGACGGATTGTTTTTACAAAACGGTTCGGGAAACTAAGGCATCCCTCAACACATTCCTGCACACCGCTTTGGCTTATCATTTGTGGATTTACAAGTTTTAATCGTGTATCGTTAGGGTTAAACTTAACTACTATTTTTTCTTTGCGATATAAAATACATAACTGCAATAATCTACTACTAATCTAAAATAAAGCGATTATAAGCTATCCTTTTTCCTGTGTTTGTTTTAAAGTTTTCATCTATACACTTTTTTATCTTTTCCTGTTCTTTTTCTTTATCCATAACCGTTAAATTTTCAAGCAAATCAGCTTCCCATTGTATTTGAAAATCAAGTCCATCAATTTTAGATGGAGTATGATGGTTGCCTATTATAAAGCATATTCTATCAATATTTTTGTTATAGCCTACCTTTTTTAATATTTCTTTCGCTACTTCTGGTCCTTCCTTTTCTTGATAGACACCATCAATAGAACCGTATTTTTTTTGTGCTTCAACCGCACCAATATCATGTAGTATAGCAATAATACTGATGAATTCTTTTTCTTCCTCTCCGATATTTTCTCCTTTCATTATATCTTCTGCATTTTTCAAAACTTTGAGAGTGTGCTCTATGCCAAAAGGAATTTCTTTGAATACTTCTTTCATCTCTATAATAATTTTTTCTTTAAACATAAATTACCTCCATTTATACCTTATAGGTGTTTTAGTTCTATCTATCCACTTTTTTGTTCGCCGATACAATCAGCATCATGGGACGGCGCATTTCATCCTGCATCCCCGGAATATCCATCATGTATTCCGGCGGCTGCGGCTCCACAATATGATTTATTATAAAACCATTTGAAAGCAGTGTATTTAGATATGTGGTCAGTGTTCTATGAAATTTTGTAACCTTTTCTCCCAAAAACACAGCTGTTCGTTTGCCCTCATAATAATAATTATCCACCGGAAAATGCAGTATTTCTCCTTTTTCGTTATAATACCAGTCTTGTGTTCCATAGGCAGTAAAAACAGGATGTTCAACCGTAAAAACTAGCTTCCCACCAGACTTCAGTATTCTATATATCTTTTTTACTAAAATCTCATAATCTGCTACATAGTGAAACGCAAGTGAACTTAATATTACATCAAAACTCTCCTCTGGGAATTCCACATCTTCTATAGCACAGCATTTATATTCAACCTGTGGAAAATGTGTTTTTTCTTTGGCTACCTCGAGCATTTTATGAGAAATATCAACACCTACAACAGAAGACGCTCCGTGTTCCATCGCATAAATACAGTGCCATCCATAGCCGCATCCTAAATCAAGCACACGCTTATCTTTAAAATCCGGCAGCAGCTTTCTCAATGTTTCCCATTCTCCTGCACCGGCTAGTCCCTGCTGTGAGCGACTCATTTGACTGTATTTTTGAAAAAATATATCATCATCATATTTGTTTTCTTTTCCATATTCTACATAATTCAACATCTTTCACCTCGCTGTAAACTTCCGATTTTTCGTTCTCTGCGACTTCCCAATAAACGGGAATTTGACTTGCCTATTTTCTTAAAATTTCATGTGGAGCTTCTATTTCATTTGCCAAGGTATGCTCTGTTAATTAAAACATTCCCAACATTTCGGACTATAGCAAGATAGTCCGAAAATACAGTTTC
>NZ_QSCM01000036.1 GCF_003463065.1 Blautia sp. OF03-15BH
GAAGCGGAATGGCGCTCCGTTCCTCTGGAACGGATGCGCAGTTCTTGCGTAATATGCACCATTAAACGCATCAATATTCTTTTCACTGAGAATCTTCTCGAAAATCCGGTCTCCAAGCTGTTTTATTTTGGTAACAAGAAATCCTCCATTCATTTCCATACAAAAGCTCCTATATAGTAGTTTATTAAAAACATACTATATAGGAGCTTTATTGTCAACAGTTTATATGTCTTAATAGGTAAATTCCGTTTTTTTCAATTCTCCAAACTGGAATTGTTCAAGCTTTTCAAATACTAACGTCCTTAATTCTGTTCAATAATTGATTTATAGTAGTTACCAAAGTCAGCAAGTGAATTAACAATTGGAAGCATTTTTGTCCCGAGTTCCGTTAAGCCGTATTCAACTCTCGGTGGCTGCTCATGGTAATCGTGGCGATATGCCAGCCCATCACTCATCATTTGTCTTAAACTATCTGTCAAAACCTTTTGTGAAATACCATCTATACTTCGTTGTAGCTCATTAAATCTCCATGGACGCTCTTTCAAGTTACGCAAAATCAGCAGTTTCCATTTTCCTCCGATAAGAGATACTGCTGTTGCAACTGGGCATTCCGGTAATTCTTCTTTTGCTCTCATAATTCTCACCTCCGAGTCTATTGTAACACATTCATTTTTGAGTGTACAGTTACAAAAAGGTGCGTACTTGTTTTTGTATGTGTCTCACACTATACTAATACCAAGCAACCAGAAACTACAAATTAACTATGGAGGTTATTATGGCAAATTACACAAAAACAACTATTGGAAAGGAAAACCGAATTGAGCTGCATGAAAAGTTGTCTTTAACAGGTGCAGAAATCAGTTTAAACGAACTACCTGCAGGAGCAAATGTCCCATTTGTTCATTCTCATAAAGAAAATGAAGAAATCTATGGAATTCTTTCAGGTAACGGCAAAGCCATAATTGACGGAGAAGAAATTAGCCTTTCAACTGGAGACTGGCTAAAAATCGCACCTACTGCAAAGCGTCAGTTTTTTGCATCCGATATTTCTGGAATTACTTATATCTGCATTCAGGTAAAAGAAAATTCTCTGGAACATTTTACAGCAGAGGATGCCGTAATCGGCTAATTAAAAGTATTTATTTACAAAAATGCACAGTTCACGATAAGCGAGACTGTGCATTTCTTTTTGTTCAATATTACGTTTTCTCAATTTTTCAAACAAGAAGTTATCAGTGATTATCTTTTAGAAAACAGCCAATTACAGCGACGCCAAATCCAAGAACACCTAGGACATATCCCCAAAAATTATTTGTTGTCACAGCAATTCCTAAAGGTATTATTGCAATCCCCAATAACTCAATCTTAATTCCTTTCATCGCAAATACCTTCGTTACAAACTTGAAGTTGTCAATTTCTTTATTATCTAATCTGTTAGTAATCTATCCAACAGCATCTGCCTGTTGTTTATAAACATTTCTGTTACCTGGTAGCTCTCTGTATCCTCATATTCGCACAGATGTATGCGTCCATTATCAAAACAATAGATATCTGCATCTGGTATTCCTAACAAAATTGGCGAATGCGTAACTATAATAAACTGTGCTCCCTCTTTTGCACATCTGTATATTTGCATCAACAATGTAAGCTGTCTCTGCGGCGATAATGCAGCTTCCGGCTCGTCAAAAAGATACAAGCCATTTGGATGCAGATTGTTCTGTGCCAATGCGAGAAAACTCTCTCCATGTGATTTTTCATGATATTTGGCAGAAGGATGTGCGAGATCTGCATATTCTTCTTCCTTCGTTGCAACATTATAAAAACTTTCAGCCCTAAGAAAATAACCCCACTTTTCCTTTCGATAACCTTTGGAAATTCTTATCGCATCACACAGCTCTGAATGTGTATCATGCGTAGAAAAAACATAATTCTTTGTTCCACCTTCAGGATTAAAACCATGTGCTACGGCAAGTGCCTCCAATAAAGTTGATTTACCACTGCCATTTTCTCCGACAAAAAAGGTGATTGCTTTGTTGAAATCAAGTTTTTGAATCCCCTTAAAAGCCTTAATTCTCTTTAAATAACTATCGTTATCAATTCTATTCCAATCGAATATTACCCCTTGTAAGAATTGATCATTCATCTAATCACCTTCCTGTAAAAGACACTTTCTAATCCACCAATCCTTCGTTCTAAAGAACTCGGTCAACTGGAATTTCTGGATGCGTATAATATGCGAAAAAAACTTAACTCCATCTTAAATATAGTACTGAGTTTCACTGCCATTCTTTAACACCATTTTCACCACACCAAGCAATGCTGCAAACAAAACACCAGCAACCGGCCATACAATCCATGTAATATCCCAGCTCATCGTCCAGAAACTCCATGCAAGGTAAATCGCTGTAGTCAAGCACCAATATACACCAGAAAACGTGTCAGTCTTTTTCTTAAACAGTTTTTCTTCTTTTGTATATTCGCCTTCCTGAAGAAGGGTATCGTAACTGCTTTTTACTATCCCAACACGAACCAACAGATTCACTCCTATTGCAAGTATGAATAGCAGCAATCCAACGGAAAGGCCGCAACAATAGTCAGACGTTTCCATGGCTCCAGCAATAATTGTCGGAATCACTGCCAGTATACAAAGCACTACCCCAACAGCTGTTCCTCTGATAAAAATCGGTTCATAGGAATCTTTTTTTTCTCGTACTATTCCAGATACACCATACTCTGTTTCAAAGCATTCTTTTTCAAAATGTTCCATATGTGATTCTCGCATTCCATATGTAATAAACAAAAAGACGGCTGCCGCAACCATTCCAAGCAAAAAAACACATCCAAATACTGTTGCCAGAGATTCCGAAACATGAAATACGCCATCTTCTGCCATTGTCACAAGAACAATCAATAATATTGGACTTGAGATGCACATACTTGTTGCGTTTGCCACTACTTTGGATCCATTTCTTTTCATGTCAAGAAATTCATTTGCATTCTCCATAGTTACTTTTTTCAACGGTTCTGCATAGCTTTCAGTACTTTCGTGATAGGTGATATTTTCTGCTTTCATTTCATCTTTTAATAGGTAATCTGTACTAACACAAAATAGCTCCGACATCTGTAAAATTCTTTGCAAATCTGGAACAGCTCCTGCACTTTCCCACTTAGATACTGCCTGTCTGGATACGCCCAACTGATTGGCTAGTTCTTCCTGTGACCATCCATTCTTTTTTCTTTCCTCTGTAATCTTATCAGCTAAAATCATTTTTTTCTCCTTTTGCAGATTTTATGAGCTCAATATAACAGTTTTGCTGTTTGCATTCCACCATTTCAGGCTGTAAATCTGTCAACCAGCAGTTGCAAATCACAAAAGAACTCTATGAATTCCGATTTTCCAACAATACAAGCAGGAAATTATTTATCATCTGTATTGTTTTCCTTTTTCTTATGAGTCGAACCCAAGCAAAGAAATGAAGAACCAAGACATAACCATACTATAGCCATAGAACTTTCATTTCCACTCGTAAAGCCAATAGCTGACGCTATGAAAAACAGAACTGATGCAATGTAAAATAAGATTGATTTGTTTATCCCTTTTTTCATAAATAAGCATCTCCTGCAAACAATAATTTATTTTAATAAATATTTTTTAAACGCTTTATGATTATCAAAGTGGACTTCTCTAAAAAACAGAACTAACCAAATAATATAGGTTGGTATAGCCATATATGGGGTTAAAAAGCAGGATAATGTCGCTCCTGCTAACATTATAACAGTCCATATGAAGCACTGATTTCTTATATCACGAGAGATCTGAGCTTTATCATACATTGCCTGTTCTTCTTTAGAAAATGAATTAAATCCTGAAACAAATTTAGTTGCTTTTTCCTTAAAAATCGCAAATAACACACCTATAATTACAAATGGTATAACCAAAATTATACATGACCAAAATCCTATATTCATAATACATACCTCCTCTTAAAATACCAATTTCTCAGTTTCAAAAACTTGAATTTGACTTGCCTATTTTCTTAAAATCTCATGTGGAGCTTCTATTTCATTTGCCAAGGTATGCTCTGTTAATTCTGACATCAATTTCAATTTTTTATTAATCAATGGTCGCATACAATTAGGAACATGTTCCTGATGCGCTCTGTGGATTGCTACACATTCCTTACAGTTTCCGTGATAACGACAGGCTTTCAGGCAAGGACAGTGATCTTTGTCTTTATACTCCTTACGAAATTCCGCTGCAAATTCTTCTTGCAGTCTCAGTCCCTCGACACGGTTTCCCTTATGAAATTCTACCATTGCATCCAGTTCTTTCTGGTTCCCTTCAATCTTCATGTTATTATAGCGCCTCCATTTCAACTATTCCTCATTTTCTGATAAATTCCCATACAAACTGGAATTTCATAAACGCATTTGCTTCTTAAACGCAAACATTCCCTCATTGCCATCACCGACAAAATCGTCCGGTGTATCCGGCATAGGATGTTTTTCATTAAAAAATTCTGTAATATGAAAGCCGCAGACATTCACATAAAAATGAATGTTGCGCTTATCAAAGTACGGCGTACAGGTTTCCCATACTTTCGTGTTCGGATATATTCGTTCCAATTCAAACCATATCTTCTTACCGATACCATTGCTCTGAACTCCGTTCTTTACAAAAAGCAGGTCAAGATGGTTATGCTGTGTACTCTCATTGATAATAACAACAGCACCGCCCACCATTTCTCCATCGACAACGGCTTTATAGACAGCAGAACCCTCCGCATTCAGCGACTGGTCAATGTCCTTTTCAGGCAGAATAACAGCATCTGTTTTCCCAAAAGCATCTTCAAAACCTTTCTGAAATGCTTCCTGCATATCCGCCTTGTATTGCGTTAATTCTTTTGGTTCTATACAAACTAATTGGAAGGTCATTTTATATCTATCTCCTCAAAAATTCCGATTTCATGATATCATTTCTAATACAGATTTTACCGTATTTTTCAGATTCAGTCCATCTTTTAATCCCAACCGATAGAAAAACTCTTCTGTATCTGCTTCACTGCTGAAAATTGCATTACAGTATTCCGTAATCACTTCTTCCTGTTCTGGGGATAACGTTTCCAGTAATTTCTGGTATTTCTTATCAATCTCACTTACTGGCTCTTTATCCTGCTTTAACTTCCATTCTGAATATGCTTTCCCCATATGCTCTGTAATTATCAGATTCACAAATTCCTGCACTTCCTCTGGTATAGTACTCGTAGATTCCTGTTTATCTTTCTTTTTATCATTTGATTTTTCAAGTGTCGTGTCATCAATATAACGAATGATTTCTCGAATATTTGACTTCATCGACTGCAGATATCCTTTCATCAGCACAGCTACTTTTCTAGCATCCGATTTTTCGGTTTCTTTTTCCAGCATATAAACCTCTTCAAATACTGCTCAACATGTTCCAGACCATAGATCTTGTCCTCTACATAACGGGTTGGTACCCGACCGAGAATCACATAAAAGTTCTTGCTTGCCAGATCGGCATTCATTCTTTCCACCACCCGGTAAGCAAACGAAACTGATAATCCAAAGAGTTCTGCAATGTCTTCCACTGATAAATACATTTTTCTCTTACGCATGAAACCATTCCTTTCCCTCTTCCTGTGGAATCTCACAAGTATCTTCTACTCCGTAGAAACGCTTCACAAAATACTTTGTCGGAACTTTTCCTCTAAGCGTCAGATATCCCTATTCTTCCAGTTCCTTGTTCAGATTTCCGATGATCTCATAAGCCGATGTCTGTTTTACTTCCAAAAGTTCACATATATCGGCTGCCTTTAAAAATAATTTGTTCTGCATAATCAGTACCTCCTGTGTTTTGAATATTTATCTCTTCATATACTTTGTACTTGTGGATGCAAAATCGGACTTCATTTTCCGAAATTTATCAAATTTTCTTGTTTTTTAATTCTCCATCAGTGTGATTACTGTGTCATGGAGTTTAAGCTCATCGAAAGTAAAGAACCTTTCTGTGGTATCTGTTTTCTAAATGCAGGCAACAAAAAAGGGTAATCAAACTTGTTGAGGGTCTCTCTTCGTGAGGGGCAAACTTGAGGGTTTGTCGT
>NZ_QSCM01000037.1 GCF_003463065.1 Blautia sp. OF03-15BH
CCATTGAGCAAGAAGCCCCCACTTCAAAATCAGTGATTTAAGTGGTGGGAGCATGTCACTATGTGTGTGGCAGAAGAAGCAGGAGAATATGTGGTTCAGATAAACAGCACTTATAATTATGCTGACAAATATCCTTCTGAGAGGGCGGCAGAAGATCAGATGTTAAGAATCGCGCATGCTCGAAATGCGATTGAGGAAGAACTTAGAAACTATTGATTCTAGCTCCAACATTGGGGTCAGATTGTGCGAATATTGTGGCATCGGGGACTGGCTACCTAAAGGTGGAAGCCGGATGCAGGTTTCGTTTTATGCCCTCTGTCTTAATGAAAGGGGGTGCTGCCCTATGAATACAATGGAAGTCTTGACTTTATTGTTAGTAATTTTTACAGCATTGAGCTACATAGATCAACATAAAAAGAAATAGCATCCCACCGCCACAGTAAGATGCTATAACTTTATTTATACACTCTTTTGAGGGCAACCGGAACATTGTGTCCGGTCATCTTCTGATTTGATTATACAACAGGACTCTTGTTTTGGCAAGAGTCCTGTTTCAGAACATGGTGGCTTGAACCTAGCATTGGGGTCTGACCATCTAAGTGTACCTCGACTGTAGAGGAAAAACGTGTGATAATAGCCTATATTTCTATTACGAGTATGAAAGGTTGAAGGTAAGATGCCCGTGAAGGTTCTGAAGACCAATGACACCCGGTACGGCATGACCTACCACGAAGATGTTGTAGCCGTAAAGGACAGTTTCCGGAATGCAGAAACTCTTTAACACATGTATCGTGTTGTAATCCGGATCAGATGAGAAAGCTATTAGATAAGTTTCCTGTATAATTCAAAGTGTACATTGATAAAGGGCTCGATATTTTTACATCTGGATTATGGGGAACTGATGCATGGCGTGGAAAAAAGTCAGGCGATAGAACGTAACCGTGTAGCGATCACGCTGTTCTTGCCGTCTGTTTCCATTATTCCTGGGCAACTATTTAAGTGCGAAAGAAGAGGATTTTTTTGGAGAAAAATAGTAAGTTATATCAGAAAATCGTTGAGGGAGTCGAACAGGGGGCATTTCGCCGGGCGGATTTAAAACGCGGTGAGTTGATCTATCATTACACCAAAATGGAAAGTATGAAAAGTATCATTGAGAACAGGTGCTTTTGGGCGACAGAGTATCGTTATCTGAATGATGAGGAAGAATTTTCTTATGTGCAAAAAATCCTGAAAGATGTTTTGATAGAAGAATTTGGTGAATTCAGTCCGAAGAATCCGGTGGCGAATTTTTTGGCAAGCATTTTTGAAAAATTGGTAGCGGAAAGTTTAACAGAATATTTCGTGATCTCATTTTCTACCAATCCAGATAACCTGACACTCTGGGCTGAATTTGCCAATCCGGGATGCTGTCTTGGAATGGATCTGGAAAAAATTCTCGTGCCGGGAAGTTTCCTCACCTGTGTCCGGGTGATCTATAAGGAAAAAGAACAGAAGTGTCTGATCCGGGATACATTGGAGATGATCATAGATGAATTTCTTGGAGATGGGAAAACTTTTACTCATAAAAAGGAAAGATGGCAATATTTAAAAGAAAAATTGAAAGCAAGTCCAGATGATCAAAGAATCATTGGAGCGGCCTGTGCAAAGGTAGTGGCCTATTATGGAATGGGAATGAAATCTGTTTTATTTCAGGCGGAAGAAGAATATCGGGTGATCTGCAAAGCAGAAGGTGATGTAGAGTACCGCTGTGGAAGAGATATGCTGATTCCTTTTATTAAAGTCCCAATACGGAAACAAGAAGAGGGACAGATACAAAAGCTGGTACTTGCTCCATTAAATAATACTGCGTTGGATATCAGGGCAGCAGATGGATTTATGAGAAAGCATAAAATAGAGAACATAAAGATTGAAAAATCATGTTTGCATTTGCGATTCTAGCGAGTTATCAGGGGTGAATGGGGTTATAAAAAAATGAAATTAGAAGATATGACGCAGCAGGAGAAAGCGTTTTGGAATTTGCTGCCGGAAGAATTGCAGCAAATTTCAACCGTCACCATGAGTTACCAAAACTCCTGGGCTATTATAAATAAACATTTGCGCACCATATATGGAGATCGAGTGGACTGGAAAAAATGTATTTCTGCTTATCAGAAGAGGCACATTGTACGAAAATGTGAGGATATGTCTCTTGTAACAACGGACGAGATCCGGAATATGCTTGCCGAAGACGAAAAGGACAGAGTAACGTCGGTTAAACTTGTTGAGATGTTGCCATTAATCTCCAGTAATGACAGGGAAACAGCAGGGAAAGCAACGCTGGAAGCGGCAAAGTTTCTTGGAATATTACCGGATAGCAGAGAGGGATTGTTTACCTGGATCGTGAATAAAGAAGGCATGACAGAGAAAGAGCAGCTGGATTTGGAACAGAAGATTCGACAGGAAATGGCCTTGCTGAATATAATTGTGAAGGCCATGATAGATTCTTATGTTCCTGGGATCCAGCTGACTTATCCGATCATAGGAACTGTTATGACACAACCAAAAACCAGATATTATTACCGTGGAGAAAATGCGTTTTACGGGCAGTCCAGGCCAAGTGCCTATCGGAACATGGACCCGAAACTACCATTTCAGGTGCAGGAAATTGTAAACCGGTTGCGCTGGGACGAGGGATGTGGCTTTTTCGATCATTTTGATGCAGTGAAGCGTTGGGGAAATTCTACAGTGAATTATCTGGCGTTGGCGCAGCATTATGGATTATGGACACCTATGATGGATGTAACTGGCGATTTGCTTACAGCATTATTTTTTGCCTGTTGTAAATTCGGAAATGACGGGAAATGGCATCCACTTACGAAAGCTGATTTTGAAAAAGAGGATTCCAGAGTCAACGTGAAAAAATTAGGCGGTGATTCCAGATATGCAGTTCTTTATCGGTCTCCCAGTGAAATCACGGATATGAAGTGGGCAGAGGAAAACGTGAAAGGAGAAAATATCATTTTACCGGTTGGATATCAGCCATTTATGCGCTGCAAAAGCCAGTATGCATACATGTTTATGACTTTACAAGAGAAATATGATATGCTTGTGGATCCTCTTTTTGAGAAAATGCGTTTCCGTCTGGATGAGGATTTCTGCCAATGGGTATATGAAATGTCTGACAGTGGAAATGCCATTTATCCAAATGATGACATCCCGGATCTGTCTAAATATATGACGAAGATCAACCATTCCTGCCATTTTTCTCAGAGTACGTTTGAAGCATTGACAAAAATGGGAAACTGTACGGAAGACGAAAAAAAGCAGTGGAAGGCAATATTGAAAAAATACGGATTTCATATCATGCAAGGAGATCGGGAGTACATTACAGCAAATGAGTTGAGAAAGATCAACAAACGATATAGTATTGAGCGGGCGTTTCAGCTGACGAAAGTAACGCCGGTGAAGAGGCCGCAGCTTATCATTGGAGGTTGATTTTGATCCGAAAACTTTTGTCATGGTCTCTGGTGAGCAGATCATTGACGGAAAGAGCTATACATTTGATGAAAAGGGAGTGGGAACTTTGAAGCAGGATAAATGGAA
>NZ_QSCM01000038.1 GCF_003463065.1 Blautia sp. OF03-15BH
AGTTTTCGCTTTCATCTCGGCAATTAAATTACCGAGGATTCCCGCTTATTTTCCTAAAAGATATCATGGATAGTATATTGGAAGATACAGGAGAATTAACCTTTAAATTTAGAAATATTGACTAATCATTTTTGTAAAATGAATTCTTTGTCATCATTATTATTACGATGATTAGGGGGGCAAAAGGTACACCCGTGCGAACCTTGAAAATTTCATATAAAACAACAAATTTATGTCAGGAAATGGTATAATGATCTCAGATTATTTGTGAGGTGATCCTATGTCTTTTGCTAAGAATGAATAATTTCTTATTCACAGAAGAAGGGACCAGGGTTATCAGCTGTCCTGCCGGAAATGCCCCGAAAAGCTGCAGCTATATCAAGCAGACAGGGCAATGCCGGATCTCATTTCCACGCAATAAGTGTGAGAACTGCCCTCACCGGGATCAGTGCCAGCCTAAGATGTTCAACAGGACAAGCGTGCTCTTCCTTTCAAAGAGATCATCTGACAGTGCAAAAAGTCAGAGGGCAATGAAAACAGAGCAGTTTAAAGCCCTGGCCCGTATCAGGAATGGGGTTGAGACCATTCCGTCCATCCTTAGAAGAAAATATCAGATCGATCACATGCCGGTCAGAGGACTTTTAGCCACAAAGCTTCGGTTCGGAATTAAACTTGCGGCATTGAATTTTAAGAAACTGTCAGCATATCTGGACAGTCTGGATCAGTGCGCCTTACTTTCAGCAAACAGCTAAAAAAGTAACAAAGAATCTGAATGTATGTTAATGGAAAACACTACTAATATGAAATATTTGTTGTCTTATATGAAATTTTCAAGGTACGTTAGTTAATGAGTTACTATAAAATGAGTGTTTTGACACCCATATCATACTTATTAGACATTTTTAAATTAATCTGATATACTTTACATGAGTTCTCGCAATGAGAATACTACACATATCTCTATGGGATACAGAAATGCGTACTACGTTTATTGATGACGGAAAATAATCACTCTCTCCTATTTGATTGAAATCCAGACAGGGAGGTATAACAAATAAAAGATTATGGAATTTATGAAAAAGTAAAACTAAACGGAATCGTTCCTGGACGATTGATTCGCCATACCCGGGCGGACAGTGCAATCATAAAAAGTCACTGGCATCCAGAGTTGGAAATAAATACGGCTTTTGAAGGCTCTTCCCGCTTCTTTATAAATGGAAGAATTGAAGATGTAACGCCTTCACATGTTGTTGTGATAAACAGCAGAGAAGTCCATTCGTCTATCCCTTTTTTTCCACAGGGCGGGATCTGCGTTACAGGGGTTACGATACAAATCAGCTACGATTTTCTAAAAAAAGTAATTCCAGATTATGATAACTGTTACTTTATTCTTAACAATATGGCAGAACGGAAGATACAGTTACTTCTTGAAGAAATGAATAAGAAATGTAAAACACAAGATGCAGCATATATGAATATTTATGCAATCAAACAAATTTGTGAAATTGTGTATATTCTTGCAACAGAATGTTGTATGAAACGGGAAAAGTTCGAAGCGACAAGTTCGGAAAGTTTTCAGCGTTTTGAACATGTTCTTAATTATGTTCATGAAAACTACAGCAGCAATCTCAAGACCAGTGAAGTAGCAGAACATTTTTTCTTCTCCAAAGAATATTTTTGCCGTTTATTCAAAAAAAATACAGGTATGACATTTAATCAGTATGTGACACAGTGCAGGGTTATTCATGCAGAACAATTGCTTAAGGACACAAACACACGGATCTCTGAAATCGCTCAGGAGGTGGGCTTTTCGGATGAGGGAAGTTTTATCGCTCAGTTTAAAAAATATTATTCGAAAACCCCTGGAAATTATAGAAAAATGATAACAAAAAATCCATTTTATGATTAGGGGGGGCAAAAGGTACACCCGTGCGAACCTTGAAAATTTCATATAAAACAACAAATTTATGTCAGGAAATGGTATAATGATCTCAGATTATTTGTGAGGTGATCCTATGTCTTTTGCTAAGAATGAATATTGTCTGGGTGGTATTCTTGGTTCTTTTTAACACTGTATCTGACCGACAATCTGCTGTTGTCCATGTCGTTTATTGCTTTTATGATGTCTGCCGGACGTATTATCAACGCAGTGACAGAATTTTTAAGCGGTTTTATCATTGACCGGATACACACGAAGATCGGGAAAGCCAGACCGTGGATCCTTGGTACATCATTTTTTGTTGCACTTCCTGTATTTATGGTGTTCAACCTGCTCGGGCAAATATCTCAATTAGTCGTAGGTGCCTATGGAGTACCGATTTTAATGTATTTTGGAGGATATGAGACCGGATACCGCGGTATGAGTTTTATCTTCTGTTCCCTTGGATTTCTGCTTCCGTTCCTTACAGGCATTATTTGTAAGGAAGATCCAGACATGTTTGATGCCGCGGCAGAGATGCTTCATGAATCTACAAAGCGACCTTCCACACCGGTGAAAACACAGATAAAATATGTTTTCAGTAGCAAATATTCTTTTCCTCTGTTCGCAATGTTCTTACTGTTTAACTTTGCAGCGATGATTTTTAATTCAGTTGCTGTTCATTTTATTCGCGACGTTTTAGGAAAATAAGCGGGAATCCTCGGTAATTTAATTGCCGAGATGAAAGCGAAAACTGTGCATATCTGCACATGGTAAATAAGAAATATATGTTCTAAAAGGTTCTAAAACAGTTGTATCCAACTTTATAAAGAGAAAATATGTTCGATATCCTATTGCAATATTATTCGCGTTATGATATACTATAT
>NZ_QSCM01000039.1 GCF_003463065.1 Blautia sp. OF03-15BH
ACCAGATGGGCCTGACAGCCAAAGACTTTACCGTGACCTCTCCGAACTACAGCAACATCAAAGTAGTAGTAAAAGACGGAAGCCTGACGATCAATCCGAGACAGGTAACCCTGACCAGTGCAAGTGACAGCAAAGCTTATGACGGAACACCGCTGACCAGACCGGAAGTAGCAATCACCGGAGACGGTTTTGTAAAAGGTGAGGCAACTGTGAAGGCAACCGGAAGCGTGACCAACGTATCTGAGAGCCCGGTAACCAACAGCATCGAGATCAAAAAGGCAGAAGCATACAAAGACAGCAACTATCAGATCAAGAAGAGCGAAGGCAAACTGAGCATCACTCCGGTAACGGATGAAGTGACCGTAACGATCACTGAGCACAGCGGAAGTGCAACATACGATGGAAGCGAGCATATCGTAACGGGTTATGATGTGACAAAGATCAGCAATTCCCTGTATAAAGCATCCGACTTCACCTTCAGCGGAAACGCAGAAGTGAAGGGAACAGACGCCGGAAGCTATGACATGAAGCTGAAAGCGGAAGATTTCACCAATAACAATACCAACTTTTCAAAGGTAACCTTCAAGATCGTAGACGGAACACTTACGATCAGCCCGAGACCGGTAACCCTGACCAGTGAGACTGCCAGCAAAGCTTATGACGGAACACCGCTGACCAGACCGGAAGTAACAATCACCGGAGACGGTTTTGTAGAAGGAGAAGCAACTGCAAAGGCAACCGGAAGCGCTCTCAAGGCAGGAGAATCTGTAACCAATACCATTGAGATCGTTGAAGGCGAAGGCTACAAAGAAGGCAACTACACGATCACAAAGCTTCCTGGAACCCTGACGGTAACAGCCAGCGAGAAAGCCATTGTGATCACAGCAGCCAGCAATAGCTGGATGTATAACGGAAGTGCCCACAGTGACGGAAGCTATACAGTAACCTATGACGGAGCAGAGATCACAGCCAACGAAGAAGGAAAATACATCCTTCCGACCGGCGATGAAGTAACGGCAGTGGTGACCGGAAGCGTGACCAACGTGGAAGACACTGTTGCAGGAAACAATAAGATCACTGAGTACGCAGTAGCGAATGCAGGAAACTACAACAGCATCCAGACTGTAAACGGAACACTTGCGATCACCCCGAGACCGGTAACCCTGAGCAGTGAGACTGCCAGCAAGGTTTACGACGGAACTCCTCTGACCAGACCGGAAGTAACGGTAGGCGGAAAAGGATTTGTTGAGGGAGAAGCAACTGCGAAGGCAACCGGAAGTGTGACCAACGTATCTGAGAGCCCGGTAACCAACACCATCAAGATCGAAAAGGCAAAAGCATACAAAGACAGCAACTATCAGATCGAGATGAGCGAAGGCGAACTGAGCATCACTCCGGTAACGGATGAAGTGACCGTAACGATCACTGAGCACAGCGTAAGTACGAAATACGATGGAATCGAGCATACTGTGACGGGTTATGATGTGAGCATCAGCAATCCTCTGTATACAACATCCGACTTCACCTTCAGCGGAAACGCAGAAGTGAAGGGAACAGACGCCGGAAGCTATGACATGAAGCTGAAAGCGGAAGATTTCACGAACAACAACACCAACTTTGCAAACGTAACCTTCAAGATCGAAGACGGAACGCTTACGATCAGCCCGAGACAGGTAACCATGACCAGTGCAAGTGACAGCAAAGCTTACGATGGAACTGCACTGACCAACCAGAAAGTAACGGTAGGCGGAGACGGTTTTGCAGAAGGCGAAAGTGCATCTTACGATGTGACCGGAAGCCAGACTTATGTAGGCTCCAGTAAAAATACTTTCACTTATACTCTGAATGGAAGCACTGTAAAACTGAGCCGTATGTTAAAGGCAAAAGCGGCAGTTCCGGAGACCAAAGCATCCAACTACGTGATCAAGAAGGAATATGGAACACTGACTGTCACAGATGAGAATGTCACCGGTGTTGTAACAAAGACTCATGAAGGTAAAGAATATAACCTTAATGATATGGTTACTTTCAAGATCACCGTACAGAACATCTACGCAGAGGCTCAGGACATCACCATCACAGAGCAGCCGGGAGTTACCATTACCGGTGAAAGCAAGTTTACAGATGTACAGCCTGGTGAGTCTGTAGAGACCACAGCAACTTACACGATCACAGAAGAGGATATCCTCAGAGGTGAATTCGGAAATACAGCAACCGCTATTTTCAGTAATGGAAAAGAATACACGGGAACGGATGAAGTGATCCCGGCTGATCCGAATCCTCACCTGACCGTGGAAAAGACCACGACCAGCAGCCCTGCAAACGACGAGAGCTATGCCCTTGGCGAAATGATCACCTACCAGATCACCGTGAAGAATGACGGAAACCTGACGATCAAAGACATCGAAGTAACGGATAAGCTTACCGGAAACATCGGCAACAAGGCATGGAAGATTGAAGAACTGGCACCTGGCGCAGAGAAAACATTTACCGCCAGCTACACCGTAACCGAAAAAGACATCCTTGCAGGCAGCGTAGTCAATGAAGCAACCGCCAAAGGAACAAGCCCTGATCCGGAGAACCCGGACGTACCGGTAGAACCAGGCAAGAAAGAAGATCCTAC